>NZ_CP107968.1:2052500-3315000 GCF_036084755.1 Streptomyces sp. NBC_00370
AACGACCAGGAGCTCAAGCAGAACATCGAGTTCACCAAGCAGCGGATCGGCGGCGCCTTCACCGTTCAGGCGGGGGCCGTCCATGTGGTCCCGTTCGGGCTGGAGATCCCGTGGGAGACGCCGGTCACCGCGGTCGACGGGCAGCAGCTGCGCGGGATGAACATCGGTGTGACCACGGAGCTGGAGATCGCGCGGGCGCTGGACTCCGGCGATCTGGACCCGATCACGGTGCACCCGCTGCCGGCGCAGCAGGCGATCCTCGACGCGTTCATCCAGCTCGGGTTCCGCTTCAAGAGCGCGGACATGGAGCGCGGGCATGTGCGCGGTACGCGTCAGCGGCTGCCGTTCTACCAGGAGATCGAGTTCCACGCCCCGCAGCAGTACCGGGGGCTCAACCAGGTGGAGCTGACGTTCGTCGCCGACGACCGGGAGATGGACGTCGTTCTGGAGATGGACAAGAAGCCGGGGCTCTTCAGCGAGGGCAGTGACTCGTTCCGGGCGTTCCAGGTCGGGCTCAACGATTTCGCGTCCACCGACTGGTCCGCGTATCTCAACCAGTGGCTCGCCGAGGTGGGCGGCCGTCGTAACTGGTTCTGAGCCTGAGGCATAGGCTCGGGCGGTGAGCAGGACAGTCGTTGCCGATATTCGGAGGTTCAGACGTGACTGACGGGCAGAGGGCTCCGCTCCCCCATGACTTCCATCCGCAGGTGCCGTCGTTCACCGTGGTGAGCGACGACGTGTCGGCCGGGGCGGTCCTGAAGGACGCCCAGGTCTACGCGGAGGGCAACACCTCGCCGCAGCTGCGGTGGGAGGGCTTTCCCGCGGAGACGAAGAGCTTCGCCGTGACGTGCTTCGACCCGGACGCGCCGACCGGCAGCGGGTTCTGGCACTGGGTGGTCTTCGACATCCCGGCGTCGGTCACCGAGCTTCCCGTCGGGGCCGGCAGTGGCGGGTTCGACGGGCTGCCGAAGGGTGCGGTGCAGGCCCGGAACGACTACGGGACGAACGACTTCGGCGGCGCCGCTCCGCCCGCCGGGGACCCGGCGCACCGCTATGTGTTCACCGTCTACGCGGTGGACACCGAGCAGCTCGGTCCTGACAGTGCGGCTTCGCCCGCGTTCGTGGGCTTCAACCTGCGGTTCCACACGCTGGCGCGTGCGCAGCTCGTCGGGGAGTACGCGGCACCGGCCGACAGCTGACCGTTTGTGTGTTGTTTGCCCTGCCCTGGTCTTGGAGAGATCAGAGCAGGGCATTTTTTTATTGTGTTGTCCCTCTCGGCGTGCCCGGCCAGAGTTGATCCACAGCCCGCAGCCCCCGAACGGGGCCGGGTCGGCACACGGGAGGTGGGCGAGATGCGGGACACGCTGGTACTGAACGCGAGCTTCGAGCCGCTGTCGACGGTGACTCTCAACCGTGCGGTGGTGCTGGTGCTGCAGGACAAGGCCGTTGTCGAGCAGGCGCACCCCGATCTCCGTGTGCGGGCCGCCGCTGTCGAGCTTCCGGTGCCGCGGGTGATCAGGCTCTGCCGTTATGTACGAGTGCCGTTCCGAAGACAGGCGCCGTGGTCGAGACGCGGGGTGCTCATCAGGGACCAGCACAGGTGCGCGTACTGCGGGAGGCGTGCGACGACGGTGGACCATGTGGTGCCGAGGTCGCGTGGGGGCGGCGACAGCTGGCTGAATACGGTCGCTTCCTGCGCGGAGGACAATCACCGCAAGGCGGACCGTACGCCGGAGCAGGCGGGGATGCCGTTGCTGCACCCGCCGTTCGTGCCGTCCCCCGCGGACGCGATGCTGCTGTCGCTGCGGGCCGGTGAGCGTTCGGAGCTGCCGTTGTGGCTGGCGGCGCAGCCCGCCGCGTAGCGCGTGGTGGCGCGAGGCGGCAGGTAAAGGCGCCTAGCGCAGCAGCAGTTGGACGATGGCGGCCGTTCCGACGACGACGATGATGGCGCGCATCGCCACCGGCGGCAGACGCCGGCCGATCTTGGCCCCGATCTGTCCGCCGATGGCGGAGCCGACGGCGATGAGGACGACGGCTGTCCAGTCGAAGTCGGCGACGAAGAGGAAGAGGATCGCGGCGACGGTGTTCACGATCGCGGCGAGGACGTTCTTGACGGCGTTGAGGCGTTGCAGGGTGTCGTCGAGCAGCATGCCCATGAGGGAGAGGTAGATGATCCCCTGGGCGGCGGTGAAGTACCCGCCGTAGACGCTGGCGAGCAGCAGGCCGATGAAGAGCAGCGGGCCGCCGTTGGGGCGGGCGGTCTTCTGCTCGCGCACCCGGCGTTCCTGGACGGCCTTGGTGATCCGGGGCTGCAGGACGACCAGGACGAGCGCGAGGGCGACGAGGACGGGCACGATCGTCTCGAAGGCCGTTGACGGCAGGACCTGCAGCAGGACGGCGCCGGTGAGTCCGCCGACGAGTGCGGCGGCGCCGAGGCGCAGGATGCGGGGGCGCTGGCCGGTGAGTTCGGCGCGGTAGCCGATGGCTCCGCTGATCGAGCCGGGGATCAGGCCGAGTGCGTTGGAGACGGTGGCGGTGACCGGGGGGAGGCCCGTCGCCAGCAGGACGGGGAAGGTGATCAGGGTGCCGGAACCGACGATGGTGTTGATGGTTCCGGCACTGATCCCCGCGACGAAGACGGCGAGCATCTCCCAGATGGTCACGGTGAGCCTTTCGGTATGCGGTGCCGGACGCACCGCATCATGCCCGAAAGGGTCTTTTGGTCAGTCGAGCGGGGTGTCCTGCCTGCGTTCCTTGCCCGTGTTGAAGCCGGGCATGCCCGATCCGAGGTTGTCGAAGGCGCCGCTGAGCCCCTTGAGGGCGTCGCCGATCTCGCTCGGCACGATCCAGAGCTTGTTGGCGTCGCCTTCGGCGATCTTGGGAAGCATCTGGAGGTACTGGTAGGCGAGGAGCTTCTGGTCGGGGTCGCCCGCGTGGATCGACTCGAAGACGGTACGGATCGCCTGGGCTTCACCTTCGGCGCGCAGCGCCGCCGCCTTGGCCTCACCTTCGGCGCGCAGGATCGCGGACTGCTTCTCGCCTTCGGCCGTGAGGATCTGGGACTGCCGGATACCTTCGGCGGTGAGGATCGCGGCGCGCTTGTCACGGTCGGCGCGCATCTGCTTCTCCATCGAGTCCTGGATGGAGGTGGGCGGTTCGATGGCCTTGAGCTCGACGCGGTTGACGCGGATGCCCCACTTGCCGGTGGCTTCGTCGAGGACTCCGCGCAGTGCGGCGTTGATCTCCTCGCGGGAGGTCAGGGTCCGCTCCAGGTCCATGCCGCCGATGATGTTGCGCAGCGTGGTGACGGTGAGCTGCTCGATCGCCTGGATGTAGCTGGCGACTTCGTAGGTCGCGGCGCGGGCGTCGGTGACCTGGTAGTAGATGACGGTGTCGATGTTGACGACCAGGTTGTCCTGGGTGATCACCGGCTGGGGCGGGAAGGGGACGACCTGTTCACGCAGGTCGATCCGGTTGCGGATCGAGTCGATGAACGGGACGACGATGTTGAGGCCCGCGTTGAGTGTGCGGGTGTAGCGGCCGAACCGCTCGACGATGGCGGCGCTTGCCTGCGGGATGACCTGGATCGTCTTGATCAGGGCGATGAAGACAAGCACCACCAGGATGACCAGGACGATGATGATTGCTGACATCGCGTTCCTCGGGCCCTTCGCTGCCGGATATTCTGATGATCGAGTTTCGCAGAACAGGGGCGTGAGCGGGGGCTGTTCACCCAGGTTGGCTCACATGACCAGGGGTTTGGCTCACATGACCACCGCCGTCGCGCCGTCGATCTCGACGACGTCGACCTCCTGGCCTGGTTCGTACGACTGGTCGGCGTCGAACGAGCGCGCCGACCACACCTCACCGGCCAGCTTGATCCGGCCACCACCGCGGTCGACCCGTTCCAGTACGACGGCCGAGCGGCCTTTCAGCCGGTCGATTCCGGTGCGCAGATTGGGGCGTTGGGCGTTGTGCCGGGCCGCGACGGGCCGTACGACGGCGACGAGCGCGACGGACACCACGACGAAGACGAGGACTTGGGCGACGATGCCGCCACCGAGCGCGGCGACGACGGCCGCCACGACGGCTCCGGCCGAGAACATTCCGAACTCGGGCATCGCGGTCATGACGAGCGGGATCCCCAGCCCGACAGCGCCGATCAGCCACCACACCCACGCGTCGATTTCCACAACGTCATGGTAGGTCCGGCGATCCCGGTCGGGACAGTGGCCATATCAGGTCACTTGAGGGCGACTTGACGGGGCGACGGGTGGACGTGCCCGTTCGGTGCGCTTGCGCTGTGTGCTCGTGCCGTGTGCTCGTGCTTACTTGAGGGGCAGGCCCTGCGCGGTCCAGCGCTCGCCGGTGCGCTCGACGACGAGCGGCAGGCCGAAGCAGCGGGAGAGGTTGCGGGAGGTCAGCTCGGTCTCCATGGGGCCGGCCGCGAGGACCTTGCCCTGGCGGATCATGAGGACGTGCGTGAAGCCGGGCGCGATCTCCTCGACGTGGTGGGTGACCATGATCATGGACGGCGCGTACGGGTCGCGCGCGAGCCGGCCGAGCCGGCGTACCAGGTCCTCGCGACCGCCGAGGTCGAGTCCTGCGGCGGGCTCGTCCAGGAGCAGCAGCTCCGGGTCGGTCATCATCGCGCGGGCGATCAGGGTGCGCTTGCGCTCGCCCTCGGAGAGGGTGCCGAACTTGCGGTCCAGGAAGTCGGTCATGCCGAGGCGGTCGAGGAAGGCGCGGGCGCGCTGCTCGTCGACCTCGTCGTAGTTCTCGTTCCAGGTGGCCGTCATGCCGTACGCGGCGGTGAGCACGGTCTGCAGGACGGTCTGCCGCTTGGGCAGCTTCTCGGACATGGCGACGCCGGCGACACCGATCCGGGGGCGCAGGTCGAAGACGTCGACCTTGCCGAGCTGCTCACCGAGGATGCGGGCGGTGCCGCTGGTCGGGAAGAGGTAGCTGGAGGCGAGGTTGAGGAGGGTGGTCTTGCCGGCGCCGTTGGGGCCGAGGATCACCCAGCGCTCGCCTTCCTTGATGGACCAGGAGACATCGTCCACCAGAGCGCGTCCTTCGCGGACCACGGATACGTCCACCAGCTCCAGTACATCGCTCATGAGCGCGTTGTCTCCCCATGCAATCGTCTTGAGTTTCGGGTGCGCCTGTAGGCGCAGCTCCCAGGGCAAAACCTACGCCACCGGTTGGGTGGTCCGGTCCTGAGGTCCATTACCTAGGCTGGTCCCATGCTTCTGGAACCACGCTCAGGACTGTTGGCCGCATGGGGGAACGCCCTGTTGGCCGGGTTTGTGTCGCCGGACGACGCGGCGGACGCCGTCGTCGGCGACGATGCGGTGCACCGGGTGGAGGGGCTGCCGGGTGAGCCGGGCCCGGTGGGACTGACGCTGGCCTTCGGCCGGCTGCGGGCGCTCGGGGTGACCGGCTACCGGGTCGCGCTGCCCGCGCCGGGCCATCCGCTGGGGCTCAGCGGGCCGCCGGACTTCAACGCGCGTGCGCTGGAGGCGGAGGAGGCGGTGGTCGCCTCGGGGGCGCCGTACGGCTTGGTGCCGGAGGTCACAGCGGTCGGCCCCGACGGGGACCGGCACGTCGAGGTCGTCTGGCACTGCCTGCCGGTACGCGAGGCGCCGCCGGCGGACGTGCCGTCGCTCGGCGAGGCGGAGCGGGAACTGGCCGAGGCGCTGCGGGACGCGACGGAGGTGCTGTCGCGGCTGGACGTGGCGGCGTCGGGCCCGGTGGCAGACGCGGCGCTCGACGCGTACCGGGCACGGGCGGAGCGGGGCCGCGATGTGCTGGCCCCGGGCTATCCGCCGCGCGCGGCGCGGGTGCTTCTGCTCGCGGAGCGCATCGGACTGCTGGTGTCACTGGCGTACGAACACGGCCCGGGCGGCGCGGTGAGCGCGTCGGAGATGTCCGCGCGGGTCGCGGCGCTACGCCCGGTGGAACGAGTGGCGCGCCGCGCGCAGGTGGCGTCGTACAACGCGTACGTGGAGGAACGCGAGCGCGACGGATTGTATTAAGCCCCCGCCGGGGGCGGGACGGCCCGTACTGACCGTCCCGCCCCGGCGAGTGAGCCGAAGGGGCGCGCCGCTGTCGAAAGGGAGAGCGCGCGCAGGTCCGTGAGGAACGAGCGGACCGAGCACGGTCGACCGTCGACAGGGGCATAAGGCGCCCCGGAGGCGAACCGAGCCCTAAAAAAGAGGGGCGTGAGCCGAAGGGGCGCGCCGCTGTCGAAAGGGAGACCGCGCACAGGCCCCGACCGTCGACAGAGGCGCAAAGCGCCGCGTTGACCGTCCCGGCCCGCCCCGTGGCGAGTGAGCCGAAGGGGCGCGCCGCTGTCGAAAGAGAGACCGCGCGCAGGCCCGCGAGGAACGAGCGGACCGAGCACGGTCGACCGTCGACAGGGGCTAAAAGCGCCCCGGAGGCGAACCGAGCCCTAAAAAAGAGGGGCCGCTAGGCGTTCAGGCCGCTGTTGCCGAAGGCCGGGTTCAGCAGGCCGATCACGTTGACCGTGTTGCCCACCACGTTGACCGGCACGTGGACCGGGATCTGCACAAGGTTGCCGGAGGCGATGCCCGGGGACTGCACGGCCTGGCCGTCGGCCTGGGCGTGCGCCGCCGGGCCCTGGTGGCCCTGCGGGCCCTCCGTGGCGGACGCGGCGCCCGCGCCCGCTGCGACGATGCCGCCGGCGATCATGGTGAGGGCGGCGGCCTTCTTCAGGTTCTTCATTATTGGAATCCTCCTCGCAAAGGCTGCGGCCGGTACGCCGCAGCACGCCATGGAGAACGCCGGGACCTCGCTCAGGTTGCGCCGTGTGGGTGACATACACCCGACGGTATGAATCTCAGATTGGTGGTCGCCGATCCGTATCAGCCGGTTATCCCATGTCGGACGGCCCACAGCGCCGCCTGGGTCCGGTCGGCGAGATCGAGTTTCATCAGGATGTTCGAAACGTGGGTCTTGACCGTCTTCTCGGAGAGAACGAGGGCGCGGGCGATCTCCCGGTTGGAGCGGCCGTCGGCGATCAGGACCAGTACCTCGCGTTCCCGCTCGGTCAGTGTCGTGCCGCGCCCCTGGCCGCTCCCCCGGTCGTCCTGGGCCAGCAGGGCGCCCGCGACCTCGGGCTGGAGCAGTACGTGGCCCGCGTGTACGGAGCGGATGGCGTCGGCGAGCGCTTCGGGGTCGATGTCCTTGTATACGTATCCCGCGGCGCCGGCCCGCAGCGCCGGGACCACCGTGCGCTGCTCGGTGAAGCTGGTGACGATCAGCACCTTCGCCGGGTTGGCGAGTTCGCGGAGCTTGCGCAGCGCCTCGATGCCGTCCATGCCCGGCATCTTGATGTCCATCAGGACGACGTCGGGCCGCAGCGCCTCCGCGCCGGCGACGCCTTCGGCGCCGTCGCCCGCCTCGCCCACGACTTCGATGTCGCCCTGGACCTCCAGGAATGTGCGCAGGCCGCGCCGGACCACCTGGTGGTCGTCGACGAGCAGGACACGGATCGCCTTGTCACCCACCGGGCACCTCCATCTCGATCGTGGTGCCCTGGCCGGGCGCCGATTGCACGGTGAGTCTGCCGCCGGCGCCGCTCGCCCGGTCCCGCATCGAGACGAGACCGAGGTGCCGGCCCGCTCGGCGGACCGTCCGGGGTTCGAAGCCCTTGCCGTTGTCGGTGACGCTGAGCACGGCGCCCGGGCCGCGGCGCATCAGGGAGACGTCGACGCGGTCGCCGGCCGAGTGCCGCAGCGCGTTGTGCAGGGCTTCCTGGGCGACGCGCAGCAGCGCTTCCTCCTGGGCGGACGGCAGGGCCCGTACTCCGCAGGTGTCGAAGGTGACGCGGGCGGCGTGGGCGCGGTCGAGGACCTTGATGTGGGCGCGCAGGGTGTTGACGAGTCCGTCCTCGTCCAGGGCGGCCGGGCGCAGCTCGATCACGGCGGCGCCCAGTTCGTCGGAGGCTTCGGCGGCGAGGGTGACGATCTGCTGGAGTTCGCCCTTGGCGCGTGCCGGGTCCCGGTCGACGAGGGTGGCGGCGGCCTGGGCGGTCAGCCGCAGCGAGAAGAGTTTCTGGCTGACGGCGTCGTGGAGTTCGTGTGCGAGGCGTGAGCGTTCCTCGCTGATGGTCAGCTCGCGGCTGCGCTCGTAGAGCCGGGCGTTGGTGAGGGCGATGGCCGCGTGCTGGGCGAGGATTTCGAGGAGTTCGGCGTCCTCCTCGGTGAAGGCGCAGCCTTTGGCGTCGCCGGGGGTGCGGTCCGGGCAGCGCTTGTTGGCCAGGAAGAGGGCGGCGAGTGTTTCGTCGCCGTCCCTGACCGGCATGCCGAGGAAGTCGGACATGTCGGGGTGGGCGGACGGCCAGCCGCCGAAGCGGGGGTCCTCGCGTACGTCGTCGAGCCGTTCGACCTGCTCGTCCCTGAGCATCGCGGCGAGGATGCCGTGCTGCCGGGGCAGCGGCCCGATGGCCTTCCACTGTTCGTCGCTGACGCCGTCCACGACGAACTGGGCGAAGCCGCCGTGGTCGTCCGGGACGCCGAGCGCCGCGTACTCGGCGTCGAGCAGTTCACGGGCGGACACGACGATCGTCTTGAGGACGTCGCGCACCTCCAGATGCCTGCTCATCGCGAGGAGCGCGGTGCTCACGGCGGCGAGGCCGGAGCTCGGACTGTGGGTCATGGCCTCACCGTACCGGCGCCGGCGGGCCCGGCGGATCGGCCGGACGCACCCTGTCGACGGGCCTTGGGACCTAGGTCCAAATGCCCTGCGGCGCGGGTGCCCGCGGCCGAGGCGGCGGGCGGTGCGGCGTTCCTACGTTGAGGGCATCGACGGGTGTTCGCAGACGGTCCCGTCGCGACGGGAGAGGGAGCGGTTGTCATGCCGGTAGCGATCATCACGGGGGCTTCGAAGGGGCTGGGCCGGGCCCTGGCCGACGGGCTCGCCGAGCGCGGCTGGGATCTGGTGCTGGACGCCAGGACCCCGGAGGCGCTGGACGAGGCGGCGCGGGAGGCCGGGCGGCACGGGACGCGGGTGGTGGCGGTCGCGGGGGACGTCACGGACGGCGGGCACCGGGCGGAGCTGGTGGCGGCCGCCGCCGGGCTCGGCGGGCTCGATCTGCTGGTGAGCAACGCGAGCGCGCTGGGGGCGCAGCCGCTGGTGCGGCTGGAGCGGCTGGGTCTCGCGGGGCTGCGGGCGGCGCTGGAGACGAATGTGGTGGCGGCGCTGGGGCTGGTGCAGGAGGCGCTGCCGCTGCTGCGGGCGAGTACTGCGGGGACGGTGATCGCGGTGAGTTCGGACGCCGCGGCGGAGGCGTACGAGACGTGGGGCGGTTACGGGGCGTCGAAGGCGGCGCTCGACCATCTGGCGGCTGTGCTCGCCGTGGAGGAGCCGGGGCTGCGGGTGTGGGCGGTCGATCCGGGTGACATGCGGACCGAGCTGTACGCGGCGGCCGTGCCGGACGACACGGATCCGCGTCCCGAGCCGGCGTCGGTGGTGCCGGGCTTCCTGCGGCTGCTGGAGCGCCGTCCGGCGAGCGGCCGGTACACGGCCCCTTCGCTGAAGGGGTGGACGGTGTGAGGCGGGCACCGGTGGAGCGGGGTCTGGACATTCCGCGGGTGCCGGCCGAGCTGTCGGCGCGGGTACCGGCCGAGCAGCGCGGGGCGGGCCGTGACGACGTACGACTGCTGGTGTCGCACGGCACCCGCGTCTCGCACCATGTCTTCCGCGAGCTGCCCGGGCAGCTGCGGGCCGGGGACGTCCTGGTGGTGAACACGTCGGCGACGCTGGCGGCGGCGGTGAACGGGCGGATCCGTGGTGAGCGGGTCGTCACACACTTCTCGACGCGGGGTGACGACGGGCGGTGGGCGGTCGAGCTGCGCACCCCCGACCCGGCTGCCGGGGGTACGACGCTGCCGCGCGCGGGCGGCCCCGCCGGCACGGTCGTCCGGCTGCCGGGCGGGGGACGGCTGGTGCTGGAGCGGCCGCTGGACCCGGCGGGCGACCGGCTGTGGTGGGCGCGGGCCGAGGACGTCGACGTGCCGGGGCTGCTGCGGGCGTACGGGCGGCCGATCCGGTACGGGTACACGGAGCGGGACCAGCCGCTGTCGGCGTACCAGACGGTCTTCGCGCTGCCTGCGGCCGACGGCTCGGGTTCCGCGGAGATGCCGAGCGCCGGGCGGCCCTTCACCGCGGGTCTTGTGGCGGAGCTGGTGAGCAGGGGGGTGCAGTTCGCGCCGATCACGCTCCATACGGGGGTGGCGTCGGCGGAGGCGCACGAGCCGCCGTACCCGGAGCGGTTCGCGGTGCCCGCCGCGTCGGCGCGGCTGGTGAACGCGGCGCGTGCGGGTGGCGGCCGGGTCGTGGCCGTCGGTACGACGGCGGTGCGGGCGCTGGAGTCGGCTGCGGGGCCCACCGGGGTGGTGCGGGCGGCTTCGGGGTGGACGGATCTGGTGATCACGCCGCGCCGTGGGGTGCTGGCGGTGGACGGGCTGCTGACGGGGCTGCACGAGCCGGCGGCCTCCCATCTGCTGATGCTGGAGGCCGTCGCGGGGCGGGCCGCGCTGAGCCGGGGTTATACCGAGGCACTGCGTGAGCGCTACCTCTGGCACGAGTTCGGCGACGTCCATCTCCTCCTGGGGGATGAGACCACTCACGCTGTGCGTTGCGAACGCGACGTTTGGTGAAACTGTCATCGCCCCGATGTGACGCCGCACATAGGACGCACATCACTTACGAAGGGGATTAGTCGACAATGTCCCGGGTGTTAGCTCGGCATAAGTGGGTAAATGGGCGACTTGACTACCCCCTGCCCCACACCCCGTCCCACTATCCAGCTTCGTACGTCACACCTTTGCCACAGGTTTTTGCTACCGCTAAGAATTGCGTCCGTCGCCGCCGGAAGGCAGTGGGCCTCCCGGCCTCCGCGACTCCCGCTATTCGAAGAGGTACGTCTCTATGTCCGCGTCACGCACCCCTGGTCACAGTCGCCTGAGCAAGACCCACAAGGTTTCGATCGCCGGCATCGCCGCGATCGGCGCCGCCTCACTGGCGTTCTCCCTGGTCCCCGGTAACGCATCCGCCGACGTCGATTCCCACTCCGTGGCCGCCGCAGCGCCGGTGGCCTGGAACTCCACTTCGGGAACCCAGGCGTCAGCGCTCCACGCGAGCATCGCCAAGCAGCAGCTTTCCGCCGAGAACGCCGCCAAGGTCCAGGCCCAGGCGTTCGCCAAGGCGGCGTCCCACGCCAAGACGGTCAAGGCGGAGAAGGACGCCAAGGCCAAGGCCGAGGCAGCCAAGAAGGCCAAGGCCGAGAAGGCAGCCAAGGCCAAGGCGGCCGCCAAGGCGAAGGCCGCGGCAGCCAAGAAGCGCGCCAAGGGCCAGGCCGCCAACCGCTCGACGGTTCGCAAGCCGGTCTACGCCAACAACCTCGACGGCTGGATCCGTGAGTCCCTGTCGATCATGAAGAAGCACGGCATCCCGGGTTCGTACAACGGGCTGCACCGCAACATCATCCGTGAGTCGTCGGGCAACCCGATGGCCATCAACAACTGGGACATCAACGCCCGCAACGGTATACCGTCGAAGGGCCTGCTCCAGGTCATCCCCCCGACGTTCAAGACGTACCACGTCTCCGGAACGCCCAATAACATCTACGACCCCGTCGCCAACATCGTCGCCGCGGCCAACTACGCGGCCGACCGGTACGGCTCGATGGACAACGTCAACAGCGCCTACTGAGCCGCGCCATCCGTACGCCGAAGGGCGGCACCCGCTGGGGTGCCGCCCTCCGGCGCGTGTACGTCTCCTGGCGATGCGCTACTTGCGCATGACCTCGGGCTCGTGGCGGCGCAGCAGCCGCGACACGATGAAGCCGCAGATGACCCCGAGCGCGATCAGCGCGATCATGTCGATGCTCCACTGGGTGGCCGAGTGCTCCCACAGCGGGTCGAGGTCGTTCGGCTTCTCCGGGTCCCACGGCGCCATCAGGTGCGACAGGTCGAGCGTCGCGCCCGCCGCGCTGAGTGCCCAGCGCGAGGGCATCAGCCAGGCGAACTGGTCGAGCCCGGCCTTGCCGAAGATCTGGAAGAGCGTGCCGGTGAAGACGAGCTGCACGATCGCGAACATCACGAGCAGCGGCATGGTCTTCTCGGCCGTCTTGACCAGGGAGGAGATCACCAGACCGAACATCATCGAGGTGAAGCCGATGCCGATGATCGCCAGGCACAGTTCGACGGCCGGGTTGGTGACCAGCCCCTCGGCCGGCAGGTCGCGCACCGAGAAGCCGATGCCGCAGATGATGACGGCCTGCAGGGCCGTGATCACACCGAGCACGATGACCTTGGACATCAGGTACGCGGAGCGGGACAGGCCGACCGACCGTTCCCGTTCGTAGATCACCCGCTCCTTGATCAGCTCTCGTACGGAGTTGGCCGAGCCCGAGAAGCACATGCCGACCACGAGAATCATCATGATCATGCCGGCGCCGCCGTTGAAGCGCGCGGGCGGTGTGGGCGGGCCCAGTCCGAACTTCGCCGGGATCACCACACTCACCCCGCCGAGGATCGCGGGCAGCAGCACCATGAGTCCGAGGAATCCGCGGTCGGACGCGATCACCGCGACATAGCGCCGGATCAGCGTCCACAGCTGGGAGCCCCAGCTCTGCGGCTTCGGCGGCCGCATCTGCGCCCGCGAGGGGAGCTGCGCGGTCTGGACGGCGACGGCGTCGATGTCGGCCGCGTATATCTGGTAGTGCTCGGAGCCGCGCCAGCGGCCCGCCCAGTCGTAGTCGCGGTAGTTCTCGAACGCCGAGAAGACGTCCGCCCAGCTGCCGTAGCCGAAGAAGTTGAGCGCTTCCTCCGGCGGGCCGAAGTACGCGACGGAGCCGCCGGGCGCCATGACGAGCAGCTTGTCGCAGATCGCCAGCTCGGCCACGGAGTGGGTGACGACCAGGACCGTACGGCCGTCGTCGGCGAGGCCGCGCAGCAGCTGCATGACGTCGCGGTCCATGCCCGGGTCGAGGCCCGAGGTCGGCTCGTCCAGGAAGATCAGCGACGGCTTGGTGAGCAGTTCGAGCGCGACGGAGACGCGCTTGCGCTGGCCACCGGAGAGGGAGGTGACCTTCTTCTCCTTGTGCACGTCGAGCTTCAGCTCGCGCAGCACCTCGTCGATACGGGACTCGCGCTCGGCCTCCGCCGTGTCACCGGGGAAGCGGAGCTTGGCCGCGTACTTGAGCGCCTTCCTGACGGTCAGTTCCTTGTGCAGGATGTCGTCCTGCGGGACCAGACCGATGCGCTGGCGCAGCTCGGCGAACTGCTTGTACAGGTTCCTGTTGTCGTACAGGACGTCGCCCTGGTCGGCGGGCCGGTAGCCGGTCAGCGCCTTGAGCAGGGTGGACTTGCCGGAGCCCGACGGGCCGATGACCGCGATCAGCGACTTCTCGGGGACGCCGAAGGAGACGTCCTTGAGGATCTGCTTGCCGCCGTCGACCGTCACGGTGAGATGGCGGGCGGAGAAGGACACCTCGCCGGTGTCGACGAACTCCTCAAGGCGGTCGCCGACGAGCCGGAAGGCCGAGTGCCCCACACCGACGACGTCGTCGGGGCTGAGGAGGACCGTGCCGGACTTGGCGATCGGCTGCCCGTTGACGTACGTGCCGTTGTGCGAGCCGAGGTCGCGGATCTCGAAGCGGCCGTCGGGCATCGCGGTGAACTCGGCGTGCAGCCGGGAGACCTGGAGGTCGGAGACGACCAGTTCGTTCTCCAGGGCACGGCCGATGCGCATGACCCGGCCGAGCGAGAGCTGGTGGAACGTGGTGGGGCTGCGGTCCCCGTACACCGGCGGCGCCCCCGCGGCGCCGCCCGCTGCGGAACTCTGCTGCGGCACGGGCGCGGGCGGGAACTGTGCCTGCGGTGCCGGTGTCTGCGGTGTCTGCGGCCAGCCCTGCTGCGGCTGGGCCGGGGCCTGTGGCGCCCCCGCGGCTGCCTGCGGCGCCGCGGGGGCCATGGCTTGTTGCTGAGCCGGCTGGGCCTGCTGCGGCACGGCCTGCGCCGGCGCCGACTGCGGGGCCGCCGTGAGACTCATCCGCGGCCCGTCGGTGGGATTACCGAGATGCACCACGGAGCCGGGACCCAGCTCCAACTGCTGCACGCGCTGGCCCTGTGAGTAGGTGCCGTTGGTGCTGCCGTGGTCCTCCATGACCCAACTGCGGGCTCCCCGGCTGATGGTGGCGTGACGCCACGAGACCCTGGCGTCGTCGATCACCAGGTCCCCCTGTGGATCCCGGCCAAGTGTGTACGACCTGGACGGATCGAGAGTCCAGGTCCTTCCGTTCAATTCCAGTACGAGTTCCGGCACTCCGCGCCCCACTAGTTTTCCCCCGAGGTACCCCCATCACAGGGAGTCTAGGGATGGCGAACATCGGGGGGAACTATTTCAGGCTCGGCCCTTCCTCGGAAAGTCGGGCCCACCGAATACCGTGTTTGTCCGGCACGCGGGACGGCCGGCCGGTCCCGGGGCGCCGCCCGCTACGGTGGGATCACCATGAGCGCATCGCAGCCGAATCAGACCGCTGACGTCCCCACTCTTCTGGTAAAGATCTTCGGGAAGGACCGCCCCGGGATCACCGCCGGCCTCTTCGACACCCTCGCGGCCTACTCCGTCGACGTCATCGACATCGAGCAGGTCGTCACCCGTGGCCGTATCGTCCTGTGCGCGCTCATCACGGCGCCGACGGTCGGCGGCACGACCGAGGGCGAACTGCGGGCCACCGTGCACAGCTGGACCGAATCCCTCAAACTCCAGGCCGAGATCATCTCCGGCATGGGCGACAACCGGCCGCGCGGCAGCGGCCGTTCACATGTCACCGTGCTCGGCAACCCGCTGACGGCCGAGTCGACCGCCGCCATCGCCGCCGGCATCACCTCGGTCGGCGGGAACATCGACCGGATCTTCCGACTGGCCAAGTACCCCGTCACGGCGGTCGAGTTCGCGGTCTCCGGCGCGCCCACCGAGCAGCTGCGCAGCCGGCTCGCACCCGAGGCCGCCGAGATCGGTGTGGATGTGGCGGTGGTCGCCGCCGGACTCCAGCGCAGGGCCCAGCGGCTGGTGGTCATGGACGTGGACTCGACCCTGATCCAGGACGAGGTCATCGAACTCTTCGCGGCGCACGCGGGCTGTGAGGCGGAGGTCGCCGAGGTCACCGCGCGGGCCATGCTCGGCGAGCTGGACTTCGAGCAGTCCCTGCACGCGCGGGTGGCGCTGCTCGCCGGGCTCGACGTCTCGGTGGTCGACAAGGTGCGTACGGAGGTACGGCTCACACCGGGGGCCCGCACCCTGATCCGTACGCTCAAGCGGCTCGGCTACCAAGTGGGCGTGGTCTCGGGGGGGTTCACCCAGGTGACCGACGCGCTCAAGGAACAGCTCGGGCTCGACTTCGCCGCCGCCAACACACTGGAGATCGTGGACGGCAAGCTCACCGGACGGGTGGTCGGCGATGTGGTCGACCGCGCGGGCAAGGCCAGGCTGCTGCGCAGGTTCGCAGCCGAGGCGGGGGTGCCGCTGGCGCAGACCGTGGCGATCGGCGACGGCGCCAACGACCTCGACATGCTGAACGCTGCGGGGCTCGGGGTCGCGTTCAACGCCAAGCCGGTGGTGCGCGAGGCGGCGCACACGGCGGTGAACGTGCCGTTCCTCGACACCGTCCTGTACCTGCTGGGCATCACACGCGACGAGGTCGAGACGGCGGACGACGAGGACGGTGTCACGGAGGAGTACTGAGCGCGGACCGGCCATGCACCGGCAGTACACCGGCCGGCTGCGGACGTACGAGGCCCCGGCGCGGATCGTCCGCGCCGGGGCCGGGTGATGTCAGGGGTCAGCGGCCGCTGATCAGTCGTGCGGTGCCCAGTAGTCGACGAGCTTGCCCACGCCGTGTTCCACCGACTTCCAGGTGCCGGTGAAGCCGACGACGGCGAATCCCGCGGTCGGGAAGCCGCCTTGCGTCATACGGGCGAGCGCGTCACCCTCGGAGCCGCCGGACAGCGCGTCGGCGAGCGTGTGCATGCCGGGGTTGTGACCGATGACCAGCAGATCCCGCACCTCGTCGGCGGTCTCGTTGATCAGCGCGAGGAGGTCGCCGAGCGACGCGTCGTACAGCCGCTCCTCGTAGACGGTCCTGGGCCGGTGCGGCATCTCGTGCACGGCGAGCTTCCAGGTCTCCCGGGTCCTGACCGAGGTCGAGCAGACTGCCAGGTCGAAGGGGATACCGGTCTCACCGAGCTTGCGTCCGGCCATCGAGGCGTCCAGGCGGCCCCGCTCGGCCAGCGGCCGTTCATGGTCGGACACCTGGGGCCAGTCGGCCTTCGCATGCCGGAGTAGGACGATCCTGCGGGGTGTATCGACGCTCATGCACCCCAGCTTCGCATGAAATGCGCCGCCGGGCGCAGGGTGTTGACGGGCTCCACGGGAGAGGTCGCGGGACACCCGGAAATCGGGGTCGTCACGGGGTCAGGAGCTGGAAGAGGTGCGCCAGGATCCGGCCGACGGCCGGATCGCCTGCGGCCGCCTCGGCCTGCCCCGTACCGGTCATGAGCAGCAGCAGCGCGGCGAAGGCGACGGCGGGCAGGGCGATGGCCCACCACGGCAGCCTGATCTCCGTGCTGCCCTGGGCGGGACGGGCGGATCGGGGGTGCGCTGGGGCCGTCATGGCCGCCTCCGGTGGGCTGCGGGGTGGGTCTGCGATTCGATGGGTCCGAATCTACGGATCATGACCTCCGGAGCCCATCCGGTGACCCACCCACTCAACCCTGAACCTGCCCCCCTAAGGGACAGGGGTGCTAGCCCCCTCTTTTTAGGGCTCGGTTCGCCTCCGGGGCGCTTTAAGCCCCTGTCGACGGTCGACCGTGCTCGCCCCACTCGTACCTCGCGGGCCCGCGCGCGCTCTCCCTTTCGACAGCGGCGCGCCCCTTCGGCTCACTCGCCACGTGATCGGGGCGGGCCCGGGACGAACAGTGAACCCCTGGGCGCCCCGGAGGCGAACCGAGCCCCAAAAAATCAGGGCGACGCCAGGGTGGCGATGATGGCGATGACGACCATGATGCCGATGATCGTGCCGAACACGATGAGCAGCTTCTGCTGGCCGTTCTGGGGATTCGGGTCGAGGACTGGCATGCGCTCAGTCTCGCACCCGCGATTCGTCCTCGATCGTCCGGTCCCGCCCAGCCACCACACCCGCCGCCATCTGCGGCACCAGCAGCGCCGCCATCAGCGTGAGCGGCAGCCCCCAGCCGCCGCTGTGCTGGTAGAGGACTCCGACCAGCAGCGGGCCCGGGATCGAGATCAGGTAGCCGGTGCTCTGGACGAACGCGGAGAGGCGTACGACACCGGCGCCGGACCGCGACCGCATGCCGATCATGGTCAGGGCCAGCGGGAACGAGCAGTTCGAGACGCCCAGCAGTACCGCCCACAGCCAGGCGCCGCCGACCGGGGCCACGTACAGGCCGCCGATGGCGATCAGACCGCAGACGCCGAGGGCCACCACGATCGGGCCCTGCTGCTTCATCCGGGTGGCCAGCCGGGGGATCACGAAGGCCAGCGGCACGCCCATCACCATGATCACGGCGAGCAGCAGACCCGAGGTACCGGCCGAGATGCCCGCGTCGCGGAAGCGCTGCGGCATCCAGCCCATGGTGATGTAGGCGCCGGTGGCCTGCAGTCCGAAGAAGCAGGCCATCGCCCAGGCGGTGGGGCTGCGGGTGAGGCTCGGTACGGGGGTGGCGTCCGCCGTGCTCTCCGGCCGCGCGGCCGGTGCGACGGCTGCGGTGCGGTCCCGTACGAGGAAGAGCCAGGGCAGTACGGCCACGACGGCGGGGACGACCCAGATGCCGAGCCCGGTGCGCCAGCCGCCGCCGAGGGCTTCGGCCATGGGCACGGTCGCCGCCGCGGCGAGGGCGGTGCCGAGGGCGACGGCCATCGAGTAGAGACCGGTCATGGTGCCGACGCGGTCGGGGAAGTACCGCTTGACGATCACCGGCATGAGTACGTTGCTGACGGCGATCCCCATCAGCGCGAGCGCGCTGGCCGCGAGGAAGGCCGCCGTGCCGCCGGCGAAGGGGCGGATCACCAGGCCCGCCGTGATGGCCAGCATCCCGGCGCAGACGACGGCGCCGGGGCCGAAGCGCCTGGCGAGGCGGGGCGCGGCGAAGCCGAAGAGGGCGAAGCAGGCGGGCGGTACGGAGGTGAGGACACCGGCGACGCTGCCGCTCATGTGCAGCCCGTCGCGTACGTCTTCGAGCAGCGCGCCGAGGCTGGTGATGGCCGGGCGAAGGTTGAGCGCGGCGAGGAAGAGGCCGACGACGACGAGCCTGGTCAGCCATACCGAGGCGGCCGGGGCGTGCGGCGCGGGGACATCACTCGCCCGGTCGGTCC
Organism: Streptomyces sp. NBC_00370; assembly: GCF_036084755.1. Classification (NCBI taxonomy): domain Bacteria; kingdom Bacillati; phylum Actinomycetota; class Actinomycetes; order Kitasatosporales; family Streptomycetaceae; genus Streptomyces; species Streptomyces sp. NBC_00370. The sequence goes on from NZ_CP107968.1 coordinate 2,070,927, forward strand.
GGTGGGTCGGGGGCCGGGTCTCGTCGGTCGTTATCTCGTCGGGCATGCGGCCATCATAGAATCATGGGATGATTGGTTGTCCAATCCCGTGCGAGACTTTCCCGTCATCGAGGCAAGGAGCACCATGGCGCTGACCTCTCCCCGGCGTTCCGCACTCTCCGACCAGGTCATCACGGAGCTGCGGAACCAGATCACGTCGGGCGAATGGCCGGTGGGCTCCCGTATCCCCACCGAGCCCGAGCTGGTCGAGCAGCTCGGGGTGGCCCGGAACACCGTCCGGGAGGCGGTGCGCGCACTCGCCCACAACGGACTGCTGGACATCCGGCAGGGTTCGGGGACCTATGTGGCGGCCACCAGCGAGCTGGCGGGGGTGATGCACCGCAGGTTCGCCGGCGCCGATCCGCGCCATGTCGCCGAGCTGCGCTCCACGCTGGAGGCGTCAGCGGCGAGGCTGGCCGCCGAGCGCCGTACGGAGCGGGATCTGCGGCAGCTGGACGCCCTGCTGGCGCGCCGGGAGGAGGTGTGGGCCGCCGGGGACGCCGAGCAGTTCGTCGCGGCCGACACGTCCCTGCATCTGGCGGTGGTGGCGGCTTCCCACAACGACGTGCTGAGCGCGCTCTACGCGGACCTGGGCGATCTCGTACGCAGCGCGCTGCGGGACGACGTGGGGCAGGTGCTGCGGGCCGAGGACCTGCTGGACCACGCGCGGCTGGTCGAGGCGATCCACGCGGGTGATGTGGAGACGGCGGGGCGCGAGGCGGCGGGGCACGCCTTCAGCTGTCTGCGTGAGCGTGTCTGACGGGCTTGCCCGGCTTGCCGGCCTTACGGGGCTTTCCGGTCTTGCCGGGCTTCCCCGGTCCGACCGGTTCATGACTGACCCACGCCGAGCGGATCTCCTTCCAGCACCGGTCGGTGAGCTGGACGTACCCGGCGGCGCCGATCGTGACGGGCGCGCTGTCCGCGTCGATGTCCCACCAGCGGGCGCATTCGACGTGCAGGCTCACCCGGTCGGTCTCCGGGTACGGGTTGTGGCAGTAGGCGACGGCGTGCGAGCCGTGGATCTGGGTGCGGCAGCTGGCCCGGTACCTCTCGTGGTCCGGCCGGTCCGCCGCCGGGGCCGCGGCAGGGCCCGAGGCGGCGGTGGGCGCCGTGGCGTGCCGCACCTCGGAGGAGACGGCGAATCCGGCGGTGATCAGGGCGGCCGTGGTGAGAGCCGCGGTACGTCGGCGTAGCGCACGCATGCTCGGACCTCCTCCCCCGCGATGCCCGGAACGACGGAACCCGGAACGACCCGGCCCGAAATGATCCGGTTCGTTCAGTGTGCGGGGAATCCGTGCGCTTTTCGACTCGGACGGACACGGTCCGTGACATACGGAAGCCGGGTGACCGTCCCGTGGGACGGTCACCCGGCCTGAGTGCGCGGGGTTTCCTGCGGGTGCGGGGTCAGGCACCCATCATGTGGACGCCGCCGTCGACGTGCACGATCTCGCCCGTGGTCTTCGGGAAGAAGTCCGACAGCAGCGCGACGATGCCGCGTCCGGCCGGCTCCGGGTCGGCCATGTCCCACGCCAGCGGGGAGCGGTGGTTCCACACGTCGGCCAGCTCGCCGAAGCCCGGGATGGACTTGGCGGCCATGGAGCCGATCGGTCCCGCCGAGATCAGGTTGCAGCGGATGTCCCGCTCGCCGAGGTCGCGGGCGAGGTAGCGGGAGGTGGCCTCCAGCGCCGCCTTGGCCGGGCCCATCCAGTCGTACTGCGGCCAGGCGTACTGCGCGTCGAAGGTCAGTCCCACGACCGAGCCGCCCGCGCTCATCAGCGGCAGGCACGCCATGGTGAGCGACTTCAGCGAGAACGCGGAGACGTGCATCGCCGTGGCGACCGACTCGAACGGCGTGTTGAGGAAGTTCCCGCCGAGGGCGTCCTGCGGGGCGAAGCCGATGGAGTGCACGACGCCGTCCAGCGAACCGAGTTCGTCCCTGACGAGTCCCGCCAGCCGCTCCAGGTGCTCGGCGTTGGTCACGTCCAGCTCGATGACCTTGGCGGGCTTCGGCAGCTTCTTGGCGATGCGCTCGGTGAGCGTCGGCCGCGGGAAGGCCGTCAGGATGACGTCGGCACCCTGCTCCTGGGCCACTTTGGCGGCGTGGAAGGCGATGGAGGACTCCATCAGCACACCCGTGATGAGGATGCGCTTTCCGTCGAGAATTCCGCTCATGTGATCAGTGACCCATGCCCAATCCGCCGTCAACGGGAATGACGGCTCCAGTGATGTACGAGGCGTCGTCGGAGGCGAGGAACCGCACCGTCGCGGCGATCTCCTCCGGCTGCGCGTAGCGGCCGAGCGGCACCTGCGAGACGATGCCCGCCCGCTGCTCGTCGCTGAGCACCTTCGTCATGTCGGTGTCGACGAAGCCCGGCGACACGACGTTGAAGGTGATGTTGCGCGAACCCAGCTCGCGGGCGAGCGAGCGGGCGAAACCGACGAGACCGGCCTTGGAGGCGGCGTAGTTGGCCTGCCCGGCCGAGCCGAGCAGCCCCACGACGGACGAGATCAGGACGACCCGGCCCTTCTTGGCCCGCAGCATCGCGCGGTTGGCGCGCTTGACGACGCGGAAGGTGCCGGTGAGGTTCGTGTCGAGGACGGAGGTGAAGTCCTCCTCACTCATCCGCATCAGCAACTGGTCCTTCGTGATACCGGCGTTGGCCACCAGCACCTCGACGGGACCGTGCTTCTCCTCGATCTCTTTGTATGCCTGCTCCACCTGTTCGGCGTCGGTGATGTCGCAACGTACGGGCAGGCAGCCCGACTTCACGAGCTCGGCCGACGGTTCGCCGGTGCGGTACGTGACGGCGACCTTGTCGCCGTTGTCGGCGAAGGCGCGGGCGATGGCGAGGCCGATGCCCCGGTTTCCTCCGGTGACGAGAACCGAGCGGCTCAACGGATCACCCTTTCCTCGGCGGTCTGTACAGCGAAAACCTATCGCTACCGGCCTGCGGGAGAGGAATCGGCACCGACAGGCCCTCGGTACGGTCCCTGTTGGTTTCCTACAGATGCCGCACCCGGCCGAGTTCACCGTACGGACCGGAATCCTGCTTCGTACGGGCCGCCTCGCGTGATTCACTGCCGGATACGTGTCCCCGGGACGAGACCCGGGGCGTGCGAAGGAGAGGCCGCAGTGCCCCATGAGGTAGATCAGTCGTTTCTGGCCCTGCCGCTGAGGGCGCTGGCCGACGCGGCGCTCGCCAGGGCCCGTGCGCTCGGCGCCGACCACGCCGACTTCCGGTTCGAGCGGGTACGCAGCGCCGCCTGGCGGCTGCGGGACGCCAAGCCGGCCGGTTCGGCGGACTCGACGGACGTCGGGTACGCGGTCCGTGTCGTGCACGGCGGCGCCTGGGGGTTCGCCTCCGGTGTCGACCTGTCGATGGACGCGGCGGCCCGGGTGGCCGGCCAGGCGGTGGCGATGGCGAAGCTGTCGGCGAAGGTGATCGCGGCGGCGGGTTCCGACGAGCGGGTGGAGCTGGCGGACGAGCCGGTGCACGCCGAGAAGACGTGGGTGTCGGCGTACGACATCGATCCGTTCACGGTGCCCGACGAGGACAAGAGCGGGCTGCTCGCCGAGTGGAGCGCCCGGCTGCTGCGCGCCGACGGCGTCACGCATGTGGACGCCTCGCTGCTGACCGTGCACGAGAACAAGTTCTACGCGGACACCGCGGGCACCGTCACGACGCAGCAGCGGGTGCGGCTGCATCCGCAGCTCACGGCGGTCGCCGTGGACGAGAAGAGCGGCGAGTTCGACTCGATGCGCACCATCGCCCCGCCGGTCGGCAGGGGCTGGGAGTATCTGACCGGGACGGGCTGGGACTGGGACGGCGAGCTGGAGCGCATCCCGGGACTGCTCGCCGAGAAGATGCGCGCGCCGAGCGTCGAGGCGGGGACGTACGACCTTGTCGTCGACCCGTCCAACCTGTGGCTGACGATCCATGAGTCGATCGGTCACGCCACCGAGCTGGACCGGGCGCTGGGCTACGAAGCGGCCTACGCGGGCACCTCGTTCGCCACCTTCGACCAGCTGGGGAAGCTGGCGTACGGCTCGTCGGTGATGAATGTGACGGGCGACAGGACCGCCGAGCACGGGCTCGCCACGATCGGGTACGACGACGAGGGCGTCGAGGGCCAGTCGTGGGACCTGGTGAAGGACGGCACGCTCGTCGGGTACCAGCTGGACCGCAGGATCGCGAAGCTCACCGGCTTCGACCGCTCCAACGGCTGCGCGTACGCCGACTCCCCCGGCCATGTGCCGGTGCAGCGGATGGCGAACGTGTCGCTGGCGGCCGATCCGGGCGGGCTCGGCACGGACGATCTGATCGGCGGGGTCGAGCGCGGGATCTATGTGGTCGGTGACCGTTCGTGGTCCATCGACATGCAGCGCTACAACTTCCAGTTCACCGGGCAGCGGTTCTTCCGCATCGAGAACGGCAAGCTGGCGGGCCAGCTGCGCGACGTGGCCTACCAGGCGATGACCACCGACTTCTGGGGCTCGATGGAGGCGGTCGGCGGACCGCAGACGTATGTCCTCGGCGGTGCCTTCAACTGCGGCAAGGCCCAGCCGGGCCAGGTGGCCGCGGTCTCGCACGGCTGCCCCTCGGCGCTGTTCCGCGGCGTGAACATCCTCAACACCACGCAGGAGGCAGGGCGATGAAGGCAGCCACGAGCGGCGTCAGCAAGCCGCACGAGATCGTCGAGCGCGCTCTCGGCCTGTCGACGGCCGACGGGTGTGTGGTCATCGCCGAGGAGCACTCGTCGGCCAACCTCCGCTGGGCGGGCAACGCGCTCACCACCAACGGGGTCACCCGCGGCCGTACGCTCACCGTCATCGCGACCGTGGACGGCGCCGAGGGCACCGCCTCCGGTGTCGTCTCGCGCTCCGCGGTGACCGCCGACGACCTGGAGCCGCTGGTACGGGCCGCCGAGGCGGCGGCGCGCGGCGCGGGTCCCGCCGAGGACGCCACCCCGCTCGTCGCCGCGGGAGAGGCCTCGGGCGACTTCACGGACGCGCCCGTCGAGACGACGTCAGCGGTCTTCGCCGACTTCGCGCCCGCCCTCGGCGAGGCCTTCGCGCGGGCCCGCGCGGGCGGCCGTGAGCTGTACGGCTTCGCCAACCACGAGCTGTCGTCGGCCTACCTCGGTACGTCGACGGGCGTACGGCTACGGCACGACCAGCCCAACGGCACGCTGGAGCTGAACGCCAAGTCGCCCGACCGCACCCGCTCCGCCTGGGCGGGCCGCGCCACCCGCGACTTCAAGGACGTCGACCCGGGAGCGCTCGACGCCGAGCTGGCCAAGCGGCTGGCCTGGGCCGAGCGGAAGATCGACCTGCCGGCGGGCCGGTACGAGACGCTGCTGCCGCCGACCGCCGTGGCCGACCTGCTGATCTACCAGCTCTGGTCGGCCGCCGCGCGCGACGCGGTCGAGGGCCGTACGGTCTTCTCCCGCCCCGGCGGCGGCACCCGCGTCGGGGAGACGCTCTCCGAGCTGCCGCTGACACTGCGCAGCGACCCGGACGAGCCCGGCCTGGAGTCGGCGCCGTTCGTGCTGGCGCACGCCTCGGGCGACGACGCCTCGGTCTTCGACAACGGTCTGCCGCTGTCGGCGACGGACTGGGTCAAGGACGGCCGTCTGGAACACCTGGTCACCACCCGGCACAGCGCGGCGCTGACCGGGCTGCCCGTGGCGCCCGGCATCGGCAATCTGGTGCTGGACGGCGGCGGTGAGCGCTCGCTGGACGAGATGGTCGCCGCCACGGAGCGCGGGCTGCTGCTGACGTGCCTGTGGTACATCCGCGAGGTCGATCCGGCGACGCTGCTGCTGACCGGGCTGACCAGGGACGGGGTGTATCTCGTCGAGAACGGCGAGGTCGTCGGCGAGGTGAACAACTTCCGGTTCAACGAGTCGCCGGTCGGTCTGCTGTCGCGGGCCACCGAGGCGGGCCGTACCGAGAAGACGCTGCCGCGTGAATGGGGGGACTACTTCACCCGGGCGGCGATGCCCGCCCTGCGGATCCCCGATTTCAACATGAGCTCGGTCAGCCAGGGGGTGTGACCCCAATACACTGGACGTCGGCGCGCCCTTCGCGCCGCCGGTAGGCATCGCTCCATCGCTTCGGCACTCACCAGAGGAGACACGAGACCCGTGACGGACATCGTCGACGAGCTTCAGTGGCGCGGCCTGATCGCCGTATCCACTGACGAGGACGCGTTGCGCAAGGCGTTCGCGGACGGCCCCGTCACGGTCTATTGCGGTTTCGACCCCACGGCGCCGAGCCTGCATCTGGGCAACCTGGTGCAGATCCTCACCATCCGGCGGCTCCAGCAGGCGGGCCACCGCCCGCTGGCGCTGGTGGGCGGGGCGACCGGGCTGATCGGTGACCCCAAGCCCACGGCGGAGCGGACGCTGAACGCGCCCGAGACCGTCGCCGACTGGGTCGAGCGGGTCAAGGGGCAGATCGAGCCGTTCCTCTCGTTCGAGGGTCCCAACGCGGCGACCATGGTGAACAACCTGGACTGGACGTCGGGGCTCTCCGCGATCGAGTTCCTGCGCGACATCGGCAAGTACTTCCGGGTCAACAAGATGATCGCGAAGGAGGCGGTGGCGCGCCGGCTCAACTCCGACCAGGGCATCAGCTACACGGAGTTCAGCTACCAGATCCTCCAGGGCATGGACTTCCTGAAGCTGTTCCAGGAGTACGGCTGCACGATGCAGACCGGCGGCAGCGACCAGTGGGGCAATCTGACGGCCGGTATCGACCTGATCCACCGGGTCGAGGGCGCTTCGGCACACGCGCTGGCCACTCCGCTGATCACCAAGGCGGACGGCACGAAGTTCGGCAAGACCGAGGGCGGCGCCATCTGGCTCGACCCGGAGATGACGACGCCGTACGCCTTCTACCAGTTCTGGCTGAACGCCGACGACCGGGACATCTCCAAGTTCCTGCGGATCTTCAGCTTCGCCTCGCGCACGGAGATCGAGGAGCTGGAGGAGCTGACCCGGGAGCGCCCGCAGGCGCGCGCAGCGCAGCGGGCGCTGGCCGAGGAGCTGACGACGCTGGTGCACGGCGCCGAGCAGTGCGCCGCCGTGGTGGCCGCCTCCCGTGCGCTGTTCGGGCAGGGGCAGCTCGACGAGCTGGACGACGCGACGCTGAGCGCGGCGCTCTCCGAGGTGCCGAGGGCGACCGTGGCCGAACTCGGCCCGGTGGTGGACCTCTTCACCGAGGTGGGTCTCGCGCCGAGCAAGTCGGCCGCGCGGCGCACCGTCAAGGAGGGCGGGGCGTACGTGAACAACGTGAAGGTGGCGGACGCCGAGGCCGTACCCGACCGTGCGGAGCTGCTGAACGGCCGGTGGCTGGTGCTGCGCAGGGGCAAGAAGAACCTGGCGGCGATCGAGGTACGTGACGAGGTCACGGGCGGCTGACCACGCTGTCCCGCCCGTGACCCCGGGTCCTGTGTCCCTGCCCTCGCGGGTCAGGCGCGCTGTCGCCGGTTGCCTCTGATCGAGTTCCAGATCATGTCGCCGACGAAGACGACGAGGACGGCGCCGATCAGCTGGAGCACGTGCCGGGTCCAGTCGATGCCCTTGGTGTCGGCGACGCCGAACCAGCCTGCGGCCGCGTTGCCGAGAAGGCTGCCGAGGATGCCGAAGACGACGGTCAGCCAGAGCGGGATCCGCTGCTTGCCGGGGATGATCGCCTTGGCGAGCAGACCCAGCACCAGGCCCACGATGATGATCCACAACCAGTTCATGGACGCCCTCCTCAGGCGGCGCGAGTTGCGCACGTCTGGCTCAGTCTGTGGCGCGGGCCGGTACCACGCACGCCGGACGGCGCCGTACGGGTCCGGCCACACCTCCGCCCCACCCTCGTGAACGGGCCCGGCGCGGCGTACCGTGTGGGGCGGGCAGGCCCGGACGGCCGGGGGGCCCGGCAGTGGAATCGGGTGGTGGGTTGTGACGCGGAAGCAGAGCGGCGCCGAGGTCTTCCGGATCACCGGGGCGCGGACGGGGCTCGCCGAGGACGTGCGCGGCAGACAGCGGCGCTATGTGATCTCGATGTCGATCAGGACACTCGCGGTGATCCTGACGGCTGTGTTGTGGAACGTGGAGCGGCCCGTCGCGATCGTCACGCTGGCGCTGGGGCTGCTGCTGCCGTACGTGGCTGTGGTGATCGCCAACGGGGGCCGGGAGAACGCGTCCTCGCTGCCTTCGACCTTCGTGACGGCGCCGACCCGGCCGATGATCGCGCCGGTGGCGGGCCCGGTGGAGCCGAAGCCGGCCGAAGGTGAGGGACCGTCGGCTCCGGTGGTGTGACGCTGGTACGGACCTGATCGCAAGGCCTACGTAAGCTCAGGAAAAGCTCAGATCAATCCCGAAGTTCCGGTGCCGGGCACCCGACTGCCCATGACATACTTCTTAGGCGCTCCGCATCCCCCGTCGGAGCGACGGACCGACGCCGGGCAGCTCCCCCCGTGGCTGCTCGGCGTCGCCATTTCGGGCTGTGGGGCACGGCATCTAGGGTTGAGGTGTGACCTCCCCAGACTCCTCCGATCCACTCGGTTTCTTCGGTCCCCGCCCTGACATGACGGGCGACGGGGCCCCGGTGTGCTCGGCCAAGGGCTGCCGCGCCGCCGCCGTGTGGGTGCTCGCCTGGAACAACCCCAAGCTGCACACTCCCGAGCGCCGCAAGACCTGGCTGGCCTGCGACGAACACCGCGAGCATCTGTCGTCGTTCCTCGGGGTGCGCGGCTTCCTCAAGGACGTCGTCACCCTGCGGGAGTGGGAGGAGTCAGCCGCCGATCGCTGACATCGGCCGCGCCGGCTGGAGGAACGCGGGGTCGTCGAGGCCCGAGCCGGCCTTCTTGCCCCACATGGCCTGCTTCCAAAGCGCCGCCACGTCCTCGTCGGGCGCGTCCGAGCGGAGCGCGGCGCGCAGATCGGTCTCCTCACTGGCGAACAGGCAGTTACGGACCTGGCCGTCGGCGGTGAGCCGGGTGCGGTCGCAGGCGGCGCAGAACGGGCGGGTGACGGAGCCGATGACACCGACGCGGTGCGGTCCGCCGTCCACGATCCAGCGCTCGGCCGGCGCGGCGCCCCGGGTCTCCTGGCTCTCCGGCGTCAGGGTGAAGCGCTCGCTCAGTGAGCGCAGGATGTCGCCGGCCGTGATCATGCCGTCCCGCTTCCAGCCGTGCTGGGCGTCGAGCGGCATCTGTTCGATGAAGCGCAGCTCGTAGCTGTTCTCGACGGCCCAGGCGAGCAGCTCGGGGGCCTCGTCGTCGTTGAGCCCCGGCATCAGGACCGTGTTGATCTTGATGGGGTTCAGCCCGGCCCGCTGAGCGGCTTCGAGCCCGGCCAGTACGTCCGCGTGCCGGTCACGGCGGGTGAGGGTCTTGAAGACGTCGGGCCGCAGTGTGTCGAGCGAGACGTTGACCCGGTCGAGCCCGGCGGCCTTGAGGGCGGGGGCGGTACGGGCCAGGGCTATCCCGTTGGTGGTCAGCGACATCCGGGGGCGCGGCTCCAGCGCGGCGCAGCGCTCCACGATGCCGGCGAGGCCGGGCCTGAGCAGCGGCTCGCCGCCGGTGAAGCGGACCTCGGTGATGCCGAGGGTGGTCACGGCGATCGTGATCAGCCGGACGATCTCGTCGTCACTCAGCAGATCGGACTTGCCGAGCCATTGCAGGCCCTCCTCGGGCATGCAGTACGTACACCGCAGATTGCAGCGGTCGGTGAGCGAGACGCGCAGGTCGGTGGCCACGCGGCCATAGGTGTCGATGAGCATGGCGGCCTCCCTCCCATTTCGGTGACCTTCCAATGGATCAGGTCACTTTCGAGACTACGTCAGTGCACCGACATCGCTCTTGCCCCGCTTGCCACAAGGAACGGCGCGGCCGTGTCGTAGGTCTCTACGACACGGCCGCGCCGGTGGGCTGTTTCCGCTGGTCAGGACGGTGACCAGGAAGGGTCTACTGGGCTCCGGTCCCGGTGAGCGACTTGACCTCCAGCTCGGCGTACTTGCCGGTGTCCGGCTCCTCCTTGGAGAACAGGGTGCCGAGCCAGCCGAGCAGGAAGCCCAGCGGGATCGAGATCAGGCCCGGGTTCTCCAGCGGGAAGAAGTGGAAGTCGACGTCGGGGAACATCGACGACGGCTTGCCGGAGACGACGGGCGAGAACAGCACCAGCAGGACGGACGAGGCGAGACCGCCGTAGATCGACCACAGGGCGCCCTGGGTGGTGAAGCGCTTCCAGAACAGGCTGTAGAGGAGCGTCGGCAGGTTCGCCGAAGCGGCGACGGCGAAGGCGAGCGCGACGAGCCCCGCCACGTTCAGATCCCTGGAGAGGGCGCCGAGCGCGATGGAGACGATGCCGATGGCGACGGTCGCCCAGCGGGCGGCGCGGATCTCCTCCTTCTCGGTCGCCTTGCCCCTGCGGATGACGTTGGCGTAGATGTCGTGCGCGAACGACGACGACGAGGCGAGCGTCAGTCCCGCGACGACGGCGAGGATCGTCGCGAAGGCGACCGCGGAGATCACCGCCAGCAGGACGGCGCCGCCGGTGGAGTCACCGCCGCCGCCGATCTCCAGCGCGGCGAGCGGAGCTGCCGTGTTGCCCGCCGGGTTGGACGCGATGATGTCGCCGGGCTTGAGGATGGCGGCGGCGCCGAAGCCGAGGACGATCGTCATCAGGTAGAAGGCGCCGATGATGCCGATCGCCCAGATGACCGACTTACGCGCGGCCCTGGCCGTCGGCACGGTGTAGAAGCGGATCAGGATGTGCGGCAGTCCTGCGGTGCCGAGGACGAGCGCGATGCCCAGCGAGAGGAAGTCCAGCTTCGACGTGCCCGTCGCGCCGTACTTGAGCCCCGGCTCCAGGAACGCGGAGCCCTTGCCGCTGTTGCTCGCCGCCGTGCCGAGCAGGTCGGACAGGTTGAAGTTGAACTTCAGCAGGATCAGGAAGGTGATGAGGATCGTGCCCGCGATGAGCAGGACGGCCTTGACCATCTGCACCCAGGTGGTGCCCTTCATCCCGCCGATGGTGACGTAGAAGATCATCAGGACGCCGACCAGCGCGACGATGGCGATCTTCCCGGCGTCGCTGGTGATGCCGAGCAGCAGCGAGACGAGCACACCCGCGCCGGCCATCTGCGCCAGCAGGTAGAAGATCGAGACGACGATCGTCGATACACCGGCCGCGGTCCGCACGGGGCGCTGGCGCATCCGGTACGCGAGCACGTCACCCATCGTGTAACGGCCGGAGTTGCGCAGCGGCTCGGCGACGAGCAGCAGCGCGACCAGCCAGGCGACGAGGAAGCCGATGGAGTAGAGGAAGCCGTCGTAGCCGAAGATCGCGATGGCGCCCGCGATACCGAGGAAGGAAGCGGCCGACATGTAGTCGCCCGACACGGCGAGGCCGTTCTGGAAGCCGGAGAACTGCCGGCCGCCGGCGTAGAAGTCGGCGGCGCTCCTGGTCTGCCGTCCCGCCCAGACCGTGATGGCGAGGGTCGCGGCGACGATGACGGCGAACAGCGTGATGATCAGTGTCCGGTGGTCACTGACGTCCGCGGCCGCCGCGAGCTGCAGGTGGGTCGATGCGCTCATACGTCGGCCTCCATACGGGACTTGATGGCGTCCGCCTTCGGGTCGAGCTTCCGGGCCGCGTGCCGCGCGTAGAACCAGGCGATGAGGAAGGTGGTGAGGAACTGGGCCAGACCGAAGACCAGGGCGACGTTGATGTTGCCGAAGACCTTGGTGCCCATGAAGCCGCCCGCGTAGTTGGACAGCAGCACGTACAGCAGGTACCAGAGGATGAAGGCGACGGTCAGCGGGAAGGCGAAGGAGCGGTAGGTGCGGCGGAGTTCGCCGAACTCGGCGCTCTCCTGCACCGTGACGAACTGTGCCGTGCTGGGGCCTGTCGCCGGCGGTCCCGCCTGTTTGGGCAGGGTCGGGGTCGCCTCGGCGGGCTTGGTGTCCTGACCGCCATCGGGCGGCGGCGGTACTTCGGTGGCCACGGACTCTCCTCGTGGTGACGTCGGTGTGACGCGTTACGGACGGGCGGACGGTACGGGCGAGCGGAACTCGTCCCTCTGCCAACCGCACGGCCGTCTCGGCGCACCGGTTCAACCCGGGCCTTTTTCTTCCGGAAATGATTGAGAGTCACGGTCGATCGGGGATAACTTCGCTCGTCATGCACACCACCCGTCCCGCGCGGCATGCGCGGGAGGGTTCGACGGATGATGTGGAGACCCCATGGCTCATCTGCGTTCCGGACGGCGGCGCGTACTGGCGCTGACCGCTGGTCTGGCGCTCACCGCTTCGCTCGCCCTGCCCGCCGCTTCGGCCTCGGCGACGACGGAGGCGGGCAGGGGCACCGGTGCCGCCGCCGCGCCCGCCGCGGACGGACCGGCGCTGACCTATGTCGTCAACAGCGGGACCGGCCGTTCGACCGCCGATTCGGTGAAGAGAGCGATCGTCAGAGCCGGCGGCACGATGGTGACGTCGTACGACCGGATAGGAGTCACGGTCGTCACCTCGAAGAACCCCGCCTTCGCCACGACCGTCCGCAAGGCCAGGGGCGTCTCGTCGGCGGGTGCCACCCGTACGGCGCCGCTGCCCGCCCAGTCCACGACGGACACCGACACGCCCAAGGTGCTCTCCGCCAAGGAGGTCGCGGCGGCGACGGCGAAGAAGACGGCGGCCCAGGACCCGCTGGAGCCCCTGCAGTGGGACCTGCCCGCCATCAAGGCGGACAAGGCCCACGAGAAGACGCTCGGCAGCCGTGCCGTCACGGTCGCCGTCATCGACACGGGTGTCGACGACACCCACCCGGACATCGCGCCGAACTTCGACCGCAAGGCATCGGTCAACTGTGTGGGCGGCAAGCCCAACACGGCTGACGGCGCCTGGCGGCCGAGCGCGGCGGAGAGCCCGCACGGCACGCATGTGGCGGGCGAGATCGCCGCGGCGAAGAACGGCATCGGCGTCACCGGTGTCGCGCCGGGTGTGAAGGTGGCCGGCATCAAGGTCGCCACGACGGAGGGCTTCTTCTACACGGAGGCCGTCGTCTGCGGCTTCGTGTGGGCCGCCGAGCACGGCGTCGACGTGACGAACAACAGCTACTACACCGACCCGTGGTACTTCAACTGCACCACCGACCCGGACCAGAAGGCCCTGGTCGACGCGATCACCCGGGCCAGCAGGTACGCAGAGAGCAAGGGCACGGTCAACGTGGCCGCGGCGGGCAACGAGAGCTACGACCTCGCGTCGGACTCGATCACCGACCCGTCGAGCCCGAACGACACCACGCCGGGCAGCCGGGACATCGACCCGTCCAAGTGCTTCGACATCCCGACCCAGTTGCCGGGTGTGGTGACCGTCGCCTCCACCGGGGCCAAGGGGTTGAAGTCGTCGTTCTCCAACTACGGACGCGGCATCATCGACATCGCCGGTCCCGGCGGTGACAGCACGTCACTCCAGCCGCCGCAGGCCCCGGCCACCAGCGGGCTCATCCTCGGCCCGCTGCCCGGCGGTTCGTGGGGCTACATGGCCGGTACGTCGATGGCGTCCCCGCACGTCGCCGGTGTCGCCGCGCTGATCAAGTCGCGCCATCCGCACGCCTCCGCCGCCGTGGTGAAGGCGCTGCTGCTGGCCGAGGCCGACGCGACGGCCTGCCCGGACCCGTACGACATCGACGGTGACGGCACGGCCGACGCGGTGTGCCAGGGCGGCAAGCAGTACAACGGCTTCTACGGGGCGGGCCTCGTGGACGCGCTGGACGCGGTGCGCTGGTAACAGCACGGCGGACACCACAGGCGCGGGCCGTCCCCTCCGGGGGGCGGCCCGCGTTCTCATGCCCCCGCGGCCCCCAGCAGCGCTCCTGCGGCGTACGTGACCGCCATCGCGACCGCTCCCCCGCCCATGTTGCGCAGCACGGCGCGGCCGACCGGCGCGGCGCCGAGCCGGGCGCTCCCCCAGCCCGTCAGGGCCAGCGCAGCCAGGACCGAAAGGACCGTCACCGGCAGCCGCAGTCCGTGCGGCGGCAGCACGATGGCGAGCAGCGGGAGCAGCGCGCCCACCGTGAAGGCGAGGAAGCTCGCGCCCGCCGCGTGCCAGGGGTTGGTGAGGTCGTCGGGGTCGATGCCCAGCTCCTCACTGGCGTGCGCCCGCAGCGCGTCACGCTCCGTCAGCTGCCGGGCCGCCTCGCGCGCCACCTCACGTGACAGCCCCCGCTCGGCCAACAGCCCGGTGAGTTCTTCGAGTTCGGCCTCGGGCTGCTCGCGCAGCTCGCGCTTCTCCAGCGCCAGCGCCGCCTTCTCGGAGTCCCGCTGGGTGGAGACCGAGACGTATTCGCCGGCCGCCATCGACATCGAACCGGCCAGCAGCCCGGCGAGTCCCGCCGTCAGCAACGCGGAGCGGGAGTCGGTGGCTCCGGCCACTCCGACCACGAGCCCGGCCGTGGAGACGATGCCGTCGTTGGCGCCGAGCACCCCGGCCCGCAGCCAGTTGAGCCGGGAGCCGAGGGTCGAGTTGTGCGGCTCTCCGCCGGACTTGGCAAGATTCGTGTCAGTCACCACGGGAGGGTCTCATCCGACCGGGGGGCCGGACTGTCAGCCGCGGCCCGTATTCTCTGTGACCATGCTCGACGACCATACGACTGCAGCGACGTGGCCGACCGCCTACCCCCAGGGTTACGCGGTCGTGGACGTCGAGACCACCGGACTCGCCCGGGACGACCGGATAGTGTCGGCTGCCGTCTACCGGCTGGACGGGCGCGGCGAGGTCGAGGACCACTGGTACACGCTCGTCAACCCCGAGCGGGACCCAGGACCCGTATGGATCCACGGTCTGACGAGTGATGTGCTCGAAGGCGCCCCGCTGTTCCCCGAGATCGCGGCGGAGTTCGCGGAGCGGCTCGAAGGACGGGTGCTCGTCGCGCACAACGCGATCTTCGACTGGTCGATGATCGCGCGGGAGTACGCGCGGGCGGGGCGTACGGCGCCGACCCGGCAGCGGCTGTGCACCATCGCGCTCTCCAAGGAGCTGGCGCTGCCGCTGCCCAACCACAAACTGGAGTCGCTGGCCGCGCACTTCGGGGTCGTCCAGCAGCGCGCGCACCACGCGCTGGACGACGCCCGGGTGCTCGCCGAGGCGTTCCGGCCGAGCCTGCTCACCGCGGCCAGGACGGGCGTACGGCTGCCGCTGCTGGAGTGTCTGCCGCTCACCGAGTGGTCGGACGCCCCGGCCCGGCCCCGGGTCGGCTATCAGCCGTCGTACCGTCAGCAGACGAGCTGGCGCCCCTCCCGCAAACGCCCCACGTGCCCGTACCCGAACCCGGGCAGGTACGAGCCGGGCGGTCCCCTGACGCAGGGCATGCGTGTGGCGTTCTCGGGCGACACGTCCGTCGACCGGGAGCTGCTGGAGGACCGCGCGGTCGAAGCGGGCCTGCATGTCGCGACGAGCGTGTCCCGGCTGACGAGCCTGCTGGTCACCAACGACCCGAGGTCGACGACGTCGAAGAACGTCAAGGCGGCGGCGTACGGGACGCCGGTGATCGACGAGGCGGCGTTCACGCAGCTGCTGCGGGACGTGGCCCCGGCGAGCGGAAAGTCCCCGTCCGACAGGGCCTGACGCACGGGAGCGCGGGCGCGTCCGGGGGTGGTGACCCGGGTCCGGCCGGAGCCGCGCGGGCGGCCGGCCCCGACCCGGCCGGGCGCGTCGGCGGCACCCCGCGTTCGGGGGGCGTTCGGCGGCGGGTACCGTCGAAGGCGTGTACCGCTTCCTGTTGTCCCGGCAGTGGGTGACCCTCACCCTTCTCGCCCTCGTGCTCATCCCCGTGATGATCAAGCTGGGTTTCTGGCAGCTTCACCGGCACGAGAGCAAGGTCGCGCAGAACACCCTGATAGCGGACAACCTCCAGGCGAAGCCCCTCCCCGTCCAGGACCTCACGTCCCCCGGCCACACCGTGCCCGAGGCCGACTACTGGCGCCGGGTCACCGCCACCGGCACGTACGACCCCGCGCACGAGGTCGTCGTGCGGCGCAGGACGTCCAACGACGGCGAGGTCGGCTACCACGTGCTGATCCCGCTCGTCCTGCGCGACGGCCGGGCGGTCATCGTCAACCGCGGCTGGATCCCGTCCAACGGCGACCAGCGGGCCTTCCCCAAGATCCCGGCCACCCCGAAGGGTGTGGTCACCGTCACGGGGCTGCTCCAGGGTGACGAGACGACGGCGGCCAGCGGCATCAAGGACGTCAGCGGTCTGCCGCCGCGCCAGGTCATGCTGATCAACAGCAAGCAGCAGGAGCGGCTCACCGGGCTCCGGGTGCTCGGCGGCTACATCGCGCAGACCGCCCCCGTACCGCACGGCGGCAGCCCCGAGCAGATCCACGACCCCGACCACAGCTCGATCGGGCCGCACATGGCGTACGCGGTGCAGTGGTGGCTGTTCGTCGCGGGTGTGCCGGTCGGCTGGGTGGTGCTCGTACGGCGCGAGAAGCGCGACCGGCAGGCAGCCGCCGCCGAAAGCGCCCCCGAACAGGCGCCCACCACCCCGGCCGCTGTGTAACGTCCCTGCTTAACCCGCCTGTCGGGCGGGAAGAGGCCCAGGCGTGACCCAACGCATCGAGGACTACGCACTCATCGGCGATCTGCAGACCGCGGCCCTCGTCGGCAGGAACGGCTCCATCGACTGGCTGTGCCTGCCGCGCTTCGACTCGGCGGCCTGCTTCGCCGCCCTCCTCGGCGACGAGGAGAACGGCCACTGGCGGCTGGCGCCGACCGGCGCCGGCGACTGCACGAGCCGCAGCTACGTCGGCGAGTCGCTGATCCTCGAATCCGTCTGGGAGACCCGTACCGGCACCGTCCGGGTCACCGACTTCATGCCCCAGCGCGACGTGGCCCCGGACATCGTGCGGATCGTCGAGTGCGTCAGCGGCTCCGTCGAGATGTCGTCCACGCTGCGGCTGCGCTTCGACTACGGCTCGATCGTGCCGTGGATGCGCCGCTCGGACGGCCACCGGGTCGCGGTCGCCGGACCGGACGCCGTCTGGCTGCGCAGCGAGCCCGAGGTCAAGACCTGGGGCCAGCACTACAGCACCTGTTCGTCCTTCACGGTCGGCGCGGGCGAGAAGGTGTCGTTCATCATGACCTGGCACCCGTCGCACCGCGAACGCCCGCCGCTCATAGACCCCTTCGAGCAGCTGGCGGACAGCCTGGAGGACTGGGAGAAGTGGGCCACGCACTGCCGGTACGAGGGCCCGCACCGGGCGGCCGTGATGCGCTCGCTGATCACGCTCAAGGCGCTGATCTACGCGCCGACCGGCGGCATCGTGGCCGCCCCCACGACCTCGCTGCCCGAGGAGATGGGCGGGGTCCGCAACTGGGACTACCGCTACTGCTGGCTGCGCGACTCGACGCTCGTACTGGGGGCGCTGCTGGCGGCCGGCTACCAGGAGGAGGCGGTGGCCTGGCGCGACTGGCTGCTGCGCGCCGTCGCCGGCGACCCGGCGGATCTGCAGATCATGTACGGGCTCGGCGGTGAACGCAGGCTGCCGGAGATGGAGCTGCCCTGGCTGAGCGGATTCGCCGGCTCCGCGCCCGTACGCATCGGCAACGAGGCGGTCAACCAGCTCCAGCTCGACGTGTACGGGGAGGTCATGGACTCCCTCCATGTGGCACGGGCGGCGGGCATCCCCACCGAGCGGCACATCTGGGCACTCCAGTTGAGCCTGCTGGGCTTCCTCGAATCCAAGTGGCGCGAGCCGGACGAGGGGCTGTGGGAGGTGCGGGGGCCGCGCCGGCACTTCGTGCACTCCAAGGTCATGGCGTGGGTGGCGGCGGACCGGGCCGTACGGACGCTGGAGTCGGACCCCTCGCTGGAGGGGGACGTGAAGCGCTGGCGCGCCATGCGGGACGAAGTGCACCGGGAGGTGTGCGAGAAGGGGTTCGACCCGGTACGCAACACCTTCACGCAGTCGTACGGCTCGGCGGAGCTGGACGCGGCGACGCTGCTCATCCCCCGCGTCGGGTTCCTGCCGCCCGACGACCCCCGGGTGGTGGGGACGGTCGACGCGGTACGGGCGGAGCTGGGCCGCGAGGGTCTGGTCCGCCGCTACACGACGACGGGCCCGCAGACCGACGGGCTGCCGGGCTCCGAAGGCACCTTCCTGGTCTGCTCGTTCTGGCTGGCCGACGCGCTGCACATGACGGGGCGCACGGCGGAGGCGAAGGAACTCTTCGAGCGGCTGCTGGCGCTGCGCAACGACGTGGGGCTGCTGTCCGAGGAGTACGACCCGGCGGCGGGCCGGCAGCTCGGCAACTTCCCGCAGGCGTTCAGCCATATCGGCCTGGTGGTGACCGCCCTGGCTCTCGCCGAAGACGGCACGGCAGGATAGGCGGCATGGATCTGGGACTGCGGGACCGTGTGTATGTCGTGACGGGTGGTTCGCGGGGGCTGGGGCACGCCACGGCGCGTGCGCTGGTCGCCGACGGGGCGAAGGTGGTCGTCTCGGCGCGGGACGGCAAGCGGGTCGCCGAGGCGGCTGCGGAACTCGGCGCGGGTGCGCTGGGCGTCGCAGCCGACAACGCCGATCCGGCGGCGGCCCGGCGGCTGATCGATGTCGCCCGCGAGCGGTTCGGCCGATTCGACGGCGTATTGATCAGCGTCGGCGGCCCGCCGCCCGGTTCCGCGGCCGGCACCACGGAGGAGCAGTGGCGGACGGCGTTCGAGACGGTCTTCCTCGGCGCGGTACGGCTGGCCCGCACGGCGGCCGGGGAGCTGGGCGAGGGCGGTGTCGTCGGGCTGGTGCTGTCGGGCTCCGTGCACGAGCCGATCCCCGGTCTGACGATCTCCAACGGACTGCGCCCGGGGCTCGCGGGGTTCGCGAAGTCCCTGGCGGACGAGGTCGGTCCGCGCGGTGTCCGGGTGGTCGGGCTGCTGCCGTCCCGTATCGACACGGACCGGGTGCGCGAACTCGACGCGCTGGGCGGTGACCCGGCGGCGGCGAAGGCCGCGCAGGAGGCGCGTATCCCGCTGCGCAGGTACGGCACCGCCGACGAGTTCGGCAGGACGGCCGCGTTCCTGCTGTCACCGGCGGCGTCGTATCTGACGGGTCTGATGGTGCCGGTGGACGGCGGCGCGAGGCACGGCTACTGAGGCCGCTTCCGGCTGATCCTCGCCGGCCCTTGCTGATCCCTGCTACCAGCTACCAGCTACCAGCTGATGCTGCCCTTGGCGTCGAAGTAGCCGCCGGTGGGCCCGTCGGGGGCCGTCTGCGCCATGCGCACGATGACCTCGGCGCCCTGTGCGACGGTCTGGACGCCGGTGTTCCCGTTCAGGTCGGTCTTGGTGAAGCCGGGGTCCACCGCGTTGATCCGGATGTGCGGGAACGCCTTCGCGTACTGCACGGTGATCATGTTGACGGCGGTCTTGGACGCCGGGTAGGCGACGCCCGGGTAGGCGTAGGTGAAACCGCTGGGGTCGGTGACCTGGGTCATCGAGCCGAGGCCGCTGCTGACATTGACGACGACGGGCGCGGCGGAACGCTCCAGCAGCGGCAGAAAGGCGTGCAGGGCGCGGACCGTGCCGAAGACGTTCGTCTCGAACGTCGTGCGCATGAGGTCGGCGGTCACGTCGGCGGGGCCGATCACGACGTTGTTCTCGCCCCGCTCCTCGACGCCGGCGTTGTTGACCAGTACGTCAAGGCCTCCGTCCGCCTCGACGGTCTTCACGGCCGCGGCGACGGACGCGTCGTCGGTGATGTCGAGCTGGACCGCACGCGCGCCCAGCCGCTCGGCGGCCTGCCGGCCGCGCTCGGCGTCCCGGCTCCCGACGTAGACGGTGTGGCCTGCGGCGACGAGCTGGCGGGCGGCCTCGAAGCCGATTCCCTTGTTCGCTCCTGTGATCAGTATTGATGTCATAGCTCCACCATGCGCCGCGCCCGGGAGGTCAGCCAGCAGTCCGGTCTTCCTGGGACTGCTGGTACCAGGACGATCCGACTCCGGCGGTGCACAGTGGTCTCATGGCCACCACTGAATTCGGTCGCACGGTACGGCGCTGGCGGGACCGGGTCCCGCCCGAGGCGGCGGGGCTGTCCGCCGGGGAGCACCGGCGCGCTCCCGGGCTGCGCCGCGAGGAGCTGGCGCTGCTGGCCGGGATCTCCGTCGACTACGTCACCCGCCTCGAACAGGGCCGGGCGGCCAACCCGTCGGAACAGGTCGTCGAGGCCCTGGGCAGGGCCCTGCGCGTGTCGGGTCCGGAGCGCGAGCACCTGTTCCACGCCGCCGGACTCGTACCGCCGGGGCAGGGCACGGTACCGGCGTACCTCACACCGAGCGTCCAGCGTCTGCTGGACCGGCTGGCCGGGACGCCCGTCGCGGTCTTCGACGCCAGCTGGACACAGCTGCTGGCCAATCCGCTGTACACGGCGCTGATGGGCGAGCGGCGCGGCGACGAACGCAACGGCGTGTGGCGCAACTTCCTCGGCTCGGGCAGCCGCGTACGCCACACCCCCGAGTCGCTGCGCGCACTGGAGACGGCGCAGGTCGCGGAGTTGCGCGCGGCGCAGAGCCACTACCCGGCGGACCGGCGGCTGCGCCGGCTGATCGCCGAACTGCGCGCGAACAGCGCCCGGTTCGCGGAGCTGTGGGACGCCGGCGCGGTGGGCCACATCGAGGCGTCACGCAAGACCGTCGACCATCCGCGGGTGGGCCCGCTGACCCTGGACTGCGACGTGCTGAGCGTCGCGGGCAGCGACGTCCGGATCATGATCTACACGGCCGAGCCCGGCACGGCGGACGCCGAACGCCTGGCGCTGCTGGGCGTCCTGGGCACGCAGAGCCTGGTCGGCTAGCCCGCCCCAGGCCCCACGTCGGCCACGTCGGCCGGACGGCGACTCGTCGCGTTACGTCACGCGGTCCGCGTGGTGTTTCGCCGCTTTGAGCCGGACCTCCGTGGGGAGTTTGTCCAGGCCCGCCGAGTCGCGGGCGTTGGCCACCGCCTCCGTCGTCAGGCGGCGGAGCGCTTCGCCCGGGGAGGCGTGGGGTTGCAGCTGGAGTCGTACCCGCGCGGCGGGGGTTCGGCGGCGGCCCGTCAGCAGGACCCGGGCGCGGGCCACGCCGTCCAGCGACTGGGACTCGTTCTCCAGGACGTTCTCCAGCGCCCGGCCACGCAGCACCGCGCCCTCGCCGTCCCCGCTGTCGACCAGCAGCTCGCCCAGCCTGGCGCGACGCGGCTGCGTCAGCAGCCACCACAGCGCGAGCAGCAGCACGACCGCCAGCACCGCGATGACGACCGGCCACCACCAGCCCTGGTCGCGCCAGCGGTAGCGGTCCGCGTGGCTCAGCAGGACGTCGTGCTTGCCGGAGTAGGGCCACCAGGACGGTACGGACCAGTCCGCGCCCCGCGCGACGACGATGCCGCCTCCGCAGAGCAGCACCAGGCCGACGAGGCCCAGCAGTACACGGTTGACCAGCCGGAGCATCCGGTCACCCCTTCTTCTTGGGCCTGCGGACATGGAGCTTGAGTCCCGGCTGCTTCGCCAGGCCGAGTTCGTCGACGCCCGCGCCGAGCGCGTCGTCCAGGTCGGCCCGTACGTCGTCGAGTTCACGGAAGTGCGACTGGGCGCGGGCCTTGACCTTGTGGCGCTTCATCTTGACCCGTACCGACTGGACACCGGAGACCTCCATCGCCCGGTCGCGCAGCACCAGCGCCGCCGCGTCCCGGTCGATGCCGGCCCGCACCTGGGTGGAGCCGCGCCGCATGGGCAGCAGCGACCGCAGGCCCGCGGTGAGGGCGAGTACGAGCAGCCACAGGCCGAGCGCCATCGCGATACCGGCGCCGACCAGTGCCCAGGTGTCGTCCAGGTGCTCCTGGGCGAGCTTCTTGGCGAGTTCGCGCCGCCAGTACATCGCGGGACGGCCCGCCCGTACGGCGACGACGTCGTACAGCAGCAGCCCGGAAGCGCCGAGCAGGATCGCCGCCACGATGGCCGCGGGCACCCGGCGCGCCGACCAGAAGCGGCCCGCCTTCGCGTTGGTCGCGGCGGTCGCGCCTTCGTCCAGGCCGTCGGGTCCGCCCGGCCCGCCCTGGCCGCCGGCGCCTTCCGGTCCGTCCGGTCCGTCCGGCCGCGACGGGTCGTACCGCGTGGCGGACGCCGACCGGCCCTCTTCGGCCGCTCGCTCGCTCATCGGATCCTCCCGTTCTCCACGCCACGGGAGTGCACGGAGTGCAGCCGCTCCACCCGTACCGCCACCTCGGGCACCTCCATCCCCGCCAACGTGTGCACGCGCTCGGCGACCTGGTGCCGTACGGCGCCGCACTGCGCGCCGATGTCGCAGGGGTAGTCCAGCTCGACGCCGATCCGCACCCGGGCGGTGTCGTGCTTGACCGACACCGTGGCGTGCGGCGGCTCCGCGTCGTCCGGCACGCCGTCGAGCGCCTCGCGCGCCGCCTGCGCGGCGATCTTCGCGACCACCCGGTCGGCGATGGCGGTCGCTCCGCGCTCGGCAGGTGCCACCCGGTCAACGGCCACGCGCGTCACCGCCGCCGGTCGTCGCGGTCGCGACTGCGGAAGAAGTCGCCCGGTTCCAGATCGCCGTCGGCGAACCGGCCTGCCACATATCCGATCGCCCCCAGAGCGGCCACCAGCACAAAGGCACCGAACCCGCCGAAGTACCCGGCGAACGCGAGAGCCATTCCGGCCAACAGGCCGACCATCGCCATACTCATCCTGATCTCCTGTCGTCCGCGCTCAGCCACGCCGCCCGCCCGTTACTGGAGCCGTGACTCCTGGTCGTCGTCGTCCTCCTCGTCGGGCAGCTTCACGTCGCTGACCGAGATGTTGACCTCGACGACCTCAAGCCCGGTCATCCGCTCGACGGCGGAGATCACGTTCTCGCGCACCTCGCGGGCCACGTCGGCGATCGCCACGCCGTAGTCCACGACGATCTCCAGGTCGAGGGCCGTCTGCACCTCGCCGACCTCGGCCTTCACCCCGCGGCTCACGGACTTGCCGCCGCCGGGCACCCGGTCGCGCACGGCGCCGAAGGTGCGGGACATACCGCTGCCCATGGCGTGCACGCCGAACACGTCACGTGCGGCGAGCCCGGCGATCTTCTCCACCACGCCGTCGGCGATGGTGGTACGGCCGCGCGTCCCCGCGGGGCCGCCGCCGCGCTTCGTCAGGGACTGTGCCCTGTCGGACGGCTCAGAAGAATCCGACTGGTTACGCGCTGTGGTCTCTGACATCGCCATTCGTCCCTTTCCTGACGGTTCGGACTTCATCGCTCACATTAGGTGTGCTTACGGCGTCCCGCGCCACCGATACGGCAGGCTGGAGCAATGACGACTGCGCAGAGCACCGACGGGCACAGCTCCGACGGATGGACGGCGGCGGTACGGGAGCGGCTGGGCCTGGGCAGGCTGCTGCCGCTGGGCGCCGCCGCCGACGGGGCATGGCTGGCCGAGCAGGCGGCGACGGCCGAGCTGCGGCTGGCCGCTGCGGCCGTACCCGGCGTGGTGCCGGGCCGGCTGCGGGTATCCCTGCACGACCCGGCAGGCGCGGGAACACCGGCGGTACCGGCCCCGCCGAGCGCGCTGCCGCCGGGGCCGCTACTGATCGAGGGGGAGTTCGGCGCGCTGGTGGGCGAGCCGCTGCCGGCCGTGGCGACCCGGCTGCGCGCGGCGCTGCTCGCCTGCGCGACGGAGCGGCTCGGGCTGCTGGTGGACGAGGTGGATCTGCGGGTCACGGGTCTGCTGGACGGCCCTGACGATTCGACGGCGCCCGCTGGGCCGGTCGGGGTACCCGCGGTCGATCCGCAGAGCGCGGCGGCGTTCGCGGTGACGGAGGTGCCCGGGGTCGCGCATCTGACCGGAACGCTGGGCGAGGCGGTGGAGGTCGCCGCCGACCACGTACGGGTGGAGCTGGCGACGGCGGCGGGGCACCGCCCGCCGGACGTGGCACGGGCGGTACGCGCCGCGGTCACGGCAGCCGTACCGGGCGCCCTTCCGGTGGCCGTGGTGATCACGGCGGTGGAGCGCCCCGGAAGGGAGTGACCGGGAAGGGAAGCGAGGGCGCGCCCTGGGCCGTGCCCGGCCGGCTAGTCGCCGAGGCCCGCCAGGTCGCGCAGGCGGCGGGCCTGGGCCGCGCGTTCCGCCGCGCGCTGTTCGTCGTACGTACGGCTCGAAGCGCCCCGCAGGAGCGCCTTCGTCTCGATGACCGCTTGACGCGGCGCCGCGACCAGCGCGGCCGCCAAGTCCCGTACGGCGGCGTCGAGTTCGGCCTCGGGCACCACCAGGTTGGCGAGGCCGACGCGCTCGGCCTCCGCTGCCTGCACGTAGCGGCCCGTCACGCAGATCTCCAGTGCGCGGGCATAGCCGACGAGCCCGACCAGCGGATGGGTGCCGGCCAGGTCGGGAACGATGCCGAGGCTTGTCTCGCGCATCGAGAACTGCACCTCCTCGGCGACGATCCGCAGGTCACAGGCGAGCGCGAGCTGGAATCCGGCGCCGATCGCATGGCCCTGGACCGCGGCGACCGACACGATGTCGCTCTGCCGCAGCCAGGTGAATCCGGCCTGGTAGCCGGCGATGGCCGCGTCAAGGTCCGCGTCGGAACCTTGCGCGAGGTCGTGGAAGGACGGCTCGCCGTCGAAGCCCTCAGGGGTGAACGCCTGCCGGTCGAGGCCGGCGGAGAAGGATTTGCCCTCGCCCCGCACCACGACGACCCGCACACTGCCCGGCAGTGCCGTTCCGGCCTCGGTCAACGCCCGCCACAGAGCGGGAGACTGGGCGTTGCGTTTGGCCGGATTGGTCAGCGTTACCGTGGCAACGGCGTCATCGACAGTGAGCCGTACGCCGTCCTTGTCGAGTAGGGGATCGAGTGAAGTCATGGGACGCCTCCGGTTCGGGCAGACGGCGCGCAGTCAGCGCAGCACGCATGGAGCTAAGTGACTGCACAGTAACCACCCGGGTGATCGCTTGACCGACCGGGTGGCCACCGTCCGAACCGGTGGCCGGAGAAGCGACGCTCGGTCGTCAGGCCGAAGCGGCCTTCTTGCCTCGCGTGGCTCCGCCGCGTCCCCGCAGCGTGACTCCGGACTCGCTGAGCATCCGGTGGACGAATCCGTAGGAGCGGCCGGTTTCCTCGGCCAGCGCCCGGATGCTCGCACCGGAGTCGTATTTCTTCTTCAGGTCTGCCGCGAGCTTGTCGCGCGCGGCGCCGGTTACCCGGCTGCCCTTCTTCAGAGTCTCGGCCACCCGTGCCTCCTCATGGGAAGTGCGCTCTGGACTTCTCATGATCACCCCTCCGGGGCGTCCTGGCCACCCATTCGGCAAGGTCCGTACGACGAGCTTTGGCTCACTTCAAGGCTCCAGCACGAACGGAATCCACTATTCCAGACGTCGCACCAACGGATCTTGCTCGAATTTTCCGGAAAAATGCCAGGTCAGCGGCGCGTGTCAGAGAAAACGCCAGAACAAGGACGATCAAGGCCTGATCGACGCGTTGCCACGCCGGAAGAGTAGACGCCCTCACTCAGATGATGGATCACCGCTCAGCCGAATGATCCATACGAATGATCGACAAGGAGTCGATCAGCCTGGATCAGCGGGATGGACGGGCATCGCCGTGGCTCAGGCGAGCGCGACAAGATCCGCGTAGTCGGCGCCCCACAGGTCCTCGACCCCGTCGGGCAGCAGGATGATCCGCTCCGGCTCCAGCGCGTGGACCGCGCCCTCGTCGTGCGTGACGAGGATGACGGCGCCCTTGTAGGTGCGCAGCGCGCCGAGGATCTCCTCGCGGCTGGCGGGGTCGAGGTTGTTCGTCGGCTCGTCGAGGAGCAGCACGTTGGCGGCGGACACCACGAGGGTGGCCAGGGCGAGCCGGGTCTTCTCACCGCCGGAGAGCACTCCGGCCGGCTTGTCGACGTCGTCGCCGGAGAAGAGGAAGGAGCCGAGGGTCTTGCGGACCTCGACCAGATCGAGGTCGGGGGCCGACGAGCGCATGTTCTCCAGGACCGTGCGCTCGGGGTCGAGGGTCTCGTGCTCCTGGGCGTAGTAGCCGAGCTTGAGACCGTGCCCCGGGGTCACCTGTCCGGTGTCCGGCTTCTCGACGCCCGCGAGCAGCCGCAGCAGCGTGGTCTTGCCCGCGCCGTTGAGGCCGAGGATGACCACGCGTGAGCCCTTGTCGACGGCCAGGTCGACATCGGTGAAGATCTCCAGTGAGCCGTACGACTTCGACAGGGACTCGGCCGTCAGCGGTGTCTTGCCGCAGGGGGCGGGCTCGGGGAAGCGCAGCTTGGCGACCTTGTCGGACATCCGCACCTGCTCAAGGCCGGACAGCAGCCGCTCGGCCCTGCGGGCCATGTTCTGCGCGGCCACGGTCTTGGTGGCCTTGGCCCGCATCTTGTCGGCCTGCGAGTTCAGCGTGGCGGCCTTCTTCTCCGCGTTGGCGCGCTCGCGCTTGCGGCGCTTCTCGTCCGACTCGCGCTGCTGCTGGTAGAGCTTCCAGCCCATGTTGTAGACGTCGATGTGGGAGCGGTTGGCGTCCAGGTAGAAGACCTTGTTGACGACCGTCTCGACCAATTCGACGTCGTGGGAGATCACGATGAAGCCGCCGCGGTAGGTCTTGAGGTAGTCGCGCAGCCAGGCGATGGAGTCGGCGTCGAGGTGGTTCGTCGGCTCGTCGAGGAGCAGGGTGTCGGCGTCGGAGAAGAGGATGCGGGCCAGCTCGATCCGGCGCCGCTGACCGCCCGAGAGGGTGTGCAGCGGCTGGCCGAGCACCCGGTCGGGCAGGCCGAGCGCGGCGGCGATGGTGGCGGCCTCCGCCTCGGCCGCGTAGCCGCCCTTGGTCAGGAACTCGGTCTCCAGGCGCTCGTACTTGCGCATCGCCTTCTCGCGGGTGGCGCCCTTGCCGTTCGCCATCCGCTCCTCGTTCTCGCGCATCTTCTTCAGCACGGAGTCGAGGTCGCGGGCCGACAGGACGCGGTCGCGGGCGAGGACGTCGAGATCACCGGTGCGGGGGTCCTGCGGCAGATAGCCGACCTCACCCGAGCGGGTGATGGTGCCGGCGGCGGGGATGCCCTCACCCGCGAGGCACTTGGTGAGCGTGGTCTTGCCGGCTCCGTTACGGCCGACGAGACCGATGCGGTCGCCCTTGGCGATGCGGAACGAGGCGGACTCGATGAGGACGCGGGCGCCGGCGCGCAGTTCGACACCGGTTGCGGTGATCACGGAAAGACTCCAGGGCGGTATTGGACGGCGGAAGGACAGGCGGAGGAAGTACTTCGACGCCGGCTAATGCACAAGGAGGAGAAATGCCATGACGCCCAGTCTAACCGCCCGGCGCGACTGCCTTCCCGCCACGTCGCGCCGCCCCTCCCCCGGCTGACCAGGCGACGGGGGGCGGATTGTCGGTGGTCGGTGCGAGACTGAGATCCAGGTCACATTCGAGCTTGCGCTATCGAGTCTGCGAAGGGGCTGGTCCACATGGCCGGGGTTCCGAGCATTTACCCGACGATTCTGTACGCGGACCCGAAGGCCGCCATCAGGACCCTGAAAGAGGGCTTCGGATTCACCGAAGTCGCGGTGTACGAGGCCGAGGACGGCACGGTGGCCCACGCGGAGCTGTCGTGCGGGAACGGGATGGTGATGCTGGGGGCGAAGGGCCGGGAGGGCGTCTTCGCCAAGGCGATGGGGGACGGCGGCCCGGTCGGCGTCTATGTCGTAATCGAGGACGTGGACGCGCATCACGCGCGGGCGGTCGAGCAGGGCGTGGAGATCCTGATGGCCCCCACGGACCAGGACTACGGCTCCCGTGACTACATCGCGCGGGACGCCGAAGGCAATGTCTGGAGCTTCGGTACGTACGCGCCGGGAGCCGAGGTCTGAGGGGGCCGGAGTGCGGGCCCAGGTGGGGGCGGGAGGACCGGGGGCCGGGGGCCGGGGGCCGGTGCTCAGGCGCCTCCGTTGTGGACCTGGAAGGCCGCCCTGCGGACCGCCTTGGCCAGGGCCGGGTCCGGGTGCGCCGCCGCCAGGGCGACCAGCACCTGGACCGTACGGGGATGGCCGACGGCGCGTACCTCTTCGAGGAGCGCGGGGACGTTGCCCTGCACCGCCGAGTCCAGGTGGCGCACCAGAAGCGCGCTCTCGCCGTGGTCGGCCACGGCCGCCGCGGTGTCCACCCACAGCCAGGTCGACTCCTCGCGGGTGAGGACCTCGGAGGCGTCGTCGGGGTCGGCGCCCTCGTACTCGGCGAGCCAGAGGAGCGCGTAGGGGCGCAGTGAGGTGTCGGCGGCCGCTGCCCGTACGCCGGGTTCGGCGGGGGCGCCGACGACGCGCAGCGCCTCGAAGGCCAGACCGCGCAGCAGTGCGTCCTCGCCCCGTGCGACGGTGAGGAGTTCGCTGATGGCGCTGCTCGCCGTGCGGGCGGCGAGCCAGGCGCGGTACTCGGCGCGGGCGGGGCCGGGGGTGAGGCCGGCGCAGCCGCGGAGCATCTCCTGCGCGGACTGCTCGATGTTGCCGGCCGGGCTCTGGGCGGCGACGCAGATCTGCTCCAGCTTGACCCACACCGCCCAGTTGCCGAGCGGGGTGAGGGTCGCCTGGCCCTCGCCGAGGGTGAGCGCGCCGACCGACGCCAGGCCTTCCAGGGCCCAGTGCAGCAGCGGCGAGAGGGGGACGGTGACGGCGGTCGCCTCCGCGGCGTCGGCGCCGGGTCCGTACGGCACCTCGCAGCGCTCCTCGTGGAGTTCGGCGACGCGCTTGCGCAACAGGTCGAGCAGGGCGGGGGCCGTCACGGGCCCGGCCGAGAGCTGGAGGAGGGAAAGCACCTGCGGCAGGGCTTCGACGACCTCGGCGACGGTCGCGGGTTCGACGTCGGCGGGGGCGAGATGGACCAGCGACCAGGCGTCGAAGAGCGCGACCCAGCCGCGCAGTACGGCGCTGTCGTCGCGGTCCCAGGCGTGCAGCCGCCAGCCGGGGCGCACCGCGCCGTCGTGCAGCTCGACGAGTCCGGCCAGCCTGGCCCGGTCCCACGCGGCGCGCACCTGAGCGGGTGACAACTCCAGCGCGGCAGCGGCCCGTTCCTGGGCCTGCTCGCCGAGCCTGCCCGCTCCCGGGTCCCGGTCGACGGCCGCCCATCGGGCGATCCGTACGGCGTCGGCGAGCACCGCCCTCGCCTGGCGGGCCAGCTCCGCCTGGGGCGGAGTGCCCTCGGGCGGGCGGGGGGCCGGCCGGTTCCGCCCGTCGGTCACGGCCCGTCGCGCCGAGGCCACCGGCCGCGAACGGACGATTCGGAGTCTGGAGTTGCGCGCCAATTGCTCATCAGGCTTTCGGGACGTCACGGGGGCAGTCTTCCCGGTGACTGCCCGAAAGCCCAAACGGAACCTGCCGGATCGGTCCGGCGACGGCGTGGCGGGGTGCGCGGGCCGGGCCCGGAACCGCCGTGGACGCGGCGGCGTTCGGGCTGCTCCGGGCGTTACATCAGGGGGGTGAGGAAGCGCCGCAGCGTCTCTTCGTAGCCGTCGGGATCCGCATTCCACATCGCGGCGTGCGGCGCTTGCGGAACGGTGTGCAGCGTGACCATTTCGGGGCGGTGCGCGGCCAGCTGCCGGGACGGGCCCCACGGGGCGAGCGTGTCGTCGGGGCCGTGGATGATCAGGGTCGGCACCCGCAGGTGCCGGGCGTCGGTGGCGCGCAGCAGCCGGTTGCCGCTCAGTCCCGTCCTGCCCTGGGCCGCGCGTACGGCGAGGGGCAGCAGCGGGCCCGGCGTGCGGCGGGCGGTGGCCAGGGCCCGCAGGGTGGCCTGCCAGTCCAGTACGGGCGAGTCCAGGATGAGGCCGCTGACCCGGCCGGCCATGGCGGAGTCGGTCGCCACCCGCAGCGCCATCGAGGCGCCGGTCGACCAGCCGTACAGCAGGACGCTCTGCGCGCCGTGCCGGACCGCGTGCCGGACGGCCGCCTCCAGGTCGCGCGATTCGGAGTCGCCGAGATGGCCGATCCCGTCGGGGGACTTGGGCGCTCCGGCGTCGCCGCGGTAGGCGAGGTCCAGCACGGGGAAGCGCTGCGCCGCGAGGAAGTCCATGAGGTTCAGGGGGTGTTCGCGCGTCGTGCCGAGGCCGTGCGTGGTGATCACCCAGGTCTCGCGGAGGCCGGGCACGAACCAGGCGGGCAGCATGCCGAGTTCGCCGGGGATCTCGATGTCCTGGTGGTCGAGGCCGAGGGCGGTCGCCGGGTCGCCGCTGTGCACCTGCGGGGTGAGCCGCACCCGGCTGCCCGGGGTGAGTTTGCCGTGGCTGACGCGCTCAAGACGGCGTACGACGGTGTCCGGGGAGTGGTCCACGTCGGGCAGCACAGGTCCGACGACGGCGTGGATGCCGGGGCCCTGGAGTCCGTACGTGCCGGGACGCAGGGAGGCGAAGGAGCGGGTCAGGGTGATCTGTCCCGCGGCCGTCGCGTGCACGGTCAGTCGGGGGTCGCCGGGCAGGGCGCGCCCGGGCGGCGGCTTGAGCGCCGCGTCGCTGGCGTACCGGCCGGCCGCGACTGCGGCCGCGCCGACACCGATCATCGTGGTGACGGCTGCTGCCGTCGCTGTTGCCGGGCGCACCCTCACAGTGTGGTGACCGTCGGCCCGGCCCGCCAGTGGACGGGGACCACCGGTGACATTCGACACGGCCGGTCGCGGGGGTCAGCTCTGCTTGCCGTACCCCTTCAGTTTCTCCGTCACCTCGGCCAGCTCCGCCTCGGAGAGCAGCGTCGGGGTGTGTCCCGGCACCGCCGACGCGGTCAGCCACAGGCGGCACATCCACTCCAGCTGGGCCGTGCGGTCGTACGCCTGGTCGAGGGTGGCGCCGTGGGCGACCGTGCCGTGGTTGCGCAGCAGACAGGCGCTGCGGTCGCGGAGTGCTTCGAGCATGTACGTGGCGAGCTGGTCCGTCCCGTACGTGGCGTACGGCGCGACGCGGACCGGACCGCCCAGGGCGGCCGCCATGTAGTGGATCAGGGGCAGCTCGGGGACGAGCGTGGAGACGGCGGTGGCGTGCACGGCGTGGGTGTGGACGACGGCGGCGGCCGGGGTGCTGCGGTAGACCGCCAGATGCAGCGGCAGTTCGCTGGTCGGCGGGAGGGATCCGGCGACCTGCTCCCCGTCGAGCCGGACCGCTACGGTGTCGTCGGGGGTCAGCCGGTCGTACGGCACCGCGCTCGGGGTGACGAGGACGAGATCGCCGACGCGGGCCGACACGTTGCCCGACGTGCCGACGACGAGGCCTTCGGCGGCCGTCCTGCGGGCGGTGGCAACGACGTCCTGCCAGGCCTGCCTGACCGCGTCGTCGTCCACGGAGGTCCGTTGCCGCGAGCGTGGCTGGGGCCGTGGCCGCGACGCTGGCGGGGGCGGCTGTGTCCGGTGCTCTGTCATGCGCAGATCCTGTCAGGCGGGCCGCAATTCGGGCAGTGCGGTGCGGTCCGTGGCCTCCCCCGTGGAGAGACACCTCAAATACCTGCCTAGTTCATCTTCCGTTCACTCTTATTCGATTGCCTGAACGGCATGGAGCACCTCACGCTGCTGCTCGCGATCGTGATCGCGACGGCTCTCGTGTTCGATTTCACGAACGGTTTCCACGACACCGCCAACGCGATGGCTACGACCATCTCGACCGGCGCTCTCCAGCCAAAGATCGCGGTGGCCATGTCCGCCGCCCTCAATCTCGTCGGCGCCTTCCTGTCGGTCGAGGTCGCCAAGACCATCTCCGGCGGCCTCATCAACGAACAGGGCATCAGGACCGAAGTCATCTTCGCCGCACTCGTCGGCGCCATCCTGTGGAATCTCTTCACCTGGCTGCTGGGCCTGCCGTCCAGCTCCTCGCACGCCCTCTTCGGAGGCCTGATCGGCGCCACCCTGATGTCCGTCGGTACGTCGGGGGTCAACGGCGGGGTCGTCGTCACCAAGGTGCTCATCCCCGCGCTCGCGGCGCCGGTCGTCGCGGGGCTCGCCGCGACGGCCGCCACCCGTCTGACGTACCGGATCGGACGGCACACCGACGAGAAGGACACCGCCAAGGGGTACCGGGCGGGGCAGATCGCCTCCGCCGCCCTGGTCTCCCTCGCCCACGGCACCAACGACGCGCAGAAGACCATGGGTGTGATCACCCTCGCCCTGGTCACCGGCGGTGTGCTGGCGCCCGGGTCCAACCCGCCGCTGTGGGTCATCGTCTCGGCCGGCACGGCCATCGCGCTCGGCACCTACCTCGGCGGCTGGCGCATCATCCGCACCATGGGCACCGGACTCACCACCCTCAAGCCGCAGCAGGGCTTCGCGGCCCAGACCAGTGCCGCGACCGTCATCCTGGCCTCCTCCCACCTCGGTTTCTCGCTCTCCACGACTCAGGCGTGCTCCGGTGCCGTGATGGGCGCGGGGCTCGGCCGCAAGGGCGGGGTGGTCCACTGGTCCACCGCGACCCGGATGGCCGTCGCCTGGTGTCTGACACTGCCCGCGGCCGGTCTGGTCGCGGCGGGCGCGGAGTTCCTGACCGGACGGGGCCCCTGGGGCGTCGCCGTCGTCGCCGCGCTGCTCATCCTGGTGTCCGCGGTGATCTGGCGGGCCTCCCGTCGCCGGCCCGTCGACGCCACGAATGTGGTCGGCGGTACGGACGACGTGGTTCCGGTGTCCGTCGGACTCCCGCAGGATCTGTCGGCCACCATCCCGGCCCCCGCTCCGGTCCCCGGGGCCGCGACCACGGCCGCGACCGCGGCGGCTCCCACCACAGCGGCCTCGGCCACGGCGTAAGGACGGAACAGCATGGAAATCGACTGGGCGGCTCTCGGCTCCGTCTTCGGGGTCAGCCTCGTGGCCACCGTCGCGCTGGTTGGCCTGTTCACCCTCGGGGTCATCGGCCTCTCCAAGCAGGGCTCGGCGACCGCCGTGTCCGGCGCGTACGCTTGCTTCGCCCTGTGCGCGGCCGCCGTCGCGTACGGGATCTTCCTCATCGTCGCCTGACCCGGCCCCTGGCCCTGCCCGCACCGTCCCGCTCACCCTCGACCGCAGGTCAAGGGTGAGTTGACGGCTGTTCTCACAGCGTGGTGGACTGCCGAGGCCAAAAGGGACCGGTTCGCGCCGGTCCCGCGGTGGCAAGCAGAGGAAGCCGGTGCGAGTCCGGCGCGGTCCCGCCACTGTCACTGGGAGAGCGCAGCGCCCAGGAGCCAGGAACTCTCGCCGCCGCTTCACGTCGAGCCGGGGCGCGGACCCTGAGTGAGGACACTTCGCCATGCCTGGCCGCGGTTCAGCCGCCGAGCGGGTCTTCGCCTACGGCGCCACCGCCGGACTCCTGGCCGACCTGCTGTTCGCCGACCCACGGCGGGGACACCCCGTCGCCGCCTTCGGCCGCTCCGCAGGCGCCGTCGAGCGCGTCCTGTGGCGCGACCACCGGGGCTGGGGCGCCCTGCACACGGCGGTGTGTGTCGCGGGCGCCACCGGCGCCGCCGCGCTCGCCGGTCGGCTCGTACGGGACCGGCGCGCCGCGTCCGTCGTCCTGACCGCGGCAGCCACCTGGTCGGTCGTGGGCGGCACATCGCTGGGCCGGGAGGCGCGCGCCGTCGGAGCAGCGCTGAGCGCCGGGGACACCGAGCGGGCCCGTACGCTGCTCCCCCGGCTCTGCGGACGTGATCCGCAGGCCCTGGACGAGCGACAGATGGCCCGCGCCGTGGTCGAGTCCGTCGCCGAGAACACCTCCGACGCCGTGGTGGGCGCGCTCGTGTGGGGCGCGGTCGCCGGGGTGCCGGGACTGGTCGGATTCCGCGCCGTGAACACTCTCGACGCGATGGTCGGCCACAAGTCCGCCGCCTACCGACGCTTCGGCTGGGCCTCGGCCCGGCTCGACGACGTGGCCGGCTGGCCCGGGGCCCGGCTCACCGCCGCGCTGGCGACCGCCTTCGGTGGCGATCCGCGCGGCGCCCTGCGGGCGGTACGCGCCGACGCGGCCCGCCATCCGAGCCCCAACGCGGGCCCGGTGGAGGCGGCGTTCGCCGGTGCGCTGGGGGTACGGCTCGGCGGCACCCTCGCGTACGGCGGCCGGGTCGAGCACCGGCCGGTGCTCAACGGGGCGGCGGGGCGGCCGGTCGAGGTGGCCGACATCGAGCGTGCGGTACGCCTGTCGCGACGCGTCACCTGGCTCACGCTGGGCGTCTGTGCGGTGGGGCGGTTCGCGGTCGGGGCCGGGTTCGGGGCCGGGTCCAGGTTCCGGTCCGGAGTTGTTGGTCGGAGGGGGTCGATATGAGGGGCGGCGGACTGCTGGTCGCGGGCACGACGTCCGACGCGGGCAAGAGCGTCGTTACGGCGGGCATCTGCCGGTGGCTGGTGCGCCAGGGGGTGAAGGTCGCGCCCTTCAAGGGGCAGAACATGTCGCTCAACTCGTTCGTGACGCGCGAGGGCGCGGAGATCGGCCGGGCCCAGGCCATGCAGGCACAGGCCGCCAGGGTCGAGCCGACGGCGCTGATGAATCCGGTACTGCTCAAGCCGGGCGGCGACCGCAGCAGCCAAGTGATCCTGATGGGGCGGCCGGTGGGCGAGCTGAGCGCGCGCGGCTACCACGGCGGCCGGCAGGCCGAACTGCTCCAGCCCGTGCTGGACTGCCTCGATGAGCTGCGGAGCACGTACGACGCGGTGATCTGCGAAGGCGCCGGCAGTCCCGCCGAGATCAACCTCCGCCGTACCGACATCGTGAACATGGGCATCGCGCGGGCCGCCCAACTGCCGGTCGTGATCGTCGGGGACATCGACAGGGGCGGGGTCTTCGCCTCCTTCTTCGGCACGACGGCGCTGCTGAGCGAGGCGGACCAGTCGCTGGTCGCCGGGTATCTGATCAACAAGTTCCGCGGCGACGTGTCGTTGCTCGAACCGGGGCTCGACATGCTGAAGGGGCTGACCGGGCGCGCCACCTACGGGGTGCTGCCGTGGCGGACCGGGCTCGGCATCGACGAGGAGGACGGGCTGCGGGTGTCGCAGCACGGCACCGTACGCGAGTCGCGCGTCGCGCCGCCGTACGGCGAGGACGTGCTGCGGGTGGCGGTGTGCGCGGTGCCGCTGATGTCCAACTTCACCGATGTGGACGCACTGGCGGCCGAACCGGGTGTGGTGGTGCGGTTCGTCGACCGGCCCGAGGAACTGGCCGACGCCGACCTGGTGGTGGTGCCCGGCACGCGCGGCACGGTGAAGGCGCTCGGCTGGCTGCGGGAGCGCGGCCTGGCCGACGCGATAGCCCGGCGGGCGGCGGACGGCAGGCCGGTGCTGGGGATCTGCGGCGGGTACCAGATGCTCGGCGAACGGGTCGAGGACGACGTCGAGTCGCGGGCCGGCGTGGTGCCGGGGCTCGGACTGCTGCCGGTGCGGGTGCGGTTCGCCGTGGCGAAGACGCTGGCCCGGCCGGTGGGTCACGCGCTGGGCGAGGCCGTCGAGGGGTACGAGATCCATCACGGCGTGGCGGACGTGCGGGGCGGCGAGCCGTTCGTGGTCGACGGGGAGGGGCGGGCGCTGGACGGCTGCCGGGTGGGTGCGGTGCGGGGCACGCACTGGCACGGGGCGCTGGAGAGCGACGCGTTCCGGCGGCGGTTCCTCACGGAGGTGGCGCGGGAGGCGGGGCGGCGGTTCGTGCCGGCGCCCGACACGAGTTTCGGGGAGCTGCGGGAGGCGCAGCTGGACCTGCTGGGTGATCTGGTCGAGGAGCACGCCGATACGGCCGCGCTGATGCGGCTGATCGAGGACGGGGCGCCGACGGGGCTGCCGTTCGTTCCGCCGGGTGCGCCGTGACGGCCGTGCGGCGGGGTGTCGCCGTCCTGCGCGGTGTCGCCGTCCGGCGCGGTTCGGTTGGCGGTTGTGGTTGCGGTGGTTGCCGGGTGCCGTTCCG
Organism: Streptomyces sp. NBC_00370; assembly: GCF_036084755.1. NCBI lineage: Bacteria > Bacillati > Actinomycetota > Actinomycetes > Kitasatosporales > Streptomycetaceae > Streptomyces > Streptomyces sp. NBC_00370. The sequence continues at coordinate 2,106,851 of NZ_CP107968.1, forward strand.
GGGTCGTGTCCTGCGCTGCATGATTTACGGCGCGTACTCCCGAGACGCGGAGCCACCGCCGAGATGCGCCACAAATCACGCTCTACGCTCCGGACACCACCCCTGCACGACCCCCTTCACCCCGACCGTCCGGGACACGTGTGCCGGACCACCGAGGGCAGTTGGCCGGGCGTTCGCGCCAGGGACGTGTCCCCCGGACCGCAGGGCACCGCTCACCCGCGCTGACGCGGGCGGTTGGGTGGACCCGCCCACGGGAGGGGGCCGGGGCCGGAGGAGGGGGGTGTCCGGACGTAAAGCGAAGGAGCTCATGCGACAAGCAGTCCGGACACCCCCCTCCGCAGGACCCGGAACCCGGCACACGTACCGACAACCGCAACCACCGAACCCGGCCGCCCCCGCCGGACGGCGACACCGCAGCCAAGATCCGTCAGCACGGAGGAGTCATACATGAGCACACCCTTTCCGTTCACCGCCGTCGTGGGGATGGACGATCTGCGGCTCGCGCTGCTGCTCAACGCGGTGAGTCCCGCCGTGGGCGGTGTGCTGGTGCGTGGCGAGAAGGGCACCGCCAAGTCCACCGCCGTGCGGGCGCTTTCGGCGCTGCTGCCGGAGGTGTCCGTCGTTCCGGGGTGCCGGTTCAGCTGTGATCCCGCTTCGCCCGATCCCGCGTGCCCCGACGGGCCGCACGCGGTGGTCGACGGGGTGGACAGGCCCGCCCGGGTGGTCGAGCTGCCCGTCGGTGCCTCGGAGGACCGGCTGGTGGGGGCACTGGACATCGAGCGCGCCCTCTCCGAGGGGGTGAAGGCGTTCGAGCCCGGTCTGCTGGCCGACGCGCACCGCGGGGTGCTGTACGTGGACGAAGTCAACCTGCTGCACGACCACTTGGTCGACCTGCTGCTGGACGCGGCTGCCATGGGCGCCTCGTACGTGGAGCGCGAGGGCGTCTCCGTACGGCATGCGGCGCGCTTTTTGCTGGTCGGGACGATGAACCCCGAAGAGGGCGAGCTGCGGCCGCAGTTGCTCGACCGGTTCGGGCTGACGGTGGAGGTGTCGGCCTCGCGTGATCCGGAGCTCCGGGTCGAGGTCGTGCGGCGGCGGCTCGCCTACGACGACGACCCGGCCGGGTTCGGCGCCCGGTGGGCCGACGAGGAGAACACGCTGCGCGAGCGGATCGTGACCGCGCGGGCCCTGCTGCCCGAAGTGCGGCTCGGGGACGCGGCGTTGCTGCAGATCGCCGCCACGTGCGCCGCGTTCGAGGTGGACGGGATGCGCGCGGACATCGTGATGGCGCGGACGGCGACGGCGCTGGCGGCCTGGGCCGGGCGTACGGATGTGCTCGCCGAGGACGTCCGGCAGGCGGCGCTGCTCGCCCTGCCGCACCGGCGGCGGCGTAATCCCTTTGACGCGCCGGGACTTGACGAGGACAAGCTGGACGACACGCTGGAGGAGTTCAAGGGCGACGACGATCCCGACCCTGGTCCGGATGGTCCTGGTGGCGGTGTTCCGCCTCAGGACGGGCCTGAGGAGGGGGGCGAAGCCTCCTCCGAGGAGGGCGAAGGGCAGTCGTCCGCTGCCGGTGGTGGCGGGCAGCAGGCGCCCGTCGGTGCCGCCGAGCCGTTCCGTACGAAGATGCTGAGCGTCCCCGGGCTCGGTGAGGGCGCCGCGGGGCGGCGGTCCCGTGCCCGTACCGAGCACGGCAGGACGACGGGTTCCCGTCGGCCGCGGGGGGCGCTGACCAAGCTGCATCTGGCGGCGACGGTGCAGGCCGCCGCGCCGCATCAGCTGGCGCGTGGCCGCAGCGGTCCCGGGCTTGTGGTGCGCAGGGACGATCTGCGGCAGGCGACCAGGGAGGGGCGTGAGGGGAACCTCGTGCTGTTCGTGGTCGACGCCTCGGGCTCGATGGCGGCGCGGCGGCGGATGAGCGCCGTGAAGGGCGCTGTGCTCTCGCTGCTGCTCGACGCCTACCAGCGGCGCGACAAGGTGGGTCTGGTGACCTTCCGCGGTACGGAGGCGACAGTGGCGCTGCCGCCCACGTCGTCGGTGGACGCGGCGGCGGCCCGTCTTGAATCGCTGCCGACCGGTGGGCGTACCCCGCTCGCCGCCGGGCTGCTGAGCGCCCACGACGTGCTGCGGGTCGAGCGGATGCGGGATCCCGCGCGCCGGCCGCTGCTGGTCGTCGTGACGGACGGCAGGGCGACGGGCGGCCCCGATCCGGTGGCGCTCGGCGGGCGTGCGGCGCGGCTGCACGCGGCGGAGGGTACGGCTTCGGTGGTGGTGGACTGCGAGTCGGGGCCGGTACGGCTGGGGCTCGCTGGGCAGTTGGCCGCCGATCTGGGCGGCACCGCCGTCACGCTCGACGAGCTGCGCGCCGACAGCATCGCCGGGCTGGTCAGGGACGTACAGCAGGGGAGGGCCGCTTAAATGCCGCAGGGACAGCCGGAGTCGGTGCCGAACGATGGTCTGACGACCCGTCAGCGCCGTAACCGTCCGCTGGTGCTGGTCCATACGGGCACCGGCAAGGGCAAGTCGACCGCCGCTTTCGGGCTCGCGCTGCGGGCCTGGACGCAGGGGTGGCCGGTCGGGGTCTTCCAGTTCGTGAAGTCGGCGAAGTGGAAGGTCGGTGAGGAGCAGGCGCTGAAGGTGCTGGGGGCGAGCGGCGAGGGCGGCACGGTCGCCTGGCACAAGATGGGCGAGGGCTGGTCGTGGGTGCAGCGGGACAGCCAGCTGTCCAACGAGGAGGCGGCGCGCGAGGGTTGGGAGCAGGTCAAGCGTGATCTGGCGGCCGAGACCCACAAGCTTTACGTCCTGGACGAGTTCGCCTACCCGCTGCACTGGGGGTGGGTCGACACCGCTGAGGTGATCGAGGTGCTGCGGGACCGTCCCGGTACCCAGCACGTGGTGATCACCGGACGCAACGCACCTCAGGAGCTGATGGACTTCGCCGATCTGGTCACGGAGATGACGAAGGTCAAGCACCCGATGGACGCGGGTCAGAAGGGCCAGCGGGGCATCGAGTGGTGATCCCCCGGCTGGTGATCGCGGCGCCGTCGTCGGGGAGCGGCAAGACGACCGTGGCGACGGGTCTGATGGCCGCTTTCTCGGAGCGCGGTCTGGCCGTCTCGCCGCACAAGGTCGGGCCCGACTACATCGATCCCGGCTATCACACACTGGCCGTGTCGGGCGCCGCGGGCGGCAGGCCCGGCCGTAACCTCGACTCCTTCATGTGCGGTACGGGGCTGATCGGGCCGCTGTTCGCGCACGGCGCGCGGGGGTGTGACCTCGCGGTCGTCGAAGGCGTCATGGGGCTGTACGACGGCGCTTCGGACCAGGGCGAACTGGCCTCGACGGCGCAGGTGTCGAAGCTGCTGCGGGCGCCGGTGGTGCTGGTCGTGGACGCGTCGTCGCAGTCGCGTTCCGTCGCGGCGCTGGTGCACGGCTTCGCCTCCTGGGACCCGGAGGTGCGGATCGGCGGGGTGATCCTCAACAAGGTCGCTTCCGACCGGCACGAGCGGCTGCTGCGCGACGCGCTGGACGGTTCCGGGGTGCCGGTGCTCGGGGTGCTGCGCCGGACGGACCAGGTGGGCACGCCGTCGCGGCATCTGGGGCTCGTACCGGTCGCGGAGCGGCACGCGGACGCGCTGGAGGCGACGCGGGCGCTGGCCGACCGGGTCAGGGCGGGGTGCGATCTGGACGCGCTGCTGGCGCTGGCCCGTAGCGCTCCCCCGCTGGACACGGCCGTCTGGTCGCCCGAGACGGAGCCGGTGGGCGGGCCGAGGCCCGTGGTCGCCGTCGCCGGCGGGGCCGCGTTCACCTTCTCGTACGCCGAGCACACGGAGCTGCTGACGGCGGCGGGCGCCGATGTCGTCCCGTTCGACCCGCTCCATGACGAGGCGCTGCCGGAGGGGACGCGCGGGCTGGTGATCGGCGGCGGGTTCCCCGAGGTGTACGCGCCTGAGCTGTCCGCCAACGAGCCGCTGCGCAAGGCCGTCGCCGAGCTGGCCTACAGCGGCGCGCCGGTGGCCGCCGAGTGTGCCGGGCTGCTGTATCTGGCGCGTTCCCTGGACGACAGGCCGATGTGCGGGGTGCTGGCGGCGGACGGCCGGATGTCGGGGCGGCTGACGCTCGGCTACCGGGAGGCGGTCGCGGTCGGTGACAGCGCGCTGGCCGTCGCGGGGACGCGGGTGCGCGGGCACGAGTTCCACCGGACGGTGCTGGATCCGGCGGCGGGCGCGGCGCCTGCCTGGGGTGTGGTGCGCCCGGAGCGGCGGGTCGAGGGGTTCGTCACGGGCGGGGTGCACGCCAGCTATCTGCACACGCACTGGGCGGCGACGCCGGAGATGGCACGGCGGTTCGTCGCCGGATGCGCGCGGTGAGACCGTCAGCCGGCGAGCCCGACGACCAGCCAGATGAAGCCCACACCGAGGACCGTGAAGAGCAGGGTGGAGCGGGCGGGGTGCTCGTGGTGGGCCTCGGGCAGGATCTCGGCGGCGGCCAGGTAGAGCAGGGCGCCGCCGAAGAAGCCGAGATAGCTGCCCAGCGCCTCCTCGGGGAGCGTGAACAGCAGGGTGGAGGCCGCGCCGACCACGGGCGCCACGGCGTCGGCGACGAGCATCGTGAGCGCTTTGCGGCGGTCGTTCCCGTACAGGCTGGTGATCGTGTACGTGTTGAAGCCGTCCGCGAAGTCATGGGCGATGACGGCGAGCGCGACGGACGTGCCGATCGCGCCGTTGACCTGGAAGGCCGCGCCGAGCGCCACCCCGTCCATCAGGCTGTGGCCCACCATCGCGGCGGCGGCGGTCAGGCCGACCTGCGGCACCCGGGACGCCGGTGCGTGCAGGTCGCGGCCGTCGTCCTGCGGATCGGCGCCGTGGGAGGTCTGCCGGACGGCGAGCAGCCGTTCCACCAGATGGGCGACGAGGAAGCCGCCGACGAACAGCAGCAGCGCCTGGGGCACGCCGAAGACGTCGCCGCCCGCCGCCCGTACCGCTTCGGGCAGCAGGTCGAGGCCGACGACGCCGAGCATCAGTCCCCCGGCCAGCCCCAGCACGAGGTGGCGGCGGTCGGTGACGCGTTGCGCCGTCCAGCCGCCGAACAGCGTCATGAGGAACGCGCCGAGCGCGACGAACACCGCCATGAGCCCCTGCTTAGTCGATCAGGGGTGTGCTCCGCACGTCCGGGAAGGGCCCGGGGCCCGGAAAGGGGCTGCTCGTGACCAAGGTCACCAACCGTCCCGCGCTGGTCGTCGGGGTCGGCGCGCGGCGCGGCGCGGCGTGCGACGAGGTGCTGGGGCTGGTCCTGGACACGCTGCGGGACGCGGGCCTGTCCGTACGGGACGTGGTGGAGCTGGCGACCGTCGAGGCCAAGGCGGGCGAGCCGGGCCTCGTGGCGGCGGCCGAGCGGCTGGGGGCGCCGCTGCGGGCGTATCCGGCGGAGCTGCTGGCGTCGGTGCGGGTGCCGGGCGCTTCGGAAGCGGCGCTGGCCGCCGTCGGCACCCCTTCGGTGGCCGAGGCGGCGGCGCTGGCGGGCGGCGGCGAGCTGATCGTGACGAAACGCAGATCGCGTCCCGACGGCCGTTCCCCCGCGGTCACGTGCGCGGTGGTTCGCCGACCGCTGAACGGGGTGGACGCCCTGCCCGTGGACAGGATGTGAGGAGGGACGGTAAACAGCTCGGAACTGGGGAGTCCGCACTCCCCGGAGCGCAACATGATCATGGTGCCGCCCGCATGTGCCGGTGGCATTTCGGAGGGAGCACAGTGACCCGCGTCCACCCCCACAGCGTCGCGATCAGCAGGCCCGTCGAGCGGGCGGCCATATCCGGCGAACAGCGCGGCAGCCATGCACACACCCACTGACGCCCCCGATCTGCGCCACCACGGTGACGCGGAGGTGCGCGACGGCAGGCACGGACTGGTCGACCTCGCGGTCAATGTCCGCACCGGCACTCCACCGGACTGGCTGCGCGAGCGCATCGCCTCGTCGCTGACGGGGCTCGCCGCCTATCCCGACGGGCGGGCGGCGCGCGCCGCCGTCGCGGCCCGGCACGGGCTGCCGCCGGAGCGGGTGCTGCTCACGGCGGGCGCCGCCGAGGCGTTCGTCCTGCTCGCCCGCGCGCTGCCGTGCCGGCGCCCGGTCGTGGTGCATCCGCAGTTCACCGAACCCGAGTCGGCGCTGCTGGACGCGGGTCACGAGGTACGCCGGGTGCTGCTGGGCGCGCGGGACGGTTTCCGGCTCGACCCGGACGCCGTGCCCGACGACGCGGACCTGGTGGTGATCGGGAATCCGACCAACCCGACGTCCGTGCTGCACCCGGCGGCCGCTGTCGCTCAACTCGCCCGTCCTGGGCGGACGTTGGTGGTGGACGAGGCCTTCATGGACGCGGTGCCCGGCGAACCGGAGGCGCTGGCAGCGCGTACGGACGTGCCGGGGCTCGTGGTGGTGCGCAGCCTCACGAAGACCTGGGGCCTCGCCGGGCTGCGGATCGGTTACGTACTGGCCGATCCTGCGACGGTCGCGGCCCTGGAGCGGGCCCAGCCGCTGTGGCCGGTCTCGACACCGGCCCTGGCGGCCGCCGAGGCGTGTATGACGCCGACGGCGCTGGCCGAGGCGGAGCAGGCGGCGCGGCTGATCGCCGTGGAGCGTGCCCATCTGCTGGCGGGGCTCACCGAGTTCGACGAGGTACGGGCCGTCGAGGCGGCCGAGGGTCCCTTCGTACTCGTACGGATGGAGCGGGCCGATTCGGTACGGGCCCGGCTGCGCACGCTGGGCTTCGCCGCGCGCCGGGGCGACACCTTCCCCGGGCTCGGCAGGAACTGGCTGCGGCTCGCGGTACGGGACAGACCCACGACCAACCGCTTCCTCCAGGCGCTGGACCAGGCGCTGACGGCCGTCGGTCCCTAGGGCCCGTCTGACACATCCCGCCTGGCTTCCGACGCCTGGCACGCACGCTCGCCGCGTTGTCGGGCTCGTTCATGTACGTCCAGTACGAGAACGACCCTCCGCCTTGCGATCGCACGCACCAGACGCCGCAAGCCCCGCCCTACGGGCGGACGGCGCTATGTGTCAGACAGGCCCTAGGCCGTTCAGGTACCGCGGGGGGGCGCACCGGCAGCGGTGCGCCCCCTCCCCCCGTCTCAACCGCCCGGCCCCCCGGCCGGTGGTCGTCAGCGCCTGGCGCGGGCCCGTGCCAGGGCGAGGGCGGTGCCGCCCGCGGCCAGCAGCACGGCGGCGCCGCCCGCCAGGTACGGCGTCTTGGAACTGCCGCCCGTCTCCGCCAGGTTCTCCGGTGCGGCGGCGCTCTGCGGCTTCAGATCGGGCTGCGCCTCCTCCTCGGCCTTCGCGGGCTCCGGCGCCGCCTCCTCGGGCTCGTCCGGTGTCTCACAGGTCGCCTCGGCGATGGTGAGGGAGCCCTGGACGTCGGCGACGTTCAACTTCAGTGGATTGACCGACACGTTGAGCGCGAGGGCGGTCGCCGCCGCCGTACGGGACGTGGTCCGCGTCTTCGACAGGTCGAGCGTCACCTCGCCGACTCCCGGTACGGAGACGCGTGTCGGGCCGCCGGCGGAGACCGTGACCCGCTTGCCGAGCACGGTCACGTCACCGAGCAGATTCGATTCGGCGGTGGGCTTCTCGCCGACGGCGCAGACCGCCTTGGAGGTCACCTGCTGGACCTCGATGAGGGAGAGCAGCGGCAGCCCCGGCACATGCACCTTGGCGTGGGCGAGGTTGGCGTACCCCTCGGCCTTGTGCTCGTCGACGGTGGCCTTGGACGTGGCCACGTCGGCCCGCAGCACACTGAAGGCCTTGCCCTTGTCGACTCCGTCCAACTCGACGCTGAGCGCGGTCTTGTCGGCGCTCGCCGGGGCCTTCACCTCGTTGAGGGACGCGTTCAGCGGCACGTCGACGGTCTTGTTGAGCAGGGACACGTCGAGGCTCGTCCTGAGCACGGAGGCGCTCGCACTGCCGTCGCCCTCGACGCCGGTGGCCTGGGCGGGCGCGGCGAGGAGCACGGGGCCTGCCGTCAGCGCCACGGCGGCGGCGACAGCGGCGCAGCGGCGTGCGGGCAGGCTGAAGGTGTTGCTGTTCAAGATGGTGGAACCCCCACAAGAGATTTGGCGTCGCCGACCGGCCGACACGGGGACACGAGGCGGCGGCGACCGAGACATCCGGATTCTTTACGCACGAAGAGTGAACCGGCAGTCACCTGACGTCAGTTCACTCCAAAGTGGGGTTTCCGTGCTTTCATTCGATTCTTGTGGCACGTGAGTTCCCTCACGTCACTCCATCAGGGCCGTCAGCGCACCACATGTCCGTCGAGGACGATCCGGCGCGGCGCCGCCAGTACCCGTACGTCGGCGCGCGGGTCCTCGTCGTACACCACCAGATCGGCCGGAGCGCCCTCTTCGAGCACCGGGCGGCCCAGCCAGCGCCTGGCAGCCCAGGCCGTCGCCGAAAGGGCGTCCAGAGCCGGGATACCGGCCTTCACCAACTCCGCCACCTCGGCGGCGACCAGACCGTGGGCCAGCGAGCCGCCGGCGTCCGTGCCGACGAAGACCGGCACGCCCGCGTCGTACGCCGCGCGCACCGTGTCGTAGCGGCGCTCGTGGAGCCGGTTCATGTGCGCGGCCCAGCGCGGGTACTTGGCCGCGCCGGGCGCGGCCAGCTGCGGGAAGGTGGCGATGTTGACGAGGGTCGGCACGATCGCGACACCGTGCTCGGCGAAGAGCGGGATGGTGTCCTCGGTGAGGCCCGTGGCGTGCTCGACGCAGTCGATGCCCGCCTCCACCAGATCGCGCAGCGCCACCTCGGCGAAGCAGTGCGCGGTGACCCGGGCGCCCAGCCGGTGCGCCTCGGCGATGGCAGCGTCGACGGCCTCGCGCGGCCAGCAGGCGGTCAGGTCGCCGGCGTCCCTGTCGATCCAGTCGCCGACGAGCTTGACCCACCCGTCACCGCGTGCCGCCTCCCGGGCGACGTACCCGACCAGCTCGTCGGGCTCGATCTCGTGGGCGAAGTTGCGGATGTAGCGGCGGGTGCGGGCGATGTGCCGGCCCGCCCTGATGATCTTCGGCAGGTCGGCGCGGTCGTCGGTCCACCGGGTGTCGGCGGGCGATCCCGCGTCGCGCAGCAGCAGCGCACCGGCGTCGCGGTCCTCGACGGCCTGCTTCTCGGTGGTCGCGGCGTCGACGGCGCCCGCGTGGTCGAGTCCGACATGGCAGTGCGCGTCGACCAGGCCGGGCAGCACCCAGCCGGTGACGGTACGCACGTCACGGGCGCCGGCCGGCCTGCTGTGCGTGATCCGGCCGCCCACCACCCACAGTTCGTCGCCGGTCTCCTCGGGGCCGAGGAGCACCCGCCCCTTCACGTGCAGCACCGTGTGATCACTCATGGGCAGCACTGTACGAGCCCGTGGGTACCCTCGATCAAGGAGTTCCGGACCCAGGACCGGCCCGACGCAGGATCGACCCGACACAGGACTGAAGAGAGCCATCGCCGTGACGCACCCGCTGCTCGACCTGCCCCCGCTGACCGCCGCGCACTTCGCCGCCATCGAGCGGCGGGTCGCCGCGCTGCTCGCCACCGAGCACGATGTGGTGATCACCCAGGGCGAGGCGCTGCTGCCGCTCGAAGGGTGTGTGCGGGGCGGTGCGCGGCCGGGGTCGACGGCGCTGAACGTGGTCACGGGACCCTACGGGCAGACCTTCGGCGACTGGCTGCGGGACTGCGGCGCCACGGTCGTCGACCTGACGGTCCCGTTCGACGAGGCGGTCACGCCCGCGCAGGTCGAGCGGGCGCTGGCGGCCCGCCCCGAGACGGACTTCGTCTCGCTGGTGCACGCGGAGGCGGCGACGGGCAACACCAACCCGGTCGCCGAGATCGGCGAGGTCGTCCGGGCGCACGGCGCGCTGTTCATGCTGGACGCCGTGGCGTCGGTCGCCGCCGAGCCGCTGCTGCCCGACGCGTGGGGCGTGGACCTGTGCGTGATCGGCGCGCAGAAGGCGATGGGCGGCCCGGCCGGGGTGTCGGCGGTGTCGGTGAGCGACCGTGCCTGGGAGCGGCTGGCCGCCAATCCGCAGGCGCCGCGCCGCTCGTACCTGTCGCTGCTGGACTGGAAGGAGCGGTGGATCGACACCGGCCGCAAGGCCCTGCCGCACGCGCCGGCGCAGCTGGAGATGCTGGCGCTCGAAGCGAGCCTGGAGCGGATCGAGGCCGCGGGGCTCGACACGGTGACCGCCCGGCACGCGCTCGCGGCGGCCGCGACCCGCGCGGGCACGCTGGCGCTGGGCGGCGGCCTCGCCCCGTACGTACGCGATCCGGCCGCCGCGGCGCCGGTGGCCACGACGCTGCGTACCCCTGCGGGGGTGGACGCGGCCGAGCTGGTGGGGAAGGTCCTGGCGGCCGGTCCCGCGCTGCCGGTCGTCGCGGGCGGCGGCGCGCTGGCCGGGGAGATGATCCGGGTCAACCACTACGGTCCTGACGCCACCCGGGAGACCGTGCTGTCCTGTCTCGACGCGCTGGGCGCCGCGCTCGCCGAGACGGGCGCCGACGTGGACAGGAAAGCCGCAGCGGATGCGGTCGCCGATATGTGGCGGTAGCATCCTGCAATTAAAGAACGCGTTAAAGTGCGAATACCGGAAGGTGTTTTACCCTGCGCAGTTTCCCGTATCCTTCTGCCCGCTTTTCATTCTCTTAAACGCTAAAGTTTCAACAGGATGATCAGCGGGTTTCGGACATGTCTCGCGGGCGTTACCCATATGTGACCGAGTCCACAGGTAGGACCGTTCTGACCAGGCATGTCCGACTAAATTACCCCAACCTGCCACCAGCGGCCCCCGGTGGTGGACCCCGTGCGTTAACACAACGACGGCGTTCGCCCAACCCCTGGCGACGATGCATCTTTTGAATTTGCTAGGTAAATTAAATCTGCATGACCCCCGCACAAGCAGACCTTGCAGGTGCCAGCAGCGAATTCGCCCATTCCTTCGGGATCGACACCCCACGAGTGGAGGACGGAGCCGCGCTCTGGCGCATCGCCCGCGACTCCGAGGTCCTCGACCTCAACTCCTCGTACAGCTACTTGCTGTGGTGTCGTGACTTCGCCACCACGTCCGTCGTCGCCCGCGACGACGGCGGAGACCCCGTCGCCTTCGTCACCGGATACATCCGGCCCGAACGGCCCAAGATCCTCGTCATCTGGCAGGTCGCCGTGGACGCGGCCCACCGGGGCAAGGGACTGGCGGGCACCCTCCTGGACGAGCTCACCGGCCGGGTCGCCAGGGAGCTGGGAATCACTTCGATCGAGACGACCGTGACCCCCGACAACACCGCTTCGGACCGGATGTTCACGGCCTACGCGGCGCGCCACGACGCGATCCTGGACCGGGAGGTGCTCTTCCACGGCGGGATGTTCCCCGACGAGGGACACCAGCCCGAGGTGCTCTACCGCATCGGTCCCCTCTCGTTCTGAGCCGCGGTTCCGGTCACCTGTGACCCTGTGTGACCAGGACCGCACCGAGCCATGCCCCGCGCCCGCCCGACCACCACCGGGCGCGTTCGCTCCGACTTCCCTCACTCTCCGTTCACCCCATCGGCAGGAGACTCCTGTGACCATCACCCCGCCCGCCCTGAGCGTCTTCGAGACCCTTGAGTCCGAGGTGCGCAGCTACTGCCGCGGCTGGCCCGCCGTGTTCGACCGCGCGCAGGGCAGCCGACTCACCGACGAGGACGGTCATAGCTACCTCGACTTCTTCGCCGGCGCCGGATCACTCAACTACGGCCACAACAACCCGGTACTCAAACGGGCGCTCATCGACTACATCGAACGGGACGGCATCACGCACGGCCTCGACATGGCGACGACCGCCAAACGGGCCTTTCTGGAGTCGTTCCAGAACGTGGTGCTGCGCCCGCGCGACCTCCCGTACAAGGTCATGTTCCCCGGCCCGACCGGCACCAACGCGGTCGAGTCGGCGCTGAAGCTGGCCCGCAAGGTCAAGGGCCGCGAGTCGATCGTCTCGTTCACCAACGCCTTCCACGGCATGTCGCTCGGCTCGCTCGCCGTCACCGGCAACGCGTTCAAGCGGGCGGGGGCCGGGATCCCGCTGGTGCACGGCACGCCGATGCCGTTCGACCACTACCTGGACGACCGGACCCCCGACTTCCTCTGGTTCGAGCGGCTGCTGGAGGACCAGGGCTCCGGGCTGAACAAACCGGCCGCCGTGATCGTCGAGACGGTCCAGGGCGAGGGCGGCATCAATGTCGCGCGCCCCGAGTGGCTGCGTGAGCTGGCTGCCCTGTGCCAACGGCAGGACATGCTGCTGATCGTCGACGACATCCAGATGGGCTGCGGCCGTACCGGTGCCTTCTTCTCCTTCGAGGAGGCGGGCATCACACCGGACATCGTGACGCTTTCGAAGTCCATCAGCGGGTACGGGCTTCCTATGTCGCTCTGCCTGTTCAACCCGGAGCTGGACATCTGGGAGCCGGGCGAGCACAACGGCACGTTCCGCGGCAACAACCCGGCCTTCGTCACGGCGGCCGCCGCGCTCAACACCTACTGGGCCGACGGGCAGATGGAGAAGCAGACCATCGCCCGCGGTGAGCAGGTCGAGCAGGCGCTGGCCGCGATCTGCGCCGAGAACGCCGAGGAGACCGTCGAATTCCGGGGCCGCGGCCTGGTCTGGGGCCTGGAGTTCGCCGACAAGAGCCGGGCGTCCGCCGTCTGCGCCCGCGCCTTCAAGCTCGGCCTGCTGCTGGAGACCTCAGGACCGCAGAGCGAGGTGGTGAAGCTGCTTCCGCCGCTCACCGTCACGCCCGACGAGCTGGACGAGGGCCTGCGGACGCTGGAGCGCGCCGTACGCGAAACGGCGTAAGCGCGCCTGTCGCACGGCCCGGCCAGGGGATTCACAGAAGAGAAAGGCACGAACACACCGTGATCGTCCGATCGTTCAAGGATGTCGAGAACACCGACCGGCACATCGTGGCCGCGTCGGGCACCTGGGAGAGCAAGCGCATCGTGCTTGCCAAGGAGAAGGTCGGCTTCTCGCTCCACGAGACCGTCATGTACGCGGGCACGGAGACGTCCATGTGGTACGCCAACCACATCGAGGCGGTCCTGTGCGTGGAGGGCGAGGCCGAGGTCACCGACGACGAGACCGGCGAGGTCCACTGGATCACGCCCGGCACGATGTACCTGCTGAACGGACACGAGCGCCACACCGTCCGGCCGAAGACCGACTTCCGCTCCATCTGCGTGTTCAACCCGCCGGTGACCGGGCGGGAGGAGCACGACGAGAACGGCGTCTACCCGCTGATCACCGAGGAGGGCTGACCATATGACCACCGCACCCGTACGTACCGACCTCTACCCCACCCGTGGGGCCACCGAGCTGACCACCCCCCGCCAGGACCCCGTCGTCTGGGGCGCCCCCGACGCACCGGGACCGATCGAGCCCGCGGAACTGGGCTCGTTCGAGCGGGACGGCTTCCTCAGCGTCGAGCAGCTGATCGGCCCCGACGAGGTCGCGCTGTACCGCACCGAGCTGGAGCGGCTCATCAACGACCCGAAGGTACGGGCCGACGAGCGCTCGATCGTGGAGCCCAAGACGCAGAACGTGCGCTCCGTCTTCGAGATCCACCGCATCAGCGAGATCTTCGCCGGGCTCGTACGCGACGAGCGGGTCGTCGGCAGGGCCCGGCAGATCCTCGGCTCGGACGTCTACGTCCACCAGTCGCGGGTCAACGTCAAGCCGGGCTTCGGCGCCTCCGGGTTCTACTGGCACTCGGACTTCGAGACCTGGCACGCCGAGGACGGCCTGCCGAACATGCGGGCCGTGTCGGTCTCGATCGCGCTGACCGAGAACTTCGACACCAACGGCGGTCTGATGATCATGCCGGGGTCGCACAAGTCGTTCCTGGGCTGCGCGGGCGAGACGCCCAAGGACAACTACAAGCAGTCGCTGCAGATGCAGGACGCCGGCACGCCGTCGCACGAGGCGCTGACGACGATGGCCGACGCGCACGGCATCAAGCTCTTCACCGGCAAGGAGGGCTCGGCCACCTGGTTCGACTGCAACTGCATGCACGGCTCGGGTGACAACATCACGCCGTACGCGCGCAGCAACGTCTTCATCGTGTTCAACAGCGTGGAGAACACGGCGCAGGAGCCGTTCGCGGCGCCGGTGCCGCGGCCGGACTTCATCGGGGCGCGGGACTTCACGCCGGTGCGCTGAGGTAACGGGAGCCGCTGTCACGAAGGCGCGGGACCGGTCGTCACGACCGGTCCCGCGCCTTCGTGTGCGGTCGGGCTGCGGGTTGTCAGCCGGTCAGCGCCGGGTAGTCGGTGAAGCCCTTCTCGTCGCCGCCGAAGAAGGAGGCCGAGTCGGCGGCGTTGTACGGACCGCCGGCCTTGAGCCGCGCGGGCAGGTCCGGGTTGGCGAGGAACAGCACGCCGTACGAGATGAGGTCGGCGACGCCGTCCTCGATCAGCACCAACTCGTCCGGGCTGGTGGGCCCTTCGGTCTTGGCGTTGAGAATGAGCGTTCCGGAGAACGACTTGCGCAAGGTGAGCGTCAGATCCCGGGTGTTCTCGACGAGGTGCACATAGCCGAGACCGATCGGCTCCAGCTCCCGCACGAGCGCGATGTACGTCTCGTCGGGGTCGGGCTCGGTGATGTCGTTGAGGGGGTTGCCGGGCGACAGCCGGATCGCGGTGCGCGCGGCGCCGATCTCGGCGGCGACGGCGCGGGCGACCTCGACGGCGAACCGGATACGGCCCTCGACGGAGCCGCCCCACTCGTCGGTGCGGTGGTTGCTGCCGGGGGCCAGGAACTGGTGGATCAGATAGCCGTTGGCGCCGTGCAGCTCGACCCCGTCGAATCCTGCCTCGATCGCGTTGCGGGCGGCGGAGACGAAGTCGGCGATCGTCCCGCGCACCTCGTCCGCCGTCAGCTCGTGCGGGGTGACGAGGTCCTTGGGGCCGTCGTGCAGATAGACCTTGCCCTGGGCG
The DNA here is from genome assembly GCF_036084755.1 of Streptomyces sp. NBC_00370. Lineage (NCBI taxonomy): Bacteria > Bacillati > Actinomycetota > Actinomycetes > Kitasatosporales > Streptomycetaceae > Streptomyces > Streptomyces sp. NBC_00370. The sequence goes on from NZ_CP107968.1 coordinate 2,121,852, forward strand.
GCGACGGCGGAGGCGCTGACCGGGATCAGACCGTCCGGCAGCAGGTCGGGGTGGCCGATCCGGCCCGCGTGCATGATCTGCGCGAAGATCTTGCCGCCCTTGGCGTGTACGGCGTCGGTGACCTTGCGCCAGCCCGCTATCTGCTCCTCGCTGTGCAGCCCCGGGGTGTCCGGGTAGCCCTGGCCGATCACGGAGGGCTGGATCCCCTCCGTGATGATCAGACCGGCGGACGCGCGCTGCGCGTAGTACTCGGCCACGGCATCGGTCGGCACATGACTCGGGCCGTACGAGCGGCTGCGGGTCATGGGGGCCATGGCGATGCGGTTGGCGAGCTGCGTACCCGAGAGGTCGATCGGGTCGAACGCGGTGGTCATAAAAGCTCTCCCTGAGGGCTCACAGATATATGGTCGGCCAAGTAATCAACCGCGTGTCACCCTAACGCATTCCTTGGGCGACCAAGTTAGGCTCGGGCCATGACCTCCGACGACCCTGCCTGTCCGGATACGCCGCTCCCCCCCGCCGCCACCAGCGGCGGCCCGCTGAGCGACGCGCTCTCCCGGGTGGCCCGGCTGCACCGCGCGACGGCGGGCAAGCTGCTGCGCTGCACGGGCCTCTACCCGGGCCAGGAACTGCTGATGAAGTTGTTGTGGGAGGCGGGCCCCGTCCGCCAGTCCGAGCTGATCAGGACGATGGAGCTGGATCCTTCGACGGTCACGAAGATGCTGCAACGCCTCGAACAGACCGGTCATGTGCGCCGCCACCCCGACCCGGTCGACCGGCGCGCCGTCCTGGTCGAGGCGACGGAGGACGGCTGCGCGCTGCGCCCGGGGGTCGAGGCTGCCTGGTCGCGCCTGGAGGAGCGGACCCTGGCGGGGCTCGACGCGGCCGAGCGCAGCGAACTGCGCAGGCTGCTGGCGAAGGTCGAGGGCAATCTCTGCACCGCCGCGCAGGACTGCCCGTCGGATCAGCCGGCCAGGACGTCCAGCGCCCTGTCGACGTCGGCGGCCGAGTTGTAGAGGTGGAAGGACACGCGCAGATTGCCCGTGCGTACAGAGACATCGACCCCCGCGGCGCGCAGGTCCGGCTCCCGGTGGCCGAGACCGGGGACGGCCACGACCACCGAGTCGCTGTCCACGGGCGGCAGGCCGAGCCGGCCAAGGCCTGCCCGGAAGCGGTCCGCCAGCGCGGTGCCGTGCGTGTGCAGCGCTTCGATCCCGACCTTCTCCAGCAGCGCCAGGGACTGCTCGGCCCCGTGGTAGGCGAGGAAGGCCATCGGCTCGTCGAACCGGCGTGCCGAGTGGGCCAGTTCGCCGATCGGACCGTACGTGCTCACCCACGGGTCCTCGCCGGCGACCCACCCCGCGTGAATCGGCCGCAGCTCCCGCTGCGCCTCTTCCGTCACCGTGAGGAACGCGGTGCCGTGCGGGCAGAGCAGGAACTTGTAGCCGGCGGTGACGGTGTAGTCGAACGTCCCCGCGTTGAGCGGCAGCCAGCCGGCCGACTGGGTGGTGTCCACGAGCGTCCTGGCGCCGTGCGCCGCCGCCGCTTCCCGTACGGCAGCGAGGTCCGCGCTCCTGCCGTCGGCCGACTGGACCGCCGAGAAGGCCACGAGAGCGGTGTCCGGCCGGATCGACTGCGCCAGCTTCTCCAGCGGCACATACCGTGTCCGCAGCTCGTCACGGACGGCGAACGGGTTGACGAGTGAGCTGAACTCCCCTTCGGGAATGAGGACTTCGGCGCCCGGCGGCAGCGAGGCCGCGATCACCGCGGTGTGCACGGCGACCGAACTGCCGACGGCGACGCGTCCTTCGGACACGCCCACGAGCCGCCCGAAGGACGCCCGCGCCGCGTCGACCACCTCGAACCCGGTGTCACCCCCGGTCGCCCGCCCGGCCGCCTTCTCCTCGGCGAGTGCCTGAATGGCCGCGACGGCCCTGCGCGGCAGCAGGCCCGTCTTGGACGTGTTCAGATAGGTCAGCTCCGGCGCGAACTCGTCGCCACACAGGGTGTCCATGTCGAGATCCATGACTCCACCCTGCGATCGTGGCCGCCGCGGAGTCAATCTCGAATCCCTGAACAGCACCCCGTAGCAGCGCTTATGAGTGCGCGCGGGCCTCCCACGCCTGCTCCAGCGCCTGGGTGAACAGCTCGGCCGGCTGGCCGCCCGAGACGCCGTACTTACGGTCGAGCACGAAGAACGGCACCCCGTTCGCGCCGAGTTCGGCAGCCTCGCGCTCGTCGGCCCGTACCTCGTCGGCGTACGCGTCGGGATCGGCGAGCACCTTGCGCGCCTCCTCGGCGTCGAGCCCTGCCTCGACCGCGATCTCCACCAGGATGTCGTGGTCGTAGACGGACCGCTCCTCGGCGAAGTTGGTCCGGAAGGCCAGGCTCAGGAACTCGTCCTGCTTGCCACGCGCCTTGGCGAACTGCACCAGCCGGTGAATGTCGAAGGTGTTGCCGGCGTCCCGCCCGTCGATCCGGTAGCCGAGCCCCTCGGAGCGCGCGTTGGAGGCAACGTGCTCCTCCATGGACCGCGCCTCCTCCTTGCTCCGGCCGAACTTCTTCGCGATCAGGTCGACCACCAGACCGGCGTCGCTCTCGGCCTTCGGATCAAGCTCGAAGGCCCGGTGCACGACCTCCACGTCATCCCGGTGGGCGAAGGCCGCAAGCCCCTTCTCGAAGCGCGCCTTGCCGATGTAGCACCAAGGGCAGGCGATGTCGCTCCAGATCTCGACGCGCATGATTCCGCTTCTCTCCACAGTCCCGGGAAGCCGCACGGTCACCCTTCGCACTCCGACGATCACCGCACGCAGCGAAGGCCCCCTCCGCCGCTACGGGAACGCCAGGAACACACCGACTCATTCCCCACCGGCGCGGGCTCGCTGCGGCCCGTCACCGGCGAGGTGTTCGACGGACTCGACCGGATCGGGGACGCCCATCGGCTGATGGAGTCGAACACCCACACCGGCAAGATCGTGGTGACCGTGCGGCACTGACCATCCGCACGGTCACCACTCAAGCCCGGGGGAACCTCAGCGCTCCCCTGGCGAACCTCAGTGCTCCGGGCGGTCGTCCACGCGGCGCGGCAGGCCCAGTTCGTTCTCGTCGCGCAGCTCGGGCGGGAGCAGCGCCGGCGGGGTCGACTGGTACGAGACCGGGCGCAGCCACCGCTCGATCGCCGTGGCGCCGACCGAGGTCGAGGTGGACGTCGTCGCCGGGTAGGGCCCGCCGTGCTGCTGGGCGGGGGCGACTGCGACCCCGGTCGGCCAGCCGTTGACCAGGACGCGGCCCGCCAACGGGGTCAGCTCGGCCAGCAGTTCGGCCGCGCCCTCCTCGGTGCCCGCGCCCTCGGCCTCGCTCAGTTGGAGCGTCGCCGTGAGATTGCCGGGGAGCCGGTCCAGTACGGCGGTGATCTCGGCGGTCGAGGTGTAGCGGGCGACGACCGCGACCGGGCCGAAGCACTCCTCCAGCAACAGGTCGTGCTCGCCCGGCTCGGTGAGCAGGTCGGCGGGGAGGGTGAGGAAGCCGGCGCTGACGGTGTGTTCGCCGCCGGCTCCGGGGGTGATCGGGGCCTCGACACCGGGCAGTCCGGCCCGCTCGCTGACGCCGGCGACGAAGGCGTCGCGCATCCGGTGGTCGAGCATCACACCCGGCTCGGTCTCACTGACCGCCTTCGTCAGCGATTCGAGCAGCCGGTCCCCCGCCTCGCCCGCGGGGGCCAGCACGAAACCGGGCTTGGTGCAGAACTGCCCCTCGCCCAGGGTCATCGACCCGGCGAGTCCCGCGCCGATCTGCTCGGCGCGCTCGGCCGCCGCCGAAGCGGTGATCACGACGGGGTTGAGGGAGCCCAGCTCGCCGTGGAAGGGGATCGGCTCGGGCCGCGCCGCCGCCGCGTCGAACAGCGCCCGGCCGCCCCGTACGGAACCGGTGAAGCCCGCGGCGCTGACCAGCGGGTGCTTGACCAGCTCCACGCCCGCGTCGAAGCCGTGCACGAGGATCACGATGTCCTCGGGCAGGCCGACCTGGACCGCCGCCCTGCGCAGCACGGAGGCGCAGATCTCGGAGGTCGCCGGGTGGTCGGGGTGCGCCTTGACGACGACGGGGCAGCCCGCGGCGAGCGCGCTCGCGGTGTCACCGCCGGGGACGGAGAAGGCGAACGGGAAGTTGCTCGCCGCGTAGACGGCGACGACACCGAGCGGCACCTTCCAGCGGCGCAGGTCCGGCCAGGGCGGGGTGCGGGTCGCGTCGGCGTGGTCGATCCGGATGTCCAGGAAGGCGCCCTCGTCGACCACATCGGCGAAGGCCCTCAACTGCGCGCTGGTGCGGGCGAGTTCACCGGTGAGCCGGACGGGACCCAGTGCGGTCTCGGCGTCGGCCGCCTCGATCGCGTGCTCGCTCGTCGCGTCGAGCAGATCGGCCGTCGTACGCAGCAGCGCCGCCCGGACGGTGCGGTCGGCGAGCGCCGGCCTGGCGGCGTACGCTCTGCGCACCGCGCGGTCGACCTCCTCGGAGGTCGCCTCGTCGGCGACCTGTTCCCGTGGCTTCCCCGTTCGGGGGTCGACACTCCAGACTGGTGATGCTGCCACCGCGGCTTCCTTCCTGGCTTTCGGACCTCTGCCATCCAGCAGGTTTTGTTCGGTATTCTGAACAAGATTCCTGATGGTGAATCTGTGAGAACTCTATTTCCGGCCGTTCTGCGGGGTCAAGGGCGGCCAAGGGTGGTCAAGAAGGGGCGAACGACGATGTCGGCTGTGGAATCCGGTGGGGCACAAGTCAAGTCCGCGGTACGGACGGTCGAGTTGCTCGAATACTTCGCCGGCAGCCCCGGTATGCACTCGCTCGCCGCCGTCCAGGAGGCCGTCGGATATCCGAAATCCAGCCTCTACATGCTGCTGCGCACCCTGGTCGAGCTGGGCTGGGTGGAGACCGATGCGACAGGCACACGCTACGGCATCGGGGTGCGCGCGCTGCTGGTCGGTACCTCGTACATCGACGGTGACGAGGTCGTCGCCGCGGCCCGGCCCACCCTGGACCGGCTCTCGGACGACACGACGGAGACGATCCACCTGGCGCGGCTCGACGGCACGAATGTCGTCTATCTCGCGACCCGCCAGTCACAGCATTATCTGCGCCCTTTCACCCGGGTCGGCCGCCGGCTGCCCGCCCATTCCACCTCGCTGGGAAAGGCGCTGCTCGCCACCCACAGCGACGAGCAGGTGCGCAAAATGCTCCCGGAGACGCTGGCCGGGCTCACCGAGCACACGATCACCGACCGGGAGAAGCTGATCGAGGAGCTGCGTACGGTACGGGAGCAGGGGTACGCGGTCGACCGCGAGGAGAACACCCTGGGCCTGCGCTGCTTCGGCATCGCGATCCCCTACCGCACGCCAGCGCGCGACGCGATCAGCTGTTCCGTACCGGTGGCGCGGCTCACCCCCGGCCATGAGCAGATGATCAAGGACACCTTGTTCGACGCCCGTGACCGGCTCACGCTCGCCACCCGGAGGCTCTGATGGACGTCACACTGCGCGAGGTCGAGGCGGCGGACCTGCCGCTGTTCTTCACCATGACGCAGGACCCCGAGGCCAACAGGATGGCCGCCTTCACCCCCGCCGATCCCTCGGACCGCGAGCGCTTCGACGCCCACTGGGCCAAGATCCTCGCCTCGGCCGATGTGCTGCGCACCGTGCTGGCCGACGGCGAGGTGGTGGGGAACGCGGCGGTGTACGGGCCGCCGGGTGAGCGCGAGGTGACGTACTGGATCGACAAGGCGCACTGGGGCCGGGGCATCGCCAGCGCCGCGCTGCGCGAACTGCTCGAACTCGTCCCCGAGCGGCCGATGTTCGGCAGGACGGCCGCCGACAACGCGGGCTCGCTGCGGGTCATGCTCAAGTGCGGCTTCGAAGTCACCGGCAGCAACCGCGACTTCGCCATGGGGCGCGGCGAGGAGATCGAGGAGCTGATCCTCACCCTCGAAGGGTGAGCGCGCGAGCCCGGAAGCGTGAGCGCGGGCAACTCTCCCCCGCCCTTCAATAGTTGACGTCGTGTCGCGGTCCGCTGTGCGAGTTCCGGCGGATCGCGTTCAACTTCTTGACGTGTCGGCAACAACGCCGCAATCATCTGCTCACCCAGAGAGCGCTCTCTCGGGATTTGGCGACCACTAGGAGACGCCATGCAGAGCAGTTCCCCCCTCTCGATGACCAACGGCAGAAGATCCCTGATCCTGGCCGTGGTCGTCGCTGTCCTCGCGAGCCTGGCTCTCGCCCTGAACGGAAACACCCCCGCCAAGGCGGCGGGCACCCTGCTCTCGCAGGGCAAGACGGCGACGTCGTCGTCCGTCGAGAACGCCGGCACCCCCGCCTCCGCCGCGGTCGACGGCAACGCGGGGACCCGCTGGTCCAGCGCTGCCGCCGATCCGCAGTGGATCCAGGTGGACCTGGGTGCCACCTCGTCCATCTCCCAGGTCACGCTCAACTGGGAGGCCGCGTACGCCAAGGCGTTCCAGATCCAGACGTCGACCGACGGCACCAACTGGACGAGCATCTACTCGACCACCACGGCCACCGGCGGCAACCAGACCCTGAACGTGACCGGTTCGGGCCGCTACGTGCGGCTGACGGGCACCCAGCGCGCCACCGCCTACGGCTACTCCCTCTGGGAGTTCCAGGTCTACGGCGGCACCGGGTCGAGCGGCGCCGGCTGCAGCACGACCAACGCGGCGCTCAACAAGCCCGCCACCGCCTCGTCGACCGAGAACGCCGGTACGCCGGCCACGTCGGCCGTCGACGGCAACGCGGGCACCCGCTGGTCCAGCGCGCCCGGCGACCCGCAGTGGCTGCGGGTCGATCTCGGCTCCAGCCAGTCCATCTGCGGGGTCCAGCTGAGCTGGGAGGCGGCGTACGCCACCGCGTACCAGATCCAGTCCTCCACCGACGGCACCAACTGGACGACGCTGCACAACACCACCACGGGCGCCGGCGCCACCGAGCTGATCACGCTCACCGGCACCGGCCGCTACATCCGGGTGTACACCACGGCCCGTGCGACCCAGTACGGCGTCTCCCTCTGGGAGTTCCAGGTCTTCACCACCGGCGGCGGTGGCACCGACCCGGGCGGTCCGACGGACCCGCCCGGCGACTCCAAGCTGCTGTCGTACAACAAGCCGGCCACCGCGTCGACGTACCAGGACGCCAACAGCTGCGTCGGCTGCACCCCGGCCAAGGCGTTCGACCACGACCCGGCCACCCGCTGGGCCACCAGTGACAGCAACGGCTGGGTCGACCCCGGCTGGATCAGTGTCGACCTGGGCGCCACCGCGCACATCACACAGGTCGTCCTCCAGTGGGACCCGGCGTACGCGACGGCCTTCCAGATCCAGACGTCGGCCGACGGCAACAACTGGACCAGCATCTACTCCACGACGACCGGCAAGGGCTTCAAGCAGACCCTGAACGTCGACGGCAACGGCCGCTACGTGCGGATGTACGGCACCGCGCGCAGCAACGGCTACGGCTACTCGCTGTGGGACTTCGACGTGTTCGGCACGGGCGGCAACCCGACAGCGCCGCCCGCCGCGCCGCCGGCGCCCAACAACCCGCCGAAGCTGGTGTGGAGCGACGAGTTCAACGGCGCCGCCGGCACCAAGCCCGACACGGGCAAGTGGACGCAGGACACCGGCCGCGGCCAGAACGGCGAGCTGGAGACCTACACCAACGGTGACAACACCAACATGGACGGCGCGGGCAACCTCGTCATCGAGGCGAGGAAGGAGGCCGACGGCTCGTACACCTCGGGCCGTATCAACACCTCGGACCACTTCAACTTCGCCTACGGGCACGTCGAGGCGCGGATCAAGGTGAGCGGCACGCAGGGTCTGTGGCCCGCGTTCTGGATGCTCGGCTCGAACTTCAAGTCCGGCACTCCGTGGCCGAACTCGGGTGAGATCGACATCATGGAGCACGTCGGCAAGGTCGCCGACTCGGTGTACTCCACGCTGCACGCGCCCGCCTACAACGGCGGTGGCGGCTACGGATCTCCGTACACCGTGGCGGGCAGCGACTTCGCCTCCGCCTTCCACACCTACGCCGTGGACTGGGACGCCAGCCACATGACGTTCTCCGTCGACGGCAAGGCGTTCTTCACCGCCGACAAGGCGACGGTGGAGGCGACCAGGGGCCCGTGGGTCTACGACCACCCGTTCTACATCATCCTCAACAACGCGGTGGGCGGTGACTGGCCCGGAAACCCGGACGCCTCCAGCGTCTTCCCGCAGAAGATGCTGATCGACTACGTGCGGGTCTCGCAGTGAGAGAAGTGCGCCAACCAGCAAGGTGACGAACGGGTTTCGGCGTGGTGACGCGCCGTCAAGTAGTGAAGGCGCCCGCACATGGCCTCCTGTCATGTGCGGGCGCCACCGTCGGAAGCACTGTCTTCGCTGACGAGAGAGGCACACCCCCCATGCCCTACTTGAGGTCGCGGCTCGCGGCCCTCATAGGTTTTCTGATGGTGGCGGCCCTGATCGGGGCTCCCCAACTCGCTTCGGCCGCCGGCCCCGTCCTGCTCTCGCAGGGCAAGGCGGCGACGGCCTCCTCCACCGAGAACGGCGCGTTCCCCGCGTCCGCCGCCGTCGACGGTGACCCCGGCACCCGCTGGTCGAGCGCGGCGGCCGACCCGCAGTGGCTGCGCGTCGACCTCGGCTCCAGCCAGTCCATCAGCAAGGTCGTACTGAACTGGGAGACCGCCTCGGCGAAGGCCTTCCAGCTCCAGACCTCGGCGGACGGCACCAACTGGACCACGATCTACACGACTTCGGCCGGTCCTGGCGGCAATCAGACGCTCACCGTCGCCGGCACCGGACGCTACGTCCGGGTCTACGGCACCCAGCGCTCCACCCCGTACGGCTACTCCCTCTGGGAGTTCCAGGTGTACGGCGGCGGCTCCGGGCCCAGTGACGTGTGCGGTACGACGACGGCGGCGCTCGGCAAGCCGGCCACCGCCTCGTCCGTGCAGGACGCGAGCTTCACCGCGGGCGCCGCCTTCGACGGCAACGCGGCGACCCGCTGGTCCAGCGCCGCCACCGATCCGCAGTGGCTCCAGGTCGACCTGGGCGCGGCGACCGAGATCTGCGGCGCGCAGCTGACCTGGGAGGCCGCGTACGCGAAGGCGTACCAGATCCAGACGTCGAACGACGGCACCAACTGGACCACCGGCTACTCGACCACCACCGGCGCGGGCTCCACCGAGAACGCGAGCTTCACCGCCACCGCCCGGTACGTACGGATGTACGGCACGGCGCGGGCCACCCAGTACGGCTACTCGCTCTGGGAGTTCACCGTGCTGACGCCGGGCGGCACGGCTCCGCCGTCCGGCGGTAACGGCGACTGCCCGTGGGCGGGCTCCAACGCCCCGGTGGCGACGCGGGTTTCGCAGGTGCTCGCCGAGATGACGCAGGCGCAGAAGATCTCGCTGCTGCACGGCAACGGCAACGCGTCCCCGTACATCGGCAATCTGTCCGGCATCCCCTCGCTCTGCATCCCCGACGTGGGCTTCCAGGACGGGCCGAGCGGGGTCGGTGACGGGATGGGCGGCGTGACCCAGCTGCCGTCGGCCGTCGCCTCGGCCGCGACCTGGGACACCGGCCTTGAGCAGCAGTACGGCGCCGTGGCCGGGAACGAGTTCGCCGGCAAGGGCGCGGGTGTGGCGCTCGGCCCGACGCTGAACATCGTGCGCGACCCCCGCTGGGGCCGGGCCTTCGAGACGTTCAGCGAGGACCCGTACCTGACGTCGGCGATGGCGACGTCCAATGTGCAGGGGCTGCAGAGCCAGGGTGTGATGGCGCAGCCCAAGCATGTGGCGGTCTACAACCAGGAGACCAACCGCAACGGCCCCGCCGACAACGCGATCGTCTCCACGCGGACGCTCCAGGAGATCTATCTGCCGGGCTTCCAGTCCGTGGTGAGCAAGGGCGCCGCGGCCTCGGTGATGTGCGGATACGCCACGGTCAACGGTGACTTCGACTGTGACAGCGGCTATCTGCTGAACACCGCGCTGTACCAGCAGGCGGGCTTCGGCGGGTTCGTCACCAGCGACTGGGGCGGCGCCCACTCGACGGTGAAGGCCGCCAACAACGGCATGACGGTCGAGATGCCCGGCGGGTACTTCTACGCCGACTTCCTGGCCCAGGCGCTGGCCAGTGGCCAGGTCAGCCAGGCGACGCTGAACACCATGGTGGGCCGGGTGCTCACCCAGATGTTCTCGTTCGGCCTCTTCGACAAGCCGCACACCGGTTCACCGACGGCCACGGTCACCACGGACGCGCACAAGGCCACCGCCCGGCAGGTCGCCGAGCAGGGCAGTGTGCTGCTGAAGAACAGCGGGATCCTTCCGCTGTCGACGGCGACGACGAAGTCCATCGCCGTCCTCGGCGCCGACGGCGGCGCGGGCGTGCAGTCCGTGGGCGGCGGCAGTGCCACCGCCACCAGCTCGGGCACGATCTCGCCGCTGGACGGCATCAAGAACCGCGCGGGCTCGGGGGTGAACGTCCAGTTCAACGACGCCACCGACATCGGCGCGGCGGTGGCGCTCGCGAAGAGTTCCAACGTCGCGATCGTCTTCGCCAGTTACGGCGAGAACGAGGGCACTGACCTCACCGGCATCGATCTGCCGGGTCAGCAGAACTCGCTGATCACGCAGGTCGCGGCGGCCAACCCGAACACCATCGTGGTGCTGCACACCGGCTCGGCGGTGACCATGCCGTGGCTCGGTTCGGTCAAGGGCGTGGTGGAGAACTGGTACGCGGGTCAGGAGGTCGGCAACGCGCTGGCCAGGCTGCTGTTCGGGGACGCCAACTTCTCCGGCAAGCTGCCCGTCACGTTCCCCAAGAGCCTGGCGGACGTACCCGCGCACACCACGGCGCAGTGGCCCGGCAACGGGTCGAACGTGCAGTACTCGGAGGGACTTGACGTCGGGTACCGGTGGTACGACGACAAGAACATCGAGCCGCTCTTCCCGTTCGGCTACGGCCTGTCGTACACGTCGTTCGCCTTCTCCGGGCTCCAGGTCGGCGCCCCCGACGGCAGCGGCAACGCGACGGTGACGGCGACCGTCACCAACAACGGCACCCGGGCGGGGGCCGAGGTGGCCCAGCTGTACGTGGGCGCCCCCGCGTCGACGGGCGAGCCGGTCAAGCAGCTCAAGGGGTTCCAGCGGATCGACCTCCAGCCGGGGGCGAGTCAGCAGGTCCGCTTCACACTCACCGCGCACGACCTGGCGTACTGGTCGGACTCGGCGAACAACTGGACCACGGCCGCCGGTGCTTACCGGATCTCGGTCGGTGACTCGTCGAGGAACCTCCCGCTGACCGGCACGCTCAACGTCGGCGCCACGCTCACCGCGAAGACCGTCACGGGTCAGGCGAGCGCCGCGGGCAAGGCCGTCACCATCAGCAACCCGCACGGCATGAGCAGCACCGCCGACACGGCGGTACGGCTGCCGGTCACCGCGAAGTCCACGTCCGCGGCTGCCGCGGTCACCTTCACAGCGACCGGTCTGCCGGCCGGTCTCACCATCAGTCCGGCGGGTGTGATCTCCGGGACAGCGACCTCACCGGGGACGAGGACGGTCACCGTCACAGCCACCGACAGCGGCACGGGCGCCACCGACAGAGCGAGCTTCGTATGGACAGTGAGCTGAGAGGAAGTCAGATGCCCAGCAGAAGAAACGTTCTCGGATGGGCGGCCGCGCTCGCGGCCGCCCCGGCCCTGGACCTCGCGTTGAGCACGACGGCGTCGGCGGCTGGACCGCTGCCGATCACCATCGTCAACAGCACGGGTTCGTACGCCAATTCGGCGATCTGGATCTATGTCGTCGGCACCAACACCTCGGGCCAGCAGTGCTACGTGCGGGCCGACGGCGTCCAGGTGCCGGTCTCGCCGGGGCTCAACGGGCCCGACGGGTACGCCGATCTGGCGATCCCGTTCAGCGGTTCCGGCAACGCCCTGGTCAATCTGCCGTACATGTCCGGGCGGATCTACTTCTCGCTCGGCGCGAAGCTGAAGTTCCGGGTGGTCACCGACGGCAACGGCAACTCGGCGCTGCAGTACCCGGCGGCCTGGGTCACCACCGACCCGAGCTATCAAGTGCTGCACGACTGCATGGAGTTCACGTACAACAGCACCGGCATGTACTGCAACATCACCTTCGTGGACATGTTCAGCGTCCCGATGGCGATCCATCTGGTCGGCAACTCCGACCAGACCACCGGCACGCTCAAGCCGGGCGGCCGTGACGCGATCTTCTCGGCGATCAGGGCGCTGCCCGACTTCGCCCGGCTGGTCAGCGCCAACGGGCTGCGGGTGCTGGCCCCCGGCCACGGCATCGAGGGCGGTCTCTTCTCGTCCACGTACTACGACCCGTACATCACCCAGGTGTGGGACACGTACGCGAGCCGCGATCTGAACGTCAAGATCAACGCCACCACGTACACCGGCCGGGTCTCCGGCGGGGTGCTGCGCTTCAACAACGGCGTCGCGCCCATCCCCAAGCCCAGCACGCTGGACGTCTTCTACTGCAACGGCGCGCTCAGCGCGCCCAACGACGGGCTCTCCGGACCTGTGGCCGCGCAGCTCGGGGCGGCGTTCAACCGCTCCACCCTGCGCGACAACGCCAACCAGCCCGTCACCGATCCGGCGCAGTACTACCGGCAGCCCATCAGCAACCACTTCTCGCGCGTGCTGCACGAGAACAGTGTCAACGGCAAGGCGTACGGCTTCCCGTTCGACGACGTCGGCGACCAGGCGTCGTACATCCAGGACAACGCGCCACGGTCCATGACACTGACGCTGACCCCGTTCGGCGCGGGCGGTCCCACCGATCCGCCGCCCACCACGACGCTGCTGTCGACGGGCCGTCCGGCCACCGCGTCCTCCGCGGAGAGCGCCGCTTTCGCGGCGTCGGCCGCGGTGGACGGCAACGCCGGCACCCGCTGGTCGAGCGGGTTCGCGGACCCGCAGTGGCTCCAGGTGGACCTGGGCTCGGTGCGGTCCGTCAGCCGCGTACGGCTCAACTGGGAGGCCGCGTACGGCAAGGCGTACCAGATCCAGACGTCCACCAACGGCTCGACGTGGACGTCTGTCTACAGCACGAGCGGCGGTGACGGCGGCACGGACGATCTGACGTTCACCGCCACCGACGCCCGTTACGTCCGCTTCTACGGGACGCAGCGGGCCACCCCGTACGGCTATTCCCTCTGGGAGCTGGAGGTGTACGGCCGGTAGACCCGGCCCGAACTAAGACCTGCCCGCGCCCCGATGTAGGTCAACCGCCCGATGCCGGGCCCCGGTCCTCAGATGCCACTGTGCGCTTCTGACGATCAGAACCGGCGACCGGAAAGCGGGTGGGGCGTGGTGTGGAGCGGCGGGGGCGTACTGAAGGACCGCGATGCCGGGCTGTATCTGTCCGGTGTGGTCGTGTCAGGCTTCGGTACGTCCTCGCTCTGGCTCGCCGCCGGTATCTGGGTCAAGTCCCTCACCGGATCGGACAGTCTGGCGGCGCTGACGGTCTTCGCGATGTGGGCGCCGACGCTGGTCGGCCCGCTGCTGGGCACGGTCGCCGACCTGATGCCCAGGAAGCCCCTGCTGATCTGGTGCAATCTCGCACTCGCCGCCCTGCTGGCCGCGCTGTTCGCCGTCGACTCGGCGGGCCGGGTGTGGATCGTGTTCGGTGTGCTGTTCGTGTACGGAGCCGGCGGGGTCGTCCAGGACGCCGCCGAGGCGGCCCTGGTGGCGACGGCGGTCGACGCCCGGCTGCTCGCGGACTTCAACGGGCTGCGGATGACGGCCAACGAGGGCATGAAGCTCGTCGCGCCGCTGGCGGGCGCGGGGCTCTTCACCCGGTTCGGCGGTCCGGCCGTCGCCCTCCTCGACGCGCTGACCTTCGTCCTGGCCGCCGGGGTCTTCGCGCTGATGCGGGTCCGGGAGGAGAAGCCGGCCCGGCAGCCGCCGGGTGCCTGGCTGACCGGCACGGCGGAGGGCGTCCGGCGGCTGCGGGACACCCCTGCCGTGCGGCCCCTCGTGCTGGCCGCCGCGCTGACCCTGCTGCTCGCCGGGTTCAACGGCGCGATGAGCTTCGCCGTCGTGGACCGGGGCCTGGGCCGGGAACCCGCGTTCCTGGGGCTGTTGTCGGCGGTGCAGGGCGCGGGTTCCGTGGCCACCGGGCTGTTGGCGGGGCCGCTGCTGCGGCGGCTGCCGGAGCGGCGGTTCGGCGCCGCGGGGATCGCGCTGTTCGCCGTGGGCCTCGCGCTGCGGGCGGTGCCGTACGACGCGCCGGTGCTCGCCGGGTCGTTGGCCGTGGGACTCGGTCTGCCGGCCGTGCTGATCGCGGCGATGACGGCGGTGCAGCGCGAGATCCCGCCCGCCGTGCTCGGCCGTACCGCCGCCACCGCGGGCACGGTGATGTTCGCGCCGAACGCGGTGGCGCTGGCGCTCGGCGCCGGGCTGCTCACCGTCGTACCGTTCACCGCCGTTCTGCCGACGGCCGGTGCGGGCGCGCTGCTGACGGCGCTCGCGCTCAACGCAGGCTGGAGAGCGCGGCCTTGACGGACTCCAGATCGGCGTCCGACGCCAGCCCCGCGTGGTACAGCCGCAGTTCGTCCGCACCGAGGGCCGCGGCGCGCGCCGCGTCCTCGGCGAGGGTGCCGGGGCTGCCGCCCATGCCGCTGACGACCGTGAAGTTGGCGGCGAGCACGGTCGACGGGGTGGCGTGGGCGGCGAAGGGGGTCAGCATCGTCTCGGCGGCGCCGCCCGTGCAGGGCAGCACGACCCCGTCGGCGACGGCCAGGATGTGCGCCGGGTCGACGCCCGCGTTGGCGCCGGTGTGGTGCGCGGCCGGATCGGCGTGCAGCAGCACCTGGAAGCCGGGGGGCGCGGCGGCTCGTACGGCGGCGACCGCCTGCTCCTGGAGGTCCCGGGCCACCTGGCCGCGCCGGTCGAGGGTGACGGCGGCGAGTTCGGCGCCGATCAGCTTCTCGATACCCGCCCTGCCGCTCGCTCCGCCGGGTGTGGCGTCCCCGGCCCAGACGGGTTCGAGCGCGCTCCGTACGGCGGCGGCGAGCCGGTCGGGGTCGGTGTCGAGGTCGGCGTATCCGGCGCGGCAACTGGCGCAGAAGCAGAGCGACATCAGGTACTGCGCCGCTTCGCCGAGGCCGACACCGGCGATCTTGTCGTGGGCGTGCAGATGCGCGAGCCCGTACCAGCCGCAGGACTCCAGCTCGGTCCCGCGCGCGCCGGGCCGTACGGCGGCCTCGGCCGCGAGATCGACCAGGTACCGGACGACGGCGGGCTGCGCGACGCAGGGCGCCCAGGGGTAGCGGTCGCCGTACGCGTTGACGACGGACGTGGCCGGATGTTCGGCGCCGAGGCGGGAGTTGTGGGCGAGCACCACCCAGGTGTGCACGTCGAGCCCGGCGTCGGAGAGGGCGGCGGCCGCCTCGCCGTAGGCGTCGCCGGGTGCCCAGTCCCCCGACGGGTACGGACGCGGCACGCGGCCCGCCCAGCGGGTCTCGTCGGCGGGGTAGAGCACGGCGGCGTGCTCGGCGGTGACGACGCGGTGGCGCGGATGGCGCGGGGTGAGCGCGCGGGTGGAGTGGTAGGCGGCGGCCAGGGTGACCTGCTGGACGCCGAGACCGGCGATCCTCGCTGCCGCTTCCGGGTCCCCCACGACGTCCCAGGGGTAGACGAACGCGGAGGCCTTCACGCGCCGTCCTTCGCCGGGCTCTCCTCCAGCAGCGCCCGGCCGCGTTCGACGAGCGTCGAGAGCGCCTTGACGTGGTCGGGCAGCGGTTCGCCCAGCGGCGGCCGCACCTCGCCGACGTCCAGTCCGCCGAGCCGTACGCCCGCCTTGACGAGCGAGACGGCGTAGCCGCGGCCCTGGTTGCGCAGTTCGACCAGCGGCACGTAGAAGCCGTCCAGCAGCCGGTTGACGGTCGTGTCGTCGCCGGTGGCGAGCGCCCGGTAGAAAGCGAGGGCGATGTCGGGGGCGAACGCGAAGACGGCGGACGAGTAGAGCGTCACGCCGATGCCGCGGTAGGCGAGGCCGGTGAGTTCGGCGGTGGGCAGGCCGTTGAAGTACAGGAAGTCGCGCCCCGGCTCCGCCGTGCGGACGGCGCTGAGGATGCGCTGCATCAGGTCGAGGTCCCCGACGCCGTCCTTCAGGCCGATGATGCCGTCGACACGGGAGAGCGCGACGACGGTCTCCGGGGTGAAGACAGCGTTGTCGCGCTGGTAGACGATCGTCTCCAGGGAGGTGGCGGCGGCGAGCGCGGTGTAGTGGCGCAGCAGGCCCTCCTGGTCGGCGACGACCAGATAGGGCGGCATCGCGAGCAGTCCGTCGGCGCCGGCCCGCTCCGCGAGCTCGGCGTACTGGACGGCGAGCGCCGTGCCGTACCCGGCGCCGGCCACGACGGGCACCCGCCCGGCCGTCTCCTCGACGGCCGCCGCGACGCACGCGCCGAACTCGTCGGGGGTGAGAGCGTGGAACTCGCCGGTGCCGCAGCACGCGAAGACGGCCGCGGCGCCCGCTTCGACGCCCTGTCTCACATGGGCGCGGAAGACGTCGAGGTCGAGGCCGCCGTCCGGTCCGTACGCGGTGACGGGGAAGAACAGCGGCCCGTCGACCCGGGTGAGTCGAGCGGCGAGCGGGGCTGTGGTCACGGAAGCTCCCTGGCCGTGCGCCGAGCCCGGAAGCCCGTGCACAGTTCTGATCGATGTCCATATCTCTGAACGGAACCACGCTAGGGCAGCCGCGCGGGGCAGGTCAAGACAGGATCGGCCAACCCCCGGACGGATTCGCACCCCGCGCGCGACACTTGACGCTGCTCGCCAGCCCTCCCTAGCGTGTCCATACATGTGAATTCCGTCTACGCATCTGAGCGCATATTCGCGCAGCCGAGGAGCCGCCCCCCATGCCAGCACCGCGCACCGTCCTGCTCACCGGCGCAGCAGGCGGCCTCGGCACCCTGATGCGGGGCCTGCTGCCCGCGTACGGCTACGAACTCCGCCTCTTCGACGCCACCCCCATA
Organism: Streptomyces sp. NBC_00370; assembly: GCF_036084755.1. Lineage (NCBI taxonomy): Bacteria > Bacillati > Actinomycetota > Actinomycetes > Kitasatosporales > Streptomycetaceae > Streptomyces > Streptomyces sp. NBC_00370. Next base: position 2,138,926 of record NZ_CP107968.1, read on the forward strand.
GAGGGCGAGCCGGACGCCGTGACGGCCGATCTCGCGGACAAGGAAGCGTTGCGCGAGGCCGTCGAGGGGGTCGACGCGGTCATCCATCTCGCCGGCATCTCCCTGGAGGCGTCGTTCGACAAGATCCTGCGCTCCAACATCGAGGGCACGTACAACCTGTACGAGGCGGCGCGCGCCGCCGGTGTCCCGCGCGTGGTCAACGCGTCGAGCAACCACGCGGTCGGCTTCACGCCCCGCCCGCAGGGCGACGATCCGCTGATCCCCGTCGACACGCCGCGCCGCCCGGACACGTACTACGGCCTGTCCAAGTGCTTCGGCGAGGATCTCGCCCAGCTCTACTGGGACCTGCACGGCCTGGAGAGCGTCTCCGTGCGGATCGGCTCCTGCTTCCTGGAGCCGACGACCGTGCGCATGCTCTCGGTCTGGATGAGCCCGGGTGACGGTGCCCGGCTGTTCCACGCCGCGCTGACGGCCGAGCAGGTCGGGCACACCGTCGTCTACGGCTCGTCGGCCAACACCCGGCTGTGGTGGGACCTGTCGACGGCGCGGGCGCTCGGGTACGAGCCGCGGGACGACTCGGAGCAGTACGCGGACAAGCTCATCGCCGAACAGGGCGAACTGGACCCGGACAACCCCGACCACGCGCACCTCGGCGGCCACTTCACCACTCATCCGCCGCAATGGCCGTACTGACGTTCGGATTACGAGGCGCCGAAAGTAAGGGAACGGCAAAGCGGGGTCGTTCGTTACGTCTGGCATGACAGCTATGACCCCCGGCTCGAACATCCCGCTTCCCACCGCACATGTGGCGGTGGATGTCGCCGGGCCCGTGCGGCTCGACGTCTCGGGCCTGCTGCTCACCGCCGACGGCAAGGTGCGCTCGGACGACGACTTCATCTTCTTCAACCAGCCGGCCGGCCCCGGCGTGAGCTACCGCTCGGGCGGCGGCTCGGCGCCGGACGCGATCGTGGTCGACACCGGCGCGGTCCCCGCGGGCATCGAGAAGATCGTCATCACCGCGAGCCCGGACGCGGCGGGCCAGAGCTTCCAGGGCATCGAGCCCACCGCCACCGTCCGCGACAGCGGCAATGGAACCGTGCTCGCCACCTTCACCCCGCCGCAGCTCGGGGCCGAGACGGCGCTGGTGATCGTGGAGATCTATCTGCGCAACGGCGCCTGGAAGGTCCGTGCCGTCGGCCAGGGGTACGCGAACGGGCTCGCCGGTATCGCCACGGACTTCGGCGTATCGGTCGAGGAGCCGGCCGCACAGGCCGCACCGCCGGCCCCCGCGGCCCCGCCGCAGGCGCCGGTGACGCCCCAGGCCCCGGCGGCCCCGCAGGCACCGGCAGCGCCCCAGGCCCCCGCCGCACCGCCCGGTCCGCCGGCCGCGCAGGGCGGCGGGAAGATCAATCTGGACAAGGGCCGGGTCAGCCTCCGGAAGAACGAGACCGTGTCGCTGGTCAAGGGCGGCAAGCCGCTGCTCTCCCAGGTCAAGATGGGGCTCGGCTGGGAGCCCGCCTTCCGCGGCAAGGACATCGACCTGGACGCCTCGGTCATCGCGTACGGCCCGAACCGCAACCACCTGGACAGCTGCTACTTCGGCAAGCTCTCCATCCTCAACGGAGCGATCAAGCACTCCGGGGACAACCTCACGGGTGAGGGCGCGGGTGACGACGAGGTGATCGTGGTCGACCTCGGCCGGCTCCCCGCCGAGGCGACGGGCCTGGTGTTCACCGTCAACTCGTTCACGGGGCAGAAGTTCAACGAGGTGGCGAAGGCGTACTGCCGGCTGATCGACGCGGCCACCGATCAGGAGCTGGTGCGCTTCGACCTGACCGGCGCCGAGCCGCAGACCGGGGTGATCATGGCCAAGTTCGTCCGGCAGTTCTCCGGCGAGTGGGAGATGACGGCCATCGGCGAGTTCGTGAAGTCCCGCACGGTCCGCGGCATGGTCAAGCCGGCGGCGAAGCTGCTCTGACGCGGTCCGGTCCCGCTGCCCTGAACGCACCACGGGCCGCCGCGGTCGCGCATGACCCGCGGCGGCCCGTGGGCCACTGTCTTCAGAGCTTGGTGAGCTTGGAGAAGGGACTCAGGATCCTCCCCTGACGCCCGGAGAAATCGATGAGCACGGCATGTTCGCCCTCGACTCCGATGACTCTCCCCAGCCCGAACTGATCGTGGGAGACACGGTCTCCGACATCGAACTTCTCGGGCGGAGGAGAGGCCGGGGCCTGGCGGTTGAAGGGACTGGACGGCAGGTGGCGCCGGGATCCGGCTGACTTTGTCATTACTTGGAGTATGCGCCCAAGGAGCCCCGCCGCGCCATGCCCGGCGGCTGACCGGCCTCCGGATCACCCGTTCCGGGGCCCTGTTCGCAGGGCGGGAAGGGTCGCCGAAAGGGGTGGCGGAGCGTACCGTGCCCCGTCCGAAACCGAAAGGGTTCCGAGCCTTGATGAAACTGTCCGCCACCGGTCGCGCTGTCCTTGTCAGCGGAGCCTCCCGGGGGCTCGGCCGCGCCCTCGCGAGCGCCTTCGCGGCCAACGGCGACCGGGTCGCCGTCCACTACGGCAGCCGCGAGTCGGACGCCCGGCTGACCCTGGAGTCACTCACCGGTACGGGGCACGCGCTGGTCGGCGGCGACATCTCGGACCCGGCGGGCGCGGCACGGGTGGCCGACGAGGCGGCGGCGGCCGTGGGCCCGGTCGACGTACTCGTCAACAACGCGGCGGTCAACGACCCCCATCCGCCGGTCACCACCCCGTACGAGGAGTGGGCCGAGCACTGGCAGCGCCATATGTCCGTCAACCTGCTGGGTACGGCCCTGCTCAGCCACCGGGTGGCGCACGGCCTGATCGAGCGGCGCGCCGGCGGCCGGATCGTCAACATCGGCTCCCGCGGGGCGTTCCGCGGCGAACCGGACTACCCGGCGTACGGGGCGACGAAGGCGGCCGTACACGCCCTGGGCCAGTCCCTGGCCGTGGCCCTGGGCCCGTACGGCATCGGGGTGGCCTCGGTGGCCCCTGGCTTCATCGAGACGGAACGCGTCGCCCACCGCCTGACCGGCCCTGAGGGCGAGACCATCCGCGCCCAGAGCCCGTTCGGCCGGGTGGCCACGCCGCAGGAAATCGCCGAAGCGGTGCTGTGGCTGGCCTCCCCGGCCGCGGAGTGGTCGTCGGGCACGGTGCTGGACCTGAACGGAGCGTCGCATCTGAGGATGTGATCGCGGATCAGCGGCTTGGACGACGCCCCCCGCCGCCGCCCCCGCCGCCCGGCGGCGCGGGGGCGGACCCGGCGCGGTGTCAGCCGGTCGCGCGCGAGCGGGCCTTGAAGGCCGCCTTACGGGCTTCCTTCGCCACCGTGCGGTCCCTGTGCAGACGGCCCATCGCCTCCAGGACGTCCGGGGTCGCCGGGTGGTCCACCCGCCAGGCCTCCTCGAAGAAGTTCTTGTTCTGGCCGACCAGGCCCTCGACGAGTTCCCGCAGCTCGTCCGGTTCGCCCTCGGCGTCCAGTTGGGCCGCGATCGTGTCGATCGCCAGCCAGAAGATCATCGTCTCGGACGGCATCGGGACGTCGCCCGACCCCAGCTCCGCGAGCCAGACCCGGGCCAGACCGCCCAGCTCGCCGTCGTCCAGCACGGCGCGCACGGCGGGCTCCGCCTCGGCGCCGACGAGCGTCAGCGCCTGCTGGCAGTTGAGGCGGCGCAGCGGCGCACCGGGGTCGGTGCCACGCGCGGCGGCGAGCAGTTCGGCCGCGGCCTCCGCCGGTGCGTGCCCGGCCAGCCACTGCTCGGCCTCGGCGCGCGCCGAGGCCTCGGGGAAGTGGGCGATGCCGTCGAGCAGCGCGCGGGCGTCGGCGTCGGCCAGGTCGCCGACGGCGGGGGCCGTCACGCCGGCTTCGAGCATCCGGGACCTGATGCCGTAGACGCCGAGCGGGGTGAGCGTGACCATGCCGTAGCGGGTCACGTCGTCCGCGTCGACGGGCAGGCCGGGCTCGGCGCCCGGCAGGTCGCCGCCGGCTGCGTCCTCGGCGTCCTCGGCCATCAGCGCCTCGTCGACCGGTACGTAACTGACGAGCCCGACCGGCTCCAGCAGCCGGAACTGCTCGTCGAGCCGCATCATGGCCTGCGACACCTGTTCGAGGACGTCGTCGGTCGGCTCCCCCATGTCCTCGGGGACGATCATCGAGGCGGCGAGTACGGGCAGCGGCACCGCACCCTCGCCCTCGTCCGCCGCCGTGAGCAGGTAGAGGTTGCCGAGGACGCCCTCAAGGAACTCGGCCTCCACCTCCGGGTCCCAGTCGAGCGCCTCGAAGTCGATCTCGCCGTCGTCGCCGATGGCCACGGCCAGGTCCTCGAAGACCGGCGCCGTCGCGTCGGCGAACACCACGTCGAGGGTGTCCAGCCAGAGGGACAGGACGTCCTGCGGGGTGCCGGCCGTCACCAGCGCGAGCTGCGGGCCCGCGGTGACCGCGGACGCCTCGTCGTCGTCCAGACCGCTGTCGGAGTCGGTGCCGTCGCCTTCGGCCACGGCGACGAGGTCCGTGTCGATGGCGACCCGCCACGCCTCACTCGCGTACGACTCGCCGTCACCTTCCGACAACTCGTCGCCCAGGCCCAGCTGTTCGGCCGCCGCCGGCAATTGTTCGTCGACCAGCTCACCACCGGCCCCTACCCGGGTCCCTGGCCCCGCCCAGCGGGCGAGACGTACCGCCCGCGCGAGCAGCGGCGCGGCGAGCGCCTGCCGCGCCAGCTCCGCTTCCGAGGGCAGCCGCACCGGCGGCAGGGTGGGGCGGTCTTCGGACATCTGTGGGGTCTCTCCTCGCTGTGTACGGGCCGGGGTCGCGGCGCGCGCCTCCGGCGAGCCCAGCGTAGACGTATGTGACCCCGCGCCACTCGATTCATGTGCCCGACGAGCTCCGTACATCTGGGCAGTCTTGACAAGTTCCCCGCCCAGGAAAGAGATTGACGCGCGTAGAACCTCTCGTACCCCATCCTCGGAGTTCTGTGATGCCTGCTTCCGTACCGAGATCGGCCGCCGTACCGACCCTTGTCGCCCTCGCCCTCGCCGCGGGGCTGATCGTCGCCGCCGGCCCCGCCTCCGCCGGCACGTCCGCCGCGGTGGCGGGTGTACGGATCCACGGCATCCAGGGCAACACCCGGATATCCCCGCTGGTCGGCACCCCTGTCACGAACGTCCCCGGCATCGTCACCGGTGTGCGCGCCTACGGCAGCTCGAAGGGGTTCTGGCTCCAGGACCCGAAGCCGGACAACGACGCCGCCACCAGCGAGGGCGTGTTCGTCTACACCAGCTCCAACCCGACGGTCGCCGTGGGCGATTCGGTCACGGTCAACGCGACGGTCAGTGAGTTCGTGCCCGGCGGCGCTGCGGCCGGCGGCCAGTCGGTCACGGAGCTGACCGCGCCGAAGGTGACCGTGGTCTCCTCCGGCAACAAGGTGCCCGCCCCGGTCCAGATCAAGGCCAAGTCGGTGCCCGCCGCCTACGCGCCGACGGGTACGCCCGACACCGGCAACAGCATCAACGGACTGCGCCTCAAGCCCCGCGACTACGCCCTCGACTACTACGAGTCGCTGGAGAGCATGAACGTCAGCGTCGGCACCTCGCGCGTGGTCGGCGCGACCGACGCGTACGACGAGCTGTGGGTGACGGTCAAGCCGCAGGAGAACAACGCCAAGCGCGGCGGCACGGTCTACGGCTCGTACGACTCACAGAACACCGGCCGGCTGCAGATCCAGCAGACGGCCCTCAGCACCGACAGCCCGTTCCCCACCGCCAATGTGGGCGACTCGCTGAAGGGCACCACCGAAGGCCCCCTGGACTTCAACCAGTTCGGCGGCTACACGCTGGTCGCCCGTACGCTCGGCACCCTCGTCGACAAGGGTCTGAAGCGCGAGACGACCCGGGCGCAGAAGGACGGCGAGCTGGCCGTCGCCACGTACAACGTCGAGAACCTGGCCGCCGACGACCCGCAGTCGAAGTTCGACTCACTGGCCGCAGCCGTGGTGAAGAACCTCTCCTCGCCCGACGTCCTGTCCCTGGAGGAGATCCAGGACAACAGCGGCGCCACGGACGACGGTACGGTCTCCGCCACCGAGACGGTCAAGAAGTTCACCGAGGCGATCGTCGCCGCGGGCGGCCCCGCCTACGAGTGGCGCTCGGTCGACCCGGAGAACGACAAGGACGGCGGCGAGCCCGGCGGCAACATCCGCAACGGCTTCCTCTTCAACCCGGAGCGGGTCTCCTTCGTCGACAGCGGTACGGCCGACGCGACGACGCCGACCGCGGTCGTCACCAAGGGCGGCAAGGCAGGACTGACCCTCTCCCCCGGCCGTATCGACCCGGCCGACCCGGCCTGGCAGGCCAGCCGCAAGCCGCTCGTGGGTGAGTTCACCTTCCGCGGGCAGAACGTCTTCCTCGTCAGCAACCACTTCACCTCGAAGGGCGGCGACGAGAGCCTGACCGCGCAGCATCAGCCGGTGCCGCGCTCGTCCGAGGCGCAGCGGCTCCTGCAGGCGCAGGCGGTCAACTCCTTCGTCAAGGACCTGCACAAGGCGGACAAGAACGCGCAGGTGCTGGTGCTCGGCGACCTGAACGACTTCCAGTTCTCGAACACCGTGAAGGCGCTCACCAAGGGCGGGCTGCTGACGTCGGCGATCGACTCACTGGCGCCGCTGGAGCGTTACACGTACGTCTACCAGGGCAACAGCCAGGTGCTCGACCAGATCCTGACCAGCCCCGCCGTCGAGGACTACAGCTACGACAGCGTGCACATCAACGCGGAATTCGCCCAGCAGGACTCGGACCACGACCCGCAGGTGCTGCGCTTCCGCCCCTGACGGACCGCCAGCGCGACACCCAGCCGGCGAAGCCCTCTTCGTCGGCCGGGTGTTCGCGGGCGGGCGCCGCGCCCACGTCGCTGATCTGCCAGATCCGGCCACGCTGCGGTCCCGTGACGACCAGGTGCCAGTACAGACCGCAGCCGCCGGTGCCCAGCACCACGCTGCCGTGGTTGCTCACGTCGTCGATGAGCGGCTCTATCTCCTCGTACGGCCGGGGGTCGTCCTCCCACACCCAGGGCGCGGTGAGCGGGAAGGGCCTGCTCAGCACTCGCTGCGTCTGGTCACAGCCCCAGTCGGCGGGCAGCGCCGCCAGCGGTATCAGCCCGTCGATGTCGGCGGGGCCGCGCGCGCAGCCGTCACATATCTCCACCACCAGTGTGCGGTAGGGCTCCGGCAGGGCCACCGCATGCTCCCGCTCGAAGGCGGCGACGGCCTGCGCACCCAGCGGCGGCCTGCGATGTTCGGGCTCGAAGGCGGCGCGCAGCGCTTCGAGTTCGCAGGGGTCGGCGTGTTCGGTGTTCATACGCTCCATGCTCCTCATTGGACCAGTCCCCACTGACAGTCCCCACTGACGGCCGGCGCGGGCCCCGTGGTCCATGAACAGCCGTACGGTACTGCGCGGCCGGCCGGGTACGCGGGCGATACCGGCACAGTCGGCCGGATTCCGCGCATGCCCGACCTTTCAGCGTTGCTTCACCCTCCCGGCAAGCGAATCTAAGTGGACCTTCACCATGGGCGGGCGGACACTGCGGCCATGACGACTCCGACGACTCCGCTGTCGAGCCCGCCGACGACTCCGCGCCCGTTCGGCCGCGCCCTGTGCGCGATGGTCACCCCGTTCACCGCCGCCGGCGAACTCGACCTGGCGGGCGCCCGCAAGCTCGCCGGCCATCTGGTGGCCGAAGGCTGCGACGGGCTCGTCCTGAACGGCACCACCGGCGAGTCCCCCACCACCACCGACGCGGAGAAGACCGCGCTGGTGCGCGCGGTGTGCGAGGAGGTCGGTGACCGCGCCCATGTCGTCGCGGGCGTCGGCAGCGCGGACACCCGGCACACGCTCGCCCTGGCCCGGGAGGCCGAACAGGCGGGCGCAGACGGGCTGTTGGTCGTCACCCCGTACTACAGCAGGCCGCCGCAGGCCGACGTCGAGGCGCACTTCCTGCGGATCGCGGACGCGGCGGGCGTACCCCTGATGCTGTACGACATCCCGGCGCGCACCGGTACCCGCGTCGAACCCGCGACGCTGCTCAGGCTCGCCCGGCATCCACGGATCGTCGCCGTCAAGGACTGCGCGTCCGACCTGCTCGCCAGCTCCTCGGTGATCGCCCGGAGCTCACTCGCCTACTACGCGGGCAGCGAGGAGCTGAACCTGCCGCTGTACGCGGTCGGCGGCGCCGGTTTCGTCAGCACCGTCGCGAACGTCGCGCCCCGGCAGCTGCGCGCCGCCGTCGACGCGTACGACGCGGGGGCGCACGCCGAGTCCGTACGGCTCAACCAGCTCACCCTGCCGCTCGTCGAGCTGATGATGGCGTCAGGGCTGCCGGGCACGGTCACGGCGAAGGCGCTGCTCGACGGCCTCGGGCTGCCGGCGGGCCCGGTACGCGAACCGCTGCGGCCCGCCGGCCGGGAGACGGCCGACGGGCTGCTGCTGGCGTACGGGGAACTGCTGCACGCGACCCGCCACCTCTGAGGGCGGGGGCGCCACCTCAGCGGGGCGGGGGCCGCCCGCGCTCAGTTGTGGCTGTGGAGCACGTCGTTGAGACCGCCCCAGACCGCGTTGTTCGGCCGCGCCTCGACCGCGCCGGAGACCGAGTTGCGGCGGAAGAGGATGTTGCTCGCACCGGACAGTTCCCGCGCCTTGACGATCTGGCCGTCCGGCAGCGTCACGCGCGTACCGGCCGTGACGTACAGGCCCGCCTCGACCACGCACTCGTCACCGAGCGCGATGCCGATGCCCGCCTCGGCCCCGATGAGGCAGCGCTCGCCGATGACGATGCGCTCGGTACCGCCGCCGGACAGCGTGCCCATGGTGGAGGCGCCGCCGCCGATGTCCGAGCCGTCACCGATGACGACGCCCGCGGAGATCCGGCCCTCGACCATCGACGTGCCGAGCGTGCCGGCGTTGAAGTTGACGAAGCCCTCGTGCATCACGGTCGTACCGGCCGCGAGATGCGCGCCGAGCCGCACCCGGTCGGCGTCGGCGATCCGGACGCCCTTGGGGGCGACGTAGTCGGTCATACGCGGGAACTTGTCGACCGAGGTCACCTGCAGATGCAGCCCCTCGGCGCGGGCGTTGAGCCGTACGGTCTCCAGCGTGTCGACGGCGACCGGACCGAGGGAGGTCCAGGCGACGTTGGCGAGCAGGCCGAACTGCCCGTCGAGGTTCTGCCCGTGCGGCTTGACCAGCCGGTGGCTGAGCAGGTGCAGCCGCAGATACACGTCGTGCGCGTCGAGCGGCTTGTCGTCGAGCGAGGAGATGACCGTACGGACGGCGACGACCTCGACCCCGCGCCGCGCGTCGGGCCCGGTGGCCTTGGCGGCCCCGTCCCCGAGCAGCTCGACGGCGCGCTCGGCGGACAGCCGCTCGGTGCCCGCGGGGCCGGGCTCGGCGGACAGCTCGGGGGCGGGGTACCAGGTGTCGAGTACGGTGCCGTCGGCGGCGACGGTGGCGAGTCCGGCGGCGACGGCGCCGGTGGTACGAGGAGTCGTGTCGGTCATACCCGAAACCTAACGGCTGCGCGCACCACCGGGCGAACCGGTCTCAGCGCCTGATCAGGCGCGCGCCGGTCAGGGGCGCTGGTCCTGGTGGTCGACGAGGGCCTGCCGTACGACGGCCTCGGAGCTGATGAGCTGCCCCTTGTGCCACGGGTCGCGCGGCGCGCCGGGGTCGTTGGCGGTCATGTCGGGCACTTCCCTGGCCACGATGTGCCGCGTCCCCGCGTAGACGTACGTCGTCGCGTCGTAGAGCGTCTCGGTGCGGAGCAGACTGCGCGGATCGTCCTTGGCCGGGTGGACGGCGATGACGTCGCGGCCCGCGGCGTCGACGGTCCGCTCCGTGGTCAGGCCGGGCGTCGCCGCCAGCATCCGGTAGACGCGGGAAAGGCCGCGCGGCGGGGCGGGGTAGACGGACACCAGCGTGCCGAGCAGTTGGCTCCCCAGTTGCTCGTCGGTCGCCGAAGGGGTCTTGGCCCCCTGCTTGTCCCGGTAGAAGGCGCCGATCCGCCGAAGCGCGGCGGACCGGTCGGCCGGCAGGGAGGCGAGCAGCTGGTACGTCCGCAGCGGCGACGCGTCGCCCGTCGTCTTGTCGAGGTCGAGCGCGGGGTCGCGGTACATGCGCCACTGCTCGTGCTTCTCCGGGCTGCTCGTCACACCGTTGGTGCGCACGATCTCGACGGTCTGCGTGTAGGTCCACTGCCCGTCGGCCGGATGCGGCGCCGGAGCCTTCGCCGCGGCGTCCGCCGCGCGGTTCAGCACCGTCGCGGCACTGAGCCGGGCCGGATCCGCCGGCGCGGCCGCGCTGCGGTCGGCGACCCCCCACCCGCTGTCGTCGGCGACCCGCACCCCCACCACGGCGGCCAGCGCGACGGCGGTGGTCGCGCCGATCACGGCCAACCGCCAGTCGTGGCGCGGCGAGTAGCCGCGCCGCCCCTGGTGCGCTGTGTCGAGCAGCCGCTGACGTCCGGGGGCAAGCCGCGAGCGGTCCGCCTCCGGCGCCCCGGACCTGAACTCTCGTACGGCGGTCAGATCATCCATGTCGGATCGCCTCCACGGCGTCGTTCAAGGGCAGGGGATTGTCGCCGAGCGCCGTACGGACCTTGCGGCGGGCCCGGTTGAGGCGGGACCGGACGGTGCCGAGCGGGATGGAGAGCGCGTCGGCGATCTCCTGGTAGCTGAGATCCGCCCAGGCGATCAGCAGCAGCACGTGTCTGTCGCCGGGCGACAGCCCGGCCAGCGCGCCCGCGAGCGACGCCTGCGCCGACTGCGCGGTCACCCGGCTGTCGGCGCTGTCGGCCCACGACTCGACGACGGGGTCAACTCCCGTACGGGCCAGCGCCCGCAGCGCGCGCACCTCGCCGCGGCGGTGCTTGCCGATGAGGTGGGCGGCTATCCCGTACAGCCAGGGCCGGGCGCTGCGCCGGGCCGTGTCGTAGCGCTGCCGGGCCCGGAAGGCGACGAGGAAGGTCTCGGCGGTCAGGTCGTCGGCGTGACTGTCGCCGAGGCGGCGCGTCGCGTACCGGTGGATGTCGGCGGCGTACCGGTCGTAGACGATCCCGAACAGTTCGGGCTGCTCGACGGACTGGCTGATGATCGCCGCGTCGTCGTCGGGTGGTCCGGTCACGGTGCCTCCGTGGTCGCTGCGGGGTGACGCCTTCACCCGCTGTTCCCCGATGAGGCGAAGTGGGTTCACGCAGCGGCGGCGCGCCTCAGCCCAGCCGGTTGCCCGCGCCCCTGCCGTCGGCGTGGTCGACGTCGTCCTCGGCGCGCGGCAGCGCGCGGTGCCCCTCGGAGTGGTGGTTGACCCAGCCGCAGACCCCGCAGCTGTAGCGGCCGTCGAGCCCGGCGATGAGCGTGCCGCACTGCCGGCACTCGGCGTAGGTGATCTCGGGGTCGACGGTATCGACGGTATCGACAGGACCGACGGGGCCTATGGCGTCCATCGGGTCGACGGAGTCCGGGGGTGGCATGCTCACCGCTCAAACCTACCGCCGGGGGCGCGAGCCGTCCCCGGCCGATCCCTACGGAATCAACCGGCCGAGCATGGCGCGCGCGTAGTCCTCGTCGTACGCGCTGTCGGTGAGCAGCACCTGGAGACAGATGCCGTCGAGCAGGGCGACCAGCGCCCGCGCTGTCGCGGGGTCGGTGCGCCGGGCCAGGATCTCGGAGACCCCGTCGGTCCACTCGGCGGCGACGGGCCGCAGCGCGGGGTTGCGCAGGGCGGCGAGGTACAGCTCGTACTCCAGCTCCACGCCGGTACGGTCGCGGCCCAGCCACCGCCCGATCAGCCGGGCGAGCTGCCCCGCGAGGTCCCCTTCGGGCCCGGTAAGAGCGTCACTCCCCCGTATCTCGGCGGCGAGCCCCTCGTTGGCCTGGCGCAGCGCGGCGACGAGCAGTTCGTCGAGGGAGGCGAAGTGGTACGTGGTGGAGCCGAGCGGTACGTCGGCCTCGGCGGCGACGGTCCGGTGGCTGAGCCCGGCGATCCCGCTGCGCCCGACGACACGAATCGCCGCGTCGATGATCCGCTGCCGACGGTCGGGGTCATGACGCCGGGTCATGAGTGCGACCCGCCGAGGTTGAGCACGACGACCCCGACGATCACGAGCACGATCCCCGCGATCTTGACGAGGCTGGTCGACTCGTTGAGGAAGACCATCCCGATGAGCGCGATCACCGCGGTCCCTGACCCGGCCCAGATCGCGTAGGCGGTGCCGACGGACAGCGTCTTGAGGGTCTGCGCGAGCAGGGTGAACGCCAGTACGTACCCGGCGAGCGTGATCAGCGAGGGCCAGAGCCGGGTGAACCCGTCGCTGTACTTCATCGCGGTCGTCCCGGCCACCTCGGCGGCGATGGCGGCGGCGAGCAGTCCGTATCCCATGTGTACGAGTGTACGCATCGCTGTGTACACCTGTACACACCACTGCCGACGGCCTTAGGCCAGGAACTGGCCTAGTTGACGCCTACCGTCGCTGCCTGCCGACCGACCGACACCAGCGAAAGGACCGCGACCGCGATGCCCGAGCAGACCAGCGCCGCGCCGACCGGCTACACCACCGTCGCGCCCTGGGTCGTCACCGACGACCCGGGAGGCCTTCCTCGACTTCGTCAGCCAGGCGTTCGGCGGCGAAGAACTCGGCCGGGTGCCGACCGAGGACGGCCTGATCGGCCACGCCGAGATCCGCGTCGGCGACACCGTCGTCCTGGCCTTCGACCGCCACCCGACCTGGCCCCGCACCCCGAGCCTGCTGCGGGTCTTCGTGGCCGACGCGGACACGGCGTTCACCCGGGCCGTCGCCGCGGGCGGCCAGGTGGTCACGGCCCTGGCCGACGACGCCTTCGGCCGGCGCGGGGGGCGTATCAAGGACCGCCTCCAGGACCCGGCGTACGCCGAGACGATGCGGGTGGCCCAGGAAACCCTCGACGCGGAACTCAGCGGCGAACACGAAGGACGGAGCAGCGCCCCGGTCAGGCCCCGGTCAGTCGAGCAGTGAGCTCTTCGGACTCAGCACGCAGAATTCATTGCCCTCAGGATCTTCGAGGACGACCCAGGTCGCCGATTCCCCCTGCCCGACATCGGCCCGCCGCGCACCGAGCGCGATGATCCGCTCGACCTCGGCGGCCTGGTCGTCGGGCGACAGATCGATATGCAGCCGGTTCTTGACGGCCTTGCGCTCACCCACCGGCACGAAACAGATCCCGGGCAGCGCGGCAGCGTCCGCACCGATGACGATCTCGTCGTCGGCCTCGAACACCACCTGCCAGTCCAGCACCCCGACCCAGAAGCGGGCGAGCGAGGGCAGATCGTGCGCGTCGATCACGAGCTGGTAGCAGGAGACACCCATACGTCCAGTCTGCCCGCCCCCTGACCCCCCGCCATGCCGACTCACACACACGGCCCGACAAACTCCGGCCGCCTTTCGCTGGCCCCCCAGTCCACAACCTCGCGAAGCTTCCTGGACAAGGTCGCCCGGTCGATCCCCGACCCGCCCAGGGACGCGTCCACCACAGTCGGAATCTCAAGGATCTCCGCACCCTTGTCGGTGAACTCCAGGGTGAGCAGCGAATCAGTAACCCGCACGCCGCACAGACAGCCGTAAGCCGTGTGGCCCAGTTCGGTCGAAACGCAGTAGGAATCCATCCCCGACCGAATGTCCTGCTCCTCGGGCTCATAGGTGGACCGCTGGACCACGAACGACCTCGCCACACCACCGCCATCGACCCCGGCGATCCCCACGACAAGAACCTCTTCGTCGTCGCGGTCCTCGAAGAATCCGACCTCGACGCCGATCAACCGCATCCCGAAATCCCCTTCCCCCGGCTGCTGCCATCAGCCGGATTATCCCAGGTAGGGCCTTTCGCGCTGTTCCATGAAGTGCTGGAGCCTGAGCCGTTGAGTGTGGTGCATCGGAAGTCGCTCGAACTCTTCGGGCGGCACGAACCGGAGTTCGGTGGACTCGTCCGAGATCGCAAGCCGGCCGCCGGTGACGCGGGCGGTGAAGCAGACGTTGAACTGTCGCCGCACCTCGCCGTCGGTGTAGGCGATGATGTGCTTCGGGTCGGTGTACGTGCCGACCAGGCCGGTGATCTCGACGTCGAGGCCCGTCTCTTCCTTGACCTCACGAACGGCCGTGCCCGGCAGGGAGTCGGTCAGCTCCATAACCCCGCCCGGCAGCGCCCACAGGTCGTTGTCGCGGCGCCGCTGGAGGAGGATGCGCCCGTGGTCATCGCTGACGACGGCGGACGCGGCCACGACCATGCCGTTCGGCTCGGGCGCGTTCGGCTCGTCGTAATACTCGGTGCGCGCCACAGTCAGCCTTCCTCCCGTACGGGGGTTGCCGTCGCCCGGTGCGTCCGGTGACGCGGAAAGGCGCGGCGCGCCCCTTGTGAGGGGTGCGTCGCGCCTTTGGCACGGGCGGGGGTGGCGTCAGACGTTGAAGCCCAGCGCGCGGAGTTGTTCGCGGCCGTCGTCCGTGATTTTGTCCGGGCCCCACGGGGGCATCCAGACCCAGTTGATCTTGAGTTCGTTGACGATGCCCTCCGTCGCCGTCTGGGCCTGTTCCTCGATCACGTCCGTCAGCGGGCAGGCCGCCGACGTCAGTGTCATGTCCAGGGTGGCGATGTTGGACTCGTCGATGTGGATGCCGTAGATCAGGCCCAGGTTGACGACGTCGATGCCCAGTTCGGGGTCGACCACGTCGTACAGCGCCTCGCGGACCTCGTCCTCCGAGGCCGGCTTCATGGTCAGGGTCTCGTTCTCGCTCATGCGGTCTCCTTGTGCGCCGTGTCGGTGTCGCCCAGTGCCTGGGCCGTCGCGTCCTTCCACGCCATCCAGCTCAGCAGGGCGCACTTGACGCGTGCGGGGTACTTCGAGACGCCGGAGAACGCCACCGCGTCCTCCAGCAGCTCCTCCATCGCGTCGTCCGGCTCCAGCTGCCCCTTGGACTGCATCAGCTCCAGGAAGGCGCCCTGGATCTTCTGCGCCTCCGCCAGGTCCTTGCCGACCAGCAGGTCGTTCAGTACGGACGCGCTGGCCTGGCTGATCGAGCAGCCCTGGCCCTCGTACGAGACGTCCTCGATCCGCGACCCGTCGTACCGCACGCGCAGCGTGATCTCGTCACCACAGGTGGGGTTGACGTGGTGCACCTCGGCGTCGCCGTCCCGCAGACCGCGCCCGTGGGGGTGCTTGTAGTGGTCCAGGATGACGTCCTGGTACATCGAATCCAGCTTCACGTGTCAGTCCTTTGTCCGACGAGGTCTCATCCGAAGAAGTTGCGGACGTGCTCAAGACCGTCGACCAGCGCGTCGACCTCGCTCTGTGTCGAGTACAGATAGAACGACGCTCGCGTGGTCGCAGGAATTCCGTACCGCAGGCAGACCGGCCGCGCGCAGTGGTGGCCGACCCGGACCGCGATGCCCTGTTCGTCCAGGACCTGGCCCACGTCGTGCGGGTGGATGTCACCCAGCGTGAACGAGATCGTGGCGCCCCGGTCCTCGGCCGTCGTCGGGCCGATGATCCGCAGTCCCGGGATGTCCCGCAGCCGCTCCAGCGCGTACTCGGTGATCGCGTGCTCGTGCGCCGCGATCTTGTCCATGCCGATCGCCGAGAGGTAGTCCACGGCCGCGCCGAGGCCGACGGCCTGGGCGATCGGGGGCGTACCCGCCTCGAACTTGTGCGGCGCGGGGGCGTACGTGGACGAGTTCATCGTCACGGTCTCGATCATCTCGCCGCCGCCGAGGAACGGCGGCAGGTCGTCGAGCAGCTCCTGGCGGCCCCAGAGCACGCCGATGCCGGTGGGCCCGGTCATCTTGTGCCCGGTGAACGCCACGAAGTCGGCCTGGAGCGCCTGGACGTCCAGCAGCTGGTGCGGGGCGGCCTGCGAGGCGTCGATGCAGACCAGCGCGCCGACCTGCTGCGCGCGGCGGACGATCGCCTCGACCGGGTTCTGGGTGCCCAGGATGTTGGAGACCAGGACGAAGGAGACGATCTTCGTCTTCTCCGTGATGATCTCGTCGATGTTCGACAGGTCGAGCCGACCGTCGTCGGTGATGCCGAACCACTTCAGCTTCGCGCCCGTGCGCTGCGCGAGCAGCTGCCACGGCACGATGTTGGAGTGGTGCTCCATCTCCGTGATGACGATCTCGGTCGAGTCGTCCACGCGGTACGGCTCGTCGGCCCAGCCCAGCATGTTGGCGACCAGGTTCAGCGACTCCGAGGCGTTCTTGGTGAAGATCACCTCGTCGCGGCTGGGCGCGTTGATGAAGGCCGCGACCTTGTCGCGGGCGCCCTCGTAGAGCGCCGTCGCCTCTTCGGCGATGGTGTACACCCCGCGGTGGACGTTCGCGTTGTGCTGCTCGTAGTAGTTGCTCAAGGCGTCGAGCACCTGACGCGGCTTCTGCGAGGTGGCCGCGGAGTCCAGGTAGACGAGCTTCTTGTCGTCGTGGATCACCCGGTCGAGGATCGGGAAGTCCTTGCGGATCGCCTCGTCGAGCAGGCGGTCCCGCACTGAGAGCAGATCCGGAAGTTGTGTCACGCGCTGACGCCTCCCTTCGCGTACGCCTCGTAGCCCTCGTTCTCCAGCTTGTCGGCCAGCTCGGCGCCGCCGGACTCGGCGATGCGGCCCTGCGCGAAGACATGGACGAAGTCGGGCTTGATGTAGCGCAGGATCCGCGTGTAGTGCGTGATCAGCAGGGTGCCGACCTCGCCGCTCTCGCGGACGCGGTTGACGCCCTCGGAGACGACACGCAGCGCGTCCACGTCGAGGCCCGAGTCGGTCTCGTCGAGGATCGCGATCTTCGGCTTGAGCAGTTCGAGCTGAAGGATCTCGTGGCGCTTCTTCTCGCCGCCGGAGAAGCCCTCGTTGAGATTGCGCTCGGCGAAGGACGGGTCCATCTGGAGGCGCTCCATGGTTTCCCTGACCTCCTTCACCCACGTCCGCAGCTTGGGGGCCTCGCCGCGTACGGCGGTCGCCGAGGTGCGCAGGAAGTTGGAGACGGAGACGCCGGGGACCTCGACGGGGTACTGCATCGCGAGGAAAAGACCCGCGCGCGCCCGCTCGTCCACGGTCATCGCCAGGACGTCCTCGCCGTCCAGCGTCACGACGCCACCCGTGATCGTGTACTTGGGGTGGCCGGCGAGGGAGTACGCGAGGGTCGACTTGCCCGAGCCGTTGGGGCCCATGATGGCGTGGGTCTCGCCCTGCTTGACGATCAGGTCGACGCCCTTGAGGATCTCGCGGGGGCCGTTCTCCGTGTCGACGGTGACGTGCAGGTCGTTGATTTCAAGGGTTGCCATGGGTGACTCAGGACTCCTGGGTGACGGAGACGAGCACATCGTCCCCTTGGATCTGTACGGGGTATACGGGGACGGGGCGCGTCGCGGGGAGGCTCGACGGCTTTCCGGTACGCAGGTCGAAGCTGGAGCCGTGCAGCCAGCACTCGATCATGCAGTCCTCCACCTCGCCCTCCGAGAGCGACACGTTCGCGTGCGAGCAGATGTCGTTGATCGCGAACACCTCGCCCTCGGTACGGACGACGGCGACGGGCGTGCCGTCGAGTTCCACCCGGGTCGGGGTGTCCTCTTCCAGCTCGCCCAGACCGCAGACACGGACAAAGGCCATCAGACCGTTGCCTCCAGCTCCTTCTCGATCGACGCGAGCAGCCGCTCCTCGACGTCGGGAAGGCCGATGTGCTGGACCAGCTCGGCGAAGAAGCCGCGCACGACCAGGCGGCGCGCCTCGGTCTCCGGGATGCCGCGCGCCATCAGGTAGAAGAGCTGCTCGTCGTCGAACCGGCCGGTCGCCGACGCGTGTCCGGCGCCGGCGATCTCGCCGGTCTCGATCTCCAGGTTCGGCACGGAGTCGACCCGCGCGCCGTCCGTGAGGACGAGGTTGCGGTTCATCTCGTAGGTGTCGGTGCCCTCGGCCGAGGCCCGGATGAGGACGTCACCGATCCATACGGCGTGCGCGTCCGCGCCCTGGAGAGCGCCCTTGTAGGCCACGTTCGACTTGCAGTGCGGGGCGTTGTGGTCGACGAACAGCCGGTGTTCCTGGTGCTGGCCCTTGTCGGTGAAGTACAGGCCGAACAGCTCGGCCTCGCCGCCGGGTCCCGCGTACTGGACGCGCGGGTGGAGCCGTACCAGGTCGCCGCCGAAGGTGACGATGATCGACTTGAACGAGGCGTCCCTGCCGACCAGCGCGTTGTGCTGGGCGACATGGACGGCCTTGTCGTCCCAGTCCTGGACGGAGACGACGGTCAGCTTGGCGCCGTCGCCCACGAGGTACTCGACGTTGCCGGCGAGCGTGGCGTCGCCGGTGTGGTCGATGACCACGACCGCCTCGGCGAAGGCGCCGAGCTCCACGATCTGGTGGGCGTAGCCGACCCCGCCGGCGCCGTGCACGGCGATCCTGACCGGCTCGGTCAGCACGGTCTCCTTCGGTACGGAGACGACCGACGCCTTCTCGAACGAGGAGAACGCCTGCGCGGCCACCCGGTCCGCCGGGGTGCCGGCCTTGCCGACCCGCGGGTCGTCGCGGCCCACGGTCTCCACGACGACGCCTTCGGGGGCCGTCACCTCGACCGTGAGGGCCGAGCCTGTCGCGTCCGCCGTGCCGTCGTGCAGCCCGCGCAGCCGCTCCAGCGGCGTGAACCGCCACTCCTCCTCACGGCCGTGCGGGACGGGGAAGTCCGCCACGTCGTAGGAGGGGGGCGCGCTCGTGCGCGTGGCGACGGTCGACTCGGCGGCCACCGCGATCGAACCGGCAGTGGTGGAACCCGCCGGAATGTTCTGAGCCTCAGCCATGGCTGTCGTCGTGCTCTCTCTCTGCCTCTGGGGAAAGGGAATCGGTTGGCGCCGCGGGCACGGGGGCGGGTGGCGCGGGGGCGGTGGCTGAGGTCAGCCGACCGAGCCTTCCATCTGCAGCTCGATCAGCCGGTTGAGCTCCAGGGCGTACTCCATGGGCAGCTCCTTGGCGATCGGCTCGACGAAGCCGCGCACGATCATCGCCATCGCCTCGAACTCCGTCATGCCCCGGCTCATCAGGTAGAAGAGCTGGTCCTCGGAGACCTTGGAGACGGTCGCCTCGTGGCCCATCGACACGTCGTCCTCGCGCACGTCCACGTACGGGTACGTGTCGGAGCGGGAGATCGTGTCGACCAGCAGCGCGTCACAGAGCACGTTGGACTTGGAGCCCGCGGCGCCCTCGCCGATCTCGATCAGTCCCCGGTAGGACGTACGGCCGCCACCGCGGGCCACCGACTTGGAGACGATGTTCGACGAGGTGTTCGGGGCCATGTGGACCATCTTGGCGCCGGCGTCCTGGTGCTGGCCCTCGCCCGCGAAGGCGATGGACAGCGTCTCACCCTTGGCGTGCTCGCCCATCAGGTAGACGGCCGGGTACTTCATGGTGACCTTGGAGCCGATGTTGCCGTCGACCCACTCCATGGTCGCGCCCTCGTACGCCACGGCGCGCTTGGTGACCAGGTTGTAGACGTTGTTCGACCAGTTCTGGATGGTCGTGTAGCGGCAGCGGCCGCCCTTCTTGACGATGATCTCGACCACGGCGCTGTGCAGCGAGTCCGAGGAGTAGATCGGGGCGGTGCAGCCTTCGACGTAGTGGACGTAGGCGTCCTCGTCGACGATGATCAGCGTCCGCTCGAACTGGCCCATGTTCTCCGTGTTGATACGGAAGTAGGCCTGGAGCGGGATGTCGACGTGCACACCCTTCGGCACGTAGATGAAGGAGCCGCCGGACCACACGGCCGAGTTCAGCGACGCGAACTTGTTGTCGCCGACCGGGATGACCGTGCCGAAGTACTCCTCGAACAGCTCCGGGTTCTCACGCAGCGCCGTGTCGGTGTCCTTGAAGATGACGCCCTGCTCCTCCAGGTCCTCGCGGATCTGGTGGTAGACGACCTCGGACTCGTACTGGGCGGCGACGCCGGCCACGAGGCGCTGCTTCTCCGCCTCGGGGATGCCGAGCTTGTCGTACGTGTTCTTGATGTCCTCCGGCAGGTCCTCCCAGGACTCGGCCTGCTTCTCGGTGGACCGCACGAAGTACTTGATGTTGTCGAAGTGGATGCCCGACAGGTCGGAGCCCCAGTTCGGCATGGGCTTCTTGCCGAAGAGCTTGAGGCCCTTCAGCCGCAGCTTCAGCATCCACTCCGGCTCGTTCTTCTTCTGCGAGATGTCGCGGACGACAGCTTCGGAGAGTCCGCGCTTGGCGGCGGCGCCGGCGGCGTCGGAGTCGGCCCAGCCGAATTCGTACGTACCCAGACCGTCGAGCTCAGGATGGGCGGTCTCTGTGGGGAGCGTCATGCGGGGTTCCTCCCGGCTGTGCTTTCAGTTGCGTGATCGGTGGTCTGTGGGGTGGAGCGGGGAATGAAGGTCGTGCAGACCCCGTCGCCGTGGGCGATGGTGGCCAGTCGCTGCACATGCGTACCGAGAAGCTCGGAAAAGAATTCCGTCTCGGCCTCGCAGAGCTGCGGGAACTTCTCGGCGACATGGGCCACCGGGCAGTGGTGCTGGCAGAGCTGCTCGCCCTGGCTGTTCGGCGCGGAGCGCGCCGCGGCAGCGTACCCGTCGGTGCTCAGCGCCTTGGCGAGCGCCTCGGTACGCCGGTCGGGCGCGGCGGCCTCGACCGCCGCGCGGTACGCCTCGGCCTGGCCGGCGATCCGGGCACGGGCGAAGGCGGCCACGGCCGCCTCGCCCTGTTCCCCGCCGCCGGCCGCCTGCGCGATCCAGTGCAGCGCCTCGGCTGCCAGCTTGTCGTACGACTGGTCGAAGGCGTCCCTGCCGCAGTCGGTCAGGGCGAACGCCTTGGCCGGCCTGCCACGGCCGCGCGAGCCGTAGACGCGCTGTTCGCGCGGTTCCACGACGTTGTCGGCCGCGAGCGCGTCGAGATGACGGCGGACGGCCGCCTGGGTGAGCCCGAGGCGCCCCGCCAGATCGGAGACGGTGGACGGGCCGTGGTCCAGGATGGAGCGCGCGACACGGTTGCGAGTGGAGTGCTCACCGGTCGCGAGTTCCTCCTGGGGAGCCTCGCCAACGTATTTCACAACGCCATTGTTGCGTAATTCCCTCGGCCCTGACAACCGCGACCCGGCCCGACCTGAGGTGCGCTGTATCACTTAGGGTTACCTAATTCGCACCCGTACTGCCCGGTGGGAGCGGCTTTGCCGCCCGCCCGGAGCCGCTCCGGCGCCCGGTTGAAGCGGCTTTCGGCCCCGCGGGTCCCGCCCCCCGAAAGGCTGCCTAGACTTCCCGGCATGCGCAGCGTCAACCCGGGTGGCTCACTGCCCGACAGCGGTTCAGCCGCGGGCCGGGCCTCCGGAGACCCCGTCGTCGAGGTTCGCGGACTGGTCAAACGGTACGGCGACAAGACGGCGGTGAACGGCCTCGACCTGCTGGTACGGGCCGGCACCGTCACCGCCGTCCTCGGTCCCAACGGGGCCGGCAAGACGACCACGGTCGAGACCTGCGAGGGCTACCGCAGACCCGACGCGGGCACGGTACGGGTGCTGGGCCTCGACCCGGTGACGGAAGCGGTGGCCCTCCGGCCGCGTATCGGCGTGATGCTCCAGTCCGGCGGCGTGTACTCGGGAGCGCGCGCCGAGGAAATGCTCCGCCACATGGCGCGACTGCACGCCCGTCCGCTGGACGTGGACGCCCTCATCGAGCGGCTGGGCCTCGACAGCTGCGGCCGTACGACGTACCGCAGGCTCTCCGGCGGCCAGCAGCAGCGGCTCGCCCTGGCGCTCGCCGTCGTCGGCCGCCCCGAACTGGTCTTCCTCGACGAGCCGACGGCGGGACTCGACCCGCAGGCCCGGCGCGCCACCTGGGAGCTGGTGCGCGAGCTGCGGGCCGACGGCGTCGGTGTCGTACTGACCACGCACTTCATGGACGAGGCCGAGCAGCTGGCCGACGACGTCGTGATCATCGACGCGGGCCGGGCCGTCGCCCAGGGCAGCCCCGAGACGCTGTGCCGGGGCGGCGCCGAGAACACCCTGCGCTTCACCGGCCGCCCCGGGCTGGACCTCGGCTCGCTGCTGAAGGCGCTGCCCGACGGCTCGGCCGCCGACGAGCTCAGCTCCGGCGTCTACCGGATCAGCGGCACGATCGATCCGCAGCTGCTGGCCACGGTCACCTCCTGGTGCGCGCAGCACGGGGTGATGGCCGCCGGGATCTCCGTCGAGCGGCACACGCTGGAGGACGTCTTCCTCGAACTGACCGGCAAGGAGCTGCGCTGATGAGCACGGGTACCACCACGGCGGGCGGTACGGGTACGTACGCCCCCGCGCCCGGCGCGGCCCCGCTCGGCCGCATGATCGGCGCGCAGACGCTGTTCGAGACGAAGCTGCTGCTGCGCAACGGGGAGCAGCTGCTGCTGACCGTGATCATCCCTTCGCTGCTGCTGGTCCTCTTCTCGACAGTCGACATCATCGACACCGGCGCGGCGAAGTCGGTGGACTTCCTGGCGCCCGGCATCCTCGCGCTCGCCGTGCTGTCCACAGCGTTCACCGGGCAGGCCATCGCCACCGGTTTCGAGCGCCGTTACGGGGTGCTGAAGCGGCTCGCCGTCTCGCCGCTCCCCCGGTGGGGCCTGATGACGGCGAAGACGCTCGCCGTCCTGGTCACCGAGGTGCTTCAGGTGGTGCTGCTCGCGGTCATCGCGCTGCTGCTCGGCTGGTCGCCGCACGGCAATCCGCTCGCCGTCCTGCTGCTGCTCGTCCTCGGCACCGCCACGTTCTCCGGGCTCGGTCTGCTGATGGCGGGCACGCTCAGGGCCGAGGCGACGCTGGCCGCGGCGAACCTGGTCTTCCTGCTGCTCCTGGTGGGCGGCGGGGTGATCGTGCCGCTGGACAAGTTCCCCGAGGGGGCGCGGGCGGTGCTGGACCTGCTGCCGATCTCCGCGCTCTCCGACGGGCTGCGGGACGTCCTGCAGCACGGGGCCGCGATGCCGTGGGGCGACCTCGGGATCCTCGCCGTGTGGGCCGCCGTCGGACTCGGCGCCGCTGCCACGTTCTTCCGCTGGGAGTGAGCGGGTACGGACGGCCGGGAGTGAGCGGGTGACGGTGGCCCGGGGACCCCTCGTGAAAAGCTGCACAAGCTCGCGCCTACGATAGTTGCCGTGTTGACCCCCCTCGCCTATATCGCCCAGCGGTGGACGCCTTCGCCCCGTACGCTCCAGCGCGCCGCGCTCGCCGCCGTACTGATGTCGGTGGCCATCATCGTCACCGGCGGCGCCGTCCGGCTGACCAGCTCGGGACTCGGCTGCGACACCTGGCCCAAGTGCACGGACAACAGCCTGGTCGCCACGCCCGAGCAGGGGATCCACGGCGCGATCGAGTTCAGCAACCGGATGCTGACGTACGTCCTGTCGGCGGCCGTCGGCTGGGCGATCATCGCCGCGCGGGCGGCCAAGCCCCGGCGGCGCCCGCTCACCCGGCTCGCCTGGTCGCAGTTCTGGCTGGTGATGAGCAACGCCGTGCTCGGCGGCATCACCGTCCTGGCAGGCCTCAACCCGTGGACCGTGGCGGGCCATCTCCTCGCCGCCCTCGGACTGTTGACCGTCGCGACGCTGACCTGGCTGCGCACCCGTGAGGGCGACGGCGCACCGCGGCCGCGCGTGCCGCGCCCGCTGTTCCGGCTCTGCTCGGTGCTGCTGGTCGCCACCGCGCTCCTGATGGCGGCGGGCACGATCGTGACGGGCACGGGACCGCACGCGGGCGACAGCAGCGATGTGCCGCGGATGCCCTTCGACTGGGTGGCCACGGTCCATCTGCACGAGGTGCTGGCGTTCGTGGTCGTCGCGCTGGCCGCCGCGATGTGGGTAGGGCTGCGGGTCGTCGACGCCCCGCTCGACACCCGCAAGATCGCCCGCAACCTGGTGCTGGTGCTGCTCGCCCAGGGGGTCATCGGGTACGTGCAGTATCTGACCGATCTGCCCGAAGTCCTGGTCGGCGTGCATATGTTCGGCCTGGCCCTGGTGTGGATCGGCACGCTGCGGATGCGGATGTGTCTGCGCGAGCGCCCGGTGACCACGGCCGAGATCCCCGCGCAGGCGGACGCCGCGCTGTCACCCGCCGTCTGAAGGACCGCCGCCCGGCTGTCCCGCGTCCGGCAGCCGGTAGACCCGGCGGGCGTTGCCCGACGCGATCATCTCGGCGACGCGCTGCGCGTCGCCGATCGCCCAGGCACCGTCGGCGACCCAGCCGCCCAGCACCCGCGCGAGGGCTTCCCTGAACACCCGGGCCCCGACCACGTGCAGTTCGGGCAGCCCGCGCGCGCCGCTGGAGAACAGCAGCTTCCCGAACGGCGCGAGTTCCAGGATCTCAGCGAGCACGGCCGCGGCGCCCGCCCCGGTGTGCGCGAGTACGGGGCCCAGATCCGCGTACACGTGCGGGAAGACCCCGGTCAGCTGCGCCGCCTGACGGTGGTGCGGATACGCGCCGAGCAGCACCAGATCGGTGCCGAGCCCCTCCGTCGCCTCGGCGAAGTCCCGGAGCAGGACCGGCTCGCAGGAGCCGACGCGCAGTTGCAGCGGCAGTCCTGACGCGACGGCCGTCCACAGCAGATGCCGCAGCAGTACGGGGTCGGTGACCGCGTCACCCGCCGAGCGCGCGGCGAGCCAGCGGCCCGCCGCGCCTCTGACCTCGCCGGGCCCCGGCGGCTGCGGGGCCAGGGCGCCGCCGTGGCCGAGCCCGGTGACGGAGATGAAGGCGACGGCCGAAGCGGCTGCGGCGTGCACGGCCTCGGCGAGGTTGGCGAGCAGCGCATCGACGGACCCCGAGGTGTCGGCGATCTGCTGGGCCAGCGGTTCGAGCCGGACGATCTCCCGGGCGTCGGCGCCGCCCGCCACGGCCATCTCGGCGGGCCCGGTCAGATCACCGGGCAGCCCGGTGTCCACGAGATAGGTGGAGATCCCCGTCCCGCGCAGCAGCAGCCTGCCCGCCTCGGCGGCGCCCAGCTCACGGCGGCGGGCCAGATAGCGGGCCGGCGCGCAGTGCGGCTCAAGGCCGAGGAGCGGCGGGCACCAGCGCCGTACGGCGAACCCCGTCTGGGTGTCGAAGAAGGTGGTGCCGGCGGCCGGGGCGCCCGCCGTCCTGCCGAGCTGGGCCTCGAAGGTGCCGAGGCCCAGTTCCGTACGGAGTACTCCGTGGCAGTACTGGTCCACCATGGACGCTGTTTCGATCATCGGGTTTCCCGTCGTGGACCGCTTGTACAGTCCTAACGGGCCGAGCCGCGTTCCGGTGGCGCCCCAGGTGCCGCTTCCGTCCCGCGCGGTACGCGGTACCCGACGTACGCGGTATCCGACGTACGAGGCCCGGCGTCAGTGGCCGAGCTGGATGCCGGCCATCCGCTTCCACTCGTACGGGCCTGTGCTGACCTTCGCGGCCAGCTCGCCGTCGAACGATTCGTGGAGGGTCAGCTCGGCGCTCTCGGCCGCGCTCAGCGCGACGGCGTGGGTGGGGGCGACCAGGTCGCCCCAGCCGCCGTCCTCGCCGACGAGGACGATACGGGTGCCCTCCTGGCCGAGGTACGCGAGATGCCCCTCGGCGCCGCCGTGCTTCGCGCCGAAGGCCTTGATCTCCTTGGCGAGCCTGGCCACCTTGCGGGCGTCCCGCGCCTCGCGCCTGGCCAGCGCCTTGTCCGCCTGGGTCTTGCCCGACTCGTTCGCCTGGCCCGGCTCGTCCGCCCGGTCCGGCTTGCCCGCCTGGTCGCCCTGCTCCGTCTCAGCCATGCCGACGATGCTACCGGGCGGTAGAACGGGTTATCGGAGGAAGGGGTCCACCGCTACGGCGACGAAGAGGATCGAGACGTAGGTGATGGACCAGTGGAACAGCCGCATCTCCTTGAGCTTGGCGCCCACCTCGCCCGCCTTGGCGCGCGAGTTCAGCCCGTGCGCCTCCCACAGCCAGTAGCCGCCGGCGACCAGCGCGACCGTGGTGTAGAACCAGCCGGTGTAGCCCAGCGGGGTCAGCAGCAGCGAGACGGCGACCATCACCCAGCTGTAGGCGACGATCTGCCGGGCGACCACCCGATTGGACGCGACGACCGGCAGCATCGGGACGCCCACGCGTGCGTAGTCGTCCTTCACCTTCATCGACAGCGGCCAGTAGTGCGGCGGCGTCCAGAAGAACATCACCAGGAAGAGGATGACCGGGGCCCAGGACACCGAGTTGGTGACGGCGGACCAGCCGATCAGCACGGGCATGCAGCCGGCGATCCCGCCCCACACGATGTTCTGCGAGGTACGCCGCTTGAGGATCATCGTGTAGACGACGACGTAGAAGAGCAGGGCGCCCAACGACAGCGCCGCCGACAGCCAGTTGACCAGAAGTCCGAACCACAGCGTCGAGAAGACCGCGAGGCCGAGACCGAAGGCCAGGCACTCGCGCGGCGAGACCATGCCGGTGACCAGCGGACGCTGCGACGTACGGTCCATCAGGGCGTCGATGTCGCGGTCGATGTACATGTTGAGCGCGTTGGCGCCGCCGGCGGAGAGATAACCGCCGACGCAGGTGACGAGCACCAGCCAGAGATCCGGTACGTCCTGCGAGGCGAGGAACATCACCGGAACGGTGGTGATGAGCAACAGCTCGATGATCCGTGGCTTGGTCAGTGCCACGAATGCCTTGGCGCGGGCTCCGAACGGCCGATGGCCCCTCGGGCTCGGAGTCAAGGCGGCGACCCCTGCGGGTCGGGACTCGACGGCCGTCACGCATACCCCTGACAGAGAAATCTCAGCAAGCTCCGGACGTGAAGGCCCGGTAAAGGCTCGCGCTTACCACGCCACTCTAGACGTTGCCCATAGGTCGTTCTTCGCGGGGGTGCGCTCGTGTTGGAGGTGCCGGAACCCGCCGCCGGGAGGCGAAGAGAGCCCCGGCGCGGCACCCTGGCAGTGTCCCTTGTTCACCGACGGGCAGTCGAAAAGCCGGGCGGCACCGCGAGGGTAGGCTCAACAACGAACCGGTGCGCCCTCAGACACCGGGATTCGACATGTGGAGAGGAGCCCTGACTCAGGGTGAGCACCAAGCCGACCACCACAGACCTCGAGTGGACCGATCTGGACCGTCGGGCAGTCGACACCGTCCGCGTCCTGGCCATGGATGCCGTACAGAAGGTCGGCAACGGCCATCCCGGTACGGCCATGAGCCTGGCGCCTGCCGCCTATGTGCTGTTCCAGAAGCTTCTGCGGCACGACCCCGCCGACGCCCAGTGGACCGGCCGCGACCGATTCGTCCTGTCGGCCGGTCACTCGTCTCTGACCCTCTACATCCAGCTCTACCTGGCCGGCTACGGCCTGGAGCTGGACGACCTGGAGTCGTTCCGCACCTGGGGTTCGAAGACCCCCGGCCACCCGGAGTACGGACACACCGTCGGCGTCGAGACCACCACGGGCCCGCTCGGCCAGGGTGTCGCGAACGCCGTGGGCATGGCGATGGCCTCGCGCTACGAGCGCGGTCTCTACGACCCCGACGCGGCGCCGGGCACCTCCCCGTTCGACCACACCATCTGGGCCGTCGCCGGTGACGGCTGCCTCCAGGAGGGTGTCTCCGGTGAGGCGTCCTCGCTCGCGGGCCACCAGAAGCTCGGCAATCTGGTCCTGCTGTGGGACGACAACCACATCTCCATCGAGGGCGACACGGAGACCGCGGTCTCCGAGGACACCCTCAAGCGCTACGAGGCGTACGGCTGGCACGTCCAGCGCGTCGAGCAGCAGGAGAACGGCGACCTCGACCCGGTCGGCCTGTACAACGCGCTGAAGGCAGCGCAGGCGGAGACCGAGCGCCCCTCCTTCATCGCGGCGCGCTCGATCATCGCCTGGCCCGCCCCGCACGCGCAGAACACCGGCGCGGCGCACGGCGCGGCGCTCGGTGAGGACGAGGTCGCCGCCACGAAGAAGGTCCTCGGTTTCGACCCGGAGAAGACCTTCGACGTCTCCGACGAGGTGCTCGCGCACACCCGCGAGGCGCTGGACCGCGGCCGTGAGGTGCGCGGCGAGTGGGAGAAGTCGTTCGCCGCGTGGCGCACCGCCAACCCGGAGCGCGCCGCCACGTTCGACCGGATCAGGGCGGGCGAGCTGCCCGAGGGCTGGGAGAGCCATCTGCCGGCCTTCGAGACCGGCAAGTCCGTTGCCACCCGCGCCGCTTCGGGCAAGGTCCTGGAAGCGCTCGGCGGTGTCATCCCCGAGCTGTGGGGCGGTTCGGCCGACCTCGCGGGCTCGAACAACACCACCTTCGACAAGACGTCGTCGTTCCTCCCGGCGGACAACCCGCTGCCGGGCGCCGACCCGTACGGCCGCACGGTGCACTACGGCATCCGTGAGCACGCCATGGGCTCGACGATGAACGGCATCTCGCTGCACGGCAACACCCGTATCTACGGCGGCACCTTCCTGGTGTTCTCCGACTACATGCGCGCGCCGGTCAGGCTGGCGGCGCTGATGCAGGTGCCCGTCACCTACGTGTGGACGCACGACTCGATCGGTCTCGGCGAGGACGGCCCGACGCACCAGCCGGTCGAGCACCTCGCGGTGCTGCGCGCGATCCCCGGGCTGAACATCGTGCGGCCCGCGGACGCCAACGAGACGGCGATCGCCTGGCGCGAGATCCTGAAGCGGCACGCGAAGCGCTCGCCGCACGGTCTGGCGCTGACCCGCCAGGGCGTCCCGACGTACGAGGCCAACGAGGACGCGGCCAAGGGCGGTTACGTCCTGTTCGACGCCGAGGGTCAGGACGGACAGAAGACGGCGCCGCAGGTCGTGCTGATCGCCACGGGCTCCGAGGTGCAGCTCGCCGTCGAGGCGCGCGAGCAGCTTCAGGCCGCAGGTGTCCCGGCGCGTGTCGTGTCGATGCCGTCGGTCGAATGGTTCGACGAGCAGGACCAGGGGTACCGGGATTCGGTGCTGCCGCCGTCCGTGAAGGCGCGGGTGGCGGTCGAGGCCGGGATCGGGCTCACCTGGCACCGGTTCGTGGGAGAGGCAGGACGCATCGTCTCGCTGGAGCACTTCGGTGCCTCGGCCGACGGCAAGGTGCTCTTCCGCGAGTTCGGATTCACCGCCGAAGCCGTGGCCTCGGCGGCCCGGGAATCTCTTGAAGCCTCAGCGCGCTGACGCCGGTATACGACAGTAGGAGATGCAACTCTCATGACAGACGCACTCAAGCGCCTCTCCGACGAAGGCGTCGCGATCTGGCTCGACGACCTTTCACGCAAGCGGATCACGTCCGGCAATCTGGCCGAACTGATCGACCAGCAGCATGTGGTGGGCGTGACCACGAACCCCTCGATCTTCCAGAAGGCGATCTCGCAGGGCGACGGGTACGACACCCAGCTCACCGACCTGGCCACGCGCCGGGTCACCGTCGAGGAAGCCGTCCGGATGATCACGACGGCGGACGTGCGTGACGCGGCCGACATCCTGCGTCCGACCTTCGACGCGACCGGCGGCCAGGACGGCCGGGTCTCGATCGAGGTGGACCCGCGGCTCGCGCACAACACCCGGGCGACCGTCGCCGAGGCCAAGCAGCTCGCCTGGCTGGTGGACCGCCCGAACACGCTCATCAAGATCCCCGCGACCGAGGCAGGCCTGCCGGCGATCACGGAGACCATCGCCAGGGGCATCAGCGTCAACGTCACGCTGATCTTCTCGCTGGAGCGCTACCGCAAGGTGATGGACGCCTACCTGTCGGGTCTGGAGAAGGCGAAGGCCGCCGGCCTCGACCTCTCCAAGATCCACTCGGTGGCGTCCTTCTTCGTGTCCCGGGTGGACACCGAGATCGACAAGCGGCTCGACGCGCTGGGCACGGACGAGGCGAAGGCGGCGCGCGGCAAGGTGGCCGTGGCCAACGCCCGGCTCGCCTACGAGGCGTACGAAGAGGTCTTCAGCTCCGAGCGCTGGGCGCCCCTCGACCGGGCGCAGGCCAACAAGCAGCGTCCGCTGTGGGCCTCCACGGGTGTGAAGGACAAGGCGTACAAGGACACCCTGTACGTCGACGACCTGGTCGCCCCGAACACGGTCAACACCATGCCGGAGGCGACGCTCGACGCCACCGCCGACCACGGCTCGATCACCGGTGACACGGTGCGCGGCACGTACGACCAGGCGCGCGCCGACATCGAGGCCGTCGAGAAGCTGGGGATCTCGTACGACGAGGTCGTCCAGCTGCTGGAGGACGAGGGCGTCGAGAAGTTCGAGGCGTCCTGGACCGATCTGCTCAAGTCGACCGAGGCGGAGCTCAAGCGCCTCGCCCCTTCGGAGGGCTGAACCCTTGACCGCAACCCACGGAGTGAATCCGCTCCGTGACGCTCAGGACCGACGGCTCCCGCGTATCGCGGGGCCGTCGGGCCTGGTCATCTTCGGCGTCACGGGCGATTTGTCCCGCAAAAAGCTGATGCCCGCCATCTATGACCTGGCCAACCGCGGCCTGCTGCCGCCGGGCTTCTCGCTCATCGGCTTCGCGCGCCGCGAGTGGCAGGACGAGGACTTCGCGCAAGAGGTCCACGACGCCGTCAAGGAGCACGCGCGCACGCCGTTCCGCGAGGAGGTCTGGCAGCAGCTCATCCAGGGGATGCGCTTCGTCCAGGGCGACTTCGACGACGACGAGGCGTTCGAGAACCTGAAGGCGACGATCGAGGACCTCGACAAGAAGCAGGGCACCGGAGGCAACTTCGCCTTCTACCTGTCCGTGCCGCCGAAGTTCTTCCCGAAGGTCGTCCAGCAGCTCAAGAAGCACGGGCTCGCCGACCAGAAGGAAGGCTCCTGGCGCCGCGCGGTCATCGAGAAGCCGTTCGGCCACGACCTGGCGTCCGCCAAGGAGCTGAACAAGGTCGTCCACGAGGTCTTCCCGTCCAACGAGGTCTTCAGGATCGACCACTACCTGGGCAAGGAGACCGTCCAGAACATCCTGGCGCTGCGGTTCGCCAACACCCTCTTCGAGCCGATCTGGAACCGGTCGTACGTGGACCACGTCCAGATCACCATGGCCGAGGACATCGGCATCGGCGGCCGGGCCGGGTACTACGACGGCATCGGCGCCGCCCGTGACGTCATCCAGAACCACCTGCTCCAGCTGCTCGCGCTGACCGCCATGGAGGAGCCCGCCTCCTTCGACGCGGACGCGCTCGCGGCCGAGAAGACCAAGGTGCTGGGCGCCGTACGGCTGCCGCAGGACCTGGGCGCCGACACGGTGCGCGGGCAGTACGCCGCCGGATGGCAGGGCGGCGAGCGTGCCGTCGGCTATCTGCAGGAGGACGGTATCGACCCCAAGTCGAAGACCGACACCTACGCCGCGGTCAAGGTCGGGATCGACAACCGCCGCTGGGCGGGCGTCCCCTTCTACCTCCGTACCGGCAAGCGCCTCGGCCGCCGCGTCACCGAGATCGCGGTCGTCTTCCAGCGCGCGCCGCACTCCCCCTTCGACCACACGGCCACCGAGGAGCTGGGGCAGAACGCCCTGGTGATCCGGGTCCAGCCGGACGAGGGTGTGACGATGCGGTTCGGCTCCAAGGTGCCCGGCACCTCGATGGAGGTGCGGGACGTGTCGATGGACTTCGCCTACGGCGAGTCCTTCACCGAGTCGAGCCCCGAGGCGTACGAGCGGCTCATCCTCGATGTGCTGCTCGGCGACTCGAACCTCTTCCCGCGCACGGAAGAGGTGGAGCTGTCCTGGACGATCCTCGACCCGGTCGAGCAGTTCTGGGACAAGCACGGCAAGCCCGCGCAGTACGAGTCCGGGACCTGGGGTCCTGTCGAGGCGGACGAAATGCTCGCACGAGACGGACGGAGCTGGCGTCGGCCATGAAGATCGACCTTACGGACACCACGTCCAGCAAGATCAACAAGGCGCTGGTACAGGGCCGCCGTTCGGTGGGCGCGCCCGCCGTCGGCATGGTCCTCACCCTGGTCATCGTCACCGACGAGGAGAACGCGTACGACGCGCTCAAGGCGGCGAGTGACGCCTCCAGGGAGCACCCGTCGCGGATCCTGGTCGTCGTCAAGCGCCCCTCGCGCTCGCCGCGCGACCGGGCCAACGCGCGCCTCGACGCCGAGGTACGGGTCGGCGCGGACGCGGGCACCGGCGAGACGGTGGTGCTGCGGCTGTACGGCGAGGTCATCGACCACGCCCAGTCCGTGGTGCTGCCACTGCTGCTGCCCGACGCGCCCGTCGTCGTCTGGTGGCCGGTCAACTCGCCGGCCAACCCGGCGAAGGACCCGCTGGGCAAGCTGGCCCAGCGGCGCGTGACGGACACGTACGCCGCCCAGCACCCCGTGCAGGAGCTGGCGGCCCGGCAGGCGGTGTACACCCCGGGCGACACGGACCTGGCCTGGAGCCGGATCACCCCGTGGCGCTCGATGCTCGCCGCCGCGCTCGACCAGGTCGACTGCGAGGTCACCGCGGTCGAGGTCGAGGGCGAGGAGTTCAACCCGAGCTGCGAGCTGCTCGGCATGTGGCTCGCCGACCGGCTGCATGTGGCGGTCAAGCGCTCCGTCTCCAGCGGTCCCGGCCTCACCGCCGTCCGGATGGAGACGACCTGCGGTCCGATCGTGCTCGACCGGGCCGACGGCTCGCTGGCGACGCTCTCCATCGAGGGCCAGCCGGACCGCGCCGTGGCGCTGAAGCGCCGGGAGACCTCGGAGCTGATCGCCGAGGAGCTGCGCAGGCTCGACCCGGACGAGACGTACGCGTCGGCGCTGAAGCTCGGCGTCGAGCGGCTCGACGACGGCTCGTCGTCGGCGGCCGGTGACAAGGCCGCTCCGGCGGCGGCAGCGAAGAAGGCTCCGGCCAAGAAGGCGGCGTCGAAGTGAGCGTGCCCCAGCTGGTCGTGCACCGCGACAAGGAACTGATGGCGCAGGCCACGGCGGCCCGGCTGATCACGAAGATCGTGGACGCCCAGGCCTCCCGTGGCCACGCCTCGATCGTCCTCACGGGCGGGCGCAACGGCAACGGCCTGCTGGCCGCGCTGTCGTCGGCGCCCGCCCGGGACGCGGTCGACTGGTCGCGGCTCGACCTGTGGTGGGGCGACGAGCGCTTCCTGCCGGACGGCGATCCGGAGCGCAATGTGACACAGGCCCGTGCGGCGCTGCTCGACTCGGTTCCGCTGGACCCCGCGCGGGTGCACGCGATGGCCGCGTCGGACGGTCCGTACGGCAGCGACGTGGAGGCGGCGGCAGCGGCGTACGCGACCGAACTCGCCGCGGCCGCACGGCCCGAGGACCACGCGCAGGTGCCGAGCTTCGACGTGCTGATGCTGGGCGTCGGACCCGACACGCATGTCGCCTCGCTCTTCCCGGAGCTGCCGGGCGTACGGGAGACGGAGCGGACGGTCGTCGCCGTCCAGGGCGCGCCCAAGCCGCCACCGCTGCGCATCTCGTTCACGCTCCCGGCGATCCGGGCAGCGCACGAGGTGTGGCTGCTCGCCGCGGGCGAGGACAAGGCGGAGGCGGCGGAGATCGCGCTGTCCGGCGCGGGCGAGATCCAGGCGCCGGCGGCGGGCGCGTACGGTCGCAGCCGCACGCTGTGGCTGCTGGACGAGGCGGCGGCGTCGAAGCTGCCGCGCGACCTGTATCCGGCGGCTTCCGCCTGACACACCGTCAACTCGCCGACACCACGGCCCGGTTCGCCTCCACGGCGGACCGGGCCGTGGTGCGTGTCAGGCGGGGCCGCGGTCCAGGAACGGGGTCAGCAGGGACGGTACGGCCTCCTCGGCGAAGGCGAGGCCTTCGGCCTGGGCCGCGTCCCGTACGTGGTAGGCGCCGTCGCCCGCCGCTGTGGTCGCCGTCAGGGTGAGCAGCCCCGCGCGGCGCTGGAAGACGGACTGGCGGACCGTCCAGCCGATGACGCCCGCACGCTGGAGGGCGACCGTCGAGCGGCGCAGGGTGCCGGAGCGGGCGACCAGATAGCCGCCGCTGATGCCGTGGCCGAGGTTCCGGGCCGCGTCGAGGGCGAGCAGCACCGCCGTGGGCAGGGCGACCACGGCCAGGCCCGCCGCGACCTGCAGCAGGACGTCCGTGACGAGCAGGCCGAGGACCGTGAGGATCAGCACCGGCGCCAGGGCGGCGGCCAGCGCGCGGCGCAGCCGGCGGCCACGGGCGGCCGACGGGTGCGGGGTGAGGGTGGCGCTCCGGGTGGGCGACACCGGCTCCCGCAGCACCTGCGCCGCCAGTTCCTGGGCGACCGCGCGGGGCGCGGCCGGCAGCAGGTTCTTGTGGTCGACGTGCTTGTCCTCGTCGTCGTGGGCGAGCCCGGTGGCGACCGCGTCGAGCCGGGCGGCGCCGAGCAGCCGTACGCCGAAGGGCTCGACCAGTTCCACCCCGCGCAGCCGGCGCTCCTCGATGGAGACGGAGCGCGCGGTGAACAGACCGCGTCTGACCCGGAGCGTGCCACCGGGTTCGCGCTCGATGCGGTAGTTCCACCACATCTCGACCCACAGGCCGAGCGTCCCGACGACCCCGGCGAGCCCGGCCGCGCCCACCAGCAGCACGATGGCCCAGCCGAGCGGGGTGTCGGCGAGCCGGTGCGCTATCCAGTCGACGACCTGCCGCTGGGCCCCGAACCAGTCGCTGATCTGCAGCAGTCCGCCGGCCGCCGCGCCGCCGAGGGCGGGGGCGAGGAACGACATCGGGGCGTACCGGATCCAGCGGGGGTCGAGCGCGGCGAGTACGCCCTCGCGGTGTGCGCCGGGCGTCCCCGGCGCGCGGTCGAGCAGTTCCCTGCGCAGCCGTTCGCCCTCCTGGCGGGTGACCAGGTCGAGTTCCAGTGTGGACTCGCCGGAGTGCTCCCCCGTCCCTATCCGCACCTTCACCAGACCGAGGACGCGCAGCATCGGGTTGGCGGTCAGGTCGACGCTGCGGATCCGTTCGCGCGCCAGGGAGCGGCGCTTCACCAGCAGCAGTCCGGTGTGGAGTTCGGCGCGTTCGGCGCCGATGCGGTAGCGGGTGCGGCGCCAGCGTATGTAGTCGGCTCCGGTGCCGCAGGCGACGAAGAGCAGCGTCGCCGCCAGCACCCAGCCGACGGCGCGTACGGGCCCGAGGCCGTTGGATATCCCGAGCGCGGTCGGCACTCCCGCGCCCAGCGCGATGCCCGCCATGACGGCCGCGGTGACGAGGAGGGTGCCGGGGGCGAGCCGCCGCCAGGGCGCTGCGGACTCCGGCGCCGCGGAATCCTGAGCGGCGGGCTTGTCCAGGAGACCGCCGACTACGTCGGCCTCGGCCTCCCCCGCCTCGCTCATGTGGCGTCCCCGGGCGTTGCCTGGGTGATGTGGGTCAGTTGCTCGGCGAGCGACGACGCCGTCCCGTGGTCGAGCCCGGCGATGTGCACGGCGCCCTTGGACGAGGCGGTGGTGACGATGACCGTGGAGAGCCGGAACAGCTGCTCCAGCGGGCCGCGCACGGTGTCCACGGTCTGGATCCTGGACATCGGCGCGATCCGCCACTCCTGCCGGAAGACCCCGGTGCGGACGTAGACCGCCTCGTCCGTCACCTCCCACCGGTGCACCCGGAAGCGCCAGAGCGGTACGACGACGGCGCAGCCGGCGCCGAGCACGGCGAGGACGGCGGCGGGGACCAGGAGCCAGGTCCTGGCGGGCGTGATGAGCACCGCCAGGACCACGAGGAGCGCGACAGGGAACACGGTCCGCAGCAGCCACTGCGCGCGCCACCAGCCGACGGCGCGCGGCGCCGGTGTGTTCTTCGGCGCCCGCAGCCGCAGCCCCTCCTCCACCGCCCCCGGTCCCATCCGGTCAGCGACCGCGCAGGGTGCGGTACGTGGCGACGAGCGCCGCCGTTGAGCTGTCGAGCCCGTCGCCCGCCTTGTCCCCGGTGAGGACCGGCTCGATCTCCTTGGCGAGTACCTTGCCGAGCTCCACACCCCACTGGTCGAACGAGTCGATGTTCCACACGGCGCCCTGGACGAACACCTTGTGCTCGTAGAGCGCGATGAGCTGACCCAGCACCGAGGGGGTCAGTGTGTCGGCGAGGATGGTGGTCGTCGGGTGGTTGCCGCGGAACGTCTTGTGCGGCACCAGCTCCTCGGGCACACCCTCGGCCCGTACCTCTTCGGGGGTCTTGCCGAAGGCCAACGCCTGTGTCTGGGCGAAGAAGTTGGCCATCAGCAGGTCGTGCTGCGGGACGAGACCGCTGCGCAGGTCGTCGACCGGCCGGGCGAAGCCGATGAAGTCGGCGGGGATGATCTTCGTGCCCTGATGGATCAACTGGTAGTACGCGTGCTGCCCGTTGGTGCCGGGCGTGCCCCAGACCACGGGCCCCGTCTGCCAGTCGACGGGGTTGCCGTCGCGGTCCACCGACTTGCCGTTGGACTCCATGTCCAACTGCTGGAGGTAGGCGGTGAACTTCGACAGGTAGTGGCTGTACGGCAGCACGGCGTGCGACTGCGCGTCGAAGAACGAGCCGTACCAGACGCCCAACAGGCCCAGCAGCAAAGGTGCGTTGGCCTCGGGTGGCGCGGTGCGGAAGTGCTCGTCGACGAGATGGAAGCCGTCCAGCATCTCGCGGAAACGGCCGGGGCCGATCGCGATCATCAGCGAGAGGCCGATGGCGGAGTCGTACGAGTAACGGCCGCCGACCCAGTCCCAGAACTCGAACATGTTGGCCGTGTCGATGCCGAAGTCGGAGACCTTCACACCGTTGGTGGACAGCGCCACGAAGTGCTTGGCGACGGCGTCCTGATCGGCCGTCAGCTCGGTCAGCAGCCAGTTGCGCGCCGAGGTGGCGTTGGTGATGGTCTCGACGGTGGTGAAGGTCTTGGAGGCGATGACGAACAGCGTCTCGGCCGCGTTCAGGTCCCGGACCGCCTCGTGCAGATCCGCGCCGTCCACGTTGGAGACGAACCGTACGGTGATGTCGCGGTCGGTGAACGACTTCAGCGCCTCGTACGCCATCGCGGGTCCGAGGTCGGAGCCGCCGATGCCGATGTTCACCACGTTCTTGATGGGCAGGCCCGTGTGGCCGCGCCACTCGCCGGACCTGATCCGGTCGGCGAAGGAGGCCATCTTGTCGAGGACGGCGTGCACGGCGGGGATCACGTTCTCCCCGTCCACCTCCACGACGGCGTCGCGCGGGGCGCGCAGCGCCGTGTGCAGCACCGCGCGGTCCTCGGTGGTGTTGATCTTGTCGCCGCGGAACATCGCGTCCCGCAGCTCGGTGACCTTGGTGGCGGCGGCCAGCTCGCGCAGCAGCGCCAGGGTCTCGTCGGTCACCAGATGCTTGGAGTAGTCCAGATGGAGATCGCCCACCTGGAGCGTGTAACCGGTGCCGCGCGCCGGGTCGCCGGCGAACAGCTCCCGCAGATGCGTGTCGGCCAGCTGCTCACGATGCTTGCCCAGAGCGCTCCACTCGGGCAGCCGGTTGAGCCTGGTACGGCTTTCTGCGTTCATCTCGGACATCAGCCCACTTCTTCTCGTACCTGCGTGCATGCCCTGCTGCCCCTCCAACCTAATTGATCAGAGGTCGCTGCGAGGGGTCGGCCCGGCCCGGTACGAAGAACCGGCCGGGCGCTTGGTGTCGCGACCGGCCGGGAAGGGGAAAGCTCAGATCTCGCCGCGCAGCTTGGCGAGGGCCTCGGCGAGGATCGCCTCACCGTCGGCGTCGCTACGGCGCTCGCGCACATAGGCGAGGTGGGTCTTGTACGGCTCGGTGCGCGGCGGGTCCGGCGGGTTGTCCCGGTCCTGACCTGCCGGGAAGCCGCAGCGCGGGCAGTCCCACGTCTCCGGAACCTGTGCGTCACTGGCGAAGCTCGGCACCGTCTCGTGCCCGTTGGAGCACCAGAAGGAGATGCGCAGACGGGGCGCGGACTCGCCACGCTCGGCCTCACCCATCGGCCCCGCTCCGACCCGGCTTCCCCGGATCGCGTTGCCACTTGCCACGGTCGTAACTCCCTGCGTGATGGTGCCGCAAAGCATCTGTAGGCAGCTCCGCTGCCGGGCGCCCCAGTCTACGTAAGGCCCAACGCGCGTCCGGTGAAGGGAGTTACCCCCTCCGCCGGGCGCGGAACCTCATGATAGGCCGCGCCCCGCGGCGACGTACCGTACGCGGAATCAGCTGTCGAGCTTGATCAGCAGACCAAGCGCGACAATGCTCGCGAACCACAGCAGACCCACAACTACGGTGATGCGGTCGAGGTTACGCTCGGCAACCGAGGAACCACCGACGGACGACTGCATTCCGCCACCGAACATGTCGGAGAGGCCGCCGCCCTTTCCCTTGTGCATCAGCACCAGCAGCATGAGCAGCAGGCTGAAGACGATCAGGGCGATCTGGAACCCCATAACCACAGCTGAACCAACCTTCTCGGACTGACAGGACTGAAATGGACTGCGGGGACCAAGTGGCACGCCACTTAATCCCCGCAAGGGTACGACGGATCCGCTCTAGCGCATACTCACTGGTCGCGGAAGCGTACGATCTTGACGAACTCCTCGGCGTCGAGCGCCGCGCCGCCCACGAGGGCGCCGTCCACATCGGGCTGCTTCATGATCGCGGCGACATTGCCGGACTTGACCGAGCCGCCGTACTGGATCCGGACCTTGTCGGCCAGCTCCTGCGAGTACAGCTCGGCGAGCCTGCCGCGGATCGCCCCGCAGACCTCCTGCGCGTCCTCGGGGGTCGCGACCTCGCCGGTGCCGATGGCCCACACCGGCTCGTAGGCGATCACGATGGTCTCGGCCTGCTCGGCCGTGACGTCCTTGAGGCCGCCGTCGAGCTGGGCGAGCGTGTACTCGACCTGCTGGCCCGCCTTGCGGATGTCCAGGCCCTCGCCGACGCAGAGGATCGGGGTCAGTCCGTGCTTGTACGCCGCCTTCACCTTGGCGTTGCACAGCTCGTCCGACTCGGCGTGGTACTGGCGTCGCTCGGAGTGACCGACGGCCACGTAGGTGCACTTGAGCTTGGCCAGCATCGGGCCCGAGATCTCGCCGGTGTAGGCGCCCGAGTCGTGCGCCGAGATGTCCTGGGCGCCGTACTTGATCTTGAGCTTGTCCCCGTCGACCAGGGTCTGCACGGAGCGCAGGTCGGTGAAGGGCGCCAGGACGGCGACCTCGACGGCTTCGTAGTCCTTGTCGGCGAGGCCGAACGACAGCTTCTGGACGTGGGCGATGGCCTCAAGGTGGTTGAGGTTCATCTTCCAGTTGCCGGCCATCAGCGGGGTGCGGCCGGCGTTCTTCTCTGCTGAATCAGCGGAAGCGGTCATGGAACGGTCAGTCCTCCAGTGCGGCGAGGCCGGGCAGCGTCTTGCCTTCGAGGTATTCGAGGCTGGCACCGCCGCCGGTCGAAATATGGCCGAATGCGTTCTCGTCGAAGCCCAGGATGCGTACGGCGGCCGCGGAGTCGCCGCCGCCGACCACCGTGAAGGCGGACGAGTCGATGAGCGCCTGGGCGACGGCCCGGGTGCCCTCGGCGTAGTCGGGGTGCTCGAAGACGCCCATCGGGCCGTTCCAGAACACGGTCTGCGCGTCGGCGAGCTTCGACGCGTACAGCGCGCAGGTCTCCGGGCCGTTGTCCAGGCCCATCTTGCCCTCGGGCATGGCGTCGGCCCGTACCGTCTCGGGGTGGGTCGGCGCCTTGGCCTTCAGGTCGGGGAACTCGGGCGCCACGAGGAAGTCGACGGGGAGCACGAACTCCACACCGCGCTCCTCGGCGCGCTTGAGATAGCCCTGGACTGCCGGGATCTGGTCCTCCTGGAGGAGCGAGGAGCCGACCTCGTGGCCCTGCGCCTTCAGGAAGGTGAAGGCCATGCCGCCGCCGATGAGGATGCGGTCGGCCTTCTCCAGCAGATGGTCGATGACACCGAGCTTGTCGGAGACCTTGGCGCCGCCGAGCACGACGGCGTACGGCCGCTTGACGTCATCGGTGAGCTTCTTCAGGACACCGACCTCGGTGGCGATGAGCCCGCCCGCCGCGTGCGGCAGCCGGGCCGGCAGGTCGAAGACCGAGGCGTGCTTGCGGTGCACGGCACCGAAGCCGTCGCCCACGTACACGTCGGCCAGCTCGGCGAGCTGGTCGGCGAAGGCGCCGCGCTCGGCGTCGTCCTTCGCGGTCTCGCCGGGGTTGAAGCGGAGGTTCTCGATGACGGCGACCTGGCCGTCGGTGAGGCTCGCGACGACGGACTTGGCGGAATCGCCGACCGTGTCGGTCGCGAACGCCACGTCCTTGCCGAGGAGTTCACCGAGACGCTTGGCCGCGGGGGCCAGCGAGAAGGCGGGGTCGGGCGCGCCCTTGGGACGGCCGAGGTGGGAGGCGACGATCACGCGCGCGCCGGCGTCGGCGAGGCGGGCGACCGTCGGCTGTACGGCGCGGATCCGGCCGTCGTCGGTGATGGTGTCGCCTTCGAGCGGCACGTTGAGGTCGGCGCGGACGAAAACGCGCTTGCCGGTGACCCCTTCGGTCAGAAGTTCGTCGATCGTCTTCATCTGTTGCTGGGCTCCTTGGGGTGAACTGCCAGGCGGGTTCTACACAGGCGACAGGGCCCGAACAGCGCGGTTCGCGCCGACCGAGCCCTGTCGCTCATATCGAGGTCCTACCGGCCGGTGGTCAGAGCCGGGCGCCGACGAAGACCGTCAGGTCGACGAGGCGGTTGGAGTAGCCCCACTCGTTGTCGTACCAGCCGAGAACCTTGACGCTCTTGCCCTGGACCATGGTCAGGGAGGAGTCGAAGGTGCAGGAGGCCGGCCAGTTGACGATGTCCGAGGAGACGATCGGGTCCTCGGTGTAGTCCAGGTACGCCTTCAGCTCGCCCTCGGAGGCCTTCTTGAACGCGGCGTTGACCTCTTCCTTGGTCACCACCCGCTCCGTCTCGACGACCAGGTCGGTGATGGAGCCCGTGGGGACCGGAACGCGCATCGCCATGCCGTTGAGCTTGCCCGCCAGCTCCGGGATGACCAGGCCGAGGGCCTTGGCCGCGCCGGTGCTCGCCGGGATGATGTTCTCGGCGGCGGCGCGCGCCCTGCGGAGGTCCTTGTGCGGGAAGTCCTGCAGACGCTGGTCGCTGGTGTAGGCGTGGACCGTGGTCATCAGGCCCGACACGATGCCGAAGTTCTCCAGGAGAACCTTGGCCATCGGCGCGACACAGTTCGTCGTGCACGAGGCGTTGGAGATGATGTTGTCCGTGGCGGCGTCGTACTTGTCCTCGTTGACGCCCAGGACGATCGTGATGTCCTCGTCGGTGGCCGGAGCCGAGATGAGGACCTTCTTCGCGCCGCCCGTGATGTGCTTCTGGGCGTCGGCCTTCTTGGTGAAGATGCCGGTCGACTCGATGACGATGTCGACGCCGAGCTCGCCCCACGGGATGTTGGCGGGGTCGCGCTCGGAGAGCACCTTGATGGTCTTGCCGTCGACCGTGATCGTGTCGGCGGTGTGCGTCACCTCTGCCTTGAGGCGGCCCAGGATGGTGTCGTACTTCAGCAAGTGGGCTGTGGTCGCGGTGTCACCCAGGTCGTTGACAGCCACGATCTCGATGTCCGCACCCTGCTCCAGCAGCGCGCGGAAGTAATTACGCCCGATGCGGCCAAAGCCGTTGATGCCTACGCGGATCGTCACGAACCGATCTCCTCGTTGGTACGCCGGTTTTCGACGCCGGCGAGCTGTATGGGATGTCCCCGACCGCTTACGACCCTACCCCGCCGGGCCTCGCTGAGTGACATCGGCCGCCCCCTGAGCTGGTAATGACCCGTACCCGCGAGTAGCGGGTACGGGTCATCGGTGCCCAGGTGCCGTACGGGTGGCGCGATGGCCGCCGGTGTCAGTGCCGCAGCGAGCGCAGCGCCTTGCCGAGCAGCGTGGCGCGCTCCCCGGCGCCCGGTACGTGCTCAAGGCCGAAGCCCAGCAGCACGGTGTCGCGGGTGGTGACCGCGGCGTACGACGTGTAGAGCGCCTGGGTGCGCGCCCAGTCGCCCGCCACGGCCGGGCTGCCCTCGGGGGCGCCCGGTGTGCTCCAGACGCCCAGCGACGTCTCGAAGCCCTCGGCCTGCTGCTCGGCGCCGGCCACGGCGAGCCGCGCGTCGTCGGCGAAGACGCCGCGCCCGCCGCTGCCGGGGTCGGTGATGTAGCTGAGCGAGACCTCGACGCTGCGGCCCGCGTAGCCGCTCAGGTCGAAGGCGACCTGCCGCCAGCCGTCGGAGCTGCCGGTGAAGCTGTTCCAGGCGCCGCTGGTGCCGGTGGCCGCGCAGCCGTCGGCGCCGAGCGTGAGGTAGCGGCCGAGGAACGGATGGCCGTTGATGAAGAACCCGGCGCCGCACTCGGCCGGCACCTCGGTGCTGGTGGCGCCGCCCGCCTCGGGGAGCGTGGTCCAGTCGTCGGCGCCGGTGGTGTGGGCTTCGAGCACGGCGTGGTCGTAGCCCGGCTCGGTGTCCCAGTTGAGCGCGAGGCGCAGCTCCGGCCGGTCGGCCGCGGTGACGGAGCTGAGGTCGACGGTGCGGGTGAGCCTGCGCCAGTCGTTGTCCTCGTGGGTGGCGGAGGCCATCCACCCGCCGGCGTAGGGCGCGTACGGGTTGGTGATGCCGGCGTACGAGCCGCCCTGCGCGCTCTTGAACTGCGGGTAGTCCTTGGGCGCGAGGGTGTCGGAGGTGACGGTGTAGGCGCCCGCCGCGTTCAGCGGGTTGCCGGGGGCGGCGGTCAGCGGTGTGTCCGCGCCCGCGAGCGCGCCCGCCCCGGTGAAGCCGGTCGCTCCGGGTGCCGAGTCGCGTCCGTAGGCGCCGAGGTAGTACTGGCTGAAGTCGTCGGTGTCGGCGCGGCCGACCCGCGCGTCGCCGCCGGCCAGTTCACCGGCCTCGACGAGCTTGCCGCCCTCGTTGATGAAGTCGCGCAGGGCGAGCTGGGTGGGTCCTGCGGGCTCGACGGCGCCCGTGTAGTGGACCGCGGTGGCGAAGTGCGACAGCACGCCCAGCGGGTGCGGGGCGCCCTGGGTGGCGACGTCCCAGACGACGGCCTTGCGGCCGTTGGCCCTCAGCGCGTCGACGTACGCCTTGGCCTGGGTCGCGGGGGCGCCTTCCTCGGCGATCACGATCGTGTCGGCCTTGGCGCGTGCGACGACGGTGTAGCGGAAGTGGTCACTGGCGGTGGACTTCCCGCGCGCGGTCCTTCCGGTGAACCAGACGTCGACCGAGTCGCCCGGGTCCGCGCCCTTCACCTCGGCGCGGTACTGGTCGAAGCGGATGTTGTCCTCGCCGCCGTAGGTCTCGCCGCCCTTCCACCCCTTGAGGGAGGCCCGGTGCGTCCGGCCGCCGTTGACGCGGTAGTTGAGCTGCTTGTCCTTGACCGACCTGCGGACGGTGACGGCGACCTGCTGGTCAGCGCCGCGCGCGTACGAGGTGGTGAAGGGGTCGAGCGTGAAGTCGGCCGCGCTCAGGCCGACCGCCGACGAGGGCACGTCGGGGTGGGCGGCGGTCTCGGCGACGGAGAGCGCGAAGGGCAGGTTCTTGGCGAACTCACCCTGGATCAGCTTCTCGTCGTCGGGGAAGTTGAAGCCCGACTGGCAGTCCTGGGGCAGCCACTGGTCATCGGGGTCGATCGCCGAAGCGGTCTGGCAGGTCGTCATCTCCGGGGTGAACATCAGCGTCCCGTTGACGTTGGCCGCGTGGCCGTCGGCCTCTCCGTTGGTGGTGTACAGCTCGGAGGAGACCTGCGGGTAGTAGCCGGGGATCGCGGAGTTGTCGGGTGTGCCGGCGAGCGCGGAGTACAGCACGTCGTCGGGGGTCGGGGTCGCGACCTGCCAGCCCACTCCGTACAGCAGCAGTTCGGAGGCGGAGTGGTAGTTGATGCTGTACTCGAAGCCGATGCGCTTCTCCAGCGCGTCGATCGCCCGGGTCTCGGGCTCGGAGGCCGGAGCGGCGCCCCGGTACGTCTCGTTGGCGGGCCTGGGCGAGGAGCCCTCGTCGTCGTAGCCCCACTTGTAGGGGAAGTTACGGTTGAGGTCGATGCCGTCGCCCGAGGTGATCGCGCCGTCCTTGTCGACGTCGCGCAGGTTCTTGCGCCAGAGCCGGTCGCCGT
Organism: Streptomyces sp. NBC_00370; assembly: GCF_036084755.1. NCBI lineage: Bacteria > Bacillati > Actinomycetota > Actinomycetes > Kitasatosporales > Streptomycetaceae > Streptomyces > Streptomyces sp. NBC_00370. The sequence continues at coordinate 2,182,993 of NZ_CP107968.1, forward strand.
CGGGGCTGAAGGTGTAGTCGTAGCCGTCCGGGTTGGCCGACAGGACGAACCACAGCTCGGTGGAGTCGACGATCTTCGTGATCCGCCGGTCCTTGCCGTAGTTGTCCAGGTAGTAGTGCATCAGCCGGCGGTTGGTCTCGGGAGTGATCCACTCCCTGGCGTGCTGGTTGGACATGTAGAGCACGGACGGCTTGGCGCCGTCCCTGCCGGTGCGCGCGCCCTTGGTGAGCTTGAGGGCGAGGATGTCCTGGCCGCGCAGGGTCTTGCCGATGGAGACGACCTTGGCGATGCCCGGGTTGGCCTGGCCCGCCTTGACGATCTCCTCCTGGAGATTGCCCTTGCCGCTGTACGGACGGAAGACGCCGTCGCCCGCCGCCTCGGCCCGTGCGGTCGCCTTCGCGGGGACGCGCCGCTCGCTGAGGTCGACGCCCTGCTTGGCCAGCGCGCCCGCCTGGGCGTCGGTGAGGAACAGCTCGACCTCGGCGGTCCCCTTCGCGGGCGCCCGTTCGCTCAGCTCCTGGCTGTCCTGACCCGCCGCCAGGAGCAGGGGTATCTGCTCCTTGGTGACCTGGGCCTCGAAGACCTTCACGCTGTCGCCGGCCTTGTCGGCCGTTTCCCGGCCTGCCCCCTGCTGCGCCTGCGCGACGGGTGCCGCCGCCAGGCCGCCCAGCAGCAGTGCGCCCGCCGCGAGGATCGATCCCGCTCTGCGTCTGCGTCTCATGTGCCCCCCTTGCCGTGGTGTGCCACACGCGTGGCAGACGACAGAGTCACGACGCTTCATGGCCATGTCAAGGGCGCGTCAATGCCGGGCAAAATAGCTGCCGCCGACACCTATTCGGTACCGGCGGCAGTCAGGAGCAACGAAGGTGACGGAGGGTCAGCCGACGAGACCGTCGGCCATCTCCTCGCTGAGCGTGGATTCCGTACCGGGGATGCCGAGGTCCTGCGCCCGCTTGTCGGCCATGGCCAGCAGTCTGCGGATCCGGCCGGCGACCGCGTCCTTGGTGAGCGGCGGGTCGGCCAGCGCGCCCAGCTCCTCCAGCGAGGCCTGCTTGTGCTCCATCCGGAGCCGGCCTGCCGCCGCCAGATGCTCGGGCACCTCCTCACCGAGGATCTCCAGCGCGCGGCCCACCCGGGCACCCGCGGCGACGGCCGCGCGGGCCGAGCGGCGCAGATTCGCGTCGTCGAAGTTGGCGAGGCGGTTGGCCGTGGCGCGCACCTCGCGCCGCATCCGCCGCTCCTCCCAGGCCAGCACCGACTCATGGGCGCCGAGCCGGGTCAGCAGCGCGCCGATCGCGTCCCCGTCCCGTACGACCACACGGTCGACGCCGCGCACCTCACGGGCCTTGGCGGCGATCTGCAGCCTGCGCGCGGCGCCGACCAGCGCGAGCGCCGCCTCGGGCCCCGGGCAGGTCACTTCGAGCGAGGACGAACGGCCCGGCTCGGTCAGCGAGCCGTGCGCGAGGAAGGCGCCCCGCCAGGCGGCCTCGGCGTCGCAGGTGGCGCCGGAGACGACCTGGGGGGGCAGCCCCCGGATCGGCCGTCCTCTGCCGTCGACCAGCCCCGTCTGCCGGGCCAGCTGGTCACCGCCGGTGATCACCCGTACGACGTAACGGCTGCCGCGCCGCAGGCCGCCCGGCGCCATCACCACCAGCTCGGAGTTGTGCCCGAAGATCTCCAGGATGTCCTTGCGCAGCCGGCGTGCGGCGATGCTGGTGTCCAGCTCCGCCTCGATCACGATCCGGCCGCTCACCAGGTGCAGCCCGCCCGCGAAGCGGAGAATCGCCGAGACCTCGGCCTTCCTGCAGCACGTCCGGGTGACGGGGAGGCGGGCGATCTCGTCCTTCACCGCTGGCGTCATCGCCATGGGCCGATCCTTCCATGCATCCGAAAAATACGGTCGTACGCGGCTGCCAACAGCTCCGGATCATGCTTCGGAAGACCGTCGGGCGCAGCCACCGCCGCCAGCTCGACCGTCGCACCGAACCGTTTTGCGGCATCGGAGAGTGAGTCCCGGTCGGGCACGGCGGCCTCGTCGGCCAACACCACGTCCAAGGCGAGTTTAGGGGCGTGTCGCCCCAAAACCTCCAAATGACGTTGCGGTGAGAAGCCATCGGTTTCACCGGGTTGTGGTGCGAGATTCAACGAAAGGACACGCCGGGCCCTGGTCTCGACGAGCGCGTCGAGCAGCTGCGGCACCAGCAGATGCGGAATCACGGACGAGAACCACGACCCGGGGCCGAGCACCACCCAGTCCGCGTCCAGCACGGCGGAGACGGCCTCCGGCACCGCGGGCGGGTCGTGCGGCACGAGATGGACGGACTGCACCTCGCCCCGGGTGAGCGCGACCGTGGCCTGGCCACGGACCGTGTCCACCTCGTCGGGCCGCGCCGGGTCATGGCCGCGGACCAGCGCCTGCAGCTCCAGCGGTACGGCGGACATGGGCAGCACCCTGCCGTGCGCGCCGAGCAGCTTGCCGACGAGGTCGAGCGCCGCCACATGGTCGCCCAGCTGCTCCCAGAGGGCGACGATCAGCAGATTGCCGACCGCGTGCTCGTGCAGATCGCCCTTGGACTGGAAGCGGTGCTGGATGACCCGGGCCCAGGTCTGTCCCCATTCGTCGTCACCGCAGAGCGCGGCGAGCGCCTTGCGCAGATCGCCGGGCGGCAGCACCCCCAGCTCCTCGCGCAGCCTGCCGCTGGAGCCCCCGTCGTCGGCGACGGTGACCACGGCCGTCAGATCGCCGGTGATCCGGCGCAGCGCGGCGAGCGAGGCCGACAGGCCCATCCCGCCGCCGAGCGCGACGACCTTGGGCTGCGCACCGCGTTCCCGCGAGGAGAGTGCGGGGGTGCCGGTGCGCAGCCGCCGCATACGGAACGTACGTCCGGTCACTCGCGCCCCATGTCCCTGTGGACGACGACGGTCTCGATGCCTTCGGTGGCCAGCCGCGCCGCCAGCTTCTCCGACATGGCGACGGATCTGTGCTTGCCGCCGGTACAGCCCACGGCGACCGTCACATAGCGCTTGCCCTCACGGCGGTACCCGGTGGCGATCAGCTGGAGCAGCTCCGTGTAGCGGTCGAGGAACTCCTTGGCGCCCGGCTGGTTGAAGACGTAGTTGGACACCTCCTCGTTGAGCCCGGTGAACGGGCGCAGCTCGGGGACCCAGTGCGGATTGGGCAGGAAGCGGCAGTCCACGACGAGGTCGGCGTCGACCGGTAGGCCGTACTTGTAGCCGAACGACATGACCGTCGCCCGCAGCTCGGGCTTCTCGTCGCCCGCGAACCCGGCGTCCAGCTTGGCGCGCAGCTCGTGGACGTTGAGGCTGGAGGTGTCGATCACCAGATCGGCGTCGCCGCGCAGCTCGCGCAGCAGATCACGCTCGGCGTCGATGCCGTCCACGATCCGGCCGTCGCCCTGGAGCGGATGCGGGCGGCGCACCGACTCGAACCGGCGTACCAGCGTCTCGTCGGAGGACTCCAGGAAGACGATCCGCCGGGTGACGCCCTTGGCGTCGAGGTCGGCCAGCGACTCGCGGAGGTTGTCGAAGAACCTGCGCCCCCGTACGTCCACGACGACGGCGATCCTGGCCACGTTGCCCTGCGAGCGGGCGCCCAGCTCCACCATGGTGGGGATCAGCGCGGGCGGCAGGTTGTCCACGACGAACCAGCCGAGGTCTTCGAGACACTTGGCCGCCGTGCTGCGCCCGGCGCCCGACATACCGGAGATGATCACCAGCTCGGGGATGGCCGGTTCCGCGACGTCCCCGGTCTCCTTGGCGCTGCCCGTACTCACGTGCTCTGCTCCGTCCCGGTCGTGATCAGTCATCCGCACTGCCCTCGTTGTCTTCCATGATCTCTCCTGTTGCCGTGTTGACGGCGGGTGCGGGCGGCGCCGCCTTGGCGAGCGCCACGACCACGGCCTCGGCCGTCTTCCGGCCGAGCCCGGGAACCTCACAGATCTGCTCGATTGTCGCCTGCCGCAGCTTCTTCACCGAGCCGAAATGCTTGATGAGTGCCTGTTTCCGCGACTCTCCGAGACCCGGTACGTCGTCCAGCGGGCTGGTCCTGATCCGTTTGGCCCTTTTCGCCCGCTGGTAGGTGATCGCGAAGCGGTGCGCCTCGTCCCGTACCCGCTGGAGCAGATACAGGCCCTCGCTGGACCGGGGCAGCACCACCGGGTCGGTGTCGTCGGGCAGCCAGACCTCTTCGAGGCGCTTGGCGAGGCCGCAGACGGCGACGTCGTCGATCCCCAGCTCGTCCAGGGCCCGCTTGGCCGCGGCCACCTGCGGCTGGCCGCCGTCCACGACGAGCAGCTGGGGCGGGTAGGCGAAGCGCTTGGGCCGGCCGTCGTCCTCGACGAGCGGGGACGCGGGGACGCCGCCCCCTTCGGAAACGGTCTCGGGGGCGCTCTCGCCCTCGGCCCCTTCGGGCGCCGGCTGCTGCTCGGGCCACTCCCCCGTCTGCTCCCGCTCGTGGAGATAGCGCCGGAAGCGGCGGCTGATCACCTCGTGCATGGACCGGACGTCGTCCTGGCCCTCGAAGGTCTTGATCTGGAACCGGCGGTACTCGCTCTTGCGGGCCAGGCCGTCCTCGAAGACCACCATGGAAGCGACCACGTCGTCCCCCTGGAGGTGCGAGATGTCGAAGCACTCGATCCGCAGCGGCGCGCTGTCCAGGTCGAGGGCCTCGGCGATCTCCTCAAGGGCGCGCGAGCGGGTGGTCAGATCGCTGGCGCGCTTCGTCTTGTGCAGCACGAGCGCCTGCTGGGCGTTGCGCGCGACCGTCGCCATCAGGTCCTTCTTGTCGCCACGCTGCGGGATCCGCAGGGACACCTGGGCACCGCGCCGCTCGCTCAGCCACTCCGTGACGGCCTCGGCCTCCTCGGGGAGGGCGGGGACCAGCACCTCCTTGGGCACCGAGTCGCCGCGCTCCTCGCCGTACAGCTGCTGGAGCGCGTGCTCGACGAGGCCCGCCGTCTCGACCGCCTCGACCTTGTCGGTGACCCAGCCGCGCTGGCCGCGCACCCGGCCGCCCCTGACGTGGAAGATCTGGACGGCCGCCTCCAGCTCGTCCTCGGCGACGGCGATCAGATCGGCGTCCGTGGCGTCGGCGAGCACCACGGCACTCTTCTCCATCGCCCGGCGCAGCGCCCCTATGTCGTCGCGGAGCCGGCCCGCCCGCTCGTACTCCATGTCCTCGGCCGCCGCCGTCATCTGCTTCTCCAGGCGGCGGATGTAGGCGCCGGTCCGGCCGGCCATGAAGTCGCAGAACTCCTCGGCCAGTTCGCGGTGCTCCTCGGGGGTCACCCGGCCCACGCAGGGCGCCGAGCACTTGCCGATGTAGCCGAGCAGACACGGCCTGCCCGTACGCGCCGCGTTCTTGAACACCCCCGCGGAGCAGGTGCGCACGGGAAAGACGCGGAGCATCAGGTCGACCGTCTCGCGGATGGCCCACGCATGGCCGTACGGGCCGAAGTAGCGCACGCCCTTCTTCTTGGCGCCGCGCATCACCTGGACCCGGGGGAACTCCTCGTTGAGGGTCACGGCGAGATACGGATAGCTCTTGTCGTCGCGGTACTTGACGTTGAAGCGCGGGTCGAACTCCTTGATCCAGCTGTACTCCAGCTGCAGCGCCTCGACCTCGGTCGACACGACCGTCCACTCCACGGACGCGGCGGTCGTGACCATCGTGCGCGTACGGGGATGGAGATTCGTCAGATCCTGGAAGTAGCTGGACAGCCGGGGCCGCAGGCTCTTCGCCTTGCCGACGTAGATCACCCGGCGGTGTTCGTCGCGGAATTTGTAGACCCCCGGCGAGTCGGGGATCTGTCCCGGCTTGGGGCGGTAGCTGGAGGGGTCGGCCATGACATCCACCCTACTTGCGGGCGCGGACACTGTGACGCGCGTTGCTTGTCGGGCGCAGGTCAACACGCTTCAATGCGGGGTGACACCGTGCGGTGAACGGACGCGCTGGAGGGGTCTGCGTGGGACATACCGCGGCCGATCTGGAACAGGTGCTGCAGACAGGTCCTTTCCACCTGGCACTGCGCGCCGCGCTCGCGGTGCGCGGGCTGCCGCTCGAACGGGTCCAGCACCATCTGGCGCACCGCGGGATCAAGGTCGGTGTGACCAGCCTGAGTTACTGGCAGCAGGGGGCGCGGCGCCCGCAGCGGCCCGAGTCGCTGCGGGCCGTCGGCGCGCTGGAGGCGGTCCTCGACCTGCCGGTGAACTCCCTGCTGCGGCTGCTGGAGGCGGCGACGGCCCCCGGCGGCGTGCGGGGCGCGGCCCGCGACACGGCAGGGGCCGTCGACCGGCTGCTGGCGGGGCTCGGCGCCCCCGGCGACGGCGGTCTGCACACGGTGGGGCACCACGAGCGGGTACGGATCGGCGGGGGCCGCGAGCTGCTGGGCCGTGACTCCCAGCAGGTCGTACGGGCGCACACGGACGGTGTCGACCGGTACCTGGCCGTGCACAGGGGCGCCCCGGGCTGCGATCCCGCACGCGTACGGGCGCGTGCGTACGAGAACTGCCGTACGGGCCGGGTCGGCCGCGACGCGCGCACCGGTGTGGTCGTCGCCGAGCTGCTGTTCGACGGGCCGCTGGCGGCCGGCGAGACGTACCTCTTCGGCTACGGCTTCGACGACGGTACGGGCGGCCCGTGCGCGGAGTACGTACGCGGCTTCGCCTACGCGGGCTCCCAGTACGTCCTCCAGGTCCGCTTCGACAGGGCGGCGCTGCCCGCGCGCTGCCGGCGCTTCGCCCAGGTCCCGGCCAGTGCGCCGCGTGCGGGGCGGAGCGATCTGACGCCGGGGGCGGTGAGCCGTTCGGTCCACCTGGTGGAGCAGGGGGTCAGGCCGGGGGTGCTGGGGATCGAGTGGGAGTGGGAGTGAGCGGCCTCAGGCCTTCGGCGCCGGGCTCTTCGCGGCGGCTTTCGGGCCGGCGATGAGATTGCCGTCCTCGTGCGTGAGGGGCACCTCGGGCAGCGGTACGGTCGCGGGCCCGTGCACCGCCTCGCCCGTGGTCAGGTCGAAGCGGCTGCCGTGGCAGGGGCAGTCGCCGATGGTGCCCTCGACCTTGTAGAGCAGACAGCCGGCGTGGGTGCACTGCGCGCTGAACGCCTTGTACTCGCCCTTGGCCGAGCAGCTGACGACCACTCGCTGGTCCTTGTAGAGCTTGGCACCGCCGACCGGCACGGCCGAGGCGGCGCCGAGGGGTTCGGGCGCGGTGGGGGTGGGTGTCTCGGCGTGCCCCAGCTTGGACTTGGTGGAGCAGGCGGCCACGCCGAGCCCGGCCGCACCGGCGAGCACGGCGCCCTTCAGCACGGAACGGCGCGGGGCAGTCAGGCCGGACATGGTGTCTCCACTGGTCAGGGGGGTGGGTACAGATGCGACGATACCGGGGCCGGTCCGGCCGCCGGGACGGGGGCCGGGGCAGTGCCTGTCCCGGCGTCCGCCGCGCAGCCGGCGCATGGTCACGGCGGTGCGCACGTTAGGGCGGTGCGCGTGGTGAGGGCGGTGCGCGTGGTCGCGGCGGTGCGTGTGGTCGCAAGGCGGCCGGAAGCCCCGGTGGGGAAGCCACTCAGGCTTGTCGCCGACGCGGCGGGCGCGCGTGCCAGGGATCGCGACTCCGCACAGCGCGCCGGGAGGGCGCTAGATTCGGCTCCGTGATCGTCGTCGCCGGAGAGTCCCTGATCGACCTGGTCCCCCAGGAGCGCGCGGACGGTGTGCTCGCGCCGCTGCTGCCACGCCGCGGTGGCGGCCCGTACAACACGGCCGTCGCCCTCGGCCGGCTCGGGGCGGCCACCGGCTTCTGCTCCCGGGTCTCGACGGACGCCTTCGGCGAGACGCTGCTCGAAGGGCTGCGTTCGGCCGGGGTCGATCTGTCGCTCGTCCAGCGGGGTCCCGAGCCGACCACCCTGGCCGTGGCGACGCTCGGCGCCGACGGGTCCGCCGGTTTCGCCTTCTACGCGGAGGGCAGCGCCGACCGGCTGTTCACCCTGCCGCCCGCGCTGCCGCCGACGGTGCGGGCACTAGCCCTCGGCACGTGTTCGCTGGTGCTGGAGCCGGGAGCGAGCGCGTACGAGGCGCTGCTGCGCCGGGAGGCGGGGCGCGGGGTCTTCACCCTGCTCGACCCGAACATCCGCGCGGGACTGATCCCGGACGCCGCGGCCTACCGCGCGCGGTTCGCAGGCTGGCTGCCTTCGGTGTCGCTGCTGAAGGTCTCGGCGGAGGACGCCGACTGGCTGGGAGGCTCCCCCGGGACTTGGTCGGCGCTGGGCCCGGCGGCCGTCGTCCTGACCAGGGGCGGCGACGGACTGACCGTACGCACGGCGGACGGCACGGAGGTCTCGGTGCCCGCCGTTCCTGTCGACGTGGTGGACACGATCGGCGCGGGCGACACGATCAACGCGGCACTCCTGCACGGCCTCGCGACGCGGGACGCCCTGACCCCGCGGGCCGCCGCGACGCTGGGCACGGACGGCTGGCGCGAGGTCCTGGCCTTCGCCGCGCGGGCGGCGGCGCTGACCTGCTCCCGCACGGGCGCGGAGCCGCCGTACGCGGCGGAGCTGTCCTGAGCGATCGGCGGCGTCCGACGCACGTCAGGTGAGGAACGCGGTCAGCGCGGCGCTGAAGGCCCTCGGGGCTTCCGTCCAGGGCAGGTGCCCGGCGCCTCGTAGCGTCGTACGGGTCACGTCCGGGAGCGCGGCCGCCAGGGAGTCGACCGCCCGGCGTGGGCGGATGTCCTGTTCGCCGTCCACGATCAGGACCGGGACGTCCAACGCGGCGCACCGCTGCCGCAGTTCGTCCGTCGCGAGGCTGCGGCTGACTTCGGCGTTGATGGTGCGGTTGCATGTGTGGTCCACGCCGAGCCACGGTGTGGCCATCGCCTCGGCGTGTGCCAACGCCCGGTCGGGGTCAGGGCCGGTGAAGTCGGCCGACCACTGGAGGACCGCCAGCTCCCGGTCCTCCGCCTCGGTGCGGCTGTCGCCGCGCTCGCGCAACTCCTCCCAGCGCGCGCGGTGTTCACCGAGCCGCCGGCCGAAAGCGGCGTGGTACGGCGGGCGCCAGGTGGACTCGTCGTCGATGCCCGTGCCGGAGACGTAGACGAGCCGGCTGACCCGGCCGGGGTGGGCGAGCGCGTACCGCAGGGCCAGTTGGGCGCCCCAGGAGTGGCCGAGCAGCGCCGTACGGTCGAAGCCGAAATGGGCCCGCACGGCGTCGAGATCGGCGACGGAGCGGGCGATGCCGTACGGACCCGAGCGCTGGGAGCGGCCGCAGCCGCGCTGGTCCCAGCGGATCACCTCGCGGCCGGGCAGCAGCGCCGCCACGTCCGCGAGGGTGTCCCAGATGCCGGGGCCGCCGTGGCAGAGGACGACGGGCGCACCGCCCGTACCGCCGTCCCCCGCCCGCGCGGCCCAGAGCCGTACGCCGTCGTCCGCCCGTACGGTCCCGATCGCCGCCGGCCCCTACTTCGCCTTCGCCGTCCGCTTGGCCGGGGCCTTCTTCGCGGTCGTCGACTTCGCGGCGGTCGTCGTCTTCGCCGCCGTCGTCCTGGTCGCGGCCTTCGTCTTGGCTGCGGCCGCCGCCGTCTTCCGCGCCGGTGCCTTCTTCCGCGCCGGCGTCGCGTCGCTGATCCGGTCCGCGTCGAGGATGTCCCGCAGGAACTTGCCGGTGTGGCTCGTCGGGACGCCCGCCACCTGCTCGGGGGTGCCTTCGGCGATCACGAGACCGCCGCCGTTGCCGCCCTCGGGACCCATGTCGATCACCCAGTCCGCCGTCTTGACGACGTCCAGGTTGTGCTCGATGACGATGACCGTGTTGCCCTTGTCGACCAGCCCCGACAGCACCGTGATCAACTTGCTGATGTCCTCGAAGTGCAGCCCGGTGGTGGGCTCGTCCAGGACATAGACCGTGCTGCCGGTGGAGCGCTTCTGCAGCTCGCTCGACAGCTTCACCCGCTGCGCCTCGCCGCCCGAGAGGGTCGGCGCGGACTGGCCGAGCCTGACATAGCCGAGGCCGACCTCGTTGAGCGTCTTGAGATGGCGCGAGATCGTCGGGACCGCCTCGAAGAAGTCCAGCGCCTCCTCGATCGGCATGTCCAGGACCTCGGCGATGGACTTGCCCTTGTAGTGGACCTCCAGGGTCTCGCGGTTGTACCGCGCGCCGTGGCAGACCTCGCACGGGACGTAGACGTCCGGGAGGAAGTTCATCTCGATCTTGATCGTGCCGTCACCGGAGCAGTTCTCGCAGCGGCCGCCCTTGACGTTGAAGGAGAAGCGCCCGGGGAGATAGCCCCTGACCTTGGCCTCCATCGTCTCGGCGAAGAGCCGGCGGACATGGTCGAAGACGCCGGTGTACGTCGCCGGGTTGGAGCGCGGCGTACGGCCGATGGGCGACTGGTCGACATGGACGACCTTGTCGACCAGATCGTCACCCTCGACCCGGGTGTGCCGGCCGGGCACCGACTTCGCGCCGTTCAGCTCGCGGGCCAGATGCGTGTACAGGATGTCGTTGACCAGGGTCGACTTGCCCGACCCCGAGACGCCCGTGACCGCGGTGAAGACGCCGAGCGGGAAGGACACGTCGATGTCCTGGAGGTTGTTCTCCCGGGCGCCGTGGACGGTGAGCTGCCGCTCGCCGGTGACCGGCCTGCGGATCTCCGGGGTCGGGATGGCCCGCTTCCCCGCCAGATACTGACCGGTCAGCGACTCCTTGTTGGCGAGGAGTCCCTTCAGGGAGCCGGAATGCACGACCTTCCCGCCGTGCTCACCGGCGCCGGGGCCGATGTCCACGACCCAGTCGGCCACCTTGATGGTGTCCTCGTCGTGCTCCACGACGATCAGGGTGTTGCCCATGTCACGCAGCCGGACCAGGGTCTCGATCAGCCGGTGGTTGTCGCGCTGGTGCAGCCCGATGGACGGCTCGTCCAGCACGTACAGCACGCCGACCAGGCCCGAGCCGATCTGCGTGGCGAGCCGGATGCGCTGGGCCTCGCCGCCGGACAGGGTGCCGGCCGCGCGGTTCAGCGAGAGGTAGTCCAGGCCGACGTCGACCAGGAACCTCAGCCGTTCGTTGACTTCCTTGAGCACCCGCTCGGCGATCTGCTTGTCGCGAGCGTTCAGCTTGAGCTTACCGAGGAAGTCGGCGCAGTCGCTGATGGACAGCGCGGAGACCTCGGCGATGGACTTGTCCATGACCGTCACGGCCAGCACGAGCGGCTTGAGCCGGGTGCCGTGGCAGGTCGGGCAGGGCACCTCGCGCATGTACCCCTCGAAGCGCTCCCTGCTGGTGTCGCTCTCGGCCTCGGAGTGGCGCCGCTTGACGAAGGAGACGGCGCCTTCGAAGGCGGGCGTCGTGTAGGCGCGCTCGCGTCCGTACCTGTTGCGGTAGCGGACCTCGACCTGGGTCTTGTGCCCGTACAGCAGCGCCTTCTTGGCGCGCTGCGGCAGCGCGGCCCACGGCACGTCCGTACTGAAGTTGAGCGCCTTGGCGAGGCCGCCGATCATGCGGCCGAAGTACTCCCTGGTGTGGCCGTGCGACCACGGATGGATCGCGCCCTCGTCGAGCGACTTGTCCTCGTCGGGGACGATCAGCTCCGGGTCGACCTCCATGCGCGTCCCGATGCCGGTGCACTCGGGGCAGGCGCCGAACGGGGAGTTGAAGGAGAAGGAGCGCGGCTCCAGCTCCTCGAACGAGAGGTCGTCGTACGGGCAGTACAGATGCTCGGAGTACATCCGCTCGCGCTCGGGGTCGTCCTCGGGGAGGTCGACGAAGTCGAGCACGACCATGCCGCCGGACAGGCCGAGCGCGGTCTCCACCGAGTCGGTGAGCCGCCGCTTGGCGCTGTCCTTCACGGTGAGGCGGTCGACGACCACCTCGATGGTGTGCTTCTCCTGCTTCTTGAGCGTGGGCGGCTCGCTGAGCTGGATCGTCTGCCCGTCGACCCTGGCCCTGCTGTACCCCTTGGTCTGCAGATCGCCGAAGAGGTCGACGAACTCGCCCTTGCGCTCGCGCACGAGCGGCGACAGGACCTGGAAACGGCTGCCCTCGGGCAGTTCGAGCACCTTGTCCACGATGGCCTGCGGCGACTGGCGGGCGATCGGCCGGCCGCACTGGGGGCAGTGCGGCTTGCCGATACGGGCGAACAGCAGCCGGAGGTAGTCGTAGACCTCGGTGATGGTGCCGACCGTCGAGCGCGGGTTGCGCGAGGTCGACTTCTGGTCGATCGAGACGGCCGGCGAAAGCCCCTCGATGAAGTCGACGTCCGGCTTGTCCATCTGACCGAGGAACTGCCGGGCGTAGGAGGACAGCGACTCCACGTAACGGCGCTGCCCCTCGGCGAAGATCGTGTCGAACGCGAGGGAGGACTTGCCCGACCCGGAGAGCCCGGTGAAGACGATGAGGGAGTCACGGGGGAGGTCGAGCGAGACGTTCTTGAGATTGTGTTCGCGAGCGCCACGGACGATGAGACGGTCGGCCACGCCGGTCCGCACCTTTCTGGAGAGAAGCAGGGGCGGAGCCCCCTTCCCAGACTACGGGGGGTCGCCAGAGCGATGGATTGCCAAGCTGTGGATTGCGGCACAGGAACCGCCGGGCTGCTTTCCGCCCCGTTCCAGAATGCCTGTCACGAGCCTATAGCACGCGCATTCGATTTACGGCCGGTCTCTGCCTCCTTCACCCGATCGAGTGGTGCCATGGCTCTCCGCTATCGTCGGCGCCATGACTGATCACGTGCGCGACCTGGCGTCGGTACACGAGGCGACCGAACGGCTCCTGACGGCAGCCGCCGGACTGGACAACGCGGCGCTCGCCGCTCCGTCACGGCTGCCGGGCTGGAGCCGCGGTCATCTGCTGGCCCACATCGCACGTAATGCGGACGCCCTGGTCAATGTTCTGGAGGGGCGTCCTATGTACAAGGATGCCAAAGCGCGTCAAGCCGACATCGACCGTGACGCGCCCAGGCCGCTCGAAGCGCAGCTCAGCGACGTACGGGAGAGCGCGGCGCGGTTCGAGAGGGCGGCGAGCGCCCCGGCGGACTGGAGCCGCACCATCACGATGCGCAACGGCGTCACGGACACGGCGGCCCGGGTGCCGTTCCGCCGCTGGGGCGAGATCGAGCTGCACCACATCGACCTGGACGTGGGCCGCACGCTCGACGACCTGTCCGACGAGTTCACCGGCCGTGAGATCGACTTCCTCGCCGAGCGCTTCGCCGGGAACGCGGACGTCCCGCCGCTCGCCCTGACCACCCCCGACGGCCGGACCCGGCACACGGGCAGCACGGACGGCACCCCGCTCGCCGTCTCGGGCCCCGCGGGCCGGCTGATGGGGTGGCTGGCGGGCCGCACGGACACCGCCCGGCTCAGCTCGCCGGACGGCCCGCTGCCCGTCCTGCCCCCGCTATAGGCTGAGCCGTATGACGTACAGCGGAGTGGTGACGGTGGGCGGACGGGCGGATGTGCACGAGCTGCCCGAGCTGATGATCTCCAAGGCCGCTGTCGGGCCGATGAACAACAACACGTACCTGCTGCGCTGCCGGGCCACCGGGCAGCAACTGCTGATCGACGCGGCCAACGACGCGGCGACGCTGCTGACCCTGATCGGTGACGACGGCATCGTCTCCGTCGTCACGACCCACCAGCACGGCGACCACTGGCAGGCCCTGGCCGCGACCGTCGCCGCCACCGGCGCCCGCACGTACGCGGGCCGCGCCGACGCCCCGGGCATCCCGGTGCCCACCGACGTGCTGGTGGACGACCTCGACACGATCAGCTTCGGCGACATCACCCTCACCGCCCGCCACCTGGTCGGCCACACCCCGGGCTCGATCGCCCTGATCTACGACGACCCGCACGGCCACGCGCACGTCTTCACCGGCGACTGCCTCTTCCCGGGCGGCGTCGGCAACACCCACAAGGACCCGAAGGCCTTCGCGAGCCTGCTGCACGACGTGGAGACCAGGATCTTCGACGAACTGTCCGACGAGACCTGGGTCTACCCGGGCCACGGCAACGACACCACCCTGGGCGACGAACGCCCCCACCTCCCGGAGTGGCGCACCCGCGGCTGGTAGTTCAGCGGTGTGATGCTCGGCTCCGCCCGGTCTACGCCATGTCACAGGTCAACGACAGCCGGTCCACAGGGGTCGTGGACCGGCGAGGATGTCCCTCTCATACGCAGTCTCTGGGGGGATCATGGGCAGGATCAGTCAGGCAATGGCCAACGAGGCCACGAGAAACGCCCGTGCCGCCTTTGCCGAAGGGCGGCACGTCCTCACCTTCAAGATCATTGAGGCATCATCCACCAGTCATATGACCGGCATCATGTCCGGGGTCGGTGAACAGATCGAAGCCATCGAGGCCGAGGGCTGGGCGCTGGCCGACATGACCGCGGCCACAGGCAAAGCGCTCTCCGGCAACCGCACAGCTCTCATCTGTCTTTTCCGGCGTGCGTGACAACGGTTCCGGATTCACCAGGCGGCGGCTCGGATCACTTGAGCGGCGATTTCCTGCACCGTCAAGCCGTCCGTGGGGATACGAGCCGTGCCTGCCGGGGCTTCGGTGTTCAGGCGGTGGGCCATGTGGAGGCTGCGTTCGATGTGGGCGGTCAGTTGTGAGCCGATCTCGCGTTGGGCGAGGCGTTGTCGCAGGGTGGTTTCTTCGGCCGTGAGCAGGACGCGGGTGGCTGTGACCTCGCCACCCATGGCGCGGCTGATCATCGGCTCTTCGAGGATGCTCACGGTATTGGTGTAGATCAGCCGGCTCCGGCCGAGAGCCGCGTAGTTCGACCAGACCGCCGCGATGTTCCGTTCGGTGATCCCGGTGAGATGGGGGTCGTCGGCGGGGGCCGGGTGGATCTGGCCCATGAAGTCGCCCTCGATCAGACAGTGCGCGGTACCGCTCGCCTGGAGCGCCACGGACACCTCCCAGGCGACGCTCGTCTTGCCGACGCCCGCGCCACCGCCGATGAGCAGCAATTCGTATGAAATCATCGCCGATTCTGTGCCCGGCCGTGGCGCATGCGGTGGCCTACCTCTCCTTCGTCCGTCTCCCACCAGGGGCGTACCCGGTCCTGGGGCTGCTCGGGCAGCGGGGTGGCCGGGGTGGCGGGCGGAGGGGCGGGTGCGGGGGTCAGTTCGTGGTCCAGGTGGGCGTCCAGTTCCGCTGTTCTGGCGCGTTCCGCGTGCCACCACTGGATGAACACCGCGATCAGGAACGGCAGCGCGACCAGTTCGGCGAGTGTGAGCATCAGGCCGCCGCCGAGCATCTGGTCCTGCTCGACGCTGGGGCCCCAGGTGCGGGGGTGCGTCGTGTACCAGTGGCCCGCCACCAGGGTGCCGCTGGTCATCACGACGATGCCGGGCACCGAGTCGAAGAGGCCGTCGAAGAAGACCAGGCCCGCCCTGACCGGGTGGGTGCACCAACGGGGCAGCAGTTCCTGGCGCGTGAGCATCGGCAGGACGAACAGGCAGCCGGTGAGCAGCAGTTGGGCGTGCATCAGCTGGCGGACCGGGCCGTTGGCGAGTGAGGTCGCGAAGTACGGCGTGAAGTAGATGGTCAGCTCGGACGCGAGCACCAGGACCGTACTGACCAGCGGGAAGGTCAGCAGCCGCACCGGGCGGGAGGTCATCGCCGCGTGCAGGGGGCCGTCCGGGGCCGCCAGGCCGAGGGGGTCGCCGAGGGCCAGGCCGAGCGGGGCGAGCAGGTCGAGGAGGATGTTCTGGACGGCGGCGGGCCAGAACAGCACCCGGTCGTAGACGGCCAGCGAGGACATCGTCGCGATGACGATCATGCCGAGGCCGAGGACGAAGAAGGCGGCGGTCCGCAGCGCCGGCCAGCCCTGGCCCGAGCGGGTGCGGCGGACCACGCCCGCCGTGTACAGACCGCCGAGGACGCCGACGGCGGCCAGTGCCACCGGGTCGGTCCGCCACGTCGACAGCCCCCGGGCGAGCGTCAGTTCCGGCAGCACAAACGCACCTTCTTATCCGTTCCCGCCTCCGCCGTCCGTTTTCTCCGCTCACGGTAGACGGCGGGTCCCCGGCGCCGGAAACCGGGTCGCCCGTGGGCGGGCCGCGTCCTTACGATCGGCCGCATGCCGATGCCTGTCGTACCGCCCAAGCCCCGTCCCGGCGACCGTGTCGCTGTGCTCTCGCCGTCGTCCGGGCTGCCGGGGCTGCTGCCGCTCCCGTACGAGCTGGGGCTGACCCGGCTGGAGAAGGAGTTCGGCCTGGTGCCGGTGGAGTATCCGTCGACGCGGACGATGGGGGCGACGGCGCGGCAGCGGGCCGACGACATCCACGCGGCGTTCGCCGATCCGTCGGTGAAGGCCGTGATCGCGAGCATCGGCGGGGACGACCAGATCACCGTGCTGCCGCTGCTGGACCGGGAGTTGATTCGGGCCAACCCGAAGCCGTTCTTCGGCTACAGCGACAACACCAATCTCCTGGCGTACCTGTGGAACACCGGGATCGTCGGCTACCACGGCGCGAGTGTGATGTGCGAGCTGGGCCGGCCGGGGGCGATGGATCCGCTCACCGCCGAGTCGCTGCGGGCCGCGCTGTTCACCTCGGGTCCGTACGAACTGCGGCCCGCAGGGCGGTTCCGGGACACGGACCGCGACTGGGCGGATCCCGCGACCTTCGAGACCGAGCCGGAGACCCGCCCGGGCACGGGCTGGCGCTGGCACGGCCCCGAGCGGGTCGTCGAGGGGCGCAGCTGGGGCGGCAACGTGGAGATCCTGGCCTGGCTGCTGATGGCCGACCGGGAGATCGCCCCCGCCGCCGCGTACGACGGGTGTGTACTGCTCCTGGAGACCTCCGAGGAGTTGCCGGCCGCCGATGAGGTCTTCGGGATCCTGCGCGCCATGGGCGAGCGGGATCTGCTGCGGCGCTTTCCCGCGCTGCTGATGGCCCGCCCCAAGACCTGGTCGCTGGAGCGGCGCAACAGCCCCGAGCAGGCCGCGCGCTACGCGCGTGAGCAGCGGGAGGCGGTCCTGCGGGCCCTCGCGGTGTACGCGCCGGACACGGTGGCCGTCTTCGACGTGGACTTCGGGCACACCGACCCGCAACTCGTCGTGCCGTACGGCGGGGTGGTGCGGGTGGACGGGCTCGCGCGACGGGTGACCGTCACGTACTGAGCCCGCCCACCGGGAGAGCCGGGCGGCACCGACACCGCCCGGCCCTGGCTCACGCCTCTATCCGGTCCTTCTCCGCGGCCTCGGCGGCCTCGCGCTCCGCCTGCTTCTTGTTGGCCAGCAGGCTGGTGATCGTGGTGATGATCAGCACACCGCAGATGACCGCGAGCGAGACCGGGATGGAGATCACCGGGACATGGACGCCCGTCTCGTGCAGCGCGTGCAGCACGAGCTTGACGCCGATGAAGCCGAGGATCACCGACAGGCCGTAGCTGAGGTGGACCAGCTTCTTGAGCAGTCCGCCGATCAGGAAGTACAGCTGGCGCAGCCCCATCAGCGCGAACGCGTTCGCGGTGAAGACGATGTACGGGTCCTGGGTCAGGCCGAAGATCGCCGGGATGGAGTCGAGCGCGAACAGCACGTCCGTCGTACCGATGGCGAGCATGACCACCATCAGCGGGGTCAGGATCCGCTTGCCGTTCTTCCGGATGAACAGCTTCGTGCCGTCGTACTTGTCGGAGACGCCGAAGCGGCGCTCGATGTTCTTGAGGAGGCGGTTCTCCTCGAACTCCTCTTCCTCGTCGTCGGAGCGCGCCTCCTGGATGAGCTTCCAGGCGGTGTAGATCAGGAACGCGCCGAAGATGAAGAAAACCCAGGAGAAGCTGGCGATGATCGCCGCGCCCGCCGCGATGAAGATCGCGCGCAGCACCAGGGCGATCAGCACCCCGATGAGCAGCACCCGCTGCTGCAAGTGCGAGGGCACCGCGAACTTCGCCATGATCAGCACGAAGACGAAGAGGTTGTCGACGCTGAGCGATTTCTCCGTGATGAATCCCGCGAAGAACTCGCCCGACGCCTGGCCCGTCCCCCAGATCATCAAGCCGAGGCCGAACAGGGCGGCGAGGGCCACCCAGACGACCGTCCAGATCCCGGCTTCCTTGATCGACACGTCATGGGGCTTGCGCCCGATGAGGAAGTCGACCGCGATCAGGGCGGACAGACCGAGAATGGTCAGTGTCCACAGGGTCAATGAAACGTCCACTGCGCCTCCGGCGTTGTACGGCTACTTGTCAGCGTCGTCGCTGCCGGAGGTCTCTTCCACCCGAGCGGTCCTGCCGCTGTGCGGGCCGGCGCCCCGGGACCGATGGCGGTCCGTATTGACGGGTACGTCGCGTTACGGGAGTACTCCCCTCCGATAAAGGAAGAGTACAGCAAAGACCAAGGTTTGGTAAAGCACTAGGTAAAGGATGGCCAAGTGCCCAGCTCAGCGCCGCCATTCGCGGCGCGCGGCCGCCACCCGTCCGAGTACCTGGAGCAGCACCTGACTGCCCGGCGGCAGCGCCGGCGGCTCGTACGTCCAGACGTGGCCGACCCACGGGTCGGCGAGGTGGTTGTCGGGCACCGGGGTCAGCCGCAGCAGGGAGCGCCAGAGCGGGTCGAGGACGGGGCCGTAGGCGCTCGCGTCCTCCCGGTCGGCGACCATCAGCAGATGCACACCGACCGAGGGGCCCTCGTCGGCGAGATAGCGGAGCTGGGTCACCGCACGGTCGTCGAAGCCGTGCGGGAAGTCGTTGACGATCAGCAGCTGCTCCGCCGTGTCCAGCTCCGGCGGGAGTGACGAGGCGGCGCCGCCCCGTACCGCCATCTGGACCAGATCGACCCGGCGGGTGAGCGCACCGAGCACGGCGGCCACACCCGCGGCGCCTGCGGCCGGCGCGGCGTCGAGCACCCCGGTCGAGGTGAGCGGCGTCAGCGCCGCCGCGGCCGAACCCGCCGGGTCGATCACATGGACGGTGAACTCCCCCGGCGGGTAGACGGCCAGCAGCCGCGCCGCGTGGTTGACCGCCGTCTCCATCGCCAGCCGGCGCAGCTGGAACCCGTCCATCAGCAGGGCCTCGTCCGACGCGGTCCTGCCGCTGTCGACCCACAGGCCGCGCTCCAGCGGCAGCCGTACCAGCATCGGGATCCGCAGCTCCGTGCGCTCGGGCAGATGGACGTCCCCGAGGCGCAGCGCCATCGGGATCTCCATCGGCACCCGGTACCCCTGCCAGCCGGGGCTGTCCCAGCGGGCGTACGCGAGCGGCAGGGCGGGCTCGACGACCTCGGACTCCGCGACGAGCTGGGCCAGGTCGCGGTCGAGGACCTCCCGCGCCTGGGCGGCGAGCTGGTCGTGCTTGGCGCGGGCCGCTTCCCGCGCCGCGTCGCCCGCCCCGCCGATCCGGTTGTGCGGGTCGGACAGCACGCGGTCCAGTTCCTGTTCGAGGCGGGACTCGGCGAAGTCCGTCGCGCTGCGGTACGCGGCGGCGGTACGGGCCAGGTCCTCGAACATGCCCCAGACCTGGTTGTAGAGCCGCTCCTCCATGGACCAGCCGGTCGCGTCGCCCGCCACGGGACGGGCGGGGCGGCCCGCCCCTGCCGGTTCGGCGGCCGGCGGCGGGGTGGGCGGGGCGGTCGTACGGCGCCCGGGGTGGGTGTAGTCGACGGCGCCGCCCGCCGTCCTCGGCTGCGGTACGGCCCTGTCGCGTACGGCGCGCGCGCCGTCCCGCTCCGGGGTGTGCGGGGACTGTGCGGGCGGCGGGGACTGCGGGGTGTTCGGGACCTGCGGCGGCTCGGGGGCCCGCGGTGCCTGCACGGCGTCCGCGAGATGCAGCGCCACCGCGTCGTGGACGGTGGCGGCGAAGACGGCGGGCTGCGGCAGTCCCTGGTCGCCGAAGAGTTCGGCGAGGCCGCCGTCGTACCCCTGGCCGACGGCTCTGACCTTCCAGGCGCCCTGTCTGCGGTAGAGCTCCAGCGCGACGACGGCCGATTCGGTGTCGAGCCCGGTGAGGGTGAAGCTGGCCACTTCCGTGCCGTCGGTGGCGGTGACGGCGGCGTAGGGGGCGGCGGTCGAGCCGAAGTGCGCGGGGCCGCCCACACCTCGGGGCAGGGCGAGCAGGACATGCACCAGATGCGCCCGCTCGGGCACGGCCTCCAGATCGACGTGGAAACGCAGTCCGGCCGCCGCCTGGCGGGACACCTCTATGCCGGGGAGGGTGGGCGAGCCGGGGTGGGCGATCCACTCCGTGCCGAGCACGGTGCCCTTCGCGTCGCCCAGCGTGGCGCAGGCCAGCAGCGGCGCGCCGGCCGTCACCCGGATCTCCAGCCGGGTGTGCGGCAGGGGGTGATTCTGCCCCCGGACCAGCTCCGCCGTCATCGGCTTGTCCCCTCGTCGGTCGTACGTCGTCCGGTGGTGCTGAGTGGTGTGACACGGGTGCAGCTCCCGGCGGCCTGGCCGCCGGGAGCTGCGCTCACGGTGAGTCTCGCGGTTACGGCGCCGTCGCCGGCGCCCCCGTCACAGATGCGGCAGGATCGCCGGCATCAGGTCCTGGAACGTACGGCCGTTGGCGGGGTTGCCGAGGGCGGTCATCTGCCAGCCGGTCCCTGAGCGGTGCACCTTCGCCATGATCTGCGCGGTGTACTGGCCGCCGCCGTCGAGGGTGTAGCGGGCCAGCTCCTGGCCGTTGGTCTCGTCGACGATCCGGCAGAACGCGTTCTGCACTTCCTGGAACGTCTGACCGGTGAAGGAGTTGACCGTGAAGACGATCTGGTCGATATGGACCGGCACCCGCTGGAGGTCGACCAGGATCGCCTCGTCGTCCCCGCCCTGCCCCGCGCCGCCGACGAGGTTGTCCCCGGTGTGCTTCACCGAGCCGTCGTCGCTGACGAGGTGGCGGAAGAAGACCACGTCGACCGGCTGCTTGTCGGCGAACAGCACCGCGGAGGCGTCCAGGTCGATCTCGCGGGTGCGGGAGCCGAACAGCCCTCGGCGCGGGGCGGCCTGCCAGCCGAGCCCCATCCGCACGGCGGTCAGTGTGCCGCCGCCCCTCTTCTCCAGGCTGATGGCCTGTCCCTTGGTCAGATTGACCCCAGGGCCCCCGGGCGCACTGCCCTTGGATGCATCCACCACGCGCTGTCCCCTTCTCGAATGGTCCCCCGCAACCGTCCGTGTGCGGTTGCGCAGCACCCTACGCAGTCGTCCCTGAGCGGCAGCAGGCTCGGGCCGGTTTTGTGTCGGTGTTGCAACACACCGACGGCACCGGCGTCAGGCCAGCCCCGCCTCCCTCATCTGCCGCAACTCCTTCTTCAGCTCGCCCACTTCGTCGCGCAGCCGGGCGGCCACCTCGAACTGCAGCTCGGCGGCGGCGGCCCGCATCCGGTCCGTCATCTCCTCGATGATCCCGGCCAGTTCGGCGGCGGGCCGGTCGGTGAGCACGGCGGCGCTCGCCGCGCCCTTGCCGCCCTTGGGCGTGTGCGCCGTGAGCGAGGGGACGGGGGTCTTGGCCGGTTTGCCGTTCTTCACCTGCCGGTAGCCCGTGCCGAGCAGCGCCTCGGTGTCGATCTCCTCGCGCGCGATGGTCGCGACGATGTCGTTGATCTTCTTGCGCAGCGGCTGCGGGTCGAGGCCGCGCTCGGTGTTGTAGGCGACCTGCTTCTCCCGGCGCCGGTTCGTCTCGTCGATGGCCTGCGCCATCGCCGGGGTGACCTGGTCCGCGTACATGTGGACCTGGCCCGACACGTTACGGGCGGCGCGGCCGATGGTCTGGATGAGCGAGGTGCCCGAGCGCAGGAAGCCCTGCTTGTCGGCGTCCAGGATGGCCACCAGCGACACCTCGGGCAGGTCGAGGCCCTCCCGCAGGAGGTTGATGCCGACCAGTACGTCGTACTCACCGGAGCGCAGCTCGCGCAGCAGCTCGATGCGGCGCAGCGTGTCGACGTCGCTGTGCAGATACCGGACCTGGATGCCCAGCTCCAGGAAGTAGTCGGTGAGGTCCTCCGCCATCTTCTTGGTGAGGGTGGTGACCAGGACCCGCTCGTCCTTCTCCGTGCGCTTGCGGATCTCGTGCACCAGGTCGTCGATCTGCCCTTCGGTGGGCTTGACGACGACCTCCGGGTCGATGAGCCCGGTGGGGCGGATGATCTGCTCGACGAAGCCGTCGCCACGGGACAGCTCGTACTTGCCGGGGGTGGCGGAGAGATAGACCGTCTGTCCGATGCGCTTCTGGAACTCCTCCCACTTCAGCGGGCGGTTGTCCAGCGCGGACGGCAGCCGGAAGCCGTGGTCGACGAGGGTCCGCTTCCGGGACGCGTCGCCCTCGTACATCGCGCCGATCTGCGGCACCGTGACATGCGACTCGTCGATGACCAGCAGGAAGTCCTCGGGGAAGTAGTCGAGGAGAGTGTTGGGCGCCGTGCCGGGGTCGCGGCCGTCGAAGTGCATCGAATAGTTCTCGATGCCGGAGCAGGAGCCGATCTGGCGCATCATCTCGATGTCGTACGTCGTGCGCATCCGCAGCCGCTGGGACTCCAGCAGCTTGCCCTGCTTGTCGAGCTCCGCGAGGCGGATCTCCAACTCGCGCTCGATGTCGTTGACCGCGCGCTCCATGCGCTCGGGGCCCGCCACGTAGTGGCTGGCGGGGAAGACGTACAGCTCGCGGTCCTCGCTGATGACCTCGCCGGTCAGCGGGTGGAGGGTGGTCAGCGCCTCGATCTCGTCGCCGAACATCTCGATCCGGACGGCCAGCTCCTCGTAGACCGGGAAGATCTCGATGGTGTCGCCGCGGACCCGGAAGGTGCCACGGGTGAACGAGACGTCGTTTCGCGTGTACTGCATCTCCACGAAGCGGTGCAGCAGCTCGTCCCTGTCGACCTCGGCGCCGACCTTCAGCGACACCATCCGGTCCACGTACTCCTGCGGCGTACCGAGGCCGTAGATGCACGAGACGGAGGCGACCACGACCACGTCGCGCCGGGTGAGCAGCGAATTCGTCGCGGAATGGCGCAGCCGCTCGACCTCCTCGTTGATGGAGGAGTCCTTCTCGATGTACGTGTCCGACTGCGGCACGTACGCCTCGGGCTGGTAGTAGTCGTAGTACGAGACGAAGTACTCGACGGCGTTGTTGGGCAGCAGCTCGCGGAATTCGTTCGCCAGCTGGGCGGCAAGGGTCTTGTTCGGCGCCATCACCAGGGTGGGACGCTGAAGCTTCTCGATCATCCAGGCCGTCGTCGCCGACTTGCCCGTGCCGGTCGCGCCGAGCAGGACGACATCCTTCTCGCCGCCGCGGACGCGCCGCTCCAGGTCGGCGATCGCGGTCGGCTGGTCACCGCTGGGCTGGTAGGAACTGACGACCTCGAAAGGCGCCACCGTACGTTCGATGTGGGAAACGGGCCGCATGGATCCACCGTACGACCCCGCACTGACAGTCGGGCGGCGAGCGGCCGTCGATCATGGCCGGCGCACCCCGGCGGGATCACCATTCGTGCAGGTCGGAGCCGCCGTGAGGGCCCCGTCCCGCCGTCGTGCGACCGGCGGCGCGGCCCGTTCCCGCGCCGGGCTGCCGGCCGCGCCGGGTCCGCTGGGCGGGCACGGCGCCGCGTACGAGGGGGCCGGTGCGCCGGGGCCGCCGTCCCGCCGGCCGGCCGGGGTCGTCGGGGCGGTCCGGGGCGTCCAGCAGCAGCCTCGGTTCGAACAGCACGATCACGGCCGCCAGGAGCAGGAAGACGGCGGGGCCGAGCAGCATCGGCAGCAGCCGGGCGTCGGTGCCGCCGGTGGCGGCCGTGGCTGCGGGCGCCGCCAGGTGCACGTCGGCCGCGGCCATCGCCGTGTAGTGCATACCGGTCGCGGCGCCGCCCATCAGCAGCCCGCCCGCCAGGCTGGCGCCGAGGCCGCGGTGCGCGGCGACCGCCCAGAGCGCGGTGACGGCCGCCGCGACGGCGATCAGGACGGACAGCACGACGGTCACCGTGTCGTATTCGAGGTGTCCGCGCAGCCGGAGCCCCGCCATGCAGAGGAAGTGCATGGTGGCGATGCCGAGCCCGGTGACGGTGCCGCCGGTGGCCAGTCCCATCGGGGTCGAGCCGCGCCGGCCCACGATGAAGATCCCGATCCCGATCATGAGAGTGCCCACACCGAGCCCGGCGAAGACCGTGGGTCCGTCGTAGTCGACGGGCACCTCGGCGACTGTGAACCCCATCATCGCGATGAAGTGCATCGTCCAGACCCCGCAGCCGATGGACGCCGCGCCCAGCAGGAGCGCGGCGGGCTTCCACGGCCGCCGCTCGCGCAGGGGTCTCGCGGTTCGGCGCAGACCGAGAGCCGCGCCCAGGCACGCCATGAGAAAGGCGGCCACCGGCGTGACGAGGCCGTAGCTGAATCCGTCGACTGTGCCCTGCATAGCGATAGGCCCTTCACCCCTGTTGGTCGTGCTGTCCCTGCTGCCCGTGCCGTCCGTGCGCGAGTGCCGGTCCGGCGAGGTTAGGACCGTGACCCCGGTAAGCAAATATTCACCAGCGATTTGTCGACACGGACAGCGGGCCTGGATCTACGGCGGCCGGCCCGACTGTCAGTGGCGCCGCCTACGGTGGTCCGCATGATCTCCACGAGCGATGACAGGCCGGCGCAGTCGGTGGAGTGGGCCGTCGTCGACAGCGCGATCGGGCCGCTGCTGCTGGCCGCAACCGAGCAGGGGCTGGTGACCGTCGTCTTCCACGCCACGGAACGGATACGTGACAAGGCGCTCGACCAGCTGCGGAACCGGCTCGGCGCCGAGCTGACCCGGTCGGCCACCGGCCGGCTCGCCGAGCCGATACGCCGGCTGTCGGCGTATTTCGCCGGCGAGCTGCGCGAGTTCGGGCTGCCGCTGGACTGGTCGCTGTCCACGGGCTTCAACCGCCAGGTGCTGCGCGAGCTGGCGGCGGGGGTGCCGTACGGCTCGGTGGTCGGCTACGGCGATCTCGCGGCGCGGGTGGGCCAGCCAGGGGCCGCACAGGCGGTCGGCGCGGCGATGGGGTCCAATCCGCTGCCGATCGTGGTGGCGTGCCACCGGGTGGTCGAGAGCGGCGGCGGTCTCGGCGGATTCGGCGGCGGGCTTGAGACCAAGCGGCAGTTGCTGGCTCTGGAAGGCGTGCTGCCGCAGCCGTTGTTCTGAGGCGGTCACCCTTCTGGGGTATTTGCCAGCTGTTGTCACGTTTCGCCCGACCGGCCTAATGTGAAACGGAGTGCGTGCGCGTCATCGCAGCCGATTCATCGGAACCATCCACCGACGACACGAGCCGAAGGGACGGCGAGTAAGGATGAGTGGAGGAAACAGGGCGGTCGCATATCTCAAACCAGGTGAGGTGGAGGTCGAGAACACCGATTACCCGACGTTCGAGCTCAAGGACGGGCCCGGCGTGGCCAAGGAGAACGTAGGGCGCAGCCTCAAACACGGCGTGATCCTCAAGGTACTCGCGACCAACATCTGCGGCAGCGACCAGCACATGGTGCGTGGTCGCACCACGGCGCCCGCGGGGCTGGTCCTCGGGCACGAGATCACGGGCGAGGTGGTCGAGCGCGGTTCCGACGTGGAGTTCATCAACGTCGGCGATGTCGTGTCGGTGCCGTTCAACATCGCGTGCGGCCGGTGCCGTAACTGCAAGGAGCGCCAGACCGGTATCTGTCTGAACGTCAACCCGGCCCGGCCGGGGGCCGCGTACGGGTACGTCGACATGGGCGGCTGGGTCGGCGGTCAGGCGGAGTACGTCCTGGCGCCGTACGCCGACTTCAACCTGCTGACCTTCCCCGACCGGGAGGCCGCGCGCGAGAAGTTGCTCGACCTGACGATGCTGTCGGACATCTTCCCGACCGGCTACCACGGCGCGGTGACGGCGGGCGCGGGCGTCGGTTCCACGGTGTACGTCGCCGGAGCGGGGCCCGTCGGTCTCGCGGCCGCGGCCTCGGCCCAGTTGCTCGGCGCCGCCGTCGTGATCGTCGGCGACCTCAACGCGGAGCGGCTGGCGCAGGCCCGCAGCTTCGGCTGCGAGACGGTCGACCTCACCAAGGGCACCGTCGAGGACCAGGTCGCCGAGATCCTCGGCGAACCGGAGGTGGACGCGGCGGTCGACGCGGTGGGCTTCGAGGCCCGCGCGCACGGCGTGGACACGGCGGAGGCGCCGGCCACGGTGCTCAACTCGCTGATGGGCGTGACCAGGGCGGGCGGCGCGCTCGGCATCCCCGGGCTGTACGTCACCGACGACCCGGGTGGCGTCGACAGCGACGCCAAGTCCGGGACGCTGAAGGTCAGGCTGGGTCTTGGCTGGGCGAAGAGCCACACGTTCAGCACGGGCCAGTGCCCGGTGATGAAGTACCACCGGGGCCTCGCGCAGGCGATCCTGCACGACCGGGTCCACATAGCGAAGGCCGTCAACGCGACGGTGATCTCGCTGGAGGACGCGCCGCGTGGCTACGCGGAGTTCGACCAGGGCGCGAGCAAGAAGTACGTCCTGAACCCGAACGGCGCGCTGGACAACGTCAAGGCGGCGTAGCCGACAGCGTCGAGGGCTCGGAGGCGGCGTGGTCGGAGCGCCGCCGGAGCCCCGTCGCAGGCGGACGTTTGCGGGCGCCTCCCGCGCGCCAAGGATGGGACATGTCTGAGATCTCTGTGCAGCTGTCCCCCGAGGTGCGGGAGGCGGTCGCCGCGCGCCGTCCCGTGGTCGCCCTGGAGTCGACGATCATCGCGCACGGGCTGCCGCGCCCGCGCAATCTGGCGGTCGCCGAGGAGCTGGAAGCGCTCGTACGGGCCGGCGGCGCCGTTCCCGCGACGGTCGCCGTGCTGGACGGGCGGCCGCATGTCGGTCTCACCAAGGACCAGGTGGAGCGGATCGCCCAGGACGACTCGATACGCAAGCTCGGCCACCGCGACCTGGCGCCCGCGCTCGCCACCGGAGCGAGCGGGGCGACGACCGTCTCGGCGACGGCGTTCCTCGCCGCGCGGGCCGGGATCCGGGTCTTCGCGACGGGCGGCCTCGGCGGGGTCCACCGCGGCTGGACGGAAACACAGGACGAGTCGGCGGACCTGCGGCTGCTGGCCAGGACCCGGATCACGGTCGTCTGCGCGGGAGTCAAGTCGATCCTGGACGTACTGGCGACCTTGCAGCGTCTGGAGACGCTGGGCGTGGGCGTCCTCGGCTTCGGCACCGAGTACTTCCCGGGTTTCTATCTGGCGTCGTCGGGCGAGCGGGTCGACTGGACGGTCCGTACGCCCGAGGAAGTGGCGGCCGTGATGGCCGCGCAGGACTCCCTGGGCGGCCCGGAGGCTGCGGTCATCGTCGCCAACCCGGTTCCGGAAGCGGAGCAGTTGGACCCGGAGCTGCACGACCGGGTGCTGGCGGACGCGCTCGCCGAGAGCGGGCGGCGCGGGATCACCGGGCAGGCCGTCACCCCGTTCCTGCTCGCCGAGCTGACGCGGCGGACCGGCGGTGCTTCGCTGGAGGCCAACCTCGCGGCCGTACGCGGCAACGTACAGCTGGCGGCGCGGATCGCCGTGGCGCGCGCCCGGTGACACCCGGGCTGCTCGTCGTCGGGGACGTGGTGACGGATGTCGTGGCCCGCTACCGGCCACCGCTCGCGCACGGCACGGACACCGTCGCCGAGATCCGGACGCTGCCCGGCGGGGCGGGCGCGAACGCGGCCTGCTGGGCGGCCCGTTCGGGTTGCGCGGAGGTGACGCTGCTGGCGCGCGTCGGCGCCGACGCGCACGGCTGGCACGAGCGGGTGCTCCGCCGGGCGGGTGTACGGGCGGCCTTCGTCGTGGACGAGCGGGTCGCGACGGCGACGGTGATCTCGCTGGTGGACACGGCCGACCGGGCCGCCGAGCGTACGTTCCTCACCGACAGCGGCGCGGCCCTGCGGCTGACCGCCGCCGACTGGTCGCCGTCCCTGCTGGACGGGGTGGGCCGGCTGCATCTCTCCGGCTATCTCTTCTTCGCCGGGCCGAGCCGCCGGGCGGCCCGCGCGGCGATGGCGTCGGCGCGCGAGCGCGACATCCCGGTGAGCGTGGATCCGGCGTCCACGGGCTTCATCGGACAGCTCGGCGCCGACCGGTTCCTGACGGAGGTGGCCGGCGTGGAGACCCTGCTCCCGAACGCGGACGAGGCCCGGCTGCTGACCGGCCTGCCGGACGTCGAAGCGGCGGCGGCCGCACTGAGCCGTCACGTCCCGGTCACGGTGGTGACCCTGGGCGCGGCGGGCGCCCTGGTCGCGCAGGCAGGCCGCGTGACGGCCCGGGTATCCGCGCCCCCGTCGCGAGCCGTCGACTCGACGGGCGCGGGCGACGCCTTCACCGGCGCGTACCTCGCGGCGCGCCTGGCGGGCGCGGACCTCGCCGCGGCGGCGACTGCGGGCTGCCGGGCGGGAGCCCTGTCGGTCACACTCCCGGGCGGCCGCCCTCCGGAGCCGGACGGGTACGCCGGGACGTAGCGGACGTCCGGGCGCGACCCCGACCGCGGCGCTCGGCGCGGACGTCTCACGCGCTCAGGCCGCCCCAGGCCGGGTGGTCCGGGTGGTCCGTCCGTACGACCACGTCGGCCGTCGCGGACGGGTCCACCTCCTCCTCGTAGCGGGCGAAGGCCGGGAGGGTCCAGCGGTCGGCGGGGGGCGTACGGCGGGTGAGTGCGCCTGGGGACAGGTGCAGGTGGACCGTGAGGTCGAACGGGAACCAGTGGCCCAGCAGCAGCGGGCCGTGTACCACCAGCACGCCGCCCGGCGGCAGTTCGTGGCGGTCGCTGCGGGTGGCGCGGTCGGTGGCCGGGTCCCACAGGTCGGGCAGCACCCGTCCGGTGCCGCCCGGGTCCAGCGGTCCGAAGACCTCGCGCCACAGCGCGCCGGTGTCGAACCAGCCGCCGTAGTACGTGTCGGGGTCCTCGCGCCCGTACTCGTACCGCAGCGAGGCGGGGCGCAGGAATCCGCCGGTGCCGACCACCAGCACCGAACGGCCGCGCAGCCGCAGCGCCTCGGCGAGCGCCTCCGCCGGTTCGCCGGGGCGCGCGGCGGGCGCGCCGTCGAAGGCGACGCGCGGCCAGGCGCCGCCGTCGGCCGCTCCGGTCTCCATGACCCGGTCGGCGAGGGCGTCGGTCAGCCGGTCCCAGGTGATCGCTTCGAGTTGCACCCGTCCATCATCCATCGGACGGGCGACGGAGACGGTTGGAGACGGAACTACCGGATTTCCCCCTACTGGGTACGGAAAGCGCGTTCCAGGAACACACTGTCCCCCTTCACACCATGCTTCACATCGCACGAGGGGGGCACCTCATGTATCCCACGGCACCACAGCCGGCCTGGCCACCGCAGCCACCACCGAACACACCGGCGCGGCCGCGCTGGGCGAGGAAGCGGATCGTCTTACCCGCTCTCCTGCTGACGCTGTTCATCGGCGTGGGCATCGGCGGTGCGGGCGATTCAGGCGGTACGCAGGTCAAGGCGGCGGCCGACACCTCGGCGCAGCCGACGGCGACGGTGACGGCCACGGCTACCGAGACGCAGACGGCGACCGCGACACCGGACGCGCCGGAACCCGCGCCGACGGTCACGGTCACGGCGACGCACACCGCCAAGGTCAGGGTCACCGTCACGGCCCGCGCACAAAGCGGAGGCGGCGGCACCAGCGGCGGTGGCACGAGCGGCAACGGATCGAGCGGCGGCGGGAGTTCGGACACGTACTACGCCAACTGCACCGCCGTACGGGCCGCGGGCGCCGCGCCCATCCACTCCGGCGACCCCGGCTACGGCGCGCACCTCGACCGCGACGGCGACGGGGTCGCCTGCGAGTAGCCGACCCAGGGCCCCAGGCCCGCGCTCACTCCCCGCGCAGCACCTTCGCGATACCGCCCTCACCCGACACCTCGATCCGCCCGTCCCGCACCCCGTCCTCCACCGCCAGCGCGCCGCCGCCCACCGCACGGCACGTGTCGGCGTCGAGTACGAGGCGGGCGTCGGGGGCCGGCGCGGGCCCTTCGCCGTACACCGGCGCCCCGTCGCCGAGCACGATGTGGAACACCCCCTCGTCCAGGCGCACTTCGACGGTGCCCGGGGTGCCGAGCTGGTCGAAGAGCGACAGCAGCGGCAGGGCGAACCAGTGGGCCCGCACCGCGTCGGTGGGCCTGCGTTCGGCCAGTTCGGGTGCGCCCCAGGTCGCCAGTGCGTCGAGGACGGGCAGCAACCCCCGCCCCCGTTCGGTGAGTTCGTACACGAAGGCCGCTGCGGGCGGCGGCAGTTTGCGGCGCGTCGCCAGTCCGTCCCGCTCCATGTCCTTGAGCCGGGAGGCGAGCACATCGGTGCTGACGCCCGGCAGATCGGCGTGCAGATCGGTGTAGCGACGGGACCCTGCGAGCAGTTCCCTGACGATCAGCAGCGTCCAGCGGTCGCCCACCGCGTCGAGGGCTCGGGCGGCTGCGCAGTACTGGTCGTAGCTTCGGCGGCGTGGTGGCATGCGTCGCAGTCTAGACATGTCATTGGACTTTCCAAGCTCGCACTTGGTAAAACCAAGTATCGCAATGAGGTCGGGGAGGCCACCGCATGGAATTCCGGCAGTCGAGCAAGCTCAGTGAGGTCCTCTACGAGATCCGCGGCACGGTGATCGAGCACGCCGACGCGCTGGAGGAGGCGGGCCACACGGTCCTGCGCCTCAACACCGGCAACCCGGCCGCCTTCGGCTTCGAGGCGCCGGAGGAGATCGTCCAGGACATGATCCGGATGCTGCCGCAGGCGCACGGCTACACCGACTCCAAGGGCGTACTGTCGGCGCGCCGCGCGGTCGCGCAGCGCTACCAGAACATGGGGCTGCCCGATGTCACCGTCGACGACATCTTCCTCGGCAACGGCGTCTCCGAACTGGTCTCGATGGCGGTGCAGGCACTGCTGGAGGACGGCGACGAAGTCCTCATCCCGGCACCGGACTTCCCGCTGTGGACGGCTGTCACGACACTGGCCGGCGGCCGGCCGGTGCACTACATGTGCGACGAGTCCGCCGACTGGTACCCGGACCTCGACGACATGGCGTCGAAGATCACCGACCGGACGAAGGCGGTCGTGATCATCAACCCCAACAACCCGACAGGCGCGGTCTATCCGCGGGAGATCGTCGAGGGGATCCTCGACCTCGCCCGGCGCCATCAGCTGATGGTCTTCGCCGACGAGATCTACGACCGGATCCTCTACGACGACGCGGTGCACCACAGCGCCGCCGCCCTCGCGCCCGATCTCGTCGTCCTCACCTTCTGCGGTCTTTCGAAGACGTACCGGGTGGCGGGTTTCCGGTCCGGCTGGCTGGTCGTCACGGGACCCAAGCAGCACGCGCGCAGCTACCTGGAAGGCCTGTCGACGCTCGCCTCGATGCGGCTGTGCGCCAACGCGCCCGCCCAGTACGCCATTCAGGCAGCGCTCGGCGGCCGGCAGTCGATCCATGAACTCACTTCCCCCGGCGGCCGGTTGCGCGAACAGCGCGACCGCGCCTGGGAGAAGCTGAACGAGATCCCCGGGGTGTCCTGCGTCAAGCCGAAGGGCGCGCTGTACGCGTTCCCGAGGCTCGACCCGAAGGTGCACCGCATCCACGACGACGAGAAGTTCGTCCTCGACCTGCTGTTGCAGGAGAAGATCCAGGTCGTGCAGGGCACCGGCTTCAACTGGCCGCGCCCCGACCACTTCCGGATCCTGACCCTGCCGTACGCGGACGACCTGGACGCGGCGATCAGCCGCATCGGCCGCTTCCTGAGCGGCTACCGCCAGTGAACCGGCGCCCCGGTCGGCCAGGGCTCACCGTGTGCGGGGCGCCCGCACCGGGCAGCACTTCCCCATGACAGCCCGCCCGTTGCTCCTCCTCGATGTCGACGGCCCCCTCAACCCGTACGCGGCTCGCCTCCCGCGACCGCGCGGCTACACGACCACCCGGCTGCACCCGGCCACCTGGCTGGCGCGCCAGACTCCCGGCTCCCGCAGCCACCGCCGTGGTCTGCGGGTACGGCTGAACCCCGCGCACGGCGCCCAGTTGACGGCGCTGCCGTACGAACTCGCCTGGGCCACCACCTGGATGCACGAGGCCAACGAGATGATCGCGCCGGTGGTGGGGCTGCCGGCCGATCTGCCGGTGATCGAATGGCCGGAGCTGTTCGCCCGGGATCCCGACGGGCTGTACTGGAAGACGCGTCCGCTGCTGAAGTGGGCGGCGGGGCGGCCCTTCGCGTGGGTGGACGACATGATCACGGCCCGGGACACGGCATATGTGGCGGCCCATCACGACGCCCCGGCGCTGCTGTTGCGGATCCATCCGCGCCGGGGGCTGCGCGCCTCGGACTTCGCCACACTGACCCGGTGGGCGGCGAGCCACTAGGCCGGACAGGGCCTGACCGGGCGCGGTAACCCCCCGGGCCGACCGCGTCAGCAGGTCAGCTCTCCCTGCCGAAATGCAGGCTGCCGATCGTCCCGGTCTGGACGACGGCGCCGTGCTGCGTACCGCCGCTGATGGTGTTGTGCACATCGGTCCTCCCACCGGTCGCGGATTCACCGGCCAACTCGTCCAGCAGCGATCGCAGTTCGGCTGCGGACTCCGGATCGGCGCGCAGCGTACGGCGCAGCCGGCCGCGCCAGTCGGCCAGTACGTCGGCGGCCGCCTCCGCGTCGTCCTCGCGCCGGGCCAGGGCCAGTTCGGCCTGGGACGTGTCCAGATCGGACTGGACGGAATCCAGGTCGGCGGAGCCGCGTCCGGCGAAGTAGCCGGCGATCCGCTCACGTACCCGGGTCCAGCCGTCCGTCGCCATCTGCTGGACGAGCGCCGTCGCGCCCGCTGTCGCCAACGCCATCAACTCGGCTTCCACCAGGCCCCCTTCGCACGCCGACCGGCACGGAAAGTAGTCTACTCGTCACTCATGATCACCGGGATCGAGGTGATCGCGGAGCCGGAGCGGCTCGGTCGGCTCGACATGTCCGTACTCGACACCTGACGGTGTGAATGTGATGCAGGTCACACTAATTTTCGGGCAGAAACGGACATGGACCGAGCACTTCACGCGGTTACTACTTATGTCTCCGAAACAATGAATCGGAGGCAAGCGAGCCAGCCCGGCGCATCAACTGCGCCCCGATCCGACTCACTTCCTGTTCTTCTATGGTCGGTTCGGCGTTCTTCGCCGATACCGGGGAGGTGCTTCAACCATGGCGCTCAGCTCTCGTTTCGCGCTTGACACCACAGCCGTCGTCGGCGGTGCGTTTCTGGTGGTCTCCGCGATGAGCTTCTCAGCGACACCCGCTCACTGGCTCGCGTTCGGTGTCTCCACCGCGTTCGCCGTCGCCGCTGCCGCCGGGGCCGCTGTGGCCAGGCGGACCCATCAGCAGCTCGCACACGGCGCGCTGGCGCTCGTCGCGCTGTGGTCGCTGATCACACCGCTGGTCTTCACCGGCACCGCTCAGCACTGGCTGATCTTCGCCAACGCCATCGGTCTCGCCGTGGTCGCGCTCGGCGATCTGATCGCGCACGAGTCGACAACCGAGCGTGTGGTGCACGAACTGCACGTCCGCAATTCCGGGACGTCCAGGATCGAGTCGCCGGAGCGGTCGGACCAGCTCATCGGCTGACCCGCACCACGCGAACACACCACGCGGACATTCGGACAGCGGTAAGCCCCGGATCCGGTCGGCAGCGACCGGGTGCGGGGCTTACCGCTGTCCGCTATCTGCCGAGCAGCGCGGTGAGCGCGCCCACCGGGTCGGTGTCCGGGGTGCCTCTGGGCCACCAGTCCTCCCGGCCGCGGTCCGACTCGTAGCCGTACCAGAGGCCGTCCTGACCGAAGCGGAGCTGGAGCGTGTCGGTGGAGAGGTGGTTGCGCCACGGACGGAAGTGCGGGAAGTCGGCGGCTATGAGGGCCGGTCGGGCGCGGTCGAAGGGGCCGGCCGGCGGGTCCCACGGCGTCTCCAGGACGGCCAGTCCGGCGAAGCCGCCCTGCCGCCAGGCCGCCACGGCGCGCGCCAGGTCCATGGGGGTGCGATCGGTCGCTGCTGCCAGATCGCGGTAGAGGGCGCGGGTCGAGGCGGTGAGCCCCGAACCGGGGTGGGCGGCCGCCAGCCGCACCGCGTCCTGCCAGGGGGTCAGGGCCGCCACCGGATCGATGCCCGTGCTGAGGAACGCGTGCGCGCGGGCCGCCGCTTCGGTGGCGAGCAGATCCAGCGCCAGCGGGTCGGGGGCGCCGGGCGCCTGCGGGAAGTCGGGCGGCTGCCCCGGCCCCGCGGGCACCGGGAACGGCGGCGGCAGCGCCGGAAGACCGCGCGCGGCGAGGGCGGCGCCCGCGGCGACCGTGGGCATGGCGGGCGCCGCAGCCGTGCGTTCCACGGCGGACCTCGCCGCGTTGCGCCGGGTCAGATCGGCGAGCACTTCCTGCTCCCCGCGCCCGCGCATCAGGAACAGGACGAACGGATCCTCGTCGAGGAGACGCGCCGTCTGGTAGCAGAGGGCGGCGGCGTGTTTACAGGGATAGCCGTCGTCCGGGCAGGAACAGTCGGGGGTCAGATCGCCGGGCCCCGGGAGCAGCCCCGCCACCTCGGCGAGGGAGTGCGGCATGTCCTTGTCGAGGAGCGCCGCGATGTGGTCGGGGCGGGCCGCCGCGCTGTCGAGGAGATCTTCCCAGCCCGCCTCGTCCAGGGTGCGCAGCCGGATTTCCGTACGGTACGGGCGCGGCCTGCTGCCGTGGACGTACGCCGTGACCTTGCCGGGGGTGACCGTGATCGCGTCGACATGGCCGCCGCCCGCGTACGCCCGGCCGCGCCGCAGCCGGGCGGTGTCGAGGGCCGTGTCCTCCATGGACTCCACCCAGGCGTTGCCCCACCAGCTCGCAGCGAAGTCCCCTTCGGCGCCCGGGCGCGGCGGCAGGGCGGGGAAGGTACGGCGGCGGTCGTCGTGCCGCGGGGCGCGGGCGGCCGTCATGACGGCCTGCGCAGCGAGACGAGATCGGCCAGCTCACGGTCGGTCAGCTCGGTCAGGGCCGCCTCGCCGGAACCGAGCACCGCGTCGGCCAGGGCCCGCTTGGAGACCAGCATCTCGGCGATCCTGTCCTCGACCGTGCCCTCGGCGATCAGCCGGTGGACCTGGACGGGCTGGGTCTGGCCGATCCGGTAGGCGCGGTCGGTGGCCTGCTCCTCGACCGCCGGATTCCACCAGCGGTCGAAGTGGACGACATGGCCGGCCCGGGTGAGGTTCAGACCCGTGCCCGCCGCCTTCAGCGACAGGACGAAGACGGGCACCTCGCCGGACTGGAACCGGTCGACCATCCGCTCCCGCTCGGCGATGGGCGTGCCGCCGTGCAGCAGCTGGGAGGGGATGGCACGGGCGGTGAGATGCGCGGAGAGCAGCCGCGCCATCGACACGTACTGGGTGAAGATCAGCACGGAGCCGTCCTCGGTGAGGATCGTGTCCAGCAGCTCGTCGAGCAGGGCGAGCTTGCCGGAACGGCCCGTCAGCCGGGCGGTGTCCTCCTTCAGGAACTGCGCGGGGTGGTTGCAGATCTGCTTGAGGGCGGTGAGCAGCTTCATGACGAGACCCCGGCGGGCGATGCCCTGCGCCGCCTCGATGGCGGCCATCGTCTCGCGCACCACCGCCTCGTACAGCGACGCCTGCTCCCGGGTGAGCGCGACCGGGTGGTCGCTCTCCGTCTTCGGCGGCAGCTCGGGCACGATGCCGGGGTCGGACTTCTTCCTGCGCAGCAGGAACGGGCGGACCAGCCGGGCGAGCCGCTCCACCGCTTCCTCGTTGTCGGCGTCCTTCACGTCGGCCGCTTTCGCGTTCTCCACGTTCTCCACGATGCGGGCGTGCCGGGCGCGGAACGTCTTGAGCGGTCCGAGCAGCCCCGGCGTCGTCCAGTCGAGCAGGGCCCACAGCTCGGAGAGGTTGTTCTCCACGGGCGTGCCGGTCAGGGCGATCCTGGCCGGCGCGGGGATCGTGCGCAGCGCCTTGGCCGTGGACGAGAAGGGGTTCTTCACGTGCTGCGCCTCGTCGGCGACGACCATGCCCCAGCTGTGCGCGGCCAGTTCGGGGGCGCTGCCGCGCATCGTGCCGTACGTGGTCAGCACGAAGCCGTCGGTCACACCCTCCAGGCTCCGGCCGCTGCCGTGGAAGCGGTGCACGGGCACACCGGGGGCGAACCGGGTGATCTCGCGCTGCCAGTTGCCGAGGAGCGAAGCGGGGCAGATCACCAGGGTCGGGGTGGGCCTGGCGCGGTGCAGGTGCAGGGCGATGAGGGTGATGGTCTTGCCGAGCCCCATGTCGTCGGCGAGGCAGCCGCCGAGGCCGAGCGAGGTCATCAGATCGAGCCAGGCGAGACCGCGCAGCTGGTAGTCGCGGAGCGTGGCGGCGAGCGCCGGCGGCTGCGGGAGCGTGGCCGTGCCGGACGTGAGCCGGTCGCGCAGGACGGCCAGGGCGCCGGTCGGCACCGCCTGTACGGTCTCGCCGTCCACCTCGGCGGTGCCGGTGAGCGCCACGGCCAGGGCGTCGACCGGCGCCAGCAGCCCCAGCTCCCGCTTGCGCGCCTTGCGGACGAGCGCGGGGTCGACGACGACCCACTGGTCCCGCAGCCGCACGATCGGCCGGTGCGACTCGGCGAGCGCGTCCATCTCCGCGTCGCTGAGCGGATCGCCGTTCAGCGCCAACTGCCAGTTGAACTTGAGCAGTTCCGTACTGTCGAAGAACGGCGTGCCGTCCGTGGCCGAGCCGGGCGCCGGCTGTACGACGGCGGCGGCGCTGAGCGTACGGGCCAGCTCACGCGGCCAGTGCACGGCGACACCCGCGGCGGCGAGCCGGGCGGCTCCCGGGCCGAGCAGTTCGTACAGCTCGTCCTCGGACAGCGGCAGCGCGTCGGGCACGTCGCGCTCCAGCAGTCGGGCGAGCGGATTCCAGACGCGCGCCGCGCGGCGCAGCGCGAGCATCGCGTCGATCCTGGCGCGCGGCCCGAAGCTCTCGTCCCCCTCGCCCGCCCAGAGCCGGGCGGCGTCCATCACGAGCGTCGGATCGGCGAGGCTGTGGATCTGGACGAGCGCGGCGCCCGCCCGCCGCTCGACCTCGGCCCCCGCCGCATCGGGCCGGGGAGAACCAGCCTCCGCCGAGAGGGGTTCGGGCTCCGTATGGTCGAACAGCTCGAAGGCCGAGAGGTCCAGGCGCAGCGACACCCGCACCCCGGCGTCCATACCGACCGCCGCCTCGGCCGCCCACGCCCGCGCGCGCGGCAGATGCTGCGGGGCCTTCGCCGCGAACGGCGCCCCCGCCGCGAACGCGGCGGCGGGCGTACGCGGCAGGCTGTCCGCCACCGCGTCGAGGAACGCCCGCACCAGCGCCTCCGGGTCGGGGAGCCGGAGCGGCAGCTCGTCGGACACCGGCACGGCATACGCCTCGTACGGCATGGCGGCGGCGATGGCCCGCAGCTGCGCGATGTCCCCCGCGTCGAGCGGTCCGGCCCGCCAGGCGTCGTGGTCGGATGCGGTCAGTCCCGGCAGGAGCCTGCCGCGCGCGGCCAGTTGCAGGGCGTGCAGCGCAGCGGCGCCCCAGCAGGCGGAGGCCGGATGCGCGGTCCTGTCCGGCCGGGCGCGCACCAGCAGCGGCACCGCGTCGGCCACCGGCAGCAGCACGGCGGGCACCTTGCTCGTACCGACAGCGCCCTCGCCGCTCGCGCCGGCCTCTCCGCTCCCGCCAACCTCGGTCCGGCCCACCACCGAGATGACGCTCCGGGTGCCCGCCTCGGCCGCCTCGGCCGGCAGCTCGCCGCCTCCCGGAGCCCAGAAGGCGACCTGGCCCTCGCGCGGCAGCCCGGCAGGCAGGAAGACCGCGGCGCAGCGCGTCAGGCTCTGTCCGTACCGCTCCACCGCCCCCACCTCCCGCTCCACGCGCTCCGAGACCGCCGTCCAAGATCCGACTGTCTCCGCGAGTCTAGGCGGGGGGTCTGACATTCCCTCCAAAAGCGTTGTCGGCACAGGTCAGAACGGGTGAGAACAGGTCATCCCCGGTCGGGGCAGGTCAGCGCAGCCCGTCCCACAGCTCGCGCTCCTGCGGCCTCGGGTCGTCCACGGTCGCGGACTCCTCGTCGAAGACCATCGTCGTCCGGCTGTCCCTGTCGTACGGGGCCCAGCCCGGGTCCCCGGTCGTGGCGAACGCCACCCACGCGCCGTGCATGGTGTCGGCGAGTGCCTGCGGCGCGCCCTCGCCGAGCATCGGCGTATAGGCGTCCGAGCCGACGAGGTCGAAGACGAAGCCCAGCTCGACGGCGTGACAGGCGCCGAGCCGGCCGTCGAAGCGCGGTGAGCGCCAGGCGAACTCGTACAGATGCGAGCCGGGCACCGCCTCGGCGAGCCGGATCGCCGGTACCCGGTAGAACCAGTCCGTCGTCAGCGCGTCGAAGATCTCCCCAGGCATCGCCTGCGGCCGGCTCTCACGGTAGAGCGCGAGGGCCTTGTCCGGGTCGAGGCCGTACGTCTCCGCGGCTCCGCGCAGCCGCGCCTCCGACACCAGACGCAGCCGCTCGGTCGGCACGAGGAACAGCAGGTACTCCTCGCGGTTGCTGCCGACGAGCAGCTCGACGCCGCAGTCGGGGCCGGGCAGGACATGCTCGTCGACGACCGGTTCGAACGGCATCATGTTCAGCGCCGCCTCGCCCCACAGGGCCGGGTCGGGGCGTGCGCCGATCTCCGCCCGCAGTTCCGCCTGGGCGGGCCGCAACACGACCTCGGGGACGGCGGCGAAAGCGGCGGCCGTGGGCTCGATCCCCAGCTTCTCGGCGAGCCGGGCGGTGATCAGAGCCGCCGAAGCGGGCCGCAGGAAGTGGTGGGTGGCCCCGCTCTCCAGGATGGCCCGGCGGAACAGCCCGCGCGCCCGCTCCGTCCCGAGCAGGACGCCGATGCCCATCGCGCCCGCCGACTCACCGAAGACCGTGACCCGGCCGGGATCGCCGCCGAACGAAGCGATGTTGTCCCGCACCCACTCCAGCGCCGCGATCTGGTCGAGCAGACCGCGGTTGTCGGGCACTCCTGCGAGATGGAGGAAGCCTTCCGTACCGAGCCGGTAGTTGACGCTCACCAGCACCACGCCGTCCCGGGCGAACGCGGTCCCGTCGTACGTGGGGTCCGCCGACGAGCCGTTCGTGAACGACCCGCCGTGGATCCACACCATCACCGGCAGACCGGCGCCGCCCGACGTGGGCGAGGGGGTCCACACATTCAGGTTGAGGTAGCTCTCACCCGGCCCCGCCGCGACGAAGGTCTCCGGGATGAGCGCGTCGAGAGGCGGCGCGTAGCGTGCCTTCGGCGGCGTCGGTCCGTACGCGACCGCCGGCCGTATCCCCTCCCACGGCTCGGCCGGCTCCGGTGGCCCGAACCGGGGCGCCTTCGCGTACGGGACGCCCAGGAACGACGCCACCCCTTCCGCCGAGATCCGGCCGCTGACCTGGCCCTGACGCGTCGTACACACGGGTTCCATACGTTCCGGGCTCCTTCAGCCGACCGCCGCTTCCTCCGACATACCCAAAGGTAGGCAGCGGGTCACCCGAGCGCGTGTTCAGGCGTGCGACGGGGGCGGGGCGGGCGCCGGCACCGGCTCCACCGCCGGCACCGGCTCGGCGGCCGGCACCGACTCCGGCACCGACTCCCGCGGCGGCACCGACTCCTGCGGCGGGACCGCCGGGACCGCGGCCGTGGCCGCCTGCGACACCGTCTGCACCGCCCGCGCCGCCTCCGCCGGTGTCGCCCGCTCCAGGAAGCGCAGCAGTTCGACGGGGAAGGGCAGCACCAGCGTGGAGTTCTTCTCGGCCGCGACCGCCACCACCGTCTGCAGCAACCTCAGTTGCAGGGCGGCCGGCTGCTCCGACATCTCCTTGGCCGCCTCGGCGAGCTTCTTCGACGCCTGCAGTTCCGCGTCCGCGTTGATGATCCGGGCCCGCCGCTCCCGGTCCGCCTCCGCCTGCCGCGCCATGGAGCGCTTCATCGTCTCCGGGAGCGAGACGTCCTTGATCTCCACCCGGTCGATCTGCACGCCCCAGCCGATCGCCGGGCTGTCGATCATCAGCTCCAGGCCCTGGTTCAGCTTCTCCCTGTTCGACAGGAGATCGTCGAGATCGCTCTTGCCGATGATCGAACGGAGCGAGGTCTGCGCCATCTGGGAGACCGCGAACCGGTAGTCCTCCACCTGCACCAGCGCGTCCGGCGCGTCGACCACCTTGAAGTAGATGACCGCGTCGACCCGGACCGTCACGTTGTCCCGGGTGATCCCGTCCTGTGCGGGGACCGGCATCGTCACGATCTGCAGATTGACCTTGCGGAGCTTGTCCACGAACGGCACGACGAGGGTGAGTCCGGGTCCTCTGACCCCCTCGCGCAGCCGGCCGAAGCGGAACACCACGCCTCGTTCGTACTGTTTGACGACCCGGGCCGCGGCCGCCGCGTACACCCCGCCCGCGCAGACCACCGCGATGCCCGCTGTCACCAGTTCCTCGACCATGAGGGCCCCCTGACGCCGACCGAGGTGTCTGTCGAACACGGTAAGCCTCAGCCGGTACGCCGGTCGAGACTCGCGCAGCGGCCCGTACGGACCCGGCCGGCACCGCGCCCGCACCGCCCCCGTACCCCGACCGGCCGCGCTTCTCGTGCCGCTCCCCCACCGGTCCGGCAGGGTGACCAGGACCAGGCTTCTCCGTACAGACGAGGACGGCCCATGTCCCTGACCCACCACCGGCGCCTCCGCATCGCCGCCGGGACCGCGCTCCTGACCCTCGCCGTGACCGGCTGCTCCGTGCTCGGCAGGACCGCCGTGGGGCCGGTCACCTACACGTCGGGCGACGCCAGCCACGTGCAGGTGAACAGCCCTCCGGTGAGGGGCTGTCACCGGCTCGCGGCGGGCGGCGCCCGCACGGTCACCAACCTCACCCTGGTCGATCTGAAGCTGTACCCGAAGGGCGACTGCAAGGGGAAGTACACCTACCTCGGCACGACGCTCTCCAACGAGACCGCCCCGGGCGCCGGGCCGTGGCAGAGCTACGGCACCGTGCACTGACCCGCGACGCTGCCGGTCACAGTCGCGCGCGGACGAGGGCGACGAGCCGGGCGGTCTCGTTGCGGCGGACCCGGGCGATCAGCGCCAGCGGCAGGATGAGCAGCAGCGGTGTGAGCGCGTTCTCGCCGTCGAACGACGTCAGCTGTACGACGAAGGCGCCGATCATCAGGCCGATCAGCGCCAGCGCCGAGACGCCGGACAGCAGCGGGACCACCAGCGCGATCCCGCCGGCCAGCTCCAGGACTCCGACGGCGTACATGAACCAGTGGCCGAAGCCGATCGTGTCGAAGGACTCGACGGCCGCCGGGAGCGCGGCGAGCTTCGGCGCCGCGCTGGCCCCGACGTAGAACAGCGCCAGCACGATCTGGAGCACACGCACCGTCAGATGCGTACGGCGCGACGGGGTGCGGCGCGCGGTGACCGGCGCCGCGGTCGCGGCGACGGTGGTGGTGCGGGCGGTGGTGGTGCGGGCGGTGGTGAGCGACGAGTCCGACATGGTGGTGGTTCCCCTCCGTGAATGGCTGCTTTCACAGAGGTAGACGGGCCGCGCCCCCCGAACTCATCGCTCTCAGGGCGTAGCCGGCTGGATCTCCAGCCAGCCGTGCCCGCCGTACCAGTGCAGCCCGGCCCGCAGATGGTCGCCGACCGCGCGTTCCAGGGTGGTGCGGCGCGGCAGGGTCTCCACCGGGAGTGCCGGGTCGCCGAACACGAACTCCAGCGGGCCCCTGTCGTAGTTCTCCGTCAGCTCGTAGCCGCTCGTGAAGCGCCGCTGGAAGCGGACGATGTTCGAGTCGGCCGACAGGTACCCGGCGAGCTGCGGGTCGAGCAGCCACGACTCGCAGACCGCGACGCCGTAGGTCTCGTCAGGGAAGTGCCGGGCGAAGAACGCCCCGGCCAGGGCGAAGGACCGGTCGCAGGTCTCCGGGGTGAGCGGACCGAGGAAGTCCGGGATGTGTACGTCCAGACAGCGGTCGCCCGGACCGTACGGCAGTCCGGCCTCGCGCACGGCTGCGCCCATCCGGTCGTCGAGCCGGCCGCGCTGGAACTGGAGCCGGCCGAGCTGGTAGATCTCGCCGCGGAAGTGCAGCGCCAGCCACCCGGGGGTGGCCAGCCCGCCCGTGCCGTGCCTGCGGCGGTGGACCGCCAGCTGTCGGCCCAGGTCGGCGAGGGTACGGCGGCTGATCTCTTCGGACACGCCCAGCCCCCGGTGGTACGCCCGTACGGCGGGGAGCGCGGCGACCAGCGCGAACACCGGGAAGTAGCGGGCCACCGCCTCGGACCCGGGGGGCTGCCGTGGCGCGGGCGGCCGGCCGCCCGCCTCGCCCATGTCCGCGATCAGCGCGCCGACGGCCGCCTCCAGCAGGTCGCGCAGCTCCGGGTCGGCCGTCATCCTGCGGCGCAGGGCGAGCAGCGCGCCGATGTCCTCGTGCGGGACGGCGAGGTCGAGCAGCACATCCGCCAGAGCGTCGGCGACGGGCAGTGATTCCACGTAGCTCGTCACCTATGCCCCCTATTATCTGTTTGTTCCGTTATCGGTTGTACGGGGCCGCCCTCATGGGTACACGCCAGGTGGGAGGTGCCGAGCCATGCGCACCGGAAATGAACCGACGACCGCACGCAGCCCCCTGCGTATGCGGTTCTGGCTGAGCATATGGGGCCTGGCCTGGACCGCCTTCGGCACGGTGGCCTTCGCCATCGCGGACCGGCCGGGCTGGGCCGCCGCCTGCGGCGCCCTCGCGCTGATCGTCATCGTGGATCTGGGATTCATCGTCCGCCACATCCGGCAGGGATCGCGCTACCAGCCCGGCCGTAACGTCCCGC
Organism: Streptomyces sp. NBC_00370; assembly: GCF_036084755.1. Lineage (NCBI taxonomy): Bacteria > Bacillati > Actinomycetota > Actinomycetes > Kitasatosporales > Streptomycetaceae > Streptomyces > Streptomyces sp. NBC_00370. The sequence continues at coordinate 2,225,804 of NZ_CP107968.1, forward strand.
CCCGGAGCAACTGGCGACCGTGAGCCCGCCCGGTCGCGGTCAGTGGTCCGAGTCGAACTGCGCCGCCTTCAGATACTCCGGATTCGGGTCGAGCGCCGCCGCCAGCCGGAAGTGCTTCCTCGCCTGCTCGGGCCGCCCCGACCGCTCGAAGGTGCGCGCCAGCGCGAAATGCGCGAACGCGTTGTCCGGCTCACGCTCCAGGACCAGCTCGAATTCGAGCTCGGCGGGGCGCAGCTGGGCGGCGGCGAAGAACGCGCGGGCGCGCAGCAGCCGGGCGGCGGTGTTCTCCGGATGGGAAGCGATCACGGAGTCGAGGAGCTTGACCGCCCCACGCGGATCCCGGGCGGCCAGCAGTTGCTCCGCCGCTCGGTAGTCGATGACATGGGTCTCCGGGCTTTCGGGCACGGTCGCATCCTTCCCTTGCTGCGCACGTTCAACGCCGGTCTCCGCGGCGCGTTTCCATTCTGCATCCGAGGCGGAACATCAGAAGGAGGTCGCGGCCAAGACGGCCGCGAGGACGACCACGCCGGCGCCCGCCACCACGAACCCGACGTCCAGTCCGGTGCGCCGGTGGGCGGGCAGCGCCACGTCGCGCGGGTCGGCCGGGTCGTACGACACCTCGACGACGGAGCCGATGTCGAGCGGGACCGGCGAGACGATCTCCATCACCCGTCCGTCCGCCGTCTCGAACTGGAGCAGCGGCCGCTCGGCGCCGGCCGGGGGCCGTTTGACCAGGCCCGTCACGGAGTGTCCCGCGGCGAGGATCTGCCGGGTCCTGCGCAGTCCGTAGACCCCGGCGAGCAGCACGAGCAGGCCGCTGACCACGGTGGCGCCCGCGAAGACGATCTGCACGGGCCGATGGTAGTACCGGTCCGGCACGGACGGCCCGTACCGGCGCCCGCCTTGACGGCCGCCTGACGTGCGCCCGGCCTCAGGCCCGTTCAGCGAGTTGTCGCCAGACCGCGTGTACCTGCGGTTCGAGCTCCTCCAGCGGGCCGTCGTTGTCGATGACGAGATCGGCTGCTGCCAGCCGCTCCTCGCGGGTGGCCTGGGCCGCCATCCGCTGCCTGGCGTCCTCCGGTGTCATGCCCCGCAGCCGTACGAGCCGGTCGAGCTGGGTCTCCGGCGCCGCGTCCACGACCAGCACCAGGTCGAACCCTTCGGTCAGCCCGTTCTCGACGAGGAGCGGCACGTCGTGGACGACGACGGCGTCGGCCGCCGCCTCCTCGGCGATCTCGGCGGAGCGGTCACGCACCAGCGGATGCACGATGGCGTTCAGCGCCCGCAGCCGGTCCGGGTCGCCGAAGACGATCCCGCCGAGCTTGGGCCGGTCCAGCGCGCCGTCGGCCGTGAGTACCCCGTCGCCGAACTCGGCCACCACGGCGGCGAGCCCCGGCGTACCGGGCTCGACCACCTCGCGCGCGATCAGGTCGGAGTCGATGAGCACCGCCCCGTACCCGGCCAGCAGTCGGGACACCGCACTCTTGCCCGCGCCGATCCCACCGGTTAGTCCGATCTTCAGCATGGGGCCAGCGTAAAGGCCGCCGCTGTCGGGGCGGACAGCGGCGGCCTTCGTGCGGGTGCCCCGGCGCGTCGTGCATCGAGGCGGGCGGGTCAGCCGCCGTCGCCCTCGCGCTCGGCGAGGAACTTCTCGAACTCCAGGCCGATCTCGTCGGCCGAGGGAAGTTCGGTCGGTTCGGCGACCAGATTGCCGCGGCTCTCGGCGCCGGCCACCGCGTCGTACTGGTGCTCAAGGCCCTGGACCATCGTGACCAGTTCCTCGTCGCCCTCGCCCAGCTGCCGCTCGATCTCGGTCTGGGTGCGCTGCGCCTCCGTACGGAGTGAGTGCGCCACGGCCGGCAGGACCAGTCCGGTCGCCGCCGTGATCGCCTCAAGGGCGGTCAGTGCCGCGTCCGGGTACGAGGACCTGGCGACGTAGTGCGGTACGTGCGCGGCGACACCGAGCACGTCATGGTCCGACTCCATCAGCCGCAGCTCCACCAGGGACTCGGCGCTGCCGGGGATCTGCGCCTCGTCGAAGGGGCTGCGATGGCCCGGCATGAGGTCCGTGCGGTTGCCGTGCGGGGTGATGCCGACCGGGCGGGTGTGCGGGACGCCCATCGGGATGCCGTGGAAGTTGACCGAAAGGCGTACTCCCAGCCGCTCCACGACCTGCTCGACCGCCGCAGCGAACCTCTCCCACTCCACGTCGGGCTCGGGACCCGACAGCAGCAGGAACGGCGCGCCCGTCGCGTCCTGGACGACGCGCACCTCAAGGGTGGGCGTCTCGTACTCGGTGAAGCGGTCGCGCCGGAAGGTCAGCAAGGGGCGGCGCGCGCGGTAGTCGACCAGTCTGTCGTGGTCGAACCGGGCGACCACCTGGTGCGGCAGCGCTTCCAGCAGGTTGTCGACGATCTGGTCGCCGGTCTCCCCCGCGTCGATATATCCGTCGAAGTGGTAGAGCATGACAAGGCCCGCCGACTCTTGCGCGAGCGCCATGTCGACGACGGCGAGCCCCTTGGGCTCCCATTCGTACAAACTCTGCGGATCAAGCACGATTACCGCTCCTCCTCGTGTTCATTGGAAGAACGCGCCGCGGGACGCGGGCATTCCCTGCCCGCGTCCCTGGTGGAGCCGTCAGGCCAGGACCCGCTCGTGCAGCGTGGTCACGACCTTGCGGGCCGAGCTGAAGGCGCCATGCTGCCAGGCGTCGGCGTACGACAGGTAGTCACCGGCGAAGTACACCCGTCCGGCGGCCTTGTTGAGCGGCGCGTAGGTGGCGGCGTCGGGGCCGCCGGACATGCTGTGCCAGGCGCCTTCCAGATGCGGGGTCTGCCGCCAGTGGTGGGAGAAGGAGGTGGCCAGTTCGGTGCGGTACTGCTCGCCGTGGATCTTCACGCCCTGGGCGACGGCGCGCGCCTCCCGCTCGGCGGGGCTGAGCAGCGCGTAGGTGTCGGCGTTCGTCCCGGTGTTGTAGTAGCCGATGATCAGACCGCGCTTGCCGTGAAACCCGTAGGACGGGTACCAGATGTGACTGAGGTCCATGTCGGTCTCGGTGATACCGCCGTAGATCCGGTGGTCGGTCTCCCACCACCGGTTGCGGTACTCAAGCCCGATCTTGCCGGAGGAGACGGGCTTGACCGCCTCCAGCGCGGTCTGTACGGCGCTGCCGAGGTTGTGCGCGGTCTTGGCGAGGATGTGCGGCGGCAGGGCCGCGATGCAGTAGTCGGCGTCGATGGCGCGGGTGCGGCCGTCCTGCTTGTAGGTGACGGTGACGCCGTGCGCCTTGTCGGTGATCTGCTGGACGACGGCGCCGGTGTGGATCTTCCGGCTGCCGACGGCCTTGGTGAGCGCGGCGGGTATCCGGTCCATGCCGCCGACCGGCTGGAACATCAACATGGCCTGGTCGTAGCCGAACTCGAAGGAGAAGTAGCGGCCGACGCCGCTGGCGAAGACCTCGGACGCCGAGGGCACGGAGCCCAGTTCGGTGCCGGGGGTGCCCGCGGCGCCCGGGTCGACGGTGAAGCCGCGGTGCTCGCTGCCGGTGTACTTCCGCTCCTTGCCGATGTCCCCGAAGCTCTCCAGGAAGCTCAGCAGCTTCGCCTTGTCGTCCGTGGTGAGGTCCGCGTCGAGGGCGCCGAGGTTGGTGGCCTTGGCGAGCAGTTCGGAGACGTATCCGTAGGTGTCGGCCTTGGCGGTGCGGTAGCGCACCGCCTCCGTCATGCCGGCCTTCTCGTTGTAGATGTAGGCGCTGGCGTTGCTGTTGGTGAACACCTCGACGGGAACGCCGAGTTCGCGGCAGTAGTCCATGGTGATCATCCACTGCGGGATACGGGCGGGGCCCGCGTTCATGTACTGGCCGTCGCTGAACCGGGCGGTCTGCCGGTTCCCGTAGAGGTCCTGGGTCGAATCGCCGCCGCGTACGGTGAAGTTACGGCCGCCGGTGCGGTCCCGCGCCTCCAGGACCGTACAGTCGTAGCCGGCTTTGCCCAGTTCGTAGGCGGAGGTGAGGCCCGCTATGCCGCCGCCGACGATGACGACCTTGGCGCCTCTGCCCTTGCCCTTGAGGTTGAAGTCGCTCTCGGTGGGGGCCCGGAACGCCGCTTCGCGGCTCGCGGCCTCCGCGGTGGGCGCCAGGCCCAGGGCTCCCATGGTGGCGAGCATGGCGCCCGCTCCTCCGGTGACGCCTACCTGGCGCAGGAAGTTGCGGCGGCTCGATCCGGTGGCGGTGTTCGGCGCATGGCTCATGTCCCGGTACCCCTTTCGATCTTCAGGTGTGCCGGGATCCTGACAAGCGGTTGTTACGGCGCTGCGGATGCTGGTGTATCCCGCACGTTGCCCTCTGCTCACCTCCGGGGGCCGCACATGCGTAAGGCCCGCCCCCCAAGGGGAGCGGGCCTTACGTCGTACCGGACCTGAGAGCTACCTACGAGCTACCCGCCGGGAGGTGCAGAGCCTCAGCTCTGACCACCCGCCAGCTTCTCGCGCAGGGCGGCCAGCGCCTCGTCCGACGCCAGGGCGCCGGAGTTGTCGTCGGACTCCGAGGAGTACGAGCCACCGGACGCCGCGGGGGCGCTGCCACCGCCGGTGCCACCGGCGGCCGGAGCCGCGGCACCTTCGGCAGCGGCGGCCTCGTCGGCCTCGCGGGACTTGATGACCTGGGCCTGGTGCTGCTCGAAGCGCTGCTGCGCCTCGGCGTACTGGGCCTCCCACGCCTCCCGCTGGGCGTCGAACTCGGGGAGCCAGTCGTTGGTCTCCGGGTCGAAGCCCTCGGGGTAGATGTAGTTGCCCTGGTCGTCGTAGGACGCGGCCATGCCGTACAGGGTCGGGTCGAACTCGACCGAGGCCGGGTCGCTGCCGAAGGACTCGTTGGCCTGCTTCAGCGAGAGGCTGATGCGGCGGCGCTCCAGGTCGATGTCGATGACCTTGACGAAGATCTCGTCGTTGACCTGGACGACCTGCTCCGGGATCTCCACGTGGCGCTCGGCCAGCTCGGAGATGTGGACCAGACCCTCGATGCCCTCGTCGACGCGGACGAACGCACCGAACGGAACGAGCTTCGTGACCTTGCCGGGGACGACCTGACCGATCTGGTGCGTCCGGGCGAACTGCTGCCACGGGTCTTCCTGCGTCGCCTTGAGCGACAGGGAGACACGCTCGCGGTCCATGTCCACGTCGAGAACCTCGACGGTGACTTCCTGGCCGACCTCGACAACCTCGGAGGGGTGGTCGATGTGCTTCCAGGACAGCTCGGAGACGTGCACGAGACCGTCGACGCCGCCGAGGTCCACGAACGCGCCGAAGTTGACGATCGAGGAGACGACGCCGGAGCGGACCTGGCCCTTCTGCAGGGTCGTGAGGAAGGTCTGGCGGACCTCGCTCTGCGTCTGCTCCAGCCAGGCACGGCGGGACAGGACCACGTTGTTGCGGTTCTTGTCCAGCTCGATGATCTTGGCTTCGAGCTCCTTGCCCACGTAGGGCTGGAGGTCGCGGACACGGCGCATCTCGACGAGGGAAGCCGGCAGGAAGCCACGGAGGCCGATGTCGAGGATGAGACCACCCTTGACCACCTCGATGACGGTGCCGGTGACGATGCCGTCCTCTTCCTTGATCTTCTCGATCGTGCCCCAGGCGCGCTCGTACTGAGCGCGCTTCTTGGACAGGATGAGACGGCCTTCCTTGTCCTCCTTCTGGAGAACCAGGGCCTCGATCTCATCGCCCACGGCGACGACCTCGTTGGGGTCGACGTCGTGCTTGATCGAAAGCTCGCGGGAGGGGATGACGCCTTCGGTCTTGTAACCGATGTCGAGCAGGACCTCGTCCCGGTCGACCTTCACGATGACGCCGTCGACGATGTCGCCGTCGTTGAAGTACTTGATCGTCTCGTCGATCGCGGCGAGGAAAGCTTCCTCGTTACCGATGTCGTTGACCGCAACCTGCGGGGTGGTGGCGGTGGTCTCGGTGCTGCTCGTCATGTGGGTTAGGGCTCCGGTACGGACATTGAGTCGTAGGTACTGCTACGCCGGGAGCCCGTATCGCTTCTGCAGAAGCCGGACAGCATGGGAAGCGCCGCCCCAATACACCAGGGAAGGCGCCTCGACAGCCGAGGGGACATACGACAGACGCGAGCGCGGCTGCTACGTCTGAGGCGCGCAAGCCCGCAGCGCAACCTTTAGCATACGGGGGCAGCCGAGCACGGTCAATGCGCGAAGGCACACACCCGGGGCGGAACGCCCCATATCCGGCACAAGGTCGGCACCCCGGGCACGCCCCGGCGAACCGGATGCCAGCACACTACGACGATGGACACGATCATCCAAGAGATCCACGAAGAAGAGTCCGAGGCGACCAGGCGCCAGAGCGGCGAGGGCGAAAGCTCCCGGGCCAACCGTGGCTGGTGGGACCGTAACGCGGACGAATACCAGAACGAGCACGGCACGTTCCTCGGCGACGACCGCTTCGTCTGGGGCCCCGAAGGACTCGACGAGATCGAGGCGGGGCTGCTCGGCCCGGTGGAGTCGCTGCGTGGCCAGGACGTCCTGGAGATCGGCGCGGGCGCGGCGCAGTGCTCACGCTGGCTCGCCACGCAGGGCGCGCGTCCGGTCGCCCTCGACCTCTCGCACCGCCAGCTCCAGCACGCGCTGCGGATCGCCGGCGGTGACGAGGTGGCGTTCCCGCTGGTGCAGGCCGACGCAGGGGCGCTGCCCTTCGCCGACGGCTCGTTCGACCTGGCCTGCTCCGCCTACGGCGCGGTGCCGTTCGTGGCCGACCCGGTGAAGGTCTTCCGGGAGGTACGACGGGTACTGCGGCCCGGCGGGCGCTGGGTGTTCTCGGTGACGCACCCGATCCGCTGGGCGTTCCCCGACGAACCGGGACCCGAGGGCCTGACGGCGACCGTCCCCTACTTCGACCGCACCCCGTACGTGGAGCAGGACGAGGAGGGGAACGCGCTGTACGTGGAGCACCACCGCACGGTCGGCGACCGGGTGCGTGACGTCGTGGCGGGCGGCTTCCGGCTGGTCGACCTGGTGGAGCCGGAATGGCCGGAGTGGAACACCCAGGAGTGGGGCGGCTGGTCGCCGCTCCGTGGGCGGCTGCTGCCGGGCACCGCGATCTTCGTCTGCGTACGGGACTGAGGGTGATCCGCGCCGAGGCACTGGCCGCGCTGCCGGTACGCGAGGCGCTGCCCGCGCTGGCGCGGGCCTTGGCCGGTCCCGGCTGCGCCGTGCTGTGCGCACCGCCGGGCACGGGCAAGACGACGCTGGTGCCGCTGGTGCTCGCGGGGCTGCTGACCGGTGAGCTGCGCGCGGGCGAAGGGCCGGTCCGGCGCGTCGTCGTCGCCGAGCCCCGGCGGATCGCGGCACGGGCCGCCGCCCGGCGGATGGCCTGGCTGCTCGGCGAACAGGTGGGCGACCGGGTCGGTTTCACGGTGCGCGGCGAACGGCTGGTGGGTCCCCGCACGGTGGTCGAGGTCGTCACGACGGGGGTGCTGCTGCAGCGGCTCCAGCGCGACCAGGAGCTGACCGGCGTCGATGTGGTGATCATCGACGAGTGCCACGAGCGGCATCTGGACGCGGACACCGTCGCCGCCTTCCTGCTGGACGTACGCGCGACGCTCCGCCCCGAGCTGCGGCTGGTGGCGGCGTCGGCGACGACCGACGCCGCGGGCTGGGCCCGGCTGCTGGGGGACGCGCCGGTGGTCGAGGCGCGCGGCGTGTCGTACCCGGTCGAGGTGGTGTGGGCGCCGCCGGCCGCGCCCGTACGGCCGCCGCACGGGATGCGGGTGGACCCGGCGCTGCTGACGCATGTGGCGTCGGTGGTGCGCGGGGCGCTCGCCGAACGGACGGGTGACGTGCTGTGTTTCCTGCCGGGGGTCGGTGAGATCGGCCGGGTGGCGGGCCAGTTGGGCGGGATCGACGCCGAGGTGCTCCAGGTGCACGGGCGGGCACCGGCGGCCGTGCAGGACGCGGTGCTCGCCGGGTCGTCGGACCGGCGCAGGGTCGTGCTGGCCACGGCGGTCGCCGAGTCGAGCCTGACGGTGCCGGGGGTACGGGTCGTCGTGGACGCGGGCCTGGCGCGCGAGCCGCGCACGGACCACGCGCGCGGGCTGAGCGCGCTGACGACGGTACGGGTGTCGCAGGCGGGCGCCCGGCAGCGGGCGGGCCGGGCGGGACGCGAGGCGCCGGGCAGTGTCTACCGGTGCTGGACGGAGGCGGAGGACGGCCGGCTCGTGCGCTTCCCCTCCCCCGAGATCAAGGTCGCCGATCTGGCGGCCTTCGCGTTGCAGGCGGCCTGCTGGGGCGATCCGGACGCCTCGGGGCTCGCCCTGCTCGACGCGCCGCCGGCCGGGGCGCTGGCCGCCGCCCGCGCCGTGCTGGCCACGATCGGCGCGGTGGACGCGGCGGGCCGGGTGACGGAGCGCGGCGGGCGGATGGCCGGGCTCGGGGTGCATCCCCGGCTGGCGCGGGCCCTGGTCGACGGGGCGCGCGAGGTCGGCGCGCGGCGGGCGGCCGAGGTGGTGGCGCTGCTGAGCGAGGAGCCGCCGCGCTCGTACGGGGACGATCTGGCGGCGGCCTGGCGGCAGGCGCGCGCGGGCGGCGACGCGTACGGCGCGCGCTGGCGCCAGGAGGCGCGGCGGCTGGCCTCGGCGGCGGGCAAGGCGGGCCCGGCGGGCGGTGGTCCGGTCACCGACGACGCGGCCGCGGGTCTGGTGGTGGCGCTGGCGTTTCCCGAACGGGTGGCGCGGGCGCGGGCGGAGGGCACCTATCTGATGGTGTCCGGCACCGGCGGCGAGGTCGGTGAAGGGTCGCGGCTGCGGGGTGCGCCGTGGCTGGCGGTCGCGGTGGCCGACCGGCCTGCCACGGCGGCGGCGGCGCGGATCCGGCTGGCCGCCGTCATCGACGAGGCCACGGCGCTCGCGGTGGCGGGACGGCTGCGTACGGCGGGCGAGGAGGTGCGCTGGGAGGACGGTGACGTGGTCGCCCGGCGGGTGGAGCGGCTGGGCGCCGTCGAGCTGTCCGTACGGCCGTTGAAGAAGCCCGGCGCCGAACTGGTGCGCGGGGCGCTGCTGGACGGGCTGCGGCGGGACGGGCTCGGGCTGCTGCGCTGGACCCGGGACACCCGCGGGCTGCGGGAGCGGCTGGGGTTCCTGCACCGCGCGCTCGGCGGCAACTGGCCGGACGTGTCGGACCAGGCGCTGCTGGAGCGGGCGGGCGAGTGGCTGGAGCCCGAGCTGTCCCGGGCGCGGCGCCGTACGGATCTGGGCGGGATCGAGGCGGGGCAGGCGCTGCGGCGGCTGCTGCCGTGGTCGACGGGTGAGGCGTCCCGGCTCGACGAGCTGGCGCCGGAGCGTATCGAGGTGCCGAGCGGGTCGCGGGTGCGGGTGGAGTACGGCGGTGAGCAGCCCGTACTGGCCGTGAAATTGCAGGAGTTGTTCGGCTGGCGGGAGACTCCGCTGCTCGCGGGGGTGCCGGTGCTGGTGCATCTGCTGTCCCCGGCCGGCCGGCCCGCCGCGGTGACGGCGGATCTGGCGTCGTTCTGGCAGGAGGGGTACCGGGCGGTGCGGGCGGAGCTGCGGGGCCGCTATCCGCGTCATCCGTGGCCGGAGGACCCGTCGACGGCCGAGCCGACGCGCCGGCTCAACAGCCGCCGTACCTAGGGCCTCTCGTACGGATCGTGCCGGGCTCGCGTGGGCCGGACGACAGACCCTGGGCGCGGCGGTATACGGACAGCCCCCGGCCGGTTCGTCCCGGCCGGGGGCTGTCCGTATACCGCTTCGCGGGGTGCTACTTGGGCGCCTCGACCGTGAGGTGGACGGTCAGGACGGCGCCGCCCGCCGCTTCGATCCGGAGGTCGAAGGTGCCGGCGGTGTCGTCTGCGTAGATCTTCGGCAGCTGGAGCTTGCCGTCGGCGTCGGTCTTGAGGCCGTCCAGGGCGCGGACCGGCTTACCGGCCTCGTCCTTGAAGTACGGCCCCGAGTCGGCGGTCACCATGCTGACCTTGACGGCCGTGCCGGCGACAGCCGCGCCCTTGACGGTGGCCTTGACCGTGACGGGGTTGGCGAACTCCGCGCCGGGCGCCGCGGTCAGGGCCGCGTCGTCGGTCCTGGCGACGGTGTCGGCCTGGCGGGCGGTGACCGTCGCCGCGTACTGGACGGCGGCGACCCCGCCGGTCTTCACGCTGGCCTTGACGGTGAAGCTGCCGGCCTTCTCGCCCGCGCGGACGGCCGGCGCGGTGGCCGTGCCGTCCTTGCCTGTGGTGACGACGATCTTGGCCGGAGTGCCCTCGAAGTGCGCGTCGGTGTCGCCGACGATCTCGAACTGCACCGCCGTACCCGCGACGGGCTTGCCCGCGTCGGTTTCCGCCTTGACCGTGGCCCGGCCGGCGAACAGGCTTCCGGCGACCGCCGACAGGCCGTCACCGCCGGCCTTCTCCAGATGGCCGACCACGGGCTGCGCGGGGGGTGTGGTCGGGCCGCCGGGGCTGCCGCCGTCGCCGGGCGGGGTGGTGGTACCGTCGCCGGGCGGGGTGGTCGGCGGCGTGGTCGGTGAACCCGAACCGCCGGGCGGCTTGGGGGTGCCGGGCTTGTGCGGCTTGGACGGCGGGTGCGTCGCGTCCACGCTGGGGCTGGTGCTCGGCGATGTGCTGGGGCTGGTCGAGGGCTCGGGGTTGAGCGGGCCGTTGCCGGAGGGCAGTACGCCACTGCCGTCCGGGACCTCGTGGGTGCCGTTGCGGTAGAACTCCAGCCACGACAGGACCGTGTTGAGGTACTCCTGCGAGTGGTTGTAGCTGAGGATCGCCGCGTTCCGCTCGCTGTCGATGGACAGGTCGCGGTCGCCCGCACAGAGGTAGAGGCCCGCGGCGAGCGCCGCGTCGAACACGTTGTTGGGGTCCTTGGCGCCGTCGCCGTTGGCGTCGCGGCCCCAGGTGGCCCAGGTGGAGGGGATGAACTGCATCGGGCCGACGGCGCGGTCATGGACGCTGTCGCCGTCGTACTGTCCGCCGTCGGTGTCCGGGATGTTGGCGAAGCCCGCGCCGTTGAGCACCGGGCCGAGGATCGGCGCGTTGGTGGTGCCCTGCGCGTTGACCTGACCGCCGCGTGCCTGCCCCGACTCGACCTTGCCTATGGCGGCGAGCAGCTGCCAGGGGAGGCGGCACTGCGGCTTGCTCTCCTTGAGGGTCGCTTCCGCCTGCCGGTACGCGGCGAGGACCGAGGCGGGGATACCCGCTTCCGCCGGTCCCTGGGCGCCCGGCTTGCCTATCGAACTGCCCGGCTTGTTCGGCGTGTTCAGCGGAGGCAGCTCCGTGTAGTACTGGGAGCCGCCGGTGACCGTGTCCGCGGCGGGTGGGGTCACATCGGCCGTCGTCCCGCCGTCCGGTCTGGGGGCGGGGGTAGCGCCAGGGGCTTGTGATGCGGCCAGGGCCGCGATAGCGGCCGCGGCCACGGCTGTGCTGGTCGCCCCTCTGCGCAGTCGGCGGCCGAATAGCGCTGCCATACGTCTGGCCCTCCCGTGAAACGGACGTTCGCGCTCCCCGCGCGTGGACTCAGGCGACTCTACGTCAACTCCCGGCCCCAGCACATCGGTCCGTGACCGGTTTTCACCAGTTCGCCACCTGCGGTTGGGCCGCAGGTGGCCGGGGCCCCGAGTCCGCCGTCAGTGCGCCGCCGACTCCCAGTCCGCGCCGACGCCCACCGAGACGTCGAGCGGCGCGCGCAGTTCGACGGCGGCCAGCATCTCGCGGCGCAGCAGTTCCTCCACGGCCGCGCGCTCGCCGGGGGCGATCTCCAGCACGATTTCGTCGTGGACCTGGAGGAGCATCCGGGAGGTGAGCCCCGACTGGCGCAGCGCGGTGTCGACATGGAGCATCGCGACCTTGACGATGTCGGCGGCCGTGCCCTGGATGGGGGCGTTGAGCGCCATCCGCTCGGCCGCCTCGCGGCGCTGTCGGTTGTCGCTGTTGAGGTCGGGCAGGTAGCGGCGGCGTCCGAGCATCGTCTCCGTGTAGCCGGTGGCCCTGGCCTCGACGACGGCGCGCTGGAGGTAGTCACGCACCCCGCCGAACCGTTCGAAGAAGGTCTCCATCAGACCGCGTGCCTCGGCGGCCTCGATGTTGAGCTGCTGGGAGAGGCCGAAGGCGGACAGACCGTAGGCGAGGCCGTACGACATCGCCTTGATCTTGCGCCGCATCTCGGGGTCGACGGCGGCCCGCTCCACGCCGAACACCTGGGAGGCGACGGTGGTGTGCAGGTCCTCGCCCGAGGTGAAGGCCTCGATCAGCCCGGCGTCCTCGGACAGATGCGCCATCACGCGCAGCTCGATCTGGCTGTAGTCGGCCGTCATCAGCGACTCGTAGCCCTCGCCGACGACGAAGCCGCGGCGGATGGCCCGGCCCTCGTCGGTACGCACCGGCACGTTCTGCAGATTGGGGTCGGTGGACGAGAGACGTCCGGTGGCGGCCACGGTCTGGCTGAAGGTGGTGTGGATCCGGCCGTCGGCGCCGATCGACTTGATCAGCCCCTCGACGGTGACCCGCAGCTTCGCCTGCTCGCGGTGGCGCAGCATGATGACGGGCAGCTCGTGCTCGGTCTGCGCGGCGAGCCAGGCCAGCGCGTCCGCGTCCGTCGTGTAACCGGTCTTGGTCTTCTTCGTCTTGGGCAGGCCCAGCTCGGCGAAGAGGACTTCCTGGAGCTGCTTGGGCGAGCCGAGGTTGAACTCTCGGCCCACCGTGGCATGTGCCTCCTTGACCGCCTGCTGCACGGCGCCTGCGAACTGCTGCTCCATGGCTTCGAGATGGGCGCGGTCGGCGGCGATGCCGTGCCGCTCCAGGCGGGCCAGCATGATCGAGGTGGGCAGCTCGATGTCGTCGAGCAGCTCGGCGGCGCCGACCTCGGCGAGCCGTCCGGTGAAGGCGTCGCCCAGGTCGAGGACGGCGCGGGCCTGGGTCATGAGCGCCTGCGCCTCGGCCTGCTCGTCCGTGCCGAAGGCGAGCTGTCCGTCGGCCGCGGCGGCGGGGGCGAGTTCCCGGCCGAGGTATTCGACGGCGAGGGCGTCCAGCGCGAAGGAGCGGCGGCCCGGCTTGACGAGATAGGCGGCGAGGGCGGTGTCCATCGTGACGCCGTCGATCCGCCAGCCGTGCTCGGGGGCGACCCGCATGACGGCCTTCGCGTTGTGCATGACCTTCGGGCGCTCCGCGTCGGCGAGCCAGCCGGCGAACGCCTGTTCGTCGGCCTCGTCGAGCTGGGTGGTGTCGAACCAGGCGGCGGCGCCGCCCGCGGCGGCCAGCGCGATTTCGCTGATGCTGCCCGTGCCCAGCGCCCAGGTGTCGACGGTGGCGACACCGAGGGGCTGCGCGCCGTGCTCGGCGAGCCAGGGGGCGAGTTCACCCGTGGCGAGGACGGCGCCGTCCAGCTCGACACCGGCCTCGGGCGGCGGGGGCGCGTCCTCGACGGCGCCGGGGTCGACCGCGAGCAGCCGCTCCCGCAGGCTGGGGTTGCGGATCTCCAGGACCTCCAGCACCCCGGCGACCGCCGTGCGGTCGTAGGGGGCGCGCTCCAGCTCCACCGCGCTCTTGGGCAGCGGCACGTCGCGCACCATCTCGGTGAGCCGGCGGTTGAGCTTGACCGACTCCAGATGGTCGCGGAAGTTCTGCCCGGCCTTGCCCTTGACCTCGTCGGCGCGCGCGATCAGCTCGTCGAAGGACCCGAACTGGTTGATCCACTTGGCGGCCGTCTTCTCGCCGACCCCGGGGATGCCCGGGAGGTTGTCGGACGGGTCGCCGCGCAGGGCGGCGAAGTCCGGATACTGCGCGGGCGTCAGTCCGTACTTCTCCTGGACCTTCGCCGGGGTGAAACGGGTCAGCTCGGAGACGCCCTTGGTGGGGTAGAGCACCGTGGTGTGCTCACTGACGAGCTGGAAGGAGTCCCGGTCGCCCGAGACGATCAGTACGTCGAACCCGGCGGCCTCTGCCTGGGTGACGAGGGTGGCGATGATGTCGTCGGCCTCGAAGCCGTCCACGGCGAACCGGACGGCGCCCATCGCGTCGAGCAGCTCTCCGATCAGCTCGACCTGTCCCTTAAACTCGTCGGGAGTCGTGGAACGGTTGGCCTTGTACTCCGGGAACTCCTCGGAACGCCAGGTCTTGCGGGACACGTCGAAGGCCACGGCGAAATGCGTGGGCGCCTCGTCGCGCAGCGTGTTCGCCAGCATCGACGCGAAGCCGTAGATGGCGTTGGTCGGCTGGCCGGTCGCGGTGGTGAAGTTCTCCGCGGGCAGCGCGAAGAACGCCCGGTACGCCAGGGAGTGCCCGTCCATGAGGAGCAGGCGAGGACGGATGTCTGCGGTCTTCTTCGATGCTGTCTCAGCCACGCACCCGATCCTGCCACGCCCCACTGACAATCCCGACCGGCCCGTCCCGCCGACCGGCCCGGGGACCGCCGTGGCAAGGTTGGATACCGTACACGGTCGACCAACGAGGAGAGCGTGATGGCCACCAAACCGCCCGCGGACGATCCCGCCCAGGACGACCCGCGGGTCTCGCCGCCCAAGCACGCGGCGGCCGGCATCCCCGCCGTCGCGCACAGCCTGCAGATCGCCCAGCGGCAGATGGGGGTCCGGCGCACGGCACGGACGCTGCTCAAGGTCAACCAGAAGGACGGCTTCGACTGCCCCGGCTGCGCCTGGCCCGAGGGTGACCACCGGCACATCGCCGAGTTCTGCGAGAACGGCGCGAAGGCCGTCGCCGAGGAGGCGACGCTGCGCCGGGTCACCCCCGACTTCTTCGCCGCCCACCCGCTGGCCGACCTGTTCACCCGTAGCGGTTACTGGCTGGGGCAGCAGGGCCGGATCACCGAACCCGTCCTGCTGGAGCGCGGCGCGGCCCCGGACGGCGAGGACCGCTACGAACCGGTCAGCTGGGAGCGTGCCTTCGCGATCATCGCCGAGGAGCTGGCCGCGCTCGACTCGCCCGACGAGGCGCTGTTCTACACGTCGGGCCGCACCAGCAACGAGGCGGCCTTCCTGCTCCAGCTGTTCGCCCGCGAGTTCGGCACGAACAACCTGCCCGACTGCTCCAACATGTGCCACGAGTCGTCCGGCTCGGCGCTCTCCGAGACGATCGGCGTCGGCAAGGGCAGCGTCTCCCTCGAAGACATCCACCAGGCCGACCTGATCATCGTCGCGGGCCAGAACCCGGGCACGAACCATCCCCGGATGCTCTCGGCGCTGGAGAAGGCCAAATCGGCGGGCGCCAAGATCATCTCGGTCAACCCGCTGCCCGAGGCGGGGCTCGAACGGTTCAAGAACCCGCAGACCCCGCAGGGCATGCTCAAGGGCGCCGCGCTCAACGACCTGTTCCTGCAGATCAGGATCGGCGGCGACCAGGCGCTCTTCCGGCTGCTCAACAAGCTGATCATCGGCACCCCCGGCGCCGTCGACACCGCGTTCGTCGAGGAACACACCCACGGCTACGCCGAGTTCGCAGCGGCGGCCGAGGAGGCCGACTGGGCCGACACTCTGACGGCGACCGGGCTCGAACGCGCGGACATCGAACGGGCCCTCGACATGGTCCTCGCCTCGCAACGCACCATCGTCTGCTGGGCGATGGGTCTCACCCAGCACAAGCACGCCGTGCCGACCATCCGCGAGGTCGTCAACTTCCTGCTGCTGCGCGGCAACATCGGCCGTCCCGGCGCCGGTGTGTGCCCGGTGCGCGGCCACTCCAACGTGCAGGGCGACCGCACGATGGGCATCTTCGAACGGCCGGCGCCGGCCTTCCTCGACGCCCTCGACCGTGAGTTCCGCATCACCTCGCCCCGGCACCACGGCTACGACGTCGTCCGCTCCATCGAGGCGCTGCGCGACGGCAAGGCCAAGGTCTTCTTCGCGATGGGCGGCAACTTCGTCGCGGCGACGCCCGACACCCACGTCACCGAAGCGGCGATGCGCAACGCGCGGCTCACCGTGCAGGTCTCCACCAAACTCAACCGCTCGCACGCGGTCACCGGCCGGCGGGCCCTGATCCTGCCGACCCTCGGCCGCACCGACAAGGACGTCCAGGCGGGCGGCCGGCAGGTCGTCACCGTCGAGGACTCCATGGGCATGGTCCACGCCTCACGCGGCAACCTCCCGCCGGCCGGCCCCCACTTGCTCTCCGAGCCCGCCATCGTCGCGCGGATGGCCCGCGCCGTGCTCGGCCCGGCGTCCACCACCCCCTGGGAGGACTTCGAGAAGGACTACGCGACCATCCGCGACCGCATCGCCCGCGTCGTCCCCGGCTTCGAGGACTTCAACGCGCGCGTCGCGCACCCCGGCGGCTTCCAGCTGCCGCACGCCCCGCGCGACGAACGCCGCTTCCCGACCGCGACCGGCAAGGCCAACTTCACGGCAGCGCCGGTCGAGCACCCCGAACTGCCGCAGGGGCGGCTGCTGTTGCAGACCATCCGCTCCCACGATCAGTACAACACCACGATCTACGGCCTCG
This sequence comes from Streptomyces sp. NBC_00370, assembly GCF_036084755.1. NCBI lineage: Bacteria > Bacillati > Actinomycetota > Actinomycetes > Kitasatosporales > Streptomycetaceae > Streptomyces > Streptomyces sp. NBC_00370. Next base: position 2,242,283 of record NZ_CP107968.1, read on the forward strand.
ACGACCGCTACCGGGGCATCAAGGGCGGCCGCCGCGTCGTCCTCGTCAACCCCGACGACGCGGCCGAACTCGGCCTCGCGGACGGCGCGTACACCGACCTGGTCAGCGAATGGCGCGACGGCGTCGAACGCCGCGCCGCCGGCTTCCGCGTCGTCCACTACCCCACCGCGCGCGGCTGCGCCGCCGCGTACTACCCCGAGACGAACGTCCTGGTCCCGCTCGGCTCCACCGCCGACACCAGCAACACCCCCGTCAGCAAATCCGTCGTCGTGCGCTTCGAGCAGCCGGGTTCCGGCGAGCGGGCCGGTCAGCGGGACGCTCCCTAAGCGTCCGCTCAGCCATCTGGTTAAGTGAGACCCGCACACGCCCCACCGACGATCGGAGCCGAGCCCCATGGGTGACCAGTCCGCCATCAAACTGCCCCAGGACATCATCGACGAGTACGCGGCGCTCGGCACCGACCTCCCCGCGCTCTTCTCCGCCGGGCACCTCGGCGAGCGCATGGGCGTCGAGATCGTCGAGGCCACCGCCGAGCGCGTCGTCGGCACCATGCCCGTCGAAGGCAACACCCAGCCGTACGGGCTGCTGCACGGCGGCGCTTCCGCCGTCCTGGCCGAAACCCTCGGCTCCGTCGGGGCGATGCTGCACGGGCGCAGCGGCAAGGTCGCCGTCGGCGTCGACCTCAACTGCACGCACCACCGCGGCGTACGTGGCGGCACCGTCACCGGCATCGCCACCCCCGTTCACCTCGGCCGCTCGACCGCGACCTACGAAATCGTCATCACCGACGAACACGACAAGCGCGTGTGCACCGCGCGCCTCACCTGTCTGCTGCGCGACGCGGGTCCGCGGAGCTGACTCAGGGCCGGGCCGCCCCCGCGGCGCCGGGGCGGCAACAACCGTCCCGGCGCAACCGGTTGTGTCACCGAAGGTGACGACCTAGCTTTCCCCCATGGGGACCACGCCGCACGCCTCGGACCGACCCGTCACCGGCGCACAGCGCCCGGTTCGCCGCCCGTACCGGCCGGGGCCTGCCCGATGAACGCCATCGGCCCCGTCGAATCCGCGTCCGACGCGCAACTCCCCCTCCCCGTCCGGCCACAGGCCGGTGACATCCTCGACGCCGAACCGCCGCTCCCGCCCGCGACCCGGTGGCGCCGCGTCCTGCTCGTCACCGGCTGCGCACTCGTCGTCGTACTCGCCGTCGCCAACACGCTGACCCGACAGCCCCGGTCAGCCGTCACACCAGCGCCGCTGCCCGGGGACGCCACCCGGATCAGCTACGCGGGACCCGTCGGCGCGCCCGACCCGGGCAGCCACACCTTCAGCCTGCGGGTCACCGTCACCACGGCGGCCGGACCACCCCTCACCGTCGAGGAGATGCAGCAGCCCTTCACCGCGCTGACCACCACCACGCTGCCCGAAACCCCGTTCACGCTGACCGAACACCACAGCCGCCGGATCACGTTGCGGATCAGGGTCGACGACTGCGCGGGCACACCGGCCGGATTCGAACTGCCTTTCCTGGATGTAACACTCCGTAACAAGCGTGCAATACAGAAACAGACCTTCGTGCTGAGCCGCACCTACGCCGCCGACGTCTCGGCCGCCATCCGGACCATCTGCCGGCCGTCAGTACCATGATCGCGTCAAGCCCCTTAGCGGAACTGCGGGTTCTCAGCATGTGAACACAAACCGGCTGTGCGGAAACTCCCGGTCTGCCCCCATGGAGCCCGGCTGCCCGCCGTCGGGGCATAACAAGACAGTCACATCCTGACCTTCATCGGTTCCCCACTCCCCCGCCTCGCTTAGAGTCACGCCCAGTCACCGCGCCGCCGGGCGCGTCCACAGCACGACCCAGCACCGCCAGTACGGCCCGGCGAGACACACGGCGCCTCAGCAGAGGCCGCCGCGCCAGGGAGAGGATTCATCGTGCGACAGCGTTCGTTGCTCATACTCACCACCGTGCTCACCACCGGAGCACTCACACTCACGGCCTGCGGATCGCGCGACGACGACAGCGACTCCAGCGGCGGCGACAGCGGCAAGAACGTCACCGTGGTCATCGGCGTCGACGCGCCGCTCACCGGACAGAACTCCGCGACCGGCCTCGGCCTGCAGTACGGCGCCCAGATAGCCGCCGACGACGCCAACAAGAACAAGTCCGTCCCCGGCGTCACCTTCAAGATCAAGGCCCTCGACGACAAGGCCCTGCCGGCCTCCGGCCAGCAGAACGCCAGCGCCCTGGTGGCCGAGAAGGAAGTCCTCGGCGTCGTCGGCCCGCTCAACTCCGGTGTGGCCACCTCGATGCAGAAGACCTTCGCGAACGCCAACCTCGTCGAGATCTCCCCCGCCAACACGGCGCCCGAGCTCACGCAGGGCAAGGACTGGCAGACCGGCACGAAGAAGCGCGACTACAAGACGTACTTCCGCACCGCCACGACCGACGCCCTGCAGGGTGGCTTCGCCGCCCAGTACGCCTTCAAGGACCTCAAGAAGAAGAGCGTCTACGTCGTCGACGACCAGCAGACCTACGGCGCCGGCCTCGCGAAGCTCTTCAAGGAGGGCTTCGTCAAGCAAGGCGGCAAGGTCGCGGGCCAGGACCACGTCAACACCGGTGACAAGGACTTCTCCACCCTCGTCACCAAGATCAAGAACTCCAAGGCCGACCTGGTCTACTACGGCGGTCAGTACGACGAGTCGCAGATCCTCACCAAGCAGCTCAAGGACGCGGGCGCCAAGATCCCGCTCTTCGGCGGCGACGGCATGTTCTCCGACACGTACATCAAGACGGCAGGCGCGGCCGCCGAGGGCGACCTCGCCACCTCCGTCGGTGTCCCGCTGGACACCCTGCCCGCCGCCAAGGCCTTCATCGCCGAGTACAAGGCGAAGAAGTACCCCGGTGACTACGGCACCTACGGTGGTTACTCCTACGACGCCGCGACCGCCATCATCAAGGCCGTCGGCAACGTCGTGAAGGACGGGAAGATCCCGGACGACGCGCGTGAGCAGGTCGTCGCCGAGGTCCAGAAGTCCAACTTCTCGGGCATCGCAGGACCCGTCTCGTTCGACCAGTACGGCGACACCACCAACAAGCAGCTCACCGTCTACCAGGTCACCAAGGGTGCCTGGAAGGCCGTCAACAGCGGCACCTACGACGCCGGCTGAGCCGACAGCGCCGAGCCGACAGTGAGCTGAACCCGCACACGGAGCCCGGCACCACACCTCATGTGATGGTGCCGGGCTCCGGCCGGTAGCACCCCGCAGGGAACAGCCCACGCACCACCAAGGACAGCGCCGCCACAGCGAGCCGTCCCCACCACCCCGCGCACACTCCCCACCACCCACATGGAGGCCATGCGGTGAACACCCTGCCGCAGCAGCTGGCCAACGGGCTGTTCCTCGGCTCGATGTACGGGCTGATCGCCATCGGTTACACGATGGTGTACGGCATCGTCCAGCTCATCAACTTCGCCCACGGCGAGATATTCATGACCGGCGGCTTCGGAGCCCTCACGGTCTATCTCGTCCTGCCAGACGGCATATCCATGTGGATAGCCCTCCCTCTGATGCTGATAGGCGGCGCGCTCGTCGCCGTGCTCATCGCCGTCGGAGCGGAACGATTCGCCTACCGGCCCCTACGCGGCGCGCCACGCCTCGCGCCACTCATCACCGCCATCGGCCTCTCGCTCGCGCTCCAGCAGATCGTCTTCAACCTGTACCCGGACGCCAAGAGCGCCCGGCCGTTCCCCCAGCTGGGCTTCGGGCCCTACCACCTCGGCTCGGTGGACATCCAGGGCGGCGACATCTTCCTGCTGGCCGCCGCTGTCGTCTCCATGGCGGCGCTCGCCTACTTCATGCGCACCTCACGGACCGGGCGTGCCATGCAGGCCACCGCGCAGGACCCCGACACCGCGCAGCTGATGGGTATCGACACCAACCGCATCATCGTCATCGCCTTCGCCATCGGCGGCCTCTTCGCCGCCGTCGCCGGCGTCGCGTACGGCGTCAAGTACGGCCAGATCGACTACTCCATGGGCTTCCAGGCCGGGCTCAAAGCCTTCACCGCCGCCGTGCTCGGCGGGATCGGCAACATCTACGGAGCCATGCTCGGCGGCCTCGTCCTCGGCCTCGCCGAAGCCATGGCCACCGCGTACATCTCCGACATCCCCGGCATGGAACAGTTCGGCGGCCAGAGCTGGGCGTCCGTCTGGGCCTTCATCCTCCTCATCCTCGTACTGCTGTTCAGGCCACAAGGCCTACTCGGCGAACGTGTCGCGGACAGGGCGTGAGAACCATGACCACAGAAACCACCACACCCGGCGTCCGCGGCGTCGTCCCCCTGCCCAGCACCGCCGCCCGCACCCTCACCGCCGTCGGCGCGACCGCCACCATCATCAGCGGGTTCATGTCGTGGACCTACACCTCGGAATTCCCCGGCGACCTCACCGTCTACGGCTATCCCGCGGGTCTGCAGATCCTCGCCATCGTCGCCGCGCTGCTCGCCCTGCTCTTCGTCCTCACCCACTGGGACGTCCGAGGGCTGCGCTGGCTCAACCCGACCCGCGCCACCAACCCGGTGTTCCTGGCGGCCGTCGCCACGTTCAGCGTCACCTGGTTCAGCGCGATCGCCATCGCCGTCGACCTCGGCGGACTCGCCAACCTCGACCCCGGCGCCTATGTCGCGGCCGTCGGCGGGCTCCTCACCCTGCTCGGCGCACTCGCGCTGCCCCACCCGGGCGACACGCTGCAGGAATACCTCACCAAGCCCGACACCATGCCGCAGGCCACGATGCCGGCCCCCTGGGTGCAGCGCGTCATCATCACCCTCGCCACCGCCGTCGGGCTGGTCATCTTCAGCTACGGCATCAGCATCGACAACGACGACAGCGAAACCTTCATCGGCTTCGTCCTGCTCATCCTGTTCGGTGCCTGGGCCGTCTTCGCCTCGGGGCTCCTCGACCGGTTCTCCGAACTCAACGGCCGGTACAAGGGATTCGCCACCTCCATGGCGTTCCTCGCCGCGGCGATCTTCCCGTTCACCCAGAGCGACGACCACAACGCCAACCTCGGCGTCAACATCCTCATCTTCGGCACCGTCGCCCTCGGTCTGAACATCGTCGTCGGCCTCACCGGACTCCTCGACCTCGGGTACGTCGCCTTCCTCGGCGTCGGCGCCTACGCGGCAGCCCTGGTGTCAGGGTCCGAGTTCTCCCGCTTCTCCGGAGTGCAGTTCCCGTTCTGGGCGGCGGCGCTCACCGGCCTCGCGGCCTCACTGATATTCGGGGTGCTCATCGGCGCGCCGACCCTGCGGCTACGCGGCGACTACCTCGCCATCGTGACCCTCGGGTTCGGAGAGATCTTCCGTATCGCCGTCAACAACATGAACGGCTCGTCGGGTCCGAACCTGACCAACGGCCCCAACGGCATCCCCGCCATCCCCGACCTGAACCTCTTCGGATTCGACTTCGGCATCGACCACGAACTCGGATCGTTCACCATCGGGCGCTTCGCCAACTACTTCTTCCTGATGCTGCTGATCACGGCACTCGTCGTGATCATCTTCAACCGGGCGGCGGACTCCCGTATCGGCCGGTCCTGGATCGCCATCCGCGAGGACGAGACAGCCGCGACCGCCATGGGCATCAACGGCTTCCGCGTCAAGCTCATCGCCTTCGCCCTGGGCGCCTCGCTCGCCGGCCTCGCCGGTACGGTCAGCGCGCACGTCACCTACAGCGTCGTGCCCAACCCGTACCAGTTCGCCGGCTCGGCGCCGCCCAACTCGGCCTTCCTGCTGGCCGCCGTCGTCCTCGGCGGCATGGGTACGGTCAACGGCCCGATCCTCGGTGCCACCCTGCTCTACCTGATCCCCGAGAAGCTCGGCTTCCTGCAGAACTACGAGCTGCTCGCCTTCGGTATCGCACTCGTCCTGCTCATGCGCTTCCGGCCGGAAGGCATCATCGCCAACCGGCGGCGGCAGCTCGAATTCCACGACACCGGACAACTCGACACACCCGACGACACCCTCCCCACCAGCACCGTCGGCGTAACCAAGGCGGGGGCGTGACCACGATGACAACCGCGACCACCACCACCGTCCTCCAGGCGACCGGCGTCACCATGCGGTTCGGCGGCCTCACCGCCGTACGCTCCGTCGACCTCACCGTCAACAGCGGCGAGATCGTCGGGCTCATCGGCCCCAACGGCGCGGGCAAGACGACGTTCTTCAACTGCCTCACCGGGCTGTACGTGCCCACCGAGGGCACCGTCGCCTACAAAGGCACCGTCCTCCCCGCCAAACCGCACCTCGTCACCAGCGCCGGCATCGCCAGGACCTTCCAGAACATCCGGCTCTTCGCCAACATGACCGTCCTGGAGAACGTCCTCGTCGGACGGCACACCCGGACGAAGGAAGGCCTCTGGTCGGCGCTGCTCCGCGGCCCCGGCTTCAAGAAGGCCGAAGAGAAGTCACGCGCACGCGCCATGGAACTGCTCGAGTTCATCGGCCTCCAGCACAAGGCCGACCACCTCTCGCGCAACCTCCCCTACGGCGAACAGCGCAAGCTCGAAATCGCCCGCGCACTCGCCAGCGAACCCGGGCTGCTGCTCCTCGACGAACCCACAGCCGGCATGAACCCGCAGGAGACCCGGGCCACCGAGGAACTGGTCTTCTCCATCCGGGACCAGGGCATCGCCGTCCTCGTCATCGAGCACGACATGCGCTTCATCTTCAACCTGTGCGACCGGGTGGCCTGTCTCGTCCAGGGCGAAAAGCTCGTCGAAGGCACCCCCGACGTCGTCCAGGCCGACGAACGCGTCATCGCCGCGTACCTCGGCACGCCCATGGACGACGACACCAACGGCGCCGACGAGGCCACTCCCGCCACTCCCGCCGGCCCCGCCGCCGGAAACGCGGAAGGAGACACCAAATGACCGCGCTGCTCGAAGTCGAAGACCTCAAAGTCGCCTACGGCAAGATCGAAGCCGTCAAGGGAATCTCCTTCAGCGTCGAAGCCGGCCAGGTCGTCACCCTCATCGGCACCAACGGCGCGGGCAAGACCACCACCTTGCGCACCCTTTCCGGGCTGCTCAAGCCGGCCGGCGGCCGTATCAGCTTCGACGGGAAACCACTCGCCGGAATCCCCGCGCACAAAATCGTCTCCCTCGGGCTCGCCCACTCCCCCGAAGGCCGGCACATCTTCCCCCGCCTCACCATCGCGGAAAACCTCCAGCTCGGAGCGTTTCTCCGGACGGACAAGGCGGGCATCGAAAAGGACATCCAGCGCGCCTACGACCTCTTCCCCATTCTCGGGGAACGCCGGAAGCAGGCTGCGGGCACGCTCTCCGGCGGCGAACAGCAAATGCTCGCCATGGGCCGCGCCCTGATGTCCCAGCCGAAACTGCTCATGCTGGACGAGCCCTCCATGGGCCTCTCCCCCATCATGATGCAGAAGATCATGGCGACCATCGTGGAACTCAAGGCGGCCGGCACGACGATCCTGCTCGTCGAGCAGAACGCGCAGGCGGCTCTGTCGCTCGCCGACCACGGGCACGTCATGGAAATCGGCAGCATCGTCCTTTCCGGCACGGGACAGGACCTGCTGCACGACGAGTCGGTGCGGAAGGCGTACCTCGGCGAGGACTGACGCCGCCGATACACCACCGATACGCCGCACGGATACGACTGAGGCCCGCCCCCGGAACACATCCGGGGGCGGGCCTCAGCCATGGTCCCGTACTACGAGCCCTGCTCGCCCTTGGCGGCCTTCTTCTCCTCGGCGTCCTCGATGACCGCCTCGGCGACCTGCTGCATCGACAGCCGGCGGTCCATCGACGTCTTCTGGATCCACCGGAACGCGGCCGGCTCCGTCAGCCCGTACTGCGTCTGCAGAACGGACTTCGCCCGGTCCACCAGCTTCCGTGTCTCCAGCCGCTGCGTGAGGTCGGCGACCTCCTGCTCCAGCGTCCGCAGCTCGGTGAACCGCGAGACCGCCATCTCGATGGCCGGCACCACGTCACTCTTGCTGAACGGCTTCACCAGATACGCCATGGCCCCGGCGTCCCGGGCCCGCTCCACGAGATCGCGCTGCGAGAACGCGGTCAGCATCAGGACCGGCGCGATGGACTCGGCGGCGATCTGCTCGGCGGCGGAGATCCCGTCCAGGACGGGCATCTTCACATCCAGGATCACCAGATCGGGCCGGTGCTCCCGCGCCAACTCCACAGCCTGCTGCCCGTCCCCGGCCTCACCGACGACGGAATAGCCCTCTTCTTCGAGCATCTCCTTGAGATCGAGACGGATCAGCGCCTCGTCCTCGGCGATGACGACACGCGTCGTCAGCGGCGGGACGTGCGACTTGTCGTCATCGTCGACGGGCTGGGGCGACTCGGGGGTGGTCACGGGGAGCTCCTTGTAGCGGGGCGCAGGCTGCATCCATGAGCCTACCTAGCTGATGCACCCATTGGTCACCGGGTACAATCTCATCAGCAATCTGGCCGGGTTGGCGGAATGGCTTACGCGGATGTCTCAAACACATCTGTCCGAAAGGACATACGGGTTCGAGTCCCGTACCCGGCACCAATGCGATGAAAGTGGATGTTCACGTTCCGGTGAACATCCACTTTTCGTTACACAGAGGCACGAGACATCACACACAGTGCGTGCATGACTCGCCCCTGCCCCGCGCCTCCGGCCGACACCGCCACGTACAGCTACCTCTTGGGCCTCTACCTCGGCGACGGCTGCATAAGCCCGCATCCGCACGGCGGCCAGTACCTGCGTATCGCGTGCGCCGACGCCTGGCCCGGACTCATAGAACGGTGCCGCACGGCCATCCTGACGGTGCGGCCGGGAGCGTCCGTGGGAACTCGTGCGCGCGCTCGTGCACTCCCGACGGGCGCCGGATCATGAACTGGACGACCCGGCTCGTCACAGGTCGGCGTCGCCTGGAAGCGGGCCAACGACAAGAACATTTCCGTTGCCCGCCGTGCGTCCGTCGCGCTGATGGACGCGTACGTCGGGCCCAAGTACTGATCCGCTACTTCGGGCTGTCGTCCTCGCCGATGTGGTGGACGCGGACCATGTTGGTCGTGCCTGCTACGCCCGGCGGGGAGCCCGCCGTGATCACTACTATGTCGCCCTGCCGGCAGCGGCCGCTGCTCAGGAGTAGTTCGTCGACCTGGTCGACCATCGCGTCCGTCGTGTCCACGTACGGGCCCAGGAACGTTTCCGTGCCCCAGGTGAGGTTGAGCTGGCTGCGGGTGGCCGGGTCGGGGGTGAAGGCCAGGAGGGGGATCGGGGAGCGGTAGCGGGAGAGGCGTTTGACCGTGTCGCCGGACTGGGTGAAGGCGACCAGGGCCGTCGCGCCGAGGAAGTCGCCCATTTCCGCTGCGGCGCGGGCGACGGCGCCGCCCTGGGTGCGGGGTTTGCTGCTTTCGGTCAGTTCCGGGAGGCCCTTGGCGAGGATGTCCTCCTCCGCCGCCTCGACGATGCGGCCCATCGTCCGGACCGTTTCGACCGGGTACTTTCCGACGCTGGTCTCGCCGGAGAGCATGACCGCGTCCGTGCCGTCGATGACGGCGTTGGCGACGTCGGAGGCCTCCGCGCGGGTGGGGCGGCTGTTCTCGATCATGGAGTCGAGCATCTGCGTGGCGACGATGACCGGTTTGGCGTTGCGCCGGGCGAGGTTCACGGCGCGCTTCTGGACCATGGGGACTTGTTCGAGGGGCATTTCCACGCCGAGGTCGCCGCGCGCGACCATGATCCCGTCGAAAGCGGCCACGATGCCGTCGATGTTCTCGACGGCCTGGGGCTTTTCGACTTTGGCGATGACGGGGAGGCGCCGGCCTTCTTCGTCCATGATCCGGTGGACGTCGACGATGTCCGCCCCGCTGCGTACGAAGGAGAGGGCGATGACGTCGGCGCCGGTGCGCAGCGCCCAGCGGAGGTCGTCGATGTCCTTTTCGCTGAGTGCGGGGACGGAGACGGCGACGCCGGGGAGGTTGAGTCCTTTGTGGTCGGAGACCATGCCGCCTTCGACGACCGTGGTGCGGACGCGCGGTCCGTCGACCTCGGTGACTTCGAGGGTGACTTTCCCGTCGTCGACCAGGATGCGTTCACCGGCGGTGACGTCGGCGGCGAGCCCGGGGTAGGTGGTGCCGCAGGTGTGGCGGTCGCCGTGGTGGGGTTCGACGGTGATGGTGAACGCGTCGCCGCGTTCAAGCAGTACCGGGCCTTCCCGGAAGGTGCCGAGTCGGATCTTCGGGCCTTGAAGGTCGGCGAGGATTCCGACATTGCGGCCCGTCTCGTCCGCCGCTTTGCGTACCCGCTGGTACCGGTCCTCGTGCTCGGCGTAAGTGCCGTGGCTGAGATTGAGTCTCGCGACGTCCATTCCGGCTTCGACCAGGGCTTTTATCTGGTCGTACGAGTCGGTTGCGGGCCCCAGGGTACAGACGATCTTTGCTCGGCGCATATATCGAGAGTAGACCTTACCGGCGGGTAGGTAATTGGACCGGAATGACGAGGTAACAACCTCCGGGTGAAAGGTTGTTGACAAGGCTTGAATTGTGCGGGGGGTCGCTCTTTTGAGCAATTCCCCGGCCTTTTCGGTTACGCGCCGAGGTCGGGCGGTGTCATGGTGAAGCGGGCATTCACCTGTGCGTAAACGGTCTGCCGCTGCGGTTCGAGATCGAGCGCGGGGGCTTCTTCCTCCTGGTCGGCGCCGAAGGACGCGCGGCTGCGCATGGCGCCGCCGGGGGCGGGGGGCGCGTAGGCCGCTGCGCTGTTCTCGGCGCCGAGGTCGGCGAGTTCCACGAGGGCCGCGAGGTCGGCGCCGACGGCTTCGGCGTATTCGCGGGCGCGCTGCACCGCTTCGCGTACGGCCTGGCGGCGGGCGTCGCCCCGGGCGGGCGAGTCGGGGCGCAGCGCCCACCAGGGGCCGGTGACATGGGTGAGGTCGAGGTCGGCGAGGCGGGTGGTGAGTTCGCCGAGTGCGGTGAAGTCGTTGAGTTCGGCGGTGAGATGGACCCGGCCGTGGTAGGTGCGGATACGTTCGGTGCGGCCGCGCCGGGTGAGTTCGGGGCTGATGGAGAACGCGCCGGTCTCGATCTTCTCGACGGCCTCGCCGTAGCTCTTGACCAGGTCGAGGACCTGGCTGTTACGGCGGGTGAGGTCTTCCAGCGCGGTGCGCCGGTCGGTGCCGCGGGCGTCGACGGCGATGCTGATGCGGGCGATCTCGGGGTCGACTTCGAGGCGCGCTTCGCCGCGCACGGCGACGCGCGGGGTGCCGGGGGTGCCGTAGGGGACGGCGGTGTCCGTGGGCGTTTCGGCCGTCATGGGTGTTTGCTCCTTCGCGGGCGGGGAGTTGGGGCGGCGACAAGACAGGTGTTCACTCTGGCAGGTGTTGTCCGGCGGGGGCTCGTGGGTCATTATCTACGCGCGTTGTTTCATCGGGATCGGGTTGGACGAGGGAGTGGCATGTCGCTGGATCGTAGGACTTTCCTGGGGAGTTCGGCTGTGGCCGGTGCGGGTGCGGCGTTGGTGGGAGGGGTCGCTGCGCCGGCCGAGGCACACGGTCACAAGCCGGGTCACGGCGGCGGCCACGCGCCCCAGCGCTACTCGTTCACGGTGCTGGGTACGACGGATCTGCACGGTAACGCGCTGAACTGGGACTACTTCACCGACAAGGAGTTCGACGACGCGGCGCACAACGATGTGGGCCTGGCGAAGATCTCGACGATGGTGGACGGGATCCGCCGGGAGCGCGGCCGTCGCAACACGCTGCTGATCGACGCGGGTGACACGATCCAGGGCACCCAGCTCTCGTACTACTACGCGAAGGTCGACCCGATCACCGCGAAGCACGGCCCGGTGCATCCGATGGCGCAGGCGATGAACGCGATCGGCTACGACGCGGCGGCGTTGGGCAATCACGAGTTCAACTACGGCATTCCGGTGCTGCGGAAGTTCGAGGAGCAGTGCGACTTCCCGCTGTTGGGGGCCAACGCCCTGGACGCGAAGACGCTGCGTCCCGCCTTCGCGCCGTATGTGATCAAGAAGCTGCGCACCCCGCAGGGCCGTGAGGTGCGGGTGGCGGTGCTGGGGCTGACGAACCCGGGGATCGCGATCTGGGACAAGGTCAATGTGCAGGGGAAGATGACGTTCCCCGGTCTGGAGGAGCAGGCGGCGAAGTGGGTGCCGAAGCTCCGCTCGATGGGCGCGGACGTCGTGATCGTCTCCGCGCACTCGGGCGCCGACGGCACGTCCTCGTACGGCGACCAGGTGCCGTACGTGGAGAACGCGGCGGCGCTGGTGGCGGAGCAGGTGCCGGGGATCGACGCGATCCTGGTGGGCCACGCGCATGTGGAGATCCCGGAGCGGCGGGTGGTCAACAAGGAGTCCGGCAAGGAGGTGGTGCTGTCGGAGCCGCTCAAGTGGGGCCAGCGGCTGACGGTGTTCGACTTCGACCTGGTCTGGGAGCGGGGCGGCTGGTCGGTGGAGCGGGTCGCCTCCAAGGTGCTGAACTCGAACACGGCCGTCGAGGACAAGAAGATCACCAAGATGCTCTCGGGCGAGCATCGCAAGGTCGTGGCGTATGTGAACCAGGTGATCGGTACGTCGTCGGTGACGATGACGACGGCCGAGGCGGCCTGGAAGGACGAGCCGATCATCGATCTGATCAACCATGTGCAGACGGAGACGGTGAAGGCGGCGCTGGCGGGCGGCGAGTACGCGGCGCTGCCGGTGCTGTCGCAGGCGTCGTGCTTCTCCCGTACGGCCGTCATCCCGGCGGGCAATGTGACGATCAAGGACGCGGCGGGGCTGTACCCGTTCGAGAACACCCTGGAGGCGCGGCTGCTGACGGGGGCTCAGATCCAGGAGTACCTGGAGTTCTCGGCGCGGTACTACGTGCAGACGGCGGCGGGCGCTCCGGTGGACCCGGCGAAGCTGACGAACGCGGGCAACACACCGGACTACAACTACGACGCGGTGTCGGGGCTGACGTACGAGATCGACATCGCGAAGCCGGCCGGGTCGCGGATCGCCAATCTGCGGTTCGAGGGCAACGCGCTGGACCCGGCGGCGCGGTTCGTGCTGGCGGTGAACAACTACCGGGCGAGCGGCGGCGGTAACTTCCCGCAGGTGGCGACGGCCCAGCAGGTGTGGGCCAATTCGGACGAGATCCGTAACACGATCATCGCGTGGGTGCAGGCGGCGGGTTCCGTCGATCCCGCGTCGTTCGCCTCGGTGGACTGGAAGCTGACGCGGGACGGTACGCCGGTCTTCTAGGGACGTTCCAGCTGTTTCAGCGGACTTCGGTGAGCGGGACCAGGCCCCTGGGTGCGGGCACCTTGCGGGTCCGGTCCTGCCCGTCGAGTCCGAAGCTGGTGAAGGCGGTGCGCCGGGGCAGCGGGTAGGGCTCGTTGCCGGTCAGGTGGTTGAGGATGGTGGCGCTGCGCCAGGCGGCGAGGCCGAGGTCGGGGGCTCCGACGCCGTGGCTGTGCCGTTCGGCGTTCTGGACATAGACGGATCCGGTGACGGACGGGTCGAGGACGAGCCGGTGGTGTTCGTCGACGCGCGGCCGGGTGGCGGCGTCGCGCCGCATGTAGGGGTCGAGTCCGGCGAGGATCCGGTCGAGGGGACGTTCCCGGTAGCCGGTGGCGAGGACGACGGCGTCGGTGGTGAGCCGGGACCTGGCGCCCTGCTGGGTGTGTTCGAGGTGGAGTTCGACCTTGGTGGTGGCGACCCGGCCCGCCGTGCGGACGTTGACCCCGGGGGTGAGGACGGCGTCGGGCCAGCCGCCGTGCAGGGTCCGGCGGTAGAGCTCGTCGTGGATGGCCGCGATGGTGTCGGCGTCGATGCCCTTGTGCAACTGCCATTGCCTGGGCAGCAGTTCGCCGCGCACGTGTTCGGGCAGCGCGTGGAAGTAGTGGGTGTAGTCGGGCGTGAAGTGTTCGAGGCCGAGCTTCGAGTACTCCATGGGGGCGAACGCCTCGGTGCGGGCGAGCCAGTGTAGTTTCTCGGCGCCGGCCGGGCGGGCGCGGAGCAGGTCGAGGAAGACCTCGGCGCCGGACTGGCCCGAGCCGATGACGGTGATGTGCTCGGCGGCGAGGATCCGTTCGCGGTGGTCGAGGTAGTCGGCCGCGTGGATGACGGGCACGGCGGGTGTCTCGACGAGGGGTTTGAGCGGGTCGGGGATGTACGGCTCGGTGCCGACGCCGAGAGCGATGTTGCGGGTGTAGGTGCGGCCGAGGGCTTCCGCCTCGCCTTCACCGTCGAGCTGGGTGAAGTCGACTTCGTAGAGGCCGCGTTCGGGGTTCCAGCGGACCGCGTCGACCTGATGCCCGAAGTGCAGCGCGGGGAGTTGTTCACTGACCCAGCGGCAGTAGGCGTCGTACTCGGCGCGCTGGATGTGGAAGCGCTCGGCGAAGTAGAAGGGGTACAGCCGCTCGCGGGCGCGCAGATAGCTGAGGAAGGACCAGGGGTTCGCGGGGTCGGCGAGGGTGACGAGGTCGGCGAGGAAGGGCACTTGGAGGCCGGCGCCCTCGATGAGCATCCCCGGGTGCCACTCGAAGGACGGGTTCTGGTCGAAGAAGGCGGCCCTGATGCCGCCGTGCACGCCGTCGGCGAGCGCGGCGAGGGAGAGGTTGAACGGGCCGATGCCGATGCCCACCAGGTCGTGCGGCTGGTTGAGGTCGTCGGGGGCGTGTGGGGTGGTCATCGGCTGCGGTGCCTTCCACGAGGGTGACAGGGCCTTCGGGGGCTGGACTGCCCCGGTGTTCAACGACCCGTGCCCGGCACCGGTATTGCCCCTTGAGGGTGGTTTGGGCGCGGCCTGCACCGGCCCCGGTGGCTGGGGTCGGTACCGGCCGCGTCCTCGCGTACCGGAATGCGCGTGTCGGAATGCGCGTCTCGGATTGCGCGGATCAGGCTTCGCGTACGCGCAGGGCGCGGGCGAGGTCGTCGATCTGGTCGGCCAGTTTGCGGCGCAGCGACGGGGTCAGCTCGCCGTGGTCGAGGGCTTCCCTGCCGAGGCGGAGGTTTTCCTCGTCGACGGCGTACTGGGGGAAGGCGTGCCGGCCGACGGCTTCGGCGATGGCGGTGCCGCGCCGGGCCGCGAGCGTGGCGGCGTCGGTGTAGTAGCGGGGTACGTAGTCACGCAGCACGTCCGTCTGTTCGGGCTGCCAGAAGCCTTGCGCGGTGGCGGTGAAGAGGTAGTTGGACAGGGTGTCGTCGGTGAACAGCCGGGCCCAGGCGGCTGCTTTGGCCTCGGGGCCGGGGAGTGCGGCCCGGCAGCGAGCGGCGCCTTCCTGTCCGGTGGCGCTGGGGTCGCGGTCGAGTTCGGCGGCGATGGCGGGCTCGTCGACGGCGCCGAGTACGGCGAGGCGGGTGAGGACGCGCCAGCGCAGTTCGGGGTCGAGGTCGGGGCCGCCGGGGACACCGCCCGAGTCCAGCCAGTCCTGGATGGCGGCGGGTTGGGTGGCCGCGTCGATGAAGTGCCGTACGGCGGTGAGGCGCAGCCCCGGGTTGCTGCCGTCCTCGGTGCGGCGGATCAGGTCGCGGCAGATGTCGGTGAGGGTGGCGAGCGCGGTGTGCCGCTGGGGCGCCGGGAGGTAGCGGTCGGTGACGTGGGTGGCGGCGAAGGCGAGGACACCCTGGACGATGGCGAGGTCGGGCTCGTGCGGGAGGTGGGCGCGGGCGGCGTCGAGGTGGTCGGCGGGGGCGAGCTGGCCGTCGCGGACCATGTCGCGTGCGGCGTTCCAGATGACGGCGCGGGTGAGCGGGTCGGGAATGCCGGAGAGCGAACTGAGCGCGATGGCCCAGGATTCGGGGTCGAGCCGGATCTTGGCGTAGGTGAGGTCGCCGTCGTTGAGCACGACGAGGGCGGGCCGCGCGCCGGGGCGGGTGAGGGGCCCTTCGGTGCGGGGGATGTCGAGGTCGAGGCGGTCGCGCCGGACGAGCCGGCCCGGGTCGACGACGTCGATGTCGTAGGTGCCGACGGTGATGTGGTGGGGACGGCTGCCGTCGTGCGCGACGTCGAGGCTCCAGCCGTCGCCGGTCTGGGTGACGGTGGGGGTGAGGGTGTCGACGCCGGTGGTGCGCAGCCACGCGTCGGCCCAGGCGTGCACGTCGCGTTCGGTGGCCTGGCCGAGGGAGTCGATGAAGTCGGCGAGGGTGGCGTTGCCGAACTTGTGCCGGGCGAAGTGGGTGTTGATGCCGGCGAGGAAGTCCTTCTCACCGAGCCAGGCGACGAGTTGGCGCAGCGCCGAGGCGCCCTTGGCGTAGGAGATGCCGTCGAAGTTGAGCATGGCGGCGTCCACGTCGGGGACGGCTTCGGGGTCGGGGGCGACGGGGTGCGTGGTGGGCCGCTGGTCGGCGTCGTACCCCCAGGCCTTGCGTCCGATGCCGAAGTCGACCCAGGTGTCGGTGTAGTGGGTGGCTTCGGTGAGGGTCTGGTAGCCCATGTACTCGGCGAACGACTCGTTGAGCCAGATGTCGTCCCACCAGGCGAGGGTGACGAGGTCGCCGAACCACATGTGGGCCATTTCGTGGGCGATGACCATGGCGCGGGTCTGGCGTTCGGTGTCGGTGACCGCCGAGCGGTAGATGAACTCGTCGCGGAAGGTGACGAGTCCGGGGTTCTCCATGGCGCCCCAGTTGAACTCGGGGACGAACGCCTGGTCGTAGGAGTCGAAGGGGTAGGGCTCCTCGAACTTCTCGTGGTAGCGGTCGAAGCAGGCGCGGGTGAGACCGAGGATCTCGTCGGCGTCCACGTCGAGGTGGGGCGCGAGGGAGCGGCGGCAGTGGATGCCGAAGGGCAGTCCGGCGTGTTCGGTGCGTACGGAGTGCCAGGGTCCCGCGGCGACGGCGACGAGATAGGTGGAGATCCGGGGCGTGGGGGCGAGGCTCCAGTGTCCCGCGCCGTTGTGGGTGGCGACGCCGTTGCCGAGCACGGTCCACTCTTCGGGCGCCGTGACGTCGAGTTCGAAGACGGCCTTGAGGTCGGGCTGGTCGAAGGCGGGGAAGACGCAGGCGACGTCGCTGGGGCCGAGCGAGGTGTAGAGGTAGGTCTCACCGTCGGCCGGGTCGGTGAAGCGGTGCATGCCTTCGCCGGTGTGCGAGTACGGCATGTCGGCCTCGACGCGCAGCTCGTGTGCGCCGGGGTCGAGCCCGGTGAGGGCCAGCCGGTTGCCGGTGAGCGCGCCGGGGTCGAGCGGGTGGCCGTCGAGGGTGAGGGTGCGCAGTGCGGCCGGCCTGAGTTCGACGAAGGTGTCTCCGGCAGCCCGGGTGGTGAAGTGGATGGTGGTGCGGGAGTCGAAGGTGTCGTCGCCGGTGGTCAGATCGAGGCTGATCGAGTACCGGTGGACTTCGAGGAGCCGGGCACGGGTCTGCGCTTCGTCGCGCGTCAGTACGGACATGGGGCCATGCTGCCTGATGGCCACGGACGAGTGCAGCAGGGTTCTGCGAGCGGCCGAAGCCCCGCGCGCACCCCTGACCGGGCGCCCGCGCCGTGCCGTCGTCCGCGGTCGGGGCCCGCGGGTGCTGCCGGGAGCGCGCCAGGGAGTGGCCGCGAGCGTGCGTGCCGGGCATCGTGAGCCGGACGCGACTTCGCGGACCCGGCCTAGGGGCGCTGTTCCGCGTCGCCGCGGGCGCCCGCGATCGTCTCGTGGTGGCGGATCACCTCGGCCACGATGAAGTTGAGCAGCTTCTCGGCGAAGGCCGGGTCCAGCTTGGCGCTTTCGGCGAGGCTGCGCAGCCGGGCGATCTGCCGGGCCTCGCGCGCCGGGTCGGCGGGCGGCAGGTGGTGGGCCGCCTTGAGGTGGCCGACCTGCTGGGTGCACTTGAAGCGTTCGGCGAGCATGTGCACGACGGCGGCGTCGATGTTGTCGATACTCCCGCGGAGGCGGTTCAGCTCGGCTGTTACGGACGCGTCGTCGGCCGGGTCGCTCGTGGTCATGGTCGGGCAGCTTAGACGGAGCGGGCGGTCCGGGCGGGAGGCTGCTCAGGATGCGGGACACGCGTACGGGTGGTGCGGTGCGCCAGTTCGTACGCGTGTCCCGTTCCGGTGGTGTCAGCTCAGGTCACAGTCCGGCCGCGGCCGACGCGATGGCGGAGGCGAAGGTGGACACCTGGCTGTAGACGCCGGGGTAGCCGGCCCGGGCGCAGCCGTTGCCCCAGCTCACGATGCCGACCTGGATCCAGGCGCCGGCGTTGTCCTTGCGGAACATGGGTCCGCCGGAGTCGCCCTGGCAGGTGTCGGTGCCGCCCTGGGCGTAGCCCGCGCAGATCTCGTCGCTCGCGACGAGGTCGCTGCCGTAGGACGCGCGGCAGGAGGTGTCGGAGACGAACGGCACGGTGGCCTTGAGCAGGTAGCGCTGCTGGGCGCCGTTCTCGCTGGCCGAGCCCCAGCCCGCGATGGTGAAGGTGCCGCTGTCGTAGGCGGTGGTGGTGGCGATCTTCAGGGTGGGCTGGTTGATGTTCTTGGCGAGCTTGATCAGCGCCCAGTCCTTGCCGTAGCCGTTGTAGCCGGGGGCCTGCAGGACCTTGGTGGACTTGACCTTGACCGCGCTGGAGCTCTGCAGGTCCACGACGCCCGCCGTGGCCGTGATGCTGGTGTTGTTGCCGCTTCCGTCGACGCAGTGGGCGGCGGTGAGGACGATGTTGGGCGCGTAGAGCGCGCCGCCGCAGCCCATGGACAGGCGGACCATGAACGGGAATTCGCCCTGGGCGGCGCGGGTGCCGCCGACGACCGGCGCGGGCGCCGCCGATGCGGAGGAGGGCTGGAGGCTGACGGCTGCGAGGATGACGGCGCCGGCGGCGGCGCATCTCTTGAGGGTGCGCAGGAGCTGCTTCAACGGACTGCCCTTCGTGGGGGACGGGTTCGTACTCCGCCGGGCCCATGGGATGTCATGTGCCCGACAAATGTTGGTCCGGAGTATGGAGAGCCCGCAGAGGTCGCCACAAGTGGCTGTTTTCGGCCATCGGCCCGCCCGCCGTATTCTTGACGCGGGCCGGCCGCCACACCGCTGTGCGGCCTCGCAGTGGGGGTGCTGATGTGAGAGACGCCAGTGAGGTCGTCCACGGCTACCCGCATCTCGACACGGTCCGCGCGGCCCTGACCGCCCTGTACCGGCGGCTCTCGCCGGACACGATCCTCTCGTACGCGCCGAGCGTCGCCCCCGCCGACGTCGCCTTCTCCGACGTGGACGATCTGCACCTCGGCGCGCAGCGGGTGGCCCGCGCGCTGGTCCAGCAGCTGCGGCTGCCGGACGCGCGGATGATCGTGAGCTTCTCCGAGATGGAGCACGCGGCGAGCGTCGAGCTGACCGCGGGACCCGAGTACTTCATCGAGCTGAACGACCGGTTCCGTACCCATCGCAGGGACATCGGCGCCGCCCTCGCGCACGAGATCACCCATGTCCTGCTGCACCGGCTCGGGCTCAGCTTCCCCGGCACCCGGGACAACGAGATCCTCACCGACACGGCCACGACGTACCTCGGCGCCGGGTGGCTGCTGCTCGACGCGTACCGCGAGGACCGCGACTCCAGCCAGAAGCTCGGCTACCTCACCCCCGAGGAGTTCGGTTACGTGCTCGCGAAGCGGGCGCTGGTCTTCGAGGAGGACCCCCGGATCTGGTTCACCAGCCCGCAGGGGTACACCGCGTACACGAAGGGCAGGGCGCAGGCGCTGCGGGACGAGCAGCAGCCGCCGCTGACGACGGCCGGCTGGGCGGGCAGGCACCGCTACGCCAAGGACCGCCGCTACGCGCTGGACCACTCCGCCGCTCCCCCGGCGGCCGACCCCGGCATGCCGTACGCCTTCGAGCGGGTCGGGGACGGACTGCGGGTCGCGTTCGCCTGCCCCACATGCCAACAGCGGATCCGGGTACCGGTCCGGGGCCGGGTCAGAGCCCGGTGCGGGCTGTGCAGGACCGTGCTCGAATGCGATACGTGAGGGAAAGGCGCGCCCCCGAGGGGCGTGAGGGTCATGACGAACGGCAGACCCTGGGATCGAAGCATGACCGGTGAGCCCACGGCGGGTGTCCAGGGTCTGTTCGCCGCTGTCTACGGCGGGGCGCAGGACACCGTTGTCCAACTGCTCAGGGCCGGGGTGCCGGCCGAGGCCACCGACGAGGACGGGCAGAGCGCGCTGTACCTGGCGGCGGTCAGCGACGAGCCGGGCGTGGCGCGGCTGCTGCTGGCCGCCGGGGCGGATCCGGACCGGGCGAGCGGCGAGGACGGCGCGGACCTGCCGCTCTGCGGCGCCGCGTGCGGCGGGCACACCGAGGTCGTACGGGCGCTGCTCGCCGGTGGCGCGCAGCCCGACCGGCGTGAGGCGTTCGGGTTCACCGCCGTCGCCTGGGCGGTCGTGCAGGGCTTCGCCGACACGCTGGAGGCGCTGCTGGAGCACGGCGCCGACCCCGATCTGCCGGGGCCCGGCGGGGAGCGGCCGCTGGTGCTGGCCGCCCGCAGGGGCTCGCCCGCCGCCGTACGGGCACTGCTGCGGCACGGCGCCGGGCTCCACGACGAGGGCGCGCGGGAGGCGGCGCTCGCCGAGGCGCTGCGCTGGTCGGCGCTGGACGTGGAGCACGAGCTGCGCGCGGGGCTGCGGCACGCCTACGGGGACGGCTACGGGACGGTGGTGCGCCGGATCGTCGCCGACGGCTCGCAGAGCGTCCTGGTGGAGCTGGTACGGGACGACGGCACCCCGGTGGCGGGCCGGGAGCAGCAGACCGGCCACGCGGCCGTCGCTACGGTGCTGGAGGCGGAGCTGGCGGTCGCGACGCCGTACGAGGAGCTGGCGCTGCGCGCGCTGCGGTGCGGCGATCCGGAGCGTGACGACTGGCTGGAGTCGGTGGCCGCGCTGTGGCGGCGCGGCGATGAGGAAACGTTCCAGTCGGTCGCCGCGTGGTGTGCGAGCGACGATCCGCTGCGCCGGGCCTTCGCCGCCGACGCGCTGGGCAGGCTGGGTTCGGCTCCGGCGCACGGCACGCAGGACGCGAACGGCGACGCGGGTGCGGGTCCGTTCACCGCGCGGGCGGTGGCGCTGCTGGGCGAGCTGTCCCGGACGGCGGAAGAACCTGAACCGGCGTGTGCGGCCGTGCGGGCGCTGGGGCGGTGCGGCGATCCGTCGGCGCTCCCGGAGATCCTGCGCCACGCGGGCCACCCGGATGGCGGTGTACGGCGGTCGGTGGCGCTGGCGCTGCGCGAGGTCCTGGCCGCGGCGCCGGGCGCCGACGGCGGGGCCGTACGGGCGCTGGTCGCCCTGAGCGGGGACGCGTGGGCGTCGGTCAGGGCGGGGGCGGTCCCGGCGCTGGCGGGCGTACCGGCCGACGCTGCGGAGCTCCGCGAGGCGCTGGCGGCCCGGCTCGACGACCCGGACGCCGGGACGGCGGCGTGGGCGGCGTACGGCCTGGCGGTACGTCAGGACGCGCGCGCCGTCGACGCGTTGGCCCGGATCCTCGCGGAGGAGGATCCGGCGGGGCACGCGCGCGCCACGGCGCTGGACGCGGTGCGCTACGTCCCCGACGGCGAGGACCGGCTCAGGCTGGAGTCCACGCTGCCGCGCCGCAGCCACGCCTGACGGGCGGTCGGGCATGACGGACCGTCAGAGCAGTCGCAGGGTGCCCGGTGCCTTCTCCTCGATGATCTGCACCAGCCAGTCGAAGACAGTGGGCCCCCTGCCGGCCTTGGCCTCGGCCAACTCGCCTTCGATCGCCGCCCGGTTGGCAGGGTGGGCGTTGGCGAGCCGCCGCTGGAGCGCCACCGCGGTCTCCTGGTGGCCGAGGGCGGCCCGGGACAGGTCGTGCCGGCGCCATTCGATGACGAAGTCGCCGTCGTCCGGCGTGCCGTACCCGCCGCTCAGGCAGTCGGCGAACGCGTCGAGATTGCTGCCGAAATAGCCGCCGGGGCCGTTCACGGCGGCGCCGATCGCCTGCCAGAAACGCTGGAGGTCGGTGACCTCCGCCCCGTCGATCACATACGTCACCGTCATGGGGCGGAGGTTACCTTTCCGTGCGGTCGTCGGCGGTCGGCGGTCAGCGGTCGTCCGTGCTCAGCAGCTGTAGTTGACGAGCTTGAACGACGCGTAGTGGTCGGCGGTGTAGTAGTCCTCGTTGCTCTTCTTGCCGGTGATGATGCGGCGCGCGCCACGGTCGGGAGAGCCGGGCGTCACCACGGTGTACTCGTGGTAGTAGCTGCTCGACTGGCTGGGCAGCAGGTGCTCGCGGTTCTGGAAGACGGCACCGTCCTGGGAGTACGGGAACGGGCCGCCGGCCTCGATGAGGTCGAGGGTGTGGTGGGCCTGGGAGGGGAGGCTGCCGTAGCAGATGCTGCCGACGGCGGCCGGGGCCGCTGTGGCGGAGGCGGAGATACCGCCGACAAGGAGCGTGGAGGTCAGGGCGACGAGTCCGCCGAGGGCGGCGATACGTGGGGGAATTCGCATGGCCCTATGATGACGCGCGTAGACAGGTGCACGTCAATGCCAACTCCGGTCAGTTTCCCGGAAGTTAACCGATCGGCGACGGATCGTGCGGCGCCGTACACCGAACCGCCCGGCAGCACGCGAGGGTGCGCTGCCGGGCGGTTCAGGTGCATCGGTGCTGGTCGGTACGGAGAGTCAGGCCGCGGTGCGCCTGCCGCCTTCGGAGCTGCCCCGGCCACGGCGGCTGCGACCGCCGCCCGCGCGCGGCGCGGTCTCCAGCCGGGCGCCGCCGCCGGTACGGGCTCCGCCGCCGGTCGCGCCGGCCCGTGCCGTACCGCCGGAGCCGCCGGACCCGCCCGAGCCGCGTCCCGCGCCACGGGTGCCCGAGCGGGCCGGGCGTGAGGTGCGGGGCTTCTGCTTGCCCTGGACGACGGGCTGCGGCACATCGACGATGACGGCGACCCCGGAGGGCTCCCGCGCGCCGGTGAGCCGGGCCAGCTCCTCGTCGGTCGACTTGATGCTGGCGGACCTGGGGGCGATACCGGCGTCGGACATCAGCCGGGTCATCTCCCTGCGCTGCTCGGGCAGGACCAGCGTGACGACGCTGCCGGACTCCCCCGCGCGGGCCGTACGGCCGCCGCGGTGCAGGTAGTCCTTGTGGTCGACGGGCGGATCCACGTTGACGACCAGGTCCAGATCGTCCACGTGGATACCGCGCGCGGCGACGTTCGTCGCGACGAGCGCGGTGACCTGTCCCGTCTTGAACTGGTCGAGGGTGCGGTTGCGCTGCGGCTGGGAACGCCCGCCGTGCAGCCCCGAGGCGCGTACGCCGCTGGCCAGCAGCCGCTTCACCAGCCGGTCGACGGACCGCTTGGTGTCGAGGAACAGCAGGACGCGGCCCTCGCGCGCGGCGATGCGCACGGTCACCGCCTTCTTGTCCGTCTCGTCCAGGACGTACAGCAGGTGGTGCTCCATCGTGGTCACCGCGCCCTGGGACGGGTCGACGGAGTGCACGACGGGGTCGGTGAGGTACTGCTTCACCAGCCGGTCGATGTTCTTGTCCAGCGTGGCCGAGAACAGCATCCGCTGGCCGTCCGGCTGCACCTGCTTGAGCAGCGCGGTGACCTGCGGCATGAACCCCATGTCG
The DNA here is from genome assembly GCF_036084755.1 of Streptomyces sp. NBC_00370. NCBI lineage: Bacteria > Bacillati > Actinomycetota > Actinomycetes > Kitasatosporales > Streptomycetaceae > Streptomyces > Streptomyces sp. NBC_00370. The sequence goes on from NZ_CP107968.1 coordinate 2,265,854, forward strand.
GCCATCTGGTCGGCCTCGTCGAGGACGGTGATGGTCACCTGGTCGAGCCGGCAGTCGCCGCGCTCGATGAGGTCCTTGAGCCGGCCGGGCGTGGCGACGAGCACCTCGGCGCCGCGCCGCAGCTGGCCCGCCTGCTTGGAGATGGAGAGACCGCCGACGACGGTGGCGATCTTCAGGTTCACCGCTGTGGCGTACGGGGTGAGCGCGTCCGTCACCTGCTGCGCCAGCTCGCGGGTGGGGACCAGCACCATCACCAGGGGGGCCTTGGGCTCGGCGCGGCGGCCCGCCGTACGGGCGAGGAGCGCGAGTCCGAAGGCGAGGGTCTTGCCCGAGCCTGTGCGCCCGCGGCCGAGGATGTCACGGCCGGCGATGGCGTTCGGCAGGGTGGCGCCCTGGATGGGGAAAGGTTCCGTCACACCCTGGGCGGTCAGCGTCTTCAGCAGTCCCGCCGGCATGTCCAGCTCGTCGAAAGCCTGGACCGCGGGCAGTGCGGGGGTAAGGGTCTCCGGCAGGGTGAATTCCTGCGGACGGGCGGGGGCACGGCGGGCGGGAGCTTTCGACACGCCTTTCGCCGCACTCCTGGTACGTGAATTCACCGGGCGCTTGCCTGCTGTTCTTCCAGCACGGTCCTGGCGTTCGGGTCGAGTCATTCGGTAAAGCCTTTCTGGGCCTAGCGCCGTGACCGGCGAGGTGCCTGTCAACAGCGGGTCCGGGGCGTGTGTGCGCTGGCCGGCCGGGAGCCCTCGTGTTTTCCGCGAGCGGTCGGGGACTGATGGCCAAGACGGCGAGCACGCGTGCCGGGGACCGCGACAGGGCGAGTTTCGCCGGGAGCGGGAACGGCACTAGGGACAGCGCGAGCCGGGACCCGCACCGTGCAGGTGCAGGCCCCGGCTTACGAGGTACGCGTCCAGGCAATTAGGCCGGGACGATGTTCTCCGCCTGCGGGCCCTTCTGGCCCTGCGTGACGTCGAACGAGACCTTCTGGCCCTCCTGGAGCTCGCGGAAGCCCTGGGTGGCGATGTTCGAGTAGTGGGCGAAGACGTCGGCGCCGCCGCCGTCCTGCTCAATGAAGCCGAAGCCCTTTTCCGAGTTGAACCACTTCACTGTGCCTGTAGCCATGTCATTCTCCTAAAACAGGTGCAGAGCCGGAAATCCGCACTTTACGAATTCCTCGTCGCCGCATTGAGCCCCATCCGGAGAAAACCGGCAGAAACAACAATGCGCCTGAAGAGGAGAGGTAGCAATCCCGTCAGGCGCACATAAAGTTCATGGGTACCAAAACTGCAACGCAGTCAGCCTAGCATGCCCCGGCGGTGAATGACGGGCGGGGACACGCCGGTGATCCACATCCGTCGTCGTCGGTGCGCATCCGTCCACATGCCACGGCGCCTGCCGTCGTCCGGTCGGGGACTGGGGGCAGGCGCCGCGTCTTGCGGAGGGTCCGGAGGACGTCCCCCGGGCCGACACCGCCCGTACGCCTTTGTACGGGACGTCTTGTTTCAGACCATCATCGCGCGGTCCGTGGGCCTGATCGGGGCGTGCAGGTCGCTGGCCCCCGTCAGGTAGCTGTCGACGCCGCGCGCCGCCGAGCGGCCCTCGGCGATGGCCCACACGATCAGGGACTGGCCGCGGCCCGCGTCACCGGCAACGTACACGCCGGGGACGTTGGTCGCGAAGTCGGCGTCCCGCGCGATGTTGCCGCGCCCGTCGAGTTCAAGGCCGAACTGCTCGACGAGTCCGTTGGACTGGTCGGTCCCGGTGAAGCCCATGGCGAGCGTGACCAGCTGCGCGGGGATCTTGCGCTCGGTGCCGCTCCGCGGGTCGAGCTTGCCGTCCTTGAACTGGACCTCGGTGAGGTGCAGGTACTGGACGTTGCCGTCCTCGTCGCCCTCGAAGTGCGTGGTGGAGACGGAGTAGACCCGCTCACCGCCCTCCTCGTGCGCCGAGGTGACCTTGTAGAGCATCGGGAACGTCGGCCACGGCTGGTGGTCGGCGCGCGCGTCGCCGGGCCTGGGCATGATCTCCAGCTGGGTGACGGAGGCCGCGCCCTGGCGGTGGGCGGTGCCGACGCAGTCGGCGCCGGTGTCGCCGCCGCCGATGACCACGACGTGCTTGCCCGCCGCGTTGATCGGGGAGACCGTGAGGTCGCCCTCCTGCACCTTGTTGGACGGCGGCAGGTACTCCATCGCGAAGTGGATGCCGTTCAGCTCCCGGCCCGGGACCGGCAGGTCGCGCGAGACGGTGGCGCCGGCGGCGATGACGACGGCGTCGTACCGCTTGCGCAGCTTCGCGGCGTTCACGTCACGGCCGACCTCGACCTCGGTGCGGAACTTGGTCCCCTCGGCGCGCATCTGCTCGATGCGGCGGTTGATGTGGGACTTCTCCATCTTGAACTCGGGGATGCCGTAGCGCAGCAGTCCGCCGATACGGTCGGCGCGCTCGTACACGGCGACGGTGTGTCCGGCCCTGGTGAGCTGCTGGGCGGCGGCGAGTCCCGCGGGGCCCGAGCCGATGACGGCGACGGTCTTGCCGGACAGCCGCTCGGGGGGCTGCGGGGTGACGTCGCCGCTCTCCCACGCCTTATCGATGATGGAGACTTCGACGTTCTTGATGGTGACGGCGGGCTGGTTGATGGACAGCACGCACGCCGACTCGCAGGGCGCGGGGCACAGCCGCCCGGTGAACTCGGGGAAGTTGTTGGTGGCGTGCAGCCGCTCTATGGCCGCCTGCCAGTCCTCCCGGTACGCGTAGTCGTTCCACTCGGGGATCAGGTTGCCCAGCGGACAGCCCTGGTGGCAGAACGGGATGCCGCAGTCCATGCAGCGCCCGGCCTGCTTGCTGATGATCGGGAGCAGCGAGCCGGGAACGTAGACCTCGTTCCAGTCCTTGACGCGCTCCTCGACCGGGCGGGAGGTGGCGATTTCCCGCCCGGTGGTGAGAAAGCCCTTCGGGTCAGCCATTGGTCGCCGCCTCCATCATCTTCTCGGTGGTCTCGGTCTCGGAGAGTCCGGCCAGCTCGGCGGCGTCCTTGGCGGCGAGCACTGCCTTGTACGTAGTGGGGATGATCTTGCTGAAGCGGGTGACGGCGGTGTCCCAGTCGTCGAGCAGCCGCCCGGCGACGGTGGAGGCCGTCTCCTCCTGGTGGCGGCGTACCGCCTCGTGCAGCCACTCCTGGTCCGCGTCGTCCAGCGGGCCGACGGCCGACAGGTTCCCGGAGTTGACGTTGTCCGGGTCGAGGTCGATGACGTAGGCGATACCGCCGGACATGCCGGCCGCGAAGTTGCGTCCGGTCTCGCCGAGTACGACGGCGTGGCCGCCGGTCATGTACTCGCAGCCGTGGTCGCCGACGCCTTCGGCGACCACCGTGGCGCCGGAGTTGCGGACGCAGAACCGCTCGCCTGTCCTGCCGCGCAGGAACAGCTCGCCGCCGGTGGCGCCGTAGGCGATGGTGTTGCCCGCGATGGTCGAGTACTCGGCGAGGTGGTCGGCGCCGCGGTCGGGCCGTACGACGACCCGGCCGCCGGACAGGCCCTTGCCGACGTAGTCGTTGGCGTCGCCTTCGAGCCGCAGGGTCACTCCGTGCGGCAGGAAGGCGCCGAAGGACTGGCCGGCCGAGCCGGTGAAGGTGATGTCGATGGTGTCGTCGGGCAGTCCCGCGCCGCCGAACCTCTTCGTCACCTCGTGGCCCAGCATCGTGCCGACGGTGCGGTTGATGTTGCGGATGGCGATCTGCGCGCGCACCGGCTGGGCCGCCTCGGCGCTCTCGGCGCCCAGGGCGTCGGCGGCGAGCTTGATCAGCTCGTTGTCGAGGGCCTTGCCCAGGCCGTGGTCCTGCTCGGTGGTGCGGTGGCGTGCGGTGCCCTCGCCGAGCAGCGGCACGTGGAAGAGCGGGCGCAGGTCGAGGCCCTGGGCCTTCCAGTGGTTGAGCGCCCGCTCGGTGTCGAGGAGCTCGGCGCGTCCCACGGCCTCTTCGAGGGTGCGGAAGCCCAGCTCGGCGAGGAGTTCGCGGACCTCTTCGGCGATGAACTCGAAGAAGTTGACGATGTACTCGGCCTTGCCGGTGAACCGCTCCCGCAGGACCGGGTTCTGGGTGGCGATGCCGACGGGACAGGTGTCGAGATGACAGACGCGCATCATGACGCAGCCCGAGACGACGAGCGGCGCCGTCGCGAAGCCGAACTCCTCGGCGCCCAGCAGGGCGGCGATGACGACGTCACGGCCGGTCTTGAGCTGGCCGTCGGTCTGCACGACGATGCGGTCGCGCAGCCCGTTGAGCAGCAGCGTCTGCTGGGTCTCGGCGAGGCCCAGCTCCCAGGGGCCGCCCGCGTGCTTGAGTGAGGTGAGCGGGGAGGCGCCCGTGCCGCCGTCGTGGCCCGAGATGAGCACCACGTCGGCGTGTGCCTTGGAGACACCGGCGGCGACGGTGCCGACGCCGACCTCGGAGACCAGCTTCACGTGGATGCGGGCCTGCGGGTTGGCGTTCTTCAGGTCGTGGATCAGCTGGGCGAGATCCTCGATGGAGTAGATGTCGTGGTGCGGCGGCGGGGAGATCAGGCCGACGCCCGGGGTGGAGTGCCGGGTCTTGGCGACCCACGGGTAGACCTTGTGTCCGGGCAGCTGGCCGCCCTCGCCGGGCTTGGCGCCCTGCGCCATCTTGATCTGGATGTCGTCGGCGTTGACCAGGTATTCGCTGGTGACGCCGAACCGTCCGGAGGCGACCTGCTTGATCGACGAGCGGCGCTTCGGGTCGTACAGCCGGTCGGCGTCCTCGCCGCCCTCGCCGGTGTTGGACTTGCCGCCGAGCTGGTTCATGGCGACGGCCATGGTCTCGTGCGCCTCTTGGGAGATCGAGCCGTACGACATGGCGCCGGTGGAGAAGCGCTTGACGATCTCCGAGACCGGCTCGACCTCGTCGATGGAGATCGGCTCGCGCGCCGAGGCGAAGTTGAACAGGCCGCGCAGCGTCATCAGCCGCTCGGACTGCTCGTTGACCCGGTCGGTGTACTTCTTGAAGATGTCGTAGCGGCGCGAGCGCGCGGCGTGCTGGAGCCGGAAGACCGTCTCGGGGTCGAAGAGGTGCGGCTCGCCCTCGCGGCGCCACTGGTACTCGCCGCCGATGTCGAGCTTGCGGTGGCTCGCGGAGATCCCGGAGGCGGGGTAGCCCTTGGCGTGCCGGGCCGCGACCTCCTGGGCGACGACGTCGAGTCCCGCTCCGCCGATCTTGGTGGTGGTGCCGGAGAAGTACCGCTCGACGAACTCCTCGTCCAGGCCGACGGCCTCGAAGACCTGGGCGCCCCGGTAGGAGGCGACGGTCGAGATGCCCATCTTGGACATGACCTTCAGGACGCCCTTGCCGAGCGCGTAGATCAGGTTGCGGATGGCCTGCTCGGGCTCCAGGCCCTCGATGAACGTGCCGGCGCGCACCAGGTCCTCGACGGACTCCATCGCGAGGTACGGGTTGACGGCGGCGGCGCCGAAGCCGATGAGCAGCGCGACGTGGTGCACCTCGCGCACGTCGCCGGCCTCGACGAGCAGCCCCACCTGGGTGCGCTGCTTGGTGCGGATGAGGTGGTGGTGCACGGCGGCGGTGAGCAGCAGGGACGGGATCGGGGCGTGCTCGGCGTCGGAGTGCCGGTCGGAGAGCACGATGATCCGGGCGCCGGACTCCAGCGCCTCGTCGGTCTCGGCGCAGATCTCGTCGATACGCGCGGCGAGCGTCTCGCCGCCGCCGTTGACGCGGTAGAGACCGGAGAGCGTGGCGGCTTTCATGCCGGGCATGTCGCCGTCCGCGTTTATGTGCACGAGCTTGGCCAGCTCGTCGTTGTCGATCACCGGGAACGGCAGGGTGACACTGCGGCAGGACGCGGCCGTCGGCTCCAGCAGGTTGCCCTGCGGGCCGAGGGACGAGCGCAGCGAGGTGACCAGCTCTTCCCTGATGGCGTCCAGCGGCGGGTTGGTGACCTGCGCGAACAGCTGGGTGAAGTAGTCGAAGAGCAGCCGGGGGCGGGCGGAGATCGCCGCGATGGGCGAGTCGGTGCCCATGGAGCCGATCGGCTCGGCGCCCGCGCGTGCCATCGGGGCGAGCAGGACGCGCAGCTCTTCCTCGGTGTAGCCGAAGGTCTGCTGGCGGCGGGTGACCGAGGCGTGGGTGTGCACGATGTGCTCGCGCTCGGGCAGGTCCTCCAGCTCGATCTCGCCGGTCGCCAGCCATTCCTCGTACGGCTTCTCGGCGGCGAGGGTCGCCTTGATCTCGTCGTCCTCGATGATGCGGTGCTCGACGGTGTCGACGAGGAACATCCGGCCCGGCTGGAGGCGGCCCTTGCGGACGACCTTGGCGGGGTCGATGTCGAGGACGCCGACCTCGGAGGAGAGGACGACGAGGCCGTCGTCGGTGACCCAGTAGCGTCCCGGGCGCAGCCCGTTGCGGTCGAGCACGGCGCCGACCTGCGTGCCGTCGGTGAAGGTGACGCAGGCGGGGCCGTCCCACGGCTCCATCATCGTGGCGTGGTACTGGTAGAACGCCCGCCGGGCCGGGTCCATGGAGTCGTGGTTCTCCCACGCCTCGGGGACCATCATCAGCACCGAGTGCGGCAGCGAACGGCCACCGAGGTGGAGCAGTTCCAGGACCTCGTCGAAGGACGCGGAGTCGGAGGCGTCGGGGGTGCAGAGCGGGAAGATCCGCTCCAGCTTCTCGGGGCCGAAGAGGTCGGAGCCCAGCTGGGACTCGCGGGCCTTCATCCAGTTCCGGTTGCCCTTGACCGTGTTGATCTCGCCGTTGTGCGCGACGAAGCGGTACGGGTGGGCGAGCGGCCAGCTCGGGAAGGTGTTGGTGGAGAAGCGGGAGTGGACCAGCGCGATGGCCGTGGCGAACCGGCGGTCGGACAGGTCGGGGAAGAACGGCTCCAGCTGGCCGGTGGTGAGCATGCCCTTGTAGACGATCGTCCGGGCGGAGAGCGAGGGGAAGTACACCCCGGCCTCCCGCTCGGTGCGCTTGCGCAGCAGGAACGCCTTGCGGTCGAGGGCGATGCCGGTGCTCGTGCCGTCGGCGACGAAGAGCTGGCGGAATACCGGCATCGTCGCGCGGGCGATGGAGCCGAGCATCTGCGGGGCGACGGGGACGTCGCGCCAGCCGAGGACCGTCAGGCCCTCCTCGACGGCGATCGTCTCGATCTGTGAGACGGCGTCCTCGTAGTCGACCGCGGGCAGGAAGGCGATGCCGACGGCGTACGAGCCTGCCTCGGGCAGCTCGAATTCCGTGACCTCGCGGAAGAAGGCGTCCGGCACCTGGAGCAGGATTCCGGCGCCGTCGCCGGAGTCGGGCTCGGAGCCTGTGGCGCCGCGGTGTTCGAGATTGCGCAGTACGGTCAGCGCCTGCTCGACCAGGGCGTGGCCGGCTACACCGGTGAGGGTGGCCACGAACCCGACGCCACAGGCGTCGTGCTCGTTACGGGGGTCGTACATCCCTTGCGGGGCGGGGCGACCGTCCATGGGCGACCAGGCGTGGGAACGCATCGGCTCTCCCGTCGTCGTCGTGGCATATGCAATAACCGAGGGACGACGTTGGCCCTCCAAGAAATTTCGAGCAGGTTACATGATGGGACACTTCTCAGGAAGCGGATAAGTCATTCCAACATGCGGACACCGCATCGCGGTGGAGGTGGCTCAAAGTCTGGACAGATCGTCGTCCGCCCGGGCGCGGGCCTCGTTGCCCGTAGCGCCTACGGGTCATGCCCGGTCATCGCGGAGTCGAAACCGCCGTGTAACAGGTCTGTCCGAGGCGCCTGCCATAGTGTCCCACCCGCACGCCCCCATCGCGCAGGGACGTGCGTCACAGCAGGTCATCGCGGTGTGCGCGGATGCCGGGCGGACGGCGACGGATCAGACGGCGGCGCCGAACAGCGCCCCGAGTCCGTAGGTCAGCGCGGCGGCGGCCCCGCCGAGCAGAAGCTGCCGGAGCCCGCTGTACCACCAGCTGCGTGCCGTTACGCGGGCGACCAGCGCGCCGCAGGTGAAGAGGCCGACCAGCGCCAGCAGCAGGGCGGGCCACAGCTGGGTCGCGCCCAGCAGGTACGGCAGTACGGGCAGCAGGGCGCCCAGCGCGAACGAACCGAACGACGACACGGCAGCGACGGTCGGTGACGGCAGGTCGTCGGGGTCGACCCCCAGCTCCTCGCGGGCGTGGATCTCCAGGGCCTGCTCGGGGTCGGCGGACAGCTGCTCGGCGACCCGCAGGGCCAGCTCGGGCTCCACCCCGCGCGACTCGTAGAGCGCGGCCAGCTCGGCCAGCTCGTCGTCGGGGTGTCTGCGCAGTTCCGTGCGCTCCACCTCCAGCTCCGCCTGGACCAGCTCGCGCTGCGAGGCCACCGAGGTGTACTCCCCCGCGGCCATCGAGAAGGCGCCGGCCGCGAGCCCGGCGAGGCCGGTGATCACGATGGTGTGCCGCGAGACGTCACCGCCGGCGACGCCGGTCATCAGGGCCAGGTTGGAGACGAGCCCGTCCATGGCGCCGAACACGGCGGGGCGGAGCCAGCCGCCGGTCACGTCGCGGTGGGTGTGCTGGTCGTGGTGGGCCGGCTGCGGCGCCTCCTGCGCTGTTCCGCGCGGCGTCGCTTCCGGTTCGGTGACGGTCATGGTTCTGCTCCCCTTCGGCGACGTACACAGCACGGTCGAAAGTACGCACGAAAAACCGTCCCCGCCAGCAAGGAAAGCCTGCCTAACCAGCGGGTTCCGGCCCTGAGCGCGGTCGGGGGTACGGGGAACTCGCCGGGGTCCGCAGCGCCGCGCGACCACCCGCCCCGGTGGACAATTCGGACATGACGACGCACCCGCCCTCACCGGGGCCCACGCTCGACGACCGGATCGCCGGCTGCCTGATCGGCGCGGCCGTCGGTGACGCGCTCGGCGGTCCCGTCGAGGGCCACACCCCCGAGCAGATCACCGAGCGGCACGGCGGCCCGGTCACCGGCATCGTCGGACCGTGGGACGACGACTGGCGCACGGCCAGGCCCGTCGCGCCATACCACAAGGGCGACGGACACGTCACGGACGACACCCTGATGACCCACGCGCTGGTCAGGGTCTACGAGACGGTACGGGGCCACCTCGACGCCTACGCGGTCGCCGACCACCTCGTCCCCGAGCTGATGACCACCCCGCGCTGGATCCCGGAGCTGGAGGCCGAGGCACTGCCGCTCCAGCGGATCTTCCTCGCCGAGAAGTGGATCGTGGCCCGGCTGCACTACGGCCATGTCGACCCGCGCGAGGCGGGCAGCGGCAACATCGTCAACTGCGGCGCGGCCATGTACATGGCGCCCGTCGGGCTGGTCAACGCCGCCCATCCGCAGGCCGCGTACGCGGAGGCGCTGGAGGTCGCGGCCCCGCACCAGTCGTCGTACGGGCGCGAGGCGGCCGGGGTGTTCGCGGCGGCCGTCGCCGCCGCGTGTCTGCCGGGCGCGACGCCCGCCACGGTCGTCGAGACCTGTCTGGCGCTCGCCAAGGACGGCACCCGCGCCGCGATCGAGGCCGTGTGCGACGTGGCGTCCAGGCACCGGGACGCGGAGTCGGCGGTGCGCGGGCTGCGCGCGGCGGTCGCCCCGTTCGACACGGTGGGCCCCGACTACCGCGCGCCGTCGCTCGGCGCCCGGCGGCCCTCCCGGCTGCACGCGATCGAGGAGCTGCCGGTGGCGCTCGGGATGCTGCTGATCGGCGCGGGCGACTACCGCCGTACGGTCCTCGGCTCGGTCAACTACGGCAGGGACTGCGACTCCATCGCCACGATGAGCGGCGCGCTCGCCGGGGCGCTGGGCGGCGAGGCGGCCGTCCCCGCCGACTGGGCGAAGCGGGTGGGCGAGGCGAGCCGGCTCGATCTGCGCGGCCCGGCGCTGGCGCTGGCGGCCGTGGCGCGCGAGGTCTTCGCCCAGGACACGGCGGGCCGCCGGGCCCACGAGACGGCCTTCGCCGCCCTGACGCGAGGGTGACAAACGCCGGGGCCGCCGGACCTGGATCAGGTCGGCGGCCCCGGCGGCCCTGCGGAACGTGCGGTGTGCGCCCGGCCGGTCAGGTCTTCTTCAGCGTGGTGGCGCCGGCCGGCTTGGCCTTGCCGTCGTCGCCCTCGTCGTCCTTCGGACCCGCGTCCTCGGGCTCGTCGGCCTTCGAGCCCGCTTCCTTGGGAGCGCCGTCCTTCGGCTCCGTGTCCTTGGAGTCCGCGTCCTTCGAGTCCGTGTCCTTCGGGTCGCCGGACGTCACGCCGTCCGCCGCGGCCGGTTCGACGATCTCTTCTCGGCCCGGGCGGATCTTCGAGGAGACCACGATGTAGACGACCGCCAGGACGAAGATGATCCCGGCCGTCCAGTCGTTCAGCCGGACACCGAGGATGTGGTGGGCGTCGTCGACGCGCATGTACTCGATCCAGGCCCTGCCCACACAGTACGAGGCGACGTAGAGGGCGAAGGCCCTGCCGTGGCCGAGCTTGAACCTGCGGTCGGCCCAGATGACGAGCAGCGCGACGAGCACGCACCACAGCGACTCGTACAGGAAGGTCGGGTGGTAGAGCCCGGCTTCCCTGTTCGGACCCGCGCTGATCTTCAGCGCCCAGGGCAGATCGGTCTTCTTGCCGTACAGCTCCTGGTTGAACCAGTTGCCCCAGCGGCCGATGGCCTGCGCGAAGGCGATGGCCGGGGCCAGTGCGTCGGCCCACGCCGGCAGCGGGATGCCCCGCCTGCGGCAGCCGATCCACGCGCCGACGGCGCCGAAGGCGATCGCTCCCCAGATGCCCAGGCCGCCCTGCCAGATCTTGAAGGCGTCGACCCAGTCCTCACCGCTCTTGAAGTACAGCTCGTAGTCGGTGATCACGTGGTAGAGCCGGCCGCCGACCAGGCCGAAGGGCACCGCCCAGACGGCGATGTCGGCGACCGTCCCTGCTTTGCCGCCCCGGTCGATCCAGCGCCTGCCGCCGTACCAGACGGCGACGAAGACCCCGATGATGATGCAGAACGCATAGCCGCGCAGCGGAAGTGGTCCGAGATGGATCACTCCGGTCGACGGGCTGGGAATGTAGGCAAGTTCCATGGCAGAACCGACGCTACCGTGCCGGGCGGGAGGTACGGCAACCCGCCCGGCAACGTCTGGATAACGAGCGTCAGCTCGCGGACGGGCTCGCGGCCTCGCTCGCGCCCGGCTTTTTGCCCTTGTTGGCCTCGGCGACCCACTTCTTCAAGTTGGCCGGGCTGATGTTCTCGTTGCCCTTCTTCGGGAACACCGGCGTGCCGTTCAGCAGGACCGTCGGGGTGCCGGCGAAGCCGCCGGTGCGGAAGGCGTCGGCCGAGGCGCGGACCCAGGAGTCATGCTTCCCGTCCTTCACGCACGAGTCGAACGCGGGCGTGCGCAGCCCCGGGACCTTGGCCGCGAGGTCCAGCAGCCTGCTGTTCTTGCCGAAGGCGTCGTCGGTCTCCGGCGGCTGGTTCGAGTACAGCGTGTCGTGGTACTTGGCGAACTTTCCCGCGTCCTGGGCGCAGGCCGCCGCGTTCGCGGCGCGCACCGAGCCCGTACCGCCCATGTTGCCGTCGATGATCGTCGCGAGGTGGTACTCGATCTTGAGCTGTCCCGAGCTCTCCAGGTCGTGGAACGTGCTGCGGAACACGTTCTCGAACTGGCCGCAGATCGGACAGCGGAAGTCCTCCCACACGGTGAGCGTGGACGGTGCCTTCGCCGAGCCCACCTGGATCGCGAGGTCGTCCTTGCCCCGGGCGCCCGAGGGCGCGACCGCGGGCCCCGCGCCCGCCGCGCCGGTGGTCTTGTCCTTGCCGATGTTGGCGGCGACCACCCCCACGGCGGCCGTCGCCCCCAGTACGCCGACGACCGTCGCCGCCACGATCAGACCGCGCTTGCGCTTCTCCCGCGCCTTGTGCGTTTCACGTTCCCGCCGGAGCCGCTCTCTCGCGCTCCTCGTTGCCTCTCGGTTCTTCTCGCTCACGCCCACAGCAACGAACCGGGGAGGCGCGTACGCACCTCCCCGGTCCCAGGTCCACCCGTACGGATGACGTCACCCGTCAGCGCTTGCGAACGCCTTCCGCCAGCTCGGCGGCGAGCGCCCGGACGGCGACAAGACCGGCTTCCTCGTCGGCGGCGTCCAGCATCCGCTTGACGAAGGCCGAGCCGACGATGACCCCGTCGGCGAATCCGGCGACCTCGGCGGCCTGCGCGGCGTCGGAGACGCCGAGGCCGACACAGACCGGCAGCCCGGTCGTGGCGCGGGTGCGCCGGACCAGGTCCTGGGCCTGCGCGCCGACCGAGGCGCGGGTGCCGGTGACGCCCATCAGGGACGCGGCGTAGACGAATCCGCTGCCCACCGCCGTGATCTTCGCGAGGCGTTCGTCGCGGCTGCTGGGGGCGACCACGAAGACCGTGGCGAGCCCCTGCTTCTCCGCGTGCTGCCGCCACAGCTCCGACTCCTGCACGGGCAGGTCGGGCAGGATGCACCCGGCGCCGCCCGCCTCGGCCAGCTCGGCGGTGAACCGCTCGACGCCGTAGCGGTCGACCGGGTTCCAGTACGTCATGACCAGCACCGGCTTGCCGGTGGCCTCGTACGCCTCGCGGACCGTACGCATCACATCGGCGATCTTGACGCCGCCGCGCAGCGCGATGTCGTCGGCGGTCTGGATGACCGGGCCGTCGAGCACCGGGTCGCTGTGCGGCAGCCCGATCTCGACCACGTCGGCGCCGCCGTCGAAGACGGCCTTGACCGCGGCGATCCCGCCGTCCACGGTCGGGAACCCGGCCGGCAGATAGGCGATCAGCGCGGCGCGGTTGTCCGCCTTGGCCGCGGCGAGCGTGTCGCCGAGCAGTTGGATGTTGCCGCTCACTTCGTGCCCTCCCCGTCGTACAGCCCGAAGTAGCGGGCGGCCGTGTCCATGTCCTTGTCGCCGCGCCCGGAGAGGTTGACGACGATCAGCCCCTCGGCGCCGAGTTCCTGGCCGACCTCGATGGCGCCGGCCAGCGCGTGGGCGCTCTCGATGGCCGGGATGATGCCCTCGGTGCGCGACAGCAGGCGCAGCGACTGCATCGCCGCGTCGTCGGTGACCGCGCGGTACTCCCCGCGTCCGCTGTCCTTGAGGTAGGCGTGCTCGGGGCCGATGCCCGGGTAGTCGAGTCCGGCCGAGATCGAGTACGGCTCGGTGATCTGGCCTTCGTCGTCCTGGAGCACGTAGGACCGCGACCCGTGCAGGATGCCGGGCTCGCCGGCCGTGAGGGTGGCGGCGTGCTCGCCGCTGTCGATGCCGTGTCCGGCCGGCTCGCAGCCGATCAGCCGCACCTCGGTGTCGGGGATGAACGCGTGGAAGAGGCCGATCGCGTTGGAGCCGCCGCCGACGCAGGCGACGGCGGCGTCGGGCAGCCGGCCGGCCCGCTCCAGGATCTGCCGCCTGGCCTCGACACCGATCACCCGGTGGAAGTCGCGGACCATGGCGGGGAACGGGTGCGGTCCCGCGACCGTGCCGAACAGGTAGTGCGTACGGTCGACGTTGGCGACCCAGTCGCGGAACGCCTCGTTGATGGCGTCCTTCAGGGTGCGGCTGCCGGACTTCACCGCGATGACCTCGGCGCCGAGCATCCGCATCCGGGCGACGTTGAGCGCCTGGCGCTCGGTGTCGATCTCGCCCATGTAGATGGTGCATTCGAGGCCGAACAGCGCGCAGGCGGTGGCGGTCGCCACGCCGTGCTGGCCCGCGCCCGTCTCGGCGATGACCCGGGTCTTGCCCATGCGCCGGGTGAGCAGCGCCTGGCCGAGCACATTGTTGATCTTGTGCGAGCCGGTGTGGTTGAGGTCCTCGCGCTTGAGGAACACCCGGGCGCCGCCCGCGTGTTCGGCGAACCTCGGCACCTCGGTCAGCGAGCTGGGCCGGCCGGTGTAGTTGACCATCAGTTCGTCGAGTTCGGCGGCGAAGGCAGGATCGCCCTTGGCCTTCTCGTACTCGACGGCGACCTCGTCGACGGCGGCGACGAGCGCCTCGGGGATGAACTTGCCGCCGAAGGCACCGAAGTACCCGTCGACGCTGGGGATCTGACCCGCCGGGTCAGGAATGAAGAACTCGGACACGGAAGAACGACTCCTCGGGGAAGCTGCGGACACGGGGCACCGTATGCGCCGTCACCGAGCCGTCCCGCACGCGCGTGCGCGGGGAGCGGCCCGGACTCAGAGCGCCGTGGCGCGCCGCCATCGCATCCCGTTGACCTGTCCCGGCTCGTCACCGATCACGTACCGCACCCGCCTGCCGTGCACCCGGCGGGCGGGCGCCCGGCAGCCGCGCGGCCGGCACCCGCGCGCCAGCGGCGCGTACCCGGCGAGGGGCAGCGCGCTGACGACGGAGGCGGTGGACATGAGGGGTCAGTCCCTCCCGTGCCGCAGCGCCGGGTGGGCGCCCGCGGCCACGAGATCGGCGACAGCCGACTTCGGGTCGCGTCCGGTGACCAGCGACTCGCCGACGAGCACGGCGTCGGCGCCGGCGTTCGCGTAGGCGATCAGGTCGTGCGGCCCGCGCACCCCGGACTCGGCGATCTTCACGATGTGGGCGGGGATCTCGGGGGCGACCCGTTCGAACGTGCCGCGGTCGACCTTCAGGGTCTTCAGGTCGCGGGCGTTGACGCCGATGATCTTCGCGCCCGCGTCGACGGCGCGCTCGACCTCGTCCTCGTCGTGCACCTCGACCAGCGGGGTGAGTCCGATCGACTCGGCCCGCTCGATCAGGGAGACCAGCGCGTCCTGCTCCAGCGCCGAGACGATGAGCAGCACCAGGTCGGCGCCGTAGGCGCGGGCCTCCCAGAGCTGGTACGACGTGACGACGAAGTCCTTGCGCAGGACCGGGATGTCGACCTTGGCGCGGACGGCCTCCAGGTCGGCCAGCGAACCGCCGAAGCGCCGCTGCTCGGTCAGTACGGAGATGACGGCCGCGCCGCCCGCCTCGTAGTCGGCGGCGAGCCCCGCGGGGTCGGCGATGGCGGCGAGCGCGCCCTTCGACGGGCTGGAGCGCTTCACCTCGCAGATGACCTTGACGCTGTCCCCGCGCAGGGCCGCGACCCCGTCCTTGGCGTCGGGTGCCTTGGCCGCGCGCTTCTTGAGCTCGTCGAGGCCGACACGCGCCTGCCGCTCTGCGAGGTCGGCGCGTACGCCGTCGATGATCTCGTCGAGCACACTCACGCGAGCGGCCCCCTTCCGGAAGGGTGGTGTCGGATGCGATCAGGTTCAGCCATATCGATGCTAGCCGGAAGAGGCCGCAGGACTCGCATCCGGTGCGCCGGCCCCGTCGCCACCTGGTCCGTCACGGGGCGAGCGCCGAGCCGAACGGGAGGTTCCGCAGCAGGGTGAAGACCAGGATCACCGCGCCGAGCGACCACCACACGGCGGTGGGCAGGACCAGCCGGACCGGCCGCCCCTTCCGGGCGCGTACCAGCCAGATCACCCACACGGCCGCGAAGAGCACATAGCCGACGACAGCGAGCGCGTTGTCACCGAACGCCGTGGCCAGATCGCCGTGGATGAAGGCATGGGCACTGCGCAGACCGCCGCAGCCCGGGCAGTACAGGCCGGTGACGGCGTACATCGGGCAGAGCGGGTAGTGACCCGTCTCGTTCGGGTCGACCAGGCCGACGTAGGTGAAGGCGGCGGCGATCCCGGCGAGGGTCGCGAGCGGCGGCAGCAGCCGGCGCGGGAGGGGCGCGGGCGCAGCCGCCGGCGCCGCTGGGGTTGGGAGCATGGCGTCCACCCGGTGATTGTGCCTGCTGACGTACGAAGGCGCAGCCCGGCCCGGCGGACTGCGCCGGGGGCCGGACCGCGCCCAGGACCGAACGGTGGCTCGGCCGAACCGGTTGCGGGAGGTCAGACGGACTGCGTCTGCGCCCGTCCCGCCTTCTCCCTGGCCTCGGCCATTTCCGTGGACTCCTTGGGGACGCCCAGGCCCGCCAGCCTCATGGCGAGTCCCACGAGGCCGCCGATCAGGACGACACCGATACCGACCCAGAACCCGAAGG
Source organism: Streptomyces sp. NBC_00370 (assembly GCF_036084755.1). Lineage (NCBI taxonomy): Bacteria > Bacillati > Actinomycetota > Actinomycetes > Kitasatosporales > Streptomycetaceae > Streptomyces > Streptomyces sp. NBC_00370. The sequence continues at coordinate 2,281,874 of NZ_CP107968.1, forward strand.
TGTTGTCGGCGACCATGAAGACCCCGCCGACACAGAAGCCGATGAAGGCGATGATGACGCCGGTCCAGGCCGCCAGGCTGTGTCCGTGGCTGCTGCCCGCCATGAAGTGCTCCTCGTCGCTGATGCGCTGTACAGGTCTGACGCTCTCAGAACATTGTCCCGCACGCACCACGTGCGCCGGTCCCGGGGGTCGGTCACGAGGGGTCGCTCACGAGGAGGGCACGGGGCGCCGGTCACGGGGCGTCAGGTCAGGGTGGTGGGGTCCTCGCCGCGGTCGATCGCCTTCCACAGGTCCTCGGGCCGGTCGGGATCGACGACCGGGGCGCGCCGCGCGGTGCGCCGCAGACCGCCGGAGGCTCCCGGGCCCGTGGCGGCGTCACGCTCGTAACGTCCGGACATCGCGGGCCAGTTCTTGCCGTAGCGCAGGGCGAGCAGCCCGGCGAGCAGGATCAGTACGCTGGCCGCCGCCGTCACGTACGGCCAGGCGGTGTGGCTCAGCGCGCTGACGGTCGCCGCGGTGTCGCCAGTGGTCTCGGCGGCCTGGCTGTCGAGGGCGGAGTGTCCCGAGGCGCCGAGGAACGCGGCGGTCGCGGCGCCGGCGCCGCTGAGCGCGAGCAGCAGCGAGACCAGCAGCCGGCCCGCCCTGCGGACGGCGAAGACGGCGACGAGCGCGGCGAGACCGACGACGGCCAAGGCGGCGGGCACCCCGGTGACATCACGGCCGTCGGCGCTCAGGGGCACGGAGCCGCCGCCGACGAACGCCTTGCCCTCGGCCCAGGTCTGGCCGGAGGCGATCAGCACGACGGCCGCGCCGACGGCGCCGAGGAGCAGGGCAGCGGCGAGGCTGCGGCGGCTGCTCGGGGCGTCCGAAGCGGCGGCGGCAGCCGCTCGTGGCTGGGGTATGGGTACGGCACTCACGCACCCCACTATCCCCTACGGCGCCACCCGGCGTTCAGCCGGTCGCGTTCAGCCGGTTGGCGGTGTGGACGGCGCGCAGCACGGCGGCGGCCTTGTTACGGCATTCGGTGTCCTCGGAAACCGGGTCGGAGTCGGCGACGATGCCCGCTCCCGCCTGGACGTACGCGGTGCCGCCGCGCAGCAGAGCCGTACGGATGGCGATGGCGGTGTCGGAGTCGCCGGCGAAGTCGAGATAGCCGACGCACCCGCCGTACACGCCGCGCCGCGTCGGCTCCAGCTCGTCGATGATCTGCAGCGCGCGCGGCTTGGGAGCACCCGAAAGAGTGCCTGCCGGGAAGCACGCGGTGAGGACGTCGAAGGCGCTGCGGCCCTCGGCGACCTGTCCGGTCACGGTGGAGACGATGTGCATCACGTGCGAGTAGCGCTCGACGGACATGAAGTCGACGACCTCGACGCTGCCGGGCCGGCAGACCCGCCCCAGGTCGTTGCGGCCGAGATCGACCAGCATCAGGTGCTCGGCGCGCTCCTTGGGGTCGGCGAGGAGTTCGTCGGCGAGCGCCTGGTCCTCCTGCGGGGTCGCGCCGCGCGGCCGGGTCCCCGCGATGGGGTGCACCATCGCGTGCCCGTCCTCGACCTTGACCAGGGCCTCGGGGCTCGACCCGACGACGTCGAAGGGCGCGCCGTCGGCGCCGGTGAACCGGAAGAGGTACATGTACGGGCTGGGGTTGGTGGCCCGCAGCACCCGGTACACGTCGAGCGCGCTCGCCGTGCAGTCGGTCTCGAAGCGCTGCGAGGGCACGACCTGGAACGCCTCCCCCGCCCTGATCCGCTCCTTGATCTCCTCGACGACGGCCTGGAAGTCGGCGCCGCCCCAGCGGGCGGTGTAGTCGGGCAGTTCGGAGGCGGGCAGCGCGGTGGGCGCGGAGTCGACGGGCCTGGCGAGGTCGGCGGCCATCGCGTCGAGCCGGGCGACGGCGTCGGCGTACGCCTCGTCCACCCCCGTGTCCAGGTCGTTGTGGTTGATCGCGTTGGCGATCAGCAGGACCGTGTTGTCCCAGTGGTCCAGGACGGCGAGGTCCGAGGTGAGCAGCATCGTCAGCTCGGGCAGCCGCAGGTCGTCGCGCGCGTGGTCGCCGATCTTCTCCAGCCTGCGGACGATGTCGAAGCCGAGGTAGCCGACCATGCCGCCGGTGAAGGGCGGCATGCCGTCGGCGAGGTCGCGCGGGGTGTGCAGCGCCTCGACCGTGGCGCGCAGGGCCGCCAGCGGATCGCCGTCCACGGGGACGCCGACGGGCGGGGTGCCGAGCCAGTGCGTGGCGCCGTCGCGCTCGGTCAGGGTGGCGGACGACCGTACGCCGACGAAGGAGTACCGGGACCAGGAGCGGCCGTTCTCCGCCGACTCCAGCAGGAACGTGCCGGGCCGCTCGGCCGCCAGTTTGCGGTACAGGCCGACCGGGGTGTCGCCGTCCGCGAGGAGACGCCGGCTGACGGGGATGACGCGGCGGTCGGCCGCCAGCTTGCGGAAGGTCTCAAGATCCATGGCCGCAGACCCTACTCGTTACCCGTCACCCAGCAGGATCCCGGCGTCGAAGCACGTCCGGTCCCCGGTGTGGCAGGCGGCGCCCACCTGGTCGACCTTGACGAGCACGGTGTCGGCGTCGCAGTCCAGCGCCACCGATTTCACGTGCTGGACATGGCCGGACGTGTCGCCCTTGACCCAGTACTCCCGCCGGCTGCGCGACCAGTAGGTGCACCGCCCGGTGGTCAGGGTGCGGTGCAGCGCCTCGTCGTCCATCCACCCGAGCATCAGCACCTCGCCCGTGTCGTACTGCTGCGCGATGGCCGGAACCAGCCCCTCGGGGCTGCGCTTGAGCCGGTCGGCGATGGCGGGGTCGAGATTGCCGCTCGGGCCGGGTGCCGCGGTCGTGCTGCTCATACCGCCATTGTGCCGCGCCGCCCCGCCGGTACGGGCCCGGTGTCCACTGGGCGGACGGGTGGCCCCGGCCGTACGCTTGCGCACATGTCGACCCATGCCAAGCGTGAACGACTTCTGCTCGCCGATCTGTTGGAAGCGGCGGGGCCCGAGGCCCCGACCCTGTGCGAGGGCTGGCTGACGCGGGACCTCGCCGCCCATGTGGTGGTGCGCGAGCGCCGCCCCGACGCGGCCGGCGGGATGCTGATCTCCCGGCTGAAGAACCGCCTCGACCGTGTGCAGGGCGAATACCACGAGAAGCCGTACGAGGAGCTGATCCAGCTCATCCGTACCGGCCCGCCGCGGATCTCCCCGTACAACATCAAGCAGCTGGACGAGGCGGCCAACACCACCGAGTTCTACATCCACGCCGAGGACGTCAGGCGGGCCCAGCCCGACTGGACGCCGCGCGAGCTGGACCGGGTGTTCGCCGACTCGCTCTGGTCCCGCCTGGAGAAGGGTGCGCGGCTGATGGGCCGCAAGTCCCCGGTCGGCCTGGTGCTGCGCCTGGCCGACGGCCGCACGGCGGTGGCCCACCGCGGCACCCCGGTGGTGACGGCCACGGGCGAACCGGGCGAGCTGACGCTGTTCCTGTCGGGCCGGCAGTCGTCGGCGGACGTGGAACTGGAGGGCGACAAGGACGCGGTGGCGCGGCTGCTGGAGGCGAAGCTCGGCGTCTGAACAGCCGCTGCTGTTCGAGGCTAGGTCCGCTCGTCCGGGCGGCGGGGGTGCAGGCGGCCCGCCACCAGGGCCAGGGAGACCTCGACCGCGTCGGTCGGGCGGGCCAGGCTGCGGCCGGTGAGCTGTTCGAAGCGGCGCAGCCGGTTCAGGACGGTGTTGCGGTGGCAGTAGAGCCGGGCCGCCGCGCGCCGCGCCGAGCCGTCGGAGTCGAGCCAGGCCGTGAGCGTCTCGACGAGCAGGTCACGGTCGGCCGGATCCAGCCGGTCCAGCGGGCCGAGCACCCGCCCGGCCAGGGCCGCGCCCAGGTCGGGTGACGAGGCGACGAGCGCGGCCGGCAGATGGTCGTCGAGGAGTACGACGCCGCCGGCGCGCGGACAGGTGCGCAGCGCGATGTCGGCGAGCCTGCGGGCCTCGCCGACGGCGGCGATCCCGGTCACGGCCGAGCTGACGCCGACACGTACCCCCGGCGGCGGTGCGAGGCCCGCCAGCACCGAGGCGACTGTCTCGGCGCCGGTGAGCGGCACGATCGCGTGGTGGGCGTCGGCGGAGGCGTGCCAGACGGCGCGGGTGCCCGGCGGCAGGGGCAGTGGCGGTGCGTCGCCCTGCGGGGTGACGCGTAGGCCGGCCACGGCGAGGACGGCGTAGCTGCCGTCCGCCGGCAGGTCCAGCATGGCGGCGGCGTCCGGCAGGTCGCTGACCCGCGCCGATCCTTCGAGCAGCGCCGCCGTCATCAGCCGGAGCCGGTTCTCCCGGCGCCAGGCCATCCGGCGCTCGGTCTGCCGGTAGGCGTCGGCGACCAGGCCGCAGTGCTCGTCGACGAAGTTCCAGACGTCCGCCGCGACATGGATGAGCAGCCGGATGTCGTCGGCGTGCCGGCGCGCCGTCTCGTCGATGAGCCCCTGCCACACCATGGCGCCGCCGAGCCGGAAGGCGTGCAGCACGGCGTCGAGCGGCACGCCCTGCTCGGCGCGGGTGGCGCCGATACGCCAGGAGGTGCGGCGGGCGGCGTCCCTGGCCTCCCGCGGCCTGATCAGCGATCCGATGTTGTGCCGCAGCGAGCGGTGCACCTCCTGCCATATCTCCGACGCGTCGGCGTCGATCGCCACCCGGTAGGCGGGCTCCTGCGCCCGCAGGGTGGCGACCAGCCGGTCGGTGAGACCGGCCAGATCGTCCAGCAGCACCCGGGCGGCCCGGTGCAGCACGGCGACGGCCTCCGCGTCGACCAGTGAGCGGACGGGGGTCGTGGTACGGACCGGGAGCAGCGCGATCGGCGTCTGCTGCGTGCGGATGACATGCGGCATTGCGGCCTCCACCGGTATCGGTCGCCTGACGCCCGCAGAATGACATACCGGCCGGTCGGTACCAAGGCCCTTACCCAGCCGATCTTCGCGAACTGCCCGCGCGGGGGGTGGCGTTGCGGGTCGGGTGGCCGTCGCGGCGGCCTCACGGGGTACCGAGCCGGACGGCCGTCCGCCCCCGGCACGGGGCGCACGGGACGGAGCCTGTACGACAGGTCGTGGACGAACCCCCGGCCACCGGCACAACGCGCGCCTCACGCGGGCCACCAGCGAAAACGTCCCGCCGTCGGCCGCCCGCAGGGTGGGACTCGCGGCGGGCGCGTGCAGCGGCCACCGGGCGCCGGGCGGCACCTTGTGCCTGACGCCGGGGGACGGCTAGAGGGGGGCCGGGTTTGGGTCGTCGCGGTTCAGGAGGCGGGTCAGTTCTGTGCGGGAGCGGATTCCCAGTGCGGCGAAGACGTTGCGCAGGTGGTGGTCGACCGTGCGGGTGCTCAGGGAGAGTCTGAGGGCCACCTCGCGGTTGGTCGCGCCCTCCGCCACGCAGCGGGCTATGCGCTGCTGCTGCGGGGTGAGGAGCAGCAGGTCCGGCAGGCCGGTGCCGCGGGCCGCTGCGGCCACCGACTCGCCCGCCGCGCGGAGTTCGCCGCGTACCCGGCCCGTCCAGAGCCGCGCGCCGCAGCGTTCGAAGCCGACCAGCGCGTCGCGCAGCGGGGTGCGGGCCTCGCGGGTCCTGCGCTGCCTGCGGAGCCAGTGGCCGTAGAGCAGTTGGGTGCGGGCCCGCTCGAAGTCGCCCGCCGCCCGGTCGTGATGGGTCAGGGCCTCCTCCCAGCGCGCCCCCGCCTCGTCGCCGGACGCCAGCAGGGCCCGGCAGCGGGCCAGTTGGGCGGGGGCCTGCGGATCGGCCGTCCTGCTCGTCCAGAGCGCGAACTCCTCGACCGCCCACTGCGCCTCGCTCCCCCGCCCCGCCAGCACCGCCGCTTCCACGAAGCACGGCACCGCCAGCATCCGCGTGGCGAAGTGACCGCGCCTGGGACCCTGGCTGACCAGGGGGAACAGTCGCGCCGCCGCCTCCGCCGAGCGGCCGTCGGCGAGTTCGGCGCGGGCCACCGCCCAGGCCGCGAGGGTCGCCGCCTGGGCCAGCCCGTGCGGCTGCGCCACGGCCGCCGCCGCCTCCGCGTGCTCGGCGCACTGCGCCGACTCGCCCTCGACGGAGGCCGCCAGGGCCAGTACGGCGTGCAGATGGGCCGCCACGTTGCGCTGGCCCGACCGCTCGGCAGCGCACAGGCCCTCGCGGGCGTGGGTACGGGCCCGCGCGTGCCGTCCGGCCCGCAGTTCGCCGTAGGCGAGGTGTTCCAGCACCTGCGGCAGCAGGACGTCGGGGCCGTGCGCGCGTACGGCGGCCAGCGCCCTGGCACCCGCCCGGCACGCGGCCTCCACCTCGCCGAGTACGAGCGCGGAGATCCCGGCCCGCAGCAGCTCCGCCGCGTCGCCGGTGCGTGCCGCCGACTCGAAGCAGTTCCGCAGCAGGGCATGGCCCTCGCCCGTCCGTCCCACGAGCACCGCGTGCATGCCGGCGCAGTACTGCCCGAGCGACGGCTCCGCGCCGTGCGGCCGTATGCGGCTCATCGCGTCCAGATAGGCGGGCGCGTCCCCCATCGCCCAGGCGGCATCGGCGGCGCCGAGCAGAGCCGTGACGGTACGGGCGGGGTCACGCGGGGCCAGCAGCGCCGCGGCCGTGAGCAGCGCCTCGCGGGCGTCGGCCACGGGCCCGTCGTACAGGGCGAGTTGGCCCCGCACGTAGTGCGCCCGCCCCGGCTCGGGCACGGCCCGCACCCGGGCCAGCAGGATCCGGGCGCGGCCCGGCTCCCCCGCCAGCCAGGCGTGTTCGGCCGCGGCGGCGAACCGGGCGCTGCGCAGCGCCTCGTCGGTGGACAGCGCCGCCGCCCTGGTGAGGGCCGCGGCGCGGTCGGCGTGCGGCCGTGGCGGTACGGCCGCCCTGACCAGCGAATCGGCCAGCGCCGGGTCGTAACCGCTTGCGGCGCAGGCCCGTTGGACGAGCCGGGGCAGGGTGCGGTGCGGTCCGTCCAGCACGGTCGCTAGCAGCTGGTGCACGGCCCGCCGATGCGCGATCGACGCGCTGCTCAGCACCGCCCTGCGTAACAGCGGATGGCTGAAGCGGACCCGGCCGCCGCCGCTGCGCACGGCGCCGGACGTCTCCGCCGGGCCGAGTCTGCCGGGGTCGATCCCGGCCAGTTGCCCGGCGCGCCGCAGCAGGATCGCGTCGGCGCCGGCGCCTTCCGGCTCATGCTCCTCGGCGGCTGCCGCGAGCAGCAGCAACGTCCGCGTCTCGGCGGGGAGTTCGCGCACACGGCTGGCGTAGGCGTGCATCAGCTCCTCACCGCCGGACAGTGGCTCAGGCAGTGGCTGACGGCCCGTCAACTCGTCGTGGCTGAGCCGCTCGACGAGCGCGGTCAGCAGCCGGGGGTTGCCCGCGCCTTCGCGGCGCACCTCCTCCACCACCGCCGCCGCGGGCGACCGACCGTCCGTCAACTGCTCCAACAAGGCGCGGGCCGCCGCGTCGTCCAGCGGCCCCAGCCGCAGCGCGGGCAGCCCCGCGAAGGCGGCGGAGCCGGGCTCCTGCTCCGCCGCGGTGAGCAGCACACCCACCCGGCGGTCCTGCGGGAGCCTGCGGACCGCGAAGGCCAGCGCGTCACGCGACTGCGGGTCCCAGTCGTGTGCGTCGTCCACGCAGACCAACAGCGGCCCGCGCGCCCCGAGATCGGTCAGCAGATCGAGCAGCGCCGTCGGCGCGAGTCCGGCGCGCAGCACATCGGGGACCGGCGCCACGGACCGCCCGCGCGACTCCCCCGAACACAGCAGCGCGTGCAGTCCGCTGAACGGCAGCCGCCGCTCGCCGGGCGCGGCCGCCGCGTACAGCACGGGCCCGTCGCCCCACCCGTCCGCCGCGTGCCGCAGCAGCGCGCTGCGCCCGAGGCCGGGCGGCGCCGTCAGTACGAGCGTGGCGCCGTGACCGGCCGTCAGCCGCGCCAGCAGGGTGTCCAGGATGGTGAGTTCACCGCTCCGGCCGTACAGGCGGTGGGGACTACGCACGGTCGTCGATGAGGTCACCTGCGTTACGTTACTGCTGTGTAACGTGGCCCGGAAGCCCCTTGGGCCACGCCCCGTGAGGGACGCGGCCCCGCTGTGCGGTGGCACAGCCAACTTCAGGATGTGTGCGGGCAGTTGCCCCGGTACTCCTCGATCGTCAGGCTCGGCCTGGGCAGCGGGCAGAGGAACTGCTCGTAGCGGGCGTCGTTGTCGACGAACCGCTTCAGCCAGGAGATGCTGTACTTCGCGATGGTCGTGTTGGAGCTGTTCGGCGTGAGGTGCGTGGCGCCGTTCAGTTCCAGGTACGCCTTGTCCAGCGACGCGGGCAGCGAGTTGTAGAACGGCTCGGAGTGCGTGGCGACCGGCGCGATGGTGTCACCGTCCGCGCCGACGATCAGGGTAGGCGTCCGCACCTCGGGCCAGGTCTTGTCGGTGTTCCAGCCGGTCAGCGGAATGGCCGCCTGGAGCGACGTCCGGTCCTTCGCCGCCTCCAGCGTTCCGCCGCCGCCCATGGAGTGCCCCATGACGCCGAGCCGCGACGCGTCGATGCGGGTACGCACCGACGAACGCTGCGTCAGATAGTCGAGCGCGGCCAGGAGTTGGTCGCCACGGCTGGCGGGCTGGTCGAGCGTCGTGTTGGTGTCGATGGTGAAGATGACGAAGCCCTGGGAGGCCAGCCGGGGGCCGAGCCAGGCGATGCTGGACTGGGTGGCGGTGAATCCGGGCGAGATGGCCACGGCGCCGAAGGTGCCGTCAGCGGTGGAGGTCGGGTAGTAGATGGTGCCGCCACCGAAGCCGGTCACGCTCAGCGAGGACACGGAGGTCTGCGACACGGCGTACGAGCCGCGCGCCGCCTCGATGCTGGAGGTGGTGGGGGCGGGGCCGCGCTCGTACGGGTTGTCGGCGGCGCCGGCGTTACCGGCGCCGGGGATGAGCGCGACGACCAGTCCTACGGTCGCCACCGCCCCGGCCCACAGGCTGCGGACGGTACGGGATCTTGGCTGAGAGCGAGGGTGCACGGAGGGGGGGTCCTCTCGGTCGTGGCGGGCCCGTGCCCGTCCCGTTGACCGGAGCGGACCTGCCGTTGTCCCTGACGCCCGCCACGATGGCGCTGCGGCGGTGCGGAGGGCATCGGCAAGTTCGCCAGTGTCGCGGGGTCGCCGTCCGGCGCGGTGTCGGTTGGCGGTCTTGGTTGCGGTTGTTGCCGGGGGCCGTTCCGGGGTCGTGTCCTGCGCGGTGTCGCCGTCCGGCGCGGTTCGGTTGGCGGTCGCGGTTGCGGTCGTCGCCGGGTGCCGTTCCGGGGTCGCGTCCTGCGCTGCATGATTTACGGCGCGTACTCCCCAGACGCGGAGCCACCGCCGAGATGCGCCACAAATCACGCTCTACGCTCCGGACACCACCCCTGCACGACCCCCTTCAGCCCGGCTGCCACGGATCGCTGCGCCGCGACCACCAAGGGCCGGCGGACCGGGCGTTCACGACGGGGGCGCGGCCTCAGCCGGCACGACACCGCCCACCGGCACTCGCCGCAGGCAGGTGTGCCCGCCCACCGACGGGAGGGGACCGGGCGTCCACGACAGGGACGGGCCCCCGGCCCGCACGGCACCGCTCACCGCGGTGACGCGGGCGGCTGGGTGGGACCCACCGGACGGGAGGGGGCCGGGGCCGGAGGAGGGGGGTGTCCGGACGTAAAGCGAAGGAGCTCATGCGACAAGCAGTCCGGACACCCCCCTCCGCAGGACCCGGACCCCGGCACCGGATAAGCGCGGCGCAGCCAAGAACCCGGACGGCGAACCGTTAGCGGACCGGGTGCCCCGCCGTCCGTAGCGTTGACTTGACCTCCGCGATGCGCAAATCGCCGAAGTGGAAGACCGACGCCGCCAGCACCGCGTCCGCTCCCGCGTCGATCGCCGGCGGGAAGTCCGCCAGGCGGCCCGCGCCGCCCGACGCCACGACCGGGATCGTGACGTGCTTGCGCACGGCCGCGATCATCTCGACGTCGTACCCGTCCTTCGTACCGTCCGCGTCCATCGAGTTGAGCAGGATCTCCCCCGCCCCCAACTCCGCCGCGCGCCGCGCCCATTCGACCGCGTCGATGCCCGTGCCCGTGCGGCCGCCGTGGGTGGTGACCTCGAAGGAACCGGCCGGGGTGCGGCGTGCGTCGACCGACAGGACCAGTACCTGGCGGCCGAAGCGCTGCGCGATCTCGCGGATCAGTTCGGGGCGCGCGATGGCGGCCGTGTTCACACCGACCTTGTCGGCGCCCGCCCGCAGCAGCTTGTCGACGTCCTCCGTCGTACGGACACCACCGCCGACCGTCAGCGGGATGAAGACCTGCTCGGCGGTCCTGCGCACCACGTCGTACGTCGTCTCGCGGTCGCCGGACGACGCGGTGATGTCGAGGAACGTCAACTCGTCGGCGCCCTCGGCGTCGTAGAGCTTGGCCATCTCGACCGGGTCGCCCGCGTCGCGCAGGTTCTGGAAGTTGACGCCCTTGACCACGCGGCCGTTGTCCACGTCGAGGCAGGGGATGACCCGGACGGCGAGGCTCATGTGGCCGCTCCCGAGCGGTACGCCTCCACCTCGACCTCGACGACCAGGCTCGGGTCGATGAAGCCGGCCACGACGATCATCGAGGCCGCGGGACGGACGTCGTGGAACAGTTCGTGGTGGGCGCGGCCCACGTCGTCGGCGTCCCTGGCGTGGGTGATGTACATGCGGGTGCGCACCACGTCGGAGACTTCGAGGTCCAGTTCGCGCAGGGCGGTCACCGCGACGCCGAACGCCGTCTTGGTCTGCTCGTACGGGCTGCCTTCGGCGATGCGGCCGTCGATGACCGAGGTGCATCCCGAGACCAGCACGAGGCCGTTGGGGAGTTCCACGGCGCGGGAGTAACCGATCGAGTCCTCCCACGGGTTGGTGGACGAGATCCTGCGTACGCCGCTCATCGGGATACCTCCGCAAGTGCTTCTTCGAGGGTGAACGCGTTGGCGTACAGCGCCTTCCCGACGATCGCGCCCTCGACTCCTTCGGGGACGAGCGCGGCGATGGCGCGCAGGTCCTGGAGGGACGAGACGCCGCCGGACGCGACGACGGGCTTGTCGGTGGCGGCGCAGACGTTCTTCAGGAGTTCCAGGTTGGGGCCCTGGAGTGTGCCGTCCTTGGCGATGTCGGTGACGACGTAGCGCGCGCAGCCCTCCGAGTCGAGGCGGGCCAGCGTCTCGTACAGGTCGCCGCCGTCCCGGGTCCAGCCCCGGCCGCGCAGGGTCGTACCGCGTACGTCGAGACCGACGGCGATCTTGTCGCCGTGGTCGGCGATGATCTTCGCGACCCACTCGGGGGTCTCCAGCGCGGCGGTGCCGAGGTTGACGCGGGTGCAGCCGGTGGCGAGGGCAGCGGCGAGCGAGGCGTCGTCGCGGATGCCGCCGGACAGCTCGACCTTGATGTCCATCGCGTCGGCGACCTCGGCGATCAGCTTGCGGTTGTCGCCGGTGCCGAAGGCCGCGTCCAGGTCGACCAGATGCAGCCACTCGGCGCCCGACCGCTGCCAGGCGAGGGCCGCTTCGAGGGGCGAGCCGTACGAGGTCTCGGAGCCCGACTCGCCGTGGACGAGCCGGACGGCCTGGCCGTCGCGTACGTCGACCGCGGGGAGGAGTTCGAGCTTCGGCGCTGAGGGGACAGGAGACATCAGAGGGTTCCGATCCAGTTGGTGAGCAGCTGGGCGCCGGCGTCGCCGGACTTCTCCGGGTGGAACTGGGTGGCCCACAGGCTGCCGTTCTCGACGGCGGCCACGAACGGCTCGCCGTGAGTGGTCCAGCTGACCCTGGGTGAGCGGATCTTGGGGTTGGTGACCTGGAGGTCCCACCGGTGCACGGCGTAGGAGTGCACGAAGTAGAAGCGGGCCTCGGCGTCGAGTCCGGCGAACAGTTCGCTGTCGTCGGGCGCGGTGACGGTGTTCCACCCCATGTGCGGCACGATCGGGGCCTTCAGCGGCTCGACGCTGCCGGGCCATTCGTCCAGGCCCTCGGTCTCCACGCCGTGCTCGATGCCGCGGGCGAAGAGGATCTGCATGCCGACGCAGACGCCGAGCACCGGCCGGCCGCCCGCGAGCCTGCGGCCGATGATCCATTCGCCGCGTGCGGCGGTCAGTCCCTCCATGCAGGCGGCGAACGCGCCGACGCCGGGGACGAGCAGCCCGTCGGCGTTCATCGCCCGGTCGAAGTCGCGGGTGATCTCGACCTCGGCCCCGGTCCGCGCGACGGCGCGCTCGGCGGAGCGGACGTTGCCGAATCCGTAGTCGAAGACGACGACTCGCTTGGTCATCCGCCCCACAGCCCCTTGATGCGCAGGATGCCGGCCACCAGACAGAACACCGAGCAGAGAGCCACGAGGACGATCACGCCCACGGGCAGCTTCTGCTTGATGAACGAGTAGACGCCGCCGGCGAGGAAGAGCCCCGCCAGGATGAGCAGGGTGTTGAGGCCGGTCACAGCGCGCCCTTGGTCGAGGGGAGGATTCCCACCGCGCGCGGGTCGCGCTCGGAGGCGTAGCGCAGGGCGCGGGCGAGTGCCTTGAACTGGCACTCGACGATGTGGTGCGCGTTGCGTCCGTACGGGACGTTCACGTGCAGCGCGACCCTGGCCTGGGCGACGAACGACTCCAGGATGTGCCGGGTCATCGTCGTGTCGTAGCTGCCGATCATCGGCGCCATGTTGTCGGGCTCGGTGTGCACCAGGTACGGGCGGCCCGAGAGGTCGACGGTCACCTCGGCGAGCGATTCGTCCAGCGGGACCGTGCAGTTGCCGAAGCGGTAGAGGCCGACCTTGTCGCCGAGCGCCTGCCGGAAGGCGGCGCCGAGGGCGAGGGCGGTGTCCTCGATGGTGTGGTGCGAGTCGATGTGCAGATCGCCCTCGGTCTTGACCGTGAGGTCGAACAGGCCGTGCCGGCCGAGCTGGTCGAGCATGTGGTCGAAGAACCCGACTCCGGTCGACACGTCCACCTCGCCCCGGCCGTCGAGGTCGATCTCGACCACGACGGAGGTTTCCTTCGTACTGCGTTCCACGCGGCCGATGCGGCTCATGCGCTCTGCTCCTTCGTCAATTCACGTACCGCGTCGAGGAACGCGTCGTTCTCGGAGGGGGTGCCTGCGGTGACCCGCAGCCGGCCAGGCACGCCGTTGTCCCGGATCAGGACGCCCCGGTCGAGGATCTGCTGCCAGGCCGCGTGGGCGTCCTCGAAGCGGCCGAACTGTACGAAGTTCGCGTCCGAGTCGGTGACCTCGAAGCCGAGGGCCCGCAACTCGACGACCAGGCGGTCACGCTCGGTCTTCAGCTGCTCGACGTACCCGAGCAGCGTATCGGTGTGTTCGAGCGCGGCGAGCGCGGTGGCCTGGGTGACGGCCGACAGGTGGTACGGCAGCCGTACGAGCTGGACGGCGTCCACGACGGCGGGGTCGGCGGCGAAGTACCCGAGCCGGAGGCCCGCCGCGCCGAACGCCTTGGACATCGTGCGGGAGACGACCAGGTTGGGCCGGCCCTCGATGAGCGGGAGCAGCGAGGGGTGGTGGCTGAATTCGACGTACGCCTCGTCCACGACGACCAGCGAGGGCCGGGCCGCCTGGGCGGCCTCGTACAGCGCGAGGACGGTGTCGGCGCCGACGGCGGTGCCGGTGGGGTTGTTGGGCGTGGTGACGAAGACGACCTCGGGGCGGTGCTCGGCGATGGCGGCCGTGGCAGCGGCGACGTCGATGGTGAAGTCGTCGTGCCGGGGGCCCGAGATCCAGCCGGTGCTGGTGCCGCGCGCGATGAGGCTGTGCATCGAGTACGACGGCTCGAAGCCGATCGCGGTGCGGCCGGGTCCGCCGAAGGTCTGCAGCAGCTGCTGGAGTACTTCGTTGGAGCCGTTGGCCGCCCACACGTGGGCCGCGGTCAGCGGGTACTTGCCGGTACGGGTCAGGTAGGCGGCGAGTTCGGTGCGCAGCTCGACCGCGTCCCTGTCGGGGTAGCGGTTGAGGCCGCGGGCCGCTTCGCGCACCCGCTCGGCGATCCGCTCCACGAGCGGTTCGGGCAGCGGGTACGGGTTCTCGTTGACGTTCAGCTGGACGGGTACGTCCGGGTGGGGCGCGCCGTACGGGGACTTGCCGCGCAGTTCGTCGCGGATCGGCAGGTCGTCGATGTCCGTCATACGACCGGCACCTTCCATCCGAACCGTGCCTTGAGCGCGGCGCCGTGCGCCGGCAGGTCCTCGGCCTCGGCCAGGGTGACCACGTGGTGGGCGACCTCGGCGAGCGCGTCGCGGCTGTAGTCCACGACGTGGATGCCGCGCAGGAACGACTGGACGGACAGGCCCGAGGAGTGGCAGGCGCAGCCGCCGGTCGGCAGGACGTGGTTGGAGCCCGCGGCGTAGTCGCCGAGGGAGACCGGCGCGTAGGGGCCGACGAAGATCGCGCCCGCGTTGCGGACCCGGTCGGCCACCGCCGCCGCGTCGTCGGTCTGGATCTCCAGGTGCTCGGCGCCGTACGCGTCGACCACCCGCAGTCCGTCGTCGATGGAGTCGACGAGGACGATCGCGGACTGCCGTCCCGCGAGGGCGGGGCCGATCCGGTCGGCGCTGTGCTTGGCCGCGGCGACCTGCGGTTCCAGTTCCTTCTCCACCGCCGCGGCGAGGTCGGCCGAGTCGGTGACGAGGACGGCGGCGGCCAGCGGGTCGTGCTCGGCCTGGCTGATCAGGTCGGCCGCGACGTGCACGGGGTCGGCGGTCGAGTCGGCGAGGACGGCGATCTCGGTGGGACCCGCCTCGGCGTCGATGCCGATCCGGCCGGTGAAGTAGCGCTTGGCGGCCGCGACCCAGATGTTGCCGGGGCCGGTGACCATGTTGGCGGGCGGACAGCCGTCGGGACCCGGGACGCCGTACGCGAACATGGCGACGGCGCTCGCGCCGCCCGCCGCGTAGACCTCGTCCACGCCGAGGAGCGCGCAGGCGGCGAGGATCGTGGGGTGCGGCAGGCCGCCGAACTCCCGCTGCGCCGGGGAGGCGAGCGCGATCGACTCGACGCCGGCCTCCTGCGCGGGGACCACGTTCATGATCACGGACGACGGGTAGACGGACCGGCCGCCCGGTGCGTACAGCCCGACGCGCTCGACGGGCACCCACTTCTCGGTGACCGTGCCGCCGGGGACGACCTGGGTGGTGTGCGCGGAGCGCCGCTGCGCGCGGTGGACCAGCCGGGCGCGCCTGATCGACTCCTCCAGGGCGGCCCGTACGGCCGGGTCGAGCTGCGCCAGCGCGGCGTCGATGGCCTCGGCCGGCACCCGGACGCGCTCCAGCGTCACCCCGTCGAACGTCGCCGCGGACTCGATCAGCGCCGCCGTGCCCCGATGGCGTACGTCCTCGCAGAGGGGCCGCACCTTCTCCAGGGCGGCTTCCACGTCGAACTCGGCTCGGGGCAGCAGGTCACGCAGGGCGCCACCCTCGGGGAGGGTGTCGCCGCGCAGATCGATTCGTGAGATCACGTGGTCAATTCTCGCAGACCGGATCAGCGCTCCGGTCGCCCGTATCACTGGCTGATACATGTCCCGGGCGCCGCACGGGACGGCTACTCTCTGGGCCCACTGTTACCGGCGGGAAGCGCGAGGAGGGGGAGGACGGAGTGAGCGATCAGGACGACGGCGAGGCTCCGGCCTGGCTCAGCGCCACGGAACTCGGCATGTGGCAGGCGTTCCGCAACGGGAGCACGTACGACCTGTCCGCCTCCGACCCGGTGCTGGACGACCCCTTCTCGGCCCGTCCCTGGGGCATCGAGCGGTCCGTACGGGCCAGGGTCGTGGCGCTGCTGCTGCTCAGCGGGCCGCCCGCGCTGCCGGGGCGGGTCTCGGCGCTGAAGCTGCGCGGGGTGCAGATCACCGGCACGCTCACGCTGGCGGGCGGCATCGTCGCGCCGTTCGTGGAGCTGACCGGCTGCCGCTTCGAGAACGAGGTGGTGCTGCCGGAGGCGCACTTCACGACGGTGCGTATCGCGCGCTGCGCCCTGCCCCGGCTGGACGCCGCCCGGCTGCACACCGAGGGGGACCTGCATCTGCCGGGCTGCCGGATCGAGCACGGCATCCGGCTGACGGACGCCCGTATCGGCACGGATCTGCTGATCAGTCAGATCGATGTCCGGCCCGACCGGCGCGGCCGGGCGATCGTCGCCGACGGGATGTCGGTCGGGCAGGATCTGCAGGCCGACCAGATCGAGACATACGGCGAGATCAGCCTGCGCGGCGCGAGCGTCGGGGTGTCGATGAGCATGCGCGGCAGCAAGCTGCGCGCCACGCCCGGCCGGCGGGCGCTGAACGCGCCGCAGCTGTCGGTGGAGCGGTCGTTCCACCTGGCGAGCGTGTGGGTGACCGAGGCGACCGGCAGCGCGGGCGCGACACCGCCGTACGGCATCGGGCACGTCCCCGAGCCGGTGCCCGGCACCGAGCTGCGGCGCTTCGAGTGCCACGGCGGGGTACGGCTCGACGACGGCCGGTTCGGGGACGCCGTCGATCTGGGCCAGGCGCGGTTCTTCCTGGCCGCCGACGAGGAGCTGTCGCTGCGCCGGATCGTCACGCCCGAGCTGCGGTTCACCTGCGAGGCCCCGCAGGACGGCCGGGTCGTGCTGAACGGCGCGAAGATCGTCACGCTGGTCGACATCTCGACGGCCTGGCCGGGTCCCGGCGGGCTCGCGATGGGCGGCTTCCTGTACGAGAACCTTGTCCCGTACGGCCACTTCCCGCTGGTGCGGCGGCTGGACTGGCTGGCCGCCGCCACGCCCGAGTACTCCCCCGAGCCGTACGAGCGCCTCGCGCAGGTGCTGCGGACGGGCGGCGAGGACGCCGACGCCCGTGAGGTGCTGCTGGCCAAGCAGCGCAGACGGCGCGAGACGCTGCCGCTGGCGGCGAAGGTCTGGGGCTATCTGCAGGACTGGACCGTGGCCTACGGCTACCGGCCGGGCCGGGCCGCGCTGTGGATGGCCGTGCTGTGGGCCGCGGGCGCCGTCGCCTTCTCCCGGCACGCGCCCGCGCCGCTCCAGGCGGACTCGCATCCGCAGTGGAACCCGGCGCTGTACGCCCTCGATCTGCTGATCCCGGTGATCAATCTGGGGCAGGACGGCTACTGGCGTCCCGCGGGCGGCTGGCAGTGGGCGTCGGCGGCGCTGATCGTGCTCGGCTGGATACTCGCCACGACTGTCGCGGCAGGCGCCTCCCGTCTCCTGCGCCGCGGCTGACCCAGCTTTCTTTGCCCTGCCTTTACTTGCGCCAGGACAACCTTCCGGCTCGCCACCAAAGCTTCACAGCAGCCCTCTGGCGCGTCTACGACCTGCGGCTTTCAATGGTCCGCACCATGTCATTGCTTCGCGCTCTGATCAGCACCGCGCGCATGGTCCGGCACACCCCGCTGCTCGCCACGGGTCTGCCTCCGGACGACGCGGTACTGCTCGATGCCCCCGACGAGCGGCTCGCCCCCGCGCTGGTCTCCGCCGCACTCGGCGAGTACGAGCACGCGGCGAAACTGCTCGCCACCACCCGGGAGTCGGCCGAGTGGGAGAACCGCGACCGCTACGTGACGCGGCTCGCCGCCTTCGCCCACCGCCGCGACGAGTGGCTGGCCGCCTGGCTGCGCGCGGCGCCGGGCGATCCCGACGCGCTCGTCGTCATGGCCGAGCTGACGGTCCGCAGGGCCTGGGAGTCACCGGCCAGGGCCGAGCGGCTGCGCGAGAGCGGCCCGCTGATCGACGCGGCGGCCGAGGCGGACCCGCGCGACCCGGTGCCCTGGCGCATCGCGCTGGACCACGCGCGCGGCACGCACGCGCCGCACACCGCCTTCGAGTCGCTGTGGGAACAGGCGGTGCGGCGCGCCTCGCACCACTACGGCGTCCATGTCGCCGCCCTGCTCTACCTGTCGGCCCAGTGGTACGGCTCGCACAGCGAGTGCTTCGACTTCGCCGAGCAGGCCGCGCAGGACGCGCTGCCCGGATCGCTGGTACAGGCGCTGCCGGTGAGGGCCGCCTTCACCCAGCTGCTCAGCGGCACCCCGACCTCCGTACAGGCGGACCGGATCGACCGGGCAGCCGATCTCGCCGTCGCCGTCTCGGCCCGGTACGAGGCCGCCGATCCGTGGCCGGCCGAGGTCCGCAACCTGCTGGCGTACGTCCTGCTCGCGCGCGGCAGATGGGCGGAGGCGCTGGAGCAGTTCCGGCTGATCGGACCGCACGCGACGTCCTTCCCGTGGACGTGTTTCACCGACGATCCGCTGGGTCAGTTCCTGGAAACGCGGGACGGTCTGCGGATCCAGGTGGCCTCGGCGACGCCTTTGCGCGGCCGCGCAGACCGGAGAGGCGCCCGCGGCCATTACGCTTGACCGTTGTGACCACCGCTCGCCTCCCTCTCTTCCCGCTGAACGCGGTGCTGTTCCCCGGCCTCGTCCTGCCGCTGAACGTCTTCGAGGAGCGCTACCGCGCCTTGATGCGTGAGCTGCTGAAGACCGACGAGTCCGAGGGACGGCGCTTCGCCGTGGTCGCCATCCGCGACGGGCGCGAACTGGCGCCGACCGCCTCCGGCATGCCGGACCAGGCGGCCGTGCCCGAACGCGGTCCCGCCGAAGGGTTCGGCCCCGAACCGCTCGACGCGTTCCATCCCGTGGGGTGCGTCGCCGACGCCGCGACGATCCGCGAACGCCCCGACGGCACCTTCGAGGTGGTCGTCACCGGCACCACCCGGGTGCGGCTCCTGTCGGTCGAGGCCGGCGGCGCCTTCCTGACGGCCGAGGTCGAGGAGCTGCCGGAGGAGGAGGGCGAAGGGGCCGGCGCGCTCGCCGAAGGGGTGCTGCGGGCCTTCCAGAGCTATCAGAAGCGGCTGGCCGGGGCGAGGGAGCGCACGCTCTCCACGGAGACCGAGCTGCCGGACGAGCCGTCCGTGGTGTCGTACCTGGTCGCGGCGGCGGCCGTGCTGGACATCCCGACGAAGCAGCGGCTGCTCGAAGCGGACGACACGGCGGACCGGCTGCGCCAGGAGCTGAAACTGCTGCGGGCCGAGACGGCGGTGATCCGGCATCTGCCGTCGCTGCCGGCCGCCGAGCTGACGCAGACCCGCACCAACCCCAACTGACCACCGACTCCGACTGACCCACCGGCACCGACCGGCTCACCGACTCCGACCGACGTACGGGAACCGATGGCGAAGAAGGCCAGGAAACAGGCGGGCGGCACCCCTGCGACGGTCGCGCTGACCGCGGCGGGCACCGCGTACACCCTGCACGAGTACGCGCACGACCCGGCGTCGCCCTCGTACGGCGAGGAGGCGGCGCGTGCGCTGGGCGTCTCCCCCGAGCGGGTCTTCAAGACGCTGGTCGCCGACGTCGACGGCGAGCTGACCGTCGCCGTCGTACCGGTGGCGGGCTCGCTGGACCTCAAGGCGCTGGCGGCGGCCGTCGGCGGCAAGCGTGCCGCGATGGCCGACCCCGCGGCGGCCGAGCGCACCACGGGCTATGTACGGGGCGGCATCTCGCCGCTCGGGCAGCGCAAGCGGCTGCGTACGGTGCTGGACGCCTCGGCGGCCGGCCATCCCACGGTCTGTGTCTCGGCGGGCCGCCGCGGCCTGGAGGTCGAGCTGGCGCCCGCCGACCTGGCGGCGCTGACGTCGGCGGTCCTGGCCCCGATCGGCCGCGCCGGCTGAGCCAGGTCCTGTCCGGCCGGTCTTCGCGGATCAGCCTGCGGCGTCTGGTGCGGTGCATCGCAAGGCGGAGGATCATCCCCGTACTGGTTGTACGGGGATCGGTCCGACAACGCGGCGAGGTGCCGTGCCAGGCGTCGCGGGCCCGCGAAGACCGGCCGGGCAGGACCTAGTTGTCGGGCCCGCCCCACGCCTGGTCGGCGGGTCCTGGGCGGTCCTGGTGGCCGTTCTGCTGCGCCGTACCGCCGTCAGCGCCGCCGCTCTGCGGCTGGGCGTACATCGCTCCCCAGTCGGGCTCCGGGTCGCGCGGCGCGAACAGCGCCGTCAGCGCCAGGTGGACGACCATGGCGGCGACCGGCCAGGCGAGCAGCGCGCCCTTCATGTTCAGTTCGAGCGGCGCGTCGAAGGTGACGCCCTTGCCCGCCGCGCGCGCGTGCGCCACCACGTCCGAGGTGGGGCCGAGCCAGCCGCCCACCTTCCAGGCGATGACGGCGCCGAGCAGACCGCCCAGCGCCAGCGCCACGACCAGCGGGACGCCGCCGCGCCTGCGGAAGAAGAACACCAGCGCCGAGGTGACCAGGCCGAAGGCCAGGGCGAGCAGGACAAACGTTCCGTCGGCGCCGATCGCCTCCTCGCCCTCGGTGTCCTTGAGGAAGACGGCGGTGTTGTCGGAGATCAGCGGGATACGCGGCGCGAGCCAGAGCCACAGCAGCCCCAGCAGCACGCCGGACACGGCGGTCGCGGCGAACACCACGGCGGCCTGGCGCAGCTCCTTGGTCATATCGGGCCCTTCCTCCGCTTTGTCCCCCGCGTAGGGCGAAGCGCCGGCCTGCGGCATCTGCCAGGGGTCTTGATTCGGCGGCGGCTGGTGCGGCGGCGTCAGAGGAGCGGTCACTGTGCCATCGTGCCAGGCCTGTTCGAAGGGCGCCTCACCGGACTGCCGCACGCCGGTACGCCCACGTCGCGACGGCGAGCGAGGCGACACCGACGCCGGCGCACACGCCCAGGTCGATGCAGACGGCCGACCAGTCCGGATGCGAGTCGAACGAACGGGCGAGCGCTTCGACGCCGTACGTCGAAGGCAGCAGATCGCGCAGCCAGCCGACCGGGCCGGGCAGCCGGTCGGCGGGCAGGACGCCCAGCAGCAGCGCCGCCGACATGCCGAGCTGGCCCAGCAGCGTGGCGATCTCCTGCCGGGGTGCCAGCAGCCCGCACGCGGCGCCCAGGCCCGACAGGGCGGCGCCGGACAGCGGGACGACGGCGAGCAGGATCCACAGATGGGCGAGCGGCAGCTGGAACATGGCGCTGCCGGCGAGAGCGGTGACGACCGTGCCCGGCACGGTGAAGGAGGCGTAGGCACCGGCGGCGCCGAGCACGACGGCGGCGGGCGGCACCGGCAGGGTGGCGTAGTGGTCGAGACCGCCGCTCGCCCGCAGCTGGCCGAAGTACTGGGCGAGCAGGTTGAGCGCGACGAAGGCGACGACGAGCACGCTCGCCCCCGCGACGACGGCGCGCGCCTCCGAGCCGCCCTCGACGACGCCCCGCATCAGGACCATGATCCCGACGGACTGGAAGGTCGCGACGAACAGCAGCGGGATCCGGGCGACCCGGGCCCGGGAGAGCTGCGCCCGGTAGACGGCGGCGAGCGAGGGCAGCAGCCTGGCGCGCGGGGCGAGCGGCGCGGGTACGGACCTGGCCGGCTCACCCCGGGTCTTGGCGGCCGGGTCGGCCCGTCCGGACACGGCCTCCGCTGGCACGATGCTCACCTGCCACTGCTCCTGTCGTCGGTCATGCCTTGACCAGCCCCTTCGTCCGTCCGCCGAGCGCGAGATAGACGTCCTCCAGGCTCGGCGTCGCCAGGGTGAAGTCGTCCAGGGCCGCGAAGGCGGCGCCGCCGGTCACGGCGGCGACGGCGGCCCGTGCCTCGTCGGGGGCGAGCCGCAGCACCCAGCGCCGCCCCGACTCCTGCGCCGAGTCGCGCAGGGCGGCCACCTCGGGCACGTCGAGCGGGGCGCGCTCGCGCCACATCAGCTCGACCCTGACCTCCCCGGCGACCTGTTCCTTGAGCCCGGACGGGGTGTCGCAGGCGATGACCTTGCCGCGTTCCAGGACGGCGACCCGGTCGAGCACGGTCTCCGCCTCGATGACGTTGTGGGTGACGAGCAGGACGGTCGCGCCCTGTTCGACGCGCCTGCGGTCGACGGCGGCCCAGACGGCGCGCCGGGCGACCGGGTCCATGCCGGTGGTGGGCTCGTCGAGGACCAGGACGGGCCGCTCGCCGACCAGGACGGTGGCGAAGCACGCCAGCCGCCGCTGGCCGCCCGAGAGCTTCTTCAGGGGCCGTCCGGCGATCTCGGTCAGGCCCAGTTCGTCCAGGACGGCGTCCCGGGCCGTACGGGCCTCGCGCAGCGTCAGCCCGCGCAGCCGGCCGGTGGTCTCGGCGGCGAGCGCCACCGTCAGCTCGTCCAGCGCCGTGGACTCCTGGCCGAGGTAGCCGACGAGCCGGGAGGCCAGTTCGGGATGGCGCACCAGGTCGTGGCCGAGCATCTCGACGCTGCCGGAGTCGGGCCGCATCAGTCCGGTGAGCTGCCGTACGAGGGTGGACTTGCCGGCGCCGTTGGGCCCGAGCAGGCCGAAGATCTCGCCGCGCCGCACGTCGAGGCTGATCCCGTCGGTGGCGCGCACCTCGGGCGTCGCCGGGGTGCCCCGGCCGCCGCGCGCGGCGGGGTACGTCTTCACCAGATCGCGCACCACGCACACCGTACTCACGAGGTACGAGCCTACGTTGTCCGGTGCGTACCGCTTCTACTCGGGTGCTGCCCCGTGCTCGGCGGCGGCCCTGACGTCGATCTCCCGCCAGAAGCCCGCCCGGATGGCGTAGCGGTCGTGCTCGTCGATCTGGTCGTCCTTGTGGGCGAGCAGCCCGAACCGCGCCGCGTACCTGAGCAGTTCGCCGTCGATGCGGTGCGGGATGCGCGGATACATCACGGAGAGCGCCTGCACGTGGGCCGTCTCGGGCAGCCGGGCCATCCAGCGGCGGGCGAAGACCTGGCCGACCTCGAAGGGGTCGCCGCCGACGGTGGTGATGTCCTCCTCGCGGTCGGCCCAGCGCTGTTCGGCGCTGGTGAGCTGGGCGAGGGTGGGCAGTGAGGCGGTCTCGGGCGGCTCGCCCGCCGGGCCGCCGCCGGGGCGTTCGACCCAGCCCTTGTCGGACGACCAGCGCAGCGTCGCACCGGCCGGCCCGCGCTGTTCGGCGGGGGGCTGGATGCCGGGGGCGCGCAGGCTCGCGAGGTCCTTGGGGGTGGGGACGCCCTTGGTGCCGGGGTGCGGCTGGGCGGTGTCGTGGTCGTGGTCGTGGGTGTGCTCGACGGCCGGCGCCGACGAGCCGTTCTGCCCGGCCGCCGTCTGTGCCTCGGCGGCCCGTTCCGCCGAGGCGGCGAGCGCCGACTCGGGCAGCGGCGCCGAGAGGATCGCCGCGATCTCGGGCCGGGTGCCGGGGGTGGGTGCGCAGACACCGCCGAAGTCCTTGGCGCGTACGGCCTTGGTGATCCACGCGCGGTCGAGGACCCGCCGCTCGTCGGCCTCGGCGACCAGGTCCTCCGACTGGTTGTAGTCGCCGTCGGCGGCCTGGACGGCCCAGAGGTGGACGGCGACGCCGTGCTCCTTGGCGGACATCAGACCGGGAAGCAGATCACCGTCACCGGTGACAAGTACGACGTCCGAGCAGGCGCGGTTTCTGGCCAGTTCGGTGAGTTCCGCGTGCATCGCCGCGTCGACGCCCTTCTGCGCCCAGCGCCCGTCGCTGCGGGTGAGAGCGCCCAGCCTGACCGTGACCCGTGGCATGACGCGCAGCCGCCGGTGTTCGGGCTGCGGGACCCGGTCGGGGGCGCCGTCGAACCAGTAGATCCGCAGCAGGGGCTGTTCGGTGTCGTGCTCTGCCCGTTCGCGCAGGCCCTGGATGAGGGCGGAGTGGTCCACGGTGATGCGGGAGCGGGCCGGTTCTCCGGCGAGGAGACTCGCGGCGGCGCCCAGCAGATAGCCGGCGTCCACCAGGACAACGCAGCGGTCCACGTGTTCCACCTTCTCTCGGGAACCTCGGGATCGGGATGGTGAAGGGTTTCCTTCGAGTCTGCCCGACCACGTGAGCGTTAACGTCCGGAACTCGATCATCGGCGTGGCGTATCGCCGGACAGGCCGCTGACGAGGCACCACTACACACGGCAATGATCCAAAATGCGGCTATATGCCCTGTATGTGAGTCTGAACGCGATCCGCCCCAGCTACTCCTACAGGAGGCATCGCCATGGCCAAGAACAAGAACCGTGACCGCAGCAAGCAGCAGGCCCCGTCGTCGGACCGCTCCGGCGAGCAGGACCGGTCGTCGTCCATGGAGGACCGCACGGAGCAGGTGCAGTCGCGCATAACCCCGTCGGACGTGCCGCACAAGGGCCGCGAGAAGCGCTTCGGCCACAACTGACGCCGTAGCGCTGACGCGTGACACACGCGTGAGGGGCACGCCCGGTCACCGGGCGTGCCCCTCACGCGTGTACGTCCGGGCGGGGTGCTAGCCGGCCAGACAGGCCGGGCCGAGCAGCACCTTCAGATCGCCGAACAAGGCGGGGTCGGGCTGGACGCGGTGCCGGTCGAGCCGCAGCACCGTGGTCTTCCTGGCGCCCTGGAGTTTGATCCGGACCTCGGAGTTGCCCCGGTGGCTGCCGAGGATCTCGCCGAGCCTGCTGACCATCGGCGGGGTGACCTTCACTGTGGGGATGGTGATGGTGACGGGCGCGTCGGTCCCTGCCGACGACACGTCGGGGACCTGGAGCTCCATGGCGACAAGCCGGGGGATGTCCTCGCGCTTGTCGAGCCGGCCCTTGACGAAGACGACCGTGTCCTCGACGAGCTGGGTCGAGACCAGCTGATAGGTCGCGGGGAAGAACATGCACTCGATCGAGCCGGCCAGGTCCTCGACGGTGGCGATGGCCCAGGCGTTGCCCTGCTTGGTCATCTTGCGCTGGAGCCCGGAGATGATCCCGCCGATGGTCACCACCGCGCCGTCGGCGTGCTCACCGCCCGTGAGCTGCGAGATCGCCGCGTCCGACTTGTCGGAGAGCACATGCTCGATGCCGAACAGCGGGTGGTCGGAGACATAGAGCCCGAGCATCTCCCGCTCCTGCGCGAGCAGGTACGACTTGTCCCACTCGATGTCGGAGAACTCGACGTCGAGCCCGAAGCCCGGCTCGCTGCTCTCCTCCTCGCCGCTGCCGAACAGGTCGAACTGGCCCTCGGCCTCCTTGCGCTTGACCTGGACCACGTTGTCGATCATCGGCTCGTGATGGGCGACCAGCCCCTTGCGGGTGTGGCCCATCTCGTCGAAGGCACCCGCCTTGATCAGCGATTCCACCGTGCGCTTGTTGCAGACGACGGCCTCGACCTTGTCGAGGAAGTCGGGGAAGGAGGCGTACTTCCCCTTGGCCCTGCGGCACCGGATGATCGAGTCGACCACGTTGGTGCCGACGTTCCTGACGGCGGTCAGGCCGAAGAGGATCACGTCGTCGCCCTGCGCCGCGAAGTTCGACTGGGACTCGTTCACATTGGGCGGCAGGACCTTGATGCCCATCCGGCGGCACTCGTTGAGGTAGACGGCCGACTTGTCCTTGTCGTCCTTCACCGACGTCAGCAGCGCGGCCATGTACTCGGCGGGGTAGTTCGCCTTCAGATACGCGGTCCAGTATGTGACCAGGCCGTACGCGGACGAGTGCGCCTTGTTGAAGGCGTAGCCGGCGAACGGGACCAGCACGTCCCACAGGGCCTTGATGGCCTCGTCCGAGTAGTTGTTCTTCTTGGCGCCGGCCTGGAACAGGACGAAGTTCTTGGCCAGCTCGTCGGCCTTCTTCTTGCCCATCACGCGACGGAGGATGTCGGCCTCGCCGAGCGAGTACCCGGCGATGATCTGGGCGGCCTTCTGCACCTGCTCCTGGTAGACGATCAGGCCGTGGGTCAGCCCGAGCACCTCACGCAGCGGCTCCTCCAGCTCCGGGTGGATCGGGGTGATCTCCTGCTGGCCGTTCTTGCGCAGGGCGTAGTTCGTGTGCGAGTTCATGCCCATCGGGCCCGGCCGGTACAGGGCGGAGACGGCGGAAATGTCCTCGAAGTTGTCGGGCTTCATCAGCCGCAGCAGCGAGCGCATCGGCCCGCCGTCGAACTGGAAGACACCGAGCGTGTCGCCCCTGCACAGCAGCTCGTACGTCGTCGGGTCGTCCAGCGGCAGGGCCAGCAGGTCCAGGTCGACGCCCTTGTTGGCCTTCACCATCTTGACGGCGTCGTCCATGATCGTCAGGTTGCGCAGCCCCAGGAAGTCCATCTTCAGCAGGCCGAGCGACTCACAGCTCGGGTAGTCCCACTGGGTGATCGTCACCTGGTCGGTGTGGCGCACCCACACGGGCACATGGTCGGTGATCGTCTCGCTGGACATGATCACGCCGGCCGCGTGCACACCCATCTGCCGGACCAGGCCCTCGACGCCCTTCGCCGTGTCGATGACCTTCTTCACGTCCGGCTCGTTCTCGTACATCCCCCGGATCTCGCCCGCCTCGCCGTAGCGCGGGTGCTTGGGGTCGGTGATGCCGTTGAGGTCGATGCCCTTGCCGAGGACGTCGGCGGGCATCGCCTTGGTGAGCCGGTCACCCATCGCGTACGGGTAGCCCAGCACCCGTGCGGAGTCCTTGATCGCGTTCTTCGCCTTGATCTTGCCGTACGTGCCGATCATGGCGACCTTGTCGGCGCCGTACTTCTCCGTCACGTACCGGATGACCTCGCCGCGCCGGCGTTCGTCGAAGTCGATGTCGACGTCCGGCATGGAGATGCGCTCGGGGTTGAGGAACCGCTCGAAGATCAGGCCGTGCTCGATCGGGTCGAGGTCGGTGATGCCCATCGCGTACGAGACGATCGAGCCGGCCGCCGAGCCACGGCCGGGGCCGACCGCGATGCCGTTGTTCTTGGCCCACATGATGAAGTCGGCGACCACCAGGAAGTACCCGGGGAAGCCCATCTCGATGATGATCCCCATCTCGTACTCGACCTGCTTCTGCCGGTCCTCGGGGATGCCGTTCGGGTAGCGGCGGGCCATCCCCCGCATCGTCTCTTCCTTGAACCAGGTGACCTCGGTGAAGCCGTCCGGCACGTCGAACCTGGGCATCAGGTTCTTCTCCTGGAACATGCCCTCGGTGTCGATCTGCTGGGCCACCAGCAGGGTGTTGGCGCACCCTTCCTGCCAGGCGTCCGACGAGTCGACCGCGTACATCTCGTCGGTCGACTTCAGGTAGTAGCCCGTGCCGTCGAACCGGAACCGGTCGGGGTCCGAGAGGTTCTTGCCGGTCTGGATGCACAGCAGCGCGTCGTGCGCCGTCGCCTCGTTGGCGTACGTGTAGTGCGAGTCGTTGGTGACCAGCGGCGGGATCCCGAGCTTCTTGCCCACTTCGAGCAGCCCGTCACGCACGCGCCGCTCGATCTCGATCCCGTGGTCCATCAGCTCCAGGAAGTACCGGTCCTTGCCGAAGATGTCCTGGTACTCGGAGGCCGCCTTCAGCGCCTCGTCGAACTGGCCGAGCCGCAGCCGGGTCTGCAACTCGCCGGACGGGCAGCCGGTGGAGGCGATCAGACCTTCGGACCACTTGGCGATGGTCTCCTTGTCCATCCGCGGCCACTTGGTCAGCCAGCCCTCCGCGTACGCGTCGGAGGAGAGCCGGAAGATGTTGTGCAGCCCCGTCGCGTTCGACGCCCAGATCGTCTTGTGCGTGTAACCGCCGGAACCCGACACGTCGTCACGCTTCTGGTGCGGCTGGCCCCACTGCACCTTGCGCTTGTTGCGCCGCGACTCGGGCGCCACGTACGCCTCGATGCCGATGATCGGCGTCACGTCCGCCTTCTTCGCCTGATGGAAGAAGTCGTACGCGCCGTGCAGATTCCCGTGGTCCGTCATGGCGATGTGGGACATCCCCATCTCTTTGCACGCGTTGAACATGTCGCCGAGCCGCGCGGCACCGTCCAGGAGCGAGTACTGGGTGTGCACGTGCAGGTGCGTGAACGGCGGCTTTGTCACGGTGCTGGCCTCCAACGAACGGCAGGGGGGAACAGCGTGGAAGTCTACGACTCGGGACCGACAGACGCGGGCACTCCCGGGCACTCGCGAGTACCGTCGTGCGTTGCGCATTCCGGGGCCCTTGCCGGGCCCGTAACACCCACCATCCCCCCCAGGAGGCACCCAGCGATGTCGGTCCCGCGACCCGTTGAAGCAGCTGACGAGGGACGCGGCGAGGAGATCCTCGCCGTGTTCGACACCGCGTTCGGCGAGCTTCTGGCGGCCGATCCAGCAGCCTTCCAGGTGAAGTTCCGCAAGATGGCCGCCTCGGCCTTCGCCTTCTACCGGGGCACGGCGTGCCTGTTCTACAACGACCTGGAGAAGGAGGGCGCGGGCAGCAGGGCGGCCGGCCCGTTCCTCGACGAGCGGACCGCCCGGGTGTGGATCCACGGCGATCTGCACGCGGAGAACTTCGGCACGTACATGGACGCCAACGGCCGGCTGATCTTCAACGTCAACGACTTCGACGAGGCGTACGTCGGCCCGTTCACCTGGGACCTCCAGCGCCTCGCCGCCTCGCTGGCGCTGATCGGCTACACCAAGGCGTTCAGCGACGAGCAGATCACCGAACTGGTGGAGATCTACGCGGGCGCCTACCGGGAGCGGATCCACGCCCTGGCCACCGGCGCCAAGAACGACGAGGTGCCGCCCTTCACGCTGGACACCGCCGAGGGCCCGCTGCTCGGCGTGCTGCGCTCGGCCCGCTCGCTGACCCGCTTCGGACTGCTCGACTCGATGACCGAGATCCGCGAGTGGGAGCGGCGGTTCTCGCCCGGCGGCAGCTCGGTCGAGCTGGACGCGGCGACCCGCTACAAGATCCTGGCCGCCTTCGACGGCTACCTGGAGACCCTGCCGGACTCCAGCCTGACCCGGCCCGACTCCTACCGCGTCAAGGACGTGGTGGGGCGGCGCGGCATCGGCATCGGCTCGGCGGGCCTGCCCTCCTACAACATCCTGCTGGAGGGCAACAGCGACGCGCTGGAGAACGACGTCGTGATCTACATGAAGCAGGCGCAGACCCCGGCGGTCTCCCGGCACATCACCGACGCCGCCGTACGGGACTACTTCCAGCACGAGGGCCACCGCACGGTCATCTCCCAGCGGGCCCTGCAGGCGCACGCCGACCCGTGGCTCGGCTGGACCGAGCTGGACGGCGCCGGCCAGCTGGTGGCGGAGATCTCCCCGTACGCGGTCGATCTCGACTGGTCAGACCTGGACGACCCGGAGGAGATCGCGGCGGTCGTCGCCGACCTCGGCAGGGCCACGGCCACGATGCACGCGGCCGCCGACGATGAGAGTGGTCACACTCTGGTGCCGTTCTCCACCGAGCGGGCCATCGACGCGGCCATCGCGGGCGACGAGGAGAACTTCGCGCGGCTGCTGGTGGACTTCGCCCACGCCTACGGGGCACGGGCCAGGGCCGACCACCAGATCTTCGTGGACCTCTTCCGCAACGGCCGGCTGGCGCCGTAACGGCCCGCCGCGCGCCGAAGCTCTCAGCATTTTCTCACCCGCTCCTTTAGGGCGGGCATACAGGGCGCCATGGCACACTCGGCGACGATGGACATATCCGGGACGCAGCTCAGGGCGGCGCGGGCAGCACTCTTCACGGCACTGGTCGTGACGCTGTCCGCGGGCTCGCACGTGCTGCTGTCCCGGGCGCCGCTTCCGCTGTCCGTCGTCGCCGGGCTGAGTGCCGTGGTCTTCGCCCTCGCCTACGCGACCGGCGGCCGTGAGCGGAGCTTCGGCCGCACGGCGGCGTTGCTCGTCCCGCTCGAACTGGCCGCGGACACCGTCTTCACCGCGGGCCAGCACGTCTGTTACGGCCCGGCGGGCGGGCCCGTCGCCGGGTCGCTGCGCTCCGTCGGCTTCGACGTCCTGTGCGGCGGCGCCGTCGGCACCCCGCTGCCGGGCGTGGCCTCCCCCGGCGGGAGCATCGCAGCGCTGCTCAGCTCGCCCGACCCGGCGCTGCCCTGGCTGCTGCTCGCCGTGCATGTCTCGGTCGGCATGTTCGCCGCCTACTGGCTGCGGCACGGCGAGTCGGCCCTCGCCTCGCTGGTACGCGCCGTCGCCACCCTCGCCTTCCGCCCGCTGCTGACCGCGGCCGGCGTGGCGGGCACGGTGCGCGGCGCCGTCCGGCGCGGGGCGCGCCCGGCCGACCGCCCGCGCTTCTCCCGTACCCGGCTTCTCGTGCACTCCGTAGGACGGCGGGGACCTCCGCGTCTCGCGCTCGGCTCCGTCTGAGCCGCAGCTCCCCCGCGTCCGTCTTCTCTCAGTACCTCAGTACGTCACACGGAGTGAACCCCCATGAGCACACGCAACAACCAGTCCAACAAGGCTGCCGCCCGCGAGCGGCTGCGCGAGGAGCGCGAGCGGCAGGCGCGCAAGGACAAGGTCCGCAGGCAGTCCATCGTCGGCGGCTCGGTCGTCGTGGTCCTCGCGATAGCCGCAGGTGTCGGCTTCGCCGTCGTGCAGTCCAACAAGCCCGACCACTGGGAGGCGGCGAAGAAGGTGACGAACGTCGTCGCGCCCGCCCACACCTCGGGCACGGACGGCACGACCGTCGTCATCGGCAAGTCCACCGCCAAGAAGACCCTGCAGACGTTCGAGGACCCGCGCTGCCCGATCTGCGCGAGCTTCGAGCAGACGGTCGGCTCGACCGTCCAGAACGACCTCGACGCGGGCAAGTTCAAGATCCAGTACGTCGGCGCCACCTTCATCGACAACAGCAGCAACGGCGTCGGCTCGAAGAACGCCCTGTCGGCGATGGGCGCCGCGCTCAACGTCAGCACGGACGCCTTCATGCACTACAAGACGGCCCTCTACTCGGCGAAGTACCACCCCGAGGAGACGCAGGACAAGTTCGCCAAGGACAGCTATCTGATCCAGGTGGCCAACACGGTGCCGGAGCTGAAGATCAACGCGGCGTTCCAGAAGGCCGTCAAGGACGGGACGTACGACGCCTGGGCGATGAAGATGTCGGCCGCCTTCGACAAGAGCGGTGTGCAGGGCACCCCGACCTTCAAGATGGACGGCAAGACGCTCACCGCTTCGGACGGCAGCCAGAACCCGCCGATGACGGTGGCGGACTTCAACGCGGCGCTGACGAAGGCCCTGGGCTGAGGCCCTGGGCTGAGACCCTGGGCTGAGGCCCTGGGCTGAGGCCCTGGGCTGAGGCCCTGGGCTGAGGCCCTGGGCTGAGGCCCTGGGCTGAGGCCCTGGGCTGAGCCTGCCACCGGACGGGCCCTGGCGGGCCGGCTCCTCGGGGTCGCTCAGAGCGATTCGACGAAACCCAGCGCGACCCGCCAGGTCTGCTCGGCCGCTTCGGCGTCGTGGTCGGGCAGCTCGGGGTCGGTGTACAGATGGCCGGCCCCCGGGTACCGGTAGATCTCCACATCGGCGCCGACCTGCCGCATGCGCAGGTACCAGGCGTTCAGCCAGTCGTCCGTCTCGAACGGGTCCGGCTCGGCCACGTGCAGCTGTACGGGCAGCTCGTCCACCGACGCGTTCTCCGCGATGTCGGACGTCCCGTGCAACAGCAGCAGGCCGCGCGCCTTGTCGTCGCCGAGCGCGAGGTTCTGTGCGATCGAGCCGCCGAGCGAGAACCCGGCGTAGACCAGACCGCGCTCGGAGTACGGCGCCGCGGCCAGGACGGCCCGCCGCAGCAGCTCCTCCTTGCCGATCTTGTCCTTCAGCGCCATGCCGTCCTCGACCGTCCCGGCGGTTTGTCCCTCGTACAGGTCGGGCACGCGCACGTAATGCCCGGCCCCGCGCAGCCGCTCGGCTGCCGTGTGCACGGCCGGGCGCAGCCCGAGGGCCGAATGGAAAAGCATGATGTCCATCCGGCCATCCTGCCAGCCCGGAACGGGGACGACGATCGAGGGAGACATGGAGAACGTACTGCGACCGCTGGCCGTGATCGGCGGGTCCGTCGTCCTCGCGCTGCTGCTCGGCTGGGGCGTGGACGTCCTGCTGCGCCGCGCGGACGAGCGGCACCGCGAGACCCCGCTGTGGGGGCTGCTGCGCCGCTGCCAGCCACCGCTCCTGGTCGTACTGCTCACTTCCTTGCTGCGCGGCACCTACCGCGCAGTCAAGTGGCAGGTCATCCAGGACCACCAGGCGCACATCGGGCAGCTGCTGACGCTGGTGCTGATCGGCGCGAGCGCCTGGCTGGTGGTGCGGATCGTGTCCGCCGTCGTCCAGTCCTCGTACACGCGCTACGCGTCGGCGACCCGCGACCCGGCCCGGGTGCGCCGGGTGCGGACCCAGGTGACGCTGATCATGCGGATCGTCACGGCGGTCGTGGTGATCGTGGCGGTCGCCGCGATCCTGCTCACCTTCCCCGGCATGCGCGCGATCGGTACGTCGATGCTGGCGTCGGCCGGGATCATCGGGATCGTCGCCGGTGTCGCCGCGCAGGCCACCCTCGGCAATCTCTTCGCCGGCTTCCAGATCGCCTTCGGCGACATGGTGCGGATCGGCGACACGGTCGTGGTGAACGGCGAGTGGGGTGTCGTCGAGGAGGTCACGCTGACCTTCCTCACCGTGCGGACCTGGGACGAGCGGCGCATCACGATGCCGGTGTCGTACTTCACCAGCCAGCCGTTCGAGAACTGGTCGCGCGGCGGGGTGCAGATGACCGGCACGGTCTTCTTCCAGCTGGATCACTCGGCCCCGGTGCCGCTGATGCGCGAGAAGCTGGAGGAGATCCTGCTCGGGTGCGAGGCGTGGGACGGCCGTACGTGGAGCCTGGCCGTCACGGACACGGGTCCGACGACGATCGAGGTGCGGGCGGTCGTCACGGCCAAGGACGCC
Organism: Streptomyces sp. NBC_00370; assembly: GCF_036084755.1. Taxonomy (NCBI): domain Bacteria; kingdom Bacillati; phylum Actinomycetota; class Actinomycetes; order Kitasatosporales; family Streptomycetaceae; genus Streptomyces; species Streptomyces sp. NBC_00370. Next base: position 2,314,499 of record NZ_CP107968.1, read on the forward strand.
GACGACATCTGGACGGTCCGCTGCGCGGTACGCGAGCAGCTGATCGCGTGGCTGGCGGAGGACCACCCGTACGCACTGCCGAGGGTCGCCATGGCGGCGGCGCCTGTGCCGTCCCCCGACGGCCAGTTCCCGTCGAACGGCGGACGCCCGCCGACACAGCGGGAGGGCCGCGAGGAACGCGAAAGCGTCGAGGCCCAGGCCCAGGCCCCGGACACGGGCCGCGGCTGAAGCGGGCGGCCGGGAGCTGACCTGGCCCGGCGCGGGATGAAGCCCGGCGTGCGAGACCCGGGCCCCATGCGGGGCCGGGTCAGCGCATGCTGCGGACGTCCAGGTGGCGTAGCACCTTGTCCACGACCTCCGGGTCGGCGCCCGGCTCGTTGCGGGCCGCCAGGATCTCGTGGCGGGCCGCCGACATCATGTCGCGCTGGACGCGCTGGAGCGTCTTCAGGTAGTCCTGCCGCTTGGCGAACCAATCGCGCCGCTCGTCGTCGACGACCAGCGGGCTGATCCGCGCCCCGATGTCGATCGCCGCGCGCGCCAGCCGCTCGCTGATCTCCTCGGGCAGTTCCTCGGCGGCGTCGATCTCCCTGAGCCTGCGCCGCGCCGCCCTGGCGGCCCGGATCGCCAGCGAGTGCTCCAGCTCCCGCTCGGCGTCCGTGTCGGCGCGTACGCCCAGCTTGCGCACCAGCCAGGGCAGCGTGAGCCCCTGGATGACGAGCGTGGCCATGATGACGACGAACGCGATGAAGACGATCTCGTCGCGCCCCGGGAACGGTTTGCCGTCGTCGGTCTTGAGCGGGATGGCGAGCGCCAGCGCGACGGAGGCGACACCGCGCATACCGGCCCACCACATGACGACCGTCTCGCGCCAGCCGACGGGGATGTCCTCGTCGTAGTCGCGCAGCTTGTGCAGTCGTTTGGCGAGCCAGGTGGCAGGCAGCAGATACAGCAGCCGTACCCCGACGACGACCACGACGACGGCGCCGCCCCAGCCCAGCATCTCCGCCATGTGACTGTCGGCGGTGCCGAGCGCGTTGTGCAGTTCGAGGCCGATGAGGCCGAAGGCGACGCCGGTGACGAGCGTGTCGACGATCTCCCAGAACGAGTTGCCCGCGAGCCGTCCCATCACGTCGTCGGCGTCCGCCGTGTGCTCGGCGAGGAACAGCGCGACGGTGAGCACGGCCAGCACACCGGAGCCGCTCAGCTCCTCGGCGAGGACGTAGCTGATGAACGGCACCAGCAGCGTGAGGCCGATCTGCAGGGTCGCGTCGCCGAGCAGTGCCATGAGCTTGTTGGAGACCCAGCCCAAAACGAGCCCGACGGCGACGGCCACCACGGCGGAGAGCACCAGCGACCCCACGGCGTGCGGCCACGAGAAGCTGCCGCTGACGGCCGCGAGGACCGCCACGTGGTAGAGCACGATCGCGGTGACGTCGTTGAAGAGCCCCTCGCCCTCCAGGATCGACACGAGCCGGCGCGGCAGCCCCAGCGATCCGGCGACGGCGGTCGCCGCGACCGGGTCGGGCGGCGCGACGAGCGCGCCCAGCGCGACGGCGGCGGCGATCGGCAGTCCCGGTACGACGGAGCCGGCGACCGCGGCGACCGCAGCCGTCGTGACGAACACCAGCGCGACGGCGAGCAGGAAGATGGGGCGTCTGTTGGCGGCGAACTGCCGCCAGGAGGTGCGCTGCACGGCCGCGTACAGCAGCGGCGGAAGCAGCACCGGCAGGATGAAGTCCGGCGGCACCTCGACGTTCGGCACGAACGGCAGCAGGGCGAGGACGACCCCGAGCAGGGTCATCAGGACCGGCGGCGGCAGTCCGATGCGCTCGCCGACCGGCACCATGACCACCGCACCGAGCAACAGCGCGAAGAGCAACGCCAACTGGTCCACGGGTGCGTCCTCCGGCGGTCGACAGCCGCCACAGAGGTTGGGGCGGGGATCGGACGATCAAGACACCAGAGTGCCATGTGCTCCGACCGGCGCTTTTACAGCCCCCGCCGCATCGACCGGTGGGCGATGCCCGCGTCCTGGAACTCGGGTCCGTACGGCTCGTAGCCCAGCTTCTGGTAGAAGCCCATGGCGTGCGTCTGGGCGTGCAGGTCGACGGCGGTCAGACCGCGCTCGCGCGCCGCGTCCTCGATGGCCCGCACCAGCGCCGCGCCGACGCCCAGACCGCGGGCGGCCTTGGTCACCGCGAGCCGGCCGAGCGAGCCGACGCCGGGCGCTCCGCCGGTGCTGCCGGCCGCGTCGGCGCCGTACAGCAGTCGTCCGGTGCCCAGCGGCAGCCCGTCGTCGCGGACCGCGAGTACGTGGACGGCCGTCTCGTCGTGCCTGTCGTACTCGATGTCCTCGGGCACCCGCTGCTCGGCGACGAAGACGTCCTTGCGGATGCCGAAGCACGCCTCACGGTCGGCCGGGTCGACCGCGACCCGTATCCGGTACGCGGCGCCGCCCGCCGCTGCCTCGGTCATGCGTTGCTCTCCGCCCTCACCTTGTCCAGCGCACCCTGCAGATCGGCGGGGTACGTGCTCTCGAATTCCACCCAGCGCCCGTCCGAGGGGTGCTCGAAGCCGAGGCGCACCGCGTGCAGCCACTGCCTGGTCAGGCCGAGGCGCTTGGACAGGGTCGGGTCGGCGCCGTAGGTCAGGTCGCCCACGCAGGGGTGCCGGTGGGCCGACATGTGCACGCGGATCTGGTGCGTACGGCCCGTCTCCAGCTTGATGTCCAGCAGCGAGGCCGACCGGAACGCCTCGATCAGGTCGTAGTGCGTCACGGACGGCTTGCCGTCGGCGGTGACCGCCCACTTGTAGTCGTGGTGCGGGTGCCGGCCGATGGGGGCGTCGATGGTCCCGCTCATCGGGTCCGGGTGTCCCTGCACCAGCGCGTGGTAGCGCTTGTCGACGACGCGCTCCTTGAACTGGGCCTTCAGCAGCGTGTACGCACGCTCCGACTTGGCCACCACCATCAGCCCGGAGGTGCCGACGTCCAGCCGGTGCACGATGCCCTGGCGCTCGGCCGCGCCGGAGGTCGAGATACGGAATCCGGCGGCGGCCAGGCCGCCGATGACGGTGGTGCCCGTCCAGCCGGGGCTGGGATGGGCCGCGACTCCGACCGGCTTGACGATCACGACGATGTCGTCGTCGTCATGGACGATCTCCATGCCCTCGACCGGCTCGGCGACGATCCGCACCGGCACCGCGGGGGCCGGCATCTCCACTTCGAGCCAGGCGCCGCCGTTCACCCGCTCGGACTTCCCGACGACGGAGCCGTCGACCTGGACCTTCCCTGAGGCGGCCAGCTCGGCCGCCTTCGTACGGGAGAACCCGAACATACGGGCTATGGCGGCGTCGACGCGCTCGCCTTCCAGTCCATCGGGCACGGGCAGCGTTCTGATCTCGGGGAAGCTCACCCGTCGAGTATGCCTTGTCAGTCCTTGTGGACTGTCCCGTCCGGGTCCAGGCCCCGGAAGGACAGGATCACGATGAGGACGCCGCCGCAGCAGATCGCGGAGTCGGCGAGATTGAACACGGCGAAGTGCCAGGGCGCGATGAAGTCGACGACCGCGCCCTGGAAGACGGAGGGTGCCCGGAAGATCCGGTCGGTGAGATTGCCGAGCGCGCCGCCGAGCAGCAGGCCGAGGGCGATGGCCCAGGGCAGGCTGTGCAGCTTGCGGGCGAGCCGGGCGATGACCACGATCACGGCGGCCGCGATGACCGTGAAGATCACGGTGTACGCGGCGCCGAGACCGAACGCAGCGCCCGCGTTCCTGATCACCCGGAACCGCAGCACGTCGCCGAAGACGTCGACCGGGGCCTCGTTCTCCAGCTTGGCCACGACCAGCGTCTTGCTGCCGAGATCCAGCAGGTAGGCGAGGAGGGCGACGACGAACAGGGCGACGATCTTGCGCCGCCCCTTGGGCCGCTCGGCGGCCTCCGCTGCCTCGTCGTCGACATCCGGCGTACCGATGATGCGCTCCGCCTCTGTCACGTGAGTCCCTCAACCTAGATGCTTTGACGCCGAGGATACGACACGACGCTCCCCAGGTCAGCCGCCGCCCGAGGGCGATCCGCCGGACAGCTGCGAGCGGCTAGCCCCGGCGCTCCTGCTTCTGCTTGTCCTCGACGCAGAGCGTGGCCCGGGGGAACGCCTGCATCCTCGCCTTCCCGATCGGTTTGCCGCAGACCTCGCACAGGCCGTACGTGCCCGCGTCGAGGCGCTGGAGCGCCCGCTCGGTCTGTTCGAGCATCTCCCTGGCGTTGGCGTTGAGGGACATCTCGTGTTCGCGGGTGATGTTCTTGGTACCGGTGTCGGCGTCGTCGTCACCCGCGCCGTCCCCGGAGTCCCGCATCAGCCCGGCGAGGGCCTGCTCGGACGAGCTGATCTCGTGCGCCAGCCTCGTCACCTCGCCCTCCAGGCCCGCACGCGCCTCGGCGACCTCTTCCGGTGTCCACGGGTCCTCACCCGGGCGTACCGCCAGCTCCCCCGGAGGTGTCGCGGCGGCGACGGGTGCCGGCGGAACCGCTGTCGCGGTCGCGGCGCCCTCGGTGGCGGCTGTGGTCCCGCTGCCGCCCGCAGTCTTCTTGGCTCCCACCGTCTTGGCTCCCGTCTGTTCCGCGGCCTGGGCCGCCCCCTCGGCCGCTGGTGCGGCCTTCTTCGCCGCGGCTTTCTTCGCCGGCCTCTTCTTCGCCGGTGCCGTGCCCTCCGGCGACCGCTCGGCCGACGCCTTCTTCGCCGCCTTCTTCGCTGCCGCCTTGCTCGCGGCTGAGTCGTTCGCGGCGGACTTCTTCGCCACCATGCCGCGGCCCCTTCACATTTTGTGATCTTGCGCGCAAATCGTGTTGGGACGATAAATCGACATCGCCCCCGCGGCAACGGGGCACGCCGCCGCCACGGGCCTCCCCCTGTCGTGACAAGACACGCCTCCATGCGTTGTGCCCAGCTCCCCGCCCGGTAATCCGCCGCCGGGCGGCTGCCGGGAGTGTCCTGCTACGTCATGACCATTCGGGTCACGCGCTGCGCCGTATGCCGACCTGGGGCCGGCCCCGCCGCCGCGCGGAAAAATCGGGTCTGCCCGCGCCGCGCGGGACCGTACACTGGCGTCAGCGAAAGGCGTGGATGGGGACGAGTAGCGTCGTAAGCGGCCATGAGCGACCCGGGGACGGTGCGAGCCCGGGGGCACAGCGCGAAGTGAAGGATCACCCCGGAGCCGCCGGAAGAAAGCGCGGGTCCTCGAAGGACCGGCGCGAGTAGAACCGGCAGCGCGACCCCAATGAGGGGGCCACGGGCGGCGTACGCCCGGGGCCAAGGAGGGTGGTACCGCGGGAGCCCAGCTCTCGTCCCTTCGACGGAGACGACGCAGTTCCGCCGGAGGAAGCGACCGATGACCACGCCAGCGACACCCGCGACACCCCTGACCCCGCCGCAGCCGCCGCTCTACCGCCAGGTGCCGGCGCAGGTCGACCTGCCCGCCCTGGAGCACGCCGTGCTGGACTTCTGGCGCGACGCCAAGGTCTTCGCCAAGAGCCTCGACCAGTCCGAGGGCCGCCCCGAGTGGGTCTTCTACGAGGGCCCGCCCACCGCCAACGGCATGCCGGGCGCGCATCACATCGAGGCCCGCGTCTTCAAGGACGTCTTCCCCCGCTTCCGCACCATGCGCGGCTATCACGTCGCGCGCAAGGCCGGCTGGGACTGCCACGGGCTGCCGGTCGAGCTGGCCGTCGAGAAGGAGCTGGGCTTCAACGGCAAGAAGGACATCGAGGCGTACGGCATCGCCGAGTTCAACGCCAAGTGCCGCGAGTCGGTCACCCGGCACACGGACGCCTTCGCCGAGCTGACGACCCGCATGGGGTACTGGACCGACCTCGACGACGCGTACCGGACGATGGACCCGGAGTACGTCGAATCCGTCTGGTGGTCGCTGAAGGAGATCTTCAACAAGGGTCTGCTCATCCAGGACTACCGGGTCTCGCCCTGGTGCCCGAAGGACGAGACGGGGCTGTCCGACCACGAGCTGGCGCAGGGGTACGAGACGATCGTCGACCCCTCCGTCTTCGTCCGCTTCCCGCTGACCTCCGGCCCGCTCGCGGGCGAGGCGGCGCTGCTGGTCTGGACGACCACCCCGTGGACGCTGGTGTCCAACACCGCGGTCGCCGCGCACCCCGACGTCACGTATGTCGTCGCGACGGACGGCACGGAGCGTCTTGTCGTCGCCGAGCCACTGCTGGAGAAGGCGCTGGGCGAGGGCTGGGAGCGCACCGGGCAGACCTTCACCGGCCGCGAGATGGAGCGCTGGACGTACCAGCGCCCGTTCACGCTCATCGACTTCCCCGAGGACACGCCGGCGCACTACGTCGTCAACGCCGAGTACGTGACGACGGAGGACGGTACGGGTCTGGTCCACCAGTCCCCCGCCTTCGGCGAGGACGACCTGAAGGTCTGCCGCTCGTACGGCCTGCCGGTGGTCAACCCGATCCGGCCGAACGGCACGTTCGAGGAGAGCGTGCCGCTCGTCGGCGGCGTCTTCTTCAAGAAGGCCGACGAGGCGCTGACCGAGGATCTGCGCGCACGCGGTCTGCTGCTGCGTCATGTGCCGTACGAGCACAGCTACCCGCACTGCTGGCGCTGCCACACCGCGCTCCTCTATTACGCGCAGCCGTCCTGGTACATCAGGACGACGGCGGTCAAGGAGCGGCTGCTGGCGGAGAACGAGAAGACCAACTGGTTCCCCGACTCGGTCAAGCACGGCCGGTACGGCGACTGGCTGGACAACAACGTCGACTGGGCGCTGTCGCGCAGCCGTTACTGGGGCACGCCGCTGCCGATCTGGCGCTGCGCCGACAACCACCTCACGTGCGTGGGCTCGCGCGCCGAGCTGACCGAGCTGACCGGCACCGACCAGTCGTCGCTCGACCCGCACCGCCCGTACATCGACGAGGTGGTCTTCGGCTGCCCGGAGTCCGGCTGCGAACTGACGGCGACGCGCGTGCCCGAGGTCATCGACGCCTGGTACGACTCGGGTTCGATGCCGTTCGCGCAGTGGGGCTACCCGCACAAGAACAAGGACCTGTTCGAGAAGCGCTACCCGGCGCAGTTCATCTCCGAGGCGATCGACCAGACGCGTGGCTGGTTCTACACGCTGATGGCGGTCGGCACGCTGGTCTTCGACAAGTCGTCCTACGAGAACGTGGTCTGCCTCGGCCACATCCTCGCGGAGGACGGCCGCAAGATGTCCAAGCACCTCGGCAACATCCTGCAGCCGATCCCGCTGATGGACCAGCACGGCGCTGACGCCGTGCGGTGGTTCATGGCGGCGGGCGGCTCGCCGTGGTCGGCGCGGCGCGTCGGCGACGGCACGATCCAGGAGGTCGTGCGCAAGACGCTGCTGACGTACTGGAACACGGTCGCGTTCCAGGCGCTGTACGCCCGTACGTCGCTGTGGGCACCCTCGGCGGCCGACCCGGCGCCGGCCGACCGGCCGCTGCTCGACCGCTGGCTGCTGAGCGAACTGCACGCCCTGGTCGACCAGTCGACGCAGGCGCTGGAGGCGTACGACACGCAGCGCGCCGGCAAGCTGCTGTCGGCGTTCGTCGACGACCTGTCGAACTGGTACGTGCGGCGCTCGCGCCGCCGGTTCTGGCAGGGTGACAAGGCGGCGCTGCGGACGCTGCACGACGTGCTGGAGACGGTGACGCGGCTGATGGCGCCGCTGACCCCGTTCATCACGGAGCGCGTCTGGCAGGACATGGTCGTCCCGGTCACCCCGGACGCACCCGAGTCCGTACACCTGTCGGTGTGGCCGGAGGCGGACCTGGCGGCGATCGACCCGGAGCTGTCGAAGCAGATGCTGCTCGTCCGCCGCCTGGTGGAGCTGGGCCGCGCGACGCGTGCGGAGTCGGGGGTGAAGACCCGTCAGCCGCTGTCGCGCGCGCTGATCGCGGCGACGGGCTTCGAGTCGCTCTCGGACGAGCTGCGCGCCCAGATCACGGAGGAGCTGAACGTCGCGGGCCTCGCGACCCTGTCGGAGGTCGGCGGCTCGCTGGTCGACACGACGGCGAAGGCCAACTTCCGCGCCCTGGGCAAGCGCTTCGGCAAGGGCGTCCAGGCGGTGGCCGCGGCCGTCGCCGCGGCGGACGCGGCGGCCCTGTCGGCGGCGCTGCGCGACGGTACGGCGTCGGTCACGGTCGACGGCGCCGAGGTCTCGCTGGCCCCGGACGAGGTCATCATCACGGAGACCCCGCGCGAGGGCTGGTCGGTGGCGTCCGACTCGGGCGCGACGGTCGCCCTCGACCTGGAGATCACCCCGGAACTCCGCCTGGCGGGCCTGGCCCGCGACGCGATCCGGCTGATCCAGGAGGCCCGCAAGAACAGCGGCCTGGACGTGGCGGACCGGATCGCGGTCCGCTGGACCTCCCCGTCGTCCCCGACGGAAGAGGCCCTGCGCGCCCACGCGGACCTGATCGCGGAAGAGGTCCTGGCCCTGGACTTCGCGCCGGGCGCACCGGACGACGAGTCGTACGGTGCGGCGTTCACGGACGAGGGCCTGTCGCTGACGTTCCACCTGCACAAGGTGTAACGGGCAGGGGGCGGCCGGCTTCGCTGCGCGGGCAGTTCCCCTACCCGCCCCTTCCCGAAACCGGGGGCAAGCCCCCGGACCCCCGAGCCGGCGCGTCGCGGCTACGCCACACCTGTGGCAGGGGTCCGGGGCTCGCCCCGGTTTGTTGCCGGGGTTCGGTCCGTCAGGACGCGAACCCCGCGCGGGTGCCGTGCACCCCGCGTCCGGGGCTCGCCCCGGTTTCCGTCCCGTCCCGGCGCGAGCGGCGCAGCCGCGCCTGCACCGGTCGTGGGGTCCAGGGGCTTGCCCCGGTTTCCATCCCCGCCCCGGGCGCGAGCGGCGTAGCCGCGGTGCGCCTCCGGGCCGGGGTCCGGGGCCGGCCCCGGTTTCGGGAAGGGGCGGGTAGGGGAACTCGCAACGCGCGCAAAAGGGCCGGGCCCGAGGTTTTCACCTCGGGCCCGGCCCTTTGCCTGCCGACGGCTACGCGCAGCGCGCGCGCAACCCCGTCAGTTGTCGTCCTCGTCGATCAAGAAGCCGCGCATCGGCGACGGTGCCTGCTGCATCGGCTGCGGCGCCTGCGGCCGTACCGGTGCCATCGGCTGGGTCATCGCCGGCGACATCTGCTGCTGGCCGCCGTACGACGGACCGGGGCCGGGGCCGTGGCCGCCGCCCATGGACGGGTTGCCGCCCATGGTGTGACCCATCGCACCCGCACCGGCCGGAGCCATGGACGGCGACGGCGGCAGCGACGCGGCAGCGGGTGCGCGCGGCGGGGCCAGCGAGTCGTCGGCCTGGGTCTCCAGCTGACGCAACTGGCTTTCCAGGTAGGACTTCAGACGGGTGCGGTACTCGCGCTCGAAGCCGCGCAGGTCCTCGACCTTGCGCTCCAGCGTCGCGCGGGCGGACTCCAGCGAGCCCATCGCCACGCGGTGCTTCTCCTGCGCGTCCCGCTCCAGCGCGTCCGCCTTGGCGCGGGCGTCCCGCTCCAGACCCTCGGCGCGGCTGCGCGCCTCACCGACGATCTTGTTGGCTTCGGAACGCGCCTCGGCGATCGCCTGGTCCGCGGTCTGCTGGGCGAGCGAGAGGACTCGGGCAGCGCTGTCGCCGCCGGGGCCCTGGCCGGGCTGGCCCATTCCCGGGTGGCCGCCCATGGGGCCGCCCATCGGTCCGCCCATGGGGCCGCCCTGCATCTGCTGACCCTGCATCGGGCCGCCCTGCATGGGACCGCCCTGCATCGGGCCGCCTTGCATGGGTCCACCCTGCATGGGACCGCCCTGCATCGGGCCGCCCTGCATGGGTCCACCCTGCATCGGGCCGCCCTGCATCGGACCGGGGCCGTGCTGCTGCTGGCCGCGCGGGTCGTGACCCTGGGGTCCGTGGCCCTGCGGGCCGTGGGCACTCGGGCCTGCCGGGAGCTGCGGGGCACCGCCGGGCAGCTGAGGCGGACCCATCTGCGGGGGCTGCTGCTGGACCGGCGGGCCGGATATGGCCGCTGGAACGGGACCGCCGGTGCGATCCTGAGGTTCTGGAGGCTTGCGCATCCCCTGCTGCTGTTGGTTCTGCGCGGCGGCACGCGTCGCGGCGGCCAGCTTGGCGCGCAGATCCTCGTTCTCGCGGAGCAGGCGGGTCAGTTCGGCCTCGACCTCGTCGAGAAAGGCATCGACCTCGTCCTCGTCATAGCCTTCTCGGAGGCGGACGGTCGTGAACTGCTTGTTCCGCACGTCCTCGGGGGTCAGCGGCATCTCTTCTTCACCTCTACGTAGTCGTCGGCAGTCGGCAAGACCGTATCGTTCACACGCTGCTCGCAAGTTTGCTTACGAGCGAGATCAGGATGTACACGATGATCATCAGAACGAAGAAGGACAGGTCGAGTGCCACGCCCCCGAGACGCAACGGCGGAATGAACCGCCGCAGAAGCTTGAGCGGTGGATCGGTGACAGTGTAGGTGGCCTCAAGTACGACCACCATCGCCTTGCCTGGTTGCCATGAACGCGCGAACTGGAAGACGTAGTCCATGACCAGCCGGAAAATCAGCACGATGAGGAAGCACATCAGCGCGATGTAGACCACCTGCAGCGCTACGCCCATCCCGCGCTTCCCTCTCCCCTGGCTCTGCCTTGGCCCGGCCTCGCGGCCGGGTCGTTCCCGGTGTGGTTCTCAGCTCTGGTTGAAGAATCCGCCCTCTGCGATGCGGGCCTTGTCCTCCGCCGTGACATCGACGTTAGCAGGAGACAGCAGGAACACCTTCTGCGTCACCCGCTCAATGCTGCCATGAAGACCGAACACCAGACCCGCGGCAAAGTCGACAAGTCGCTTCGCATCGGTGTCGTCCATCTCGGTCAAGTTCATGATCACCGGCGTGCCTTCGCGGAAGTGTTCCCCGATGGTACGGGCCTCGTTGTAGGTCCGCGGGTGCAGTGTGGTGATGCGATACGGCTCCCGCTCGGACACAACCTTGGGCATGATCACCGGTGCGTTCTTCTCCAGGCTCGGGCGTTCAGGTGTGATGGATGCCACGGGGGCGATTCGTGCCGGACGTCCGCTTTCTGCGGCTAGCGGCACCGGCTCCCGCTCGCGCTGGGCGGGTGGTTGGGCCATGCGCACCGGTTCGTCCCGCTCCTGGTGCACCGGCTGGTGGCGCCGGTGCTCCCGCTCGGGTTCCGGCTCGGGTTCGAAGTCGTCGTCGGGGTCGAAGCCCCGGCCGTCGTACCCATCGTCCTCCACGAGGCCGAGGTAGACCGCCATCTTGCGCATCGCGCCGGCCATGCTCTGGGTCCTCCGCTCTGTGGTGGATCGGCCTCGTCACCAAGTGCCCTCGATCCACTCGGTCCATCCGCCTTACGGCGAAATGACCATATTTTCTACTGTGGTCCGACTTGCTTCGCGACGTTACCCGAGCAGGGGTCGGACTCCGAGTACCGCCGTACCGACGCGCACATGTGTCGCACCCGCCTTCACGGCTTCTTCGAGATCCGCGCTCATCCCTGCTGAGACCATGTTCGCAGCCGGAAGGGCCGCGCGCAGGCTGGATGACAATTCCAGCAGACGCTCGAACGCGGCCCGTTGCCGACCCGCGTACGGTCCGGCGAGCGGCGCGACCGTCATCAGACCGCCGAGCCGCAGTCCCGGGGCTTCGGCCACCGCGGTGGCCAACTCCTCGATCCCGTCGGGCGCCACGCCGCCGCGCGATCCGCGTTCGCCGGACTCGGCGTCGAGCGCCACCTGGATCAGACACTCCAGTTCACGCCCGGTGCGCACCGCGGCAGCCGACAGCGCCGTGACAAGCTTGAGCCGATCGACAGACTGCACCACGTCCGCGTAACTGGCTACGGAACGGACTTTGTTGGTCTGCAATTGACCGACGAAGTGCCAGGTAAGCGACAAATCCGAACAAGCGGCGGCTTTCGGGGCGGCGTCCTGGTCGCGGTTCTCGGCGACGTGCCGGACACCCAGCTCGTGCAGGAGTCGGACGTCGCTCGCGGGGTAGGTCTTGGTCACGACGATCAAGGTGACCTCGTCCCGCCGCCGGCCCGCTGCGGCGCAGGCGGAGGAGATACGTTCCTCCACCGTGGCGAGGTTTCTTGTGAGTTCGGCTCTTCGGTCGGTCATCGCGTATCAGTCCAGCCAGACATAGCCGGCGAGCCGCCCGGTCGTGCGGTCGCGCCGGTACGAGTAGTGATCGGCCGACTCCCGGGTGCAGAACGCGGAGCGCCGACGGTCCTGAACGCCCAGCGCGTCGAGTTGCGCGTGCACACCCGCGGTCACGTCGACGGCCGGGGTGCCCCAACTGGTCTCGGCCCAGGCGGCGGGTACGGCCGCCGCCACCTCGGCCCGCATCTGCTCCGGCACCTCGTAGCAGCGCCCGCAGACGGCGGGTCCGGTACGCGCGGTGATCCGGGCCGGATCGGCGCCCAGTGTGATCATCTTCTCGACGGTGGCGGGGACGACCCCCGCGACCATCCCGGGCCGTCCGGCGTGCGCCGCCGCCGCGATCCCGGCGACCGGATCGGCCAGCAGGACGGGGACACAGTCCGCGGTGAGCACCGCGAGCGCGAGGCCGCGCCGCCGGGTGACGAGCGCGTCGACCGCGGGGATCCCGCCGCCCGCCGCCGGCTGCCACGGCTCGTCGACCACGGCGACGTCCCGGCCGTGCACCTGGTTCATCCAGACGACCAGCTCGGGGTCGAGCCCGAGGGACTTCGCCGCCGTCCCGCGGTTCGCCAGGACGGCGGCGGGGTCGTCGCCGACCGCGCCGCCGAGGTTGAGCTCCTCGTACGGAGCGGCGCTCACCCCGCCCCACCTGTCGGTGAAGGCGAAGTGCGCGCCGCCCTTCGAACTGACTTCGGTGATCGGACTTATCACTTCAAGAAGTCCGGGACGTCCAGCTCTTCGGCCTGGCTGTCCTGGTACGGACGGGCCGGCGGGACCTGGGGTGCGCTGACCGGCGGGAGCGGCTTCTCGTTGACCGGCGTGGGGTCGGCCTGGACCGGCTTCTCCTCACGCGGCGGCACGGTGCCGAGACCGCTCGTGGAGCGGCCGCTGTCCGCGTTCCTGGCCGGGGCCGGCTGCTCGTCGCGCTTGCCCGAGGCACCGAGCACCGTCTCGCGCCGGGTCGGCGGCTGTCCGCCGTCGAAGCCCGCGGCGATCACGGTGACCCGCACCTCGTCGCCCAGGGCGTCGTCGATGACGGCGCCGAAGATGATGTTGGCCTCGGGGTGGGCCGCCTCGCTCACCAGCTGCGCCGCCTCGTTGATCTCGAAGAGACCGAGGTCGCTGCCGCCGGAGATGGAGAGCAGCACGCCGCGCGCGCCGTCGATGGACGCTTCGAGGAGCGGCGAGGAGATCGCCATCTCGGCGGCGGCCACCGCGCGGTCGTCGCCGCGCGCCGAGCCGATGCCCATGAGCGCCGAGCCCGCCTCGGACATCACGGACTTGACGTCGGCGAAGTCGAGGTTGATCAGACCGGGTGTGGTGATGAGGTCGGTGATGCCCTGAACACCCGACAGCAGCACCTGGTCCGCGGACTTGAACGCGTCGAGGACGCTGACCTGACGGTCCGAGATGGACAGCAGCCGGTCGTTGGGGATGACGATGAGGGTGTCGACCTCTTCGCGGAGTTCGGCGATGCCGTCCTCCGCCTGGTTCGCCCTGCGCCGGCCCTCGAAGGTGAACGGCCGGGTGACCACACCGATCGTGAGCGCGCCGAGCGAGCGTGCGATGTTGGCGACGACGGGTGCGCCGCCGGTGCCTGTGCCGCCACCTTCGCCTGCGGTGACGAAGACCATGTCGGCCCCCTTGAGGACCTCCTCGATCTCCTCACGGTGGTCTTCTGCCGCCTTACGACCGACTGCCGGATTGGCTCCGGCGCCGAGGCCACGGGTGAGTTCCCTGCCGACGTCGAGCTTGACGTCTGCGTCGCTCATCAACAGGGCTTGCGCGTCAGTGTTGATCGCGATGAACTCGACACCCTTGAGGCCGACCTCGATCATTCGGTTGATGGCATTGACACCACCGCCGCCGACACCGATGACCTTGATGACTGCGAGGTAGTTCTGCGGTGCTGCCACGTCGAAGGCCTCTCGCCTCGAGTTACGTGTCGTCGCTCCGCCGATGTGGCGCCGCGACGACTGATGCCGATGGGACGGTCCGAAACGCCGACCCAAACCCTAACGTTGAAGTTTAGGGTTACCAGTGTGTCTGCTTCTTGGACTCTTCCGAACAGGACACTAAGTCGACAAGTGGCGCACGTTCAACGAACACGCCGAACCTCCCGTTTTTCTTTTCACCCTATGTGATCACCCATAGCGATGACCAACCAGGGTGGTGGCCAGCACATATGCCCGTCAACTCCCTGACGCGGCAGGCGCGGTGGGCGCGCTCACATCGAAGTGACCAGCCTTCGGAACTGCTTTCATCAAGGCGGTGAGCGCACGTGCCTTGGCCGCGCCGTCCTCGCTGCTTCCCCACATCACCGTACGGCCTCCGCTCAACTCGAGAGAGATCGAGTCGTACGAACGCACGTGCAAAGTCCTGGTGTCGGCGGCGACCTTGCCGGGCAGTGCCCTGCGGATCGCGACCGCCTCACGCACCAGCCGGGTGCTGGTGAAGCGCTGTTGGGCCGGGGACTGAGCCACCGTCAATTCGAGCAGGGGTACGCCCTTGGGCGCCTTCTCCACGGTGGCGAAACGCACTCCTCCGGCGTCCACTTCGATGAACTTTGCGCCCTTTTCGATTAGCAGCGCGGGCTTTCGTTCGACGACATTCAGCGTGATGCCGTGCGGCCAAGAACGAACCGCCTCCACGGAGTCGATACGCGGCAGCTTCTGCCGGACCCGTGCCTCAATCCCGTCCGTGTCGACGGAAATCAGCGGCGATCCCATCGGTACGGCCGCCGCTTGCGCCACCTGGCCGGGAGTCAGCACTTCTGTGCCGGAAGTCTTCACCCGGTCGACGCGCAGCCACGAAGAACCGTAAAGCAGCCAGATTCCGCCGGCGAGAACCAGAACCACCGCAATCAATACGACGATCACACGACGGCTGGGAATCCGGCTGTCCCGCCCCTCCGGCCCCCCGTCGGGGCGGCCGGACTCCGACTGCGGTCGCGCGCCACGCTCGGCGGTCGACGGTCCGGCCATGCTCCCTGCCTCTCCGCCTCCTACGCCTGACGGCGTGCGGCGATCGCCTCGTACACCATGCCGACGAGCAGGTCGTCGGCGTCCCTGCGGCCGAACTCGGAGGCCGCGCGGGACATCTCGTACAGCCGGTGCGGATCGGCGAGCACCGGGAGCACATTGCCCTGGACCCACTCGGGAGTGAGATCGGCGTCGTCGACCAGCAGGCCGCCGCCGGCCTTCACCAGCGGCTGGGCGTTGAGCCGCTGTTCGCCGTTGCCGATCGGCAACGGGACGTAGGCGGCGGGCAGCCCGACCGCCGAGAGTTCGGCGACGGTCATCGCGCCCGCGCGGCAGAGCATCATGTCGGCAGCGGCGTACGCGAGATCCATCCGGTCCACATACGGTACCGGGACATAGGGCGGCATACCCGGCATGTTGTCCACATGCGGCATTTCGTTCTTCGGACCGACCGCGTGCAGGATCTGGATCCCGGAGCGCTGGAGCGTCGGCGCGATCTGCTGGACGACCTCGTTCAGCCGGCGCGCGCCCTGCGAACCGCCGGAGACGAGCAGCGTCGGCAGGTTGGGGTCGAGACCGAACGCGGCGCGCGCCTCGGGCCTGACCTTGGCGCGGTCGAGGACGGCGATCGTACGGCGCAGCGGGATGCCGATGTAGCGGGCGCCCCGCAGCTTGCTGTCAGGGGTCGAGACGGCCACGGCCGCCGCGTACCGGGAGCCGATCTTGTTGGCCAGGCCGGGGCGCGCGTTGGCCTCGTGGACGATGATCGGCACGCCGAGACGCTTGGCGGCGAGATAGCCGGGCAGCGCCACGTAGCCGCCGAAGCCCACGACGCAGTCGGCCTTGGTGCGTTCCAGGATCTGCTCGGCGGCCTTGATCGTGCCGCGCAGCCGCCCGGGGACGGTGATCAGCTCGGGTGTGGGCCTGCGGGGCAGCGGTACGGCGGGAATCAGCCCCAGTTCGTACCCGCGCTCGGGTACGAGCCTGGTCTCGAGACCGCGTTCCGTGCCGAGGGCCGTGATCCCCACGGTGGGGTCCTGCCTGCGCAGGGCATCCGCGAGGGCGAGCGCCGGCTCGATATGACCGGCGGTCCCCCCACCTGCGAGTACGACATGCACCGAAATTCACCGCTCTCCGGACGGACGCTTCTTGACGCGCCGTCTCATCGTCTTCCATCTCGCCCCGGCACGCTTCTTCCTGCCGAAGACAGGCTGCCGCATGGCCAGGGCCGCCTTCGCCGCTGGATCCTCTCGCGCGAAGGCGATCAGCAGCCCGACGGCGAACATCGTCGGCAGCAGGGCCGACCCTCCGTAGGAGAACAGCGGCAGCGGGACCCCGGCGATCGGCAGAAGGCCGAGCACCGCACCGATGTTCACCACGGCCTGAGCCGTGATCCAGGTGGTCACACCTCCCGCCGCGTACCTCACGAAGGGGTCCTCCGTGCGTCCGGCCACGCGGATACCCGCATAGCCTAGAGCCGCGAAGAGGGCGAGCACCGACAGCGTCCCCGCAAGACCCAGTTCCTCCCCGGTGATGGCGAAAATGAAGTCCGTGTGCGGTTCGGGCAGTTGGCCCCACTTCTCCACACTCGCGCCGAGACCGGAACCGAACCATCCGCCCGATGCCAGAGCATAGATGCCGTGGACGGCCTGCCAGCACTGGTCGGCGGGACCCGACTCGCTGGCGCCGATGCAGCCGAGCCTGCCCATCCGGTTGGGGCTGGTCTTGATGAGCATGGCACCGACGGCGAGGGCCACCGCGAGTACCGCCCCGAACAGCCGGGTGGGAGCCCCGGCCAGCCACAGCAGGCCGAAGAGGATGGCGGTCAGGATGATCGCCGTACCCATGTCGCCGCCGAGCATGATCAGACCGAGCAGCATGAAGGCGACGGGGACGAGCGGCACCAGCAGGTGCTTCCACTGGGTCAGCAGGTTCTTGTCCTGTTTGCGACTGAGCAGATCCGCGCCCCACAGGATCAGCGCCAGCTTGCCGAACTCGCTGGGCTGGAGCTGGAAAGGGCCGCCGAGCGAGAGCCAGTTCTGGTTGCCGTTGACCGACTGCCCTATCCCCGGGACCTGCACGAGCGCCATCAGGAAGACCGTGCCGGCGAGCAGCGGATAGGCCAGCGCCCGGTGCAGTTTGGCGGGCATCCGGGAGGCGACGAGCAGCAGCCCGCCGCCGATGAGGGCGGCGAGCAGTTGTTTGCGAAAGAAGTACGAGGCGGGCAGCGACAGCTCAAGTGCCTTGATCATCGAGGCGCTGTAGACCATCACCAGACCCAGCACGGTGATCAGCGAGGCGCTGCCGAGGATCAGGTAGTACGCGGTGAGCGGCCGGTCCCAGGTACGGCGGGCGTTCTCGTAGAAGCCGCGAACCCCGCCGCCGCGCGGCGGGCGCGGTCTGCTGCCGCCGGCGCCGCCGCGGCGGGCGCTCGGCGGGCGGCGGACGGCCGCCCCCGCCGAGCGGCTGCGCAGGGCGAGCCTGCGCCCTGCGGCGATGCCGGGTCCTGCGGTGTCCTCAGCCGGCATCGTCGCTGTCCCCTCCGGTCGGGCCTGCGGTGCGGCCGCTGGTGTCAGGCGTGCTCGGCGGCGAGTGCGCGGACCGCGTCGGTGAACGCCTCGCCGCGCTTGTTGTAGTTGGCGAACATGTCCATCGAGGCGCAGGCCGGGGCCATCAGTACGGTGTCCCCCGGCTGTGCGAGCCGCGCCGCTTCGCGTACCGCCGCCGACATCGCTCCAGTGTCGGTCCGTTCGACGTCCACGACAGGGACTTCGGGGGCGTGTCGCGCGAGGGCTTCGCGGATCAGCGCCCGGTCGGCGCCGATCAGGACCACGCCGCGCAGCCGCTTCGCCGAGCGGGCGACGAGCTCGTCGAAGGTCGCGCCCTTGGCGAGGCCGCCGGCGATCCACACGATCGGCTCGTAGGCCGCCAGGGACGCCTCTGCCGCGTGGGTGTTGGTGGCCTTCGAGTCGTCCACGAAGCTCACGCCCGCGACGTCCGCGACATGCTCGATGCGGTGCGCGTCGGGGCGGAACGCGCGCAGTCCGTCGCGTACGGCGGCGGGTTCGACACCGTAGGCGCGGGCGAGGGCGGCGGCGGCGAGGGCGTTGGCGATGTTGTGCGGGGCCGGCGGGTCGACGTCGGAGACGTGGGCCAGCTCCTGCGCCTGCTCCCTGCGGTTGTCGACGAACGCGCGGTCGACCAGGATCCCGTCCACGACGCCGAGTTGGGAGGGCGCTGGGGCGCCGAGGGTGAATCCGACGGCCCGGCAGCCCTCTTCGACGTCGGCGGCGCGCACCAGGTCCTCGGTGGCCTTGTCGGCGGCGTTGTAGACGCAGGCGACGCGGTTGCCCTCGTAGACGCGGCCCTTGTCGGCGGCGTACGCCTCCATGGAGCCGTGCCAGTCCAGGTGGTCCGGGGCGAGGTTGAGCACGGCGGCCGAGTGGACGCGCAGGCTCGGCGCCCAGTGCAGCTGGTAGCTGGAGAGTTCGACGGCGAGGACGTCGTACGTCTCGTCGCCGGTGACCGCGTCGAGGAGCGAGACGCCGATGTTGCCGACGGCGGCCGTACGCAGCCCGGCAGCGGCCAGGATGGCGGCGAGCATCCTGACCGTCGTCGTCTTGCCGTTGGTGCCTGTGACGGCCAGCCAGGGGGCCGCGTCGGGGCCGCGCAGCCGCCACGCCAGCTCGACGTCGCCCCAGATCTCCACGCCCGCGGCGGCGGCCGCCGCGAAGAGCGGCTTGCCCGGCTGCCAGCCGGGGGCGGTGACGACGAGTTCGGTGCCGACGGGCAGCGTGTCCCCGTCGCCGAGGCGCACGGTGACGCCGAGCGGTTCGAGTTCGGCCGCCTGGGCGCGTGCGCGCTCGTCGTCGCTGTCGTTGACGACGGTGACGTCGGCGCCGAGTCCGCGCAGCACCCGGGCCGCGGGGAGACCTGAGACGCCGAGTCCGGCGACGGTGACCCGCTTGCCGTGCCAGTCGGTCGGCTCCGGGTGCGGGCCGGTCACTTCTGGGCCGCCCAGCCGGCGTAGAAGAGGCCGAGTCCGACGATCACGCACATGCCCTGGATGATCCAGAAGCGGACCACGACAAGGACTTCGGACCACCCCTTGAGTTCGAAGTGGTGCTGGAGTGGCGCCATCCGGAAGACCCGCCTGCCGGTGGTCTTGAACGAACCGACCTGGATCACCACGGACATGGTGATCAGGACGAAGAGACCGCCGAGCAGGGCGATCAGGAACTCGGTGCGCGAGCAGATGGCGAGGCCGGCGAGCGCGCCGCCGAGCGCCAGCGATCCGGTGTCGCCCATGAAGATCTTGGCGGGTGAGGTGTTCCACCACAGGAAGCCGAAGCAGGAGCCCATCAGGGCGGAGGCGACGACCGCGAGGTCCAGCGGATCTCGCACCTCGAAACAGGCGTTGGGGTTGGTCAGGGTCGCCGCGTTGGCGCAGGACTCCTGGAACTGCCAGAGGCCGATGAAGGTGTAGGCGCCGAAGACCATCACGGAGGCGCCGGTCGCGAGGCCGTCGAGGCCGTCGGTGAGGTTCACCCCGTTCGACATCGCGAGGATCATGAACAGCGCCCAGACCACGAAGATCACCGGGCCGATCGACCAGCCGAAGTCCGAGACGAACGACAGCTTGGTCGAGGCCGGGGTGTTGCCGCGGGCGTCGGCGAACTGCAGCGAGAGGACGGCGAAGGCGATGCCGACGATCAGCTGCCCCGCCATCTTCGCCTTGGCCCGCAGCCCCAGCGAGCGCTGCTTCACGATCTTGATGTAGTCGTCGAGGAATCCGACGACGCCCATGCCGGTCATCAGGAACAGGACCAGCACACCCGAGAACCGCATGTCCTCGCCGGTGATCACCTTCGCCAGGATGTAGGCGATCAGGGTGGCGAGGATGAAGGCGATGCCGCCCATGGTGGGCGTCCCCTTCTTGCTGCCGTGGGAGCGCGGGCCGTCGTCCCTGATGAACTGGCCGTATCCCTTGCGGGCCAGCAGCTTGATCAGCAGCGGCGTGCCGATCAGGGTCAGGAAGAGCCCGATGGCTCCCGCGAAGAGGATCTGCCTCATCGGCCGGCAACCTCGCCCTCGGAGGTCGTCTCCAGCAGTGCCAGGGCCACCTGCTCAAGACCGGCCGACCTGGACGCCTTCACCAGCACGACATCTCCCGGACGCAGTTCACTGCGCAACAGGTCGACCGCCGCCCGCGCGTCGGACACGTGCACCGACTCCTCACCCCACGAACCCTCGTTGTAAGCGCCCAGTCGCAGCCAGGACGCCTCCCGGCCCCCGACTGCCACGAGCTTGCTGACGTTGAGCCGGACGGCGAGCCGTCCGACCGCGTCGTGCTCGGCGAGCGCCTCGTCACCGAGCTCGGCCATCGGGCCGAGCACCGCCCAGGTACGTCCCCCCGTTGCCGATGAGGCGCCGCCCATGGCGGCCAGCGCACGGAGCGCCGCTTTCATGGATTCGGGGTTCGCGTTGTAGGCGTCGTTGACGATCGTCACGCCGTCCGAGCGCTCGGTGACCTCCATACGCCAGCGGGAGAGGGTTCCCGCCTCGGAGAGCGCCTCTGCGATCTCGTCGACGGACATGCCCAACTCATGGGCGACGGCGGCCGCGGCGAGCGCGTTCGACACGTGGTGCTCACCGTACAGCCGCAGCGTCACGTCCCTGCACCCGGAGGGTGTTCGAAGCAGGAACGCGGCCTGTCCGGTGGCTGTGAGCCGGACGTTCTCTGCCCGTACGTCTGCTTCGTCGGACTCTCCGAAGAAAACTGTTCGAGCCTTGGTGCGGGATCTCATCGCGCTGACGAGCGGGTCGTCGGCGTTCAGGACGGCAACTCCGCCCGCCTCGGCGGAGGGCAGCGCCTCGACCATCTCGCCCTTCGCGACGGCGATGTTCTCGCGGCTGCCGAACTCGCCGATGTGGGCGCTGCCGACGTTCAGGACGAGACCGATGCGCGGCGGGACAAGTCCGGTGAGGTAGCGGATGTCCCCGATGTACCGCGCACCCATCTCCAGGACGAGGTAGCGGGTGTCCTCGACGGCCCGCAGGGCGGTGATCGGCAGCCCGATCTCGTTGTTGAGGTTGCCGTCGGGCCAGACCGTGGGCCCGCTCCGCTGGAGGAGCTGGGCGATCAGGTCCTTGGTGCTGGTCTTGCCCGCGGACCCGGTGAGGGCGACGACGGTGGCACCGAGGCGTTCCACCACGGTGTTGGCGAGGCGGCCGAGGGCCTGGACGACATCGTCGACGACGATGGCGGGCACCCCGACGGGCCGGGTGGCCAGCACGGCCACCGCGCCCGCCTCGACGGCGCCGCGCGCGTAGTCGTGGCCGTCGACCCGCTCCCCGGCGAAGGCGGCGAACAGACTGCCGCTCTCCACCTTTCGGGAGTCGTAGACGACGGGTCCCGTGACGCGTACGGCCGGATCCGGTATGTCGTGGGACTGCCCGCCGACGATGGCGGCGATCTCGGCGATGGAGAGGGCGATCACTGGGTCATCCCTGACTGTTGTTCTCGTGACGACTGTGGTTCTCGTGACGGAGAGAGTTCTCGATGGCGGCGCGCAGGACCTGACGGTCGTCGAAGGGGCGTACCACTCCCGCGATGTCCTGGCCCTGCTCGTGGCCCTTGCCCGCGACCAGTACGGTGTCGCCCGCCTCGGCGAGTGCCACCACGGCGGCGACGGCCGATTCCCGTTCGGCGTCGACGAGTACGGAGCCGCGTTCGTGGATGGGTACTTCGGCCGCGCCGGCGAGCATCGCTGCGATGATCGCGAGGGGGTCCTCGGAGCGCGGGTTGTCGGAGGTCAGTACGGCGGTGTCGGCGAGCCGGGCGGCTGCCGCGCCCATGGCGGCGCGCTTGTACTGGTCGCGGTCGCCGCCGCAGCCGAGGACGATGTGCAGCTTGCCCTCGGTGACCTTGCGCAGGGAGCGCAGGACGGATTCGACGGCGTCCGTCTTGTGCGCGTAGTCGACGACGGCGAGATACGGCTGTCCCGCGTCCACGCGCTCCAGGCGGCCCGGTACGCCGGGGACGGCGGCGACGCCGTCGGCGGCCGTCTGCGGGTCGATCCCGGCGACGGCCAGGGTGACCACGGCGGCGAGGGTGTTCGCGACGTTGAAGGGGCCGGGCAGCGGGGCCTCGGCGCTGATCCGCTCGCCCTTGGGGCCCACGACGGTGAAGGCCGAGCGGTGGGAGCCCACTTCGACCTTCTCGGCGCGCCAGTCGGCGTCCGGGTGTCCCTCGGCCGAGAAGGTCGTGATGGGCACGCTTGCCTCGTCGACGAGCCTGCGGCCGTACTCGTCGTCGTAGTTGACCACGCCGACCTTGCTGAGCCGGGGGGTGAACAGCTGGGCCTTGGCCTGGAAGTAGTCCTCCATGCCGGAGTGGAACTCCATGTGCTCCGGGCTGAGGTTGTTGAAGACGGCGACGTCGAAGACACAGCCGTCGACCCGGCCGAGCACCAGCGCGTGGCTGGAGACCTCCATGGCGACCGAGTCGACCCCGCGCTCACGCATGACGGCGAAGAGCGCCTGCAGGTCGGTGGCTTCGGGGGTGGTGCGCTCGGACTTGATGGCCTCGTCGTCGATCCGCATCTCGACGGTGCCGATCAGCCCGGTGCGGTGCCCCGCGCCGCGCAGACCGCCTTCGACGAGGTACGCCGTCGTGGTCTTGCCCGAGGTGCCGGTGATGCCGATCTGCAGCAGGTCACGGCCGGGGTGCCCGTAGATCCCCGCGGCGAGTTCGCCCATGCTGCCCCGGGGGTCGGGGACGACCAGGACCGGCAGTCCGGTGGCGGCGGCGCGCTCGGCGCCCGCCGGGTCGGTCAGTACGGCGGTGGCCCCGAGGTCGGCCGCCTGCGCGGCGAAGTCGGCTCCGTGGAAGCGGGCGCCGGGCAGCGCCGCGTACACGTCCCCCTGGCGTACCGCCCGCGAGTCGTGGGTGATGCCGGTGACCTCCCCTTCGCCGAACGCGTCTGTGAGGCCCAGCCGGGCTGCCAGTTCCGCGAGCGGGGTGGGGCGGACCCTGTCAGGACGAGGCGTCCCGGGATGGCTCACAAGGGTGTCCTTCGGGGCGGTTCGAAGCTGATCAGCGTGTGGCACGGCGGTGAGCGTACCGGGCGTGGCCGTCCCGGGGCCAAGTCCGCCCTGAGGGGTCTCGGTCGGGTCGGGTCGGTTCCCGGAATCGGAGGTGATGGTTGTCACTGGGCTTTCCCTGGAGTCACTGGCCGGGTGGGGGTCCGCCGGTCTAGAAGGTGACCGGCAGGCGGACCGGTTTGCTGCCGGTCGGGGGGACCTGGAGGGTCTTGAGCGAGAACTCCATGACCTTCTTGTAGATGGGACCGCAGATCGATCCGCCGAAGTACGCGCCGCTGGTGGGGTTCTGGATCGCGCAGTAGACGGTGATCTGCGGGTTGTCGGCGGGTGCGAAGCCGGCGAAGGACGCGGTGTAGCCCTTGTAGACGCCGAGTTTGGGATCCACCCTGTTGGCGGTTCCGGTCTTGCCCGCCACCCGGTAGCCGGGGATCTTCGCCGCCGTACCGGTGCCCTCCTGGTCGCCGACGACCGATTCGAGCATCGTGGAGACGGTCTTGGCGGTGCTGTCGCTGACGACGCGGGTCTTCTTCGGCGCGGGGGCCGGGGTGAAGCGCCCGTCGGGTCCGCGGGTGCCCCGGATCAGGGTGGGGGCGATCCGTACGCCGCCGTTGGCGATGGTCGAGTACACGGAGGCGGCCTGCATGGCGCTGAGCGACAGGCCCTGGCCGAACGGGATCGTGTACTGCTGCGAGGTGGACCAGTCCTGCGGCTTGGCGAGCAGCCCCTGGGTCTCGCCGGGGTAGCCGAGCCCGGTGGGCCGGCCGATGCCGAACTTGGTCAGGTACTTGTAGAGGACCTTGTTCGCCTCCGGCTGGGTGTCGCCCAGGTGTCCGGAGGCCTCGATGGTGCCGATGTTGCTGGACTTGGCGAGTACCCCGTTGAGCGTCAGGTTCCAGGTGGGGTGGTCGATGTCGTCGTGGAAGAGCCGGTCGCCGCGGTGCAGCCGGTTGGGCACGACGACATGGGTGAGCGGGGTGGCCTTCTTCTCCTCGATCACCGCGGACATCGACATGACCTTGCTGGTGGAGCCCGGCTCGTAGGCGTCCTGGAGCGCGGCGTTGCCCATGGCGGCCGAGCTGGCCTGGGAGAGGTCGTTGGGGTCGAACCCGGGGGCGTTGGCCATCGCGAGGACTTCCCCGGTCCTGGTGTTCTGGACCATCACGTAGCCCCGGTCGGCCTTGGACTTCTTCACCTGCTCGCTGATGGCCCGCTGGGCCTCCCACTGGATGTCCCTGTCGATGGTCAGCTCGACGTCGGAGCCCGGCACCGCGGGCTTCTCACGCGAACTGCCCGTGGGCACCCGGCGGCCGCCGGACTGGGTGTAGGTGACCTCGCCGTCGGCGCCGGCCAGTTGCTTGTCCAGCATGGACTCCACACCGCCGCCGCCGTGCCCTGACGCGTTGACGAAACCCAGTATCCCGGCGGCGAGATCGCCGTTGGGGTACACACGCTTGGTGGTCGGCTCCTGGAGGACACCGGCCAGTACGTTCACTGCGGGGCGGCCGGAGAGCGCGTCCTTGCTCGCCTTCTGTGCCAGGACGCCCTTGAGGTCGCTGATCTGGTTCCAGACCTGCGGCGTCTGCCGCCGGGCGAGCACCGTGTAGCGGGACTTGGGCGCCTTGAGCTTCTTCACCATCTCGGTGGGGTCGGCGCCCAGGATCGGCGCGAGGAGCGCCGCCGCCTGCTCGGGGGCGTCCGGCGCCTTGCTGGCCTTGGGGGTGAACATCGACGGGTCGGCGGTGATGTCGTACGCGTCGTCGCTGGTGGCGAGCGGGACCCCGGAGCGGTCGGTGATCTCGCCGCGCTCGGCGGCGATCGTGTGGTGCAGGAAGCGGTTCTTGTCGGCCTTGGCGGCGTACGCGCTGGCGTCGACGGCCTGCACCTGGAGCAGCCGTACGACGAAGACCAGCATCACGAGGGTCAGGCCGAGGCTGACCAGGCGCAGCCGGGGGCGCGGGCTGCCGAGTTGGATACGGCGCGGGGCGCGGCTTCCCTGGCGCGGCCGGCCGGCCGGGTGGCCCGTGGGCCGGGCCGTCGGGCGGGCGCCGCCGACGGGGCGCGCACCGCCCCGTGGCCGTGCGGGTCCTGGCACCCTGCGGCGCGGTGGTTCCTTGGAGGGCACTGCGTCACCTGCCGGAGGTCGTCGGGGCCTGGGCTGCCGGTTTCAGCGGTTGGCCCTGGCCGGTGGCTGACGGGGAGACGGTGGCCGTCGGGGCGGCGGCCTGTCCCGTGGGCGGTGCGGCGGGCGGGCCGGAGCGCGCCGGGGCCGGTGTGCTAGCGGTGGACGCCTGCGCTGACGGGGCGGGCGGCGCCGGCGGGGCCTGCACCACGACGGACTGCTGTACGGGCGGCAGCGGGGTGGCCTTGCCCGGCACGCCGTGGACCTTGCCGTCGGGGCCGAGGAAGGCGGGGCTGCCGCCGGGCACCATGCCGAGCTCCCGGGCCCTGCGGGCCAGCGCGTCGGGCGCCGAGTAGTCGTCCACGTCGCGCTGGAGCGCCTGCTGCTCGTCGGTGAGGTCGGTGGTCTGCTTCTTGAGCTTGCTCAGCCTGAACGATCCTTCGTTGAGGGAGGAGTTCAGCAGCAGCAGGGCGATCAGACCGCCGCCCAGCAGCAGGACGACCAGCAGGACGAAGGGCGTGCGCGCCGCCTGTCCCGAGCCGGACGGCATCATCCGGGCGAGCCGGCCGGCCCGCCCCTTCAGCTGCCTGGCAGCTCCGCTCACAGTGCGTCCTCCCGGATCCGCTGCGCCCCCCGCAGCCGGGCGGGGGCCGCCCTGCGGTTCTCGGCGACCTCTTCCTCCGTCGGCAGTTCGGCGCCGCGGGTGAGCAGTTTGAGGCGGGGCTGGTAGCGCTCGGGGACCACCGGCAGCCCCGGCGGCGCCGTGTTGGCGGCGCCCGCCGCGAAGACCTGCTTGACCAGCCGGTCCTCCAGCGAGTGGTACGACAGGACGGCGATGCGGCCGCCGACGGCGAGGGTCTTCACCGCTGCGGGTACGGCCCGTTCCAGTACGGACAGCTCGCCGTTGACCTCGATGCGCAGCGCCTGGAAGGTGCGTTTGGCGGGGTTGCCGCCGGTGCGCTTGGCGGCCTGCGGCAGGGCGTCGCGGATCAGTTCGACCAGCCGGGCGCTGCGGGTGAAGGGTTCCTTGTCCCGTTCGCGTACGACCGCGGAAACGATCCGCTTGGCCTGCTTCTCCTCGCCGTACTGGCGCAGGATCCGCACGAGTTCGCCGGGTGGGTAGGTGTTGAGCACCTCGGCGGCGCCGGGCCCGGTCGTCTGGTCCATCCGCATGTCGAGCGGCGCGTCGTGGGCGTAGGCGAAGCCGCGGTCAGCCTCGTCCAGCTGCATGGACGAGACGCCCAGGTCGAACAGGACGCCCTGGACGCGGGGGATCTCCAGCCGGTCGAGCACGTCGGGCAGCTCGTCGTAGACGGCGTGCACGAGGGTGGCCCGTTCGCCGTACGGGGCGAGCCGTTCGCCGGAGAGCCGCAGCGCCTCCTTGTCGCGGTCCAGGGCGACGAGCCGGGCGGAGGGGAAGGTGGAAAGCAGCGCCTCACTGTGGCCGCCGAGGCCGAGGGTGCAGTCGACGACGACCGCGCCCGGCTGGGCGAGAGCGGGGGCCAGCAGGTCAAGGCACCGCCGGAGCATCACTGGGACGTGTCGCTCGCTGCGCTCGCTCAATGCGCCCTCTCAGGTCCGGCGCGGTCGTACGTGCCGCCGGGTCCCCGCCCGCTCAGAAGGGGAGTGATCCGCCGGCGCCGCAAAGGGCGTCGGCCGACCGCCGAGCGGGAGAGGGCCGAGCCGCACGTACGCCGCACACGCGGGGACAATCGGGATGTGTTCGGGATGTGTCCGTGAACTTCGCGTCACTTTAGTCCACTCGTCCTTCCGGTCAATCAACCGGCCAGCGCGTCGCACGGGTCACGCGCCACAACCGAACAAACGGTCTTTTTCACCCGTTCGGATGAGTGGTGCTGGCCCTTGTGGGTTAGGTCACAACAATGCCCGTTGACGTTCTTTGTCCTGGTCCCACAGCGGGCTTCGACCCCTGATGGCCATTACCGTCATAGGTATGTCGACTTCCGCACACCTGCCCGCAGAGACCGCAGAGACCCCTGAGACCTCCGCCGGTCCGGCCCGCACCGGCGGTACGGTCACCGACCGGCTCATAGAGGCGAACAACCACTATGCCGCCAGGTTCCAGGACCCCGGCATGGACGCGCGGCCCGTGCTGCGGGTCGCCGTGGTGGCCTGCATGGACGCAAGGCTCGACCTGCACGCCGCCCTCGGCCTCGAACTGGGCGACTGCCACACCGTCCGCAACGCGGGCGGCGTGGTGACCGACGACGTCATCCGCTCACTCACCATCAGCCAGCGGGCGCTCGGGACGCGCAGCGTGGCGCTGATCCACCACACCGGCTGCGGCATGCAGACCATCACCGAGGAGTTCCGGCACGAGCTGGAGCTGGAGGTCGGCCAGCGGCCGGTCTGGGCCGTCGAGGCGTTCGCCGACGTGGAACAGGACGTCCGGCAGTCGATGCAGCGCGTAAGGACCTCACCGTTCCTGCCGCACACGGACGATGTGCGCGGTTTCGTCTTCGACGTCACGACGGGGCTCATGACGGAGGTCGACCCGGCCGGGTGAGCCGGGGAAATCGCCCCGCCATGGGCCTGGGAGGCATTCCCGTGGCACCAAAAAAGCGGCGAAATCGACAAATCCCCCTCTTTTATCCACAGGCGAGTGACACGAAGCGGTAACGGCAACAAGAATGCGTGTGTGACAGCCGCCCCGGAACATTCCGGGGCCGGCGTCCGTATCTTGGGGTGGGCCGGGCCGTCTGTTGAGCTCCGGTCCGTATGAACGGGCCGAGGAGGGCCGGGTGACGACCTATGACGATCGAGCGAGCCTCACTGATCTGACCACCACAGCGGAGCGTGTCCGCACATCGGTGGAGGGTGTGATCGAGGGCAAGCCAGAGGTCGTACGGCTTTCGCTGACCGTGCTGCTCGCCGAGGGACACCTGTTGATCGAGGATGTCCCCGGCGTGGGCAAGACCATGCTGGCGAAGGCGCTCGCACGTTCCATCGACTGTTCGGTGCAGCGAATCCAGTTCACCCCCGATCTGCTGCCCTCGGACATCACGGGAGTGTCCATCTACGACCAGCAGCGCAGGGACTTCGAGTTCAAACCGGGCGCGATCTTCGCGCAGATCGTGATCGGCGACGAAATCAACCGCGCCTCGCCGAAGACGCAGTCGGCGCTGCTGGAGTCCATGGAGGAGCGCCAGGTCACCATCGACGGGCAGACGTACGAACTGCCCAGCCCCTTCATGGTGGTGGCCACCCAGAACCCGGTGGAGATGGAGGGCACGTACCCGCTGCCCGAGGCACAGCGCGACCGTTTCATGGCCCGGGTGTCGATCGGCTATCCGAGCGCCGAGGCGGAGCTGCAGATGCTGGACACGCACGGCGGGATCTCCCCGCTGGACGACCTCCAGCCGGTGGCGCACGCGCACGAGATCGTGAAGCTGATCGACGCGGTGCGCACCGTCCATGTGGCCGACGCCGTACGGCGCTACGCGGTGGAGCTGGTCGGGGCGACCCGCAGCCACCCGGACCTGCGGCTGGGGGCCTCACCGCGCGCGACGCTCCATCTGCTGCGCGCGGCGAAGGCGTCGGCGGCGCTGAGCGGCCGGGACTACGCCCTGCCCGACGACGTACAGGCGCTGGCGGTCGCCGTGCTGGCGCATCGGCTGCTGCCCACCGCCCAGGCCCAGCTCAACCGCAGGACCGCCGAGCAGGTCGTGCTGGAGATCCTTCAGCAGACGCCGGTGCCCACCGCGGACGGCGGCCGGGTGACGGCGGGCAGACCGGCTCCCGCGGGGCCGGCCTACGGCCAGCAGCCGCCCGGCGTCCGGCGGTTGTGATGACGTCGGCCGACCCCGTCACGACGGCGGGCGAGCAGGACAAGGGCGGCCTGCGCGTGGCCCTGGGCGGACTGACCACCCGGGGCCGGTCGTTCTTCGCCGCGGGCATCGCGGCGGCCGTCTGCGCCTACGTCCTCGGCCAGTCCGACCTGCTGCGCGTGGGGCTGCTGCTCGCCGTGCTGCCGCTGGTCTGTGTCGCCGTGCTCTACCGCACCCGCTACCGGGTGGCGGGCAGCCGCCGGCTCACGCCCTCCCGGGTGCCGGCGGGGTCGGAGGCGCGGGTGCATCTGCGGATGGACAACGTGTCCCGGCTGCCCACCGGACTGCTGATGCTCCAGGACCACGTCCCGTACGTGCTGGGCCCGCGACCGCGCTTCGTGCTCGACCGGGTGGAGGCGGGCGGGCGCCGCGAGGTGTCGTACCGCGTCCGCTCGGACCTGCGCGGGCGCTATCCCCTCGGCCCGTTGCAGTTGCGGCTGAGCGATCCGTTCGGGATGTGCGAACTGACCCGTTCCTTCAGCGCGTACGACACCCTGACCGTCATCCCCCGCACCGAGGCGCTGCCTTCGGTACGGCTCGCCGGTGAGGCGTCGGGGTACGGCGACGGCCGGCAGCGGTCCCTGTCGCTCGCCGGGGAGGACGACGTGATCCCCCGCGGCTACCGGCACGGCGACGATCTGCGCCGGGTCCACTGGCGCTCCACCGCCCGCTACGGCGAGCTGATGGTGCGCCGCGAGGAGCAGCCGCAGCGCGCCCGATGCACGGTGCTGCTGGACACCAGACGGGTCGCCTACCAGGGCGCCGGACCGGACTCGGCCTTCGAGTGGGCCGTGTCGGGCGCGGCGTCCGCGCTGGTGCACATGCTGGAACGGGGCTTCGCCGTACGGCTGCTGACCGACACGGGCAGCTCCGTGCCGGGTGAGGGCGCCGACGGCTTCGCGGGCGCCACCCAGGAGTCGGCCGACTCGGCGGGGCTGATGATGGACACCCTCGCCGTCGTCGACCACTCCCCGGGCGAGGGGCTCTTCCCCTCGTACGACGTCCTGCGCCGTGGCACCGAAGGCCTGCTGATCGGCTTCTTCGGCGACCTCGACGACGAACAGGCGGGCGTGGTCGCCCGGATGAGGCAGCGCAGCGGCGCGGCCGTCGCCTTCGTGCTCGACAGCGAGGGCTGGACGCGGAGCCCGCCCGCGCAGGGGCAGAGCGACGAGCGGCTGCGGCTGCTGCGCGAAGCGGGCTGGACGGCGTTCGCCGTACCGGCCGGGGCCTCCCTGCCCGACCTGTGGCGGCAGGCCGCGCGCGAGCGCTCCGAATCGGGCGTCACAGGGCCGACAGCTTCCGGAGGATGGTCATGAGCGGACGCGGGAGGCTGGCGCTGTGCGCCTTCGCCGCCACGCTGATGGCGGCGGGCTCGATGCTGCCGCTGGTCGACACGGTCGGCTGGCTGTTCCAGGCCGCTTTCCTGCTGGCGGTCATCAGCGGGGTCGGCGCGCTGGCCAGGCGGGCACCGCTGGCCAGACTGGCGACGATCCTGGTGCAGGCCGTCGTCGGGCTGCTGGAGCTGACGGTCGTCTTCGCCCGGGACCAGGCGCCGCTCGGGCTGCTGCCGACGCCTGACGTCATCCGGCAGTTCGGCACGCTGCTGACGGCGGGCAGCGACGACGTCAGCCGGTTCGCCATACCGGCGCCCGCGACCGACGGCATCAAGCTGATGCTGATCGGCGGCGTCCTGGTGATCGGTCTCGCGGTGGACGCGCTGGCCGTGACGTTCCGCAGCGCGGCCCCCGCCGGGCTGCCGCTGCTCGCGCTCTACTCCGTGGCCGCCGGACTCTCCGGCGGGGCGGGCGGCTGGCTGTGGTTCCTGGTCGCCGCCTGCGGCTATCTGCTGCTGTTGCTCGCCGAGGGCCGTGACCGGCTGTCCCAGTGGGGCCGGGTGTTCGGCGGCGCGCCGCAGGGCCAGGGCCGGGCGGCCCGAACGCCGGGCCACGCGCTGGCCCCGGCGCGTACGGGCCGCCGCATCGGTGTGCTGGCGCTCGGTATCGCCCTGGTGGTCCCGGCCGCCCTGCCCGCCATGGGCGACGGGCTGCTGGCAGGCGCGGGGACGGGCAACGGCTCGGGGGTGGGCGGCGGGGGCACGATCTCCGCGGTGAACCCCCTGGTCTCGCTCCAGGACAACCTGAACCAGCCGGAGGACCGGGAGGCCCTGCGCTACCGGACCACGCAGGCCGCCGGCTCGGACATGTATCTGCGGATCATGGCCCTCGACACGTTCGACGGGACGTCCTGGCGCTTCTCGCAGCGCAAGGTCGACGACGTACCGGAGGAGCTGCCCAACCCGCCGGGCCTCTCCCCCGACGTGCGGACCACGAAGGTCACGACCAACATCACGGCGGCCGGCTGGTACCGGCAGAACTACCTCCCGATGCCCTACCCGGCGACGAAGGTGAAGATCGAGGGCCGCTGGCGCTTCGAGCCGGTGGGCCGCACCCTCGTCGGCGACCGGGGGCAGTCGACCCGTGGCGCCGAGTACCAGGTCGAGAGCCTGGAGGTGGATCCGACCAGCGAGCAGCTGGCGTCGGCCCCGCAGGCGTCCAAGGCGCTGCGCGACGAGTACACGAAGGTGCCGAACAGGCTGCCCGGCGTGGTGAAGGAGACCGCCGAGGACGTCACGGCGGGCGCGACGACCGACTACGCGAAGGCCGTCAAGCTCCAGGACTGGTTCGCGATGGACGGCGGTTTCAAGTACGACGTCTCGGTCAACTCCGGCACCGGGATCTCGGCGATCACCAAGTTCCTCCAGGACAAGAGGGGCTTCTGCATCCACTTCTCCTTCGCCATGGCGGCGATGGCCCGCACGCTCGGCATCCCGGCCCGGGTCGCCGTGGGCTTCACCCCCGGCACCCCCGAGGGGGACATCGTGTCCGTCGGTCTCAACGACGCCCACGCGTGGCCCGAGTTGTACTTCGAAGGCGTGGGCTGGACGCGTTTCGAGCCGACCCCGAGCCGTGGCAGCATCCCGGACTACACCGTCGCCGACACCCCGTCCGGGGTGCCGAGCAGCACGGAGGCGCCGGACTCGGCGGCTTCGGGCGCGCCGTCGGCAGCCCCGTCCTCGTCGAGCAGCTGCGCCGAGCAGACGCGCCGGATCGGTGAGTGCGACGCGGCCGCCCCGCTGGGTGTGCAGCCGCCCACCGACTCGGGCACCCCGACGGGAACCTGGATCGGGATCGCGCTGGCCGCGCTCGCCGTTCTGCTGATCCCGCTGCTGCCGTTGTTGTGGCGGGTGCGGGTACGGGCGCGACGGCTCAGGTCCGGGTACGGCGACCACGCGTCGGTGGACGGCCCCTCGTGGGTCGTGACGGACGCGGACGGGGACAGCGGAGCGGCCGTCGGCCGGGGCGGCGCGCCGCCGACGCCCGCCGTCGCCGCGGAGCGTGCCCTGGCGGCCTGGCGGGAGCTGATCGACACGGCGTGGGACCACGGCATCCCGCCCGACGAGTCGCAGACCCCGCGTAAGGCCGCGGACCGGGTCGTACGGCTCGGCCGGCTGGAGCAGCCGGCGGCCGACGCGGTGCACCGGGTGGCCGGGGCCGTGGAGCAGGCGCTGTACGCGCCGGAGCCACGGCCGGGTGTGGGGCTCGCCGAGGACACCCGGCTGGTGCGGGCCGGGCTACGGGCGTCCGTCGGGCGCTGGACCCGGCTGCGGGCACTTCTCGTGCCTCGCTCGTCCATTCGGGTGATATGGGCCCTGTCGGAGCGCTGGACGGCCTTCACCGACCGGTGGGGTGTGCACAGGCTGCGGCTCGACCGCTGGACGGCCTTCGTGGCGCGGCTGCGGCCCGCCAGGCAGCGCGGCTGAGCCCAGGGGCCCCGGGCCAGGCGGCCGGGGCCCCGAGGCCGGGGCACCTGGTGACACGGCTGGGTACGGCTGAGGGGCGGACGCGTATCGCGTCCGCCCCTCAGCCGTACGGTCTCTGTTCGCCGGGCTCTGTTCGTCCGGCTCTGTTCGTCCGTCCGGCGCTGACTGCTATCTGTCCGGATTCGATCTGCCGGGCTTACTGGCCCTGTTCGTCACGGCGGCGCTGCCACCGCTCCTCGATCCGGTTCATCACCGAACGACGTGGTTTGGGTTGTCGGCGGCCGGCCGGGGGGCCGCCACCGGCGGCCTGTTGCTCACCGGGCTTGGGCGCCTTGCGCCAGCCGGTGACCGCCAGGACCGCGCAGCCCAGCATGACGAGAAACCCCACCACGCTGACCCAGATCTGCTGGGCGACCATTCCAGACATGAGGAGCGCGATACCCACCAGGAAGCCTGCGACCGCCTGATAGACCCGTCGCCGGGTGTATGTACGCAGCCCGCTTCCCTCAAGCGCTGTCGCGAACTTGGGATCTTCGGCGTACAGCGCTCGCTCCATTTGCTCGAGCATTCGCTGCTCGTGCTCCGAGAGCGGCACGGAGTCCTCCTAGTCGTCGGTCGCGGGGGGCGACCGGTATGCGGCCCCTTCAAGAATAGGCAGGGATTCGCCCCCGTGAAACCCGCCCTCAACGCCATTTAGCCATTCCGGGCCGCCATGCGGGCTCGGCTGCTGAGGCGTTGATTCCCCAACGACCGATCCGTCATGCCGGATGGTGTACCCCGATCATACGGCGCGAAGCGCGCTACCGGGTGGCCTGTGGCGGACTGCATGCGCCGCTGCACCGCTGATCAAGCAGCCGATCAGCGGTCCGTCAGGTCCGCTTCTCGCCCAGGACGTGCAGCTGGGTGGCGATGGAGTGGAACGAAGGCAGCTCGGCCGCGGCGGCCTCCAGCCTCAGCAGGGCGTCCAGGGCGCCCGGCTGGGTGTCCACGAGACCCCCGGGGACCAGGTCGGCGAAGACCCGGACGCCGTGCACGGAGGCGACGTCGAGACCGGCCGCCGCCACCAGTCCGGTGAGCTGTTCGGCGCTGAACCGCCTGGGCACCGGGTCGCCCTCGCCCCAGCGCCCCGCCGGGTCGGTGAGCGCCTGCCGGGCCTCGTTGAAGTGACCGGCCAGCGCCCTGGCGAGCACGGCGCCGCCGAGACCTGCGGCGAGCAGGCTGAGGGCCCCTGCGGGGCGCAGGGCGTCCACGGCGTTGCGCACGCCCTCGGCCGGGTCGTCCACGTACTCCAGGACGCCGTGGCACAGCACGGCGTCGAAGCCGCCGCGCTCGACGACGTCGAACAGGCCGAGGATGTCGCCCTGGACACCGCGGACCCGCTCGGCGACGCCGGCCTCGGCGGCCCTGCGCTCCAGCGCGAAGAGCGCGTTGGGGCTCGGGTCGACGACGGTGACGCGATGGCCGAGCCGGGCGACGGGGACCGCGAAGTTACCCGTGCCGCCGCCGGTGTCCAGCACGTCGAGGCTGTTCTCCTGCGAGACCTTGACCCGGCGGTCGAGGGCGTCCCGCAGGACCTCCCAGACCACGGCGGTGCGGAGAGAACCCCGGGGGCGCGATGGCGTCTCTCCACCGATGACAGGGGAAGGGTCCGACACGGCAGTTGACTCCTCGGCGCGGTGCCGCGCTGGCGGCGGGACAAGAAAGGTGCAGGCTGCCGCCCACCCTATTGCCTCGGCAGGGCCTCCCGGCCCCCTGGAGCGTGCCGCCCTGTCCTCAACCTCGCGGGCGTCACCCGGCGGCGTCGTCCTGCGCGGACTGCTCGGGCCGCGGCGCGGGGAGCACCGGCTCCAGCACCAGGAGCCGCTCGACCAGCCGCAGGAACATGGCGGTGTCCCGCAGCAGATCGTCGGCGTCGCGGCTGCTCGCAGCGCCCTGTATGCCCGCCTCCGCGAGCGCCCTGCGCTGGGCTCCGGAGGCGAACAGGGCGCTCCACTCGGAGAGTTCGGGTGCGATCTCCGGCAGCACCTCCCAGGCGCTGCGGATCCGGCGGCGCCGCTGCGTCGTGGCCTCCGGGCGGCCACGGGCGGCGAGGACGGCCGCCGCGGTGCGCAGCGCGGCGAGGTGGGCGGTGGCATAGCGCTCGTTCGGAGTGGCCAGGGTCGCCGCCTCGTCGAGGCCCGTGCGGGCCTGGGCGAGGAGATCGAGTGCGGCGGGTGGCGCCGTGGCCCGTCGCAGGACGGGGTGGACGTCACCGGGCGGACCGGTCAGTGAGGGGGCAGGGCCGCCTGTCGGTCGCCGGCGTGCGGCGCCGGCGTAGGAGCTGGCCATGACGAACCTCCTGTCGTCGTGTGACGGCGCTGTGGCCGTATGTGTCCATCCTGGGGGCTACCACTGACAATCGGCCTTGACCTGCACCTTTCTCTCGTTTGTCGGCCATACCTGTTCTGTCGGGTGCCCGCTCGGACGGCCGCTATCTGTCGGCAGCACGAACGCCGGTACGGCGGGCTCGTCCTTCCGAGCCCGCCGTACCGGCGTTTCCCCCGTGCCCCCGTTGTCCCCCGTATCCCCCGGGCTTCCCCCGTCGTCCCCCGGTACAGCCGGAGAGCCCGATCCCCCGTGGTCGGCCGGGCCCTCCGGAGTGCACCCCCGTTACGTCGGGGGAGCCGCACCGTTCCGCAGCCCCGTGCCGGCGGTACCGGTGCGCGCGCCCCTTCCGTGGACTCCACTCTTCCGTTCCCACGGCTCGCGGCCTATCCGCGCGGCTACTCATCCGGACGCCTAGGTACCCCTACTCAGCCGTGTGTGTCCGACCCCACCCCAGGAGCGGCCCGGCTGGCTACGATCGCGTCCGTGTCCGTACTCCCTCTCATATTCACCAGCGGCTGGGCCAGCGGGATCAACGCCTACGCCGTCGTCCTGCTGTTCGGCGTCTTCGGCGCCACCGGGCTGACCGACGAGGTGCCCGAAGCGCTGCAGCGCCCCGATGTGCTGATCGCCGCCGGCGTGCTGTTCCTCTGCGAGGCGGTGGCGGACAAGATCCCGTACGTCGACTCGCTCTGGGACTCGGTGCACACCGTGATCAGACCCGTGTCGGGCGCCGTGGTCGGGGCGTTGCTGGCCGGGCAGAGCGGCTCGGTCCCCGAGCTGGCCGCCGGCGCGGTCGGCGGCTCCACGGCGCTGGTCAGCCATCTGGTGAAGGCCGGGACCCGGATGGCGATCAACACCTCCCCCGAACCGTTCAGCAACGTCATCATGTCCACGACCGAGGATCTGGGCGTCGCCGGGATCATCACCTTCGCGATCTTCCATCCGGTCGGCGCCGCCGTCGTGGCGGGCACGCTGCTGGTGCTCGGCACCGTCACCGCGCTGTTCCTCGTGTCGCGGATCCGGGCGTTCCTGCGACGCAGGGCGCAGCGCAGGGCGGAGCGACGCGCGGGACAGGCTGTCGGTCCCCCCGTCTAAAATCACGGGCATGGCGGGGATTGTGGTGATCGGCGCCGGGATGGGCGCCATGGCGGCGGCCGCCCGGCTGGCCGTGGCGGGCCACCGGGTGACGGTGTACGAGCGCGCGGCGACGTACGGCGGCTCGGTCGGCAGGTTCGAGCGGGACGGCTTCGTGTTCGACACGGGGCCGGGGCTGCTGCATCTGCCCGCCGTCTACCGCGACTTGTTCGTGAAGACGGGCAAGGAGCCGCTGGAGCGGTGCGTCGAGGTCGGCGCGGTCGACCCGGCGAGCCGGCATGTCTTCGCCGACGGCGCCGACGTACTCCTGCCGAACGCGTCCCGGGCCGGTGTCGTCACCGCCCTGGACGGGGCCCTGGGCGCGGGCGCCGGTGAGCGCTGGGCGGACTTCCTCGGCCGCGCCAGGGACGCGTGGGAGCGGTCGAGGCGGCCCCTGTTGGAGGAGCCGCTGTGGCCGGATCACCAGGTGCTCGGCCGCGACCCGTATCCGGCCGTGCCCAGGAAGCGGCTGCTGCGCGGTGCCAGGCTGGCCTCCACCGTCGCCGAGATCGGCGCCTGGGAGCTGACGGACCCCCGGCTGGCGGCCCTGCTCGACGGGTACGCGCTGGCGTACGGGCTCGATCCGCGCGGCACACCGGCGAGCGCCGCCGTGCTGCCGTATCTGGAGCAGACCTTCGGCAGCTGGTATGTGCGCGGCGGGATGCGGGAGTTGGCCCGCGCGGTGTACGAGCGGTGCGTGGCCCGCAAGGTGCGGTTCGTCTTCGACGCCGAGGTGACCCGGATCGTGGAGAAGGACGGAGCGGCCGTGGGCGTCGAGCTGGCCGACGGGACGGTCGCCGAAGCCGACCAGGTGGTGGCCGGGGTCGCCCCCGCCGCCCTGGTGGAGTCGGCGCTGTGGGCGGACGGCGACGTACGGCCTGCGGACGCGGCGGACCCGACGGCGGCGGCCGGCCGGTTCACCGTGCTGCTGGCGCTGCGCGGCGCGCGTCCCGCGGGCACGGCCCACCGCACGGTGGTGCACTCCCCCGACGGGTCGGCCGAGGCCGCCGACATCTTCGGCGGCCGGACGGCCGCGCGACCCACGGTCACGGTGCTGCGCCCCGACGACCCGGGGACCCGCCCCGACGACGGCCATGAGGCCGTGACGCTCACGGCGACGGTCGCCCCGCACGGCGGCCGGGTCGACTGGTCGGACGGCGCGCTGCGCGAGCGGTACGCGGACGTGCTGGTGGCGGCGGCCGGCGCCGCCGTACCCGACCTGACGGCGCGGACGCTCTGGCGCGAGGTGCGCACCCCCGCCGAAACGGCGGAGCAGACGGGCGCCGCGGGAGGCCGGGTGCCGGCCCCGGCCCTGGCGGGCGCCGGCGGCCGACTGCTGCGGCCGGCGAACGCGACGCGGCTGCGCGGGCTGACCCTGGCGGGCGGCTGGGCACACCCGGGCGGCGGCCTGGCACACGCGGGCATGTCGGGCGCGCTGGCGGCCGGCCTGATCGTCGAGGGGGCGGACTTCCGCGGCTCGCGGTGACGCGGCGTGCGGTGGCCGGCGCACGCGCGCCCGCCGCCGTCTTAGTACCGGTACTGCTGCTCGTTGTAGGCATTCGGGTCGTAGCCGTACTGCTGCTGCGGATCTTCCTGCGGCATCGGCGGAACCTGCTGGTCCGCTTCTCGTTGCTGCGGTACCCACACCCCGCCGGGCGGTGTGTCGTTGTACTGCTGAGCGGCATACGGGTCGGCGTACTGCTGCTGGTCCTGGTAACCGCCGTTGGCGTCGTACGCGCTGTACTGCTGGCCGCCGTTGGCCGATCCGGCATACGGGTCGGAGTACGGGGCGTACTGCTGCTGCTGTCCGGTGCCGTAGTCGTACTGCGTCCCATAACCGGCCTGGTCCGTGGGGTACGCCTGCTGCGCCGCGTAGGCGTCCTGGCCGGTGTCCTCCTGCGCCGCGTACGGGGCGTCCTGTGCCGGGTAGGGCCCCTGCGCCGCGTACGGCTGCTGCCCGTAGCCCGGGTAGTTCTCGTAGCCGGTGCCGTAGTCGCCCTGCGCGCCCGGGGAGTTGACCGTGTAGCCGGTGCCGGTGTCGTAGACCCCGTACTGGCCGGTGTCGTCGGGCATCGGCTGCGGTTCGTAGATCGAGGCGGGTCCCGTCGCCTCGGCCGTCATCGCCGTCTCGTCGACGGGCGGGTAGTCGACCGGGGTGTACTGGAGATCGCTGACCTCCAGGCTGGGTTCGGCTGTCGCGGCCGGAGCCTGCGCCTTGCGGCGGGGGTTCTCGCGCGGGCTGCCGCCGACCGCCCAGCCGGCCGAGAAGCCGCGGCGGAAGGAGAGCGTCACATACGTCTGACCGACGGCGAACGCGACGGCGCCCAGGGCGATGACGACTATCTGCGGCATCAGCACACCGATGACGACGCCCAGGAATCCGGTGAAGGCGAGCAACCGCCAGCGCAGCCGCGCCTTGTACTGCAGCAGCACCTCGCCGAGCAGCCACAGGGCCACGATGCCGAATGCGATGTAGAGGACCGTCCAGCCCATGCCCGCCCCTCTCCTGCGGCCGCCGCCCCGGGACAGGGCGGGTGCGGCCGGTCACGACTGCTCGTGCAGTCCGAGATTCTCGTAAATTTCGAGCGTCGCAGTGGAGTTGTTGAGTGTAATGAAGTGCAACCCAGGAACTCCCTCGGAGAGGAGTCTCGCGCAGAACTCCGTCGCGAACCCGATGCCAATGGAGCGTACAGCGGCGGGATCATCCTTGACGGAGAGGATCCGCTCTTTCAACTGGGCAGGGAAGACCGCTGTGCTGAGCTGTCGCAGCCGCTCCAGCTGTCCGACGCTGGTGACCGGCATGATCTCGGGAATGATCGGAGTCGCGCAACCCGCGGCGGCCACCCGGTCCCGCAGCCGCAGATATCCCTCGGGGTCGAAGAACATCTGGGTGATGGCGTAGTCGGCGCCCGCCCGGCACTTGTCGACGAAGTGCCGGGTGTCGCTCTCCCAGTCGGCCGAGCGCGGATGCATTTCCGGAAATGCCGCCACACCGACGCAGAAATCGCCGGACTCCTTGATGAGCCTGACCAGTTCGGCGGCGTACCGCATGCCCTGCGGGTGCTCGACCCACTCGCCCATGGGGTCGCCGGGCGGATCGCCCCGCACCGCGAGGATGTTGCGGATCCCGGCGTCGGCGTACTGGCCGATCATGTTGCGCAGTTCGGCGACGGACTGGCCGACGGCGGTCAGATGGGCGACCGGGGTGAGCGTGGTGTCGGCGGCGATCTGCTGGGTGGCCTTGACCGTGCCGTCACGGGTGGAGCCGCCGGCGCCGTAGGTCACGGAGACGAAGCTCGGGGCGACCGACTCGATCCTGCGCAGCGCGTTCCAGAGGTTCCGCTCGCCCTTCGGGGTCCTGGGCGCCCAGAACTCGAACGAGTACGTCGGTCCCGACGCGAGCAGCTCACGCACCGTAGGCGCGTGGGTCGTCCAGGTCGATGGTGTGCCGAAGGCCATAAGTGCAGGTTAGCGGTGTCCGCCGGACAGGCCCAGGCCGGCTGTACGGCGACGGCCGTGGCCGGTCACAGCTCGTGCTCCCTGACGCGCTTGGCGAGCGCGGCGGCAGCGGCGGCCGGGTCGTCGGCGTCCGTGACGGCCCGGACCACGACGATCCTGCGGGCGCCCGCTGCCAGTACCTCGTCGAGGTTGCTGGCGTCGATGCCGCCGATCGCGAACCAGGGGCGGTCCGTGCCGAGCCCCGCCGCGTACCGCACCAGGCCGAGGCCCGGCGCGTGCCGTCCCGGCTTGGTCGGGGTGGGCCAGCAGGGTCCTGTGCAGAAGTAGTCGACGCCCGGCTCGACGGCGGCGGCGGCCGCCTCGCTTTCGGCGTGGGTGGACCGGCCGATCAGCGGTTCGGCGCCGAGGATCGCGCGGGCGGCGGGCACGGGCAGGTCGCCCTGGCCCAGATGCAGCACATCGGCGCCGATCGCATGCGCCACATCGGCGCGGTCGTTCACCGCCAGCAGCGCTCCGTGCCGGCGGCAGGCGTCGGCGAAGACCTGGAGGTGGTCGAGCTCCTCGGCGGCCTCCAGGCCCTTGTCGCGCAGTTGGACGATGTCCACACCGGAGCTGAGGACGGCGTCCAGGAACTCCGGAAGGTCGCCCTGTCTCGTGCGGGCGTCCGTGCACAGATACAGCCGGGCGTCGGACAGCGGCGAGCGGGCAGTGGGCATTCCGGGGTCCCCCGTTGGTTCGGCGCCGTGCGGCGGCGTCGTCACATCACAGCGGCCGCGGTGACCGCGGCGCCGCCGCACTGCGCGCGTGGTGTCGTCAGACGGCGAGCGCCTGGGCCCGGCGCTTCACCTCCGTGCCGCGATTCTCGCTGAGCGCCTGCGCGGGGGTGCCCGGCAGGCTCGGGTCGGGGGTGAAGAGCCATTCCAGCATCTCTTCGTCGGAGAAGTTGTCGTCCTTCAGGAGCGTCAGGGTACCGGCGAGGCCCTTGACGACCTTGTCGCCGTCGATGAAGGCGGCGGGCACCTGAAGCGCCCGGTTCTCCCCACGGCGCACGGCGATGAGCTGGCCTTCCTTCACCAGCTGCCGCACGCGCGTCACCTGGACATCGAGCATTTCCGCGATGTCCGGCAGGTAGAGCCAGGCGGGGACGAGCGCATCGATCTTCATGTCAATCTCAGTCACAGGACAAGCCTGCCATCCCGGACTGACAGACGGTAGCGGGAAAGGGCGGCCGGGCCCGTCAGAGAGGCGTCAGCGACGGCACAGGAGGGCGCTCATCGGACGGCCTTCTTCAGGGGCAGGGCCGGATCGGCGACCAGTTCCGGGTCGAGCGCGGCGCCCGCCTCGATGAGTTTGCGGCCCTGGGTCAGATCCCGTGGCCGGCCGACGGCGAGCAGCGCGACCGCGACGCCGTCCCGCAGCCACACCACCGACCAGGCGGCGCTCGCCGGGTCGCCGCGCCACACCAGGGTGTCGGCGGCGGCGTGATGGCCCGCGTACTGCACGAAACGGCCGAACTGCTCGGACCAGAAGTACGGCACCGGGTCGTAGACCCGCTCGCTCTCGCCGACGATCTGCGCGGCGACCGTGCGCGGCCCCTGGAGGGCGTTGTCCCAGTGGTGGACGAGCAGCCGCTCGCCGTAGCGGGCGGAGGGGAACGAGGCGCAGTCGCCGACCGCGTACACCCCGGGCGCCGAGGCCCGCAGCCGCTCGTCGGCGGCGATCGCGCCGTCGGGGCCGAGCGCGATGCCGGAGCCGGCCAGCCAGCCGGTCGCGGGCCGGGCGCCGATGCCGACGAC
Source organism: Streptomyces sp. NBC_00370 (assembly GCF_036084755.1). Taxonomy (NCBI): domain Bacteria; kingdom Bacillati; phylum Actinomycetota; class Actinomycetes; order Kitasatosporales; family Streptomycetaceae; genus Streptomyces; species Streptomyces sp. NBC_00370. Next base: position 2,356,335 of record NZ_CP107968.1, read on the forward strand.
GACCGCGCCGGCGGGCAGCTGGCGGCCGTCGGCGAGGATCACCGTGCCCGGTTCGACGCCGGTGACCCGGGTGCCGGTCAGCAGCTCGGCGCCGCTCTCCGCGTACCAGTCGGCCATCGGAGTGGCGACCTCGGCGGGCAGGACGCCGGCCAGCGGCCGGTCGGCCGCCTCGACGACCGTCACGACACACCCGGCCTCGCGGGCGGCGGTCGCGAACTCCGCGCCGATCCAGCCGGCGCCGACCACCACGACCTCGTGCTGTCGCGCGAGCACCGGCCGCAGCCGCTCGGCGTCGTCCAGGGTGCGCAGCGTGTGGACACCGGCCACGCCCTCGGTGCCCGGCAGGACGATCGGCTCGGCCCCACAGGCGATGACGAGCACGTCGTACGGGACGGGCCCGGCGGCCGTGTCGACCTCGCGCGCCTGCGGACGTACGCCGGTGGCATCGACGCCGAGCCGCAGGTCGACGCCGAGCGCGGCGAAGTCGATGTCGAAGGCGGAGCCCTCTGCGGTGCCGAGCAGCACCGCCTTGGACAGCGGCGGCCGGTCGTAGGGCGGATGCGCCTCGGCGCCGATCAGCGTGACGGGACCGCGGTGGCCGCTCTCCCGCAGCGCGACGGCGGTCTGCACGCCCGCCATGCCGGCGCCGACGATGACGACCCGGGGCTGTTCCGTCTGTCTCTGCTCATCGCTCACCCGGTCACCCTATGAGTTACCGGTCACCCGGTGCGGACGAGTCCGTGCAGCGAGCGGGCCACGGCGGGGCACTCCCTTTCGACGCACGGCGGCACGGGGTTACGCTGGCGGCTGACACTACCTCGCGGGAGCCCGGACGCATCGGGCTGAGAGGGAGGCTGCTGCGGCCTCCGACCGTACGAACCTGATCCGGGTCATGCCGGCGAAGGGAGGGGCTGGACGCCCATGCAGTCGTCTCACCCAACTCAGCCATCTCGTCCGGCCGGTGCCGATGTCCTGATCGTCGGGGGCGGGGTCATCGGTCTGGTCACGGCCTGGCGCGCGGCGCAGCGCGGGCTGCGGGTCACGGTCGCCGATCCGGCCCCCGGCGGCGGCGCGGCGCAGGTCGCCGCCGGGATGCTCGCCGCCGTCACCGAACTCCACTACGGCGAGCAGACGCTGCTCGGGCTCAACCTGGCGTCCGTGGAGCGCTATCCGGAGTTCGTCGCGGAGCTGGAGGCGGCGAGCGGCCGGGACACCGGCTACCGCACCTGCGGCACCCTCGCCGTCGCCCTCGACGCCGACGACCGCGCCCATCTGCGTGAACTGCACGCCCTCCAGCAGGGTTCGGGGCTGACGTCCGACTGGCTCAGCGGCCGGGAGTGCCGGCGCCTCGAACCGCTGCTCGCACCCGGCGTACGGGGCGGGCTGCGGGTGGACGGCGACCACCAGATCGACCCCCGCCGGCTCACCGCGGCGCTGCTGGCGGCCTGCGAGCGTGCCGGTGTGGTGTTCCGGCGCCACTGGGTCGAACGGCTCGCGGTGGCGGCCGACCGGGCCGTCGGCGCCGTACTGGACGACGGCACCGAACTCGCCGCCGACCAGGTGGTGCTGGCGGCCGGCTCGCTCAGCGGGCGGCTCGCCGGGGTCCCGGCGGACGTGCTGCCGCCGGTGCGGCCGGTCAAGGGCCAGATACTGCGGCTGACCGTGCCGGAGCGGTACGCGCCTTTCCTGTCCAGGACCGTACGGGCCGTGGTGCGCGGCAGCGACGTGTATCTGGTGCCGCGCGAGAACGGCGAGCTGGTCGTCGGCGCGACGAGCGAGGAACAGGGCTGGGACACGACGGTCACGGCGGGCGGTGTGTACGAATTGCTGCGCGACGCGCATGAGCTGATCCCCGGCATCACCGAACTGCCGCTGACCGAGACCCGGGCGGGTCTGCGGCCCGCGTCCCCCGACAACGCGCCGCTGCTCGGGCCGACCGCGCTGCCGGGGCTGCATCTGGCCACCGGCCACTTCCGCAACGGCGTGCTCCTCGCGCCGGTCACCGGCGACGCGCTGGCTGCCGTCCTGACCACGGGCGAACTTCCGCCCGAGGCGCGGCCGTTCACCCCGCTCCGGTTCTCGCCTGCCGCCACCTCCGTACGTCAGGAGCAGCCCGTATGAGCAGCGAAGCACGCACCGGCGTCAGGGTCTCCGTCAACGGCGAGCAGCGGGACCTCCCCGCCGCCACCACGCTCGCGACACTCGTGGCCGGCTTCACGGCCGCGCCGTCCGGTGTGGCGGCCGCCGTCAACGAGACGGTGGTGCCACGCGGCCGGTGGTCCTCGACGCTCCTCGGGGACGGCGACCGCGTCGAGATCCTCACCGCCGTACAGGGAGGCTGATCGCGCATGGCGGACGACAAGCTCACCATCGGCGGCGCCACGTTCACCTCACGCCTGATCATGGGCACCGGCGGCGCGCCCAGCCTGGACGTCCTGGAACGGTCCCTGGCCGCCTCGGGCACGGAGCTGACCACGGTCGCGATGCGCCGCCTCGACCCGTCCGTGCAGGGCTCCGTGCTGTCCGTGCTGGACAACCTGGGCATCCGGGCCCTGCCGAACACGGCCGGCTGCTTCACGGCGGGCGAGGCGGTCCTGACGGCCCGGCTGGCCCGTGAGGCGCTGGGCACGGACTGGGTGAAGGTGGAGGTCGTCGCGGACGAGCGCACGCTGCTCCCCGACCCGATCGAACTGCTGGAAGCGGCCGAGACGCTGGTGGACGACGGTTTCACCGTCCTGCCGTACACCAACGACGACCCGGTGCTGGCGCGAAGGCTGGAGGACGTGGGCTGCGCGGCGATCATGCCGCTCGGCTCCCCCATCGGCTCGGGTCTCGGCATCCGCAACCCGCACAACTTCCAGCTGATCGTGGAACACGCGCGCGTGCCGGTCATCCTGGACGCCGGCGCGGGTACGGCGTCGGACGCGGCGCTGGCGATGGAGCTGGGCTGCGCGGCGGTGATGCTGGCGTCGGCGGTGACCCGCGCGCGCGAGCCGGTGCTGATGGCGGAGGCGATGCGCCACGCGGTCGAGGCGGGCCGCCTGGCCCACCGGGCGGGCCGCATCCCCCGCCGCCACTTCGCCGAGGCCTCGTCCCCGACAACGGGCCACCCCACCCTGGACCCAGAACGCCCGGCGTTCACCTAACACCCCGACCCGCCCTCTCCGGCTCAGGTCAGCCTCCCGGCGAGTGAGCCGGAGGGGCGCGCCGCTGTCGAAAGGGAGAGCGCGCGCAGGTCCGTGAGGAACGAGCGGACCGAGCACGGTCGACCGTCGACAGTGGCACAAGGCGCCCCGGAGGCGAACCGAGCCCCAAAAAAGGGTGTGCGCGCCGCTGTCGAAAGGGAGAGCGCGCGCAGGCCCGCGAGGTACGAGTGGGGCGAGCACGGTCGACCGTCGACAGGGGCTTAAAGCGCCCCGGAGGCGAACGCGCCCTTAAAAAGGGAGGCAGGGGCTTGAAGCGCCCCGGGGGCGAACCGAGCCCAAAAAATACAGTCACGGGACGGCTGCAGTATTGCGACCGCTTTGCCCGCGGCTGGGGCTCCGTCCGACCCTGATCGTAGACTCGCGGCGTGGATACGACCCTCAACGACCCGATTGTCGGACAGGTGCTCGACGGCCGCTATCGCGTCGACGCGCGCATTGCCGTCGGCGGCATGGCGACGGTCTACCGTGCGGTCGACACCCGGCTCGACCGGGTTCTCGCCCTCAAGGTGATGCATCCGGCCCTCGCCACCGACGTGACGTTCGTGGAGCGTTTCATCCGTGAGGCCAAGTCCGTGGCCCGGCTCGCGCATCCCAATGTGGTCGCCGTCTTCGACCAGGGCGCCCAGGGCGCGTACGTGTATCTGGCGATGGAGTACGTCGCGGGGTGCACGCTGCGCGACGTCCTGCGGGAGCGCGGCGCGCTCCAGCCGCGGGCCGCGCTGGACATCCTGGAGCCGGTGCTCGCCGCGCTCGGGGCGGCGCACCGCGCGGGGTTCGTGCACCGGGACATGAAGCCGGAGAACGTGCTGATCGGGGACGACGGCCGGGTGAAGGTCGCCGACTTCGGGCTGGTCAGGACGGCCGGGGACGTGACGAACACGACCGGGACCGTGCTCGGCACGGTGTCGTATCTCGCTCCTGAGCAGATCGAGTCCGACGCGTCCGGCGCCGGGGTCGACGTGTACGCGTGCGGCGTTGTCCTGTACGAGATGCTGACCGGCGCGAAGCCGCACGGCGGCGGTTCTCCCGCCCAGGTGCTGTACCAGCATCTGAACGAGGACGTGCCCCCGCCGTCGGCGCTGGTGCCGGCGCTCGCCGTCGAGCTGGACGGGCTGGTCGCGGCCACCACCGTCCGCGATCCGAGGGCCCGGCCGGCCGACGCGGTGGCGATGCTGGCGCTGGTGCGTCAGGCGCGTGCCGCGCTCGACGACGCGCAGCTCGACGCCGTACCGCCGCGCGCCAAACCCGTACCCGACGGGCAGTCGGGCGCGGAGAACCGTACGTCCGTGCTGCCGCGCGCGTTCCCTGTCGACGGTGTCGCGGGGGTCGGCGGGGTGAACCGGACCAGCAGGCTGGAGATGGCGTCCCCCGAGGGGCCGCCGCCGGGCCGGCCGCCGCGCGGGCAGGGTCATGGCGCGGGCCGGGGCCGTGGCCGGGCGGGCCGCGCGGGGGTGCCCCGGCGCGGGCTGATCGCGATGATCGTCGCCGCGCTGCTGGTGGTGGGGGTGGGCGCCGGTGTCTGGTACATCAACTCGGGCCAGTTCACCCGGGTCCCCGCGCTGCTGGGCCAGAGCGAGCAGACGGCGAAGAACAGACTCTCGGACGCCGGGCTCGACGCCAAGGTCACCCGGGACTTCAGCGACACCTTCAAGCGCGGCACGGTCATGAAGAGCGATCCGGAGCCGCGCTCGCGCATCCGTGGTGACGGCCCGGTGACGATCGTCATCTCGCGCGGCCCGGAGATCGTCGACGTCCCCGACCTGGAGGGGATGACCCTGGCCGAGGCCAGGACGGCGCTGAAGAAGGTGGGGCTGGCCTCGGGGACGATCTCGCGGTCCTTCGACGACGACCACGACCAGGGCACCGTCATCCGTTCGGACCCCGAGCCGGGCACGGAGGTACGGCCCGACAAGGGCATCGCGCTCGATGTGAGCAAGGGCGGCGCGATCGACGTCAGCGACGTGACCGGCGAGTCCGTCGAGGACGCCACGGCGGAGCTGGAGGACAACGGCCTCAAGGTCAAGGTCGCGGCCGAGCGGGTGAACTCCGACGACGACGAGGGCGCGGTGGCCCGGCAGTCCCCCGGCGAGGGCGCCCAGCTGGCGGAGGGCGACACCGTGACGCTGACGCTCTCCAAGGGGCCGAAGCTGATCACGGTCCCCGATGTCACGGGCCGCTCGATCGACGACGCGCAGAGCGCGCTGGAGGACGCGGGCTTCGACGTCCGCGTCAAGCACAGCTTCCCGTTCATCGACGACACCGTGGCCGAGCAGTCCGTCGAGGGCGGCGACACCGCGCCCGAGGGCAGCACGATCACGATCAAGACCGAGGGGCTCTAGGCACCGGACAGGGCCTAGGCCCTGTCGGCTCCGGCCGCGAAGTATCGTGCTCCCCATGCGTAACCCGGTCGGCGCCCATGTCCCTGTGGCCGGCGGTCTCGCCAAGGTGGGGCTCGCGTACGCCGACGAGCTGGCCGCCGAGGCCGTCCAGGTCTTCGTCGCCAATCCGCGTGGCTGGGCGACCCCCATGGGCAGTCCGGCGCAGGACGAGGCGTTCCGGGCCCGGTGCGCTGCCGAGGCGATCCCGGTGTTCGTCCACGCGCCTTACTTGATCAACTTCGGCTCGCACACCGAGGCGACGGCGCGGATGTCGGTCGAATCGATGCGGCACAGTCTGCGGCGGGGCCGGGAGATCGGTGCGCGCGGCGTGGTGGTCCATACGGGCTCCGCGACCGGCGGCCGTTCGCGCGAGGTGGCTCTCGCGCAGGTGCGGCGGCTGCTGCTGCCGCTGCTGGACGAGCTGACCCACGACGACGATCCGTATCTGCTGCTGGAGTCGACGGCCGGTCAGGGCTTCTCGCTCTGCTCGACGGCCGACGACTTCGCCGCGTACTTCGCGGCGCTCGACTCCCACCCCAAGCTGGGCATCTGCCTGGACACCTGCCATATCTTCGCCGCCGGGCACGACCTCGCCGCCCCGCACGGCACACGGCGGACGCTGGATCTGCTGGTGGCCGCCGTCGGTGCGGGGCGGCTGCGGCTGATCCACGCCAACGACTCCAAGGACGTGGCGGGGGCGCACAAGGACCGGCACGAGAACATCGGCTCCGGACAGATCGGCGAGGAGCCGTTCCGTGAGCTGTTCCGGCATCCGGCGACCGAGGGGGTGCCGCTGGTGATCGAGACGCCGGGCGGCAAGGAGGGGCACGCGGCGGATGTGGAGCGGCTGAAGAAGCTCCGCGACGGATGAACCGGAGCCGACGGAATACCCCATGGGGGTATACCGTTGGACGGGTCGGCAGAAGACGTCGTCCCGTCACAGGGGGTTCCGATGGATCACGAGCACGGCACCGGCCGGCCCGGCGCCCACCAGCACGGCGGTCACGCCCGCGCCGACTGGCCCATGGCCGCCCGGGCGACCCTGCACTGTCTCACCGGCTGTGCCATCGGCGAGATCCTCGGCATGGTGATCGGCACGGCCTTCGGCTGGGGCAACGTGGAGACCACGGTCCTCGCGGTCGTACTGGCCTTCTTCTTCGGTTACGCGCTCACCCTGCGCGGCATCCTGGCCGCCGGCGTCGCCTTCAAGGCGGCCTTCCGGGTGGCGCTCGCCGCCGACACGCTCTCGATCGCCGTGATGGAACTGATCGACAACGGGGTGATCGCCCTGTGGCCCGGCGCGATGGAGGCCGGCCTGGCCGATCTGCTGTTCTGGGTCAGTCTGGCGCTGTCGCTGGCCATCGCCTTCGTCGTCACCACCCCGGTCAACAAGTGGCTGATCGGCCGGGGCAAGGGCCACGCGGTCGTGCACCAGTACCACCACTGACGGCGGCCCCGGCCCCGCCCCGAGAGCTCCAGACCTACAGCTCCGGGCCGTCCTCCGGCAGCTCCTGGTACGAGTAGCGCTGCTCACGCCAGGGGTCGCCGACGTTGTGGTAGCCGCGCTCCTCCCAGAAGCCTCTGCGGTCCGCCGTCATGTACTCCACGCCCCTGACCCACTTCGGTCCCTTCCAGGCGTACAGCTGCGGTACGACGAGCCGCAGCGGGAAGCCGTGCTCGGCGGTCAGCAGCTCACCGTCCCGGTGGGTGGCGAATATCGTCCGGTCGGAGCGGAAGTCGTCCAGCCGCAGATTGGCGCTGTAGCCGTACTCGGCCCAGACCATGGCGTGCGTGACGCCGGGCGCGGGCGGCGCGAGGTCCAGGACCGTACGCGCGGGGACGCCGCCCCATTCGGCTCCCAGCATGGAGAACTTCGTGACGCAGTGCAGATCGGCGACGACGGTCGAGAACGGCAGGGCCGAGAACTGCTCGTGGTTCCAGCAGTGTTTGTCGCCGTCGGCGGTGGCCCCGAAGACCCGGAATTCCCAGCGGTCCTGTTTGAATTTGGGTACCGGCCCGTAATGGGTGACCGGCCAGCCCCGCTGGAGGCGCTGACCTGGTGGAAGCCCGGACTCCTCCGGCTCCCGAAACCCCCGGTTCTCCGGCTGACCCATGCCGTCAATGGTGACAGACCGGGAGGGGTGGTCATGACCAGGTCTGCCCGGATTCGGGCAACTCCGACTAAGTAGCCCCTTACTGGACGGCTGATCACCACGGTGCGAGGATCCGAAGCATTCTGCCCGCTCACACGCCTGGAAGGAGCCGCCGCGATGCAGGGCGACCCCGAGGTCCTCGAGTTCCTCAACGAGCAGCTGACCGCCGAGCTCACCGCGATCAACCAGTATTTTCTCCACGCGAAGATGCAGGAGAACTTCGGCTGGACGAAACTCGCGAAGAACACCCGCGCCGAGTCGTTCGACGAGATGAAGCACGCCGAGCTGCTCACCGACCGGATTCTCTTCCTGGACGGTCTGCCGAACTACCAGCGGCTCTTCCACGTACGCGTGGGCCAGACCGTCACGGAGATGTTCAAGGCCGACCGCGAGGTCGAGGTGGAGGCCATCGACCGCCTCAAGCGCGGCATCGACGTGATGCGGGGCAAGGGCGACCACACGTCCCGACGGATCTTCGAATCGATCCTGGAGGACGAGGAGCACCACATCGACTACCTCGACACCCAGCTGGAGCTGGTGGAGAAGCTCGGCGAGGCGCTGTACATCGCCCAGCTCATCGAGCAGCCGGAAAGCTAGGAGGGCCTGATCCGGACGACCGGCCCCCGGGCCTGATCCGAACGAGCAGGGTCTAGGCGGCCTCGTCCAGGCCGACGGTCACGGCCGTCGCTCCCGGCAGTACGGGGGCGGCCGAGGCCGCCACCGGGGGTGCGACCGACTCCAGCAGCTCACGGCGCGGGCAGCCGCCCCGGCCGAGCAGCGACTGGATGTGGCGTACGCACGAGCCGCAGTCGGTGCCGGCCTTGCTGGCCGAAGCTATCTGCCGGGGGGTGCACGCTCCGGCGTCCGCGTGTTCCTTGATCTGCTTATCGGTGATTCCGAAGCACGAGCAGACGTACACGCGGGTTCACCTCCCGGCGGGATCGATGGTGGGGCCGTAGCGACGGCGAGGCCCCCCGAAGAATCGGTGAGGCTAACCTAACCTTACCCACCGGCTTCCGCACACAAAAGCCCCGCGCACGGCGATGGGGCGCGGATCACACGGATCCACGCCCCATCCCCTCGCCGATCATGAGCGCCCTACTGGTCCCGGTACATCTCCGCGACCAGGAAGGCCAGGTCGAGCGACTGGCTGCGGTTGAGCCTGGGGTCGCAGGCCGTCTCGTAGCGCTGATGCAGATCGTCCACGAAGATCTCGTCGCCGCCGCCCACGCACTCCGTGACGTCGTCACCCGTCAGCTCGACATGGATGCCGCCCGGGTGCGTGCCGAGGCCCTTGTGCACCTCGAAGAAGCCCTTGACCTCGTCCAGGACGTCGTCGAAGCGGCGCGTCTTGTGGCCGGAGGCCGCCTCGAACGTGTTGCCGTGCATCGGGTCCGTCACCCAGACCACCGTCGCGCCCGAGGCGGTGACCTTGTCGACCAGCTGCGGCAGCTTGTCCCTGACCTTGTCGGCGCCCATCCGGACGATGAAGGTCAGCCGGCCCGGCTCCCGGTCCGGGTCGAGCCGGTCGATGTAGCTGAGCGCGTCGTCCACGGTCGTCGAGGGGCCGAGCTTGACCCCGATGGGGTTGCTGATCTTCGAGGCGAACTCGATGTGCGCGCCGTCCAGCTGGCGGGTGCGCTCACCGACCCAGACCATGTGGCCCGAGGTGTCGTACAGCTTGTTCGTGCGCGAGTCGGTGCGGGTGAGCGCCGACTCGTAGTCCAGCAGCAGCGCCTCGTGCGACGCGTAGAACTCGACGGCGCGGAATTCGGCCGGGTCGGTGCCGCACGCCTTCATGAAGTTGAGCGCGTTGTCGATCTCGCGGGCGAGCTGCTCGTAACGCTGCCCGGACGGTGAGGACTTCACGAAGTCCTGGTTCCAGGCGTGCACCTGGCGCAGGTCGGCGTAGCCGCCGGTGGTGAAGGCACGGACCAGGTTGAGGGTCGAGGCCGACGCGTGGTACATCCGCTTCAGCCGGTCGGGGTCCGGGATCCGGGACTTCTCGTCGAAGGCGAAGCCGTTGACGGAGTCGCCCCGGTAGGTGGGCAGGGTCACGCCGTCGCGGGTCTCGGTCCCCTTGGAGCGCGGCTTCGAGTACTGGCCGGCGATCCTGCCGACCTTCACCACGGGCACGGAGGCCGCGTAGGTGAGCACGGCGCTCATCTGGAGCAGGGTCTTCAGCTTCGCCCTGATGTGTTCGGCGGACACGGCGTCGAACGCCTCGGCGCAGTCGCCGCCCTGGAGCAGGAACGCCTCGCCCTTCGCGACGGCGGCCAGCCTGGACCGCAGCTGGTCGCACTCGCCCGCGAAGACCAGCGGCGGAAAGGACTCCAGGTCCGCCACGACCTCGCGCAGGGCTTCCCGGTCGGGATACTCCGGCTGCTGGGCAGCGGGAAGATCTTTCCAGGTCGGCACAGGGGTCGCGGGGTTCTCAGCTTTCACGGTCACGGCGCCCAGATTACGCGCTCGCGGCCCGTGACAACCGCCCGGCTCACAGTGTGGAACGGGTCGTGTGCGGTAAGGTCCCACGCATGTTCGCGCATTCGAATCAGAGCTGGTGGTGGCCGGATCATCCGGCGGCCCCCTGATTCGTCGCGAGCGTCAGCATCGCGAAGGCCGCCCGAGGGCGGCCTTCGGTGTTTTCCGGGCCCGGGATCTCCGGGCGGGAAGCGGGGGCGGCCCTCCCGCCCCGCTCCCGCCCCGTCCCGGAAGGAACACCCGCCCATGTCTCAGCCGTCGGCGCGCAGTCTGCTCGCCCGTCTCCTCGACTCCGACTGCCCGCCCTTCGCCCTGCTCCGCCGCCGCACCCCCGGACGCGACCACGACACCGTGGAGCTGCTGATCGGGGCCGTGCACGAGGCGGACACACTCGCCGGTATCCCCGTCGGCAGCCGTCCCTCGCTCGCCCTGGTGCCGTTCCGGCAGATCAGGGAGCGCGGCTTCGACGTGCACGACGACGGGACGCCGCTGGCCGTCCTGGTCGCCGACGAGACGTACGAACTGCCGCTGGCCGAGGTGACCGAGCTGCTGCCCGACCACGCGGTACGGGTCGAAGGCGGCGCCTTCGACATCGACGACGAGCGGTACGCGGCCGTCGTGCGGCGGGTCATCGAGGACGAGATCGGCCGGGGCGAGGGCGCGAACTTCGTGATCAAGCGCACGTTCGAAGGCCATGTTCCGGGCTTCGGCAGCGCCGACGCGCTCGCCCTGTTCCGGCGGCTGCTCACCGCCGAGCGCGGCGCGTACTGGACGTTCGTCGTACACACCGGGGAGCGCACCCTGGTCGGCGCGAGCCCGGAGGTGCATGTCCGGATGAGCGGCGGGACGGTCGTGATGAATCCGATCAGCGGCACGTTCCGCTATCCGCCCGAGGGACCCACCCCCGAGGGACTGCTGGCGTTCCTGGCCGACCGCAAGGAGACCGAGGAACTGTCCATGGTCGTGGACGAGGAACTGAAGATGATGTGCACCGTCGGGGACAGGGGCGGGGTGGTGATCGGCCCCCGGCTCAAGGAGATGGCGCATCTCGCGCACACCGAGTACGAGTTGCGCGGCCGCTCCTCGCTGGACGTGCGCGAGGTGCTGAAGGAGACGATGTTCGCGGCGACCGTCACCGGATCGCCCGTGCAGAACGCCTGCCGGGTGATCGAGCGGCACGAACCGCTCGGACCCGACGGGCGGGGGCGCGGCTACTACGCGGGGGCGCTGGCGCTCGTCGGGCTCGACGCCGGCGGGGCGCAGACCCTCGACTCCCCCATTCTGATCCGCACCGCCGACATCGCGGCCGACGGCCGGCTGCGGGTGCCGGTCGGCGCCACGCTCGTACGCCACTCCGACCCGGCGGGCGAGGTCGCCGAGACCCACGCCAAGGCGGCGGGGGTGCTGGCGGCCCTCGGCGTACGGCCCGCCCGCCCGCGCGCCGAGTCGGCCGGGCCGCGGCTGGCCGACGACCCCCGGGTGCGGGCGGCGCTGGACGGACGCCGGGCCGGGCTCGCGCCGTTCTGGCTGAAGATGCAGACCGAGCCTGCCTCGCTCACCGGCCATGCCCTGGTCGTGGACGGCGAGGACACCTTCACCGCGATGCTCGCCCATCTGCTGCGCTCGTCGGGACTCGACGTGACGGTACGGCGGTTCGACGCGCCGGGACTGCGCGAAGCGGCGCTCACGCACCAGGGTCCCGTGGTGCTGGGGCCCGGCCCGGGGGATCCCGCCGACGCCACGGATCCGAAGATGCGGCTGCTGCGCGCGCTGACCGCCGAGCTGATCCGCGACCACCGGCACGGTCTGCTCGGCGTCTGCCTCGGCCATGAGCTGATCGCCGCCGAACTGGGCCTGGAAACGGTCCGCAAGCAGGTCCCGTACCAGGGTGCGCAGACGCGGATCCCGCTGTTCGGCAGGGCGGAGACGGTCGGTTTCTACAACAGCTTCACCGCACGCTGCGACGCGGAGACGGCGCGCGAACTGGCGGCGCACGGCATCGAGGTGAGCAGGGACGAGACGAGCGACGAGGTGTTCGCGCTGCGCGGCGCCGGGTTCGCCTCGCTGCAGTTCCACGCGGAGTCCGTGCTGACCCTGGACGGGCCGCGGATCGTAAGGGAGTCACTGGCCGGGGCGATGAACACCGAGGAGTCGGAACGGCGGTCGGGGACGCCGATCGAGCGGGGCTGAGGCACCGGGCGCCGGGGATCATCGCGAGCTTTCCGTGGTGATCCCGGGCGCCGGGCCGCGCAACCGGAGAAGACGCTCAACCGAAGAATCCGTCAGCCGAAGAAGACGCTTACCTCCTCGTACAGCTCCGACGGCACCGTCTTCAGCTCGGCGACCGCCTCCGCGATGGGTACCCGCACGACGTCCGTGCCGCGCAGGGCGACCATCTTGCCGAAGTCGCCGTCCCGTACGGCCTCGATGGCGTGCAGCCCGAATCGGGTCGCCAGCCACCGGTCGAAGGCGCTCGGGGTGCCGCCGCGCTGCACATGTCCGAGGACGGTCGTCCGCGCCTCGTTGCCGGTGCGCCGCTCGATCTCCTTGGCCAGCCACTCGCCGATGCCCGAGAGCCGGACATGGCCGAAGGAGTCGAGGGTGCCGTCCTTGAGCACGAGGTCGCCGTCCTTGGGCATCGCGCCTTCCGAGATGACGACGATGGGGGCGTACGACGCTCTGAACCGTGACGTCACCCAGGCGCAGACCTGCTCGACGTCGAAGCGCTGTTCGGGGATGAGGATGACATTGGCGCCGCCGGCCAGGCCCGAGTGCATGGCGATCCAGCCGGCATGACGGCCCATCACCTCGCAGACCAGCACCCGCATATGGGATTCGGCGGTGGTGTGCAGCCGGTCGATGGCCTCGGTCGCGATACCGACCGCCGTGTCGAAGCCGAAGGTGTAGTCGGTGGCCGAGAGGTCGTTGTCAATGGTCTTGGGGACTCCGACGCAGGGGATGCCCTGCTCGTCGGAGAGGGTGGCGGCGACGCCCAGGGTGTCCTCGCCGCCGATCACGATCAGCGAATCGACCTCATGGGCGGCCAGGGTCTCCTTGATCCGCCGTATCCCGTCCTCCTCCTTGAGAGGATTGGTGCGCGAAGAACCGAGAATGGTCCCGCCGCGCGGCAGGATGCCGCGCACGGCGGGGATGTCGAGCCGTACGGTGTCGTCTTCCAGCGGCCCGCGCCAGCCGTCCCGGAACCCGGTGAACGCGTACCCGTATTCCTGGACGCCCTTGCGCACGATGCCTCGGATGACCGCGTTGAGTCCGGGGCAGTCGCCGCCCCCGGTCAGTACTCCGACTCGCATGGAAAACACTTCCCTTCGCCGTCGGTGAGGTACCCGGGCCACCGGTGAAGTGACACAGGTCACTCCCGCATGGTGCGCAGCACGAATTCCGTTGCGCCAGAGGGCGGTTGGAAGCGGGTGAAACTCAGACGTCGTCGAGGCCGCGCTCGATCGCGTAACGCACCAGCTCGACGCGGTTGTGGAGCTGGAGTTTGCCGAGCGTGTTCTGCACGTGGTTCTGCACGGTGCGGTGCGAGATGACCAGCCGCTCGGCGATCTGCTTGTACGAGAGGCCCTTGGCGACGAGCCGCAGCACTTCGGTCTCGCGCTCCGTGAGCTGGGGCGCCTTGGGCTCGTCGGGCGCGGCGGGAGCGGGGTCCGAGGCCAGCCGCCGGTACTCGCCGAGGACGAGCCCGGCGAGGCCGGGGGTGAACACCGGGTCGCCGGCCGCCGTGCGGCGCACCGCGTCGATCAGCTCGGCCGTGCTGGCGGACTTGAGCAGATAACCGGTGGCGCCGGACTTCACCGCCTCCAGGACATCGGCGTGCTCCCCGCTCGCCGACAGCACGAGGACCCGCAGGGCGGGGAAGGCGCCGACGAGTTGCTTGCAGACCTGGACGCCCGGCATGCCGGGCAGGTTGAGGTCGAGGACCAGCACCGCGGGGACGGTGGCCTTGGCGCGCCGTACGGCCTGCGCGCCGTCCCCGGCCGTCGCGACGACGTCGAACCCCGATTCGGCCAGGTCGCGGGCGACCGCGTCACGCCACATCGGATGGTCGTCGACCACCATCACCCTGATCGCCTCGGTCATCGCTCCGCCTTCCCCCGTGGAACTCTCAGTTCGACTTCTGTGCCCTGCCCCGGCACGGAGATCAGCTCCGCCGTGCCGCCCAGCTCCCGCAGCCTGCCACGGATCGACAGGGCGACCCCGAGCCGCCCCTCGCCCTCGGCCTGCGCGAGCCGGCCCTCCGGGATGCCGGGGCCGTCGTCCCGTACGGTCACGACCACTTCGTCCGGCCAGTCCTCGACCAGGATCCAGGCGCTGGCCTCGGCGCCCGCGTGCCTTCGGACATTGTCCAGGGCCGCACCGACAGCCGCCGCGGTCTCCCGCGCCGCGGCCGGAGCCAGCGGCACCGGGGCGCCCGGCTCGGCGAAGCTGACCTTGGACCCGCTGTACGGCGCGAGCAGCGTCCGCAGATCGATCTCGGACGGCTCGGCGGCGCCGGGCGTCCCGCCTGTGCCGCCGTCGGCCGTACGCGCGGTCGGTACGAGACCGCTGGAGACCAGCGTGCGCAGGGCGACCTCCTGCTCGCCCGCCATCCGGCCCAGCTCGGCGGCCTCGCCGCCCAGCGCCGTACCGCGCCGCTGCACCATGGCCAGCACCTGGAGGACGCTGTCGTGGATGTCCCTGGCCAGCCGCTCCCGCTCCCTGGTCCGCGCCTCGATCTCCATGGCGTGGGCGAGGGTGCGCTCGGAGGCGCGGGCGACCTCGACGACGTAGCCGATGGCGATGGAGGCCACCCAGACGAGCAGCACGTTGTGGAGCGTGTCCCTGCTGGGGTTGCCGCGCTCGACGATGTTGGCCGCTGCGACGAAGGACGAGGCGACGCAGGCCCACCGCCAGCCGCCCTTCACCGCGAACGCGAGCACCACACCGGCGGTCCATATCGACGGCAGGGTGGGCCCGTCGATGTGCTGGGCCTGCTCGTCGGCGAGCGGGGTGAGCAGGATGCCGGCGAGCGCCACGACAAGATCGACGGCCAGGAAGGGCCGGGTGCATCTCGCGGCGCCGGCGACCCTGGGGAGGGTGGCCAGGGTCCACACACCCATCACGGCGAGGTAGGCCACCGCCACCCAGGCCCGCTCGAACCTGTCCCGTTCGAGGGCGAAGAGCACCACGGCGTAGACCATGGTCAGCAGGCGGTACGCGGTCAGCGCGCGCCACAGCGGCTGCTCGACCGACATCCTCACGACACGCTCGCTCTTCATCGCTCCCCCATGCGCCACGCGCCCCCTGACTCAGCCCTGGGGTGCGTCGGCCTTGCCCGCCTCGGCGAGCCGGCGCTTCGCCGCCGTCGCGTAGATGTCCACGTACTCCTGGCCGGACAGCTTCATGATCTCGTACATGACTTCGTCGGTGACCGCCCGCAGGATGAAGCGGTCGCCCTGCATGCCCCGGTAGCGGCTGAAGTCCAGCGGCTTGCCGATCCTGATCCCCGGGCGCATCAGCTTCGGCATCACCTGGCCGGGCGGCTGGATCTTCTCCGTGTCGATCATCGCGACGGGAATGACGGGCGCGCCGCTGGCGAGCGCCACCCGCGCGAGACCGCCGGGCTTGCCCCGGTAGAGCCGGCCGTCGGGCGAGCGGGTGCCCTCCGGGTAGATGCCGAACAGCTCGCCGTCGGCCAGCACCTTCACACCGCTGTTGATCGCGGCCTCGCCCGCGCCGCGCGCGCCCGACCGGTCGACCGGCAGCTGTCCCACGCCCTTGAAGAAGGCCGCCGTCAGCTTTCCCTTGACTCCGGGAGAGGTGAAGTACTCGGCCTTGGCGATGAAGACGACCTTGCGGTCGAGGACGGCCGGCAGGAAGAAGGAGTCGGAGAAGGACAGATGGTTGCTCGCGAGGATCGCCGGCCCCTCTGCGGGAACGTTCTCTAGGCCCTCCACCCAGGGCCGGAAGGCGAGCTTCAACGACCCGCCGATGGAGAACTTCATTGCGCCGTAGATCAACTCGACTGCCTCCTGTGTGCGCTCCGACTGACCATAACCCGTGCGGAGGCCGACGAGACCTGCGCTCATCTGCGTGAGGGGTCCGACGGACCTGGTCGGTGTCGGTCCGGTCGCGTACGGTGAAGTACACCTTTTGAGCGTCGCCGCACACCCCTCTACTGCCCGAACCCCCCTCTTACGAACAGGAGACCCCGGTGCCGGTCGTTCCTGGAGCCGAGCCGTACCGCCATGAGGGCGGTGACGTCGGCGTCCTCCTCTGTCATGGCTTCACCGGTTCGCCGCGGTCGCTGCGCCCCTGGGCGGAGTATCTGGCCGAGCGCGGTCTTTCCGTGTCGCTGCCGCTGCTGCCGGGGCACGGCACACGCTGGCAGGACATGCAGGTCACCGGCTGGCAGGACTGGTACGCGGAGGTGGACCTGGCGCTGCGGCAGCTGCTGGACCGGTGCGAGCAGGTCTTCGTCGCCGGGCTCTCGATGGGCGGCGCGCTGGCGCTGCGGCTCGCCTCGAAGCACGGTCCGGCGATCAGCGGGGTGATCGTGGTCAACCCGGGGCTGAAGGTGCACGGGCTCGCGGCGCACGCCCTGCCGGTGGTCCGTCATCTGATCCCCAGCACCAAGGGCCTGGCGAACGACATCGCGAAGGCCGGCGGTGACGAGATCGGCTACGACCGGGTGCCGCTGCACGCGGCGCACTCGGTGCGGAAGTTCTTCCGGCTGGTGGACGCGGCGCTGCCGCAGGTCACCCAGCCGCTGCTGCTGTTGCACAGCACGCAGGACCATGTCGTACCGCCGGTCGACTCGGCCCGGGTGCTCGCGCGCGTCTCGTCGCGCGATGTCCGGGAGGTCCTGCTGGAACAGAGCTACCACGTTGCGACGTTGGACCATGACGCGGAGCGGATTTTCGAGGAGAGTCACGCGTTCATCGGCCGCCTCGCTCCGAGCGTCGGGAAGAAGGGGAGCAGCACCGGTGGCTGAGCATGACGCGGACCGCGAGCCGCAGCCGATCGACGAGGACGCCGCGTGGGCGGCGATCGTGGCGGGGTACGGCGAGGAGCCGGCCGACCCGCCGGGCGCGAAGCCCTTCAAGTCCGTCGACGGTCTGGCGGTGCTGGAGGGCGAGCGCAACAGGACGAGGGGGTCCGACACCGAGCAGGGCGGCACACCGGAGTCCGGCCCGGAGCCTGAGGGCCCGGAGCCCGAGAGCCCGGCCGCCGAGGTCCCTCCGGCGTCGGCGCCGGAGGGTGTGAAGCCGCCGCTGGGCGGCTCGGTGGTGTTCGCCCCGGGGGTGGGCGGCCCCCGTGACTACGCGCTCGACGAGCCCCATGACGACGGTATCGACGACGATGACGACGACGGCGAGGGCCACTTCGTACCGCCCGAGCCGCCGCCGCTGCCGGAGGCCGACGTCACGACGAGGTTCGCTTGGCTCGCCGTCATCGGCGGTCCGCTGCTGATGCTGATCGTCATCCTGTTGCAGTGGGACATGACGTGGTGGCTGACGACGCTGAGCATCGGCGGTTTCCTCGGCGGCTTCGCCACGCTGGTGGCGCGTATGCAGCATGACGAGGACGACGACCACGACGACCCGGGGCGCGGCGCCGTGGTGTAGCGCCGCCCGGCCGGATCAGCGGCCGGGACGGGTCAGGAGGCGGGTACGCGCAGGGCGGCGAGCACGGGCAGATGGTCCGTCGCCGCCCTCAGGTCCGCTTCGGTGAGCCCCGGCAGATCGCTCGGCACTCCGCAGCCGAGGATCTCCACGCCTTCGGTGGCGAGGATCGCGTCGATACGGCGGTGGGCCCCGGCCGACGGGTAGGTGTGTTCGCCGCCCCAGGGCCGCGCCGTCCAGGCGTCCCGCAGGGCGCCGGTGAGCAGGCGGAAGGCGCGACCCGTCGGAGGTTCGTTGAGGTCGCCGGCGAGGATCGCGTGCGGTGCGTCCATCGCCTTCAGCCGGTCGAGCGCCTGTCCTGCCTGGGCGTACCGCTCGTCGTCCTGGAGGCTCAGATGGCAGTTGAGGACACCGAGCCTGGCGCCGCCGAACCGCACGACCGCCGTGGCGAAGCCGCGCCGGTGCAGCCCAGGCGTGAGCGGCAGCAGTACGTCCTCGGTCTGTTCCACGGTCGCGCGCAGTGAGCACAGCAGCAGCGGTCCCGCCGCTGTCGCGCCGCCGCCGAGCACCACGAGATCGGTCGCCATGGCCAGCCGTGAGGCCTTCTTGCGCCAGCGGAAGAAGCGCGGCGCCTCCTGGAGGAACACCAGGTCGGGTGCGCAGGCCCGGATCACCCGGGCCAGGGCCGCACGGTCGTCGCGCATCGAGCGGATGTTGTAACTGAGCACCCGGATCACGGCCGAACCGTCCGGCTCGGTACGGGAGTCGGGCAGTGGGGACATCGCCATGCGCACACGATACGTGAGCCCGGCGGCGTATCGACGCACCGCCCGGCGCCCCCGGAAACGGCTGTGCCCGCCGTACCCCGGTGACGGGATACGGCGGGCACAGTCGTGTAGGTCGTGACGGTGGCGCGCTGCCGCTCTCAGCCTTGGCGAGCCAGGTCGGCCGCTCCCACCAGGCCTGCCTCACCGCCCAGTTTGGCCGCCAGCACCTGGGCGTGCGGACGCCATTCGCCGCCGATCAGCCAGCGCCGGAACGACTTGCGGATCGGGTCGAGGACCAACTCGCCCTCGTCCGACACCCCGCCGCCGACGATGAAGGCCGAAGGGTCGAAGAGCGACGCCAGGTCGGCGAGACCGGCACCCGCCCAACGGGCCAGTTCCCGGAAGGAGTCGACGGCGACCGGGTCGCCGTCGCGGGCCGCGGCACTGATGTGCCTGCCCTCTATGCCCTCCACCGTGCCGTCGCCGAGCGCGAGCAGCCGCTCGGCGTTCTCCGGTGTCGCGTGCGCGCGCTGGCGCGCGTACCTGACGAGGGCCCGCCCCGAGGCGTACTGCTCCCAGCAGCCCTGGCTGCCGCAACCGCACAGCAGCCCGTCGGGCACGACCCGGATGTGCCCGAACTCGGCGGCCACACCGAAGCGTCCACGGCGCAGCTTGTTGCCGATGATGATGCCGCCGCCCAGGCCGGTGCCGAGCGTGATGCAGATGACGTCGTCGTGGCCCTGTCCTGCCCCGAACTTGTACTCGCCCCATGCCGCGGCGTTGGCGTCGTTCTCCACGACGACCGGCAGGCCGATGCGCTGTTCGACCTTGTCCTTGAGCGGTTCGTGCCGCCAGTTGATGTTCGGCGCGAAGAGGACGGTGGCGCGCTTGTCGTCGACGTAGCCGGCGGCGCCGATGCCGACCGCCTCGATCTGGTGTCCCTCGCCCGCGCCCGATACGGCAGCGCAAATCGCGTCGACAATTCCTTCGGCCGTCTGCGGGGTGGCCACCTTGTGCATCCCCCGAATGGTGCCCTCTTCGTCGACCACGCCGGCCGCGATCTTCGTGCCGCCGATGTCGACGCCGATGGTGAGTCCCATGTGTCCCTCAGTTTTCGGTCGAGCCCCGCTAAGGGCAACCGTACCCGAGGGCGGGGCTTCTCCCCTCAGTCCAGGTCGATATGACCGTCCGGACCTGGCCGTTCGTCACGGGGGTCCGAGGGGTCGTCCGACTTCTTCAGATCGGCCGAGAGGTCGACGGGGCCGGTCGGCGGGGTGACGGGACCCTGGGTCCAGCGGGTCTCCTGGCCCTCGACCGCCGAGCGGTACGCGGCGAGGAGTTCGTTGCCCGCGGCGGCGAGATGGTCGAAGAGGCCGGGGTTGCGCTCGATGACCGGCTCGACGGCCGACCTGGCCTGGTTGATGAACTGCTGGACGGCTCCCTGCGCCGCCATGCCGAACAGCGGGGTCTGCAGCGAGGAGACCTTGTCGGAGACGGCGTCGACGAATTTACGCAGTTCGTCGGAGGCGGAGGCGGGCGGCGGTCCGTAGACGGCCCGGCGCCTGGCCTTCTCGGCTGCCAGGTCTTCCGCGCATGCCGTGGCCCAGGCGTCCGAGTCGGCGGCGGGGCGCTCGGTTGCATCGCTCATGGGGTACTCCCGCGTCAGTGACAGGGGCCTCTCACCGAGCACGGCGAAAGGGTGCTTGTATCCGACGGTACCCGAACGGCCGTATTACGTTCAGTCGGCGTGCGGCCAGACCGCGGGGTCCGGGGTGAATCTGACCCGCAGCACATCGTCGGTGAGGGCGGCGCCCGTGACGGTGCAGCGGCGCAGTGCCGAGGTCAGCGGCACGATCCGGCGGAACGGGCCGACGGTCAGCAGGAGTTCGTCGTCCTTGCGCACGAGGTTGACGTCCTTCTTGCGCACCCCGGGCAGCGACAGGCTCCAGACGAGCAGACCGTCGTCGGCCAGCCGGTCCTCGGTCCACCAGGGGTCGTCCGCCCGGCCCTCGGTCCGCTCGTCCGGCTCGGGTACGCCGAGGGCGGCGAGATCGGCGGTGCCGTGCGGGTCGCGGCCCAGATGCGCGGTCTCCCGTACGGGGACCTCGGGCGCCCAGCTCTCGTGCCAGCCGTCGAGGCTCTTGTGCTGCTGGGCCGCGACGCCGGCCGCCCACGGGTCCGCCTGGTGGGCGGGGACGAGCCGGTTCGCCACCAGCGTCTCGACCCGGATCCCGTACAGGGCGAGCCCCACCCGGGCCGAGCGCAGCGTCTCGTCGGCGGCAGGTCCCGGCTCGGCGACCAGCCGTACCGTCGTCGTACGGTCCTCGATCAGCGCCTGGACCGCGGCCAGCTCCGTGTCCCGGTGCTCGACCGTCCGGTACAGCCACTGCGCGGGCATCGGTACGCCGGCGAGCTGGGCCATCATCGGCCGCAGCGCGCGGGCCGCCTGCCGCTCAGGGGGCAGCAGCCGGCGCAGGTAGCGGCGCAGCTGCTCGGGCAGGGCCAGTACGGCGAGGGCGTCCCGCAGGGGCGGCATGTCGACGACGAGGACGTCCCAGTCGCCCTTCGCCGCGGCGCTCAGGGAGTGCAGCAGGGCGAACTGCTCACTGCCGGGCAGTTCGGTCAGCTCCTCGCCGGCCAGTCTGCGGGCGCCGAGCAGATCGAGCCCGGGGCCGACCCGCTCCTGGAGGGTGAGCAGCTCGCTGCGGAAGTGTCCCGCCGAGTCGGTGCGCGCGGCCCACAGCCCTTCCGCGACCTCGGCCGGCTCGTCGGGGCGCGGCCCCGCGGGCACGGGCAGCGGCTGCCCCTCGGGGTCGGCGGAGAGCAGCAGGGTGCGGCTGCCGCGCCGGGCCGCCGCGAGGGCGGTCGCCGCGGCCACGGTCGTCCGGCCGGCCCCGCCGGGGCCGGTGACCAGGACCGTACGCATCAGACTCCGGGGGTGGATTCGACGCGCTTCTTCAGCCCCGCGAGTGCCCGGTCGATGATGACCTTCTCGGCCTTGCGCTTGATCATGCCGAGGAGCGGGATCTTCACGTCGACGGCCAGCCGGTAGGTGACCTCGGTGCGGTCGGTGCCCAGCGGCGCCAGCAGGTACGAGCCGTCGAGGGAGCGGAGCATCTGGGACTTCACCAGCGTCCAGCTGACCTCGTGCGCGCTGGTCCAGGTGTAGGCGAGGGTGTGGTCGTCCTTGATCGCTCCGGCGTCGAGCACCAGCCTGACCTGCTCGGCACGGCCTTCGGCGTCGGTGGCGAGCACCTCGGCCTCTTTGACCTCGCCGGTCCATTCGGGATAGCGCGCGAAGTCGGCGATCACGCCCATGACGTCGGCCGGGGCCGCCTCGATCGTGATGCTCGAACTGGTGTGTTCCGCCATCGCCGTGCTCCTCCAGGACTGGGTACGCCGCGTGCAGGCTATCGCGTGCGCGGGGCTCACCATTCCAGGGCCCACGGCCGTCCTGTCGAGGCGAAGTGTCCTACGTTCACACATTCCGTCACACCGACCCGCATCCGGCGCGCCAGCGGCTGATGGACATGGCCGAAGAGGGCGTAGCGCGGCCGGGTACGGCGCACGGCGGCCAGCAGCGCGCGGCTGCCGCGCTCGAAGCGGCGGGCCACCGTGTCGTAGATCAACTCCGGCACTTCCGGCGGGATGTGCGAGCAGAGCACGTCGACCTCGCCGAGCGCCTCGACCTTGGCGGCGAACTCCTCGTCGGAGATCTCGTACGGGGTACTCATGGCGGTCCGCAGCCCGCCGCCGACGAAGCCGAACACCAGGCCGCCGATCTCGACGCGCTCGCCGTCCAGGACGGTGGTGCCGGGGCCCGCGTACTCCCGCCAGAGCGGCGGCATGTCGACATTGCCGTAGGTGGCGTACGTCGGCGTGGGCAGCACGGCGAACATCTCGGCGTACTGCCTGCGCACCGCGCCCTCGATGGCGTCCGCCGGCTCGACACCCAGCTCCGCCCAGAGCCCGCGGCCGAACTCCCTGGCCTCCTCGAAGCGGCGGGCGGTGCGCAGCTCCACGATCCGGTCGGCGTTCTCGACGCCGAAGAGGTCGGGGAAGATGCCGCGCGAGTGGTCGGCGTAGTCGAGGAAGAGCACCAGGTCGCCGAGACAGATCAGCGCGTCGGCGCCGTCACCCGCCCGCGCGAGATCCCGCACGTTCCCGTGTACGTCACTGACCACGTTGACCCGCATACCGATCACCCTAGGGCCTGTCGTTCGGATCGTGCCGGGCTCGCGGGGGCCGGCACCGCTCCCTGATCCGGCCTGATCCGAACGACAGACGCAACTCGCCTCCCCTACCCGGGTAGAGAGCTCCGGACCTGCGACTTCTGCCGGGGTGTCAGCGGGGTGGACTACTGTGCGCGGAGTACGTGAAGAATCGTGTGACGCGGGAAACATCTGGTCTGGACCCCCTATCGTGCGCCAGTACCGATGGGTAACGTCCGGGCAGTCCAGCCGTGCTCATGCAGCCGTGGCGCCGGCGCCCGATGAGGAGCAGCAGTCTTGCGCGAGTTCAGTCTTCCGGCCCTGTACGAGGTCCCCTCGGACGGCAATCTGACGGATCTCATCCGCCGCAACGCCACCCACCACCCCGAGGTGGCGGTCCTCGCCCGAAAGGTCGCCGGCACCTGGACGGATGTCACGGCCGAGCAGTTCCTCGCCGAGGTACGCGCGGCGGCCAAGGGCCTCATCGCCGCGGGCGTCGGCCCCGGCGACCGGGTGGGCCTGATGTCCCGCACCCGCTTCGAGTGGGTGCAGCTCGACTTCGCGATCTGGAGCGCAGGCGCGGTCACGGTCCCCGTGTACGAGACCAGCTCGGCCGAGCAGATCCAGTGGATCCTCGGCGACTCCGGCGCGGTCGCCGTGATCGTCGAGAGCGAGGAGCACGCCGCCTCGATCGAGTCGGTACGCGACGGGCTGCCGGCCCTGCGGAACGTCTGGCAGATCGACAAGGGCGCGGGCGGCGGCGGCGCCGCCGAGCAGCTGACCTCGGCCGGTGCCGATGTCAGCGACGAGACGGTGGACGACCGGTCAGCGTCCGCGAAGGCGGACGACCCCGCGACCATCGTCTACACCTCGGGCACGACGGGCCGCCCCAAGGGCTGTGTGCTCACCCACCGCAGCTTCTTCGCCGAGTGCGGCAACGTGGTCGAGCGCCTCAAGCCGCTGTTCCGTACGGGCGAGTGTTCCGTCCTGCTCTTCCTGCCCGCCGCGCATGTCTTCGGCCGGCTGGTCGAGGTGGCGTCCGTGATGGCGCCCATCAAGCTCGGCTGCGTCCCCGACATCAAGAACCTCACCGACGAGCTGGCCGCCTTCCGGCCGACGCTGATCCTGGGCGTCCCGCGCGTCTTCGAGAAGGTCTACAACTCGGCCCGCGCCGAGGCCCAGGAGGACGGCAAGGGCCGCATCTTCGACCAGGCGGCCCACACGGCCATCGCCTACAGCCGCGCCCTGTCGACGCCGCAGGGCCCGTCCCTCGGCCTCAGGCTCCGCCACAAGCTCTTCGACCGGCTCGTCTACGGCAAGCTGCGCGCGGTGCTCGGCGGCCGCGGCGAGTACGCCATCTCCGGCGGCGCCCCGCTGGGCGAGCGGCTCGGCCACTTCTACCGGGGCATCGGCTTCACGGTCCTAGAGGGCTACGGCCTCACCGAGTCCTGCGCGGCGACCGCCTTCAACCCCTGGGACCGGCAGAAGATCGGCACGGTCGGCCAGCCCCTGCCGGGGTCCGTCGTCCGGATCGCCGACGACGGCGAGGTGCTGCTGCACGGCGAGCACCTGTTCACCCGGTACTGGAACAACGAACCGGCGACGGCCGAGGCGCTGGCGGACGGCTGGTTCCACACCGGCGACATCGGCACGCTGGACGAGGACGGCTACCTCGCGATCACCGGCCGGAAGAAGGAGATCCTGGTGACGGCGGGCGGCAAGAACGTCGCCCCGGCGGTCATCGAGGACCGGATCCGCGCGCACGCGCTGGTCGCCGAATGCATGGTCGTCGGCGACGGCCGCCCGTTCGTGGGCGCGCTGATCACCCTGGACGAGGAGTTCCTGACCCGCTGGGCCACCGACCACGGCAAACAGCCAGGCTCGACGACGGCGACGCTACGGCTGGACCCGGAGCTGCTGGCGGAGGTGCAGCGGGCGGTGGACGAGGGGAACGCGGCGGTGTCGAAGGCGGAGTCGGTACGCAAGTTCCGCATCTTGACGGCGCAGTTCACGGAGGAGTCGGGACACATCACGCCGTCGCTGAAGCTGAAGCGGAACGTGGTGGCGAAGGATTTCGCCGACGAGATCGAAGCGATCTATCAGGGTTGACGGTTCGCCTTCCGACGGCGGGTCGGTTGCGGGTCTTGGCTGCGCCGCGTTCGGCTGGTGCCGGGTTCCGGGTCCTGCGGAGGGGGGTGTCCGGACTGCTTGTCGCATGAGCTCCTTCGCTTTACGTCCGGACACCCCCCTCCTCCGGCCCCGGCCCCCTCCCGTAGGTGGGTCCCACCCAACCGCCCACGTCAGCGCGGGCAAGCGGTGTCCCGCGGGCCGAGGGAACATCCCTGGCGTGAACGCCCGGCCGCCGGCCCCTGGTGGTCGCGGCGCAGCCGATCCGTGGCGCGGGGCTGAAGGGGGTCGTGCAGGGGTGGTGTCCGGAGCGTAGAGCGTGATTTGTGGCGCATCTCGGCGGTGGCTCCGCGTCAGACGAGTACGCGCCGTAAATCATGCAGCGCAGGACACGACCCCGGAACGGCCCCCGGCAACAACCGCAACCAGAACCCGCAACCGACCCGCGCGCCGCACGGCGACACCGCCGGACGGCGGCACCGCTACAACAGCGAACGCAGCCGCGTCGCCAGCAAGTCCCAGCGCCAGCGTTCCTCCACCCACCGGCGGCCCCGCTCCCCCATCCGGCGTCGCAGCTCCGCGTCGCCGAGCAGCGTCACCACCCTCTCCGCCGTCTCCGGCGCGCCGCCTCGCACCACCCAGCCCGTCTCGCCGTCCAGCACCGCGTCCGGCGCGCCGCCCGAGTCGCCCGCCACCACCGGCAGGCCCGTCGCCGAGGCCTCCAGGTAGACGATGCCCAGGCCCTCCACGTCGAGCCCGCCGCGCCGGGTGCGGCAGGGCATCGCGAAGACGTCGCCCGCCCCGTAGTGCGCGGGCAGCGAGGGCCACGGGACCGGGCCCGTGAACCGTACGGACTCGGCGACCCCCGTCGTCCGCGCCAGCGAGCGCAGGGACTTCTCGTACGGGCCGCCGCCCACGATCAGCAGCACCGCGTCCGGCACGCTCGCCAGGATCGTCGGCATCGCGCGGATCAGCGTGTCCTGGCCCTTGCGCGGCACCAGCCGCGACACGCAGACCACGACCGGACGCGACGTCAGGCCCAGCTGTTCGCGTACGGCCGCGCCGCCCGAGCCCGGGTGGAAGGTCTTCTCGTCGACGCCCGGCGGCAGTTGGACCATCCGGCCCGCCGCGGCAGGCGTGAGCGCCGCGGCGATACGGGAGCGGGTGTACTCGCCCAGGTAGGTGATCGTGTCCGTGCCCTCGCCGATGCGGCGCAGCAGCCGGCGGGACGCGGGCAGTTGCGCCCACGCCGCCTCGTGGCCGTGTGTCGTGGCGACCAGGCGGCGCGCGCCGGCGCGGCGCAGCGCCGGGGCCATCAGGCCCAGCGGGGCCGCCGCGCCGAACCAGACCGACTCGCAGCCGTGCTCACGGAGCAGGCCGGCCGCGCGGGCGGTGACCCGGGGCGTCGGCAGCAGCATCGTCGTACGGTCGCGTACCACCGTGAACGGCTGCTCCGCGTCGAACGCGGCCGTCGCCGCCGCGCCCTCCTCGCCGCGCTTCCAGGTCGACGCGTAGACAACCACCCGTTCGGGGTCGAGCCGCAGCGCCATGTTGTGCAGGAATGCCTGGATACCGCCGGGCCGGGGCGGGAAGTCGTTCGTCACGATCAGGGTCTTGCGCATGGTCGCCGACAGTACCGAACGGCCGCGCCGGTTCCGCCGTTGTGGCCCCCGACCCGTCGGCACCGGCATCATGTCTCCCGCCAGTACGTACGAATACGACGGGATGATCATGATCGGCGCACGGTTCCCTGTCGCGGTGTGGATCGTCACCCGGGCGGTGCTGCTGCTCTGTGTCTTCAAGGTCGTCGTGGTGCCGGGACCCGATGTCACCAGCGATGTGTCGGTGATCTACCACGGCTGGTTCGAGGTGCTGAAGTCCGGCAGCTATCCGGTCGGGGACGTCACCTGGCAGTACCCGCCTGCGGCCGCGCTCGCGATCCTGTCGCCCGGTGCGCTGCCGTTCATGGCGTACACGTCGGCCTTCTTCGTCGTGGCGTTCCTCTGCGACGCGGCGGCCTTCGGACTGCTGCTGCGGGCCGGTACCCGGCCGGGCAGGTCGCCGCGCGGGGTCTGGGTGTGGGTGGCGGGGGTGCCGCTGCTGGGGCCGACCGCGTACGCCCGGTACGACCTGATGGTGACGGCGGTCGCGGTGGCAGCGCTGCTCGCCGGGGTCCGGCGGCCCGGTGTGCTCGGCGCGCTCGCCGGGTTCGGCGCGATGCTGAAGGTGTGGCCGGTGCTGGTGCTGCTCGGCACGCCGCGCGGCAGGACCACCAGGGTGTCGTGGGCGGCCGCGGCCGTGACCGGCGCTGCCGTGGTGCTGGTCGCCGCCGTGGCGATGCCGGGGTCGCTGGCGTTCCTGACGTACCAGCGCGACCGGGGCACCGAGGTGGAGTCGCTGGGCGGGCTCGTCTTCCAGATCGCCCGGCACTTCGGCTGGCACGGCCAGGTGCTGCTCAACTACGGCTCGGTGGAGTTCGTGGGGCCGTACGTGCCGCTCGTCTCGTCGGCGGCGATGGCGCTGTCGGTGCTCGCCTTCGGGTGGCTGCTGTGGTGGCGGATCACGGCGCGGGAGTTCACCGCGAGCACGCCGGGCGACGCGGGGTTCGCCGCGGTTCTGCTGTTCACCACGACCAGCCGGGTGATCAGCCCGCAGTACATGCTGTGGCTGGTGGGGCTCGCCGCCGTCTGTCTCGTCCTGCGGGAGAGCCGGATGACCCTGCCCGCCGTGCTGGTGCTGGCCGCCACCGGGGTGACGCTGCTGGAGTTCCCGCTCGGGTTCGGGCATGTGGTCGGCGGTGACCTGCGCGGCGTGCTGCTGCTGCTCGTACGCAACGGGCTGCTGGTCGCCGCGACGCTGTGCGCGTGCGGGCGGCTGTGGCGCGGTACGGTGCCGCGGCGGCGGGAGCCCGCTGCGGACGTCAGCCCAGCCGTTTCCGCAGATAGCCGCGCCACAGCGCGGTGAAGTCGTCGGGGGTCGTCTTCAGCACGTCGTTCAGCGCGTTCTCCACGGCGCCGTCCCGGCCGCCGTGCTCGCCGACCGCCCGGTAGAAGTCGGTGAGGTGCCGGTCGCCCCAGCGGGTCGCGATCAGCTCGCAGGCCAGCCAGCCGCCCTCGTACGCCTGGGCCAGCCGGTCGGCGTCGCCGCCGAACGCGAAGTCCTCGTCGTCGGGCAGCGTGGCGGGGACGTGGCCGAGCTGGACGGCGGCGCGCAGCTCCGGTGCGATCTGCGCTGCCGTGCGGTCGGAGGTGCGGTAGGCGGCCCAGTCGGCGAAGCCCTCGGAGAGCCAGGTGGGGGTGGCGGCCGAGGTGACGGTGCGGGTGGCGACATGGGTGGTCTCGTGGGTCAGCACGATGTGCTGCCCGAAGTCGCCGAGTTCGGCGTACGCCTCGGGGTTGACGATGATCCGGTCGGCGGGTGTCGCCCCCGAGCCGCCGGTCTCCCCCGTCGTGACGGCGGCGATGCCCGTGTAACCGGCGGCCGGTGCCCCGAGGAGCGCCGCCATGGCCGCCAGCGAGCCGGGGACGAGCACGACGACCCTGTGTGCCCACGGGCCCGGCCACGCGGCGTTCACGGCGGGTACGGCCGCGTCGGCGACGGCGGACACGGACCGCAGCACGGTGTCGCCCTGTCCCGCGCCGAGGACGAGGCTGTGGCTGCCCCGTACGGCCGTCACCGGGCCCTGCTGCCAGAGCGCCTGGGCGCCGTCCTCGCCGGGCCGGTCGGCGGTCACGTACCAGCGGCCGTGCCGCTCGCGCAGCTCCAGGGTGCGGGGCGTGGAGACGGGCGCGCTGTCGTAGCCGGCGATGCGGTAACGCAGGTCGGCCTGGACGGTGGCGCGGTCCCCGGTGCGCCGCACCGGGCCGAGGTGGTACGCCCAGGAGCTGAGCGGCACGTCGGCGAGGTTCCGGAACTCCGCGCGCTGTGCGGCGCGCAGCGCGTGGGCCGTGGGGTCGACGGCCGCCAGGTAGCCGCTCTCGTCGCGGCGCAGCAGCGCGGCGGCCCTGCGGTCGAGGGTCCGGCCGATCTGCGGGGTGGCCCGGTCGGGCACCGCCGCGGGGGAACCGCAACCTGCCAGCAGGAGCCCGGCGAGTCCCTGGAGGGCGTTACGGCGGCGCATGCCGGAGATCGTACGGGGTGCCGGGGGTACGGCTCAGACGCGCGTGACGGACGAGATCGGCATCATGCCGACGGGGTCGTAGCGCACCGGAGCGCCGGGGTAGGGGGCGTGGATGACCTGGCCGTTGCCGACGTACATCGCGATGTGGCTGGCGTCGGCGCGGTAGGCCACGAGGTCGCCGGGCCTGGCCTGGGAGAGCGGGATCTGGTGTCCCGCGTAGCGCTGGGCCTGTGACGTGCGGGGCAGGCCGACGCCCGCGCGTGCGTACGACCACTGCATGAGGCCCGAACAGTCGAAGCCGGAGGGCCCGTTGGCGCCCCAGACGTACGGCCGGCCGAGGGCCTGTCTGGCCGCCATGACGGCGGCGGCGGCGCGTGAGGAGGCGGGGCCGAGGCCGCCGGCCAGGTCCAGGTCGTCGGGCCGGCCGGACGAGCGTGAGGCGCGGCCGTAGGAGGCGCGGTCGGCGGCGGGCAACGTGTTGAGCAGCCGCCGGGCCGTGGCGAGCTTGTCCTGGACGGTGCGTTTGTGCCGGGCGACGGTGGCCTTGCTCCGTTCCAGCTCGGCGAGTTCGTGGGTGGCCGTGGCGCGTTCCTGGTTCAGGGTCCGCTGGGCCTGCCGGAGTTCGGCCAGGGCGCCCGACTGGCGTTCCCCGGCCCTGTCGAGCACGGAGGCGCGTTCCAGATAGGTGTCGGGGTCCGACGACAGCAGCAGGGCGAGGGCGGGATCGATGCCGCCCGACCGGTACTGGGCGCTCACCACCGAACCGAGCGCGCCGCGCATCTGGTTGATGCGGTCCTGGCCGCGTGCCACCCGGTCGCGGGAGCTGCCGAGGAGCTTGCGGAGCGCGTCGGCCCGCTCGTCGGCCTTGTCGTACTGCTCCGTGGCCCGTTCCGCCTGTTCGTACAGCCGGTCGACCTTGGACCGGGTGGTGTCGGGCGTGTCCTTCGGCGCGGCGCCCGCCGGGGCCGCGGCGAGTGCGGCGGCGGCCGTCGCCGCCGCGGCCGACAGGACCGTCACGCGTGTGGTCAGGACCAGGCCGGAATGTGAGGGACGCCGATGGGAGACCACGAGAGAGCCGCACTTCCTTCCGCTGTGCGCGCCGTACGCACCGGGCGCGCTCCGCGCGGCACCTGCCGCGCGGATGCAGACAGTAGCCGGGCGGACACGGGACGGCCAACGACCCCACCGGGCATACAAAGTGACGCCCCGCCGGAGACCAACAGGTCATCGGCGGGGCGCGGCGTCAGCGGAAGACGCGTAATTTCGCCCGAATGGGCGGGTGTCAGCGGCGGGTGAGCGGCTTAGCCGACGCGCACGCCGTAGTTGAACGGCATGTTGCTCATGGCTTCGTAGCGCACGTTCGCGCCCGGGTGGGGGGCGTGCAGCACCTGGCCGTTGCCGGCGTACAGACCGATGTGGCTGCCGCCGCTGAAGATGACCAGGTCACCCCGCTGGAGCTGGCTCGCCGAGAGGTGCGGGCCCGCGCCGCCCTGGGCCTGCGAGGTACGCGGCAGCGAGACGCCGGCCTGGGCGTAGGCCCAGCCGGTGAGTCCCGAGCAGTCGAAGGAGCCGGGGCCCGTCGCGCCGTAGACGTACGGCATGCCGATGCGGGTCTGGGCCGCCGCGAAGGCGGCCGCAGCGCGCTGCGACGCGGGGACGGAGGCGCCGAGGTCGACCCGGCTGCTGGCGCGGTTGGCGCGGCTCTCGTCGTTGGCGAGCGAGGCGCGCTCCTGGGCGGTGAGGGTGAGGAGCACCCGCTGCGTCGCCGCCAGCTTCTCCTGGACGTCCTTCTTCTTCTGGCCGAGTTCCTTGCGGGTGTCCGCGAGGTCCTTGACCTTGTCCTGGGCTTCCTTGCGCTCCTGGGCGAGCGTGCGCTGCTTCGCCTGGATCTGCTGGAGCGCCTCGGCCTGCTTGGCGCTCACCTGGTCCATGGTGGACGCCTTGTCCAGGTAGGTGTCCGGGTCCGAGGAGAGGAAGAGCTGCACCGAGGGGTCGATACCACCGCTGCGGTACTGGGCGCTCGCCATCGAACCGAGGTTGTCGCGCAGGTCGTTGAGCTCGTCCTGGCCGCGGGCGACCTTGTCGCGCAGGGAGTTCACCTGCTTGGTGAGCTTGTCCTGCTGCTCCTTGGCGCCGTTGAACTTCTCGGTGGCCACCTCGGCGTCGTGGCGCAGGCCCTCGACCTTGGCCTTGACGTCCTTCGTGGTGGGCTTCGGGTCGGCGTGCGCGGCCTGGGAGGTCAGCGCGACGGCGGCGGCGGCAGTGGCGGTGAGCACAGTCACACGGGTGCGGCTCGGAGGCTTGGGACGACGGTGGGACGCCACGAAGGCGAGCTCCTTCTTCCTCAGCCGCCTACCGGGCAAAGGGGGACGCATGTCCCGGCTCCACATGTTCGGCTCCCCCGTGCTTGAGCTGAACTGCGTGGATTCGGCGGTGCCTTCGCCGACACCCCGGATGGGTGATCGACCGCGCGAAGGTTCGACCTGACCTTAGTGACCTTCTTGTGATCAGTTCAAATCCTCACGAGAAAAATCTTGATCTCGAAGGCATAATTTACGTACAGCACACGTTCAGTGATGACTATTTGACGCCATGTTGTGACGTGAAGCAATCAATTCGGTCATTAGCCGCAACAGTTGCTCAGGCGCGCGAAAGCCGCTTCAGCAACAAGGCGGACGCGACGGGCCGGGCGCCGGCCTTCGCCACTCCGTCGGCGACCTCACGGTCCGTGGAGACCACCACGACCGGCCGGCCCGGCGGTTCCGCCCGGACCAACTGGCGGATCAGCTCGTCCGCGGTGACCCCCGGCTTCGAGAACAGCACCCGCACCCCGCGCGGCGGCGCGAGCAGCACGGGAGCCGCCAGTTCGGCGCCGTCGAAGACACACGTCATCTCGGCGCCCGACTGTGCGGCGAGCATGGCGAGACCGCCCAGCAGCCGCAGCCGCTGCTTCTCCAGTGGCATCGTCGGATAACCGGTCTTGGTCACGTTGTAGCCGTCCACGAGCAGATGCGCCTGCGGCAGCGCCAGCAGCTGGTCGAGCAGCGCCGGGTCCGTGTCGGACAGCGCCCGCGCCGCCACGTCCTTCGGCGACATCCGGCCCGGCTCGACCGCGTCGACCGTGTCGGCGGGCCGCGCGGACGCGGGCGGCAGCGCCAGCTCGCGGCGCAGCCCCTGGGCCGACTCCAGCACCGTGTCGAGCAGCAGCCGCAGCCGCATGTCCTCGATCGAACGGCCCTCGCGCGCCGCGCGCCTGCTGGTCTCGACGGCGGACTCCGCCTCGGCGAGCCGCGCCCTGATCCGCCGGGTCTCGCTCTCGGCCGCCGACACCTGGGCGGCGCTCTCCGACCTGACGCCCTCCAGCTCCGCGTTGACCCGGCGCAGCGCCGCCTCGCCGCGCTTCACATCGCTCTGCGCGCTGCGCAGCTTGCGGTGCAGCGACTCCGCGTCCTTGCGTACGGCCTCCAGCTCGGCGCGCAGCCGCTCCGTCTCGCTCTTCGTCTGGGCCCTGGCAGCGGCGAGATCGTCCCGCAGCTGCTCCAGCTCGCGCCTGGCCTCCTCGTCGGCGCGTTCCGCTTCCGCCCGCAGGGCCTCCTCGCCCGCGGCGGTCACCAACTTCACCCATCCGGGGGGCCTGAGTACGTACGCGGCGGCGGCCACATCGACCGGATCGGCGGCCGCGGGCGGCGATCCCGCCTCCAGCGCCTCGGCCAGTTCGGGCTGCGCCGCACCCAGCCGCTCGCCGATACGCTGGCGGAACAGCGGGTCACTCTCCAGCGCCGCCGCCATCGCGTTGCCGGCGAACTTCGCCCGCCTGTTCGGGGTGAAACGGGCGTACTGCCGCAGCTGGGTGGGCAGCTCGGCGACGGTCAGCCCGCCGAAAGCGTCCGAGACCAGCGCGACGACCCGCCGCCTGACCCCGTCGGGCAGCGGGCGGTCGAGCACCTCGGCGGCGTCACCGTCGGCCGCACCGGCCGACTCAGCACCGCTTGCGGGCTGCTCCACGATCCGTCACCCCACTACCCCTTTCGGGCGGCTCCCTCAGGAGCCGGCGCCCGGCCTGTCCACCAGCTCGATCTGATCCACCGCGTTGCACCAACGGCACCGCACGGACTCGATGGTCTCACTGACCACCTCGCGCTCCTCGACCTTCGGATCCCCTGCCAGGTCCAGATGGACGTACTCGACGGCCTTCGACGTACGTGTCACGTCGAACCGGGTGAGATTGCCGCACAGGGCACAACGCCACCGCTGCTCGGAAGTCGGCTGGGGAACCGTCGCCATCGTGCCGTCCTCTTCTCGTCGCCCGCCACCACGGTTGCCCGCGGTGGCGTAACCCTACGGCCTTCCGCTTACCCACCGCCTACCCCGAACCCCGGCGAGGCACTCTGTACCGGTACGCCCCGGTACGACATGCTCTGTCAGTGAAAAGGTGGCGGACGACGGACGACGGCCCTGTGGTGACCTACGCCCTGATCGGGCTGTGCTGTCTGGCCTTCCTGGTCAGTCCGCTGTCCGGCTTCAATCCGGTGTACGGCAGAGGTGACGCGCTGCTCGCGGCGCAGAGCGCGTACTTCGAGCGGTGGGGCGTCATCCCGAGCCAGCTGATGACCGGGTCGCCGCACGCCCTGCTCACCCCTCTCACCGCCCTGTTCGTGCACGGCAACTGGCTGCACCTGCTCGGCAACATGCTGTTCCTCTACGTCTTCGGCGCGATGGCCGAGGAACGCATGGGTCGGCTGCGGTTCGCCGTGTTCTACCTCGTCATCGGCTACCTCGCGCTGACCGCCTACGCGATCGCCAACGCCTCGTCGCAGGAGACCCTGGTCGGAGCCTCCGGCGCGATCGCCGGTGTGCTCGGCGCCTTCCTCTATCTCTTCCCCAAGGCGCGGGTCACCAGCCTCTTCCCGTTCCTCTTCTTCCTGCCGCTGCGCTTCCCCGCCTGGATCGTGCTGGTCTTCTGGTTCGCCCTGCAGTACGTGGCACAGCAACAGACCCCGCCGGACGGTCCCGCAGTCGCCTATCTCGCGCACCTCGTGGGGTTCGGCGGAGGGTTCCTCTACGCCTGGGTGCGGTACTGGCGTACCGATAGAGTGAGGGCCCAAACCGGGGCCACCGAGGGAGAACGCCAACCGTGATCACCGCGATCGTGCTCATCAAGACCAGCGTGGACCGGATCCCCGAGATCGCGGAGGCCATCGCGTCGCTGGACAGCGTCAGCGAGGTGTTCTCGGTGACCGGGACGTACGACCTGATCGCCATGGTGCGCGTGGCCAAGCACGACGACCTGGCGGACGTCATCCCCGGCAGCATCAGCAAGATCAAGGGCGTCGAGGCCACGGACACGCACGTGGCCTTCCGTACGTACTCCCAGCACGACCTGGAAGCGGCCTTCTCCATCGGCCTCGACGCCTGAGTCCGCGCGTTCCCGCGCGCCTCGGTCCTTACGCGGCGTCGCGGTCCGGCACGCAGCGGCCGTCCTCGGTGCGGTAGCTCCACCGCGCGCCGTCGCGCACCAGCTCCGTCACGGCCGCCACGAACCGCTCCACGTGCTCGTCGGGGGTGCCGGCGCCGAAGCTGACCCGGATCGCGTTCAGCGAGCGCTCGCCGGGCGCGGCCTCGGGGGCGCCGCACTCGCCCGGCTCCTGCGGGTCGCTGTCCAGCAGCGTCCGCACCAGCGGGTGCGCGCAGAACAGACCGTCCCGCACACCGATGCCGTACTCGGCGGAGAGCGCCGCAGCGAAGTGCGAGCTGTTCCACCCCTCGACCACGAACGAGATGACACCCACCCTCGGCGCGTCGTCCCCGAACAGCGACAGCACCTTCACTCCCGGCACCTCGGCGAGCCCGGCCCGCACCCGGCCGACCAGCTCCTGCTCCCTGGCCACCAGCGAGTCGAAGCCGGCCTCGGTGAGGGCCTTGCAGGCCGACGCGATGGCGTACACCCCGATGACGTTCGGCGAACCCGCCTCGTGCCGGGCCGAGTTGGTGTGCCAGTCGACGTCAACGCCGCCGTCGTCGCGGCGCGTGACCTTACGGCTGGCGCCACCGCCCGCCAGATACGGCTCGGCGGCCAGCAGCCAGTCGGCGCGGCCGACGAGCACCCCGGAGCCGAACGGCGCGTAGAGCTTGTGCCCGGAGAAGGCCACCCAGTCGACGTCCAGTTCGGCGATGTCCACCGGGTGGTGCGGCGCGAGCTGCGCCGCGTCGAGCACGATCCGCGCACCGTGGGCGTGCGCCGCCGCGGCCAGTTCCCGTACGGGCCACAGCTCGCCCGTCACGTTCGAGGCCCCGGTCACACAGACCAGCGCGGGCCCTTCGCCGGTGCGCGCCGCCAGCGCGCGCTCCAGGATCTCGACGGCCTGGGCCGGGGTCCTGGGCGCGTCCAGGTACGTCACGTCGGCGGCGCGCCACGGCAGCAGCGAGGCGTGGTGCTCGGTCTCGAAGACGAAGACCTGACAGCCGGCCGGCACGACGGCTGCCAGCAGGTTCAGCGAGTCGGTGGTGGAGCGGGTGAAGACGACCTGGTCGTCGGCGCGGCAGCCGAGGAACTCGGCGACGGTGCGGCGGCTGTTCTCGAACAGGTCGGTGGAGAGCTGCGACAGGTAGCCGGCGCCGCGGTGCACGCTGCCGTAGTACGGCGCGTACGCGGCGATGTCGTCCCACACCCGCTGCAGCGCGGGCGCGCTGGCCGCGTAGTCGAGCGCCGCGTAGCTGACCTCGCCGCCGGTGACCAGCGGCACGCTGACGTCACGTCCGAGGACGGGCAGCGGGGCGGTGG
This sequence comes from Streptomyces sp. NBC_00370, assembly GCF_036084755.1. NCBI lineage: Bacteria > Bacillati > Actinomycetota > Actinomycetes > Kitasatosporales > Streptomycetaceae > Streptomyces > Streptomyces sp. NBC_00370. The sequence continues at coordinate 2,392,184 of NZ_CP107968.1, forward strand.
TGGTGACGACGTCGGAAAACACGGACATGCCAGACTCCCTGGGGACCAGGACCCCACAGCAGAGAGGGGTCCGCGCTTGCCGTAGACCTCGCTGCCTACGGCCTGGTCTTCACCCGGGGCACCCCGCCACGGACGGAGGGTTGCCGGACAGCAAGCCGGGGCCTTAACGCTGTCACTCATGACCTTGTGAAGAAGTCTGGCACAGGGTGCCGCCCGGCCTCAACCCCGTTCCACGTTGCGGACAGGGCTGAGACCGAGCCGGACACGACGGTCCACGCGCGGGCTACGCGCGCTGTGACGCCGCCACCCAGCGCTCCAGCGTGCGCCCCGCGGCGCCCGAGTCGACCGACTCGGCCGCCCTCGCGAGTCCCGCCGAGAGCTGCAGCGTGAGCGGGTCCCCCGTCTGGTCGAGGGCCACCAGCGCGGCTGCCGCGTTCAGCAGCACCGCGTCCCGTACGGGGCCCTCCTCGCCCGCCAGCATCCGGCGGGCCACCTCGGCGTTGTACGCCGCGTCGGCGCCGCGCAGGGCCTCGACGGGGACGAGCTCCAGGCCGACGTCGCGCGGGTCGAAGGCCTCCTCGGTGACCTTGCCCTCCCGGACCAGCCAGACGCGGGAGGTCGCCGTCGTGGTCAGCTCGTCGAGGCCGTCGTCGCCGCGGAAGACCAGCGACGAGTGGCCGCGCTCGGCGAACACACCGGCCACGATCGGTGCCATCCGGAGGTCGGCGACACCGACCGCCTGGGCGCGTACCCGGGCCGGGTTGGTGAGCGGGCCGAGGATGTTGAACGTGGTCTGGGTGCCGAGCTGGGCCCGCGCCGTCGCCGCGTGCCGCAGGGCGGGGTGGAACTTGACCGCGAAGCAGAAGGTGATGCCCGCCTCCTCGGCGACCTCGACCACCCGCTCCGGCGACAGCTCCAGATTGACCCCGAGCTGCGCCAGCACGTCCGAGGCGCCGCTCGCCGACGACGAGGCGCGGCTGCCGTGCTTGACCACCTTCGCGCCGGTGCCCGCGACGACGATCGCCGCCATGGTCGAGATGTTGACGGTCTTCGCCATGTCGCCGCCGGTGCCGACGATGTCGACGGTGCGGCCCGGCACTTCGATGGTGCGGGCGTGCTCGTACATGCTGCGGACGAGTCCCGAGACCTCCTCGACCGTCTCGCCCTTCGCCCGCAGGGCCACGGCGAAGCCGGCGATCTGCACGTCGGTCGCCTCGCCGCTCATGATCTGGTCCATCGCCCAGGCGGTGTCCTCCACGGACAGGTCCTGGCCGCGCATGAGCGGGGTGAGGACGCCCGGCCAGGTGCGGGCCGCCACGGTGTCGCCTCCGACGGGGGTAACAGCGCTCATGCTCGCTCCTGGGGGTCTGGGGACCGGCGCGTGGCCGGTGCGACGTGGCCGACGTGGCGGCAAGCCTATCGGCGCGCACCGGCGATGAGATACGCCGATGGCACGACCGAGGGCCCCGGCCGGCTCCCCTCGCGGGGTGCCGGGCCGGGGCCCTCGGTGGTGGCGACCGTCAGGCCGGAGATCAGTGGTGGCCGTGGCCGCTCGTGATCTCCTTGTACTCCTCGGCCGTCGGCTTGGGGATCTGGTTCCCCTCGCCGTAGTAGCCCTTGCTGAGCTTGACCCTGGCCTTCTCGACGGGCGAGACCTTGCGCTCGACACCGTTCTCGTCGGTCGTCGGGCCGATCTCGTCCGGCGTGTACTGCTCGTGCGCCGTGAGCTTGTACAGGTCGCCCTGGGCGAGCGGCGTGTGCACCTCGACGAACTCGCCGTGCGGCAGCCGCTTGATGACACCGGACTCGCGGCCGTGCAGCACCTTCTCGGCGTCCCTGCGCTGAAGTCCGATGCAGATCCGCTTGGTGAGGATGAACACCAGGACCGGGGCGACGAAGAACGCGATCCGGATGAACCAGGTGATCGTGTTGATCGACAGATGGAAGTGCGTGGCGACGAGGTCGTTGCCACCACCGACCAGCAGGATCATGTACCAGGTGATCCAGGCGACACCGAAGGCGGTACGCGTCGGGGCGTTGCGCGGCCGGTCCAGGATGTGGTGCTCGCGCTTGTCGCCGGTGACCCAGGACTCGATGAACGGGTAGACGGCGATGGCGGTGAGCACCAGCGGCAGGAGCAGCAGCGGGATGAACACGCCCAGTACGAGCGTGTGCCCGGCGAAGTTGATCTCCCAGCCTGGCATCGCTCGGATCAGGCCTTCCGGCATGCCCATGTACCAGTCGGGCTGGGCGCCGGTGGAGACCTGGTCGGGCCGGTAGGGGCCGATGGCCCAGATCGGGTTGACCGAGGCGATGGCGGCGACGATGGCGATGACACCGAAGACCAGGAAGAAGAACCCGCCGGCCTTGGCCATGTAGACGGGGAGCAGCGGCATGCCGACGACGTTCTTGTTGGACTTGCCGGGGCCCGCGTACTGGGTGTGCTTGTGGTAGACGACCAGGATCAGGTGACCCACGATCAGGCCGAGCATGATGCCGGGCAGCAGCAGGATGTGGACCGAGTAGAACCGGGCCACGAAGTCGCCGCCGGGGAACTCCCCGCCGAAGATGAACGTCGAGAGGTACGAGCCGACGATCGGGACGGAGAGGATCGCGCCGTCCACGAACCGGACGCCGGTACCGGAGAGCAGGTCGTCCGGGAGGGAGTAGCCGGTGAAGCCGGTGAACATACCGAGGACGAACAGCAGGAAGCCGAACATCCAGTTGATCTCACGGGGCTTGCGGAAGGCGCCCGTGAAGAACACGCGCATCATGTGCACGAACATGCCGGCGAGGAAGATCAGCGCCGCCCAGTGGTGGATCTGCCGGATCAGCAGACCGCCACGGACGTCGAAGCTGATGTGGAGCGTCGAGTTGAACGCCTCCGACATCCGGATGCCCTGCAGCGGGACGTAACTGCCGTGGTACACCACCTCGTTCATCGACGGGTGGAAGAACAGCGTCAGATACACACCCGTGAGGATGATGATGATGAAGCTGTAGAGGCAGATCTCCCCGAGCATGAAGGACCAGTGGTCCGGGAAGATCTTGCGCATGTTGGACTTGGCGAGGGAGTAGATCCCCAGCCTGCCGTCGGCCCAGTCGGCGATCTTCTCGCCCGCCGGCGCCGTGCGGTTCGTCTCGTCCGTCGCAGTACTCATCCGCGCTCCCAGAAGGCAGGACCGACAGGCTCGTCGAAGTCGCCGAGTGCTTGCAGGTTGCCCTCGCTGTTCACGCCGATCCGCAGCTGCGGAAGTGCGTGGCCGGCCGGGCCGAAGAGCACACGCGCGCCGTCGGCGAGGTCGAAGGTGGACTGGTGGCACGGGCAGAGCACGTGGTGTGTCTGCTGCTCGTACAGGCTGATCGGGCAGCCGACGTGGGTGCAGATCTTCGAGTAGGCCACGATCCCCTCGTGGGACCACTCGAGCTCGCGCTTGTCCTTGATCTCGTCCGGCTGGATCCGCACGATCATCAGGGCCGCCTTGGCGATCTCCTTCTGGAACTCCTCCTGGTCCTCACTGAGCCCCTCCGGCATGGCGAAGGTCAGCGAGCCCACGGCGACGTCCTCGGGGCGCAGCGGCAGATTCGTGTTCATGTTGATGAGCTGCTTGCCCTTGGCCCACAGCGTGACCCGGAACTTCTTCTCGGGCAGCGGACCGAGGTCGCGCAGCAGCACCACACCGGCGAGCGGCACGACGGCCAGCGCACCGAACATGGTGGTACGGATCAGCTTGCGCCTGCCGAGGGCCGATTCCCGGGCGCCGGCCGCGAAGTCCCGCAGGACCTGCGCCTTGACCTCGGGCGACGCCTCGATCGGGTGGCGGTCGTCGGCGATCTCCTCGTCCGACATCAGCGTCCTGGCCCAGTGGACGGCGCCGGCGCCGATGCACAGCAGTGCGACACCCAGCGTCAGGCCCAGCGAGAAGTTCAGGATGCTGACGTGACCGAACGGGAAGATGTACTCGATCTTGTCGACCGGGAAGATCACGTAGCACGCGATGAATCCGACCGTCGCCAGGATCGACAGCACGAACAGGAAGGCGACGACGCGCTCGGACCGGTCGGCCGCCCGCTCGTCGATGTCCTGTACCCGCGGTTGGTGGGCCGGCAGGCCCGGGTCGGCGAAGGGGTCCTTCGCCGTCACCACCTCGCTGTGCGAGGTCTCCTGCGCACTCGGCAGGTTCTCTTCTGGAATCTCTTGGCTACTCATGACTTCTTGGCCTTAGCGGTGTGGGCCGCAACCCAGATGGCACCTGCGATGAGCGCACCCAGACCGAAGATCCAGGCGAACAGTCCCTCACTGACGGGGCCGAGGCCACCGAGCGAGAGGCCGCCGGGGCTCTCGGCCTCCGCGCCGTTCACCGACTTGATGTACGCGATGATGTCCTGCTTCTGCTGCTCGGGCATCGTCGTGTCGGGGAAGGACGGCATGTTCTGCGGGCCGGTCTGCATGGCCTCGTAGATGTGCTTGGGGTCGACACCGTCGAGGTTGGGGGCGACCTTCCCGTGTGTCAGGGCGCCGCCCTCACCGGTGAAGTTGTGGCACTGGGTGCAGTTCGTACGGAACAGTTCGCCGCCCTTGGCGATGTCGGCGCCCGCGGGGCTGTACTCCTTGGACGTCGGCACGCTCGGGCCGGCGCCGAGGGAGGCCACGTACGCGGCGAGCGCGTCGATCTCCTTCTGCGAGTAGATGACCTTCTTCGCCGGCACCTGGGCACCGGGCTGCTGGGCGGGCATCCGGCCGGTGCCGACCTGGAAGTCCACGGCGGACGCGCCGACGCCTACCAGGCTGGGACCGTCGGAACTGCCCTGACCGCCCATTCCGTGGCAGCTCGCGCAGCCGACGGCGAACAGCTTCTTGCCCTCGGTGATCTTGGCGGTGGACTGGGAGCCCGCCTGGGCCTGGGCCTTGTCAGCGGGCGCGAACGCGGCATACAGCCCCCCGGTGGCCGCCAGCGCGAGGAGTAGGACGACGACCGCCGCCAGCGGATGGCGTCGTCGTGCGGAGAGCTTTTTCACGGATTACCCCGGTGTCAGGATCTTCAGCGTCGGTGCTTCTGGACTGTGTGCGAGCGCGTCGGGCGCTCTGCCCGCTACTTGATCAGATAGATCGTGGCGAAAAGGCCGATCCAGACGACATCGACGAAGTGCCAGTAGTAGGACACGACGATGGCGGCGGTTGCCTGCTCATGGGTGAATCTCTTCGCCGCGTACGTCCTGCCGAGGACGAACAGGAACGCGATGAGACCCCCTGTCACGTGCATCCCGTGGAAGCCGGTGGTCAGGTAGAACACGGAGCCGTACGGGTCGGACGACAGCGAGAGGCCGTCGTTCTTGACCAGCTCCGTGTACTCGAAGATCTGACCGCCGATGAAGATCGCGCCCATCACGAAGGTGATCGAGAACCAGGTGCGGAGCTTCTTCACGTCACCCCGCTCGGCGGCGAAGACGCCGAGCTGGCAGGTGAGGGAGGAGAGCACCAGGATCGTGGTGTTCGTAGCCGAGAACGGAACGTTCAGGCTCGACGCCACTTCCTTCCAGTGCGTATCGCCCGTCACCGATCGAAGGGTGAAGTACATCGCGAAGAGGGCCGCGAAGAACATCAGCTCGGAACTCAACCAGATGATGGTTCCGACGCTGGTGAGGTTCGGCCGATTGACCGACGGGTGCGCGTGCCCGGTTTCTACTGTCGTTGCTGTCGCCACGACCGACATTATGTCGGTCGCTTATCCCGCCCTCACTCCCGGGGGTGCTCTTCGGTGTGTCCATGGCCCGTGTCCTGCCCGAACAGCCCAGTGGAGTGCTGTCATTCCCCGTGCAGAACCCGTGCTGACACGCTGTCCGACGGAGTAGCATCCGCCCATCGGTACTGATGTGACGGAGGAAAAATGCAGCCGACTGCCACGGTGCTGGTCTACAGCGACAACGCGAACACCCGCGAGCAGGTGCGGCTGGCGGCGGGCCGCAGGCCCGCTGCGGACGTGCCCCCGGTCAAGTTCCTGGAGTGCGCGACTCTGCACGCGGTCCTCAAGGAACTCGACAAGGGCGGCATCGACGTCTGTGTGCTGGACGGGGAGACCGTGCCCGCCGGCGGGATGGGTGTCTGCCGGCAGATCAAGGACGAGATCTTCAACTGCCCGCCCGTGCTGCTGCTGATGGGCCGCCCCCAGGACGCCTGGCTGGCCACCTGGAGCCGCGCGGAGGCCGCGGTGACCCTCCCGGTCGAACCGGTCGGTTTCGCGGACACACTGGCCTCCCTGCTGCGCCGCAGGCTCGCCGTGGGCGCCTGACGGCCTGTTCGCGCACGGCGGCGGTCAGAGCTGGGGCCGCAGCCGGGCCGGGTCGGCGGGGCCGGTGGCACCGTCCGCGGTGGCCGCCCCGCTGCCGGCCGACGCCTGCAACACGCTGCCCTGGGTCCACTTGTTCCAGGGCATGTTCCAGTCGCCGAAGCCGTTCCCGAAAGATTCCATCGTGTGGCCGTCGCTGTTGACGACCTTCACGATGTCGCCGGGCCGGACGGTGTTGAAGAACCACTCGGCGTTGTCGGTCGACATGCCGACACAGCCGTGGCTGACGTTGGCCGAGCCCTGCGAGCCGACCGACCAGGGCGCCGCGTGCACGTACTCACCGCTCCAGGTGAGCCGGGTCGCCCAGTGGACGGGCAGGTCGTAGGACTCGCTGCTGCCCGCCGAGATGCCGACGGTGCTGCTGCGCATCTGGACGAACGCCTCCTTGCCCAGGACGACCTTGACACCGTTGCGCGTGTCGAACCCGGGCTTGCCCGTGGTCACCGGGATGCTGTTGATCTCCTTGCCGTCGCGCAGCACCGTCATGGTGTGCGAGGCGGCGTCGGTGATGGCTTCGAGCCGGTCGCCGGTGGTGAGCCTGAGCGGCTTGGCAGCGCCGCCGTACAGCTTGTCGGCGACCTTCACGCCCTCCAGGGTGCTGGTGGCGGTGACCGTCGCGTGGGCCGGCCAGTACTCCTTGGGCCTGAAGTGCAGGTTCTTGTCGTCCACCCAGTGCCAGCCGCCTTCGACCGCGGGGGTGGAGCGGACCTTCAGGGAGCGCTCGACGACGGCCCTGGCCGCCTTGGACTTGACCGGCGCGCTCAGTACGGCGGTGACCGGCTGGCCGACGCCGTACTCCCCCGCGTCGGGGCCGAAGGTGACCTTGAGCTGCTTCTTGCCGGGCGCCGTCGCCGTCTGGAAGCTGTACGTACGGGCGCCGGGGGCGCCGTCGTCGTCCTCCGTGGCGATCTTGACGGTGTAGTGGGTGCCGGCGGTCAGCGGCGCCGTGGAGTGCCAGCGGGAGCCGTCGGCGGCCAGTTCGCCCTTGAGGTAGTGGCCGGCCGTGTCGGTGGCCGTGACGTCGGTGATGCGGCCGTCACCGCCCTTGGCGGTGATCTCCAGCGGCTTGTCGAGGCCGACGAGGTCGCCCTTCGACGTGCCGCCGGGGGCGTGGAAGGAGATCTGGTCGGCTGCGTCGAACGGGTCGGCGGAGAGCGGGCTGCTGTCGCTGCCGGCGCACGCGGCCGCGCCCGCCCCGAGGGACACGACCAGCAGGGTGCAGCTGACAACGGTGCGGAAGCGTGGCGTGTGGTTCATGTGTCACACGGTATGAAGGTTCATCAGCCACAGCGCGATGAGTGTGGCAAACGGGGGGCCCCGACACTCCGGCCGGAGTGTCGGGGCCCTGTCGCTTTTGTGCGTGTGCTAGTGCCGTGACCGGCAATGTTTGCCCGTGAAGGAGCGGGGCCCGGTGCGTGTGATCGCAAGGCGGCCGGGAGCCCTTGTAGCGGAGCTACTCAGGCTCCCGGCCAACGCGGCGAGCGCGCGTGCCGGGGACCGCGACAGGGCAAAGCTTGCCGGGAGGGGCACTACCGCCGGGCGGTCACTGGTTCTGGTTCTCGCCCCGGTAGTACTCGAAGACCCAGCCCCACAGACCGACCACGATCAGCGGCGCCGAGAAGTAGAGCAGCCACCAGCCGATGGCCACGCCGAGGAACGCCAGCGCACCACCGATGGCCAGCGAGAACGGCTGCCAGCTGTGCGGGGAGAAGAACCCCACCTCGCCGGCCTCGTCGGCGACGTCGGCTTCCTTGTCGTCCTGGGCCAGCGAGTCCATCCGCCGGGCCGTGAAGGACAGGTAGAAGCCGATCATGATGGCCAGTGCGAAGGCCAGGAAGAGCGCGGTCGTGCCGGCCGCTTCCTTGGACCAGTAGCCGTAGACGACGGCGACGGCCAGGATGAAGAAGCTGAGCCAGAGGAACAGCCTGCCTTGGACCTTCACTTGCTGGCCTCCTTGCTACCGGTGAGGGCGGGGTCCGTGCCGCCGTGACCGACGTTCTCGAGCTGGTCGAGAGCGGCGATCTCCGGGTGGTGCAGGTCGAACGCCGGCGATTCGGACCGGATGCGCGGCAGCGTGATGAAGTTGTGCCGCGGCGGCGGGCACGACGTCGCCCATTCGAGCGAACGGCCGTAGCCCCACGGGTCGTCGACCTCGACCTTCTTGCCGTACTTCGCCGTCTTCCAGACGTTGTACAGGAAGGGCAGGATCGACAGGCCCAGCAGGAACGAGCTGATCGTCGAGATCGTGTTCAGCGCGGTGAACCCGTCGGCCGCCAGGTAGTCGGCGTACCGGCGTGGCATGCCCTCGGCGCCCAGCCAGTGCTGGACGAGGAAGGTCCCGTGGAAGCCGATGAACAGCGTCCAGAAGGTGATCTTGCCGAGCCGTTCGTCGAGCATCTTGCCGGTGAACTTCGGCCACCAGAAGTGGAAACCGGCGAACATCGCGAAGACCACGGTGCCGAAGACGACGTAGTGGAAGTGCGCGACGACGAAGTACGAGTCGGAGACGTGGAAGTCGATCGGCGGCGACGCCAGGATGACCCCGGTCAGACCGCCGAAGACGAACGTGACCAGGAAGCCGACCGTCCACAGCATCGGTGTCTCGAAGGACAACGAGCCCTTCCACATCGTGCCGATCCAGTTGAAGAACTTCACCCCGGTCGGTACCGCGATGAGGAACGTCATGAAGGAGAAGAACGGCAGCAGCACACCGCCGGTGACGTACATGTGGTGCGCCCACACCGTCACGGACAGGCCCGCGATGGAGATCGTCGCGGCGACCAGACCGATGTAGCCGAACATCGGCTTGCGGCTGAAGACAGGGATCACCTCGGAGATGATCCCGAAGAAGGGCAAGGCGATGATGTACACCTCTGGATGGCCGAAGAACCAGAAGAGGTGTTGCCACAGCAAGGCACCGCCGTTGGCGGCGTCGAACACATGCGCCCCGAATTTCCGGTCGGCCTCCAGGGCGAAGAGCGCGGCGGCGAGCACCGGGAAGGCCAGCAGGACGAGAACGCCGGTGAGCAGCACGTTCCAGGTGAAGATCGGCATCCGGAACATCGTCATGCCGGGCGCGCGCATGCAGATGATCGTGGTGATGAAGTTGACCGAACCGAGGATCGTGCCGAAGCCGGAGAAGGCCAGACCCATGATCCACATGTCGGCGCCGATACCCGGCGAGCGGACCGCGTCCGACAGCGGCGAGTAGGCGAACCAGCCGAAGTCGGCGGCGCCCTGCGGGGTGAGGAAGCCACCCACGGCGATCGTCGAGCCGAACAGGTAGAGCCAGTAGGCGAACATGTTCAGCCGCGGGAACGCCACGTCGGGCGCGCCGATCTGCAGCGGCATGATCCAGTTCGCGAAGCCGGCGAACAGCGGCGTCGCGAACATCAGCAGCATGATCGTGCCGTGCATCGTGAACGCCTGGTTGAACTGCTCGTTCGACATGATCTGCGTGCCGGGACGGGCGAGTTCGGCGCGCATGAAGAGCGCCATGATGCCGCCGATGCAGAAGAACGCGAACGACGTGATGAGGTACATCGTCCCGATCGTCTTGTGATCGGTCGTCGTCAGCCAGTTCACCACGACGGTTCCCGGCTGCTTGCGCCGGACCGGGAGCTCGTCGGGATAAGGATCAGCCGGCGCGGCACCCTTGGGTTCGTTGAGGATGCTCACAGTTTCTTGTCCTCCGCGTTCCTGGCCGGGGCCGTCTGCGGGATACCGGCGGGGATGTAGCCGTTCTGACCCTTCTTGGCCAGGTCCTTCAGGTGCTGCTGGTAACGCTCAGGCGAAACGACCTTCACGTTGAACAGCATGCGCGAGTGGTCGACACCGCAGAGTTCGGCGCACTTGCCGAGGAAGGTGCCTTCCTGGTTCGGCGTCACCTCGAAGGAGTTGGCGTGCCCCGGGATGACGTCCTGCTTCATCAGGAACGGCACGACCCAGAAGTCGTGGATGACGTCGCGCGAGGTCAGGATGAACCGGACCTTCTCGCCCTTGGCCAGCCACAGCGTCGGACCGGGGTTGCCGGTCTGCGGGTTCCGCTCGCCGGGGACACCCGCGTCGTAGACGCCTTCGGCACCCTTGGGGAACGCCTTCGTGAACCGTTCGGGAATCGCGTCGAGCTGGCTGGGGATCTTCGTCCCCGTGGAGGCGCTGCCGTCCACGTTCTCGATGTAGTTGAAGCCCCAGCTCCACTGGTAGCCGACCACGTTCACCGTGTGGACCGGCTTGGGAGAGAGTTCGAGGAGCTTCGACTCGTCACGCGCGGTGAAGTAGAAGAACACCGAGACGATGATGAGCGGGACCACGGTGTACAGCGTCTCGATCGGGACGTTGTACCGGGTCTGTGGGGGGACCTCAATCTTCGTGCGGCTGCGCCGGTGGAAGATGACGCTCCACAGGATCAGACCCCATACCAGTACGCCCGTGACGAGCGCTGCCGCCCACGAGCCCTGCCAGAGGGAGAGGATCCGAGGGGCCTCTTCCGTCACCGGGGTGGGCATACCCAGGCGGGGGAAGTCCTTGTATGTGCAACCGGTTGCGGTTACCAGGATCAGGCCCGCAGTCAGCACCTGCGGCAGCTTCCGCCGCATCGGGCGCCGCGACGAGCGGTCGGAGCCGTTGGGACTCACGTAGCGCCTTCCCGAGAGTCTCGCCCGCGCGGCCGGCTGCGGCCGTCTCGGTCGGTCGCCGGCCCTGACGCGGGCAGGGGTTTGGATGTTTATGCGGACCAAACCCTACTGGACGCAATTTGGGGTCGCGCGGGGAGGGTGCCCAACGCGCCGTCCGACACCCCGAAGGGGTGGAATGCCAGCATCCGGGCCACTTCTGACGCTCCCTTCGCGTGCGGGGTTAGCGTGGCGCGGTGCCGTACTTCGACTCTGCCTCCGCCGCCCCGCTCCATCCCGTGGCCCGTCAGGCCCTTCAGGCGTCCCTGGACGAGGGTTGGGCGGATCCCGCCCGGCTCTACCGGGAGGGGCGGCGGGCCGCGCTGCTCCTCGACGCGGCCAGGGAGGCCGCCGCCGACGCCGTGGGATGCCGCCCCGACGAACTCGTATTCACCCCTTCGGGCACGCACGCGGTGCACGCGGGGATGTCCGGAGCTCTCTTCGGCCGTCGGCGTGTCGGACGTCATGTGGTCGTGTCCGCGGTGGAGCACTCGTCGGTGCTGAACAGCGCCGCCGCCCACGAGGCGGCGACCGGCGGCCCGGTGACGGAGGTGCCGGTCGACCGGTACGGGGCCGTGTCGCCCGGCGCGTACGCCGAAGCGCTCGGGGCGCAGACCGCGCTGGCCGCCCTGCAGTCCGCCAACCACGAGGTGGGGACGGAGCAGCCGGTGGCCGAGGTCGCCGAGGTGTGCCGGAGCCGGTCGGTGCCGCTGCTGGTGGACGCGGCGCAGTCGCTGGGCTGGGGTCCGGTGGACGGTGCCTGGTCGCTGCTGACGGCGAGTGCCCACAAATGGGGCGGTCCGCCCGGGGTCGGGCTGCTCACCGTACGCAAGGGGGTGCGGTTCGCCCCCCAAGGCCCCGCCGACGAGCGGGAGTCGGGGCGTACGCCCGGCTTCCAGAACCTTCCGGCGATCGTGGCGGCCGTGGCGTCGCTGCGCGCGGTACGGGACGAGGCGGCCGGTGAGGCGGCCCGGCTGCGGGCGCTGGTGGAGCTGATCAGGACCCGGGTGCCCGAACTGGTGCCCGATGTCGAGGTGGTGGGTGACCCGGAGCACCGGCTCCCGCACCTCGTCACCTTCTCGTGTCTCTATGTCGACGGGGAGGCGCTGCTGCACGAGCTGGACCGGGCTGACTTCTCCGTGTCGTCGGGTTCGTCGTGCACGAGCAGCACGCTGACCCCGAGCCATGTGCTGAAGGCGATGGGGGTGCTGTCGGAGGGGAACGTCCGGGTCTCGCTCCCCCTCGGCACCCCGGCGGCTGACGTCGAGCGGTTCCTCGACGTGCTGCCGGCCGCCGTGGCGTCGGTACGGGCCCGGCTCGGCGCTCCGGTGACCCGGGTCGGCGCGGAGCCGGCGGGCACGGCGTCGCTGCTGGTCGACGCGATCGGCAGGCGCTGCCCGATCCCGGTGATCGAGCTGGCGAAGGTGATCGGTGACGTGCCGGTCGGCGGGACGGTGACGGTCCTCGCGGACGACGAGGCGGCGCGGCTCGACATCCCCGCCTGGTGCGAGATGCGGGGCCAGGAGTACGTCGGCGAGCAGCCGGCGGACCACGGTGTCGCTTACGTGGTCCGCCGGGTGTCGTAGTAGCTGGTGTCGTGACCGGGCGGCTCAGCCCAGGTGGGTCTGCACCTCGACGGCGGCGTCGTGACCGTACGCCTTGGTGAAGCGCTCGATGAAGTGCGTCCTCGCCAGGGTGTACTCCTGCGTGCCGACCGTCTCGATCACCAGGGTGGCGAGCATGCAGCCGATCTGCGCGGCGCGCTCCAGGCTGACGCCCCAGGCGAGCCCGGAGAGGAAGCCGGCGCGGAAGGCGTCACCGACGCCCGTCGGGTCGGCCTTGGTCTCCTCCTGCGCGCAGCCGACCTCGATCGGCTCCTCGCCGACGCGCTCGATGCGGACGCCGTTCTTGCCGAGGGTGGTGACGCGGTGGCCGACCCTGCTGAGGATCTCGGCGTCCGTCCAGCCGGTCTTGGACTCGATGAGCCCCTTCTCGTACTCGTTGGAGAAGAGGTAGGCGGCGCCGTCGAGCAGGACCCGGATGTCGTCGCCCTCCATCCGCGCGATCTGCTGGGAGAAGTCGGCGGCGAACGGGATGCCCCGGCTGCGGCACTCCTCGGTGTGGCGGAGCATCGCCTCGGGGTCGTCGGCGCCGATCAGCACCAGGTCGAGGCCGCCGACGCGGTCGGCGATCTTCTTGAGCTCGATCTGCCGGGCCTCGCTCATGGCACCCGTGTAGAAGGAGCCGATCTGGTTGTGGTCGGCGTCCGTCGTACACACGAAGCGGGCCGTGTGCAGGACCTCCGAGATGCGGACGGAGCCGGTGTCGACGCCGTGCCGGTCGAGCCAGGACCGGTACTCGTCGAAGTCCGAGCCGGCCGCGCCGACCAGGATCGGGCGCGTGCCCAGCTGGCCCATGCCGAAGCAGATGTTGGCCCCGACACCGCCCCTGCGCACGTCGAGGTTGTCGACCAGGAAGGACAGGGAGACCGTGTGGAGCTGTTCGGCGACCAGTTGGTCGGCGAAGCGGCCCGGGAAGGTCATCAGATGGTCAGTGGCGATGGAGCCGGAGACTGCGATTCGCACGGCGTGAACGCTCCTGGAGAGGAGAACGGTTGACAGTTCACGCTACCGGGTCGCGCGGGCGGCCGGTCGGCACGGCTTCGTCCTGTCGGCCGGCGGACCCGACGGCCGACGGACGGGAAACTACCGGATGGTAGGGGTTTGTCCGGTCGCCGGACCCTGCCTACCGTGGACGTATGGCGAACCACAGCGGGCGTTCCGAGAACGGTACGGGGACCGGCGGCCTTGAGGCCGAGATCAGCCTGGCGCAGCTGCGCGGGGACTGCGCGCGGATGGCGCCGCACTGGCTGGCGCCCGCTCCTTCGGCCGCCGTCCCCGTGCCGCCTTCACACATCCGGGGGATCACGGTGCCGGCCGGTTCGGTACGGCTGATCGCCGGAACGGCCCAGTACGGCGAGTGACGTCGCGCTGATCGCGGTGCCGGGGGAACCGGCTGCGGGCCGCCGCCGTCCCAGTGGTGTCCGCAGGACGACGAGCCGGCCGAGGGAGCGCAGCGGTGACCAGTACGGATCAGCCCCGCGAGAGCGCGGGAGACGGCGACAGCGAGAACAGGCGCAGGGGGCGGCACCCGCTCGCCGTGGGCGCGGTCGCGGCAGCGGTACTGATCGTGGCGGGCGGCGGCGCGTACTTCGCGACGGCCGCTTCGGGGGACGGTGAAGCGAAGGCGGCGCACCACCCGCCCAAGCTGGCCCTCGACGGTTATCCGGTGCCGTCCACGGCGACGGGTCCGGCGCCGAGCGCCCCCGAGGGGATCGCGCCGGGCGAGCCTGATCCAGGTCGGGTGATCTACCGCGCGGCGGGGAAGCTGCCCGCGGGGCCCGAGAACGCCCGTGTCTACCGGGCGGGGTCGGGTGTGACGGCGGCCGAGGTGACCCGGCTGGCGACCGCGCTCGGCGTGTCGGGCACACCGCAGCCGGACGGCACGGCGTGGAAGGTCGGCGCGGACAAGGACGGTTCGGGTCCGCTGCTGCGGGTGGAGCGGCAGGCGCCGGGCAGTTGGACGTTCGCCCGGTACGCGCCCTCCCCCGGCGGTGACAACTGCCTGAAGGGCAAGGCCTGTCCGAGCGGCGGAGGTGGCGGCAGCGTCGGCGGCGCGGCCGGCGGTGTCGAGGGTGGCGGGCCGGTGAGTGAGGACGCGGCGAAGAAGGCGGCGGCGCCCGTGCTCAAGGCCGTGGGCCAGGGTGACGCCCGCCTGGACGCGCGCCAGTTGATGGGCGCGGTCCGGGTGGTGAACGCGAATCCGCTGGTCGGCGGCGCGCCGACGTACGGCTGGTCGACGGGGCTGCAGATCGCCGCCGACGGCACCGTGAGCGGCGGCAGCGGTCAGCTGAGCGTGCCCGCGCGGGGCGACAGCTATCCGGTGATCAGCGCGGCCGAGGCGCTGAAGCAGCTGAACAGCACGGCGTCGGGTGCGGGCCGGGGCAGCGTCGGCGGCTGCGCGACGCCCGAGCCGCTGACCGGTGCGGAGAAGCCGGCCGCGCCGTGCACCCCCAAGCCGACGGCGCCGCCCGAGGCCGTGGTGATCGACAAGGCCGAGTTCGGTCTGGCGGCGCAGAGCGTCGGCGGCCACCGGGCGCTCGTACCGTCCTGGCTGTTCCAGGTGTCGCCCGGCGGCGGCAATCTGCCGTACACGCTCACCCGGCCGGCCGTGTCGCCCGAGTTCCTTTCCCCCGCGCTGCCGCCGCACCAGGAGATGCCGGGCGGCCCTTCACCGGTGGGCCCGGGGAAGAGCGCCGGTGACACACCGGGCAAGCAGGTCATGTCGTACAGCGCCGAGGGCACGAAGCTCACCGTGCGGTTCTGGGGCGGGGTCTGCGGTACGTACACGGCGCGCGCCGACGAGAGCGGTACGGCGGTGAAGGTCGAGGTGGTGAAGCCGGTCCAGGATCCGGGGACGGTCTGTGTGGCGATGGCCAAGGAGCAGACGGCGTCGGTGACGCTGGAGCGCCCGCTGGGCGGCCGGCAGGTCGTGAACGGCACGACGGGCGAGAAAATCGGCCGCGGCTGAGCCACCGGTGAATGGCGCCAGGCATGCGAAAGGCGGCGGTCCCTTCAGGGATCGCCGCCTTCTTCGGCTCTGTCCGGCAGCCGAAAAGATCTAGCTGAAGGAGTCACCGCAGGCGCAGGAGCCCGTCGCGTTCGGGTTGTCGATCGTGAAGCCCTGCTTCTCGATGGTGTCGACGAAGTCGATCGAGGCGCCGCCCAGGTACGGGGCGCTCATGCGGTCGGTGACGACCTTGACGCCGCCGAAGTCCTTGACGACATCGCCGTCGAGCGAGCGCTCGTCGAAGAACAGCTGGTAGCGCAGACCGGAGCAGCCACCGGGCTGAACGGCGACGCGCAGTGCGAGGTCGTCCCGGCCTTCCTGGTCCAGCAGGGTCTTGACCTTGCCCGCGGCGGCGTCGGACAGGAGGATGCCGTCGCTCACGGTTGTGGTGTCGTCCGATACGGACATCTGCTTCTCTCCCGGGTTGTACGGACTGCTTGCCGACAGTGCAACCGGCATGGCCGCTGATTCATTCCGGCCCTGGCATTTGTCTTTCTCTTCCTCTTCATGCTCGCACACCACGCGGGGGAACGGCACGGGGCCGAGCTCCCTTCGTCATGCGTCACATCGACGCGATCGGCATCGTCAAAGTGACGTGAAGGGGATATGATGGATAACGTCAATTAGACGAAAAGGCTCCTCCGCAGAGAAGAAAGGGTGCGTGACGTGACCACCACCACCGCCCAGCCCCGTCAGGATCTCGATGTCCGGCCGACGCCCCTCGCCCTGCTGCTGCTCGGCCGCGACGCCGACCCGCGCAGCGAGCGCGGCGTCGAGTGCCCGGGTGATCTGCCGTCGCCGTCCGACCCCGGCCTGGTGGAGCGCGCACGCGCCGCCAAGGAGAAGCTCGGGGACAAGGTGTTCGTCCTGGGCCACCACTACCAGCGTGACGAGGTCATCCAGTTCGCCGACGTGACCGGCGACTCCTTCAAGCTGGCCAGGGACGCGGCTGCCCGCCCGGAGGCGGAGTACATCGTCTTCTGCGGTGTGCACTTCATGGCCGAGTCCGCCGACATCCTCACCGGCGACGACCAGAAGGTCGTCCTGCCCGACCTCGCGGCCGGCTGCTCGATGGCCGACATGGCGACGGCCGAGCAGGTCGCCGAGTGCTGGGACGTGCTGACCGAGGCCGGGATCGCCGAGCAGGTCGTACCCGTCTCGTACATGAACTCGTCCGCCGACATCAAGGCGTTCACCGGCAAGCACGGCGGCACCATCTGCACGTCGTCCAATGCCGAGCGTGCCCTGAACTGGGCCTTCGAGCAGGGCGAGAAGGTGCTGTTCCTGCCGGACCAGCACCTCGGCCGCAACACGGCCGTGCGGGACCTCGGGCTCTCCCTGGACGACTGTGTCCTGTACAACCCGCACAAGCCCAACGGCGGGCTGACCGCCGAGCAGCTGCGGGACGCGAAGATGATCCTGTGGCGCGGCCACTGCTCCGTGCACGGCCGCTTCTCGCTGGACTCGGTGAACGACGTGCGCGAGCGGATACCGGGCGTCAATGTGCTGGTGCACCCGGAGTGCAAGCACGAGGTCGTGTCGGCCGCCGACTACGTCGGTTCGACGGAGTACATCATCAAGGCCCTTGAGGACGCCCCGGCCGGCTCCAAGTGGGCCATCGGTACGGAGCTGAATCTCGTGCAGCGGCTGGCGAACCGTTTCGCCGCCGAGGACAAGGAGATCGTCTTCCTCGACAAGACGGTCTGCTTCTGCTCCACCATGAACCGCATCGACCTGCCGCACCTGGTGTGGACGCTGGAGTCGCTGGCCGAGGGCAACGAGGTCAACCGGATCCAGGTCGACCGGGAGACGGCGGATCTCGCACAGCTCGCGCTGGAGCGGATGCTGGCGCTGCCGTAGAGCGCGTCCGTGACGCACCAGGGGCCCCCGCCGGACGGCGGGGGCCCCTGGGCGTTCCGTACGGAAGACGTACGGCGGATTCGGCGGATCAGGCGTTCGCGGGCTCCCTGTCCGGCTCGGCGGACGTGTCGTCCTGCTTCGCCGACCGCTTGGCCGCCTTCTTCTTCGCGCGGCGCTCCTTGCGCAGCTCCACCATCGCGTACAGCGTCGGTACGAGCAGCAGCGTCAGCAGCGTCGACGTCACCAGACCGCCGATCACCACGACCGCCAGCGGCTGGGCGATGAAGCCGCCCTCCCCGGTGACACCCAGCGCCATCGGGAGGAGCGCGAAGATCGTCGCCAGGGCGGTCATCAGGATCGGGCGGAGCCGGTGACGGCCACCCTCGACCACCGCGTCGACCACGCTCAGACCCTGCGCCCGGTACTGGTTGATCAGGTCGATCAGCACGATCGCGTTGGTCACGACGATGCCGATCAGCATCAGCATGCCGATCATCGCGGGCACACCCAGCGGTGTACCGGTGATGAGCAGCAGGCCCAGCGCGCCGGTGGCGGCGAACGGGATCGAGACCAGCAGGATCAGCGGCTGGATCAGCGACCTGAACGTGCCGACCAGCAGCATGAAGACGATCGCGACGGC
The DNA here is from genome assembly GCF_036084755.1 of Streptomyces sp. NBC_00370. Lineage (NCBI taxonomy): Bacteria > Bacillati > Actinomycetota > Actinomycetes > Kitasatosporales > Streptomycetaceae > Streptomyces > Streptomyces sp. NBC_00370. The sequence continues at coordinate 2,410,333 of NZ_CP107968.1, forward strand.
CGCCAGCATGGCGAGGCCCAGCTTGACGAAGGCGTCGTCCTGGTCCTGCGAGACACCGCCGATGGAGGCGGTGGCACCGGCCGGCAGCTTCAGATCGTCGATCTTCGACTGGAGCGCGGTGCTGACGGCGCCGGTGTTGTCACCGGTCGGCCTGGCGGTGATCGTCGCGGCGCGGGCACCGTCGATCCGCGTCATGGTGACCGGTCCCGGCACCACCTTGACGTCGGCGATCTGGCCGAGCTTCACCGGGCCCAGCGACAGGTCCTTGAGCTGGGCGATCGTGGCGGCCGGCTTGGCGGAGGTGACGACGACGTCGCGCTCGGTGTCGCCGAGCATCGCCTGCCCGGACTTCGTACCGCTGACGGCCTGGGCGACGGCCGCACCGAGCGTCATGTCGTCGAAACCGGCGTCGGCCGCCTTGGAGTTGGCCGTGACCGAGATGCGCGGGATGCTCTGCGACAGGTCGCTCTGTACGTCCGTGACGTCGTCCAGCTTCGCGACGGCCGCCTGTACCTGGTCCGACGCCTTCTTCAGGGTGTCGGCCTCGGACGCCTTGACGACGACGCTCAGGTCCGTGCTGCCGAAGCCGCCGCCGGCCGCGACGGTCGTGTCACCGATGCCGTCGAGCTTGGCGAGGCCCTTCTCGATCTCGTCCTGGGTCTTCTCGTACGCCGACGCGTCCTTCAGCGTCACCTGGTAGGACGCCTGGTTGGCGCCCGTGCCGCCGCCGAAGGCCGCCATGATCCCGGAGGAGCCGACGGTGACCTGGTAGTCCTTGACCTCGTCGAGGCCCGCGAGGACCTTCTCGACCTTCTTCGCCGCCGCGTCGGCCGACGCCAGGTCGGTTCCGGCGGGCAGCTTCTGCGTGACGGACAGGACGTCCTGGTCGCTCTGGTCGAAGAAGTTGGTCTTGATGAGACCCGAGATGCCGAACGTGCCGATCAGGATGACGACAGCGATGATCACGCTGGTGAGCCTGCGCCGGGTGGCCCAGCGCAGCACCGGTACGTAGATCCGCTGGAGCCTGCCGCGGGACTCCTTCTCCTCGGCGACCCTGCGGGCCTCCTCCGGGCTGACGCCGAGCGCCGACTTCGGCGGGCGCAGGAACCAGTACGAGAAGACGGGGACGACGGTCAGCGAGACCAGCAGCGAGGCGAGCAGCGCCGCCGTCACGGTCAGCGAGAACGAACCGAACAGTTCGCCGACGATGCCGCCGACGAGTCCGATCGGCAGGAACACCGCGACGGTGGTGAGGGTCGACGAGGTGACGGCGCCCGCCACCTCCTTGACCGCGGTGATGATGGCGCTGTGCCGTTCCTCGCCGTAGCTCAGATGGCGCTTGATGTTCTCCAGCACCACGATCGAGTCGTCGACGACCCGGCCGATCGCGATGGTCAGCGCGCCGAGCGTCAGCACGTTCAGCGACATGCCCTGGGTCCAGAGCACGATCAGCGCGAGGACCACGGAGAGCGGGATCGAGATCGCCGTGACCAGCGTCGAGCGGATCGACGCGAGGAACAGCAGGATGATGATCACGGCGAAGAGCAGCCCGAGAGCGCCTTCGGTGGTCAGGCCCGAGATGGACTTGGAGACGGCAGGACCCTGGTCGCTCGCGACCGTGATCTCCGACCCGGGACCGAGGTCCTTGCGCATGTCGGACAGCTTGTCGTTGACCGCGTCCGAGATGGCGACGGCGCTACCGTCGTTGTCCATCGTCACGTTGACGGCGAGGCTGGGCTTGCCGTCGGTGCGGGTCAGCGAGGTGGCCGCGGCCGGCTGCTGCTCGACGGTGGCGATGTCGCCGACCCGTACGGGCTTGGCCGTACCGCCGGCACCGGCTCCGCCGCCCGGGGCGGCCGGCGGCGGGATCCGCAGGTCCTCGATCTGCTTGAGCGACGTGTAGCTGCCGCCGACCTGGACCGTACGGCTGGTGCCTTCCTCGGCGAACGCGCCGGCGGCCACGGGCACGCCGCCGGCCTTGAGGGCGGCGGAGAGCGAGGCGGTGTTCAGCCCCGCCTGCGCGAGCTTCTTGGTGTCGGGCGTGACGGAGATCTGGAGGTCGCGCACACCGTCGACGGTGACCTGGCCGACGCCGTCGATGTCCTGGAGCGCCGGGACGACCGAGCGGTCCAGCTGGTCGGCGAGCGCCTGCTGGTCCTTGTCGGAGGTGACGGCGAGCACGACGGTCGGGATGTCGTCCGTGGAGCCCGCGATGACCTGCGGGTCGACGCCTTCCGGCATCTGGTTGCCCGCGCGGTTCACCGCCTGCTGCACATCGGCGACGAGCTGCTTCGTGCCGTCGTCGCCGAAGTCGAAGCTGGCCATGACGACGGCGTTGCCCTCGCTGGCCGTCGAGGTGATGGTGCTGATGCCGTCCACGGCCTTGAGGTTGTTCTCAAGGGGTTCGACGACCTGCTTCTCGACCACATCCGGGGAGGCGCCCTGGTACGGGGCGAGCACCGAGACCACGGGGAGATCGATGGTGGGCAGCAGTTGCTGCTTGAGCTGGGGGATCGCTATCGCGCCGAAGACGAGCGCGATGATCGACATCAGCCCGATCAGGGCCCGTTGCGCGAGGCTGAATCTGGACAGCCAGGACATGGGGTCTCTCTTCTGTGGTGTACGCGGCAGTTGGGCGCGGCCGTGGGGCAGCTGCCCGGATGGTTCGTGGTTGATCGTCGGCGGGGGCCTGTCGCCCCCTACATACGATCAGCCATTCGGAGCGCCGGATCCGTCGCCCGCCAGACGCATTTCCTGGGGCGCCGAGTACCGCGCCTGGAGTACGCGGAGGGTGGGGTACTACTCCACCCTGGCCCGCACGAGGCCCGATTCGTAGGCGATTACCACCAATTGGGCCCGGTCGCGGGCGCCAAGCTTTGCCATCGCCCGGTTCACATGGGTCTTGACAGTCAGTGGGCTGACTTGCAGCCGCTCGGCGATCTCGTCGTTGGAGTGGCCGCCCGCCACCTGCACCAGCACCTCACGCTCGCGCACGGTCAGCGCCGCGAGCCGCTTGGTGTACTCGGCGGGGGCGGGCCCTTCGGAGTCGGTGCCGCCCTGCGCGAGGAAGGTCGCGATGAGGCCCTTCGTCGCGACGGGCGACAGCAGGGCGTCGCCCGCCGCCGCGATCCGGATGGCGTTGAGCAGTTCGACGGGCTCGGCGCCCTTGCCGAGGAAGCCGGAGGCGCCCGCGCGCAGCGACTGCACGACGTACTCGTCGACCTCGAAGGTGGTCAGCATGACGACATGCACCCCGGCGAGCGCGGGGTCGGCGCTGATGACGCGGGTCGCCGCCAGACCGTCCGTACCGGGCATCCGGATGTCCATCAGGACGACGTCGGGCGCGGCGGTACGGGCCAGTTCGACGGCCTGGGCGCCGTCGGCCGCCTCGCCGACGACCTCCATGTCGGGTTCGGAGTCGACCAGCACCCGGAAGGCACTGCGCAGCAGCGTCTGGTCGTCGGCCAGCAGGACCCTGATCGTCATACGGTCTCCCCTGCCCGGCAGCCGCCGGTGCCCGTGGCGGGCCGCGCCTCGGCTGTCGCGCGCGGCTTCCCCTTCGCCTTCACGGGCAGTATCGCCTGCGTACGGAAGCCGCCTCCGTAGCGGGGTCCCGCGGTGAGGGATCCGCCGAGCGCGGTGACGCGCTCACGCATGCCGAGCAGACCGTGGCCGCCGCCCTGGGTCGGCTCCGCCGTCCCCTCCCCGTCGTCGAGGACCGTGATCTCCACGGTCGGGCCGACCCGTACGACGCTCACCTCGGCCCTGGCACCGGCGCCCGCGTGCTTCTGCGAGTTGGTCAGGGCCTCCTGGATGATGCGGTAGGCGGCGAGGTCGACGGCGGCGGGCAGCTCCACGTCGCCGTCGCTCACGTACTCCACCGGCAGCCCGGCGTTGCGGAACGTGTCGAGCAGCCCTTCGAGGTGCGCGAGTCCCGGGGCCGGTTCGGTAGGTGCCTCGGGGTCGCCGGACTGGCGCAGCAGCCCGACGGTGGCGCGCAGTTCGTTCAGCGCCGACCTGCTGGCCTCCCGTACGTGGGCCAGGGCCTCCTTCGCCTGGTCGGGCCGCTTGTCCATGACATGGGCCGCGACCCCGGCCTGGACGTTGACCAGGGCGATGTGGTGGGCGACGACGTCGTGCAGATCGCGGGCGATCCGCAGCCGCTCCTCGGCGACCCGGCGCCTGGCCTCCTCCTCACGGGTGCGCTCGGCGCGCTCGGCCCGTTCCCTTATGGCGTCGATGAACGCGCGGCGGCTGCGTACGGCGTCGCCCGCCGCACTGGCCATCCCGGTCCAGGCGAAGATCGCCAGGTTCTCCTGGGAGTACCAGGGGCCGGTGCTGAAGATCATCGCGACGGCGGTCAGCACGGCCATGGTGGCGAAGCCGATCCGCCAGGTGGTGGGGCGGTCGGTGCGGGCGGCGACGGTGTAGAGGGCGATGACGGCGCTGAACACGACGGGCGCGGGCGGATCGCCGGTCACCAGTTCCAGCACGGTCACCGCGCTGGTGCACAGCAGTACGGGCCTGGGCGCGCGCCGGCGCAGGACGAGCGCGGCGGCGGCGACGGCCATCAGCAGCAGGCTGAGCGCGCTGGGCGGCTCCGTGCTGAAGGTGGGGCCGCCCTGCCCTCGGTGCGGGTTCGCGAACGAGCCGATCACCATGCACACCAGCACGGTGACCGCGAGCGCGCCGTCGGGGGCGAGCGGATGCGCGCGCAGCCAGTGCCGGGTGCGCGCGTAGGCGGTTCCGTACGCGATGCCGAGGGAGGTCACATCTATGCACGGTACGGGGTCGGCGTCGCGCACCCGGGAAAACGGCGGGGTGCGCTCCGGCACACCCGGCGGCCCGGACACACGACGGCGCCCCGCCTGGGGCGGGGCGCCGGGAGTGGTGGAGTGGGGTGCCGTCAGACGGAGGGGATCAGCCCTTCGTCGCTGAGCAGCTCGCGTACCTCTTCGAGGGTCGCGCCCGGTGCGGGGAGGATCAGCTCCGACGGCTCCAGCGAGTCGTCGGGCAGTGGCTCGCCGAGCTCGCGCACCTTGTCGAGGAGGGCGTGGAAGGTGCGGCGGAAGCCGTCCCCGTCGCCGTTCCTGACCTCGGCGAGCAGCAGGTCGTCGAGCTTGTCCAGCTCGGCGACGTGGCCGTCCGCCAGCCGCCGCTGGCCCTCCCCCATGATCCGTACGATCATGACGAATCCTTAACTCTTGTCGAACTTCGACTGGGACGGCGGCGCGTCCTTCTCTCCGGCCGCGCCTGCGGCGCCTCCTTCGATTGCCTGCTGCGGCGACCCGCCGGCCAGCTCGGCCTTCATGCGCTGAAGTTCGAGCTCGACGTCCGAACCGCCGGAGATCCGGTCCAGCTCGGTGGCGATGTCGTCCTTCGCGAGCCCCGACTGGTCGTCGAGGGCGCCCGAAGCGAGCAGTTCGTCGATCGCGCCTGCCCTGGCCTGCAGCTGCGCGGTCTTGTCCTCGGCCCGCTGGATGGCCAGACCGACGTCGCCCATCTCCTCGGAGATTCCCGAGAACGATTCGGCGATCCGGGTCTGCGCCTGCGCAGCCGTGTACGTGGCCTTGATCGTCTCCTTCTTCGTACGGAAGGCGTCGACCTTGGCCTGGAGGCGCTGCGCGGCGAGGGTGAGCTTCTCCTCCTCGCCCTGCAGCGTGGTGTGCTGCGTCTCCAGATCGCTGACCTGCTGCTGAAGCGCGGCGCGGCGGGACAGCGCCTCGCGCGCCAGGTCCTCCCGGCCGAGGGCGAGGGCCTTGCGGCCCTGGTCCTCCAGCTTGGTCGACTGGCCCTGCAGCTGGTTCAGCTGCAGCTCAAGCCGCTTGCGCGAGGTCGCCACATCGGCGACGCCGCGGCGTACCTTCTGAAGCAGCTCAAGCTGCTTCTGGTACGAGTAATCGAGGGTCTCGCGCGGATCCTCGGCCCGGTCAAGGGCCTTGTTTGCCTTCGCGCGGAAGATCATCCCCATACGCTTCATGACACCGCTCATGGGCTTCGCGCGCCCCCTTCTGACGGACTCCAGCTCCAGCACTCCTACAGAACCCACAGTACGGGGCCTGCATCCATTACCGCACTGTTCGAGCGCGGATGCGCTCCTCCCCAAGGACGACTGCGCCCCGCGGCCGTCCGGCGCAGGGAGTAGGTGACCGTAGGGGGAAGCGGAGGCGAAGCCCCCGCCGTGTCCCCCTCTGTCCCGTCTGTTCCGTCTTTGAAGACGCAGGCCGTTGCGGGATCGTTCCCCTCGGGGGTGGGGTCCATGCACGGCACCCCGTACCCTTGGGCTTTGTGTTCCGTAGCCGCGCCAAGGAAGAGAAGGTCCCCGGCACGAAGGTGTCGATCGACCTCTCCAAGCAGACCCGTGACCCGCAGGCCCCGAAGGGCCGCCCGACCCCCAAGCGCGCCCAGGCGCAGTCGCAGCGCCGACGCGCCTCGACGGCGCCGACCGACCGCAAGACGGCCACCAAGCAGCAGCGCGAGGCGCGGCGTGCCGACATGGCCAGGCAGCGGCAGGCCCTCGCCAACGGTGACGAGCGCTATCTGCCGGCCCGTGACAAGGGCCCGGTGCGCAAGTTCGTCCGTGACTACGTCGACTCGCGCTACTCGGCCGCCGAGTTCTTCCTGCCGCTCGCGGTGGTGATCCTCGTCCTGAGCATGGTGCGGATCGGCTCGCTGCAGAACATCGCGCTGCTGATGTGGCTCGTGGTGATCGTGGTGATCGTCGTCGACTCGATCGGGCTGTGGTTCCGGCTGAAGAAGCAGCTGGCGATCCGCTTCCCCGACACCCCGAAGCGCGGCGCCGTGCCGTACGGCCTGATGCGCACGCTCCAGGTCCGCCGGCTCCGGCTGCCCAAGCCGCAGGTCAAGCGCGGAGAGCGACCCTGACCACGGACGTCTCCGGCTTCTCGGGGAAGCTGCGGGACGTCGTGCGTCAAGAGCTGGTCGCCCGGCAGCTCGATGAGCAGATCGCCGGGCGGTTCCCTGTCGGGCAGCGGCTGCGGATCCTCGACGTCGGGATGGGACGGGGCGTCCAGGCGCTCCGGCTGGCCCGTGCGGGACACACGGTGACGGGCCTGGAGTCGGACTCCGATTCGCTGTCGACGGCGCGTACGGCCCTGTCGGCCGAGCCCGAGGGCATACGCGAGCGGGTCCGGCTGCTGGAGGGCGACGGACTCGAGACGGGTGTGCACTTCCTGCCCGGCGGTTTCGACGTGGTGCTGTGCCACGGCGTGCTGATGTACGTCGAGGAGCCCGACGCGATGATCGCGGGGCTCGCCAGGATGCTGGCCCCCGGCGGGCTGCTGTCGCTGCTCGTACGCAACGCGGACGCGCTGCCGCTGCGGCCGGGCTTCGCCGGTGACTGGCCGACGACACTGGCCGCCTTCGACGCGCATCTGTACACCGACCGGCTGGGCGCGCGGGTGCGTGCCGACCGGCTCGACGACGTGACGGCGACGCTCGCCGGTATCGCGGCTCCGCTGCACGCCTGGTACGGCGTGCGGGTCTTCACGGACGGCGCGGGTGACGCGGCGGCGCCGGAGGGCGACGAGCTGCGCCAGCTGCTGGCCGCCGAGGACCGGGCGGGCCGCACGGAGCCGTTCCGCAGGATCGCCGCGCTGCTGCATGTGTGCGGGGTCCGGGGCTGACCGTCCGGGGCTGACCGTCCGCGTGCCGGGCCGCCACTCCTTGCCGCCGTTCTTTGCCGCCGTTCCTTGATCGCGGGCACCCCCTGATCGGCGGCGCACCGCAGGCCGACCCTGGTGGGCAAAAGGGATACTCCGGACATGGACGCATCTCTTCTCCGTGGCCGCGCGCGCCGGCTGCTGCTCCCCCTGACCGCAGGCGTCTGCGCCGTGGCGTTGGCCGGCGGCTGCTCCGGCCCCGGCTCACCGGCCGCGAGCTCCGCCGAGTCCGACGCGGACACGACGACGCAGGCAGCCGCCGTGCAGCGCGCGGACGGCGACGACCTGCAGAGCGACTACGAGAGCGTGATCAAGAACGCGCTGCCCTCGGTCGTGCAGATCGACGCCGGGGACGCGCTGGGCTCGGGCATCGTCTACGACGACAAGGGCCATATCGTCACCAACGCCCATGTGGTGGGCAAGGGCAAGACCTTCAAGGTCACCGTCGCCACCCAGGAGCAGCCGCTCCAGGCGCGGCTGGTCTCCAGCTTCCCGCAGCAGGACCTCGCCGTGATCGAGCTGGAGAACCCGCCCAGCGGGCTGAAGGCCGCTAAATTCGGCGACTCGTCCAAGGTCGCCGTCGGGCAGATCGTCCTCGCGATGGGCTCGCCGCTCGGTCTGTCCAGCAGTGTCACGCAGGGCATCGTCTCGGCGGTCGGACGGACCGTCAGCGAGAGCGAATCGGGCGGCGGTACGGGCGCCACGATCGCCAACATGGTGCAGACGTCGGCCGCGATCAACCCCGGCAACAGCGGTGGCGCGCTGGTCAACCTGGACAGCGAGGTCATCGGTATCCCGACGCTCGCGGCGAGCGACCCGCAGATGGGCAACAGCGCGGCGCCCGGCATCGGCTTCGCGATCCCCGTCTCGATGGTGAAGACCGTCGCCGACCAGATCATCAAGAACGGCAAGGTCACCAACTCGGGCCGGGCCGCGCTCGGCATCACCGGACGCACCGTGCTCGGCGACGACTTCCAGCCCGAGGGGGTCGCCGTCGTGACGGCCGTAAAGGGCGGCGCGGCGGCGGCCGCCGGGATCAAGTCGGGCGACATCATCACCAAGCTCGGCGGCCGGCGCGTGACGACGATCGACTCGCTGTCCGAGATGCTCGCGTCCGACAAGCCGGGCCAGAAGGTCCAGGTGGGCTACACGAGGGGCAGCTCGGCGAAGACCGTCCAGGTCACGCTCGGGGACATGTAGCCGGTACCTGTACGGACGCGGCCCGCGGCCCGGTGAGGGCGGCGGGCCGCGCTGCTCGTCAGCTCCGGACCAGCGCTCTCAGGCCTGTTCGGCGTGCAGGCTCATCGGTCCGTAGATCTTCTTGCTGTCCTCGAAGAGCTGCACCTGGTCGGCGCCGCCCTCCTTGAGTTCCTTCCACGCCTCGCCGATCCAGGACTCGGCGTCCCCCTGCGTGGTGAACTCCTCCGGCTCGACCGCCGGCGGCACCTCCGTCCCGTCGGACTTCTCGAACCGCCACGTCCACGCCATGTGCGCCTCCCGGGTCCCGCGAGCTGATCAGTTTCCTGCCCGCAGCGTAGCCGGGCGCGCACCGTGAGCGCGGACACGGGAGGATCATCCCGTGGAACTCACTCTGCTCGGCACCGGAGCCCCCGAAGGACTCCCCCGCCCCGACTGCCCCTGCGCCGCCTGCGCCGCGGCCCGTGGCGCCTCCGCGCGCGCCGCGACCTCGCTGCTGGTGGACGGCGTCCTGCTGCTGGACCTCACCCCGGGAGCGGCGTTCGCGGCGGCGCGCGCCGGGCACACCCTGACCGGCGTACGGCAGGTCCTGCTCACCCATCCGCACGACGGCCCGGCGGTCGAGCTGCCCGCAGGGCTGCCGCCCGCCGGACGGGTGGCGGACGGCCGGGTGCTGACGCTGCTCAGCGGGCACCGGGTGCGGGCGGTGGCGATGGACGCGCCGGGCACCGGGTACGAGGTGACGGCGCCCGGCGGCGAGCAGCTGCTCTACCTGCCGCCGGGCGGTGCGCCCGCCGGGCTGCTGGCCGGGCAGGACAGGAACGTCACGTACGACGTGGTGGCCGCCGATGTCGTGGGGCGGCCCGAGGCGGTCGCCCGGCTGCGCGAGTCCGGGGCGGTCGGCCGGTCCACCGATGTGCTGGCCGTCCACCTCGACCACGACGTACCGCCCGGCGCCGAGCTGGCGCGGCGGCTCGCGGCGGCGGGCGCGCGCGCCGTGCCGGACGGTACGACGCTGACCGTGGGCGCCTACCAGGCCGTCCCCGACGTACCGCGCCGCACGCTGGTCACGGGCGGGGCGCGGTCCGGCAAGTCCTGGGAGGCCGAGCGGCGGCTGGCCACGTTCCCCGGCGTGCTGTACGTCGCGACGGGCGGCACGCGCGCGGGGGACGCGGAGTGGGCCGAACGGGTCAGAACCCACCGCGAGCGGCGCCCCGCGTCCTGGCGGACCACCGAGACCTGCGACCTCGTACCGCTGCTCGCCGACGACGGCCCCCCGCTGCTGATCGACTGTCTGTCGCTGTGGCTGACGGACGCCATGGACCGGGTGAACGCCTGGGACGACGCGGCGTGGGCGGCGGACGGCCAGAAGGCACTGCGCGCGCGCATGGCCGAACTGACCGACGCCGTACGGGAGACGAGGCGCACGGTGGTGGCGGTGACGAACGAGGCCGGCTCGGGCGTGGTGCCCGCGACGGCGTCGGGGCGCCGCTTCCGCGACGAACTGGGCAGGCTGAACGCGGCGTTCGCGGCGGAGTGCGAACACGTACTGCTGGTGGTGGCGGGCCAGGCCCTGCCGTTGCGCGGTTAGGGCCTGCCCTGGCCGCGAGCAGGACCGGACTGCGCGGAACCGCGCGGCGGCCTGCCGGTACTGTTCGGCGAATGAGCTCGCTGAATCTCGATGACTTCTCCGATCTGATCGAGCGCCCCGACGGCAACATGCGGCGCGAGGCCGAGGAACGGCGGGAGCGGCTTACCGTTCCGCCCGGCGCGCTCGGGCGCCTGGACGAACTGGGCGAGTGGCTGTCGGCCGCGCAGCACTCCGTCCCCGTGAAGGCCGTCACCCAGCCCCGGGTGGTGATCTTCGCGGGCGACCACGGAGTGGCGGCGCTCGACGTGTCGGGACGCCCCGCGGGCAGCGCGCATGTGCTGGTGCGGGACGCCCTGGAGGGCGCCAGCCCGGCGGCCGTGCTCGCGCGCCGCGCCGAGGTGCCGGTACGGATCGTGGACGCGGGGCTCGACTGCGACCCCGGGCTGCTGCCCGACGAGGTCGTACGCCACCGGGTGCGGCGCGGCAGCGGGCGGATCGACGTCGAGGACGCCCTGACGGCCGAGGAGGCCGAGCAGGCCGTACGGCTCGGCATGGCGATCGCCGACGAGGAGGCGGACTCCGGCACCGACCTGATCGTGCTGGGCGACCTGAGCGTCGGCGGCACCACCCCCGCGGCCACCCTGATCGCCGCACTGTGCGGCACGGACGCCAGCGTGGTCACGGGACGCGGCGGCGCCGGTATCGACGACCTGGCGTGGATGCGCAAGTGCGCTGCGGTACGGGACGCACTGCGCAGGGCCCGCCCGGTCCTCGGCGACCAGCTGGAACTGCTGGCCGCTGTCGGCGGCGCCGACCTCGCCGCGACCACCGGCTTCCTGCTGCAGAGCGCGGTACGCCGGATGCCGGTGATCCTGGACGGCGTGGTCTCGGCCGCCTGCGCCCTGGTCGCCCAGCGAGCGGCGTTCCGCGCGCCGGACTGGTGGCTGGCGGGCCAGGTGAGCGGAGAGCCGGCGCAGGCGAAGGCGCTGGACCGGATGGCGATGACACCGGTACTCGACCACGGCGTGAAAGCGGGCGGCGGCACGGGCGCGCTGCTGGCCCTGCCCCTCGTCCAGGCGGCAGCGGCTCTGGCAGCCGAACTGCCGGAGCGGCCGGAGCAGCCGGAGCAGCCGGAACCGGACGCGGACCCGACCGCCTGACGCCCGCCGGGCGAGCCGGGTCAGCGCCCGGGGCCCGGTGGCAGTGCCGGTTTGTCGGGGGCTCCGCCGATCAGGTCCTGGAAGCGGCGGCTCGGGCCCGACCAGCGGATGTCGTGGCGGTAGGCGCGGAGGACGGCTCTGGCTCGTCTTTTGGGGCGGTGGCGGTAGAAGCGTTTGGCCCAGGGTGAGACCGGGCGGGCCAGTCTGATCGCGCCCACCAGCGCGACGAACGGCACCAGCGTGCCGATCAGCGCCATGCGCAGCTTCCCCTTGAACGCGGTGATCAGCGCGAGGAGGAAGTCGATGACGATCGTCGTGATGACCGTGCCCCGGCCGTCCTGCTGACTGTCCGACAGGGAGTTGACGCCGAGCGGGGCGAAGCCGCCGATGACCAGGAACGCCATGGCGGCGGCCAGCACCACGACCTCGACGCTCTGGCGGCCCTGTTCCGACCAGTAGACGTCGTCCAGGTGCAGGATCAGCGCGAACTCGTCCAGTACCAGCCCGGCGCCGAAGCCGAAGATCACCGAGAACACCGCGGCCGTGACGCCATGGGTTCCGCTGCCCGCCGCGCCGAAGCCGCCGACGACGGTGAGCACCACCCCCGGCACCACGTGGTGGATGTGCATGCCGCCGGGCGAGACGTTGCCGAACGGGCCCTTCCCCGCCCGGATCAGCCGGGTGATCGTCCGGGTCAGCAGGAAGCACACCACGAAGGACGCGAGGGCGAGCAGCATGGGCAGTTTGCCCGGCTCGACGATGTTCTGGTGGAACCAGTGACCCATGCAGCGCACTCCTGAATTGCCGTCAATCACCGGCTATAGCTGGTTATGCACCAATTTACCGGCTGTCAGAGGTGTCGGCGCTCTTGGCTACCCTTCGGCCGGTGACCCCCACAGACGACAGCACCCGCGCCTCGGCGGCCGACGGCATACGTTTCGCGTTCGGCACCCTCACCGTGCTGCCGGTCGCCGTGTCCCGCTGGGACCGGGCGGCGGCCCGCGCCGGGATGCTGTCCGCGCCGCTCGCCGGGCTCGTCGTGGGGCTGTGCGCCGCGGCGGCCGGCGGGCTCGCGCTGCTCGCCGGGGCCGGTGCGCCGCTCGCCGCCGTGGCCTCCGTCGCCGTACCGGCCGTGCTCACCCGGGGGCTGCATCTCGACGGTCTCGCGGACACCGCCGACGGGCTGGGCAGCGGCAAGCCCGCCGAGGATGCGCTGCGGATCATGAAGCAGTCGGACATCGGCCCGTTCGGGGTGATCACGCTGCTGCTGGTGTTCGCGGCGCAGCTCGCCGCGTCGGCCGGGCTGTACGGCGCCGGCTGGGCACAGGGCGCCGTGGGGTCCGTCGTCGCCGCCGTCGCCGCGCGGCTCGCGCTCACCCTGGCGTCCCGTACCGGGGTACCGGCCGCCCGGCCCGAAGGACTCGGGGCCGCGGTCGCCGGGGTGCTGCCGATGCGTACGGCTGTCGCCGTCGCCGTACTCGTGACGCTCTGCTGCGCGGCGGCCGGCGCGCTCTTCGGGGCGGGCGGCGCACTGCGCCACGGGCTCGCCGTACTGGCGGCGCTCGCGGCGGCCCAGCTGCTGCTGCGGCACTGCGTACGGCGGTTGGGCGGGGTCACGGGCGATGTCTTCGGCGCGCTCGCCGAGACGGCGGCCACCACCGCGCTCGTCGCGCTGACCCTGGGCTGAGCCCGGACCGGCCCTGGAACGACAGCGGCTGACGGGCCGAAACACACGGTCAGAAGGGGTGGAAAGGGACGGGGCGTGAGGGGACCTCATCACTGAGCGTAGGCTCATTCTCGGCGCTCTCAGGCCGGAATACGATGCGGCGGGTCCGGTCGGCCCACCCCTCGACCGCCAACGAACTCAACGGAAGCGAGATTTCACCACCGTGACTGCTCTCACTCTGAAGCCCGACGGAGCGGCGACGCTCCGCACCGACGCGGTAGTCGTCGGCGTCGCGAAGGGCGCCAAGGGCCCCACCGTCGCTCCCGGCGCCGAGGCCGTGGACAAGGCGTTCGACGGAAAGCTCGCCGCCGTCCTGCAGACCCTCGGTGCCTCGGGCGCCGAGGACGAGGTGACCAAGCTGCCCGCGCCCGCCGGGCTCAAGGCGCCGCTCGTGCTCGCCGTCGGACTCGGTGCGGCGCCGGAGAAGGGCGAGTCGTACGGCTCCGAGCAGCTCAGGCGCGCCGCGGGCACCGCGGCCCGCGCGCTGAAGGGCACGGCCAAGGCCGCGTTCGCGCTGCCCGTCGAGTCGGCCGGGGATGTCGCGGCCGTCGCCGAGGGCGCGCTCCTCGGGGCGTACGCCTTCACCACGTACCAGGGCGGCGAGAAGACGGCGAAGGGCGCCGGCAACGGCCCCAAGCAGCCGCTCGCCGACGTCACGGTCCTCGGCGGCAAGCCGCGCGACAAGGCCCACAAGGCGGCGGCTGAGCGCGCGGTCGCGCTGGCGGCGGAGATCAACCGCGCCCGTGACCTGATCAACATGCCGCCGAACGACCTCACCCCCGAGTCCTTCGCCGCCATCGCGACGGCCGCCGGCAAGGAGAACGGCGTCAAGGTCGAGATCCTCGACGAGAAGGCGCTCACCAAGGGCGGCTACGGCGGTCTGCTCGGCGTCGGCCAGGGCTCGGTCAACCCGCCGCGGCTTGTCCGCCTCGCCTACACCCACTCCAAGGCGGACAAGACCCTCGCGCTCGTCGGCAAGGGCATCACCTACGACTCGGGCGGCATCTCGCTCAAGCCGCCGGGCCACAACGAGACGATGAAGTGCGACATGAGCGGCGCCGCCGCCGTGTTCGCCGCCGTCATCACGGCGGCGAGGCTCGGCCTGCGCGTCAACGTGACGGGCTGGCTCGCCCTGGCCGAGAACATGCCGTCGGGCTCCGCCACCCGCCCGGGTGACGTCCTGCGCATGTACAGCGGCAAGACCGTCGAGGTGCTGAACACCGACGCCGAGGGCCGGCTCGTGCTGGCCGACGCGATCACCCGCGCCTCGGAGGAGAACCCGGACGCGATCATCGACGTGGCGACGCTGACCGGTGCGATGGTGCTGGCGCTCGGCAACCGCACCTTCGGCATCATGGCGAACGACGACGCGTTCCGCACCGCCATCCACGACGTGGCGGGCGACGTCGGCGAGGCCGCCTGGCCGATGCCGCTCCCCGCCGACCTGCGCAAGGGCATGGACTCCCCCACCGCCGACATCGCCAACATGGGCGAGCGGATGGGCGGCGGCCTGGTCGCAGGGCTCTTCCTCCAGGAGTTCGTGGGCGAGGGCATCACCTGGGCCCACCTGGACATCGCGGGACCCGCCTTCCACGAGGGCGCGCCGTACGGCTACACCCCCAAGGGCGGCACGGGCTCCGGTATCCGCACGCTGGTCAGGCTCGCCGAGCGGACGGCCGACGGCGACCTCGGCTGACGGCGGCGCCCCGGGCGGGAGCGCCCGGAATAAACCGTTACGGTCCCGGGCTTCAGCAGCTGGGACCGTAACGGTCGGTGCAGGGCAGGATTTCGCCCTGGAAGAAATCCGTACGCCGGTCCGTACGTCAGTACGCAGTGCGGAGCCCGTGTCGCGGACGTCCGTCCGTACCGGACCCCGGCCCCGCGTCCCGTCGCCCGTCGACAAGTGCGAAGATGGGTCTTCGGCAGGACAGGGCCCCCACCACAGGGCCGAACAAAAGCGGCCGAACACCAGCCGCCGCCCGGTCATGGAAGACCGGCGACCGGCGCACATGCATGGAGGACGTGACGTGGCGAACGACGCCAGCACCGTTTTCGACCTAGTGATCCTCGGCGGCGGTAGCGGCGGGTACGCCGCGGCGCTGCGCGGGGCGCAGCTGGGCCTGGACGTCGCCCTGATCGAGAAGGGCAAGGTCGGCGGCACCTGCCTGCACAACGGCTGCATTCCCACCAAGGCCCTGCTGCATGCCGGCGAGATCGCCGACCAGGCACGCGAGTCCGAGCAGTTCGGTGTCAAGGCCACTTTCGAGGGCATCGACATGGCCGCGGTGCACAAGTACAAGGACGAGGTCATCGCCGGCCTCTACAAGGGCCTGCAGGGGCTTGTCGCCTCCCGCAAGGTGCACTACATCGAGGGTGAGGGCCGGCTGTCCTCGCCCACCTCCGTCGATGTCAACGGTCAGCGGATCCAGGGCCGCCATGTCCTGCTCGCGACCGGCTCGGTCCCGAGGTCGCTGCCCGGCCTGGAGATCGACGGCAACCGGATCATCTCCTCGGACCACGCGCTGAAGCTGGACCGCGTCCCGCAGTCCGCGATCATCCTGGGCGGCGGTGTCATCGGCGTCGAGTTCGCCTCGGCGTGGAAGTCCTTCGGTACGGACGTGACGATCGTCGAGGGTCTGAAGCACCTCGCGCCGCTGGAGGACGAGAACAGCTCCAAGCTCCTGGAGCGGGCGTTCCGCAAGCGCGGTATCAAGTTCAACCTCGGCACGTTCTTCGACAAGGCCGAGTACACCCAGGACGGCGTCCGGGTGACCCTGGCCGACGGCAAGACCTTCGAGGCGGAGGTGCTGCTGGTCGCGATCGGCCGCGGCCCCGTCTCGCAGGGCCTCGGTTACGAGGAGCAGGGCGTCGCCATGGACCGCGGCTTCGTCCTCGTCGACGAGTACATGCGGACGAACGTGGAGACGATCTCCGCGGTCGGCGACCTCGTCCCGACCCTCCAGCTCGCGCACGTCGGCTTCGCCGAGGGCATCCTCGTCGCCGAGCGGCTGGCCGGGCTGAACACGGTCCCGATCGACTACGACGGTGTGCCCCGGGTGACGTACTGCCACCCCGAGGTCGCCTCCGTCGGTATCACCGAGGCCAAGGCCAAGGAGATCTACGGCGCCGACAAGGTCGTCGCGCTGAAGTACAACCTCGCGGGCAACGGCCGCAGCAAGATCCTCAAGACCGCGGGCGAGGTCAAGCTCGTCCAGGTCAAGGACGGTGCCGTCGTCGGCGTCCACATGGTCGGTGACCGGATGGGCGAGCAGGTCGGCGAGGCTCAGCTGATCTACAACTGGGAGGCTCTGCCGGCCGAGGTCGCGCAGCTCATCCACGCGCACCCGACCCAGAGCGAGGCGCTCGGCGAGGCCCATCTCGCCCTGGCCGGCAAGCCGCTCCACTCCCACGACTGATCTGGTGCCCCTCCCGTCAAGCTTTGCCCTGTCGCGCAAACATTGCCGGTCGGGGCACCAGTCCGAGCGCGACGACCACTACCGCACATTCGTTAGGAGCAACTGAAACCATGGCGGTTTCCGTAACCCTGCCGGCGCTCGGCGAGAGCGTCACCGAGGGCACTGTCACCCGCTGGCTGAAGGCCGAGGGCGAGCGCGTCGAGGCCGACGAGCCACTGCTTGAGGTGTCCACCGACAAGGTCGACACCGAGATCCCCGCCCCCGTCTCCGGCGTGCTGGCGTCCATCAAGGTCGCCGAGGACGAGACGGTGGAGGTCGGCGCCGAGCTGGCCCTCATCGACGACGGTTCCGGCGCGCCCGCCGAGGCGCCCGCACCGGCCGCCGAGCAGGCGCCGGCCCAGGAGGCACCGCAGCAGCAGGCACCGGCGCCGCAGGCCGCGCCCGAGCCGGCCGCGGCAGCGCCGTCCACCGAGTCGCAGGCCCCCGCGCCCGCGCCGACCGCCCAGGCGGCGTCCGGCGGCGGCAGCGCCGAGGGCACCGACGTGGTCCTTCCGGCGCTCGGCGAGAGCGTCACCGAGGGCACCGTCACCCGCTGGCTGAAGGAGGTCGGCGAGTCGGTCGAGGAGGACGAGCCGCTGCTGGAGGTCTCCACCGACAAGGTCGACACCGAGATCCCCGCGCCCACCGCCGGTGTGCTCCTGGAGATCGTGGTCGGCGAGGACGAGACCGCCGAGGTCGGCGCGAAGCTCGCCGTCATCGGTGCTCCGGGCGCCGCGCCCGCCAAGGCCGAGGCCCCCGCGGCCCCGGCTCCGGCCGCCGCCCCGCAGCAGCAGGCACCGGCCCCGACGCCCGCACCGGCGCCCGAGCCCACGCCGGCTCCCGCGCCGCAGCAGCAGGCACCGGCCCCGCAGGCCGCGCCCGCACCGGCTCCCGCGCCGGCACCCGCGCAGCCCGCCCCCGCGCAGGCCGCTCCGAAGCAGCCTGCCGCCACCGCCAGTGACGACGGCGCGTACGTGACGCCGCTGGTCCGTAAGCTCGCCGCCGAGAACGGCGTCGACCTGGCCTCGGTCAAGGGCACCGGCGTCGGTGGCCGGATCCGCAAGCAGGACGTCGTCGCGGCCGCCGAGGCGGCCAAGGCCGCAAAGGCGTCGGCCCCGGCCGCCGCCCCCGCCGCCGCTTCGAAGGCGCCCAAGCTTGAGGCGTCCCCGCTGCGCGGCCAGACCGTCAAGATGACCCGCATGCGCAAGGTCATCGGCGACAACATGATGAAGGCGCTGCACGACCAGGCCCAGCTGACCTCCGTGGTCGAGGTGGACATCACCAAGCTGATGCGGCTGCGCGCGCAGGCGAAGGAGGGCTTCGCGGCCCGCGAGGGCGTCAAGCTCTCCCCGATGCCGTTCTTCGTCAAGGCCGCCGCCCAGGCGCTGAAGGCCCACCCGGTCATCAACGCCCGGATCAACGCCGAAGAGGGCACGATCACCTACTTCGACACCGAGAACATCGGTATCGCTGTGGACTCCGAGCGTGGCCTGATGACGCCGGTCATCAAGGGTGCGGGCGATCTGAACATCGCCGGCATCTCCAAGAAGACCGCCGAGCTGGCCGGCGCCGTGCGCGCCAGCAAGATCACGCCGGACGACCTGGCCGGTGCGACCTTCACCATCTCCAACACCGGTTCGCGCGGCGCGCTGTTCGACACGATCATCGTGCCCCCGAACCAGGCCGCGATCCTGGGCATCGGTGCCACGGTCCGCCGCCCGGTGGTCATCAACCACCCCGACCTGGGTGAGACCATCGCGGTCCGCGACATGACGTTCGTCGCGCTCTCCTACGACCACCGTCTGGTGGACGGCGCCGACGCGGCCCGTTACCTGACGGCCGTCAAGGCGATCCTGGAAGCCGGCGAGTTCGAGGTCGAGCTCGGGCTGTAGCAGGAATCCGTACGGCGACGGCGCCCCTGTCCGGACTCTCCGGGCGGGGGCGCCGCCGTATCGTCTACCCAAAGGCCGATGTCCCCGAGGAGTGCCGCCATGACCCCGCCCGTCGTCCACTCGCTGCGCGAACAGATCCGCGAGCACATCGTGGAGGGGATCGTCAGCGGGCGCTGGAAGCCGGGCGAGCGGATCGTGGAACGCAGGATCGCCACCGAGCTGCAGGTCAGCCAGACGCCCGTCCGGGAGGCGCTGCGCGAGCTGGAGAGTCTGCGGCTCATCGAGTCGGCGCCCAACAAGGGCGTACGGGTGCGCAATCTGACCGCCGCCGACCTGGAGGAGAGCTATCCCGTCCGGGCGGGCCTCGAACAGATCGCCGCCGAACTGGCCGCCGAACGGCTGGCGCTGGACTGCTCGGCGCTGGAGCCGCATGTGGCGGGGCTCTACGCGGCCGACCGCAAGGACGACGGTACGGCGCAGGTGCTGCACACCGTCGCCTTCCACCGCGAGCTGGTGCGGGCGGCCGGCAACAGCGTGCTGCTGCACACCTGGGAGGGGCTGGGCATCGAGGTGTTCACGGCGCTGTCGATCCGCTGGCTCGGCACGGTGCAGAAGTCGTACGCGGAGGAGCACCACGCCTTGGTCGAGGCGTTCAAGCGGCGCGATCCCGAGATCGGCCCGCTGGTCAAGACCCATGTGCTCGGCTGCGCGCCGCGCGCCTGACCGGCACCCGACCGCAGCGTCGCACACACGAACGATCAAGGGTCACCGCGTGCCGCCTGAGCTGGCACGGGATGCCAATTTCTTCAGATCGTGAACTTTTACCCCGTTACCCTTTGATCGATCATCGATCAGCGACTTACAGTGGACAGCGGGCTGCACCCAGCCCGTCGCCCTGTCCTGCCAGACAAGGGCCTTTCTCCACCCCCCTCCTGTCCGGAAGGCGGCGACCATGACCGACCCCGTAGGCAAGCTTCCGAGCGAGCTCGACCAGCTCCCGGACCGTGACACCGAGGAGACCGCCGAATGGGCGGCCTCCCTGGACGCCGTCACCGAGAACGCAGGACCGCACCGCGCCGCGTACCTGATGCGCCGCACCCTCCAGCACGCCGGTTCCGCCGGGGTCGCGCTGCCCGCGCTGCTGGAGAGCGACTACGTCAACACCATCCCGACGGCCGCCGAGCCCGCCTACCCGGGCGACGAGGCGCTGGAGTCCCGGATCACCGCCTGGAACCGCTGGAACGCGGCCGCCATGGTGACCCGCGGCTCCCGGCTCGGCCTCGGCGGCCACATCGCGACGTACGCCTCGGTCGCCTGGCTCTACGAGACGGGCTTCGAGCACTTCTTCCACGGGAAGGAGGCCGACGGTTCCGGCGACCAGCTCTATCTCCAGGGCCACGCGTCGCCCGGCATCTACGCCCGCGCCTTCCTCGACGGCCGGCTCTCCGCCGACCAGCTCGACCGCTTCCGCCAGGAGGCGGGCGGCGACGGACTGCCGTCGTACCCGCACCCGCGGCGGCTGCCCTGGCTGTGGGAGTTCCCCACGGTCTCCATGGGCATAGGCCCGATCTCCGCGATCTACCAGGCGCGCTTCAACCGCTATCTGGAGAACCGCGGCATCAAGGACACCTCCCACTCGCACGTCTGGGCGTTCCTCGGCGACGGCGAGATGGACGAGCCCGAGTCGACGGCCTCCCTCGCCCTCGCGGCGCGTGAGGGCCTGGACAATCTGACCTTTGTCATCAACTGCAACCTGCAGCGGCTCGACGGCCCGGTCCGGCCCAACTTCAAGATCGTGCAGGAGCTGGAGGCCCAGTTCAGGGGCGCCGGCTGGAACGTGGTCAAGTCGCTGTGGGGCCAGGCCTGGGACTCCGTCATCGCCCAGGACACCGACGGCGCGCTGCTGCGGCGGCTGCGCGAGGTGCCGGACGCCCAGTTCCAGACGTACGCGACGCGCGACGCCGCCTACATCCGCGAGCACTTCTTCACCGACCCCTCGCTGCGCCGTATCGCGCAGGGCCTCACCGACGCCAAGCTGCTGGAGCTGTTCCAGACGTCCCGCGCCGGTCACGAGCCCCGCAAGGTCTACGCGGCCTACCGCGCGGCCATGGAGCACAAGGGCGCGCCGACGGTGATCCTCGCGCAGACCGTGAAGGGCCACACGCTCGGCCCCGACTTCGAGTCGCGCAACGCGAACCACCAGATGAAGAAGCTGACCGGCAAGCAGTTCCGCGCCATGCGCGACCTGCTCGAACTGCCCATCCCCGACAGCGCGCTGGACGACGCCGTCGTGCCGTACTGGCACCCCGGCGAGAACTCGCCCGAGGTCCGGTACCTGCGCGAGCGGCGCGCCGCGCTCGGCGGTCCCGCCCCGGCCCGCAAGGTCGTCGCGAAACCGCTGCCGCAGCCCGCCGACAAGGCCTTCGACGCGCTCAAGAAGGGGTCGGGCACCCAGGAGATCGCCACCACCATGGCGTTCGTCCGGCTGGCCAAGGACCTGATGCGGGACAAGGAGACCGGCAAGCGCTGGGTCCCGATCGTCCCCGACGAGGCCCGCACCTTCGGTATGGAGTCGCTGTTCCCGACGGCCGGTCTGTACTCGCCGAAGGGCCAGACGTACGACCCGGTCGACCGTGACCAGCTCCTGTACTACAAGGAGGCCAAGGACGGTCAGATCCTGAACGAGGGCATCACGGAGGCCGGTTCGCTGGCCGACTTCACCGCGGCCGCGACGTCGTACGCGACGCACGGCGAGCCGATGATCCCGTTCTACATCTTCTACTCGATGTTCGGCTTCCAGCGCACGGCCGACCAGTTCTGGGCGCTCGCCGACCAGCTGGGCCGGGGCTTCGTCATCGGCGCGACGGCCGGCCGTACGACGATGACGGGCGAGGGCCTGCAGCACGCGGACGGTCATTCGCATCTGATCGCCTCGACCAACCCGGCGGCGGTCAGCTACGACCCGGCGTTCGCCTACGAGGTCGCCGTCATCGTCAAGGACGGGCTGCGCCGGATGTACGGCCCCGACGCCGAGGACATCTTCTACTACCTGACGGTCTACAACGAGACCAAGGTGCAGCCCGCCATGCCCGCGGGCGTGGAGGAGGGCATCCTGCGCGGTCTGTACCGCTACCAGGAGGCGGCGCCGGCGGCGGCCGACGCGCCCAGGCTCCAGCTGCTCGCGTCCGGCACGGCGATCCACTGGGTGCTGGAGGCTCAGCAGCTCCTCGCCTCGGACTGGGGCGTCGCCGCCGACGTGTGGTCGGCGCCGTCCTGGACGGAGCTGCGCAGGGACGCCCTTGAGGCGGACGAGGCGCTGCTCCGCGGTGAGCAGCGGATCCCGTACGTGACCCGCGCGCTGTCCGGGGCACCCGGCCCGGTGCTCGCGGTCAGCGACTGGATGCGGCAGGTGCCGGACCAGATCAGCCAGTGGGTCGAGCAGGACTGGTCCTCGCTCGGCACGGACGGCTTCGGTCTCTCCGACACCCGTGAGGCGGCGCGCCGGCACTTCGGCGTCGACGCGCAGTCGGTCGTGGTCGCGGCGCTCGCGCAGCTCGCGCGGCGTGGTGAGGTCAAGCCGGAGACCGTCGTGGAGGCCCGTCAGCGCTACGGCCTCTGAGCCCGTCTCCGGTCCGTTTCCGGTCTGTCTCCGAGTCCGCTTCCGGTCCGTTTCCGCGGGAACCCCCGTCGCATCGAGCAGTTCGCGACGGGGGTTCCCCTGTATGCGATGCCGCTCTGGCTGCATGATGGGTGGCATGCGCGCTGCCCGACTGATCAAGATGGTGCTCCTGCTCCAGTCGAGGCCGTCCATGACCGCGGCCCAGCTGGCCAGGGAACTGGAGGTCTCCGAGCGGACCATCACCCGCGACGCCCAGGCACTCTCGGAGGCCGGGGTGCCGGTGTATGCGAACCGCGGCAGGACCGGCGGCTACCGGCTCGTCGGCGGCTACCGCACCGGTCTGACCGGTCTTGCCCGCAGCGAGGCCGAGGCGCTGTTCCTGTCGGGGGTGCCGGGCGCGCTGCGGGAGATGGGGCTGGACGACGTCGCTTCGGCAGCCCGGCTCAAGGTGTCGGCCGCGCTGCTGCCTTCGCTGCGGGACGCCCCCGACTCGGCGGCCCGGCGGTTCCACCTGGACGCCCCCGGCTGGTACCACGAGCCGCAGACGCCCGAGCTGCTGCAGGTGATCGCCGAGGCGGTCTGGGGCGACCAGCTGCTGTCGGCGCGCTACCGGCGCGAGGACGCCGAGGTGGAGCGGGAGCTGGCGCCGTACGGTCTCGTGCTCAAGGCCGGAGTCTGGTACCTGTGCGCGGACGCCAAGGGGGCCTTCCGGGTCTACCGGATCGACCGGTTCACCGCCGCCGAACCCCTGAAGGAACGTTTCTCCCGAGATGAGTCCTTTGATCTGCCCAGCTTCTGGGAGCAGCGCTCGGCCGAGTTCGCCCGCTCGATCCTGCGGACCGAGGTGACCGTACGGCTCTCCCCCGACGGGGTGCGCAGGCTGCCGTACGCGGGTGACCGCGCCGCCGCCTGCGAGGCCATCGAGGCGGCCGGGGAGCCGGACGCCCAGGGGCTGCTCACGGTCACCCTGCCGGTCGAGTCGGAGGAGGTGGCGTACGCCCAGCTGCTGGGGCTGGGCCCGGACGCCGAGATCCTCCGTCCCGCCTCGCTGCGCGACCGGTTCGCCGAGGCGGCGGCGCGGCTGCACGCGCTCTACGACCCGCCCGTCTGAGCCAATGGCAGCCGCTTGGCAGCAGTTGGGAAGACCTCGCAGATAACTCTCGCCCATTGGCAGGCTGTTGTAGAGTTTGGCTGTGCCTGGAGACAGCGCCTTGACCGACGGACAACGGCGTCCGCGGGATGTGGTGGCGGACGCGTTGCGCGACCACATCTCGTCAGGAGAGCTGCGCGTCGGCGACCACATCCCCACCCAGGCCGAGTTGAGCCGGCGCTACGAGGCACCGCGCGGCGCCGTCCGCAGGGCGCTCGAAGTCCTGGAGAACGAGGGCCTGATCAAGCGGGCCCAGCAGGGCACTCCGCCGACCGTCGCACGGACCGCACCGAGCGGCGCCTCCCGGCTGCTGCCGGGACCGACCGCCAACGACGTGCCTACGCCCAGAAGCCACCCGCCGCGCCCCGCAGGGGTGTTCCTCGGCGAGCGGGTCGCGCTCTGCTTCCAGCAGCCGCACGTGACGATCGACGCGTACTGCCTCAACGGCGAGACCCTCGCCTCCGCGCTCGCCGGACCGCTCGTCGCCCTCGGCACCGCCGGCGTACCGACCCCCGAGCGGATCGCCGTACGGATCCTGCTGCCGAACGCTGAGGACCCGCTGGCGCTGCCGCAGGTCGTCGGAGAGCCGCACAACACCCGGCCGCGCGAGCGGCTGCGGGAGACCACCGGGCACATCTACGGCTCGCTGCGCCACTCGCTGCGCATGCTGAAGGTCAGGGGGCTGGTGCCCGAGGTGCGGGTGGAGGCCAGGAAGGTCTCCATATCGCCGACCCAGAAGGTGTACATCCTCAACGGCGAGGAGGTGCTGGCCGGGCACTACCAGGTGCAGACGCGCACGGTGGACCTCGACCGGGACGAACCGATCGAGATCTACGACATGCTCGGCGTCGAAGGGATGCTGTTCCGGCACGCGGCGGTCGACGAGGACCAGGTCACAGCGGCGTACGTGGAACAGACCCAGAAGTGGTTCGACTCCCTGTGGGACACCATCGCCGTCCCGTGGGACTCAGGCTGATCCGACCAGCAGCAGGACCAGCAGTACGGTCGCGGCGCACAGCAGGTTGCCGCCCGACCCCTTCTCCTCGCGCAGCGCCCGTACGAGCAGCGCGCACAGCAGCCCCAGCAGGGCTCCCTGGGGCCCGAAGGCCCCGATCACCTCAATGATCATGTCCGTTCGTGACAGCGCCCCCATGGCATCTCCTCCGGTTCACTT
Organism: Streptomyces sp. NBC_00370; assembly: GCF_036084755.1. Classification (NCBI taxonomy): domain Bacteria; kingdom Bacillati; phylum Actinomycetota; class Actinomycetes; order Kitasatosporales; family Streptomycetaceae; genus Streptomyces; species Streptomyces sp. NBC_00370. The sequence continues at coordinate 2,434,979 of NZ_CP107968.1, forward strand.
CTGCGTTCGCGGGACACCCTTCGGTTGGCACCCTTTGGCAGATGAGTTTCTGCGGAGTGAAGGCCAATGGTCGGGTATCGGTTCTCTCCTTGATACCCATCCGTAATGGCAGCCATTGAGCTGCAGCGGGACCGGCCTGACCGAACAACCGGTCAAGTTGCCGGGCAGCCAATCGACTTGACCGGTTGCTGCAGCCATCTGTCGGACACCGCAGCCGAGTTGTAGCCTCAGCAGAGTGATGCCCACCGACCGGGGTGACGCCGAGGACCTTCCCCGCTACCGCTCCGTCGCGGATGATCTGCGCAGCAGGATCCTGGACGGGCGGCTTTCGGCGGGTGAGGCGCTGCCCAAACAGCAGCAGTTGCAGCGCCACTACCAGGTGGGCAGAGGCACCATCCAGAGCGCCCAGCAGATGCTGCGCGACGAGGGACTGCTGGAGGACGGGGCACCGGGAAGAGCCGCCCGGGTTGCCAATCGGACGACCAACCTCCGGCCATTGGCCTACTACATCGCGCAGGCGTTCACCGCCCGGCATGTCGTCCTGGACGTCTGGTCACTGACCACGGAACAGCTCAGCCAGGCGGTGCGCAACGAGGTCGAGGCGATCCTGGAGGGCCGCCGCCGCCCCCCGGAGACCATCACCGTCCGGGTCCTGCTGCCCGACCTGACGACCAGCCACCCGTACCCCCGCCACGCCGACGACCCGGCCGACCCCCGCCCGCTGCTGCGGCTACGGCACGTCATCCGGACCTACGCGGGAGCGCTGGAGCACTCACTGACCCGGCTGGCGGAACGGGGGCTGGTCGGACAGGTCTCCGTCGCGATCAGGGGACTGCCCACCATCCCCGGCGAGAAGCGCTACCTGATCAACGGCACGGAGATGCTGACCGCGTACTACTGGCTGGAACGCGGCCAGATGCAGAACAACCCGGACGGCGCCTCACTGGACGTCATCGAGCTGCGCGGCGGCGATCTCTTCCGCTCGACACTGGACGGCGCCGACGCATCGGAACAAGCCAGATTCGAGCAGGTCAAGCTCTGGTTCGACACCCGCTGGGACGAGGTGGCCCAGCCGCTGCAACTGGACTAGGGAGGGCCTTGGTCGTGTCCGCGCCAGGCATCGCGAGCCGGACGAGACGTCGCGGACACTCCCTAGCGGTAGTCCTCGGCCGTCGCGTCCTTGCCACCGGCGACGACCTCGGCGAAGTACGCCTCGGAGTCGGGGCGGCTGCCGTCCGCGTCGGTGAAGCCGTACTCCCGCGCCAGCCGCCCGCTGGACAGCGACCGGCCGTTCCACCGCTCCCGCTCCGGATCACCGGCGAGCGCGGCGACGGCCCTGCCCACCAGGACGGGCGTCTCGGAGATCGCGAAATGCGGCTCCCGCGCGACGGCGTCGCGCCAGGTCTCCTCGGTCACCCCGAAGTGGTCCAGCATCTGCTCGGAGCGCAGGAAGCCGGGCGTCAGCGAGACGGCGGTGCAGCCGGACTCCTTCAGCTCCTCCCCCAGCCCGTACGCCATCCTGATGGGCGCGTTCTTGGTGAGGTCGTAGAAGAGATTCCCCCGGTACGCCTTGTTCGCCTCGGCGGTGCCGTCGGTGATCTCCACGACGAGCCCGCCCGGCCGCCGTACGAGCAGCGGCAGCGCGAGGCTGCTGGTGATCAGATGGGTCTTCACCCCCAGCTCCAGCATCCGCAGCCCCCTGTCGAGGCCGACCTCCCACATCTTCGTGTCGAAGTCGATCAGATGCTCGCCGCCCCACACATCGTTGACGAGCACATCCAGCCGGCCCTGCTCCCGCTCGATCCGCTCGACCACCGCGCGCACCTGTGCGGGGTCCAGATGGTCGGCCTGTACGGCGATGCCGACGCCGCCCGCCGCCGTCACCAGCTCGGCCGTCTCCTCGATGGTCTCCGAGGCCCGCCCGACCTCGCTCACCCGCTCGCGGGTCGTCCGCCCGGTGGCGTACACGGTCGCGCCCGCCGCGCCGAGCTGGACGGCGATTGCCCGCCCGGCTCCCCGGGTGGCTCCCGCCACCAGGGCGACTTTTCCTGTCAGTGTCTTCGCGTGGTCCGTGGTCTTTTCGTGGTCCATGCGGCGACCCTCACACAGAAAGCAGACATCTTCTGTCCGCATAGGAAAGGCGTGAAATTCGGCCACTCCACGTGCGCCGTACCCCCGCAAGCACGATGCTGGACCCGTGATGGACGAGACGGAGTTCTGGGAGATCGTCGACAGCACCCGCGAGGCCGCCGAAGGCGACCCCGAGGACCAGGCCGACCTGCTGGTCGAGCGGCTGCTGCAGCTCGACCCCGACTCGGTCCTGGACTTCGCCCGGCACTTCGAGGCCCGCTACAACCGCGCGTACCACTGGGACCTGTGGGGCGCGGCTGCCGTCCTGCTGGACGGCGCGAGCGACGACGCCTTCGACTACTTCCGGTGCTGGCTCATCGGCCAGGGCCGCGAGGTCTTCGAGGGGGCGCTGCACGACCCGGACAGCCTCGCCGAGCTGCTGGACGGGTTCGACGAGGAGATCGACGGCGACGGCGAGGAACTGGGCTTCGCCGCGGACGAGGCGTACGAGCAGCTCACCGGAGTGGTGGCACCGGCCCTCGGCATCGCGGCGCAGGCGGCGGAGCCGGAGGGGACGCCCGTCGACTTCGAGGACGCGGAGGCACTGGCGGAGCGCTTCCCGCGCTTGACGGAGCGGTTCGGGTAAGCGTCGCGGGGCGCCTTTCGGGGCCGCTAGAGCGTGCGCCCCATCAAGACGTCGTCCACGTACCGGCCGTCCAGGAAGAACTCCCCCGGCAGCACCCCCTCGACCACGAAGCCCGCCGCCTCGTACAGCCGCCTGGCCGGTGCGTTGTGCCCGAGGACGCGCAGCGTCAGCCGCCGCGCACCCTGCGCCCGCGCCCGCCCGGCCGCCGCCCGCACCAGCGCCCGCCCGACCCCCCGGCCGCGCTCCCGGCCGTCCACGACGAGACCCCTGATCTGGCGTACGTGCGCGTTGGCCGCCAGCGCGGTGGCGGGCGCCACGGCGACGTACCCGACGAGCCGGCCGTCCACCTCGGCGACCAGGAAGTTCTCCGGCGGATGCCGGTCGTCGAAGAACGGCTCGTACGCCTGCGGCCTGGGCGTCACCGCGTGCAGCGGCGACCACATCTCCCGGTCGAGGTCGGCCAGCTCCTGCTCGTCCGCGCGGAAAGCGGGACGTATCTTCAGATCTGCCATGGCGCAACTGTGCCACCGGGGGTTCCCGGGGCAGGATGGGTTTCATGAGGATCGCGATCACCGGTTCCACCGGGCTCATCGGTACGGCACTCGTACGCTCCCTGCGCGCGGACGGGCACGAGGTGGTGCGACTGGTCCGGCGGCCCTCGAACGCGGGCGACGAGGTCGAATGGGACCCCGCGCGCCAGCACGTGGACGTACGCGGCCTGAACGGCTGCGAGGCGATCGTCCACCTGGCGGGCGCGGGGGTGGGCGACCATCGCTGGACCGACGAGTACAAGAAGGAGATCCGCGACAGCCGCGTCCTCGGTACGGCGGCGATCGCGGAGGCCTGCGCGGTCCTGGACGGACCGCCGCGCGTGCTCGTGTCCGGCTCGGCGATCGGCTTCTACGGTGACACCGGCGACCGGGTGGTCGACGAGAACGCGCCGCCCGGTGACGGGTTCCTGCCGTCGGTCTGCGTGGAGTGGGAAGAGGCCACGGCGGCGGCGGTGGAAGCGGGCGTCCGCACGGTCCTCGCCCGTACGGGCCTGGTCGTCTCGCGGGACGGCGGCGCGTGGGGCCGGCTCTTCCCGCTGTTCCGCGCGGGCCTGGGCGGCCGGCTGGGCGACGGCAAGCAGTACTGGAGCTTCATCGCGCTCCACGACCACGTGGCGGCGCTGCGGCACGCGATCGACACGCCGACGCTGGAGGGCCCGCTGAACCTCACGGCCCCGGAACCGGTCACGAACCGCGAGGTCACGACGGCGATGGGCCAGGCCCTGCACCGCCCGACCCCGTTCCCGGTACCGGCGGCGGCGCTGCGGGTGGCGCTGGGCGAGATGTCGAGCGACGTGCTGGGCAGCCAACGGGTGATCCCGACGAAGCTGCGCGATTCGGGGTTCACGTTCGCGTTCCCGACGATCGCGGAGGCGATCGGCGCGGCGTAGTCGGGTTCTTGGTTGCGGTTGTCGCCGTCGGGCGCGGTGTCGGTTGGCGGTCTTGGTTGCGGTTGTCGCCGGGTGCCGTTCCGGGGAGGCGTCCTGCGCTGCATGATTTACGGCGCGTACTCCCGAGACGCGGAGCCACCGCCGAGATGCGCCACAAATCACGCTCTACGCTCCGGACACCACCCCTGCACGACCCCCTTCCCCCCGCCCCACGGATCGCTGCGCCGCGACCACCAAGGCAAGGCGGACCGGGCGTCCACGCCAGGGACGTGCCCCCGGCCCGCACGGCACCCCCACCCGCGCTAACGCGAACAGCCGTGCCCGACCACCGGGGGGAGGGGGCCGGGGCCGGAGGAGGGGGGTGTCCGGACGTAAAGCGAAGGAGCTCATGCGACAAGCAGTCCGGACACCCCCCTCCGCAGGACCCGGAACCCGCACCGGATGGCAACAACCTCAACCCAGACCGCACCCCCGCCGGAAGGCGACACCGCAGGACCCGGAACCCGCCACCGGACAGCGAGACCGCAACCAAGAACCGCCAACCAAAACCGCGCCGGACGGCGACACCGCGCGCCACGCGTGCCACCGTGCACCCGAACACGCGCGTCCGCCCCCGGCCGTCCCCATACCTACGCTCAACTCCGAACTCGCCTATAGCCAGGGCTTGTTGGGAGGGACACGTGTTCAACAGCAGCACCAACACCACGTACCACACAGACGTCGTCGTCATCGGTGCCGGTATCGCCGGCCTCGCCGCCGCTCGCCATCTGCGCGATGCCGGCCTCGACGTCACCGTTCTTGAGGCCGCGCCCTACGTCGGGGGGCGGATGGCCACCGACGACGTGGACGGCTTCCGGCTCGACCGTCTGGGGCAGTTGCTCAGCGCCTCGTACGACGAGTTGTACAGAACGCCCGGACTCGACGGCGTCGCCCTGCGGGCGTTCTCACCCGGCGTGCTCGTGCACAGCGGCGGCATACGGCGCGCGCAGGGCGCATGGGGCGCGCACGCAAGCATGTCGGCGCAGGCGCCCCACCCGGACCGCCCCGCGCGGGACGTCTACGCGGACGCCACGGAACGCGCCCTGCTCGCCGCGCTGCTCCTCGACCCGGAACTCGCCACCTCGGGCCGGCGCGCCGAACTCGCCCTGCGTGACTTCGCCATGGGCGGACTGTGCGTACCGCAGGGCGGTGCCGCCGTGCTCGCCGAGGCGCTCGCGGGGGCGCTCCCGGCCGGTTCGGTACGTACGGAGGTGTCCGTGACCGAGGCGTCGATCAACCGCGTACAGACCAAGGAGCACGGCGAGTTCGCCTGCCGGTCACTGCTGGTGGCGACCGGCGCGCGGGCCGCGGCCGAGCTGTTGCCGGGGCTGCGGGTGCCCGCGTTCCATCCGGTGACGGTTCTTCACCACACGGCGGAAAACGCGCCGTTGGCGGATCCCACGCTGCTGCTGGACGGCGACAGGGAAGGGCCCGTCGCGCACACCGCCGTGATGAGCGCGGTGGATCCGAGCCGCGCCCCCGCCGGCCGGGCGCTGATCTCGTCGACGGTGCTCGGCGTCCCACCCGCGGCGGGCGAGTTGGACCGTACGGTGCGGGCGCAGCTGGCCCGGATGTACGGATGTCCCACCGACGACTGGGAGTTGCTCGGCGTGCACCACGACCCGGAGGCGGTACCGGCCATGCCGCCGCCGTACGACCCGGTTCGCGCCGTGCGGCTGCTGGCGGGGCTGTACGTGTGCGGTGACCACCGGGACACCAACACCGCGCAGGGCGCGCTGTCTTCGGGCCGCAGGGCGGCGCGGGCGGTGCTGCGGGACATCGGCGCCAGGCCGGTGCGGGGGACGGTGGCGGCCCCCCTGACGGCCGCCGCGTAACGCCCCCCGCCAGGTCTCAGCCCAGCGCCGCGACCCGGTCCCGGTACGTGCGTACCGCCATCGCGTCCCGGTAGGGCTCCAGCCGCCGTTCGAACTCCCGGACGTACTCGACCGCGCGGGCCGACCGCATCTCCGTCGCCTGCTGGGCCGCCTCGGCGCCCAGCAGGCACGCCTGGTCCAGCTCGCCGAGGCCCAGCCGCGCCGTGGCGAGGACGACGCGGCAGAACAGCCGGCTGCGGGCCAGCGCGGGGGCGCGCAGCTGGAGGGAGCGCTCGGCGTGCTGCGCGGCCGTGCGGTACTGCTGGAGGTCGCGGTGGCAGTGGCCGAAGTCGTCGGCGAGCTGCGCCTCGTCGAAGTGGCGCGCCCAGTGGGGCACGTCGTCGCCGGGTCTGGCACTCTCCAGGGCGCGTTCGGCCCGTACGAGCGAGGCGGTGGCCGTCCTGGCCTCGCCGAGCACGCCGTGGCCGCGCGCCTCGACGGCGTGCAGCAGGGCCTGGACGACGGGCGGCACCGCCGAGCCGACGCCCTGCTGGGCCACGCGCGCCAGCTGGACGGCTTCGCGGCCGTGGCCGAGGTAGACGGCCTGGCGGCTCATCGTGATCAGCACGTACGAGCCGTACGCCCGGTCGGCGGCGGCCTGGGAGAGCCGGAGTGCCTGCACGAAGTAGCGCTGGGCGAGGCCGTGGGCGGCGATGTCGTACGACGTCCAGCCGGCGAGCCGGGTCAGCTCGGCGGCGGCGGCGAACAGCCTGCGGCCGGTGTTCTCGCCGTATAAGCCGCGCAGCATCGGCTCGGTCTCGTGTTCGAGGTAGCGCACGAGCGCCTGCCGGGCGTGGCCGCCGCCGTACGTCTGGTCGAGGGTGCGGAACAGCTCGCCGACGGAGCGCAGCGCCTCGATGTCGCCGGGGGTGACCCGCTGCCCCGCCGCCCGTTCGGTGCGCTGCCGTGGGACGCCGGGGACGCCCGGCACGGCGGCGACACCCGGCGCGGCCGGGAGCGCGGGCGCCGGCCGGGACGGCTGCTGGCCGGGCACCCGAACGTTCGGCGCGGGGCCCGCTTCCGGACGGCCGACCCGGTCGTCGGCCCGGCCGATCAGCCAGTCGCGGCTCGGCACGACGAGCCCTGCGGGGGTGAAGGCGATCTTGCGGAGTTCCGCGTGACTGCCGGAGTCCTTGCGCCAGAGGCCGGCCACGATGTCGACGGCCTCCTCGGGGGTGGCGGCGAATTCGAGGCCCGCGTAGACGGGGGCACAGGCGTCGAGCCCCAGGTCCTGCGCGGCGAGCCGGCGGCCGAGTCTGCGGGTGAAGACCTCCGCGATCAGTGCGGGGGTGGTGCCACGGGGTTGCTGCCCGCGCAGCCAGCGCGTCACGGACGTTTTGTCGTACCGCAGATCGAGGCCGTGTTCCAGGCCCAGCTGGTCCACCCGGCGGGCGAGGCCCGCGTTGGAGAATCCGGCTTCCGCGATGAGCGCGGCGAGCTGGCGGTTGGGAATGCGCTGCGGAGGTCGTTCCGACATCAGCTGTACGGTCTCCTGCCTTCCGGGCCCAAGAGCAGCCCTCATGGAACGGCGCGAATTTAGCGGCAGTGGCCGCCGCCACCGGCACGTTCGACCCGGATTCATCCGATCGTGTGAGGATTCTGGACATAGCTGACGCACACCTGCCGGGCTGCTTGTCGGAGTGCCGCCGTACAGTTGCGGGAGCGCGACACGTGCACGGAGCGGGTCTGAAGGAGGCACTGCCGTGAGTGAGCTGCGGTTCGTTCATCTGGGGTTCGGCGAGCAGGCCGTCGAGTACCGGGAGGCGTGGCAGGAGCAGCGCCGAGTGCACTCGGCGCGCTTCGCCGACGAGGTGCCCGACACCTGTCTGCTGCTGGAGCACCTGTCGGTGTACACGGCAGGGCGGCGTACGGAGGACAGCGAGCGCCCGCTGGACGGCACCCCGGTGGTCGACGTGGACCGGGGCGGGAAGATCACCTGGCACGGCCCCGGGCAGCTGGTCGGCTACCCGATCGTGCGGCTGCCGCGTCCGGTGGACGTCGTCGCGCATGTCCGCCGGCTGGAGGAGGCGTTGATCCGTACCGCGACCGACTTCGGTGTGGCGACCACCCGGGTGGAGGGCCGCAGCGGGGTGTGGGTGCTGGGCGACCCGGTGGAGAAGCGGCCTTCGGGTCTGTCGCTTGACTTCGACCCGAGACTGAAGGACGACGAGTTCGACCCCCGGCTGAACGGCCCGGAGTACGCCCCGTCCAACGCGGGCCAGCGCCGGGAGGACCGCAAGCTCGCCGCGATCGGCATCCGGGTGGCCAAGGGCGTCACGATGCACGGCTTCTCGCTGAACGTGAACCCGGACAACAAGGAGTACGACCGGATCGTGCCCTGCGGGATCCGGGACGCGGGGGTGACGTCGCTCGCGTACGAGCTGGGGCATGACGTGACGATCGCCGAGGTGCTCCCCGTCGTCGAGGGGCATCTGCGGGACGTTCTGGAGAACGCAGAGCTGGCGCCGCGCGAGGTCGAGCGCGCCAGCGCGTGAGACGGGCGGGGCTGTAGCGGCCCCGGGCCGCCGGGGCCGCAGGGAATGCGGCCTTCTGGCGGGGGGTTGGCCAGACGTAATGCCACGCAAATAACGGGCGTAACCTGGTATTCGCCGAAGAATCGAATGCCGCGCCAGCAGAGAGAGGTGCCGGACGTGTCCGCTGTCGCACCCGACGGACGCAAGATGCTGCGTCTGGAGGTCCGGAACAGCCAGACCCCCATCGAGCGCAAGCCCGAATGGATCAAGACCCGGGCGAAGATGGGCCCCGAGTACACCAAGATGCAGGCCCTGGTGAAGTCCGAGGGGCTGCACACGGTCTGCCAGGAGGCGGGCTGTCCCAACATCTACGAATGCTGGGAGGACCGCGAGGCGACCTTCCTCATCGGCGGCGACCAGTGCACCAGGCGCTGTGACTTCTGCCAGATCGACACGGGCAAGCCCGAGCCGCTGGACCGTGACGAGCCGCGCCGGGTGGGTGAGTCGGTCGTCACGATGGACCTGAACTACGCCACGATCACCGGCGTCGCCCGCGACGACCTGCCGGACGGCGGTGCCTGGCTGTACGCGGAGACGGTGCGCCAGATCCACGGGATGACGGCGGAGCGCGCCGACGGCCGTACCAAGGTCGAGCTGCTGATCCCCGACTTCAACGCCGTTCCCGAGCAGCTGGCCGAGGTCTTCTCGTCGCGGCCCGAGGTGCTCGCGCACAACGTGGAGACGGTCCCCCGGATCTTCAAGCGGATCCGCCCCGGCTTCCGGTACGAGCGGTCCCTCGAAGTCATCACCCGGGCCCGCGAGGCCGGGCTGGTCACCAAGTCCAACCTGATCCTGGGCATGGGCGAGGAGCGCGCCGAGGTCAGTGACGCGCTGCGCCATCTGCACGAGGCGGGCTGCGAGCTGATCACGATCACCCAGTACCTGCGCCCGTCGGTGCGCCACCACCCGGTGGAGCGCTGGGTGAAGCCGCAGGAGTTCGTCGAGCTGCAGCAGGAGGCCGAGGAGATCGGCTTCTCCGGTGTGATGTCGGGGCCGCTGGTGCGTTCGTCGTACCGCGCGGGCCGGCTGTACCGGCAGGCGATGGAGCGCCGTGGCGCGCCGGTCGACGGAGAGTCGGCGGGACTGCCGGTCGGGCAGGGCGCCGGACAGGCCGTCTGACGCCGACTGTGTGAAGCTGGGCACAAGCGGCTACTTGCCAGTAGAGGCCGGCCGTGCCGCGGTCCGCACGTTCCCCGCAGGTCGGGGGCGCGTACGGGCCGCAACCGCGTGAGAAGGCCCCGCCGTCAAGGTTTCATTCGCGTTTGACCGCTTGGTCACGCCCTGGTAACACCTGTCGGTGACGCTGGTTCCACGTACCGCGCCCACCCGCGATCACCGCTCCGAAGGGGACCGACATCATGCAGGCAGCGCCTGTACGACCCGTCACCGTAACCGTCTCCACCGCTCTGCGCGCCGTCGAGTCGCTGCTGATGAGCGGCGGCCAGCGGACAGCCCGCCGGAACGCCTGGACGGCCGTCCTCGAAGACCGCCGCAGGGCCAAGGACCGGGTGGAGGCGCAGCACGTTCTGGAGGCCGTGTCGAACACCGCTTCCCAAGCCACGTAAACTCCCGTACATGGCGAGGAAGGAAAACGCAGACTTTGCTGCGAACCAGGGGCGACTGAAGCAGATCGCTCAGACCTACAAGATGACCAGGCGGGTCGACCCGAAGGTCGGTCTTGTCGTCGGCGGCGTCGGAATCGTCACCTTCGGTGTCCTCCTCGCGGTCGGTTTTCTGATCAACCACCCCCTCTATCTGGGCATTCTGGGTTTCATCCTGGCGTTCCTCGCGATGGCGATCATCTTCGGCCGCCGTGCCGAGCGTGCCGCCTTCGGACAGATGGAGGGACAGCCAGGCGCGGCGGCGGCGGTCCTGGAGAACGTGGGCCGTGGCTGGACCACGACGCCCGCTGTGGCGATGAACCGTAATCAGGACGTCGTGCACCGCGCGGTCGGCAAGGCGGGCATCGTGCTGGTGGCCGAGGGCAACCCGAACCGGCTGAAGAGCCTGCTGGCCGCGGAGAAGAAGCGGATGGCGCGCATCGTGATGGACGTGCCGGTGCACGACATCATCGTCGGTGACGGCGAGGGCCAGGTGCCGCTGAAGAAGGTCCGTACGACGCTGCTGAAGCTGCCGAGGGTGCTCGACGGGCCGAAGGTGACGGCGACGAACGACCGGCTGCGCGCGCTGGGCGACCTGATGAGCAACATGCCGCTGCCGAAGGGCCCGATGCCGAAGGGCATGCGGATGCCGAGGGGCGGAAAGGCGCGCTGACGCGCGGCGTACGAACGTCGGAGGGCGGCCCGGGGAGACCCGGACCGCCCTCCTTTACGTGTACGGACCAGATCCGAACCTTGGACTGAATCCCTTGGACTAAATCCGAACCTGAACGGCTCCGGAGGCGCGGTCGTGCAGCCCGCGCCCGTCGCGGTCCCAGATCAGCGCGGGGACGGCGAGGCAGAGCAGCACGCTGCGGACGAGGACCCGGCCGACGCCGAGCCGGCCGCCGGTCAGTCCGACGACGCGCAGCCCAAAGAGCCGCTTGCCGGGGGTGGAGCCGACCGTTCCGACGGTCAGGAGGCTCAGTACGAGAAGGACGAGCAGCGCCCAGTTGCCGGCGCGGTGCATCTCGCCGCCGGCGAGCAGCCCGTACGAGATGACCAGGCACAGCACCCAGTCGACGAAGATCGCGCCGAACCGGCGGCCGAGCGGAGCGACGGAGCCGGGGCCCTCTTCCGGCAGCCCGAGCCGTTCACCGCGGTAACCGAAATCGACGCCCATGTCCTCGGCGGCCGCGCGCGGTCCCGAGAGCCACGATCCGATTGCTTGCCTGTTGTCCACCCCCACACGGTACTGCGACCGGTTCCGGACCATCCGGACGGGGTACGCGAATCCCAAGGTCAACACCGTGCACCCAGGGCGGTTAACTTGGGCGAAACAACAGGGTCATGCTGGAGAAATGCCGGAAACCTATGGTCGGCTCCAGCGTGTGCCCCCACATCGGCCGCACGACCAAGCGATAAGCCCCCGCCCCTCCCCGGGTCGGGAGGAGGAGGAGCTGGATGTTCCAGAACGCCGACGAGGCCAAGAAGTTCATCGCGGATGAGGACGTCAAGTTCGTCGACGTCCGATTCTGCGACCTGCCTGGCGTGATGCAGCACTTCACGATCCCGGTCGGCTCGTTCGACCCGTCCGAGGAGCTGGCCTTCGACGGTTCGTCGATCCGCGGCTTCCAGGCGATCCACGAGTCGGACATGGCGCTGCGCGCCGACCTGTCGACGGCACGGGTCGACCCGTTCCGCCGCGACAAGACGGTGAACATCAACTTCTTCATCCATGACCCGATCACGGGTGAGCAGTACAGCCGCGACCCGCGCAACATCGCCAAGAAGGCCGAGGCCTACCTCGCCTCCACCGGCTTCGCGGACACCGCGTACTTCGGCCCCGAGGCCGAGTTCTACGTCTTCGACAACGTGCGCTTCAACACGACGGCGAACGAGAGCTTTTACCACATCGACTCCGAGGCAGCCGCCTGGAACACCGGCTCCACGGCCGACAACCGCGGCTACAAGGTGCGCTACAAGGGCGGTTACTTCCCGGCCCCGCCGGTCGACCACTTCGCCGACCTGCGCGCGGAGATCTCCCTGGAGCTTGAGGCTTCCGGCCTCCAGGTCGAGCGTCAGCACCACGAGGTCGGCACCGCAGGCCAGGCGGAGATCAACTACAAGTTCAACACGCTGCTCGCCGCGGCCGACGACCTGATGCTCTTCAAGTACATCGTGAAGAACGTGGCGTGGCGCAACAACAAGACCGCGACCTTCATGCCCAAGCCGATCTTCGGTGACAACGGCTCCGGCATGCACGTGCACCAGTCCCTGTGGCAGGGCGGCACGCCGCTCTTCTACGACGAGCAGGGCTACGCCGGTCTGTCGGACATGGCGCGCTACTACATCGGCGGCATCCTGAAGCACGCGCCGTCGCTGCTGGCGTTCACCAACCCGACGGTCAACTCGTACCACCGCCTGGTCCCCGGCTTCGAGGCCCCGGTCAACATGGTCTACTCGCAGCGCAACCGCTCGGCCGCGATGCGTATCCCGATCACCGGCTCGAACCCGAAGGCCAAGCGCGTCGAGTTCCGCGCCCCCGACCCGTCGTCCAACCCGTACCTGGCCTTCTCGGCCCTGCTGCTGGCCGGCCTCGACGGCGTCAAGAACAAGATCGAGCCCCCGGAGCCGATCGACAAGGACCTCTACGAACTGGCCCCGGAAGAGCACGCCAGCGTGGCCCAGGTCCCGACGTCCCTCCCGGCGGTCCTCGACGCCCTGGAGGCGGACAACGAGTACCTCCAGGCGGGCGGCGTGTTCACGGCGGACCTGATCGAGACGTGGATCGACTACAAGCGCACCAAGGAAATCGCCCCGATCCAACTCCGCCCGCACCCGCACGAGTTCGAACTGTACTTCGACATCTAGGATGTAAAGCTCGAACTCGATAGGCAAGAGCAGGCCGCAACGAGCGTTGGCTCCACCGAAATCCGGGGCCAGCGCTCGTTCTTGCCTTTTCAGTGGCCCCGGAGGGGCGCCGGGTGAAACCGTTCAGGCGAAACGAAGGCCGCACCTGCCTCGGCACCGGGAAGTCCTAGAGGGCCGACCGGACCGATCTGGCTCAATCAGATAGCCGAAGACCATGTGATGTGCCTCCTCCGACACCTCGTCCCAGGTGTCCGGAGTCACGATCATGACCTCGCGCATCAAGCCAGATCTGACGCGTCCTCCGGAACGAGCCCGCTCATCCGCGGCCTCGAAGACCGGATGCCTCTTGGGTGCTGTCCGTGTCTGACTCGGCTAATCACCCGGGCGACGGCCCCGCAACGCCGCCCAGACCCAGGAGGCCGGGCGGGTTCAAACGGAGTTCTCGGCCGGGACGCCGGTACACGAACGCCATCGCATCAGACTCAGGAGCCTGGGACAGGCAATGGCGGTGGCCAAGTTGGGCGCGGTCCGAAGAACCGGAGATGCGCTAGGAGTCCGAGTGCACGAAGGACTACTCGGGTCAACATGCCTCGTCACAATCGGCTGCGGGCCGGACGCCGCGTACGAAGATCTGGCGGATCACGGATCCGTCGTGTTGCGACCGGAGCCCGACCCCTTCCTGGCGCGACGCACGGCTCCCTCCGAGAGGGCTGAAGCTGGCGGGGAGCGTTACGTCGGAGGGGCCCGCATCGTCCTGGGGCGCTCCTGGATTGAGCCGGCCGACACAGACGCCCGGGCTACAGCTCAATTAACACTACGGGCGGGGCTCGCCCTTGTAGGCACGCAGCGCGGGGCTCTGCCTCGTATCGGCGGATCTCACTCCAGAGAATGCCGCAGAATAAGGCCGAGGGACCAAAGCTCTCCGGGCGGTCTTCAACTGTTGGTGGGGAAGAATTCCCAAAGGTCGGCTGGGAAGTTCGTGACGATGACAGTCAACAGTTGGAACCTAACACCGTAGGTGCGGCCCGATCCGCCGTGACGGACCCGTCACCTGATCCTGCGAACCTGATGTCGAACGAGTGAGAGGGTATTCACTGTCGCCGTTGAATGGTCGTGCGAGACTTGCATGTCTTTTCGAAAATGCTCCTGTAGCCATCTGGGGGGTATTGTGTTCGCAAGGTGGCGAGATTCCCGTAAATTATGCTTCAATAGCATTAGAAGGGTGTCGTTGGGTCTAATGACAGCGGCATTGGTTACGGCATGTGCCAGCATCATGATTGCCCTCGTGGCCTACTGGTTGAACCATCAAGGAGAGGTCCGTAGATCTCTTCAGCAAGCGCGAATCGACAGGGTGAACAGTCAACTAAAAGACCTTTACGGTCCACTTCTCGTTCTCGCCGAAACGAACGAGAAAGCGTGGAACGAATATCGGAGACGATACATTGAACCGGTTGGTGCAATTTCAGCCGGAAGTTCGCTCCCGGAAGCAGAAGAGACGCGATGGCGTACGTGGATTAAATCTGTGTTCGCGCCGATCGCCCAACAAATACGAGAGATTATCACGACACAAGGGGATCTGATCATCGGAGTCGAAATGCCTCCTGTGGTTCTAGAATTTTGTGCTCACACGGCGACGTATCAGGCGCTTATGGAGGACTGGGAAGGTGCGGGTCGCGATAAATCCACTTTGATCCGCCATCCGGGGGGTCAGTTTCTATTTTACGTGCGAGACTCGTATGAGTCGCTGAAGGCGGAACAGGCGCTCCTGCTTAGGTCAGTGCGTGAGTCCGGCTGATTCGAGTTTGACGATCAATCTGCCGCCTAGAAGGGCATCGCGATGAAAGTATTTCTGAGTTGGTCAGGGGAGCGCTCCAAGAAAACTGCCGAGGCTCTGTGGTCCTGGTTGCCGGATGTACTCCAGTACATTAATCCATGGCTCTCCAGTCTGGACATCTCGGCAGGGAGCCGGGGCGTCCGAGAGATTACTGACGAGCTTTCCGAGACGAACTTCGGAATCATCTGTGTAACCCCAGAGAATCAAAATTCGACCTGGATCAATTTCGAGGCTGGAGCCCTCTCCAAGCAGGTTGATGGTGGCTGCGTCGTTCCATTCCTGGTGGGTATGAGGATGACTGACCTGATTAGCCCTCTCAGTCAGTTCCAGGCCGTCAACGGTGGCAGTATGGAAGATGCACAGAAACTTCTGTTCGACATCAACGACGCTGCAGGGAATTTGGCCATCTCTCGCGAAAGGCTAGAGCGAGCATTCCAAAGAAGTTGGCCAGATTTCGAGAGCATTGTAAGCAGTGTCAAGGAAAGATCCTCGGAAGATGGCCTCTCGGATTCCGTCCGACGCTCCGAGGCTGACATGACGGAGGAGATCCTTCTGATTTCTCGCCAACTTGATCATCGGATGGCCGATCTTGAGAGGTATACACTACGAGTGGACGGCACTTCGAGGCGGCCGCCTCGGGAGATTCGCCGTATCAGCGAAGAGAAATTCATTTCTTTGTCATTCGCTAAGATTGGCTGGGAGGCCCTCAGTTCCTCTTGGGAGGGCGAGAATGTGACTATTGTGGCGCACAGTCCAGACAGGCCTTCGCATTCGATTTCCCGCGACTTTATCGAACGACTCGCGAAATCTCTTGGCCGAGAAGTAATCGTATTCGGGGAATCCGGGAAGGTTATCGTTCGCAGCAGTCGTGCCTGAAATCCTTCCTGAAGGAAGAGGTTCGTGGATATCGCCCTACGTTCTTGGCGGATACGGAGTAGCTGGCGCAGCAGTGCAGACGAGTTTGCGTGATGCAGCACCGGTAGGCACCAATCAAAGTCAGAATTTGTATTTTAGACCGATGTCGAGAGATCCGCCGATGTGACTCTGGACCAGATCACTTGAACTCAAATGGCAATTTGATTGGCATCGGCATTTTCTCCGTCTTCTTCAGTCGATGAAGACGCAGGTCTCCAGCCTTCTCCGGATCGACCCAGGCATTCCATGCTTTGATGTAGATTGCCACCTGATCGCGCATGTTCATCTTGCGCTTGGAACTGCGCTTCTGGATGTCTTTCGCCACCTCTCGTAGCGCAAGCCTCGCATCGTGGGGGTCCAGGCTCGCTCCTGACTTGAGGCCAGAGATCCATGATTCGATCTCTGCGGCGGGCGCCGCCTCAGTGGTCAAGTAGACCCCCGTTGACACTGCGGGCCAACTCGCGAACAGGTACTTTGAAAGCTCACGACCGATGGTGACCGATTCTCTGTAACCTTCTGGATCCTCGTTGTATGCCGCTAGGATTTGGTCATTGGAAACGCGAGCCTGGGGGCCTCTCCAAGGGGCGTTCGACATCGTCTTGAAGAGAATTACATGGCGGACGGTAGAGGAAAGCTGGGGCAAGTTCTTCTCGCCTGTCGAAAAGAGGGTGTCTGCGCCACTGCGACGCTTTCCGATGTCAAGAACTGGGAAGACTTCTTTTGATAGCCCCTCAAAAATGATCATCTCTACTGTGGTCTTTGCCTCCATAATTGCGTGGAGGCGGTGCTGGCCGTCGAGAAGTGCCCCATCGCTGTCGAAGGCGATTCCCTGGTGGGTTAGCTTCCATTCTCCTCGTAGAATTGTTTCCGCCAGCACTTTAACTTGACTCATATTCAGGCGTCTGTTTACTGCAGCCTTGGTCAGAAAAGATTCGGCGAGTTCGGGGGTTACCTTGGCGATTCGTGAGACGAGTTCATCGTTTGGTTCCTCCGGCCCCGCATCGTTGATAGTCATCCAGTCATCGTAAGTTGTCGGCGACAAGGCTCCTCGCCTTTGATCATAGGTGACAAATACTGTGCCATCTACATCCTCTGATGATTCATTTATGCGGGTTCTGGTTGCATCCTTGCGCATCGGCATAACGCCCCGACTGAGTGACCAAGACGAACAACGAACAGGATTAGAAGCTTGGGGCCACTTGGCCGCACGTTGCACCCCACGGACCACCGGGGTGGGTCTTTCCGATAGCCGGATCGTGAGCCTGGGGAGATTGCTGACATCGCCCGGGCAGTTCTCGCGCCGATGCTTCCACCTGTGCGACGGACTCGCGGTCGGCCTGTGACAGACCGTCCACGGGCGCTTCGCCCGCTGGAGCCGTCCCGCTGGGGTCGTCATGCCAGGTGGCGTGCTGCCAGGGCCGGGATCGTGGCGATCTTCTCCGGTGTAAGGGCCGACCAGTCGACTCCTGACGGCCGGTGGGGGTTCGGGCAGACGATGGTCTCGTCGGGGGTGACGATCATGTCGACGCTGACGTCGTGCTCGGTGGTGGGGATCAGAGCGTCGGTCACCTGGAGGGCGTGGACGGTGGTGACGATCACGGTCTCCGGGGTCACGAGGCCGGCCTCGGTGAGGAGGGCGAATTCGATGTCGGAGTAGCCGGCGCCCTTGCCGATGCGGGCGCCGTCGCGGTTGACGGCGACGCTGCCGAGGACGATCAGGTCCAGGGGACGGAGGGCGTCGACATCGACGGTGGGGGCGATCGTGGCGGCGATGCGGCTGGCCGCGGCCTCGGCGGGTGGGACGGTGAGGGCTGCCGGGTCGAGAAGGTAGAAGGGCTTGAGTGTGGCCAGCTTCGGGACCGCCATGTAGACGATCTTTCCCTCCTCCAGGGCCCTTGCCCTCACGGGGAGTTGGGCCTTGTCCGGGACGGCTTTGACGACGCCGGCGCGTTGCCAGGCCGGGAGTTTCGACAACCGGCCCGCAGCTTCCTCGGCACCCTTGAAATTGGGGATGCGGCCATGGACGGAAGCGTCGTGGACGGCGTCGGCTGCGGTCAGGGCATCCCAGACCTGGGTGCGTACCGCTTGTTTGGCCTGGTCCAGGGAGCTGGCTGCCACCGGGGTCTCCTTCTCTCTCTTACGCTGCCGTCATCAAGCCGAGCAGCCTGTCGTGGATCTCGGCGACCAGGGGTTCTTGTCGCCAGGGGCGCAACTCACGGGCCGCGCCGAAGACGATGTTCATGCCTCCACCCCCGCGAGTGGTCTCCAACTCGGCAACGGCTTCAGTGAGGCTGGCCACGGCCGTCTCGACATCGCCCTGACGAATACGGGCGAGCGTAAGGTTCCCCAGCACGATGGCGCGTGACTTTCGCCTGTCCCGTAGCGTCTCCGCCGTACTGGTCAGCAAGGTTTCGGCTCGCCGGTGGTCTCCGAGGGAGAGGTAGCAGGACCCTGCGAGGCGGCCGAACTGGGTGGGCGACACAAGGTCGGCGGCGGCGTCACTGCCGTCCGCGTGGTCGAGTTGACGCTCTGCGCGGGAGAGGGCTCGTTCGCAGTCTGAGGACGAACGCAGCATGGCGTGTGCCTCGGCAACGTGTAGAAGCGCCAGCCCGGACAGTGCCGGGCTCGTACGTTCGGCCTTTTCGGCTGCCTGCTCCGCGAGCGCGAGCCCGGCCCGTGCGTCGTGCGCGCCGTACAGCGCGACGTAGCCGGTGCGCAGTAAAGCGTGGGCTTCGAGGGTGGAGTCCCGTAGGTGGCGGGCGAGGTCGGTGCTCCGCTCGTAGTACGTCTTTGCGGTGACGTGATCACGACGTTGGGAGGCGTCCCAGACCAACTGGCCCATAAGCGTGCAGGCGTCGGCGTGCAGGGAGTGGAGTTCCCTTTGCACTCGTCCGCGTGCGGACCCGGCAGCGAGTTGATCAATCAGGTTGAGCTGTATCGCTGCTTCTGCGATGAGGCCGGCCGAAGGCACCCGGTCGTAACGAGCTGCGCAGTCGTCGAAGCGCGCGCGAAGTGTCGCGACGGCGGGCAGATCGACGCGATCTGGATGGAGCACCGCGTAGTCGATGGTGTCCTGTCCCTGCGGACCACCTGGCGACCGTGCGGTCAGGAGGTCATTGAGGCCTTCGGCATCGACGCGAAGAAGGCGGGCCAGCCGTGGACGCATCCAGGGCTGTGGAGCGGTACGGCCGGATTCCCAGCGAACAACGCTGGAGCGGTCCACCTGCATGTGCTCGGCAAGCGCCTCTTGGGTGAGGCCGACGGCTCGGCGGCGTGCCGCGAGGCCGTTGCGGTGGTGCGCCATGAGGTCGTCTCCCCGTTTCGCCCGCCCTGTCAGGAACTTGAGGCTATGCCGACTCCCCCAGGTGACGCGTGGGTGTGCCGCATGGATGCCGCATTGATGCGTCCATTGTGCTCTGGGCGTCGTTGGCTGTGGGCGGTTGTGTGCAACTCCGACGCACACAGCCAGGAAGGTTCGCCCTCCATGCCGTTCCGAACACCCGCCGCAAAGTCCTCGTCCTTGCGTGTCCCGGCCGAAGTCGGCGCCGTGTCTTTTGCCCGCCGCAGGGTTGTCGCGATCGTCCGTGACTGGGATTTGCCAATCGCGGACGACACGGTCGAGACGCTGGAGTTGCTGGCCGGCGAGGTGATCGCGAACGCAGTGGTGCACACCGGGGAAGGCTGCCAGGTCACGGTGAGCTGGGACGGGTCCCGCGTGCGGCTGGAGGCCGAGGACAGGCAAAGCGGTCTCCTTCCGCGGCAGCCGTCGGCTGACCTGGATGAAGAGAGCGGGCGCGGGCTGCAGTTGGTTGACGGGCTCGCTCAGGCCTGGGGCTCGCGGCCGACCAAAGACGGAAAGGCAGTCTGGTTCGAGGTCGGCAGTTCCTCTTCCTCGCCACTTTGTCCGTCGCCTGCCACATATGAAAGCGATTCCTCGGTCGGAGGCACATCACAACCGGTGGCGCCTCCCGAACCGGAGTACGGCAGAGACTCCCGTACGCACGTCGCTGTCAACTGAACCACTGACCGCCTGACTTCCGGACGCACGAGTCCCGATGCCAGGTACAGGCGCTCCGGGCGGACCAGTCCCACCACCGGTCCGCGCCCGGAGACGCCCCAACCAGGGAGCGCGCAACCGGCTCGCTTCCGCCAACACCGAAGGAGATACAGCCATGCCCGAGCAGAACGTGACCACCAACGGTGGGCAGAAGGGCGACGGCCTGCTGGTTGCCCGTCGCCGGATCGCCGCCGCCCGTTCGAGGACCGAGCAGCCCTCGGACGGCGGTTCCACCGGTCGTTCCGACGGCAACGACTAGAAAGGGCCGCAACCGATGACCACCGACGTACCCGCGGTGGTCGCGCACCTGGGCGAGGATTTCCTCGCCCAGGTGTACGGCCGCACCTACCGCCACTTCCCCGGCGAACCGGGCCGCTTCGGCGGCCTGCTCGGCTGGGACGACCTGAATGCCTTGCTCACCCACCACCGGCTCGAACCGCCCCGGCTGCGCCTCTCGTTGGACGGCGAAGCGCTGCCTGAGCACGCCTACTCGGTACCGGTCACCACCCGTCGCAGCACGGTGTGGCACCGGCTGAAGCCCGCCGAGCTGCACCGTCACCTCGCCGACGGCGCCACCCTCGTTCTGGATGCGATCGACGAACTCCACCCGGGCATTGGCGACCTCGCCCAGGAGTTGGAACGACACCTGCGCACAGGTGTCCAGGTCAATGCGTACGCCTCGTGGACACCTGAGGAGGGCTTCGGAGTCCACTGGGACGACCACGACGTACTCGTTCTCCAACTCGACGATGCCAAGCGTTGGCGCATCTACGGCCCCACAAGGGAAGCACCGCTGCACCGGGACACGGACGTTCCCGAACCGCCGTCGAATGAGCCCCTTATCGAACTCGTCCTCGACGCAGGGGACATGCTGTATCTGCCGCGCGGTTGGTGGCACGCTGTGGCCGCCTCCGAAGGCGTTCACTCCCTCCATCTCACCTGCGGCATGCAGACGGCGACGGGCGCTGACCTCCTCCAGTGGCTTTCCGAGGACCTGCGGCGCGAAGCCGCCGTGCGCAGCGACCTGCCACGCTTCGGGACTCGGGAGGAGAAAGCGGACTTCGTGCGGTCGCTGGGTGACCTCGTCATGAAGGGATTCGAAGACGGAACGCTCCTCGACCGGTTCCTCACCACGCGGGACGCGACCGACCGAGCCCGCCTCGTGCCCTCACTGCCGTACGTCGAAGGCGTACCGCCCGACCCCGCTCTCGCAGTACACCTCGTCACCGCCCGCGCAAGGTTGCGTAGCGACGAGGAGGGCAATGTGGTGCTGACGGCAGGGGGAGAAGAATGGGCCTTCTCCGCACAGGCCGCGCCCCTGCTCTCCCTCCTCGTGGCCGGAGGTCACCACCGGCTGGACGCACTGGCCCACGCAGCCGGGCTTCGCATCGGGCAGGTGGCGTTACTCGTAAGTCAGCTTGTGGACGGCGAGATCGCAGCCGTGGGGCGGGCCGAATGAGCGCCCGGCTCGCGGCCGGAACATACCGATGCCGTGATGTGACACGGTCGGCGGCGGCCGCCGTGGACGCCGGAGTGACGTGGCTCGACACGGCGCCGAACTACGCGGCCGGTACGGCCGAGGCATCTCTGCGGCCGTTACTCGACGCGTGCCCACAGGTGCGCGTCTCGACCAAGGTCGGTTTCGTACCCGACTCCGACCGGCAGGCCGCTCGCGGCGCCGGCGCGTTGGCGTACGACCGCGATCAAGCCCACTGCCTGACGCGCCCCTACATCGCCTGGCAGCTTGCCCGTAGCCACACCCGCCTCGGTCGTGCCCCGGACCTGGTCTTCGTCCACAACCCGGAACACGGCCGGACAGACCGGGCTGAGGTATCGCAGACGCTGGCCGACACGTTCGAGGAACTGGAACACGCGGCGGACGCCGACAAGATCGGTGGCTACGGTGTCGCCACCTGGTCGGGACTGTCGAGCGGCATGTTCACCATTCGGGAACTGACGGCTCTGGCGGAATCAGTGGGCGGGCCACACCACCACTTCCGCGCTGCGCAGTTCCCAGTCTCGCTCATCCATCTCGCCGTCGTGGCGGACGCACTCAACGGGCACGGAGCGCTGGCAGAGGCGCGGGGAGCCGGGCTCGATGTCTTCGTATCGGCCCCTCTGGGAGGCGGCGAACTTCTCAGCGCCATGACGGAGGATCTGCTACGCGTCATCGACCCCGCTGCCTCCCCGGCGCAGGCCGCGCTACTGGTCGCCTTGTCGGCCCCCGGGGTGTCACGCGTCCTGTTGTCGGCAAGCACACCGGCACACTGGGCGGATGCCCTGGGCGCCACCGTCTGCGAGCCCTTGTCGCCCGATCGTCTGAGAAAGGTCATCGATGTCCTCGGAAGCTGACAACCCCGAGGTCGCCTCGCGCATGCGCAGGGCCCATACCGTGGCGTGCGGCGCCCTCAAGACTGTCCCTGACACTCGGCCGTCCGGCAGAGGAGCGCATGAGGCGTGGGGGTGGCGGGGACGCACGCTGGGCCGGCCCGTCACCGGGCCATACGGCCCCGGATGGCTGCGTGTGGTCCACAGCCCGTCCGACAGAGCGAGCGGCAAGCTGTGGACCGGACCGGAGGACGCCGAACGGTTACTGCCCCAGGAGATTCCGCGCCCTTCTCTGCGTCGTGTACGGCAGTGGACCGAGGGGGAGGACGCCTATAGAGCAGAGCTCTATGACCACGTCAGCGGCGGCACCCTCTCCCCCACTCCGGTGCCTGCCGTCATGCCGCGCTTGGCGACCGGATGGTGGGAGGGACTTCGGAAGGCCCTCGACTGTCTCTCGGCGGTCAAGACCGATCGCACAGCCGTACGCCAGGCATACCTGGACCGCGCCATGCCGAAGTACCTCGCCTTTCTCGACGGTCCGGTCCCCACGACTGCGCCCGCGTGGTCCACCGCGCACGGCGACCTGCACTGGGCCAACCTCGCCGGTCCCGAGCTCGGCATCATGGACTGGGAAGGCTGGGGTACCGCCCCATCTGGTTACGACGCTGCCCTCCTGCACGCGTACAGCCTCGCGACGCCGGAAACCGCTCAGCACGTCCGCCAAGAACTCGCCGCCCTTCTCGACAGTGACGCCGGGCGCTTCGCGGAGCTGGTGGTGATCACCGAACTCCTCCAGAGTGCCGAACGCGGGGACAACGTGGAACTCGTCCCCGCGCTGCGGCGGAGGGCCGGGGAGGTCTGGCAGCGGATCACGACCGACGAAGTGACCACTCCCTGATGCCCTGTTGAGCTGCGCCTCAGTGCGTACCGGCAGTGGTCGCAGGCTCGTAGGTCAGTCGAGGCAGAATTCGTTGCCTTCTGGGTCTGTCATGACGATGAAGCCCGCGTTCATCGGGGGTTCCGGGTCGCTGCGGTGCAGGCGGGTTGCTCCTAGGGTTACCAGGCGGGTGCATTCCGATTCCAGGGCTGCCATGCGGGCCTCGCCCTGGAGGCCGGGGGCGGCTCGGACGTCCAGGTGGACTCGGTTTTTGGCCACCTTGCCCTCCGGGACCTGCTGGAAGAACACGCGGGGGCCGTGGCCTTCCGGGTCTTCGATGGCTGACTTGGTGTTGCGTTCCGCCTCCGGGACGCCGAGTTGTGCCAGGAAGTCGTCCCAGGCGGCCAGTGGGTCCGCGCCCTCGGGGAGGTCCACGCCGGGTGGGCCCGGGTGGATGTAGCCCAGGGCTTCACGCCAGAAGGTCGACAGGGACTTGGGGTCGTGGGCGTCGAAGGTGACCTGGATGTGGCGGCTCATCGGGGGGCTCCGTTCTTGGTGGGCGTGGTGTGGAGGTAGAGGTCGCGCAGCAGGCAGACCTCGGCCAGGTGGTGGATCAGTTCACGGTGGATGTGCAGCACCAGGGTGGCCATGGGGGCGTCCGGGTACGGTTCCTTCGCGCCGACCGGCACGCGGAGGGCTGCGTCGTCCAGGGTGGCCAACCCCGCGGTCCAGACGTCGAGTTCGGCGTCGAGTTGGTCCAGCGCGGTGGCCGCGGTGGCGGCGTAGTCCCAGGTGTCGTACGTCGCCGCCGGCGCGCCGAAGTGTGACGCGTTGCGCATGGCCAGTACGCCGACGATGACGTGTGCGAGCCGCCAGGCGATCGTGGTGAACGGCGCGGGGGTCGGGGTGGGGAAGGCGTAGTCGATCGTGAACGGACCGGAGCCGATCGCCGCGGGCGCCTGTGAGGTGCCGCGCGGGCGTACGGTCCAGGCGTCCGGGGCCGGTGACCAGAAGTACTCGTCGTCGGTGAGACCGGCGAGCCGTGGGCGGATCCGGTGCGTCCAGTGGAACTGCCACTGCTCGCGCAGTGTCCGGTTCCAGTCGAATTCTTCTGCGTCCATGGGGTCACCGTTTCACCACTTGCGGACAGGTTCCGTCCGCCATACCGAGGGTCAGGGGGTCAGGGCTCTCGGGGGACGGCGTAGCCCGGTACCGAAGGCCAGCGCACCGTCAGTACCACCGACTCCTCCTCGGCGAACCACGAGTGGTCCACGCCGTGTCCCCACACCACGTAGTCGCCCTGCTCCGCCAAGAGGACGCTGCGGCCCGGGAGTTCGACGCGGAGGCGTCCCGCAGACGAGGGCCAGGCCACGTGGGTGGATGCCCCCCTTGATCTCCACGGCCTCGTTGTGACGTGGGTCCGTGGTGTCCTTGAAGGGCCCCAGCAGCCAGCCCGCGTCCGGTGCGGCGTCCGGACGTTAACCGATGAGTCCTGTGCGGTGCGGGAGTCTGCTGTGTGTACAGGAGTGTTTCGAGAGTGGGAGTCGGCCATGGCCGTGGGGATCTTCGCGGGGATCGCGGTGCGTGACTACGCGAGCGCGCTGGAATGGTACAAGCAGCTGTTGGGAGTGGAGCCGAGCTTCTACCCCAACGACGTCGAAGCCGTGTGGCAGTTGGCCGAGAACCGGTTCGTGTACATCGTCGAGGACGCCAAGCGGGCGGGTGGCGCGGTGAGTCTGATCTGGCTGGACGAGCCCGATGCCGAGGTCGCCCGGATCGCCGAGCGGGGGCTGTTGCCGGTGGAGATGGAGAAGCACGGCGCGGTGTGCAAGTGGGTGTTCCATGACGCCGACGGCAACGAGACCGGAATCGGCGGTGAAGTCTCGTCGTCGGAGTAGGTCGCTGGTGGTCCCGCCGGAACCCGGGCTCTCGTCTGGCCGTCATAGGGGCGTCCCGGACACCGGACGCCTCCAGGGGGACCCATGCGCAACCGCACCGCCCGCACCGCCCGCACCGTCGGACTGCTCGTCGTAGTCGCCCTGGCCGTCACCGGCTGCGGTGGAGGCGACGGCGCCGGGGATGCCGTCCGTCCCCACGACGGGGCCCAGCGTGCCCGGGAGGTCGCCGACGCCTGGGACGGTTCCGAGGCCGCCGGCATCTGGCGCGCGGGCTACCACCCCATGAGCGACGCGGTTCAGCCGCCCGCCGACGCCTTCCACAGCGGCGCCGACAAGCTCGCGTACGGAAGCGAGAACTTCGTCCTGCGCGGCGGGCTCCCCCGTACCGCACCGAAGAACGCGCAGGTCAGGTGGGAGGAGGGCGGCTCGCTCACCCTGCCGCTGCTGAGCGCGCGGAGCGCGTACGCGGCCGTGGCGCGCGGTGGCGGCGACGTCGGGCGGCCGCATCTCACCGTGACCGGCGCGCGGCTCGGTGCGATGACCGTGACCACCAGTCGTGGCGCGGCGACCGTCCCCGCCTGGCTGTTCACGCTGGAGGGGTACGCGACTCCGCTCAGGCGCGTCGCGCTCCGCCCTTCGCCGCTCCCCGCTTCCCCGGTCGGACCGATCAAGAACCAGCCCACCGAGCTGTCGCCGCTCGGCGGGCTCGTCAAGGTGGCCGGTGGCGGCCGGTCCGTCACCGTCGTCGCGACGCACGGGGCCTGCGACGACGGCCCCGTCGTGAAGACCCTGGAGACCCGCGGCAGCGTCGTGCTCTACGCCTCTGTCGTCGGCAGCAAGAAGGGCCCCTGTACGAGCGAGCTGCGTGGCGGGCCGGTGACCGTAACGCTGGACCGGCCGCTCGGCGACCGCGTCCTCCTGGACGCGCACACCGGCCGCCCGGTCACAGACCCGTCTACGCTCTTTTGGTCAGGAAAGCGACGGAAGGAGGAGAATTGACCGTGCGGGGGTAATCGCACAGGAGATGATGATGACGCGGAGTCGCTACACCCCGGACCGCGGCCTGACCACCCGCATGGTGACCACCATGTTCTTGATCGGTCTGCTGTACGTGGTGCTTGTCGGTGTCCTGCTCGCCGTTCTGCAGGGTGCCTGGTTGATCATCGTGGTCGTCGCGGGCGCCCTGTTCGCGGCACAGTTCTTCTTCAGTGACAAGATCGCCGCGCTGAGCATGGGGGCCCGCGAGGTCACCCCCGAAGAGGCACCTGAGCTGCACGGAGCCGTCGACCGGATCTGCGCGCTCGCCGACATGCCGAAACCGCGCGTGGCGATAGCGCGTAGTGACCTGCCCAACGCCTTCGCGACCGGGCGCAGCGAGCGTACGGCGCTGGTGTGCGCCACGACCGGGCTGCTGCGCAGGCTGGAGCCGGCCGAGCTGGAGGGGGTGCTGGCGCACGAGATGTCGCATGTCGCCCATCGCGATGTCGCGGTCATGACGATCGCGTCGTTCCTCGGGGTGCTCGCCGGGCTGATCGCCCGGGTCGCGCTCTGGAGCGGGCTGGCACGCGGCGGTAACCGGGACTCCAGTCCGCTGGGGCTGGCGCTGCTGCTGATTCCGCTGGTCAGCGCGGTGGTGTATGTGATCGGTTTTCTGCTGACCCGGCTGCTGTCGCGCTACCGCGAGCTCTCCGCCGACCGGGCCGCCGCGCTGCTCACCGGCCGTCCTTCGGCGCTCGCCTCGGCGCTGACGAAGGTCAGTGGCCAGATGGCGCGGATCCCGACGGAGGACCTGCGGAAGGCGGAGCCGTACAACGCGCTGTACTTCATCCCGGCGTTCTCCTCGAAGGAGAGCCTGGGCCGGCTGTTCTCCTCGCACCCGACCCTTGAGCAGCGCCTCGACCAGCTCGCCCGTATCTCGGACGACCTCGGCCGCGCGTGAACCGCGCGGCGCCAGTAGACGACCACCACCAGGCAGGAGTCCGTACCCGTGGGCCTTCTCGACACCATCCTCGGCCGCAGCAAGCCCGTCCAGCCCGACCTGGACCAGCTGTTCGCCCTGCCGTCCGCGGCGCTCACCCTTGAGGCCGGCACCGGGTTCCGGCCCACCGGGGCGGGCTCGGTGTGTTTCGCCGGTGTCGAGGGCGGTGAATTCGCGCGTATTCGGCAGGACATCGGGGAATTGCTCGACGTCGACACGTCCGCCGACGATTCCCCGGTACGGTTCAGCCGCGACTCATACGGCTACAACTGGCTTCTCGCCCAGCGCGCGCCCGATGACATCTCGGCTTTGGTGACCGATCTGCACGCGGTCAACACGTCACTCGAAGCAGCGGGCTTCGGGCCGCAGCTCCTCTGTTCTCTGGTCGGTTTCCGCAATGACGCGGACGGTGTTGGCGAACAGCCTCTCGCGCTCGTCTATCTCTACAAGCGAGGCGCTTTCTTCCCTTTCGCGCCCCTGCCCGGCAGTACGGAGAAACGCGACAGCCAGCTCGAACTTCAGGTGCGGGCGGCGCTCGGCGCCGATCTCCGGATCGAGCCTGATCTCGCCCGCTGGTTTCCCGTCTGGGGTGCTCCCGGGCTATAGGCCGCGTGCTGCCGTCAGCGGTGCCACGGGCGCCTTCTGCGCCTGCCCGCCTTCGCATCCTTGCTGGCAGGAGCCGTCGGCGCGGGCGAGGCGTCGCCCGCACCACCGTCCGTCGGCGGGTGCAGCCCCTCCGTCGAGTAATTCGTCGTCGCGATGGCGTCGATGAGCTGCTGGTCGGTGAAATCCTCCGAGCCGGGGATATGCGGTACGAATCCGACGAGGCCGCCCTCGCTCAGCACCTCCGCTTCGAGTCCTGACCCGCCGCCCATGTCCCACAGCGCTTCGACATTCAGGTCCAGGACCACCCGGATTCCGAACTCGTAGACTCCCGTCTCGGCCACATGCGCCATCACCCCGCGGTCGCGCAGCGCCGCGACCAATCGATCGGCACGTTCAGATTCCACGGCAGGTACCGCCTTTCACAACGCCTCCATCCACTGTATTCCTGGCGGCTGCGGTACGCGGATCCCTGATCACGTAGGCGAATCTCAGATCACGTTCGCGGATCTCCGATCACGTACGCGGATCCCTGATCAGTTGCTCCAGGCGATCGAACCGCTCGTGCAGCGCGCGGATCTCCTCGCTCGCGTCCGTCTTCCCCCGCTGTTCCAGCCGGCCCGCGTCCGCGACCATCGCGCGCACCCTGCGGGCCGCCGAGCCGACGAACCAGGTCGCGATGGCCGCCGTCACGATGCTGAACGCCGCGATCCCCACGAGCATCACCAAGGTGGCGATAACTCGCCCCCAGGCGGTGACGGGATAGAAGTCGCCGTAGCCGACCGTGGTGGCCGTCTCGATCGACCACCACAGCGCGCGCGGGAAGCTCGTGATCGTGGCGCGCGGCGCCGACTCCTCGACGGGGACGATCACCCACGAGCCCACGAGCAGCAGCAGGACCGTGAATCCGGCCGCCCAGAGCGCCGCCCGGACGTGGAGGCGCCGGCCGTGCGCGCTCACCAGCAGGCTTCTCAGGACGTACAGGAACGAGGACGGCTGCACGGCGACACCTCGGTGCGGGTGTAGGCGGGTGTAGTGAAATAAGCCAACTTGTCCTTTATAGCGTTACGTCGTGATCAATTGGCTGGAACGTTTCGATTTCCTGATCGATTTCACCTAGTTGCAGTGTCAACCTTTCTCCCGGCTATCGAACCGATCGCTGTCTCCGCGCCGCTCGGCGCTTGGGAGTGAGGTCACGCACAAGTGAAGATATCCAGACCGACCAGGACGCTTCTGCGTCCGCTTGCCGGCGGTATAGCCGGGCTGCTGGCCGTGGGCGCGCTGTCGATCGCGTCCGCCCCGGCGGCAGCCGCGGCACCGGCCGCGACCACGTCCGCCTCCGACTCGTCCGTCGTCGCCTCGGGTGACGGCTGGACCGTCACCCAGGGCGCGGGCGGTTACCTCGTATCGCTCACGCTGGACGCCCCGTTGCCCGTCAAGGACGACGTACCCGAACTCTTCGCGGACGGGGCCGATCTCGGCCCCGCCGCCGAGTCGGCGGACGGCCGTACGCTGACGATCGCGACCCCCGACATTTCCGTGGCGACCGCCAAGAAGATCAGCTGGCAGTGGTCGAGCGGCGGCGCGAGCACGGCCGTCGGGCCGACCACCCTGCCCTCGGCGAGCGCCCAGGCCAAGGCGCAGCGCAAGCTCACCTCGCAGGCCGTGCCCAACGAGATCGGCGGCTCGGGCACGACGTCCGACGACCCGACGACCATCGGCACCGGCGGATACACCATCGTCGACTACAACTTCGGCGCGCAGTCCATCCCGCTCGCCGACATCGGCGGCATCCGCGGCGAACTCGAAGGCCGCGTCTACGTACCGACCGACAAGAAGCCGCACCCGCTGGTGGTCTTCCTGCACGGCCGGCACAGCTCCTGCTACAACACCACGACGCTCAGGGGCGCGAGCGGCTGGCCCTGCCCGGCCGGCACCACGCCGATCCTGAGTTACGCCGGTTACGACGCCGCCGCCGAGGCCCTGGCCGCCGACGGCTACACCGTCGTGTCGGTCTCCGCCAACGCGATCAACGCCAACGACAACCAGCTCTCCCCCGACGACGGCGCGATCACCCGCGGCCAGCTCGTCCTGGACACGCTGTCCATGCTCAAGAAGGTCAACGCCGGGGAGCCGGTGAGCTATCACGACGCCGCCGCCGACCAGGACGTCACCTTCGAGCAGGCCCTGACGGCCGGTCAGTCGACCTACCCGGCAGGCACGTTGAGCGCCACCTCGCTCGCCGGCACCATGGACTTCAGCAAGATCGGGCTGATGGGCCACTCACGCGGCGGCGAGGGTGTCGTCACAGCGGGCACCCTCAACGAGGCCCTGCCGCAGCCGTGGAACATCAAGTCGGTCTTCCCGCTCGCCCCCATCGACTTCACCCGCGCGACCCTGCCGGACGTCATGACGACGACGCTGCTGCCGTACTGCGACGGCGACGTCTCCGACCAGCAGGGACAGCACTTCTTCGCCGACTCGCGCGACGCGTTCTCCGACAACGTCCTGCGCTCCAACCTCTGGGTCATGGGCACGGACCACAACTTCTTCAACTCCGCCTGGACCCCGCCCTCCCCGGCCGCTTCGGACGACTGGTCCGCCGCCGACGACGCGGTGTGCGGCACCAGCGCGAAGGCGCTGGCCTCGGGCAAGAACATCCGGCTCACCGCCGCGCAGGAGTACCAGGTCGGCGCGGCGTACATATCCGGCTTCTTCGAGTCGACGCTGGGCGGCCAGAGCCAGTTCGACGGCATGTTCGACGGTTCCCAGGAACTGCCGCCGTCCGTCGCCGACTTCGCGGATGTGCGTACGGTCGCGCAGCAGCCCGCTTCGAAGCGCTCCGACATCACCTCGTTCAAGACCACCAGCCCGCTGATCGGGACCACGTCGGCGGCCACGGCCACGGTCTGCGCCAACAAGTACGGGCGTACGGTGCCCGAGCCGTACCCGTACTGCACCAACCCGGGCTCCACGCTGAGCAATCAGCAGGTGCCCCACTGGACTCCGGCGTCCTTCGCGCCGAACGTCCCGCTGAACGTGATGACCCACCTGACCTGGACGGCGACGACCGGCGCACTCGGTGTGACGCTGCCGGCAGCCAAGCAGAACGTGTCGTCGTACAGCGAGCTGACGGTGTCCATGTCGCCGGACGAGAGTGTCACCGCCGGTACGGACATGACGCTGGGCGTCACCGACTCGGCGGGCCACAAGTGGTCCGGGCTGGTCTCCGAGTTGAACAAGTGGGGCG
The DNA here is from genome assembly GCF_036084755.1 of Streptomyces sp. NBC_00370. Lineage (NCBI taxonomy): Bacteria > Bacillati > Actinomycetota > Actinomycetes > Kitasatosporales > Streptomycetaceae > Streptomyces > Streptomyces sp. NBC_00370. Next base: position 2,465,795 of record NZ_CP107968.1, read on the forward strand.
TGACCAGGATGCCCGCCAGCGGTACGTCGACCAACCTGGGCAAGATCGTGCTCCAGCAGGTGTCGGTGCCCACGGCGACGCTGGCCGCGGCCGGTCTCGATCTGAAGCACGTCACCAACGTCGGCTTCACCGCGGCCGTCGGTGTGGACGGCGTACCGACCGGCGGTGTGTATCTGTCGGACCTCGGCTTCGACAACAAGGGCCTCGGCACGGCCGGTGTGCACACGCGGCCCACGGTCAACGTCGCTTCGAGCACGGCGGAGGAGGGCAACGGGCCGGGCGCCGACGAGGTCGCCGTCTATCTCTCGAAGCCCAGCACCACGCCCGTCTCGGCGTACTTCACCGCGATCGGCTCGGCGACCGGCAAGGTCGGACTCGCCATGCAGAAGGTCACCTTCGACCCGGGGACGACCTGCCAGGTCCTCGACATCCCGGTGAGCGGTGACACCACGGCGGGTACGACGGCGAGCACCGCGTACAAGCTCGGCATCTCGAACTCCACCGAAGCGGTGCTCGGCAGCCATGACTTCGGCACCATGACGGTGCGCGAGGACGACGGAGTGACGGGCACGGCGACCGTGGCTCCGCCGGTCGGTGTGCAGGGCGACGCCTGCGCCGAGTACGAGGCGCTCGCGCACCCCGGCACACTGACGGCTGACGACACCAAGCCGGCGCCCGGCGGTACGGTCACCCTCGGCGGCGCGGGTTACCGCGACGGCGAGAGCGTGGCGTTCGGCATCGGTTCCACCGTGCTCGGCAGCGCGATCGCCGGGCCCGACGGAACGGTCTCGTTCCCGGCCGTGCTCCCGGCTGACCAGCCCTTCGGGACCGCCACGATCAGCGCGGTCGGCGCGGGCTCCGGCTTCACGGAGACGGCGGACGTCGACGTACTCGCGACGACGGCCACCACACTGACCCTCGACCCGGCCGCTCCGAAGATCGGCCAGAGCGTCACACTGAAGGCCGCCGTCACGGGCGGTGTCGACGGTACGACGGTGACCTTCTCCGACGGGACGACGGCGCTCGGCACCGCGAAGCTCAGCGGCGGTACGGCGTCCCTGAAGGTGAAGGCCGGCTTCAAGGCCGGTACGCACGCCTTCACCGCGGCCCTGGCGGCGACGCCCACCACGGACGCGTCCGTCTCGGACACGGTGCAGCTCGTACTGACGAAGGGTCAGAGCTCCATCGCCATGGCCCTGTCGGCGAAGTCCGCCTCGTACGGACACGCGGTCTCCGGGGTGTTCTCGGTGGCCGGCGCGAGCGGCGGCACGGTGACCGTGAACTACGGCACCGGAAAGCTGTCGGCGAAGCTCGGCGCCTCGGGCGCGGGCAAGTTCACCCTCCCGGCCACCCTGTCGGTGGGGGCGCACACGGTGTCCGTACGGTACGACGGCAGCGACTCCGTCGACCCGAGCGGTACGGCTTCGCAGAAGCTCACCGTCGCCAAGGCGAAGTCGACCGTCACCCTCACCCTGTCCAAGACCAAGCTGGCGCACGGCAAGTCCGAGACCGTCAAGGTCACGGTCGGCGGTCACAGCGGCGGCGCGTACCCGACGGGCACGGTCACCGTCACCGCGAAGGTCGGCGGGAGCACCACCACCCACAAGGTCACGCTGAAGGCCGGTGCCAAGGGCAAGCTCAGCTTCTCGATCACCCTGCCGAAGAAGAAGGGCACAGCGTCCGTCACCGCCGCCTACGCCGGGGACGCCAACTTCAAGGCGAGCACGTCGGCGCACAAGCAGGTGAAGCTCACCTGACGCCAGTGACGCATTGAGGAAAGCGGGGGGAGGGACCGGACGCCGGCCCCTCCCCCCGCCGTCTTGCCAGAACGGCAAGTCTCCTTGCCTTCGCCGCCGCCGGGAGCCAAGGCTGGGACGGACACCGCGTAGAGCGTCCGCACCATCGCAGGAGGACACATGCAGCACCGACTGGTCGACGTCCCGGGCGGCCGTATCCATCTGGTCGAGGAGGGCACGGGGCCGCTCGTCCTCCTCGTCCACGGCTTTCCCGAGTCCTGGTACTCGTGGCGCCGGCAGATCCCCGCCATCGCGGCGGCCGGTTTCCGCGCGGTCGCCATCGACGTACGCGGTTACGGGCGGTCGTCGAAGCCTGCGGCGGTCGAGGACTACCGGATGCTGGCGCATGTCGCCGACAACGCCGGGGTCGTACGAGCCCTCGGCGAGGAGACGGCGACGATCGTGGGCCACGACTGGGGCTCCCCCATCGCGGCCAACTCGGCGCTGCTCAGGCCCGATGTCTTCACCGCGGTGGGGCTGCTCAGCGTGCCCTACGCACCGCGTGGCGGCCCCCGGCCGACCGAGGTCTTCGCGCGGATCGGCGGGGACGACGAGTTCTACGTCAGCTACTTCCAGCAGCCGGGCCGCGCCGAGGCGGAGATCGAACCCGACGTACGCGGCTGGCTGGCCGGGGTCTACTCCGGGCTCTCGGGCGACACGATGGCGGCCGACGGCAACAGGATCTACTTCATCGGCCCCGGCGGGAAGATGTCCGACCGGTTCACCGGAGGACCGCTGCCCTCCTGGCTCGCCGAAGACGAACTCGACCACTACGCGGGCGAGTTCGAACGTACCGGACTGACCGGGGCGCTCAACCGCTACCGCAACGCCGACCGCGACTGGGCGGATCTCGCGGCCTGGGACGGCGCGCCGATCACCCAGCCGTCGCTGTTCGTCGGAGGCGCGCTGGACGCGTCGACCCGTTGGCTGTCCGACGCCATCGCCGCGTATCCGACGACACTCCCCGGCCTGGCCGGCTCGCACATCCTGCCCGACTGCGGCCACTGGGTGCAGCAGGAGCGTCCCGACGAGCTGAACGAGCTGCTGGTCAACTGGCTTCGTGGGCTCAAGGGTTGAGGGTGACCTGGATGACCATGTCCGGGCGGTCCCACATCACGGCGGGCGGGTTCGCGGCCAGTGTGCCGGTGCGCACCGCCCCCACACTGCGGTAGAAACCCTCGGCCGGCGGGTGCGCGACGACCCGCACCCGGTCCAGTCCTGCCGCACGTGCCTCGTCCTTCATGTGCGCGACGAGGCGGCGGCCGATGCCCTGCCCCTGGGCGTCGTCGGCGACGAACATCAGGTCGAGTTCGGGCGGGCTGAGCACGAGCGAGTAGAAGCCGAGCAGCCGTCCCTGGTCGCCCACGGCGGCGAAGACCCGGTGGGTCTCGATGTAGTCGGGGCCCACCCGGAAGCCGTCAGTCATCGGCGCGTAGTGGCCTTCGTAGGCGCTGGAGCGCTGCACGATCCGGGTGAGCCGCTTGGCGTCCCGCGCGGTGGCCCGTCTGATGGTCAGCTCCATGGGTCCATGCTGACACCTGTCAGGGGCCCGGCCCGCAAGGGTGCCGGGTGCTGCGGTCGATGTTCCGGTCGGTGCGCCGCCCGGTGCTCGGTCAGCACTCCGGACAGGCGCCGATCCACACGCGGCTGATCGCGCTGACGTAGCGGGCCCCGCAGCGGTCGGACGGCACCACCAGCTGGCTGCCCGCCGACGCCAGGCTCCGCCCGTCCATGGTGGCGGCCAGCAGGATCGGTACGTCGCCGAAGTCCGCGTCGATCTCCGCCCAGGAGAGCACCGTACGGTGGCCGTCGCCGCCGCTGACGGCGAGCAGGAACCGGGAGCGGTCCTTGCGCCGCCGCGCGTCGAAGGCCGGCCCCGCGGCGACGGCGACCTCGCGGAGCAGCGGCCCCTCGAAGATGTGGTGCCGTGGCCCGCTCGTGGCACAGTCGAAGCTCACATCGGCCCGCCGCTGGGGGTAGCGGGTGCGCAGATCGGCGACGGTCAGTGAGGCCGGGCGGGCGATCTCACCGCAGAGGGCGAACGAGACGGCGGTGCCGGACGCGGCGGTGCGGGTCGGTGGTGTGCTGAGCCGGGTCATCGGTATCCCCCTCGGACGGTCCGCGACGGCCGGATCGGCGTACCGGCGGCCGCATGCGGGTGATGCCCGTCCGCCGGGCTGCGGAACCCCGAATACCAGCCGTAGGTACCTCCGCACCTCGCAGATGTGAGGGGTGCCGGAGGGGTCCGCGACGGCCTGCTGATTGTCAGTGGGTCCTGGCACCATGAGTCCATGAAGATCTACAACTGGCGTCCGTTCCTTGAGCGGTGGAGCGCGGACTGGGCCGACTCCCCCGGCGCTCGCGGGCGGGACGGCGCGGACGAGGAGATCCTGCGAAACCGCTGGCTGGGGTTCGGGCCCGTGAGTGAGGAGCGCATCGTCGCGCTCGAAGACCGGCTCGGTAAGCGGCTGCCGCCGACGTACCGGTCGTTCCTCGCGACCACCGACGGCTGGCGGCCCGCCGGGACCCCCGTGTACCTGTTGGGCACGGCGGAGGGTGTCCACCGGCACGGCGGTTCCGGGATGCGGGAGGAGTACGAGTCGCAGCTCGGCGAGAACCCGTCGGAGGAGGACGTGCTGCTGGCGGGCATGTGGGACCGCGCCCTCCAGCTGTCCGTGGAGTCGGACATGATCGACGTGCTGCTCGACCCGGGCGATGTGAACGCCGAGGGGGAATGGGCCGTATATGTGTATCGCGGCTGGTCAGGAGAGTTCCCGGACCGCTACGAGTCGTTCATGGACGTCATGCAGCAGCTGTTCCGCGACTTCCACCGGAACATCGAGAACGGCGGCGCCGCCGACAACGAGACGGCCCGCGAGCTGGACGCCGCCGTGGAGGAGGCGCGGCTCGCGTCTCTGGCGGGGGCGGATGTCGACGAGCAGCTCGACGTGCTGACCGACGCCGCGGCGCACGGCAGGGGCGCGGCGGCCGAGCTGGAGGGGCAGGTGCGGTCGATGCTCGGGGAACAGCGGGAGAGCGGCCAGGAGTACGAGGCGCCGGGGGCCTTCGGACGGGCCGTGACCGCCGCCCGTGAGCAGGCGCGCTGGGGCGAGACGGAGGCCGCGTGGCAGACGATCGCCGCCGCCGTGCCGGACTGGGAGCCGGGCGGCGCCGGTGAGATAGCCCCCGTCCGGCTGCTGTCGGACCCGGTCCTCGGGCCTGTGATCACCCCGGAGCGCGGAAGGTTCATCCTGGAGACACCGCGCGCCGGGCACGGCGACCCCGAGCGCGCCGAGGAGACCGCGCCCGGTACGGCCGCCACGTCGGCGCAGGACGGTCTCGACTGGCTCGCCGGGTCCGAGCAGTACGGCAGCGGGTACCGCTTCGTGTGTGTGCACGGCGTCTCGCCGCAGGAGCTGGCCACGCGGGCAGGCCACGGACCGCTGCTGCCGCCCTGCGACGAAGGGCAGGTCCGGCGGATCCAGTTCCGCGGCGACGACAAGCAGGTCGCGCGCGTCGGGGCGGGCGGGGGCGGCTGGAGCTTCGCGTTCGAGACGGTGACCGACCGCTACGAGCCCGGGCGGGTCGAAGGCCCGGCGGACGAGGCGTCGGCCGGCACCCGGTCGGTGGTGGTGTGGGCGGAGCGCGGCAGCGCGTCGGGGCGTACGGCAGGCACCTTCCACTTCAGTTACGCGCGCGACGGGCAGCGGGTGTACGGATTCACCGTCCATGGCGGGAAGACCGAGCAGTGGGGACCGCTGCCCGACAGCCTCGATCCCGGAGTGCTGCTGCCGGGCGCGGGCGTCCCCGAGCTGGACGTGGACGACGAGTTCGAGGCGCTGGCCGCGATAGCGGAGGAGTTCGGGCTCTCCCTGCCGTCCTTCGCGATCCAGCACGGGCGGCTGCATGCCGTCGAGTCGCGGGAGTGGATCAGGCCGCCGGGTCCCGGCGAGCCGTACGCCACCCTGGGCCGGAACCGATGATCCACGCAGGCACGATCGGCACGGAGCGGCTGACACTGCTGCCGCTCCGCGTCGAGCACGCCGAGGAGATGGCCGTCGTCCTGTCCGACCCGGCGCTGCACACCTTCATCGGCGGGACGCCCGCGACCGGGGCCGAGCTGCGCGCGCGGTACGAGCGGCAGACGGCCGGTTCCCCCGACCCCCGGGTGTCCTGGTGCAACTGGGTGATCGAGGCGGACGACGGACAGCTGGTGGGGACGGTCCAGGCCACGGTCACGGAGTCGGAGCCGGAGCCTGAACCCGAGCCTGAACCCGAGTCGGAACCGAAGCCGGAGACGGAGCCGGCCGACGGCGCGGGTCCTGTCGCCGAGATCGCCTGGGTGGTGGGCACGCCCTGGCAGGGCAGGGGCATCGCCACCGAGGCCGTCAGGGCGCTGGTGGACCGGCTCGGCGCCGAGGGCGTACGGAGTTACGTCGCGCACATCCACCCGGACCACGCCGCGTCGGCGGCGGTCGCGGCGGCGGCCGGTCTTGCGCCCACCGACGAACGGCACGAAGGCGAGATCCGCTGGCGCCGCTGAACGGAGCGGCGCCAGCGGATCGGATCGGTCGGTCGGGCTGGTCGGATCGGTGCGCGGCGGTCAGCGGATCAGGGCGCGGACCATCCGGCATGTCGTGTCCGAGGGGCGGTGGATCCCGACCCGGTCGGCTGTCGCGCGTATCCGTCGGTTGTTGGCGTTGGCCGGGTGGTACACACCCGTGTCGAGCAGGGCGATGGCCAGACGCATGGCCTTGAGCCGTCGGTTGTGGGTCACATACCACTCACGGGGCTGCCCGGCGGGCAGCGGCTTGCGCTTGAGGGGCGGCAGGATCTCGAAGGGTTTGGTGGTGATTGTCGTGATCGTGGCAACAGCCATTCGGCGACCTCCCGGCACGGTGGTTGGAACCCTCACGAACTTCCTCCATTTTACCGCCCCCCACTGACAATCACCCCTGGCCAGAGGGTGTTTGACAGGGGGCACACGGTACGGCTGTGACCCCGGGGACAGGCTCCGCGCGTGGCGTTCACCCGGTGATCGTTTTGTCCGGCTATCTTCCTTTTCGATATGAGAATCTGTCGACGCGCCTTGTTTCCGTTGGCCTTGTGCGTTGCCACGGCCCTTCCCCCGAGCCTGGCCGCCGACCCGGCCGGCGCCGCGCCCGCGCCCTGCCCGGCTTCCGTGCCGTACCGGTCGGGGACCGCCGGGTATCACACGTTCCGTATCCCGGCGGCGCTCCAGGTGCCCGGGGGCGCGCTGCTGGCCTTCGCCGAGGGCAGGCGTGACTCGGCGGCGGACGACGGGAACATCGATCTGGTGCTGCGCCGCTCCTTCGACGGCGGCTGCACCTGGCAGCCGCTCCAGGTGGTCGCGGACGCCGGGGCCGACACCGTCGGCAATCCCGTGCCGGTGGTCGACCCCCGCAGCGGGGACGTGGTGCTGCTGTCCTGCCGGACGCTCGGCGGCGCGACCGAGCGGCAGGTGCGCTCCGGCGCCGTCCCTGCGTACGTCCGGCGGGTCTTCCTCCAGCGCAGCACGGACGGCGGTGCGAGCTGGTCGCCGCAGCGGGACATCACCGACGAGGTGAAGCCCGGGGACTGGCGCTGGTACGCGACCGGACCCGGCCACGGCGTGGCACTGCGCCACGGACACCGGCGGGGGCGGCTGCTGGCGCCGGCGAACCACAGCTCGGCCGTCACGGGGAAGGGCGGCGCGCATGCCCTGTACAGCGACGACGGCGGGCTGAGCTGGCGGATCGGCTATCGCAGCGGCGTACCGGACGAGGCGCTGGCGCTCAGCGAGACCACTCTGGCGGAGCTGCCCGGCGGCCGGATCTATGTCAACGCCCGCGCCCATGACGCCGCTTCGGGCGGCAACCGCGCCGCCGCCTACAGCGGCGACGGCGGGCTGACCCTGTCGTCGGCGTTCCGGCCGCAGCCGCAGCTCACCGGGCCCGTGGTGCAGGCCAGCGTGGTGCAGAGCGGCACGGCAGGGACAGGGCCCCTGCTCTATTCGGGCCCCGCCGACCCCGCGGGCCGCCGCCGGATGCGGGTGTGGGCGAGCCGTGACGGCGGGGCGTCGTGGCGTCCGCTGTGGACCGTGTCCGACGCCCCGGCCGGCTACTCGGACCTGGTGCGCTTCCGGCCGGGCGGCGGGACCGGTGGGGCCGCGCGGACCGGGCTGCTGTACGAGACGGGGGCGCGGACGTACAGCGACACCATCACCTTCGTCCCGCTGCCACTGCCGCTGCCGCTGCCGCTGCCGCTGCCGCTGCCGCTACCCGGGCCCGCGCCCGCGCCCGCGCCTTAAGGCTTGGCCCCGGCTCCGGCTCCGGCACTCTCCTCCGCCTGGACCAGGATCTCCGTCAGCCGCAGCCCGAACCGTACGTCGCAGTCATGCGGCCGTCCGGTGCGGACGGCTTCCAGCAGCGCGTCGATCGCGGCCTCGAACGAGGTGACCGGGTCGCCCCACTCCTTCGGCAGCGACGCCGTGCCGTGCAGCCCGCTGATCTCGATGCCGGTACTGGCGCCCGCCTGCGGGGCGCTCAGGCTCAGCGCCGCCGAGCTGGAGGCGCCGGAGGTGTGCCGCAGCACCAGATGCGTCAGGTCGGGCTCGGTGCGTACGGCCGTCACGTCCGTCACATCGCCGAGCAGCGGGATGAGGACCGACAGCGCGTGCGGGCCGACGTCCCACAGGCCGCCCTTCTCGCGCCGCCAGGGCGAGTCGGCGTACGGGCTGTCGGCGCCAGGTCCGTACAGCGCGCCGAGCCAGTGTGCGTGAGCGGTGAACCAGTCGCCCTTCGCGGCCTGTTCGTCGATCCAGCGCGCCGTGCCGGGGGCGAAGCGGGCGGTGCAGAAGACCACCGACTGCACACCGGCTGCCTCGGCCGCGTCCGCCACCTCACGGGCGCCCGCCACGGTGGTCGCGACCGGCTTGTCCATGATCAGGTGGCAGCCGGCCGCCGCCGCACGCGCGGCGAGCGGGGCCTGGATGTCGGGCGGCAGCGCGAAGGCGACGGCGTCGCTCGCCTCGAACAGCGCGTCGAGGCCGCTCTCGCCGGAATGCGCCGGTACGTCATGATCGGCGGCCAGCGCCGCTGCGGCCTCGGGACGGCGTCCCCAGACGCCGCTCAGTTCGAGGCCGGGATGGTCGGCGAGGGCGGGGGCGTGGGTGCGCTGCGCCCAGGGGCCGGTGCCGAGGAGTCCGATGCGTGGCTTGCTCATACCGCTCAGTGTGCCGGGTCCGTGCGAAGCGCGAGCGGCCGGGAGGTAAAAGCATGCGAGGTCGGCGGCCCTACCCGCGTAGAGTTCGAGGCGCCGGCCGCGGGCCTTCGGTGTGACTTCCGGGACTTGCCCGCGCCCTGCATCCGACGCTGGTGCGGGACATGTACGGGGAACTGCTCTACCAGTACGCGTACTTCGGCGGTCCGGTACCGGAGTTCACCGCGCGGATCCGGGACACCGGGGCGCTGACGACGCTCGCGGACCTGCGGGCGGCGGCCCTCGCGCAGGAGCGGGAGTGGGCCGACGCGCACGACTCGGTCCTGGCGCGTGAGCTGCTGACCACGTCGTACTCGTACGAGCGGGTGTACCGGATGGGCGACTTCGAACTGCGCAGGTTCCTGCCGCCGTTCGCCCGCGACCAGGCGGAGCAGCACATCGGTGAGCTGATCGCGGACAGTGCGGGGCGCACGGCGTATCTCAAGACGTTCCGGCTCTCCGGCGCCCAGATCAAGCGTGGCCATCTGCTGAGGAGTCTCGCCGCCCACGACTGGCGTCTGGAGTCCACGGCGGCGGGGCTCGGTACGGATGTGGCGGAGCTGGTGCGGCGGATCCGTTCGGCGGGTTTCGGGCGTCTTCTGAAGAGACGGCCGGAACTGGGCGGGTAACGTACGGTTCACATGCGGGCAATGGCGGAGAAATCGTCCGTTGCGAAGCTGCGCGGTATGACCTTCAAAGCCGAGTACATCTGGATCGACGGCACCGAACCTACCGCCAAGCTCCGCTCCAAGACAAAGATCATGGCGACCGGCGAAGCGCTGCCCATCTGGGGCTTCGACGGTTCGAGCACCAACCAGGCCGAGGGCCACGCGTCGGACCGGGTGCTCAGGCCGGTCTTCTCGTGCCCCGACCCGCTGCGCGGCGAGAACGACGTGCTGGTGCTGTGCGAGGTCCTGAACATCGACATGACGCCGCACGAGTCCAACACGCGCTCGCGGCTGGCCGAGACGCAGGAGCGGTTCGCGGCGCAGGAGCCGGTCTTCGGTATCGAGCAGGAGTACACCTTCTTCAAGGGGTCGCGGCCGCTGGGCTTCCCCGAGGGCGGCTTCCCCGCCGCGCAGGGCGGTTACTACTGCGGTGTCGGCGCCGACGAGATCTTCGGACGTGACATCGTCGAGGCGCACCTGGACAACTGTCTGAAGGCGGGGCTCGGGATCTCGGGCATCAACGCCGAGGTCATGCCGGGCCAGTGGGAGTTCCAGGTCGGCCCGCTGGCGCCGCTGGACGTCGCCGACCAGCTCTGGGTCGCCCGGTGGCTGCTCTACCGCACGGCCGAGGATTTCGCCGTCTCGGCGACGCTCGACCCGAAGCCGGTGAAGGGCGACTGGAACGGCGCGGGCGCGCACACGAACTTCTCGACCAAGGCGATGCGCGAGGGGTACGAGGCGATCATCACGGCGTGCGAGTCGCTGGGCGAGGGCTCCAAGCCGCTCGACCACGTCAAGTACTACGGCGCCGGCATCGACGACCGGCTGACCGGGCTGCACGAGACGGCCCCCTGGAACGAGTACAGCTACGGCGTCTCGGACCGCGGCGCCTCGGTCCGTATCCCCTGGCAGGTCGAGCAGGACGGCAAGGGCTACATCGAGGACCGCAGGCCCAACGCCAACGTCGATCCGTATCTGGTGACCCGGCTGATCGTGGACACCTGCTGCTCGGCGCTGGAGAAGGCGGGCCAGGTCTGAGCCCGCGGGCTCCGAAGCGCGTACGAGGGAGACGGCCGCCGCTGTGGCGGCCGTCTCCTTTGCGTACTCCTGGCACCGGTCCCGCTGTCCGGCGCCCCGGAATCTGCTTCAATGGGGGCATGGCCAGCTTCCAGCACACCGCGACGGGTCGCAGCGACCTGGAGCCGTTCTGGCCGTCCCGGCAGCATCACGACTTCGACCGGGTGTGTTGCCGCGCAAGGAACGCGTCGGCCCTCTAAAGCCTTCCCAGGTCTTCGGCCGCCGCGCACGACGTACGTCCGTCTCACCCACGTCCGTCCCGTCGCCCAGGCGACTCCTTCGCGCGAAAGAGCTGACCCCTCATGGCGAACTCCCGTTCTTTCTCCGTGGCCACCGCCGCGAGCAACGCCCCCACCCCGCTGCACCCGCAACCGGCGAGACTGCGCGCCGTCGAGCAGTCCGACATCGACCAGGAGGCGGCCACCGCCCAGGTGGTGGACTTCCTGCCGCCGGGGGCGACCTGGCTGCCCGCCCCGCCGCACACGCTGCCCACCCTGCCGGGACAGCCGCCGATGATCGGCTACCTCGTCCTCGTACCGGCCGATCTCGACCCGCGTGGCGCCGTGCGGGCCGTCCCGCCCCAGCAGCAGGGCGCGGCGGGCGCCGGCGCCGGTCCCGTACAGATCGACAGCGCCGAACGGACCGCCCTGGTCGACGGCAACCAACTCGACCTGACCTACCTGGAGTTCGAACTCCTCGCGCATCTGGTCGCGCATCCCCACCGGGTGCACACCCGGGACCAGCTGGTCACCACGGTGTGGGGGTACGGGCACGTGGGCGACGGACGGACCGTGGACGTGCATGTGGCCCGGCTGCGCCGCAAGCTGGGCGCCGAGCACCGGCACACCATCCAGACGGTGCGCCGGGTCGGCTACAAATACGCTCCCTGAGACACCGGCCGTCCCTGCCCGAAGGTGGTGCTAGCACCACCCGAGGACGGGGGCGGAAGCGGCTGCCGTGGCGCGCGGGGCCCGGTCAGACTGGTACCCGAAGCCCGGAGGTCGGGCCGACGGAGGCCGGACCGGCCGTGAGAGGGAGTGACCGCGATGAACGGGACCACGACACGAGAGGCGCTGGTGGCCGGCGCACGATCGCTGGGCCTGGGGGTCTACGCGCTGGCCGCTTCGATCGTCCTCTTCACCCTGTCCGTGGTGTCGATCTCCCTCGTCCTGGCCGGTGTCGGCTTCTTCACCACTCCCACCGTCCTCACGGCGGTCAGGAAGTACGCCGGCCGGCGGCGGCAGCTCGCCGCCGCCTGGTCGGACGTCCTGATCCCTTCGCCGTACCGGCCGTTCCCGAAGGACGTCAGGGGCGGCATCACCGGCCGGGTCGAGCGCACCACGCTGCTGATCAAGGACAAGGCGACCTGGCGTGATCTGCGGTGGCTGCTCGTCGACATGACAGCCGGCTTCACCGTCCTGATCGTGAGCGCGTCGCTGTTCCTCTACGGGGTCATGGGATTCGTGCTGGCCGCCGGGTTGTGGCGGGCGTTCCGGCACGACCCCTACTGGTTCGCCTTCATCCCGGTCGACAGCCAGCTGACGGGCATCCTGGCCGCCCTGCTGGGCGCGGCGCTCCTGGTGGCGGGGCACCGCTGGTCCGCCACCCTGCTCAAGGCGCACTTCACCCTGACCCGCTCGATGATCGCCCCCGACCACGAGCAGGAGCAGGCGCTGCGGATCGCCCGGCTCACCGAGTCCCGGCACGACGCCGTGGACACCTCGGCCGCCGAGCTGCGCCGTATCGAGCGGGATCTGCACGACGGCGCGCAGGCCAGGCTGGTCGCCGTGGGGATGGACCTCGGCACGATCGAGGCGCTGATCGAGAAGAACCCGGCCAAGGCCAAGGAGCTGATCGGCCAGGCCCGCCAGTCGTCGGCTGAGGCGCTGACGGAGCTGCGGGACCTGGTACGCGGCATCCACCCGCCGGTGCTCGCCGAGCGCGGCCTCGGGGACGCGGTGAAGGCCCTGGCGCTGCGGCTGCCGGTGCCCACCGAGGTGGCCGTCGACCTGCCGGGCCGGGCGGACGCGCCGGTCGAGTCGGCGGCGTACTTCGCGGTCTCCGAGGCGCTGACCAATGTGGTCAAGCACGCCGAAGCGAACCGGGTCTGGGTCGACGTCTCGTACGGCGAGGGCATGCTGCGCGTCGCGGTCACCGACGACGGGAAGGGCGGCGCGCGGACCGGCGGCGGGACGGGACTGAGCGGCCTTGAGCGCAGGCTCGGTACATTCGACGGCATCCTGGCCGTCAGCAGCCCGTCCGGCGGCCCCACCATGGTGACCATGGAGATCCCTTGCGAGTTGTCCTAGCCGAAGATCTCTTCCTGCTGCGCGACGGTCTGGTGCGGATGCTCGAAGCGTACGACTTCGAGATCCTGGCCGCCGTCGAGACAGGGCCGGAACTGACCAGAGCATTCGCCGAACTGGAGCCGGACGTCGCCGTCGTCGACGTCCGGCTTCCGCCGTCCCACACGGACGAGGGCCTGCAGTGCGCGCTCGCCGCCCGCCGCGCGCGGCCGGGGCTGCCGGTGCTCGTCCTGTCCCAGCACGTCGAACAGCTCTACGCCCGGGAGCTGTTGGCCGACGGGACGGGCGGCATCGGCTATCTGCTCAAGGATCGGGTCTTCGACGCCGACCAGTTCATCGACGCGGTGCGCCGGGTGGCCGGCGGCGGCACGGCGATGGACCCGCAGGTGATCCAGCAACTGCTCTCCCGGCGGGCCCAGGACAAGCCCATCGGCCGGCTCACCCCGCGCGAGCGCGAGGTGATGGAACTGATGGCGCAGGGACGGTCGAACGCCGCCATCGCGGCCCAACTCGTCGTCACGGAGCGGGCGGTGGCGAAGCACACCTCGAACATCTTCGGAAAGCTCGGACTGCCCGTCTCCGACGACGACAACCGGCGGGTCCTCGCCGTGATCGCCTATCTCGACCACGGGCAGGAATGAGCGGTATCCGCCCGGTTTGGTGCTGGAGATTTCTATGAATTCACTGAGCGACTGAACAGTCCTCGAATACGGTCCGTATGGAACGGAGCGCTTCTCCCCCTGCCGCAGATTTCCCTGTAACCGGCAACGAAGCTTGAGGAGTTCCATGCGACGCGCAACAAGAAAACGCTCGACACTGGCGAACCGGGCGATTGCCGCTGCGGCTGCCTTGCTGCTGGGCGGGGGTGGGCTGGTAGCGGTCAATGTCTACGCATCCGCCGGAGAAGGCCACGCCGGTAAGTCCCAGCAGCAGCACACCCGTTTCGCCGGGCATCACGTGTCGACCATCCACTGTCCCGATGTCTCCAACCAGTTGACGGACGTCCCCCCGGCGGCCCGCCCCCAGGTGGATCAGCAACTGGCGGCGATCGACAGTCAGATAACCGATGCCTACAAGCGGTTCGCCGACCGGCGGACCCAGATCGACCAGGATCCGGCCGTCGCCAAGAGCGCGGTGCTCGACCCGCTGAAGGCCCAGCGCCTCACCGGACTGAACCGGATCTACGAGGCACTGCGCCGCGCGGGCCACCGGCCGCACCGGCTGGACAACCTCGCGCCCTGCTCCATGCAGGGTGACGACAACGGCGGCGGCCAGGGCGATCCCAGCGCGTCACCGAGCCAGGACGCGGGCACCAACCCGAGCGCCGATCCCAGCGCGGACCCGAGCGCGGACCCGAGCGGCGACCCCGGCACGGGCGGCGGCGACGGCGGTCAGGCGGGCCAGGGCGGCAACGGCCCCGAGGCGTCCGACTTCGTCGACATCAAGAGCGTCCGGCCCAACGTGCGCACCCCGCGCCAGGCGCGTGGCGGCTCGAAGGGCAGTTTCACCAGCAATTGCGGACGTAATGAGGAGGGCAAGCACAATTCGGACAATGTCATTGTCGCGCCCGGCGTGACCAATGGCGCACACCACGTGCACGATTACGTGGGAAACAAGGCCAATGACGCATTCGCCAGCGACGACGCTTTCGCGGCGGGCGAGACCACCTGCAGCAACCCCGGTGACAAGTCGACTTATTACTGGCCGGTGGTCCGGCTGCAGAACGGCGTGGCCGAGGACGACGCCAACGCGGACGGCGGCGGCAAGGAAGGAAATGCCGGAGAGATTCAGACCCCGGCCCAGGCGAGCATCAAGTTCGTCGGCAGTCCGGTCGCCAAGGTGACCGCGATGCCGCGTTTCCTGCGCATCATCACCGGTGACGCCAAGGCGTTCACCAACGGTGACGCCAACGCCAATGCGTCGTGGAGCTGCACCGGATTCGAGAACCGCCAGCTGAAGGACAAATACCCGATCTGCCCCCAGGGCAGCAAGGTGGTCCGTACATTCAAATTCCAGAGCTGCTGGGACGGTCAGAACACCGACAGCGCCAACCACCGCACCCACGTGGCGTTCGCCGACCAGAACGGCCGCTGCGCGGCCGGGTTCAAGGCGATCCCGCAGCTTCAGCAGCGCATCGTGTACGACGTGCCGCCGGGCCCCGGCTTCGCGCTCGACTCGTTCCCCGAGCAGCTGCACAAGCCCATCACGGACCACGGTGACTTCATCAACGTCTTCGACGAGGCCCTGATGAACCGCATGGTCAGCTGCATCAACGGCGGGCGCAGCTGCCGCTGAGGCACCGCACCGCCACCGCCGCCCGCCGTCCGGTTCCGGGGAGGAGCCGGGCGGCGGGCCCGGTGCTTCAGCCCGTGCCCTCCATCCCGGGCATCCCGCTCATGTCCATCCCCGGCATCCCGCTCATGTCCATCCCGGGCTGGTGGGAGGCTCCTGTCTCCACCGTCCCGCCGAGCCGGCCGCGCAGCGCGGCGACGACCGTGGGGGTGCCCACGGCCACCCACTTGCGGCCCACGAGGTACGAACCGCCGTAGTCCTTCGCCTCGTTGATCCACTCGCGCTGGCCGCGGTCGGTCGCGAACGTGGCGAGCACGTACTTGCCGTCCCCGGTCGTGCAGTTGGCCTGCCGCAGCTCGCTCGCGTCGGTCTGCAGGTTGGGATCGCACTTCGCCTTCGAGGCGATCTGTTCGAGGCTCCCGGTCGCCGTCTTCGGCACCTCGGGGGCCTCGTCGTCGTTCGCGCCGCACCCCGCGAGCAGAACCACGGCCAGGGCCGCGATCGCAGGTGCCGTTCGTCGTTCGGTACGCATGCGGTCATCGTGCCCCGCCCGTACGGCGCCGCGCGGGGGAACGGCGGGATGGCGCGTTTGCCCGATCTCGCACCGGGCGGAGTGACCATCGCACCATTCGATCGTTCTGCGGTACGTGCGCCCCACCGATGCCGTCACCACCGCAGCCCCCGCCCCCGGTTCCGCCGCCCCCGTCGGCGTCGACCAGGCCGAGGCGTCCCTCGTCGAGCACTACCCCCGTCTCGTACGCATCGCGTATCTCGTCCTGCCGCCGTCGCTCGGCCGCAACCGGCGGGTGCTCACCGCACACGCGCTGGTGCAGCGCGCCCTGCCGCGCGGCAAGGTACGGGCATCCGACGGCACCGGGATCCCCGCGCCGCGCGCCACGGAGGCGGGATCGCCCGCGCAGGACGCCGGTTACGTGTTCGTACGCGGCCGGGTGCTGCGCCAGGCGCTCGACGCGGGTCTGCCGCTGCGCAGGCTCTCCTGGCCCAAGCGGGCCCAACTCCCTCCGGTGCTGCCGCACGTGTGGGGGCTGCGGCTGTTCCCCCGCTCCGGCGGCGCCGACGAACTCGCCCTGGACCAGTGGCTGTCGGCGCTCTCCGGGCCGGCGCGCGCGGCTTTCGTGCTGCGCACCCTGGAGCGGCTGGCCGACCCCGACGTACGGCGGGTGCTGAGCGCCGCCGGGACGGCGGCGCCCGCTGCCGCGCTCGCCGAGGTGGACAGCGCGGTGCGCTCAGGGCCGGCGGCGGGGACGGCGGAGCTGCTGCTCTCGCCCGAGTTCGACCCGTGCTCGCTCCAGGCGCGCCCCACCGACCTGATGCGCCGCCGCCAGCACGGCAAGGCGGCCCTGGCCGCCGCAGCGGCCCTGCTGGTGTGCGGGGCGCTGCTGGGCATCCCCGGCGACGGCTGGGCGCCTGACGGCGCCGCCGCGCCCTCCTACGCCCTCAACCCGGCCGCCGAGTCGGCGCTCGATCCGGCGAAGGTGGTACGGATCGCCCCGACCGCCTGGGAGAGCGCGCCGCGCACCGACTTCACCGTCTGGCCCGCGCGCGGCGGGCTGACCCACGACACGGGCCTGCTGCGGCGCGCGCTGGCCGTCTGGGCGCGGCCCGGCCCCACCGTCCATGTCTCGGCGACCCCGGGCACCCCTTCGGGGCCGCCGATGGGCTCGCCGCAACTGCTGTACGCGGGCGTGGTGAACGGGGCGCGGGTGGTGCTGCTGCACGACGGGCTGCGGGTCGTGCGGTACGCCGAGTCGGCCGATGGCGAGGCGGGCGCCGCGCTCGACTTCGCCCGGGTCGACGGGGCGGACGGCGCGTCGTCCGACGCGCTGGTGGTGGGCCGGTCCGACGGCAACGTCCGCTATCTGACGGCGCCTTGGGTCGGTTCCGCGTCCGTGCGCGACCTGCTGACCCCGGCCGTCGCAGCGCGGCCGCTGCACCGGGACGCGGACGGTGTGACCGACCCGATGTCGAGTCCCACACCCGCGGGCACCTGTACGTCGTGGGAAGCCCTAGACCTACGCGACGTGCGCGACGTACGCGACGTACACGACGGCTCGGCGCACCGGCTGCTCACCGACCTGGGCGAACTGGCGCCCGCCCGGCTGACGTCCGGGTCGCCCACGGACCCGAAGGACCCCACGGACGAGGCGGCGCGGACGTCCTGGGCGCGATCGGCGTGTCTGCTGTCCACGATGCGCTCGCACGGCGTGCGGTCGGTGAACTCGTGGCAGTACGCGAGCCAGGAGCTGCCCGAGTCGAACGGCACTGCGCGGTGGGTGTGCACGCGCGCCGACACCTGGCGCGGCGCGGGCAGCCGCGAGCTGGCGCAGTTCCAGGCGCCGTCGCTGAACACGTCGGCGACGGGTGCGGTGGCGGCGCAGGCGGAGGACTCCCCCGCGTGCGGGACGCACGAGGGGCAGGTGCTGGCAGGTGTGCTGTGGAAGTCGCGCGGCGGGAACTGGTTCCTGCTGGCGGCGGGCAGCACGCAGTTCCGGTCCCTGTCGGCATCGGGCGGTGTGACGGGCACGTCGAACGGCCGGCTGCTCGCGGTACCGGCCAAGGAGGGCGCGCGGGCGTCGCTGGACGGGCGACTGGCGGACGGCTCGGAGACGGGGGCGCTGCGCTGACCGGACCGTAACGGCACGGCGTGGCGCGCCCACCACCGGCCGGACGCCACCGGTCGGCCGTCGCCGTCCGGACGGGGCCGAGCGGGCGCGGCCTACGGGAGCAGCAGCCAGTCGGCGCCGAGGGCCGCGATCAGGCCGACGCCCAGCAGCCAGGTACCGAGTCGGGTACGGCCGTGTCTGCTCAGCTCGATCACCACACCGCACAGGATCATGGCGAGCCCGTACACCCCGACCACCAGCAGCGACGTGCGCTCCGCCAGTCGCATCCCGAGCAGCCCCGCCATCACGGCGAGCACCACCGAGGCCAACGCGATGCGGATGCGCCGGGCCTGACGAGGCGTCAGGCCGGGCTCGACATCCGCGGCCGGTATGTCCACCGCCTCGTCCTGGTCCTGTGCCTGGTCCTGCTCCTGGTCGGATGAGCTCATGAACGGGGAGCGTAACGGACACCTCGCAGCCTCCGCCCGTTAGGCTGTTCATATGACGACCGGGGTGCGCCGAAGGATGGGCGTCGAAGAGCGGAAGCAACAGCTGATCGGTGTGGCGCTGGAGCTGTTCAGCAACCGCTCCCCCGAGGACGTCTCGATCGACGAGATCGCCGTGGCGGCCGGTATCTCCCGGCCGTTGGTCTACCACTACTTCCCCGGGAAGCAGAGCCTCTACGAGGCGGCGCTGCGACGCGCGGCCGACGAACTCGCCGGTCGCTTCCGCGAGCCGCGCGAAGGACCGCTCGGTGAGCGGCTGCTCCGGGTGATGGGACGGTTCTTCGACTTCGTCGAGGAGCACGGACCCGGCTTCTCCGCACTGATGCGCGGCGGCCCCGCGGCCGGTTCGGTGCGGCGGGCCAACGCGATGATCGACGAGGTGCGGCAGGCCGCCTACGAGCAGATCCTGACGCATCTGGAGGTGGCGGACCCGCCCGCGCGCCTCGAACTCGTGGTCCGTTCCTGGGTGTCGCTGGCCGAGGCCACCGCGCTGCTGTGGCTGGACGGCAAGCGGATACCGCGCGCCGAGCTGGAGTTGCAGCTGGTGCACGACTTCGCCGCCCTGGCGGCGGTGAGCGCCGCGCAGGACGACGAGATGGCCGGGCTGCTGCTGCACATCGTCGCGGGCGAGCCGGCCGAAGGCCCCTTCGGGGTCCTGGCCGGCCGGCTCGCCGGACTGCTCACTCAGCCGTAGACCACGCTGACCTGCGTGAAGCCGAGGGAGTGCAGCAGGCCCTGGAGCATGCTGGTGGTGTTCTTCTCGGCGCGCGCGTTCAGCTCGCTCTCCTTGGCCGCCTCGCTGATGTGCTTGGCCGCGAGCTGGTTGACCGCCTTCTCGCTGCCGGGGTTGTCGGAGAACAGATCGCCCAGCCGGTCGAGCAGGCCACGCTGCTTGTCGACCGTGTACGAGCGGTCCGGGTCGAGGGCCGCCTTGCCGAGCGTCGCGTGCGGGAGCCGCAAGGACGCCGTGGTGCGGTCCTTGTTGGTCTTGACGCTGTTCTCGCCGATGTGGCTGAAGTCGACGTACGAACTCACGGTCCCGGCGCCGACATACAGGGTGCGGGTGCCACGGATCGCGTCCGGCAGGAACTTCGCGTCCTTCTCCAGGTCGACCACGACCTGGAAATTGCCGGAGGCCGCCTCGTACCGGTCCAGGTCCTGGATGGACTGGAGGAGGGTCGGCCCGGTGCGGTCGTGGGTCTCGCTACCGAAGAAGTCGTCGAAGCCGGGGATCAGGTCGAGCCGGCTGCCCATGAACAGCAGCGCGAGCACGACGACCAGGGCGATGGGCAGCTTGGCCCACCAGGACAGACGCGACGTACGCG
The DNA here is from genome assembly GCF_036084755.1 of Streptomyces sp. NBC_00370. NCBI lineage: Bacteria > Bacillati > Actinomycetota > Actinomycetes > Kitasatosporales > Streptomycetaceae > Streptomyces > Streptomyces sp. NBC_00370. The sequence goes on from NZ_CP107968.1 coordinate 2,485,649, forward strand.
TCTCGGGCCGGCGGTTGTCCGGTTTCACGTCGGTGGACGTCATGCCTAACTGGTTGCCCGTACGCGCCAGTTCAACCGGAACCGGCGTTCATCGTTACCGGCCGGTGCCGTTCGTTACGGGCCCGGGTTCTTCGTTATCCGTTGGAGGCCTCGGTGCCCGCCGGGGCCTGATCAGAACGACAGGCCCTAGAAGCCCTCGTCGCCGGGCACGGGGCCTTGGAGCACCCGGACGAGACCCTTCTCCCGGTCGTCCACGAGCCCTTCGTTGAACGCGCTGTCGTACGCGGGGCCGCCGACGGCCTCCCGGGCCTGGCGCTCCCACTCGGCGCGTACGGCGGCGAGTTCGGGGCTGCCGCCCTCGGGGTGGCCGATCATGTGCCAGTGGGCGAGCCCCGCGCCGTACGCGTGCGCCGCCCCGACCCCGTTGCCCTGGGCGGCCATCGCCCCCGCGAGCAGATCGAGTCCCAGCGCGATGCCGAAGCTGTCGCGCAGCTCGAACTTGCCGAGGAGCATCGCCCGCGCGTGGCCCTCCGCCTCGCGTGGCTTGCCCTGCATGAGCTGGACGAGGGCGAGTTGGTGGTCGGCGTAGGCCCTGGACCAGCGTTCGCCGTAGCGCATGCTCAGCCGCTGGACGGCGGTGGCCTCCTCGCCCGCCTCTTCGAGCCGGCCGAGCGCGGAGAGGGCGAAGACCCGTATGACCATGCAGCGCAGCTGTGACGGGGTCTTCACCGGGTCGCCCGACAGGGTGCGTACGGCCCGGTCGCAGAGCGTGTAGGCGGCCTGCGGCCTGCCCATCAGCAGCGAGGTGAAGCCGAGGGTGTGCGCGGCGAGCAGCCGGGACTCGGGGTCCTTGTCGTGCCAGGCGGAGATGCCGCACTCCTCGCCGTAGCGGTACGCGGCTTCGTGGTCGCCCTGGAGCGCGAGGACGATGCCGAGCGCCCACAGGGCGCGGGTGTGGTCGGGGCCCGGCGCGTCATGGGCGTCGACGGCGCGTTCCAGGAAGTTGCGGGCCTCGTGCAGATGGCCGCAGCAGCTCCAGAACAGCCCGGCGCGGCCCGCCATTTCCACGGCGGTCGCCGGGTCGCTGCGCAGCAGGTGCTCGATCGCGGCGCACAGGTCGGCGTGCGTGTCGGCGACCCGGCGGTACCAGGCGACCTGGCGCGGGCCCAGCCAGCCCGCGTACGCCTGCCGGGTCAGCTCGGCGAAGTGCGCCGCGTGCCGGTCGGCGATGAGCCGTTCCTCGCCGAGTTCGGCGAGCCACATGGCGCCGTACTCGCGCAGCGTGTCCAGCATCCGGTAGCGGCTGCCGTCCTGCCGGAGCACGGACTGGGCGACGAGTCCGGCGAGCGCCGCCGGGATGTCGGCGGCGGCGAGCGGACCGCCCGTACAGACGGCGACGGCGTCCTCGGGGTCGATCTGGCCCCGGAAGACGGAGAGCCTGGCCCAGAGCAGGCGTTCGAGGGGCGCGCAGAGTTCGTGGCTCCAGCCGATGGCCGTGCGCAGGGCGCGGTGCCGCTGGGGCCAGACGTTCTTGTCGGTGAGGATGTCGAACCGGGAGGTGAGCCGGGCGGCGATCTGTTCGACGCTGCTGTCGCCGAGCCGGGCGCAGGCGAGTTCGACGGCGAGCGGGATGCCTTCGAGTCTGCGGCAGATCTCGGCGGCGGCGCCTGCCGTGCGCGGGTCGTCGAGGCTGAGCTGCGGTGCGATACGCCCGGCCCGGTCGCGGAAGAGCTGGAGGGCGTCCTCGTCGCCGTCCAGCGGGAGCGGCGTGACGTCGATGCGGTGTTCGTCCGTGGCGCCGAGCGGATGTCTGCTGGTGGCGAGGACGGTGAGGCCGGGGGCCGCGGTGAGCAGTTCGCCGACGAGATGGCGGCAGGCGTCCACGAGCCGTTCGCAGCAGTCGAGGACGAGCAGCAGCTTTCTGTTCGCGAGCCATTCGCAGAGCGCCTCGACGGGGCTGCGCGTGGTGTGGTCGAGGAGTCCGACGGCCTCGGAGACGGTGGAGAGCAGCAGCCGCTCGTCGTAGAGCGGCGAGAGGTCGACCCAGGCGACTGCGTCGGGGCGCCGCTCGACCGCCGTACGGGCAGCGCGCAGGGCGAGCCGGCTCTTGCCGACGCCACCGCTGCCGATCAGGGTGATCAGCCGGTGCTTCTCGATCGATGCTTCCAGGACGGCCAGTTCTGTCCTGCGCCCCACGAAGCTGGTCGTCTCATGCGGAAGGTTTCCCACCACGGCACACAGTTTGGCGTAGTTGTCGCTCGCTGTCGGCACCCGTGGCGGGATCTGTCACAAACCCGTTGAGGTCATTGGCCGGATTCCACCGGGTGCGCGGACCACCAGACCGTGGTGTCGGCGGGAAGTACGGTCCTGTCGGCCGCCGTAGGACCGCTGGCGAGCAGCACGCTGCCGTACGCGGCGAGGCGTACGGGGCTGTCCGTCGTGTTGACGGCGCAGACGAAACCCGGGCGGCGGAAGACGAGGACGCCGTCCGGTGCTTCGAGCCATTCCACCCGGTCGCCCGCGCCGAGGCCGGGGTGTTCCTTCCGTACGGCGAGCGCCGAGCGGTACATCTCCAGGGTCGATCCGGGGTCGCCGGTCTGTGCCTCGACGCTCAGTTCGGCCCAGGAGCCGGGCTGCGGCAGCCAACTGCCGCCCGCACCGAAGCCGTACGAGCCGCCGTCCCTGGTCCACGGGACCGGCACCCGGCAGCCGTCACGGAAGCCGTCCTGGCCCGCCGCGCGGAAGAACGACGGGTCCTGCCGCACCTCGTCGGGCAGGTCGGTGACGTCGGGCAGGCCCAACTCCTCGCCCTGGTAGAGGTAGGCGGAGCCGGGCAGCGCGAGCATCAGCAGCGTGGCGGCGCGGGCCCTGCGCAGGCCGAGCGCGCGGTCGCCGGCCTGCCGGGTCTGGATGCCGGCGCCCGGCGGGTTCGCGAAGCGGGTGGCGTGCCGGGTCACGTCGTGGTTGGAGAGCACCCAGGTGGTGGGGGCGCCGACGGGGCGCATCGCGGCGAGCGAGAGGTCGATGACCTCGCGCAGCTCGCCGGCCCGCCACGGGGCGCTCAGATACTGGAAGTTGAACGCCTGGTGGAGTTCGTCCGGGCGGACGTAGTTCGCCGTACGGGCGACGGTCGAGGTCCAGGCCTCGGCGACGGCGATCCGCTCACCGGCGTAACTGTCCAGCAGGACCCGCCAGTCGCGGTAGATCTCGTGCACGCCGTCCTGGTCGAAGAACGGCAGGAGGTCGTCGGCGAGCAGCCGGACCGTGCCGCCCTCGCCGATGTCGGGCATGCCGGGTGCCTTGACGAGACCGTGGGCGACGTCGACCCGGAAGCCGTCCACGCCCGCGTCGAGCCAGAAGCGCAGGATCGACCGGAACTCCTCGGCGACCTCCGGGTGGTCCCAGTTGAAGTCGGGCTGCTCGGGCGCGAAGAGATGCAGGTACCAGTCGCCGGGCGTGCCGTCGGAGTCGGTGGTGCGGGTCCAGGCGGGGCCGCCGAAGACCGAGGGCCAGTCGTTGGGCGGCAGTTCGCCGCCCGGGCCCTTGCCGGGACGGAAGTGGTAGCGCGTGCGCGCCGCGGATCCGGGGCCGTCCCGCAGGGCCTGCTGGAACCACGGATGGTCGCTGGACGAGTGGTTGGGCACGAGATCGACGATGACGCGCAGCCCGAGCGCGTGGGCGTCGCCGATGAGCACCCGCGCGTCGTCGAGCGTGCCGAACATCGGGTCGACAGCGCGGTAGTCGGCGACGTCGTACCCGGCGTCGGCCTGCGGCGACGCGTAGAACGGGCTCAGCCACACGGCGTCCACGCCGAGGTCCCTGAGATGCGGCAGCCGGCCGCGTACCCCGGCGAGATCGCCCATGCCGTCGCCGTTCGCGTCGGCGAAGCTGCGCGGATAGACCTGGTAGATCACCGCGTCCCGCCACCAGCCGGAGCTGGGGTCCGGTGCGCGGCGCCCGGAGGCACCGCCGGCGGTTGCGGCGATGTGCTGGGTCATGATGTCCCTGACGTGTCTTGATGTGGCTTGATGCCGGAATTCGAGACCCTGTTCGCGACCGGCCGCGAATGCGGGACCCCCGCCGTCGGGGGATGATCGGTCGGATGGTGGGTATCTGGCAAACTCTCTCACTATGGGTGAAACGACCATGCAATCGCAGGAAGGCCGAACGGCTGCCACGTCACCCACGAAGGACGAGGAAGCCGAGGCGTCAGAAGTGACAGAACCGCAGGCCACGGCGGCTCGCCGGAGCTGGATCCAGCGGGCGAGAACGCCCCGCCACCCACGGATCTGGTTCGAGATCCTGCTGATCGGCGTCAGTTACTGGGTGTATTCACTGATCCGGAACGCGGTCCCCGAACAGCGCGTCAAAGCGTTGCACAACGCGAACTGGATTTGGCATACCGAACATACTTTGGGAATTGCGTTCGAACAGTCGGTCAATCACGCCTTGAATTCTGTGACCTGGCTTATTGTAGGCATGAACTACTACTACGCAACTCTCCACTTCATTGTCACCATCGGTGTGCTCATCTGGTTGTACCGCCGTCATCCGGGCCGTTATGCCGCCGCCCGGCTCGCCCTCTTCGCGACCACCGTGGTGGCCCTGCTCGGTTACTACCTGTATCCACTGGCGCCGCCCCGGCTGATGACGCACACCCACTTCATCGACACGGTCGCCGTGCACCAGACCTGGGGCTCGATGTCCGCCGGCAGCCTCAAGCAGGTGTCGAACCAGTACGCGGCCATGCCGTCGATGCACATCGGCTGGTCGCTGTGGTGCGGGATCACCATCTTCGCGCTGGCCAAGACGCCGTGGGCGCGGATCCTGGGCCTGCTCTACCCGTGTGTCACGCTGCTGGTCATCGTCTCCACCGCGAACCACTTCGTGCTGGACGCGGTCGGCGGGGCGCTGTGCCTGGCCTTCGGGTACGCCGTGTCGTACGCCTGGTACCGGCGGCTGCCGTACCAACTGCCCAGGCTCCCGGCGGCAGACGAGAAGCAGCGGGCGTCCGTCGGCTCCTGAGGGGCGGGGCGGTCCTGAAGGCCGCGGCGGCCCGGCCCTGTCGCGCGGCGCCCGCTACGTCGCGTCGTAGAACAGCTCCTCCATCACGGCGCGCGCCCTGCGCGTCGTACGGCGGTAGTCCTCCAGCATGTCGCCGATGTGGCCGGGCCCGTAGCCCAGGTAGCGGCCCATCGCGCCCAGTTCACGGCCGTCCGAGGGAAACGTGTCGCCCGGCCTGCCCCGTACCAGCATCACGCCGTTGCGCACCCGCGTCGCCAGCACCCACGCCTCGTCCAGCGTCCGTGCCTCCTCCTCGCCGAGCAGCCCCGCCTCGCGCGCGGCGGCGAGCGCGGCGCGGGTGCGGGTGGTCCGCAGCCCCGGCACCGCCCAGGCGTGCCGCATCTGGATCAGCTGGACCGTCCACTCGACGTCGGAGAGTCCGCCCCGGCCGAGCTTGGTGTGCAGGGTCGGGTCGGCGCCGCGCGGCATCCGTTCCGTCTCCATCCGCGCCTTGAGCCGGCGGATCTCCCGTACCGCGTCCTCGCCGAGGCCTTCGACGGGGTAGCGCAGCGGGTCGACCAGCTCGATGAACCGCCGTCCCAGGTCCGGGTCGCCCGCCATCGGCTCGGCGCGCAGCAGGGCCTGGCTCTCCCAGCCGAGCGACCAGCGGCGGTAGTACGCGGCGTAGGAGGCGAGCGTACGGACCAGCGGGCCGCTCTTGCCCTCGGGGCGCAGATCGGCGTCGATCATCAGCGGCGGGTCGGCCGTGGGGATCTGCAGCAGCCTGCGCATCTCGGCGACGACGGTGTTGGCGGCGCGGGCCGCCTCCGGCTCGTCCACGCCTTCCCGTGGCTCATGCACGAAGAGCACGTCCGCGTCGGAGCCGTACGCCAGCTCGTGGCCGCCGAAGCGGCCCATGCCGATGACGCTGAAGCGGGTGGGCAGGGTGTCGCCCCACTCGGCCCGTACGGCGGCGCGCAGGGCGCCGGCGAGGGTGGCCGCGTTCAGATCGGTGAGGGCGTTGCCGACGCGGTCGACCAGGGCGCCGGGGTCCTCCTCCGCCGGGCTGTCCTCCGTACCGTACGAGCCGATGAGGTCGGCGGCGGCCGTACGGAACAGCTCCCGCCTGCGTACGCCGCGCGCCGACGCGACAGCGCCTTCGGCGGTGTCCGCCCGGCCGACCGCCGCGACGATCTCCTGCTCAAGGCCCGCGCGGGCGCGCGGCTCAAGACCGTGCGGGTCGCCGAGGATCGCGACCGCCTCGGGGGCCCGCAGCAGCAGGTCGGGGGCGAGCCGCCCGGCCGACAGGACACGCGCCAGATTCTCCGCCGCCGCGCCCTCGTCCCGCAGCAGCCGCAGGTACCAGGGCGTCTTGCCCAGGGCGTCGGAGACCTTGCGGAAGCCCAGCAGCCCGGCGTCCGGGTCGGCGGAGTCGGCGAACCAGCCGAGCAGCACCGGCAGCAGCGTCCGCTGGATGGCCGCCTTGCGGCTCACGCCCGACGACAGCGCCTCCAGATGCCGCAGCGCGGCCACCGGGTCGGCGTAGCCGAGCGCTTCGAGCCGCTGCCCCGCCGCCTTCGCGCTGAGCCGGATCTCACCGGGGGCGAGCTGGGCGACCGCGTCGAGCAGCGGCCGGTAGAACAGCTTCTCGTGCAGTCGGCGCACCACCGAGGCGTGCCGCTTCCACGCCTTGTTCAGCTCGGCGACGGGATCGCCGCGCAGGCCGAGGGAGCGGCCGAGCCTGCGCAGATCGGCCTCGCCCTCGGGCACCAGATGGGTGCGGCGCAGCCGGAACAGCTGGATGCGGTGCTCCATGGTGCGCAGGAAGCGGTACGCCTCGTCGAGTTGGGCGGCGTCGGCCCTGCCGACGTATCCGCCCGCGGCGAGCGCCGCCAGCGCTTCGAGCGTCGAACTGCGGCGCAGCGAGGAGTCGTTGCGGCCGTGCACCAACTGCAGGAGCTGTACGGCGAATTCGACGTCCCGCAGGCCGCCGGGCCCGAGCTTCAGCTCACGCTCGACCTGCCCGGCCGGGATGTTGTCGACGACCCTGCGGCGCATCTGCTGCACGTCGGGCACGAAGTGGTCGCGCTCGGCCGCCTGCCACACGAGCGGGGCGAGCGCGTCGATGTACGCGGCGCCGAGCGCCGCGTCCCCGGCCACCGGACGTGCCTTGAGCAGCGCCTGGAACTCCCAGGTCTTGGCCCAGCGCTGGTAGTAGGCGAGATGGCTGCTGAGCGTGCGGACGAGCGGCCCGTTGCGGCCCTCGGGCCGCAGATTCGCGTCGACGGGCCAGATGGTCCCCTCGGCGTTCGTCTCGGAGCAGATCCGCATGAGGTGCGACGCGAGCCGGGTGGCCGCCTGGACGGCCTTGCCCTCGTCGGCGTCCTCGGGAGCGCCCTCGGGGAGGTCGCCGACGAAGATCACGTCCACGTCGGAGACGTAGTTCAGCTCGTGGCCACCGCACTTGCCCATCGCGACGACGGCCAGCCGGCAGGCCGCCGCGTCCTCCGGTGCGGCGGCGCAGGCCATCGTGAGCGCGGCGCGCAGGGTGGCGGTGGCGAGGTCGGCCAGCTCGGCCGCCGCCTGGGCCACGTCCGTCGTACCGCAGACGTCCCTGGCGGCGATGGCGAGCAGGCAGCGGCGGTAGGCGACCCGCAGCGACACGGGGTCGGTGGCGTCGGCCAGGCCGCGCTCGAACTCGGCGACACCGGGGTGCAGGTCGGCCGACTCGTAGGTGACCAGGACGCGCCAGTCCGCCGGGTGCCTGGCCAGATGGTCGCCGAGCGCCTCGGACGCCCCGAGCACGCCGAGCAGCCGGTCCCGCAGCGGCTTGGCCGTGACCAGCGTGTCCAGCAGGACGTTGCGCTCCTTCGGCTCCTGCGCCTCGGCCAGCCGGACGAGACCGCGCAGCGCCAGATCGGGGTCGGCGGTGGCGCCGAGTGCGTCGAGGAGCAGCGGATCGGACCGTATGGCGGACATCTCGGGGGTGTCGAGGAACCGCTCGGCGGTGGAGGGATCGGTGAAGCCGTGCCGCAGCAGACGGGTGAACGTACTGCTCCTGCGCCCCGGCACCGTCATCTGGGTCTCTCTCTCCTGTCGCACCGGCCCCGGACCACGAGGGTCCCGGACCTCTCGGATCAAGGTCCGGATCCGAGAGTAGTCGCAGCCCAGCGATGAGTCTCGGGCGCGCGCACGGTCTACACATGGCAGGAGCGAACGTACGGCGTGAACGAGTGGACGACCGAGAGGACAGCGTCATGGCGCAGCAGACCCCGCGTACCGAGCTGGACGCCCGCTACGGCGAACCGCGGGCCACCGCGACGGAGTGGGGGCGGGCGGTGGCGCTGCTGACGGAGGCGGAGCTGTTCTGGCTGACGACGGTACGTCCGGAGGGCCGCCCGCACGTCACACCGCTGCTGGCGGTGTGGTCGGACGGCGCGCTGTACTTCTCCACGGGGGCGCGGGAGCGCAAGGCGCGCAATCTCGCCCAGAACCCGGAGGTGGTGCTGACCACCGGCACGAACGCCCTGCACGGCGGCTGCGATCTGGTGGTCGAGGGCCGGGCGGTGCGGGTGACGGACGACGCCCGGCTGACCGCGCTCGCCACGGCGTGGGAGGAGAAGTACGGCGCGGACTGGCACTTCGACGTACGGGACGGCGCGTTCGCCGGTGAGCGGGGCAACGTGGCGTATGTCTTCGAGGTGGCGCCGCGCACGGCGTTCGGCTTCGGTAAGGCGCCGTACAGCCAGACGCGGTGGGAGTTCGGGTGAGGGGTCAGGGGGCCTGGTCGACCGGGGCCGCTGTGGGCGAGCGGCGCGAGAGGGCGAGCAGCATCATCAGCCCGAGGGCGACGCCCAGCCACACCAGCGCCGCCCAGAGGGCCTGAATGATCCAATTGCCCCCGTCCAAGCCCTGGATGACGAGAAAGCACGACGCCGACCCCATCGCGACGAGCGAGATCAGGTTCCCTGAACCGGACGGCAGCCCGTCAATCTCCCCCGCCATTCCCGAGATGGCGAAGCCGACAAACAGGAAGAACGGGATTCCCAGGAGTCCGAACCCCAACGTCACCCAGGAGAAGTCCGCCAGGAGCAGGGGCACGGCGCAGGCCGGCGGAATACATGCGGCTACGCAGCCGAGAGCGCCGTCGCCCGGCGTGGCCGCAGTCTGCCGGGTCCTGCTCCACACCACGAGCAGCAACACACCGACGGCCAGTGCGATCGTCGGTGCCCACCACAGCTCCGCCGCCGAAGTGGTCGCGATCAATGCCGTGTTGACGGCGGCGCCGCCCAGCACGGCGACCCGTCGGGTCGCCCGGGGCGACAGCCGCTCGGGTACGGCGGGTTTGGCCGTCGCAGGCGTCGCCGGGCTGACCGCAGTCGGCTTCGGCACAGCCTGCTTCGCCGGGGCCGTAGCCGTCGGCGCGAAGGCATCAGCCACGCGCACCGGTGGGCGTACCGGCGGCGCGTCCCTGGGGGGTGGCGCCGGCTGCGCCCGTGCTCCGTCCGGGAGTGCGCCGATCCGGTCCGCCACCGTACGGGCGTCGGCCGGGCGCAGGTCCGGGTCCTTGGCGAGCAGGTCGAGGACCAGCGCGTCCCACTCGGGCCCAAGGCCCGGCCGGTGGGCGCTGGGTGGGGTCGGCGGCTCGTCGAGGTGTTTGCGCAGCACGACGTGCCAGGCGCTCGCGGGGAACGGCGTACTGCCGGTCAGCAGCACGTAGAGCACACAGCCCAGGGAGTAGAGGTCGCTGCGCGCGTCGAGCGTGCGGTCCCCGCGTGCCTGTTCCGGTGACATGTAGGCGGGCGTGCCCATCATGCCGCCCGACGCGGTGAGCGTGGTGAGGTCGGTGGTGCCGGTGAAGCGGGCGAGGCCGAAGTCGAGGACGACGGCGCGTCCGTCCTCGTTGAACATGACGTTCGCCGGTTTGAGGTCGCGGTGCACGATGCCCGCCTTGTGGGCGACCTGCAGGGCGCGGCAGATGTCCCGCACCCATGCCTTGACCTGGGCGAGGTCCGTCGTCGTACCGTTCAGCAGGCGGTCGAGCGAGCGGCCGGGCAGCTCCTCCATCACCAGGAACAGCACCGTGCCGGTGGGCAGTTCCTCCGTGCCGGAGTCATGGACCGTGACGATGTGCGGGCTGTTGAGCCGGGCCGCGGCCATCGCCTCGCGTTCGAACCGCTCGGCCGACACCCGCTCGGCCTCATCACCCAGCCCGGTCTGCGCGTTGAGCGTCTTCACCGCGACCGGGCGGCGCAGCCGCTCGTCCGTGGCGTGCCACACCGTGCCCATACCGCCCGAGCCGATGCGCGCGCCGATCCGGTAGCGACCGGCCAGCAGTGTGCCTTCCACGTGGCATCTCCCCCTCTTCCACGACGTTCGCAGTCTGTCACCGGTGGTTGGCTTGCTGTGTGACTTCGGACAAGGAACAGCCGACCTGGGCCCGGGAAGCGCTGGCCCGGATCGACCGCTATCAGGACGCGCTCCCCCGCAGGGCCGGGCGGGCGGAGGACTTCGGGCCGTTGACCCTGTTCGTGCGGCGCGACGGCGGAGGACCGCTGCACGCCCGCCCGTCCCCGGGCGGCGCTGCCGCACGGCGGGCGGTGCGCGCGGCTGATGTCGAGCGGGTACGCGACCGGCAGCGGGCGCTCGGTGTTCCCGAGGTCTTCGAATGGGTCGCCGAGTCGGCGCCCGAGCTGCGCGAGGCGGCGGAGGAGGCCGGACTGACCGTCCAGGAGAGGCCGTTGCTGGTCTTTCCCGCCGACGTACCAACACCTGTCGCGGCGGCGAGGGCCGTACCGGCCGGGATCTCCGTACGTACGGTCGCGGCCGACGACCCGAGGCTGGCGAGCGCGGTCGCCGTCGCGCATCTCGCCTTCGCCGAGCTGGGCACGCATGTCGGTACGGCGGGCGCGGCCGAACTGGCTGTCGCCGTACGGGTGTACGCGCCGGAGACCGCGCGGACGGCCGGGCAGATCCGCGCGGGTACGAAGACCGTCGTCGCGGCGGTGGAGGTGACGGCGGGCGGCAGGGCCGGGGGCGCGCTCAGCTCCGGAGTGCTGCCCGGCGTGATCGACGGCTGCACCGAGATCAGCGCGGTCGGCACCCTGCCTGCCGCGCGGCGGCGCGGCCTTGCCGGGGCGGTCACGGCGCGGCTGGTGGCCGAGGCACGTGAACTCGGCGCGCGGACGGTGTTCTTGGGCGCGACGGACGAGACGGTGGCCCGCGTCTACGGCAGGCTCGGCTTCCGCCGGGTGGGTACGTTCCTGGAGGCGGAACCGGCGCGTTGAGCGTTTCAGCTGACCGTTCAGAGGTCGAGCTGGAACTCCAGCGAGGTGTGCGTGGGGACGTACCCGAGCGCGTCGTTGATGCTCCGCATGGGCCGGTTGCTGTCGGCGGTGTCGGTCAACAGACCGTCGAGTTCCGGGTGTTGTTCGCGCGCCTGGCGGATCGACTCGGCCTTCATCCAGCGGCCGAGGCCGTGCCCGCGGTGGAGCGGCAGCACCGCCGTGCCGTAGTGCTGACCGTCGCCCGTACCGGCACCGGGGACGACGAGTTCGGTGAACCCGGCGATCGAGCCGTCCGACTCGGCCACGGCGGCGACGGTGTGCAGCACGTCGCCCCGGTCCTCGACGGCGCGCGCCGCGGCCTTGACCCGCGCGGCGTCCCAGACCTGGCGCCCGTAGTCGGCGTCCTCCAGCGGCATGTCGTCCATGGCCCGGCGGGACGCGGTGAACGTGTCGAGCAGTTCGTCGGGCACCGTGCCGGACCACGACGTCAGCCGGTACCCAGGGTGCGGGCGCTCGACGAGGGCGGTGAGCGCGGCGGTGTCGGCGGCGGCGAGCGGCAGCCGGGTGTGCGTCAGCGCCAGCACCTTGCGGAAGCCACGGGCCGGCAGGAACTCCTCCCCCGCCGAGCCCGGGTCCGGCTGCGCGATGACGGTACGCCGCCCGTCCGCACGGGCGGCGGCGACGGCGGCGTCCAGCAGCGCGGACCCGACGCCGGCCCGGCGCTCGGCCGGGTGCACCCGCAGATCGAGTTCGGCGAGATGTTCCTGACCGGCCCGGGTGAATACCCGCAGGAACGCCGTACCGACCGGACTCCCGTCCACACCGACGCCGAGCCATACGAGCCGGTGACTCGTGGCACTGCGGTCGGGATCGACCAGCGGGACGACACGTATCGGCAAGGCGTCTCCGTCAGGAACGGGGGATCGCGGCGCGGGCCGCGGCGGCGCTCCCCAGTATCACTGCTGGAAGTGGCCGGGTCCCACGACTTTCCACTGCTTGGTGTCCGGGGTCTTGACGGCGGAGTACGGAACGTTGAAGTCCAGTACCTGCTTGGTGGTGCGCTTGATCGCCCACAGTGTGGGCTTCTTGGCGGACCGGTCCCAGGCGATGGCCTGGCCCTCGACGTCCGGCAGGGTGACGGTCGCGTCCCAGGTCAGGTCCGAACTCTCGGCCGGGATGCTCATCACGTACGCCTCGCCGAGGTCGTGCCCGGTGAGCCAGAGCCGGCCGTCAGGACCCCAGGAGCCGCCGGAGTTGCTCATGGGCCGCACCCGGTCGAGGATCGCCTGCGGGAGCGTCCAGGACTGCTCGACGGCGAACTTGTCGTTCATCTTCACGATCTGGGTGTTGTCCGTCTTCCCGTACGGCTCGGTCTGCCCGGACCCGACGATGTCGTAGTTGGCGAACCCGGCCCACCAGGCGCCGTCGTGGCGGTCGAGCCAGGTCAGCGAGCCGCGGTAGATGCCGAAGCTGAAGGTGTCGAGGTGCCGCATGGTGCGGGTGTCGAAGACCTCGACCGAGCTTTTCTCCGGGTACGTGCTGTAGTTGGACGTCGCGGCGTAGAGCTTGTCCCCGACCACGGCGGCGCTGTCCATGTGCGTGATCGGGCCGCCCGCGTCGCCGACGAACTGGAGCAGCGGCTTGCCGGTGGCCCTGTCGTGCTTGGTGATGGTGCTGTTGTTGACCGCGTAGAAGTACTTCTTGTCGACGGCGACGCCCTGGTTGGCGTCGAAGGTGTCGTACGACCTGGCGAGCGTCGCGGTGAGGGTGGGCGGCGCGGGTACGGCGGCGGGTGCCTTGACGGGCGCCTGCACGCTGTCCGTGGCCTGCGCCCTGTCCGCGGCCTGCGCAGGACCGGCGGCCTGCGCGGGCAGCCCGAACCCCAGCAGCGCGCCGGCGGTGATCGAGACGACGGCTCCGGTGACGATTTTCGTTCTGACGAGCATGTTGTCCTCCACGAAGGGTGTGGGCCCGGCGGCGGTGACCGGACCAGTTCCTTACGCGAATGACGCGAACTGCCCCGGCCCGCCGCCGAGAACACTCCCGCCCCGTCCACTCCCCCGTGCAAACTCGACCCGACCGCACCATGAACCGATCACGTAGGGACGGCGCATGCCGCTATCGCTCCACCACATCGTCATCGACGCCCACGACCTGCCTGCCCTGGCCCGCTTCTGGTCCCAGGTGCTGGACTGGCGGATCCTCTCCGAACGCCCCCGCGAGGTGGTGATCGGCCCGTCCGAAACGGCCCCGGTCGGCATCTGCTTCATGCCGGTCCCCGACCGGAAGACCACCAAGAACCGCCTCCACCTGGACCTGACCCCGTCCGCCGAGGACCGGGAGGCAGAAATCGCCCGCGTCCTCGCCCTGGGCGCGACCCGGGTGGACGTGGGCCAGTCGGGGACGGAGTCCTGGACGGTCCTGGCGGACCCGGAAGGCAACGAGTTCTGCGTGATCCGCGCCAAGACGACCCTGATCGCCTGACGAAGTCGCGGACCGTCAACTACTCGACCGCAGCTCCCTTTCAGCGAGAGCGCGGAAGGTGCCTGCGGGGCGGCCGGTGAGGCGCTGGACGTTGTCGGTGACGCGGTCCTCGGACCCCTCGGCGATGGCCCGGTCCATGCCGGCGAGCAGCGCGGCGAACTCCGCCGGAATCTGCGCCGCGAGGCGGTCGCGCAGTTGCTCGTACGACAACTGGCGGTGGATCACCGGCCGTCCGGTGACCTCGGTGGTGATGGCGGCGATCTCGTCGTAGCTCAGCACCTCGGGCCCGGTGAGGACGAGATCGGTGTTGGGGGCCTGTTCGCCGGTCAGGGCGCTGACGGCGACGGCCGCGATGTCCTCGGCATCGACGAAGCCGACGCGGCCGCTCCCGGTCGCGGACCGGATGACGCCCTCCTCGCGGATGCTCTCGGCGTGTGCGTGCGCGCCGGTGAAGTTCTGCATGAACCAGGAGGGCCGCAGCACCGCCCACTCGTCGAACAGACCGGGCAGCGCCTGGTGCACCGCGCCCACCGCCGGTCCGCCCTCGGGGATGGCCGAGGAACTGAGAAGCACGGCGCGGCGCACGCCGGCGGTACGGGCCTGGCGGAGGAACGGCAGCATGACGGTCGCGGGGTCGGAGTCGCCCAGCGGCGGAATGAGGTAGACGCGGTCGACCCCTTCGAGGGCGGCGGCATGCGTGCCGGGCTCGTACCAGTCGAAGGCCACCGGCTCCGCGCCGGCGACGGGGGCGGCCCGACGGCTGGCGGCTTTGACCCGGTGACCCGCGGCTGCGAGCTGCGCCGCGGTACGGCTCCCTGTGGTGCCGGTCGCGCCGATGACCAGAGTGGCGGCGCCGGTCATCGACCGCTCCTCGTGAAGTCGGTCCCGGGTTCGAGGACGGCGAGGGGGTTCCAGTAGTCGCGGTACGAGGTGAAGCGGCCGTCCCGGACGGTCACGACGGCGATGTACGTCATGTCGAAGGCGCTGTCGGTCTCCACCCGGCGCCCGACGCCGCGCATCTCGACCACGATGACCTCCGGCTCTGCGGTCTCGTGGATCCGCAGGGCGGGGAAGTCGTGCAGATCGATGTGGTCCGGGTAGTGCCGCATGTAGTCGGCGACGGCTTCCTTGCCGTCCAGACGCGCGGGCCAGCCTTCGGGGGCGAAGGGGAATTCCATGACGCCGTCCTCGGCCCAGAGGCCGACCCAGCCGGACATGTCCTTGTCCAGCAGCAGTCGCAGACTGTGGCGGTAGAGATCCGCCGGGGAAGTCGGTGCGGACATGAGTATCCTCCGTCTCATACAATCCGGACCTCGGGTCCGGATTGATTCAAAGATACGGACCCTGGGTCCGTTTCGCAAACGAAGGAGCACCATGACCGAGCGCAAGCCCCGCAAGGACGCCGCCCGTAACCGGGAGGCCGTCCTGGCGGCAGCCGACGCGCTCTTCGCCCGCGGCGAGAGCCCCGAAGAGATCACCATGGCCGACATCGCGGCGGCGGCCGGCGTCGGCAAGGGCACGCTCTTCCGCGCGTTCGGCGACCGCCCGGGCCTGCTCCGCGCGCTGTACGAGACGCGACTCGAACCACTCGGAGAGGCGATCGAGACCGGCCCCCCACCCCTGGGCCCCGCCACCCCACCCCGCGACCGCCTGCCGGCCCTGCTCGACGCCGTCCTCTGCTTCAAACTCGACAACCGCCGCCTGGCCCTGGCCTTGGAGGAGAGCGGGAGCAACAGCCCTTACCAGGCTGAGCATTACGAGCGCTGGCACCACCTGCTCCGAGCCGTGCTGGAGCAAATCCCGGGCCTCCCCGACCCCGAATTCACGGCCCACGCCCTACTCGCCGCGACCCGCGCCGACCTGGTCGAACACCTGGCGGAGAAGGAGCGGGTACCGCGCGACCAAATGCGCGCACAGCTGGCAGCCTTCACCGCCAGGGTCCTGGGCTGATCCCCTCGCCCCTGAGGGCAGACACGACAACGGGCCGACGGTTCGCACCCGTCGGCCCGGCGTCGCGTTCGGTCTGCGGCTACAGCACCGGGAGGCTCTTGCGGAGTTCGAAGGCCGTTACCTCGCTCCGGTACTCCTCCCACTCCTGCTTCTTGTTGCGGAGAAAGAAGTCGAAGACGTGCTCGCCCAGCGTTTCCGCCACCAGTTCGCTGCGTTCCATCAGGGCGATGGCCTCGCCGAGGTTCTGCGGGAGAGGTTCGATGCCCATCGCGCGGCGTTCGGCGTCGGAGAGGGCCCAGACGTCGTCGTCGGCGCCTGCCGGGAGTTCGTAGCCCTCCTCGATGCCCTTCAGGCCCGCGGCGACCAGGACCGCGTAGGTGAGGTAGGGGTTGGCGCCCGAGTCGATGGAGCGGACCTCCACGCGCGCCGAGCCCGTCTTGCCCGGCTTGTACATCGGGACGCGGATCAGGGCCGAGCGGTTGTTGTGGCCCCAGCAGATGTACGAGGGGGCCTCGCCGCCCGAGCCGGCCGTGCGGCTGGAGCCGCCCCAGATGCGCTTGTACGAGTTGACCCACTGGTTGGTGACGGCGGAAATCTCGGCGGCGTGCTTCAGCAGGCCGGCGATGAAGGAGCGGCCCACCTTCGACAGCTGGTACTCGGCGCCCGACTCGTAGAACGCGTTGCGGTCGCCCTCGAAGAGGGAGAGGTGGGTGTGCATGCCCGAGCCCGGGTACTCCGAGAACGGCTTCGGCATGAACGTGGCCTGGACGCCCTGCTCCAGCGCGACCTGCTTCATGACCAGCCGGAACGTCATGACGTTGTCGGCGGTGGACAGCGCGTCCGCGTAGCGGAGGTCGATCTCCTGCTGGCCCGGGGCGCCCTCGTGGTGGCTGAACTCCACGGAGATGCCCATGGATTCGAGCATCGTGATCGCCTGGCGGCGGAAGTCCATGCCCACGTTCTGCGGGGTGTGGTCGAAGTAGCCCGAGCTGTCGGCGGGGGTCGGGCGGGTGCCGTCGACCGGCTTGTCCTTCAGCAGGAAGAACTCGATCTCGGGGTGGGTGTAGAAGGTGAAACCCAGGTCGGAGGTCTTGGCCAGCATCCGCTTCAGCACGTAGCGCGGATCGGCGAAGGACGGCGAGCCGTCGGGCATCAGAATGTCGCAGAACATCCGGGCCGTGCCGGGCGCCTCGGCGCGCCAGGGCAGGATCTGGAAGGTCGCCGGGTCCGGCTTGGCGATCATGTCGGACTCGTAGACGCGGGCGAAGCCCTCGATCGCCGAGCCGTCGAAGCCCATGCCCTCGTCGAAGGCCTGCTCCAGCTCGGCGGGCGCGACGGCGACCGACTTCAGGAAACCGAGAACATCGGTGAACCACAGACGCACGAAGCGGATGTCGCGCTCCTCCAGCGTCCGGAGCACGAATTCCTGCTGCTTATCCATGTTTGCTGTCCTACCCATCTTTGCTGGTCAGGCCATCCGCTCCGATGCCGAGGGCACGTGGGGGGCTCCTGGGGGCACGCATCGGCACACGAGCATCCCACCGCACGATTTCCAGCACGTTGCGAGGTTCTGTACGGGGCCTCGCGACGGGGTGGAAGTACGTCCCCGCTGCCCATAGTGCCTGCCCAGACGGCGTGCGGCTAACAGTGGACCGCAATCGGCGCCGCAAGGGGGAGCAAAACGGGAGGTAAGAGGAGGAAAAGAAAGGGGTCAGGAGGCGTGTCGTGGGTGGGTGTCCGACCAGCCGGGGGGATAGGCCTCCGCCGTGTCACCGGGAATCGCCGGCTCCCCGCCCGCCTCGGTGAACGCGGCGAGCGCGGTGACCAGTGCCGACCGCTGGCCGGGGCTGAGCCGCTGGACGATCGCCGCGACCTCGCGGTGGCGCGCGGCCTTCACCTCGGCGACCAGCCGGCGCCCCTCGGGGGTCAGCCGCAGCATCGTCTCGCGCCGGTTGTCGGGGTTGCTCTGCCGGTCGGCGAGGCCCGCGGCGATCAGCCGGTCCAGCATCCGCATCGCCGTGGACGGATTCACCCCGAGCCGCTCGGCCAGCTGCACCAGCTTGGCGTCGCCGTGCGCCGCGAGCACCATCAGCAGCCGGAACTGCGGCAGGGTGACGCCCTCGGTGACGGCGGCGAGGGAACGGGCGGACACGGCGATCAGCAGCCGGGAGGCCGCCAGGACCGCGGCGGTCACGTCGTCGACGCCCGGTTCGGCTTCCGGGGCGTCGGACGCGTTCGGCACGGCCTCCCCCGTACCGTCCGATTCGTCCGGTGAGGGCGGCTCTGCGGGCTCGGTCATGGCTCTTTGTACCGCGTCGGACCCCACTCCCGTACCGCACTGTGCCCTACCGAGGGTCGTACGCACTACGATCTGCGCCCATGGGGGGACCGCGGCACCGGCAGCGAATACGGGTCACGCGTCCCACGGCGCTGCTGGGTGCCGTGGCGACGCTGTTCGCCGCACTCCTCATCTGTACCGGCGCCGACCACCCCCGTACGACAGAGGCGACGAACGCGACCGGCGCGTCCGGCATGACCCTGGTCACCGGCGCCGGGGCCGAACATCCCGCCGAGGCCGCCTTCGTCTGCCCGTACGACCCCACAGGCTGCAGCCTGTTCCCGCATCTGAGCCCGGCCGTACTCACCGTGCCGCCGCCGGCCGCGCCGCTCGGCGCCGACGTACAGCCCGTACGTCTCGAACTGCCCCACCCCGACGGCCGGTCGCTCCGGTCCGGCGGGGCGCGGGCCCGGGCGCCCGACCTCCATGTCCTTCAAGTGCTGCGCACCTGACGGAGCCGGTTTCCCCAGGCCACGGAGTCCCGCCCGGGATTCCTCCTCCGTCCCCACAGCCACCCCCATAAGGACACGACATCATGGCTTCCAAGTCCCAGTCCGCCGAGCGCAAGGCCCGAATAGAGGAGATGCGCCGCGCCGAGCACGCGCGCGAGCGGCGCAACCGCATCCTCACGATCTCCATCAGCGCCGTGGTGGTGCTGGCGCTCGTCGGGTTCGGTGCCTTCGTACTCAACAAGAAGTCCGACGAGAAGGACGAGCAGCAGGCGGCGGCCAAGGCCCCCATCAAGGGCGAGAAGTCCTGGGACGCCAAGAAGCTGACCCGCAACCACGTCGAGAAGGCCGTCAGCTACCCGATGAAGCCGCCGGTGGGCGGCGACCACAACCCGGTGTGGATCAACTGCGACGGCGACGTCTACAAGAAGCCCATCCCCGACGTCAACGCCGTCCACGCGCTGGAGCACGGCGCCGTGTGGGTCACGTACACGGACAAGGCGTCGGCCGACGACGTGAAGGCGCTCGACGACAAGGTCTCGAAGACCCCGTACTCGCTGATGAGCCCGTACCAGGGCCAGGCCGGCGCGATCATGCTGAGCGCCTGGGGCAAGCAGGTCACCGTGGACAGCGCGAGCGACCCGCGGGTCAACGCCTTCTTCACGAAGTACGTGCAGGGCGCGCAGACGCCGGAGCCGGGCGCTGCCTGCACGGGCGGGCTGGACGGCCCCAAGTGACCCGCACCAACTGGGCGGCGATCACCGCTGTCGTCCTGGCGCTGCTGTTCGCCGGTACGGCGAGTGTGATCGCCGCGGGGAACGACGACGGGCCGAGCGGCCCCGCCACCCCGACGACGCAGTCGGCGGACGCCGGCTTCGCCCGTGACATGGCCGTCCACCACCAGCAGGCCGTCGAGATGTCCTTCATCGTGCGGGACGACACGGACGACGAGGACGTGCGCCGGCTGGCGTACGACATCGCCAACACGCAGGCCAACCAGCGCGGGATGCTGATGGGCTGGCTCGACCTGTGGGGGCTGCCGAAGACGGCGGCCGACCAGGCGCCGATGTCCTGGATGCCGATGGACATGCAGATGGGTCCCGGGCACGCGATGCACCAGGCCCACGACGGTTCGCTGATGCCGGGCATGGCCACCAACACCGAGCTGGACCAGCTGCGCACAGCGCGCGGCAAGCAGGCCGAGGTGCTGTACCTCCAGCTGATGACCGACCATCACAAGGGCGGGATCACCATGGCCGAGGCGTGCGCGAAGCTGTGCGCGCCGGGCACGGAGCGGGAACTGGCGCAGGGGATGGCCCTGTCGCAGCAGTCCGAGATCAAGCTGATGGCGGACATGCTCAAGGAGCGGGGCGCGAAGCCCCGCCCGTAGGCGGACAGCAAGCGGTCGCCGGGCGCGGCAGGGGTACCTATCCCGGCCGCGCCCGGCATCGCGTCAGAGAGACGATTACACTGGGCCGCGTGCCTCAACTACGTCTCGCTCTGAATCAGATCGACTCGACCGTCGGCGACCTCGCCGCGAACTCCGAGGCGATCGTCCACTGGACCCGGCACGCCGCCGAGCAGGGCGCGCATGTCGTCGCGTTCCCCGAGATGGTGCTGACCGGCTACCCCGTCGAGGATCTGGCCCTGCGGTCGTCCTTCGTCGAGGCGTCCCGTACGGCGCTGCGCGCGCTCGCCGTGCGCCTCGCCGACGAGGGCTTCGGCGAGCTGCCGGTGATCGTCGGCTATCTGGACCGCTCCGAGCACGCCCAGGCGCGCTACGGACAGCCCGCGGGGTCCCCGCAGAACGCGGCGGCCGTGCTGCACGGCGGTTCCGTCGTGCTGACGTTCGCCAAGCACCACCTGCCGAACTACGGCGTGTTCGACGAGTTCCGCTACTTCGTCCCCGGCGACACGATGCCCGTCGTACGGGTCCACGGCATCGACATCGCGCTGGCGATCTGCGAGGACCTGTGGCAGGACGGCGGCCGGGTGCCGGCCGCCAGGTCGGCGGGGGCCGGGCTGCTGGTGTCGATCAACGCGTCACCGTACGAGCGCGAGAAGGACGACACCCGGCTGGAGCTGGTGCGCAGGCGCGCCAGGGAGGCCGGCTGCACCACCGCGTATCTCGCGATGATCGGCGGCCAGGACGAGCTGGTCTTCGACGGTGACTCGATCGTCGTGGACGAGCACGGCGAAGTCGTGGCGCGCGCACCGCAGTTCGCCGAGGGCAGCGTCATCCTGGATCTCGACCTGCCGGCCGCTGCGGCCGAACCGCCGACCGGCGTCGTGGACGACGGGCTGCGCATCGACCGTGTCGTCCTGTCGGAGAAGCCGCTCCCGGCCTACGAGCCGGAGCTGGCGGGCGGTTACGCCGACCGGCTGGACGACGACGAGGAGATCTACTCCGCCCTGGTCGTGGGGCTGCGCGCGTACGCGGCGAAGAACGGCTTCAGTTCCGTGCTCATCGGCCTGTCGGGCGGGATCGACTCCGCGCTGGTCGCGGCCATCGCCTGCGACGCGCTCGGCGCGCCGAACGTGTACGGGATCTCGATGCCGTCCAAGTACTCGTCGGAGCACTCGAAGGACGACGCGGCCGATCTCGCCGGCCGGACCGGGCTCAACTTCCGGACCTTCCCGATCGAGCCGATGTTCGACGCGTACATGGGCTCGCTCGGTCTGACCGGGCTCGCCGAGGAGAACCTCCAGGCGCGGCTGCGCGGCACGCTGCTGATGGCGCTGTCCAACCAGGAGGGCCAGATCGTGCTCGCCCCTGGCAACAAGTCCGAGCTGGCGGTGGGCTATTCGACGCTGTACGGGGACGCGGTCGGCGCGTACGGCCCGATCAAGGACGTCTACAAGACGGCGGTGTTCCGGCTCGCCCGGTGGCGTAACCGCGCGGCCGAGGAGCGCGGCCAGACGCCGCCGATCCCGGAGAACTCCATCTCCAAGCCGCCGAGCGCCGAACTGCGCCCGGGACAGGTCGACACGGACTCGCTGCCGGACTACGACGTACTGGACCGGATCCTGGAGCTGTACGTCGACCGCGACCAGGGCAAGGACGCGATCGTCGCCGCCGGTTTCGACGAGGCCATGGTCACGAAGACACTGCGGATGGTGGATGTCGCGGAGTACAAGCGGCGGCAGTACCCGCCGGGCACAAAGATCTCGGCGAAGGGCTTCGGCAAGGACCGCAGGCTGCCGATCACCAACCGGTGGCGGGAGAAGACCGGCGGCTGAACCCGGCGGCCGTCAGCCGGGCCGATCGCCGTCAGCCGGGCCGATCGCCGTCAGGCGGCCCGGTCGCCGTCAGGCGGCCCGGTCGCCGTCAGGCGGCCCGGTCGCCGTCAGGCGGCCCGGTCGCCGTCAGGCGGCCCGGTCGCCGTCAGGCGGCCCGGTCGCCGTCAGGCGGCCCGGTCGCCGTCAGGCGGCCCGGTCGCCGTCAGGCGGCCCGGTCGCCGTCAGGCGGCCCGGTCGCCGTCAGGCGGCCCGGTCGCCGTCAGGCGGCCCGGTCGCCGTCAGGCGGCCCGGTCGCCGTCAGGCGGCCCGGTCGCCGTCAGGCGGCCCGGTCGCCGTCAGGCGGCCCGGTCGCCGTCAGGCGGCCCGGTCGCCGTCAGGCGGCCCGGTCGCCGTCAGGCGGCCCGGTCGCCGTCAGGCGGCCCGGTCGCCGTCAGGCGGCCCGGTCAGAGTTCGACGCGCGCCGCGATCGGCAGATGGTCGCTGCCCGTCCTCGGGAGCGTCCAGGACGACGTCGGCTCGATGCCGCGCACCATGATCTGGTCGATGCGCGCCATCGGGAAGGCGGCGGGCCAGCTGAACCCGTAACCGTCCCCCGCCGCGCCCTGGGTGGAGCGCATCTGCGAGGTGACCGAGTTCAGCGAGCGGTCGTTCATCGTGCCGTTGAGGTCGCCGAGCAGGATGACCCGGTCCAGCGGTTCGTCCGCGATGGCCTCGCCGAGCGCGTCGGCGCTGTTGTCGCGCTGGTTGGCGGTGAATCCGGCGTGCAGCTTGACTCGTACGGACGGCAGGTGCGCCACGTAGACGGCCACCTTGCCCTCGGGCGTGGTCACGGTCGAGCGCAGGGCCCGGGTCCAGCCCATCTTCGTGTCGACGGGCTCGGTGCCGGTCATCGGGTACTTGCTCCACAGCCCGACCGTGCCCTGCACGGAGTGGTACTTGTACGTCGCCGCCAGCCCCTCGGCGTACGTCGGGACGTCGTCCGCGGTCAGCTCCTCCAGCGCGACGACGTCGGCGCCCGACTTGACCAGGTCGCGCGCGGTGCCGGCCGGGTCGGGGTTCTCCGCGTTGACGTTGTGCGTGGCGACGGTCAGGTCACCGCCGCCGCCCGACTTCTCCAGCAACAGCCCGCCGAAGAGGTTGATCCAGACGACGGCCGGGAGCAGCAGGGCGATCAGCGCGGTCACCGAGCGGCGCACCAGGGCGAGCACCAGGATCACCGGCACGAGCAGGCCGAGCCAGGGCAGGAACGTCTCGGTGAGGCTGCCCAGGTTGCCGATCTTGTTGGGGATCTTCGAGTGCAGGATCATCAGCAGCGCGGCCAGCACGGCGATGACGGCGAGCACGATGCCGCGCCGCCAGATGTTCCTGTCGCCCCGCCAGCGGTCGAACAGCGTCAGCACTCGCCGGACCCCGGTGCGCTCGTGGTGCGAGCCGGCCGTCACCGACTCCGCCGTGTACTCCTGCGTCATGTCCGCCGCCCTCGCTGCCTTGCCGTGGTGCACGCCCGCCCATGACCCTAGGGGATTCGAGAGGCGGTTTCGTTGCCGTCCCGCGACGGCTGTACGGACACGAGGACGTAACGGACGGGCCACGGGGTTCCGGTCGTGGACGAATGGGCGGCGGCTGTGACAGAACGCGCATGTGCCGCGCATGGTCCCGGCACGACGCGGTCCGGCCGACCGGGCGGGGCGCCGCGCGTCAGTCGTCGTCGCCCGTGGGGCGCAGCCCCTCCAGCACCGTACGGACGATCTGCTCGGCCAGGCCGTCGGGGAGGTCGCCGTACGGGCGGTGCACGGAGCGCATCAGCATGGGGCCCGTCAGCAGGTCGTTCATGAGCTGCGGATCGATGTCGTCGCGCAGCTCACCGGCCGCGACCGCGCGCAGGATCACCTCGAAGGTGGCCTGGCGGCGCGGCGCGATGACCGTGTCGTGGTACTCGTCCCACAGCTTGGGGTGGCTCTTCATCTCGACGAAGACGTTGTGCAGCATCGCGGACGAGCGCTGGGCGAGGCCGCGTACCCGCATCGCCTCCAGGATGACCACCAGGTCGTCCAGGGCCGAGGTGCCGGGCAGGGCCGGCTCGGGCGGCTCGACCTCGCGCAGGACGTCGACGAACAGCTCTTCCTTGCCGCGCCAGCGCCGGTAGATGGTGGCCTTGCCGACGCCGGCCGTACGGGCGATGCGCTCGATGGAGAGGGCGCCGAGCGGGACACCGTCCTCCAGCAGGGTCACGACGGCGTCCAGGATCGACCGCTCGACCGCTTCACTGCGTGGCCTGCCGCGCCGCTGCTCCGGTGCGTGATCCTGATCGCGCGCCTGCACGTACTCCGCCTCTCGCCGTCCCTAGGTCGTGTCCGCGAAGTCTCGTCTGGCTCGCGATGCCTGGCACGCACGCTCGCTGCGTTGCCGACCTGCCCGAGTAGCTCCGCTACAAGGGCACACCGGCGCCTTACGATCGCACGCACCAGCCCCCGCGAGCCCCGCCCAAAGGGCGGACGACGATACTTCGCGGACACTCCCTGCCCCCGCCTTGTCGATTCTCCCGCACGACGGGGGCCGGAGGCGCCCGGCGTCAGCGCCGTGCGGCCGGCTCCGTGGCCGGTTCCCGCTTCTCACCGGCGTTCGGCGCCTCGCCGGACCCGTCGGCCGCCGGCCGGCCGGGCAGGAACAGGACGACCACGACGGCGCCGATCAGCGCCACGGCGGCCGAGCCGACGGCCGTGACGTGCATGGCGTGCAGGAACGCGTCGTGCGCCGAGGTGATCAGCGGCCGGCCCGCGGGTCCGAGCTTCTCCGCGATGCCGATGGTCGCCTCGATCGACTCCCCCGCCGCGTCCCTCGCCCCGGCCGGTACGGCGCCGAGGTGTCCCTCGATGCCGCTGCGGTACGTCGCCGACAGCACGGAGCCGAGTACGGCGATCCCGAGCGCGCCGCCGACCTGCCGGAAGGTGTTGTTGACCGCCGAGCCCGAGCCGGCCTTCTCACGGGGCAGCGCCTGCATGATCGAGACGGTCACCGGCGGCATGATGTGCGCCATTCCGGTGCCCTGGACGAAGAAGACCACGCACAGCACCCAGACGGGCGTGGTGGCGTCGAAGAAGGCGAACATCGCCAGTCCCGCCGCGACGAGCACCATGCCCGCCGTGCAGACGGCGCGCGCGCCGAACCGGTCGACGACCAGCCGGGCCCGTGGCGCGAAGACCATCTGGGCGGCGGCGAGCGGCAGGATCAGCAGCCCGGACTGGAGCGCGCTGTAGCCGCGCACGCTCTGCAGGTAGAAGGCGGAGAAGAAGGTCACGCCCATCAGCGCGAAGAACACCAGCGCGATGGCGGCGACAGCGGCGGCGAAGGCCGGCTTCTTGAAGTACCCGACGTCGATGGCCGGGTGGCTGCTGCGCTTCTCGTGCCAGACGAAGCCGGCCAGCACGGCCACCCCGCCCAGCAGCGGGCCGAGCGAGGAGACCGCGGTGAAGTCGGCCAGCTCGCCGCCGCGGATGATCCCGTACACCAGCAGGACGAGTCCGACGATGGACAGCAGCACGCCCAGCGGGTCGAGCTTCCCCGGCCTGGGGTCCCTGGAGTCCGGCACCAGCAGGACCATGGCGATCAGCGCGACGGCGGCGACCGGCACGTTCACCAGGAAGATGGAACCCCACCAGAAGTGCTCAAGCAGCAGTCCGCCGGTGATGGGGCCGATCGCGATGCCGAGGCCGACACCGCCCGCCCAGATACCGATGGCCTTGGGCTGCTCGTCGCGCTCGAAGACGTTCATCAGCACGGCCAGTGTGGCCGGCATCACAAAGGCGGCGCCGAAGCCCATCAGGGCGCGGAAGGCGATGAGTTGGGCGGGCGAGCCGGACATCGAGGCGAGCGCGGAGCCGACGCCGAAGACGACGATGCCGAAGAGCAGCACCTTCTTGCGGCCGATGCGGTCGCCGAGCAGTCCGGCGGTGAACAGCAGTCCGGCGAAGACGAGCGTGTAGGCGTTGATGGCCCATTCGAGCTGGCTCTGGGTGGCGCCGATGCCGATGGGCTTCGGCGCCGCGATGGTCTTGACGGCCACGTTCAGGATCGAGTTGTCCAGCACGACGATGAGCAGGCTGAACATCAGGACGGCCAGGATGGCCCAGCGCCTGCGGTGGACAGTTTCGGGTATGCGTGGCGCGGCGGCGGGGCCGCCGGACGGTATGGACATGGCGAACAGCGTAGAGCAATTTCGATACGAGACCGTCTCGTATTGGAAATTCTTTGCCCGCGGGGACGGGTCCCGAACCCGCACCGGGAGAGCCGCGGAGACCCGTCTGCCCCACCCCCACTTCCCGTCAGCTCCGTGGAGTGCCACCATGGGTGTGGTCCGGGGACGCCGTCAGGGCGCCTCGAGATGACGAAAGGGCCGTCGGCCATGTCGCTCCACTCTGCGCAGAACCCGCCCGCGGGCAGCCCCTCCGACAGCAGCAAGGCGCTGTACGGCGGCAAGAGCTCCCGTCGCATCACCGTCCATGACATCACCGCAGCGAAGGACCGCGGCGAGAAGTGGCCCATGCTCACCGCGTACGACGCGATGACGGCGTCCGTCTTCGACGAGGCGGGCATCCCCGTGATGCTCGTCGGCGACTCGATGGGCAACTGTCATCTGGGCTACGAGACCACCGTGCCGGTCACCCTCGACGAGATGACGATGCTGGCCGCCGCCGTCGTGCGCGGCACCAAGCGCGCCCTGATCGTCGGTGACCTGCCGTTCGGCACGTACCAGGAAGGGCCGGTACAGGCCCTGCGCAGCGCCACCCGGCTGGTGAAGGACGCCGGTGTGGGCGCGGTCAAGCTGGAGGGCGGCGAGCGCTCGCACAGCCAGATAGAGCTGCTGGTGCAGTCCGGCATCCCGGTGATGGGCCACATCGGGCTCACCCCGCAGTCGGTCAACTCGATGGGCTACCGGGTGCAGGGGCGCGGCGAGGAGGCCGCGCAGCAGATGCTCCGCGACGCCAAGGCCGTGCAGGACGCGGGCGCCTTCGCCGTCGTCCTGGAGCTCGTACCGGCCGAGCTGGCCGCCGAGGTGACCCGGATCCTGCACATTCCGACGGTCGGGATCGGCGCGGGTCCCGAGACCGACGCGCAGGTGCTCGTGTACACCGACATGGTCGGTCTCACCGGCGGCAAGGTCCCGCGCTTCACCAAGCAGTACGCGAACCTGCGGCAGACGATGGGCGACGCCGCGCGGGCGTTCGCCGAGGACGTCGTGGGCGGAACGTTCCCGCAGGAGGAGCACACCTTCCACTGAGCGGCTGTCCGCCGAAGCACCTTCCCCTGACCACTCCTCGCACATCCGACAGCCCGCCGATCATCCCCCGTCGGCGGGCTGTCGCACGCCGTCGCCCGGGGTCGGCGCCCTGTCGGCGATGTCGGCGGCCTGTCGGTGGATTGTCGGTGGCGTCTGGTGCTATGTACCCATGACGCGAATCGACAAGAACCCCAGCGGCAGCCGCACGGGCATCGCCGTCGAGGTGCGGGGGCTGGTCAAGCACTACGGCGCGACCAAGGCGCTCGACGGCATCGACCTGGACGTGCGCGAAGGCACCGTCCTCGGTGTCCTCGGGCCCAACGGCGCCGGCAAGACAACTCTCGTACGGATCCTCTCCACCCTGGTCCAGCCCGACGCGGGCACAGCGGTGGTAGCCGGCTACGACGTGCTGCGCCAGCCCAGGCAGCTGCGCCGAACGATAGGCCTCACCGGCCAGTACGCCTCGGTGGACGAGAAGCTGTCCGGCCGGGAGAACCTCTACATGATCGGCAGGCTGCTCGACCTGTCCCGCAAGGACGCGCGCCGCCGTGCCGACGAACTGCTGGAGCGCTTCTCGCTCACGGACTCCGCCAAGCGGCCCGTGATGCAGTACTCCGGCGGTATGCGGCGCAGGCTCGACCTGGCCGCCTCGATGATCGGGCAGCCCGCCGTGCTCTATCTGGACGAGCCGACGACGGGCCTCGACCCCAGGACCCGCAACGAGGTCTGGGACGAGGTGCAGCGGATGGTCGCCGAAGGCGCGACGGTCCTGCTGACCACGCAGTACATGGAAGAGGCCGAGCAGCTGGCGAGCGAGCTGACGGTCATCGACAAGGGCAAGATCGTCGCCAGTGGCGCGGTGGACGAGCTGAAGGCGAAGGTCGGCGGCCGCACCCTGCAGATCAGGCCCACGGATCCGGCCCAACTGCCCGCGATGGCACGGGCGCTGGCCGAGACGGGGCTCGACGGCGTGTCGGGTACGTCCGTGGTGCCCGACGAGGGTCTGCTGTACGTCCCGATCCTCAGCGACAGCCAACTGACGGCGGTCATCGGACTGCTGGCCGAGCGCGGCTTCTCCGTCGCCCATATCGGCACCCATCTGCCCAGCCTGGACGAGGTGTTCCTGGCCATCACCGGCGAGAAGCTGACCTCGGAGTCCGACACCGCAGCCGACGCCGGCTCCGCGCCCGAGGAGGTCGCCGTATGAGCACCACCACGCTTCCCACGTCCGCACCCGAGCAGACAACCGCTCCGGCCCGCAGGCCCGTCGACGAGGGGCGGATCGGGCTGCGCGCCAATGTGCGCCACATCGGCGCGCTGGCCCGGCGCAACGTGCTGCAGATCAAGCAGGACCCGGAGTCGATGTTCGACGTCCTGCTGATGCCGATCATCTTCACGCTGCTGTTCGTGTACGTCTTCGGCGGCTCCGTCGGCGCGAGCATCGGCGGCGGCCGTGAGGCCTATGTGAACTACGTGGTGCCAGGGCTGATGGCGATGATGGGCATGAACATCGCGATGGCGGTCGGCACGGGGGTCAACGACGACTTCCGCAAGGGCGTCATGGACCGGTTCCGTACGATGCCGATCGCCCGGTCGTCGGTGCTGATCGCGAAGATCGTGGTCGAGATCGGCCGGATGCTGGTCGCCACGGCGATCCTGCTCGGCATGGGCTTCCTGCTCGGCATGAGCGTCGGGACGTCCGTCCTGGAACTGCTCGCCGCCGTCGGCCTTTCGCTGGTCTTCGGCGCGTCCCTGATGTGGGTCTTCATCCTGCTGGGTCTCACCATGAAGACGGCGCAGGCCGTCCAGGGGGTGGCCATGCTGGTCCTGATGCCGCTGCAGTTCGGCTCGTCGATCTTCGCCCCGCCGTCGACGATGCCCGGCTGGCTGCAGAACTTCACCGACTACAACCCGCTGTCGAATCTCGCCGACGCGGCGCGCAATCTGCTCAACGGCGGCCCGGTGGCCCACTCCGTCTGGATCACGCTGGCCTGGGCCGCCGGGATCACGCTGGTGACGGCGCCGCTCGCGGTGGCCAGGTTCCGCAAGAAGTCCTGACCCGCGCGGCCGGGACACGTCCGAGGGCGCCCGAGGCGTCCCGGGAGCCGCGAGGTGGCTCCGGATTCGTAGGGGTCTCCTGAGCCGATGACCCGGTGCTCCCGGGATCAGACGAGGGCGACGGCCTCCTCCATCGTGAGGCCGCCGCCCTCGGCGCGTGCCGCGTCGAAGCGGGCCGTGTCGCCACCGAGCGAAGCCAGCACGGCCTCGCGCGCCCCCCGCATGACCATCCTCTCGGTGGCGACGCGGAAGTGGCCGGTGGGCAGCAGCGCCTCGTACGCGCCGATCAGCCGGGCCGCGTCCTCCGCCCGCTCCCCGCCGAGACCCCCGAGCGCCCAGGCGGCCGTCAGCAGATGCACGGCGACCATCTCGGGGGCAATCATCCGGGACAGCGGTGCGTTCGCCTGTATCGCGGCCTCCCGCGCCAGCACCCGCGCCCGCGCGAAGTCGCCGTCCGCACAGTCCAGCCAGGCGAAGGCGCCCTTCGCGAACCCCTCGAAGACAGCCAGTGAGTCCTGGGCGAGTGCGGCCTGCAGCAGCTCCAGTTGCTCCCTGGCCTCGTCCCTGCGCCCGCTGCGGCCGAGCCACATCGCCAGGAACAGCCGGGCGATCGGCACCGGTTCCCGGTCGGGCCGTTCGTCCGCCGCCTCCTCGCCCTCGGCCAGCGCCTCGCGCAGGATCCGCTCGCCCTCCTCCGGGTGGTCCGACTCCAGGAGATTGCCCCCGAGCCGGCAGCGCAGCAGGGTCACATGGCCCCGGGCACCGAGACCTTCGGCGTAGCGGATGGCGGCGGTGAAGTCCTCGACGGCGCCGTCGAAGTCGCCTGCCCTCTCCCGGGCCTCGCCGTGCGCCGACAGCGCCTCGGCGGCGCCCCAGTCGTCACCGAGCCGCTCGTAGATCTCCCGGGCCCGGTCGGCGTCCCTGGCCGCGTCCTCGGCCGAAATGCCCCTGTTGGCGAGGAGGTTGGCGCGCGTCTGGAGAGCCGCCGCCAGCTCCCAGTCGAAGCCGAAGTCCTCGCAGGCGCTGACCGTCGTGTTGAGAGCCGCCAAGAGCCGTTCCCCCTCGCCGGCGAACAGCATCGAGAAGAACCACATCGTGCCGGGGAACCGGCAGGTCTGCGGCAGTCCCGCGCGGTAGACCTCGCTCACGGCCCCGAACCATTCGACGCGTTCGGTCATGCTCCATTCGCTGTCCGAGTGATCCATGCTGACCAGCTCGATCAGCCGGACCTCACGGCGCGCCTCCAGCAGCACCTCGGGGCTCATGGGCGGCGGCGCGTCCGTGCACCGCTCCTGGAGCGGTTCGGCGGGTCGGTAGGGCGGGGCGAACGGATCGGGCCCGAGCGCCGCCCCCGCGCTCGCCCACTGCATGGCGTCGAAGCGCAGGTCGCGCATCTGCCAGTACCAGGCGAGTGACAGGACGAGGCACAGCACCTCCTGCTCGTCCTCGGCGGCGACGGCCCTGCGCAGCGCGGTGCGCACGTTCTCGTTCTCCAGCTCCAGCCGGGCGAGCGCCGCGCGCTGTCCGCTGCCGCGCAGTTCGGGGTCGCTGGTCCTGGCCAGTTCGCGGTAGTAGGTCAGATGGCGCCGTTCGGTGGCCTGCCGGTCGTCGGCCTCGTCCAGGCGCTCGGCGGTGTACTCGGTGACGGTCTCCAGCAGCCGGTAGCGCATGCCGCCGTCCTCCGAGGGGGCGGCGACGACAAGGGACTTGTCGATGAGCGAGCCGAGCAGCGCGGCGACCTCGCGGGCCGGGACGCCGGGCCCCGCGCACACGGACTCGGCGGCCGTCAGGTCGCAGCCGCCGGAGAAGACCGACAGCCGGCGCAGGACGGCGCGTTCGGGCAGGTCCAGCAGCTCCCAGGACCAGTCGACGACGGCCCGCAGGGTCTGCTGGCGCGGCAGAACGGTCCTGCTGCCGCTGGTCAGCAGCCGGAACCGGTCGTCGAGCCGGTCCGCGATCTGGCGCGGCGTGAGCAACCGCAGCCGGGCGGCGGCCAGTTCGATCGCCAGCGGCAGCCCGTCGAGACGGCGGCAGATCTCGGCGACGGCGGCGGGGTCGTCCGCCGGATCGAATCCGGGCCGCACCGCGCGCGCACGCTCGGCGAACAGCCGGTGCGCCGGGTCACGCGGCAACGGCTCCACGGGCCGCAGGGCCTCGCCGGGCACGCCCAGCGGCTCCCTGCTGGTGGCGAGGACCGTCAACTCGGGGCAGTGCGCGAGAAGTTCCTCGGCGAGGGTGGCCGCCGCCTCGATCACGTGCTCGCAGTTGTCGAGGATCAGCAGCATCCGGCGGCGCGCGCAGTGCTCGGCCAGCCGGGCGAGCGGATCGCCGGAATGCCGGTCGACGGCGCGCAGTTCTTCGGCGCCGGCGCCGCGCAGCACGGTCTCGCGGGCGCCGAGCGCGGTCAGTACGGCCTCGGGGACGCCCTTGGGGTCGTCAACGGGGGCGAGTTCGGCGAGCCACACACCGTCCGGCCACTGCTCGGCCATCGCTTCCGCCGCCTCCTGCGACAGCCGGGTCTTGCCGGCGCCGCCGGGGCCGAGCAGGGTGACGAGCCTGGCGCGGCCGAGGTCGTCGTGGAGGGTGCCGATGTCGCTCTCGCGGCCGACGAAGCTGGTGAGCCTGGCCCGGAGGTTGCCGCGCGCCCTCGCGGGGGCCCCGGCGGGCGCCGGCCGGGCGCCCTGGAGCGGGGCGGGCGCCGGGGGCGGCTCGTGCCCTTCGTGGAGCAGTTCCTGGTGCAGCGCGGTCAGTTCGGGGCCCGGGTCGGCGCCGAGCCGGTCGGCGAGCGCGTGTCTGACGTGCTCGTAGGCGGCCAGTGCCTCCGCCGTACGTGACGCGTCGCGCAACGCGCGGATACGCAGCGCCTGGAGCGGTTCGTCCAGCGGGAACTCGTCGCAGAGGGCGGCCAGTTCGGGCAGCGACTCCTCGGCGCCGCCCAGCGCGAGCGCGGCGGCCAGCCGGGTCTTGCGCGCGCCGACCCGCCGGGTCTCCCAGCGGACCGCGTCGGGCGCGCGCTCCGGCAGGTCGGTCAGCGCGGGGCCGTGCCAGAGCGCGAGCGCGTCGTCGAGCAGCCCCGCCGCCTTGGCCGGGTCGCCCGCCCGCAGGGCCCTTGCGCCTTCGTCGGCGAGCCGGCCGAAGCGGTGCAGATCCACGTCCTCCGCGTCGACGCCGAGCTGGTAGCCCCCTTCGTAGGA
Source organism: Streptomyces sp. NBC_00370 (assembly GCF_036084755.1). Taxonomy (NCBI): domain Bacteria; kingdom Bacillati; phylum Actinomycetota; class Actinomycetes; order Kitasatosporales; family Streptomycetaceae; genus Streptomyces; species Streptomyces sp. NBC_00370. The sequence goes on from NZ_CP107968.1 coordinate 2,517,931, forward strand.
GGCGACGGCGCCGGGCCCGAGCGCCCGCCGCAACCGGCCCACCAGGGCCTGGACGGCGCCCACCGCGTCGGCGGGCGGATCGCCGTCCCACACCTCCGCCACGAGCACGGCGACGGGCACGGTACGGCCGGGCCGCAGCGCGAGGGCCGTCAGCAGGGCACGCAGCCGCGCCCCGCCGAGGGCGACGGGGGTGCCGTCGTCGTGCAATGCCCGGGTCGTGCCGAGGACGGAGATACGCATGACCCCATTGTCCCTGTGCGCGCCCGGCAGCTCACACCGTCCGTACGTTCGGGTGTGTTCGTTCCCGGGTCCCGCGTCCGAGGGCGGCAGGAGCGCCGTACGCCCGGCGGACCGGGGGGAACCAGGTGCCCCCTCGGGTCGTTTCCCCCGCGTCACCAGTACGGTCGATCCGCACAGCCGCCGACCAACGGGAGAACCACCCATGACCACCGCCATCAACCGCAACAGCGACCGGCGGATCAGTCCCGTCTTCGTCGGGATCGTCGCCGTCACCGCGGTGTCGGGCTGGGCCGTGTGGGAGAGGTACGCGGCCAGCGCCGGTTTCGCCGTCTTCCTGTTCGTCACGGGCGGCTGGATCGTCTCGCTCTGTCTGCACGAGTACGCGCACGCCCGCAGCGCCCTGCACAGCGGTGACATCTCCATCCCGGGCAAGGGCTATCTGACGCTCAACCCGCTCAAGTACACGCACGCGCTGCTGAGCATCGTGCTGCCGGTGGTCTTCGTGATCCTCGGCGGTATCGGACTGCCCGGTGGCGCCGTCTTCATCGAGCGGGGCCGCATCCAGGGCCGCTGGAAGCACAGCCTGATCTCGGCGGCCGGCCCGCTGACCAACGCGCTGTTCGCCGTCGTCTGCACGGCGCCGTTCTGGCTCGGCGGGCTCGACGGGGTGCCGATGGAGTTCCAGTACGCGCTGGCGTTCCTCGCGCTGCTCCAGGTCACCGGCGCGATCCTGAACTTCCTGCCGGTGCCGGGGCTCGACGGCTACGGCGTGATCGAGCCCTGGCTCTCGCACAAGATCCGCCGCCAGGTCGAGCCGTTCGCGCCGTTCGGACTGATCGCGGTGTTCGTCATCCTGTACATCGGCAGCGTGAACGAGGGCTTCTTCGACGCGGTCGACGCGGTGCTGCGCCGGCTGGGGGTCAGCAACCCGAACGCGGCCTACTGCGGGCAGAACCTCTACCAGTTCTGGACGAGCACCGACCCGTACTGCAAGGCGGGCGCCGGGCTCAGCTTCAGCCGGTGACGGTCGTCGTACGGGCCGCGCGCTCCGCCTTCGCCCTGCGCAGGTAGTACCAGGACATGTTCGACGAGAGCCCGGCGATCAGCACCCACACGATGCCGATCAGATTGCCCTGGACGAAGGAGATGACGGCGGCTGCGACGGCGAGGACGCAGACGACGGTGGCGTACACGGCGAGGCGGGGCATGGGGGTCGGCTCCTGTCGGCGGCTTCCGGACTGCGGTGGTACGCCGTCCAGTGTCCCCCATGCCCGCTGCCCGTCGGACGCCGGTCAGACGTCCGTGGCGCGCAGGCCCGCGTGGGCCTTGTAACGGCGGTTCATCGAGATCAGGTTGGCGACGAGCGACTCCACCTGGTGGGCGTTGCGCAGCCGTCCGGCGAAGACACCCCGCATGCCGGGGATCCGGGCGGCGAGCGCCTGTACGAGGTCCGTGTCGGCCCGCACCTCACCGAGCACCATCACATCGGTGTCGATCAGCTCGATCTCCGGGTCCTGGAGCAGTACCGCCGAGAGATGGTGGAAGGCGGCGGTCACCCGGGAGTCCGGCAGCAGGGCCGCGGCCTGTTCGGCGGCGCTGCCCTCCTCGGGGGTGAGGGCGTAGGCGCCCTTCTTGTCGAAGCCGAGCGGGTTGACGCAGTCGATAACGAGCTTGCCCGCCAGCTCCGCCTTGAGGGACTCCAGGGTCTTGGCATGGCCGTCCCACGGCACGGCGACGATGATCACGTCGCTGCGGGTCGCGCAGTCCGCGTTGGCCGCGCCCTCGACCCCGTGGCCGAGTTCGGCAGCCGCGGCCTCGGCGCGCTCGGCGGCCCGCGAGCCGATGATCACTTTCTGCCCCGCCCTGGCCAGCCGGTAGGCGAGACCGCGGCCCTGGTCGCCGGTGCCGCCGAGCACACCGACCACGAGACCTGACACGTCGGGGAGGTCCCAGGGGTCCTTGGCGGGAGGCTTGGGCGCGGCGCTGCCGCCGTCAGTAGAAGTCATGCCACTGACATTAGTGCCGCGACCGGCAATCTTTGCCCGTCAGGGAGCGGGGCCCGGTGGGGGTGATCGCAAGGCGGCCGGGAGCCCTTGTAGCGGAGCTACTCGGGCTCCCGGCCAACGCGGCGAGCGCGCGTGCCGGGGACCGCGACAGGGCAAAGCTTGCCGGGAGGGGCACTGCGCACCGACGGCCCGCGTTACGTCGCACCGGCCGGCCACGTTCGGGTGAGGGTGCGGCCGAACGGGGGGTGCGGGCGGGGCGCGAGGGGCAGGATGCGGCGCCATGGATGCCGTACGTGTCGCCCTGCTGCGTGAGGTTCTGGCCGGTACCCGGTGGCCGTCGGCGACCCGGCGGTTCGCCGGGACGCTGCGTGCCTCCGTCGTCCCGCAGGGCGGTGGGCTGCTGCTGGTCGGCACGGAGGAGTACGAGCCGTGGCATCTGGCGGCGCATCTGGTCGACGAGGCGGCCTGGTCGGGACAGCCCGAGCTGGCCCCCACGCTGGTGCGCCACCAGGTGCGGCCCGGTGAACCGGCCCACCTCGCCGTCGGGCTCGGCCGGCTCGCCGGGGCCGGCCGGGGCTCGACGCTGCTCGTGGTGGCGCCCGACCGGCCGGGCGAGGGGCTGCTGGAGCGGGTGCACGACGCGCGCAGGGCCGGTGCGACGGTGCTGGCGCTCGACAGCGGCGACCCGGAGGTGCACGGCCTCGCCCACGAGGCGCTCACCGTGCCGGAGTCCGAGGCGCTCCCGGGTGTGGACTTCGACACAGTGCAGCATCTGGTCAGCGCGGCGGCCGGGGAGAACAGCGTGCCGGGCCCGCGCGGCCGGCGGCGGTTCAGGGACCGGCTGTCCCGGTTCGCGGACCGGCTGACGGCGCCGCCGCCCGCCCGCTGGTAGGGGGCACCGCACCGGTTCGCACCGTACGTAACGCGCTTGCACCGCACACGTATGTGCACGGAACATGGCGCCTCGTGACGAAAAAGCTCGGCGCGATCCTGCCGGACCTCACCCCTCTGCGGACGCTGCGGGAGTTCCGGCTGCTCTGGACCCAGGGCCTGGTGACGCAGTTCGGCAGCTCCATGGCGATGATCGCGCTGCCGCTGCAGATCAAGGACCTGACCAACTCACCGTTCGCGGTGGGCGCGATGGGTGCCGTCGAGCTCGTACCGCTGATCGTGTTCGGTCTGTACGGCGGCGCGCTCGCCGACGCCGTCGACCGGCGCCGGGTCATCCTGCTCTCCGAGGCGGGGCTCGGCCTGCTGGCCGTCGTCCTGCTGCTGAACGGGCTGCTGCCGCACCCGGCGCTCTGGCCGCTGTACGTCGTGGCCGCCGGCGTCTCCGCGCTGTCCGGGCTGCAACAGCCCGCCCTGGGCTCGCTGATCGCCCGGATCGTCCCGCACGACCAGCTCACGGCGGCCGCGGCGCTGAACTCCACCCGCAGCCAGACGGCGGCCGTCGCCGGCCCGTCGCTCGCGGGTGTCGTCGTCGCGTACGCCGGTACGCCGACGGCCTACGCGGTGACCGTGGCCGGGTTCGCCGTCTCCGTGCTGATGTGTCTGCGGCTCTCCCCCGCGCCGCCCACGCACGAGGCGGGCCGTCCTTCGCTGCGCAGCATCGTGGAGGGCGCGCGGTACGCGTGGAGCAAGCCGGTGCTGCTGGGCACGTACGCGATCGACACGGTCGCGATGTTCTTCGCCTATCCCGTCGCGATCTTCCCGTTCCTCGCCCAGGAGCTGGACGCGCGGTGGGCGCTGGGGCTGATGTACGGGGCGATCCCGTTCGGCGCCGTGCTGCTCAGTCTGACCAGCGGCTGGGCGTCCCGTACCCGGCGGCACGGCCGGCTCGTCGTGCTCGGCGCCGCGAGCTGGGGGCTGGCCATGACGGCGGCGGGGCTGATGTCGAACATCTGGCTGGTGCTGCTGTGTCTGACGGTCGCGGGCGGCGGCGACATGCTCAGCGGGCTCGCCCGGCACACCATCTGGGACCAGACGGTGCCCGAGGAGCTACGCGGCAGGCTGGCCGGGATCGAGGTGCTGTCGTACAGCTGCGGCCCGCAGCTCGGGCAGGTGCGCGCGGGCACCATGGCCGGCTGGACCGGGACCCGTCCGGCGGTGTGGGGCGGCGGGCTGGCGTGTGTGGCGGGGGTGGGGCTGCTGGCCGCCGTCCTGCCGAAGCTGATGACGTACGACGCGCGGACGGACGAGGACGCGCTGCGCCGCCGCGCCCAGAAGGAAGCGGCGGCGGCAGCGGCTGCGCCGGCCGTGGTCGCGCCGGTGGCGGGCGCGGAGGCCTGAGGGTCCTCGGCGGGAACCCGGGACGCCGGGGCTCAGGAGGTCGGGACCCGGGAGGCCGGGCTCAGGAGGCCGGGCCGTCGCCGCGGTTCGCGTCGTGCCAGTGCGGGTCGCTCTCCCACTCCTCGTTGCGCTCGCGCGCCGTCTCCATCGCGTGCTCGGCCTCCTCGCGGGAGGCGTAGGGCCCCATCCGGTCCTTGGCCGGGCAGTCGGGGCCCTCCTCGACCTTCTTGTGCTGCAGGCAGTAGTACCACTCGCCGGGTTTGCCGGCTGTGCGCTTCTTGAACAGGGCCATCTTCATTCCTTCCCTCGACGCCATGCTGCCCCATGAGGGGCGTTCGAACGCTGGATAGACTCTTTGTTATGTCTGGCCAGTCGCTGCTCGTACCAGGGGAGCTCTCTCCCGCACGCTCCGTCCCCGGAAACATCCGGCGCCCCGAGTACGTCGGGAAACCGATGCCGGCGCGGTACACCGGGCCCGAGGCGCAGTCCGACGAGATCATCGAGCGGATGCGGATCGCGGGCCGTATCGCTGCCGACGCGCGGGAGGAGGCGGCGAAGCACATCGCGCCCGGGGTGACCACGGACGAACTGGACCGGGTGGCCCACGAGTACATGTGCGACCACGGCGCCTACCCCTCGACGCTGGGCTACCGGGGCTTCCCCAAGTCGCTGTGCACCTCCGTCAACGAGGTGATCTGCCACGGGATCCCGGACTCCACGGTGCTGCGGGACGGCGACATCGTGAATCTGGACGTCACCGCCTACATCCACGGGGTGCACGGCGACACCAACGCCACCTACTTCTGCGGCGATGTGGACGAGGAGTCGAGGCTGCTCGTCGAGCGGACCCGCGAGTCGCTGAACCGCGCGATCAAGACCGTCAGGCCCGGCCGGCAGATCAATGTCATCGGGCGCGTCATCGAGTCGTACGCGAAGCGCTTCGGCTACGGCGTGGTCAGGGACTTCACCGGGCACGGCATCAACACCTCCTTCCACTCGGGGCTGGTGATCCCGCACTACGACAGCCCGCAGGCCACGACCGTGATCAAGCAGGGCATGACCTTCACCATCGAGCCGATGCTGACGCTCGGCGGGTACGACTACGACATGTGGGACGACGGCTGGACGGTCGTGACGAAGGACCGCAGGCGGACGGCGCAGTTCGAGCACACGCTGCTGGTCACGGCGACGGGCGTCGAAATCCTCACGCTGCCCTGAGCCGGACACCGGGTGGCGGTGGGAGCCGGGCGGGAGTCTTACCGACAGCACGTCGGGAAACTGTTGACTTAGGTAAGCCTAAGTTAGAGGATCGGTGCTGGCGGCACACTGTGCCGCCGGCGCAGGCGCGTTCGCCTGCTCCCGCACCTCTCGGCCCCGGAGGCCAGCCTTGGACGCAACCGCCACCCCGTTCTCCACACTCCTGCGCGAGGCCACCCACGAGGAGCACACCCGGACGAACACCTCCACCTTCATGACCGACATGCTCAACGGCGGGCTCGGGGTGGACGCGTACACCCGGTACACCGAGCAACTGTGGTTCGTCTACGGGGCGCTGGAACGCGCCACCGACCTGCTCGCGGACGATCCGGTGGCCGGCCCCTTCGTCCGGACGGAACTGGCCCGCACCCCCGAGCTGGAGCGCGATCTGGCGTATCTGCGGGGCGCCGACTGGCGCACGGGCCTGGAGCCGCTGCCGGCGACCGCCACGTACGCGGCGCGCATAGAAGAGTGCGCCCGCACCTGGCCGGGCGGCTATGTGGCCCACCACTACACGCGCTACCTCGGCGACCTGTCCGGCGGCCAGATCGTCCGCGACACGGCGGAGAAGACCTGGGGCTTCGCCCGCAAGGGCGACGGGGTGCGGTTCTACGTCTTCGAGTCCATCACCAACCCGGCTGCCTTCAAGCGGGGTTACCGCGAGATGCTCGACGCGGTGGCGGCCGACGAGCTGGAGAAGCGGCGCATGGTCGAGGAGTGCAAGCGCGCTTTCGACTTCAACGGCGCCGTGTTCGCCGAGCTGACCGCTTCCTTCTCACGCAGCGCGTGAGCGTACCGGGCGTGGCCGCGCGGACGCGCGGCTACGCCGGGTCGCCCGCGGGCCCCAACAGCAGGACCCGGCCGCCGAGTTCGATCTCGCCGTCCGGGGCGGGCGCCGTGATGAGCTGGGAGCCGCGGCCCTGGGTGATGTTCAGGGCGCGGCCGAGCCGATCCGTGAGCAGCAGCGCCGCCGCGCCCGTCGCCTCGTCCTCAACGATGCCGTCGTCCCGGCGCGGGAAGGCGCGGGCCCTGACCCGGCCCGCCGCCTCGTCCTGCCAGGCCCAGGCGTAGAGCCAGCCTTCGCCGGGCGGCGGCGCCGGCAGTGCCTCGACCTCGGCGACGGAGCCGTACTGCCGTAGCTCGCGCGGCGGGGCCCATTCGGGCCGGGCGGTGATCCAGGTGAACTCGCCGTCCTGGCGCACCCACACCTCGCCCGCCGGCGGGTTGACCGCTTCGACGTCGAGCAGCCAGGCGACACCCACCAGTGGGTGTCCCGCGAACGGCAGCCGCAGCCCCGGTGTGTAGATGTCCACCACGCCGCGCTCCGGGTCGTCCACGAACACCGTCTCGCTGTAGCCGAGTTCGGCGGCGATGGCCTGCCGGGACGCCTGGTCGGGGTGGTTCCTGCCCTCGCGCACGACGCCGAGCGTGTTGCCGTGTCGGCCGTCGGCGGCGCAGAAGACGCGGAGCACGTCGATGTCAGTCACCCCGGCATTGAAGCACCACGGGGTGACCGGCCGCACCGCCGGTTCTCGCGCGGTGCGGCCGTTCTCGTGCTGCCTGCCGGCTGTTGGTTCAGCCTGCGTGCGGTGCCGTACGGCGGCGGCGCGCGGCGAAGACGACGGCCGCGCCCGCGGCGGCGATGGCTCCCGCCGCACCGAGGAGGGCGCCGGTGGGAAGGTCGGACCCGGTGGAGGCGAGGGCGCCGGTGTCGGTCGTCAGACCGCTGCCGCCGACCGAGCCGCTGCCGGTGCTGCCGCCGGTGCCGGAGCCGCCCGTGCTGCCGGACGGGTCGTCCGTGCCGCCGCTGCCGCCGGTACCGCCCGGGAGGTCGGCGCCCGCGTCCAGGGAGACCGCGAGCGTCAGCTTGTCGAGGGACGTGCCCGCCGGGTACATCCCGCCGAACGCCTTGGTGCCGTCGGCGGTGAGGGTCGCGGGGACGGCGCTCAGGGTCAGCACGCCGTCCTTGGCGGCCAGTTCACCGGCCGGGAGGTCGAGCGTGGCGAAGGTGAGGCCCTGGTACGTCGAGACCTTGTGCGTCTCGCGGTCCTTGGTGGCCACATCGGCGACGAGCGTGCCCTTGCCGTCTTTCACCGCGACCTGGAAGCCGCTGAGGGTGAGGTCGAGGACGTACTCCCCCGCTTCCTGGTGACCGAGGAAGCGGACGCTGCCGCCGAAGGACGCGGCCAGGCTCTGCTCGGACGCGTCGAAGGTGCCGGTGCCCTTGGGGAAGCGGTACGCGGCGCCCGACTGCGTGGCGCCTGCGACGAGTTCGACCTTGCCGGCCGCGATCGGGCCCGTGATGTAGGTACGGAAGGACTCCTTGACGCCCCAGTCGAGGTTGCCGTCCACGATCGCGCCGTCCACGGCCGCCGGCTGCGAAGCGGGCGGCGGGACCGGGGTCGAGCCGGTGGGCGTCGGGGTCGGCTTCGTGGTCGCCGGCGGGTCGGTGGGCGCGGTCTCGGTGGGGGTGGGGTCCGGGTCGGTGCCGGGGTCGGTGACCGTAGGCGACGGGTCGGGCTCGGGGGTCGCGTAGTGGACGGCGAGCGTAGCCGGGTCGAGCGCCGTGCCTTCGGCGTACATGCCGTTGAACGCCTTCGCGCCGTCGGCGGTCAGCTTGGCCGGGATGTCCTTGAAGACCATCGCGCCGTCGGCCGTCTCCGGGCGGACGCCCGCCAGGTCGATCGAGGCGAGGTCGATGTCGTCCTGGGTGGCGCCGTTGAGGGTGACGTCCGCCTGGATGGCGCCGGTGGTGCCCTCGGTGACGAGCTTGACGTCGGCGACCTTGATGTCGAAGCCGTGGGCGGCCGAGGAGAAGCGCACGGCGCCGTCGAAGTCCGTGCTGACGTTGTGGGTGGCCGGGTCGTAGGAGCCCGTGCCGTTGCCGAAGGTGAAGGCGCCGTTGCCGGCCGCCTGGGTGGCGCCGTCGGACGGGGTGATGGTGCCTGCGGCGATGCCGGTCACATAGGAGCGGAAGGACTGCTTGAGCCCCCAGTCCAGGGTGGAGTCGGTCAGCTCCAGCTTCGGTGCGGCGGCGGGCGCCGCCTGCGCGGCGGCGGGTCTGCCGGCCGCGAACGCGGGGAGCGCGAAGGCCGTCGCTCCCAGGGCGGTCACCGTCGCTACGGCGGCGGCGAGGGCTATCGGGCGGGCGGTGGTTGCCATGGTTCGGGGTTCTCCTCTGAGGTGGTGTGACGTGATGTGTGAGGGGGTGTTGCGTGCGGGCTCAGCGCGCGGTGCGGCGCCTGATGGCGACGTACACGCCGAGCGCCGCGAGGACGAGCACACCCGCGCCTATCGCCGCGTAGGTCCCGGCGCCGACGGACGGCGAGGAGGACGCGGCTTCGGCGGGCTGCTCGGTGGGGCCGGTGGTGGCCTGCGGCGAAGCGGACGGCGCCGCCGACGCGGCCAGGGTGGTGTCGCTGCCGAGGTCGGGCAGTGCGGGCAGTTGCGCCTTCGTGTCGACGGCGACGGCCAGCGACAGGGGGTCCATCGCCGTGCCGGCCTCGTAGAGGGAGCCGAAGACCTTGGCGCCCCGCGAAGTGAGCTTGGTGGGAGCCTCGTCGAGGCTGACGAGCCCCTTCTTGGCGGTGATGTCCTCGGCCGGGAAGGTGACCAGGGGCACGGCGTTCGCGGACAGTGTGCCCGTGCCGTCCTTCACCCGCACGGTGACCTTGGTCAGTGTCAGGTCGAGTCCGGTGCCCTGGAAGCGGACACTGCCGGCGAAGGCGGCGTCGAGTGTGTGCCCTGCCGGGTCGTAGCTGCCCTTCCCGCGCGGGAAGCGGAACAGTGCGCCGCCGTCCTGTGCGCCGCCGCTCAGCGTCCACTTCCCCTTGGCGATGGGGCCGGTGACGTACTCGCGGTAGGTGCGGCGGACGCCCCAGTCGACGGCCGCCGTCCGGAAGGCACCGGTGGTGTGTTTCTTCGGTGCGCGCGCTTTCGGTGTGCCCGGTTCCGGCGCCGAGGTCGTCGCGGGTGCCGGCTTGGCAGGAGTCAGTGTGTCGACCGAGAGGCTGACCGGGTCGAGCGCGGTACCGGCCGTGTAGTACCCGGCGAAGGCGGTGGCGCCCTGCGCGGTGAGCCTGGCCGGGAGGTTGTTGAGGGTGACGGGGGTCGAGCCGCCCCGCATATTGATCCCGGCCGTGCCGAGGGTGGCGAGCGGGACCTGGGCTGCCGTGCTGACCCGGCCGGATCCCTTGGCCTTGCTGGTCATGTCCGCGTAGAGGGTGCCCGCGCCGCCGGAGATCCGCACCGTCGGCCGGCTGATGGTGAGGTCGAGTTCGTACGAGCCGTCCGTCTTCCGGTGGCCGAGGAAGTGCACGCCGCCGGAGAAGCCGGCCCGGAGCGTGCCGCTGTCCGGGTCGTAGGAGCCGGTGGCCGAGTGGAACTGGAACTGGCTGCCGCCGACGGTCGCCGCACCTCCGGTGAGGCTCCAACTCCCGTTCGCGATGGGCCCGGTGACATAGCTCTGGAACGAGGACTTGATGCCCCAGACCAGTCTGCCGCCCCGCACCGTACGGTCCGCCGCCTGCGCGCTGCCCGCGGGGAGCAGCGCTCCCGGCAGTGCGACGAGCAGTGCGGCGGCAAGTACGCGCACGGGTCTGAAGGGCAGCATGGCATGGCTCCTGGAGGGCGTGAGAGATGCGGGACTCGCTAGGAAGGTAAGGCTAACCTAAGCTACATTCGAGCCAGAGCGGAACCCTCCGCCACCACAGGAACAGGACGGTGCACTCCGTGCGCAGATCACGCCTGGCGGGCGCACTCGTCTCGGTGCTCGCCCTCGCCATGACCGCGACCGGCTGCGGCGCCGACGGTGGTGACACCGCCGCCGGCAGTGGCAGGGGCAGCGCCGCCGCCCGCCCGGCCGACCGCGTCGAGCCGCTGGCGACAACCCCCGTACCCCGGCTGCCGGTCACCGTCGACTCCGCCGACGGCGGCAGGACCACCGTCACCTCCACCGACCGGATCGTGCCGCTCACCGGCTCGCTGAGCGAGATCGTCTTCACCCTGGGCCTCGGCAAGCACGTCGTGGCCCGTGACATCACCGCCACCTTCGAGCAGGCGGCCCAACTGCCGGTGGTGACACGGGCGCACGACGTCTCGGCGGAGAGCGTGCTCTCCCTGCGTCCCACCCTCGTCATCGCCGACACGACCACGGGACCCGCCGAGGCCGTCGACCAGATACGCGACGCCGGTGTCCCGCTGCTCGTCGTGAAGCCGGCCAAGTCCCTCGCCGACGTCGGACCCCGGATCGACACCGTGGCGGCGGCCCTCGGCGTCAAGGCGGCGGGCACCGCGCTCAAGGAGCGTACGGAGCGGCGGATCGCCGCCGTGCGGAAGGACATTCCGGCGCACGGGAAGGACGGCAGCCCCCGGGTCGCCTTCCTCTATCTGCGCGGGTCGGCGTCCGTATATCTGCTCGGGGGCGCCGAATCCGGGGCGAGTTCGCTGCTCGAAGCGGCGGGAGCCGTCGACGCGGGCAAGGCGTCCGGGCTGCGGAAGGACTTCACGGCCATCACCAGCGAGGCGCTGGCGAAGGCGGCGCCCGACGCGATCCTCGTCATGACCAAGGGACTTGAGTCCGTGGGCGGCCCCGAAGGGCTGGTCAAGATCCCCGGTGTCGCCGAGACCCCGGCGGGGATGGACCGCAGGATCGTCTCGGTCGACGACGGCGTCCTGCTCAACTACGGTCCGCGCACCGACGAGGTGCTGAGGTCGGTCGTCGACCAGCTCTACCCGGACGGGATGTGACGGGCCGTGACATCGACGTCACGACCGGGGCCACGACCGGCGTCACGCACGTCCCCCGCGCGCGGCGTGAGCCTGCCCGGTAACACCGCGCTGCTGACCGGCGGGATGCTCGCCGCGCTGCTGGTGCTCGCGCTGCTCTCCGCCGGCATCGGCGCGTACCACATCCCCTTCGGCGACGTACTGGCCTCCGTACAGGCCCGGTTGGGGCTCGGCGGAACCCCGCTGGACCGGGTCGGCGAGAGCGTCCTGTGGAACGTACGGCTGCCGCGTGTGGTGCTGGCACTGCTCGTCGGCTCGTCGCTCGGCTGCGCCGGGGCCCTGATGCAGGGGGTGTTCGGCAATCCGCTCGCCGAACCCGGCGTCATCGGCATCTCGTCGGGGGCGGCCGTCGGCGCCGTCGCCTCGATCGCGCTGGGCCTGACCTTCTTCGGCAACTGGACGGTGACCGTCTGCGCGTTCGTGGCGGGGCTGGTGACCGTCCTGCTGGTGTACGCGCTGTCCCGCTCCGGCGGCCGTACGGAAGTGGTGACCCTGATCCTCACCGGTATCGCGGTGAACGCGTTCGCCGGGGCGCTGATCGGTCTGTTCATCTTCTTCGCCGACAGCGCGCAGATCAGCCAGATCACCTTCTGGCAGCTCGGTTCGCTGGCGCAGGCGACCTGGCCGAAGGTGCTCGCCGTGCTGCCCTGCGCGCTGGCGGGTCTTGCCGTGGCGCCGTTCTCCGCGGGCAAGTTGGACCTGCTCGCGCTCGGCGAGCGGCCCGCCCGCCATCTCGGGGTCGATGTGGAGCGGCTGCGGGTGGTGCTGGTCCTGGTGGTCGCGCTGCTCACGGCCGCCGCCGTGGCCGTGGCCGGAATCATCACCTTCGTCGGACTGCTCGTACCGCACCTGCTGCGGATGGCGCACGGGCCCGGACACCGGTTCCTGGTGCCGGGCAGCGCACTTGGCGGCGCGCTGGTGCTGGTGGCGGGCGATCTGGCGGCCCGTACGGTCGCCGCGCCCGCCGAGCTGCCGCTGGGTGTGCTGACGGCGCTGTTCGGCAGCCCGTTCTTCTTCTGGCTGCTCCGGAGGACCCGGCGCGGACAGGGCGGCTGGGCATGATCCTCAACCGTCTCTTCGGCGACGCGCGCGGGCTGGCGCTGCCCGAACGCCCCTCCCCCGGCGCGCCCGTCGCCGAAGCCGCCGGGCTCCATGTGCGGCTCGGCGCACGCTCCGTACCCACGAGGGACGCGCCCGCCAAGAACGTGCTCAGCGGGATCGATCTGGCGGTGCGCGCCGGTGACGTACTCGCGCTCGTCGGACCCAACGGCGCCGGCAAGTCGACGCTGCTCGCCGCGCTCGCCGGTGATGTGCCCCCGGCGGACGGCGAGATACGGCTCTGCGGCCGTCCCGCCGCCGGCTGGTCGGCGGCCGAACTCGCCCTGCGCCGCTCCGTGCTGCCCCAGGCCGCCACCCTCTCGTTCCCTTTCCCCGTCGGGGACGTCGTACGGATGGGCCGGGCGCCCTGGGCGGGCACCGAGCGGGCGGACGAGGACGAGGCGGCTGTCGCGGAGGCGATGGCGGCCACCGAGGTCACCGCGTTCGCCGGCCGGCCCTTCGACGCGCTCTCCGGCGGCGAACGGGCCCGGGTCGCGCTGGCGAGGGTGCTCGCCCAGCGGACACCGCTGCTGCTGCTCGACGAGCCGACGGCCGCGCTCGATCTGCGCCACCAGGAACTGGTGTTGCGGATCTGCCGGGAGCGGGCTGCGGCCGGGGACGCCGTCGTGGTCGTCCTGCACGATCTGGGACTCGCGGCGGCGCACGCCGACCGGGTCGCCGTCCTGCACGAGGGCGTGATCGCCGCCGAGGGACCGCCCGCCGCGACCTTCGACGCCGAACTGCTCAGCCGGGTCTACCGGCAGCCCGTCGAGGTGTTTCCGCACCCCCGTACAGGGACACCGCTCGTGATCCCCGAGCGCGCGCCGAAACCGCCTTCTTGACCGGCGCTTGACCTGATTCTGGGACGACCCACGGCAGACCGTGACCGCACTGTGTCCCTCGGTCGAAAGCGGCGAAGAGTGAGATGCGTATCACTGGACGGACGCCCTCCGGCCAGGTAAGCCTTCGTTAAGTTAGGTCTGCCTCACCTGCTTGTGCCACCTACTTCTTCCAGCCATTGTGGAGCCCCGCATGCGCCCCGTCCGCCTCTCCGTCGTCACCGCAGCCACCGCGCTGGCTGCTCTGACCGCCGTCACCGGTTGCGCCGACAAGAGCGACTCGAAAGCCTCCAGCGGCGGCAGCGGTTCGATCCAGGTCACCGCCAAGGACGACTCCTGCAGCGTCTCGAAGAAGTCGTTCCCCTCGGGCCATGTCGAGCTGGCCGTGGAGAACAAGGGCTCCAGAGTCACCGAGGTCGAACTCCTCTTCCCGGACGACCGGATCGTCACCGAGCGCGAGAACCTCGGCCCCAGCACCAGCGCGAAGATCACCGCCGAGGTGAAGGCCGGTTCGTACGAGATCGCCTGCATCCCCGGGATGAAGGGCGACGGCATACGCCAGAAGGTCACCGTCACCGGCGGCACAGCGGCCAGGCGCAGCCCGGAGATGGACGCGGCCGTCGCCGGCTACCGCAAGTACGCGCAGGAGCAGGCCGACGCGACGCTGCCGAAGGTGAAGGTGTTCACCGACGCCGTGCGCGCCGGTGATCTGGAGGCGGCGAAGAACGCGTTCGCGCTCTCCCGGGTGGGCTGGGAGCGCACCGAGCCGGTGGCCGAGTCGTTCGGTGACATCGACCCGAAGACGGACACCCGCGCCGACGGCCTGGAGGCGGGCCAGAAGTGGACCGGCTGGCACGCGCTGGAGAAGCAGCTCTGGCAGGACAAGAAGCTCGGCTCCGACGCGACGCCGCTCGCCGACCAGCTGGACAAGGACCTCGCCGACTGGCAGCAGCGCGTGGGCAAGGCCGAGATCACCCCGACCTCCATGGCCAACGGCGCCAAGGAGCTGCTGGACGAGGTCGCCTCGGGGAAGGTCACGGGTGAGGAGGACCGCTACAGCCACACCGACCTGTCCGACTTCAAGGCGAACGTCGAAGGCGCCCAGCAGGCGTACGAACTGCTCAAGCCCATCGCGTCGAAGAACGACCCGGCGCTGACCACCGAGCTGGACAAGCAGTTCACCGCGATCGGCACGCTGCTCGACAAGTACCGCAGCACGTCGAGCCCCGACGGCTTCGTCTCCTACGACAAGGTCACCAAGGCGCAGCGCAAGGAGCTCTCCAACGGCGTGAACGCGCTCGCCGAGCCGCTCTCGAAGCTCGCGGCGGCCGTCACCAAGTAGCGCCGTCACCAAGCAGAGGGGAGAGCCGACGATGGACGAGCAGACCAACTCGTCTTCCCCGTCGCGCCGTTCGTTGCTGGGCTGGGGCGGTGCCGGGCTCGCGCTCGGCGCCGCTGCGGCCGGCGGTACGGTCGCGGCGCTGCGCGACGGGGGTGATGACTCGGCGGCGCCCGCCGCCGATACGGGCGCCGCCGTCGCCTTCCACGGCCCGCACCAGGCTGGGATCGCGACCGCCGTCCAGGACCGGCTGCACTTCGCCTCGTTCGACGTGACGACCGAAGACCGCGCGGAACTGGTCCAGTTGCTGAAGGACTGGACCCGGGCCGCCGAGCGGCTGACCGCCGGCAGCACCATCGGCGAAGGCGCCTTCGGCGGCATCGACGAGGCGCCGCCGGACGACACGGGCGAGGCGGTCGGACTGCGCCCGTCCCGGCTCACCCTGACCGTGGGGTTCGGCCCCGGCCTGTTCGCCAAGGGCAGGTTCGGGCTCGAAGGACAGCGCCCGGCCGCCCTGGCCGACCTGCCGAAGTTCCCCGGCGACAACCTCGACCCGGCGCGCAGCGGCGGCGATCTGTGCGTCCAGGCATGCGCCGACGACCCGCAGGTCGCGGTGCACGCGATCCGCAACCTGGCGAGGATCGGCTTCGGCAAGGTCGCCATCCGCTGGTCCCAACTGGGCTTCGGCAAGACCTCGTCGACCACCCCCGACGCCCAGACCCCGCGCAACCTCTTCGGGTTCAAGGACGGCACGGTCAACATCTCGGGCACCGACACCAAGACGCTGGACGACCATGTCTGGGTGCCGGAGAAGGACGGCCCCGGCTGGATGACCGGCGGCTCCTACCTCGTGGCCCGGCGGATCTCGATGCGCATCGAGATCTGGGACCGCACCGGGCTCAAGGAGCAGGAGGACGTCTTCGGCCGCGACAAGGGCGAAGGCGCCGCCTACGGCAAGGCGCACGAGCGTGACGCGCCCAACCTCAAGGCCCTGCCGCCGACTTCGCACGTACGCCTCGCCCACCCCGACACCAACAACGGGGCCAGGCTGCTGCGCCGGGGCTATTCCTTCACCGACGGTACGGACGGACTCGGCCGGCTCGACGCCGGGCTGTTCTTCCTCGCGTACCAGCGCGACATCCGCGACGCCTTCATCCCCGTACAGACGCGCCTCGCGCGCACCGACGCGCTCAACGAGTACATCCAGCACGTGGGTTCAGCGGTCTTCGCGATCCCGCCGGGCGTCCGTGACAAGGACGACTGGTGGGGCCGGGCCCTGATGTCCTGAGCATCTCCTGAGCAGAAAGGTCCCGCCGTGTTCGGCAACTATCTCATCGGTCTGCGCGAAGGTCTTGAGGCCAGTCTCGTCGTCTGCATCCTGGTGGCCTACCTGGTGAAGACGGGCCGGCGTGACGCGCTGCGCCCGATCTGGATCGGGGTGGCCGTCGCGATCGTCATCGCGCTCGGTTTCGGCTTCGGGCTCGAATACGGCTCGCAGGAGATGACGTTCGAGGCGCAGGAGGCGCTCGGCGGTTCGCTGTCGATCGTCGCCGTCGGTCTGGTGACGTGGATGGTCTTCTGGATGCGGCGCACGGCGCGGCACTTGAAGTCGGAGCTGCACGGCAAGCTCGACACCGCGCTCCAGATGGGCACGGGCGCGCTGGTCGCCACCGCCTTCCTCGCCGTCGGCCGCGAGGGCCTGGAGACGGCGCTGTTCGTCTGGGCGTCGGTGCGGGCGTCGCAGGACGGCACCCACGGGCCGCTGCTCGGTGTGGTGCTCGGCATCGCGACCGCCGTCGTGCTCGGATACCTCTTCTACCGGGGCGCGATCCGGATCAATCTGGCCAAGTTCTTCACCTGGACCGGCGGCATGCTGGTGATCGTCGCCGCCGGCGTCGTCGCGTACGGCGTGCACGACCTCCAGGAGGCCGACATCCTCGGCGGACTGACGCACACGGCCTTCGACATCAGTGACACGATCCCGCCGGACAGCTGGTACGGCACGCTGCTGAAGGGCGTCTTCAACTTCCAGCCCGATCCGACGGTCGTTCAGGCCGTGGTGTGGCTGGTGTATCTGATCCCGACGCTCGCCCTGTTCCTCGCCCCGGTAGGGTTCGGACGGTCAGCGCGGGGTGGGGTCAAGGAGCAGAAGGCGACCGATGAGAAGGCCGATTCGGGCAGCGGCGGGGGTCGCGACGGCGGCGGTGCTGTCGTTGGCGGCGAGCGGGTGCGTGACGGTGCACGGGGAGCTGGCGGTTCTTCCGGCGGTCCAGCGCAGTGAGGCCGCCAAGGCGCTGGCGCAGTTCACCGACGCGTACAACGCAGCCGACAAGGCGTACGATCCGGCGCTCGACGCGAACCGGGTGACCGGCGCGCTCGGCGCGATCAACCAGGCGGGGCTCAAGGCGCGCAGCATCACGAGCCCCGACGGCAACGCCGGGCACCAGGACCTCGAACTGACCGACCCGGTCTTCACCATCCCCAAGAAGGCCGGCTGGCCGCGGTGGTTCGTCGCGGTCGCCGACAGCAACCGCGACCGGGACAGCGGCCCCGGGGACAACAGCTGGGTGCTGGTGTTCCTGCGGCACAGTGTGAGCGAGCCGTGGCAGGCCGCGTATCTGACGATCCTCTCCCCCGACGAGATCCCGAAGTTCAAGACGGACAAGGACGGTTGGGCGCAGCCGGTGCCGGCGGACAGCACGGCGACCACGGTGCCTCCCAAGGAGCTGAGCGGCCAGTACGCCTCATATCTGAAGAGCGGTCAGCCGGACACCTTCGCGAAGGGTCCGCACACCGACGGGTGGCGCGCCGACCGCGCGAAGGACGCCAGGCTGCCGGGGCTCACCACGCAGTACATCGACCAGCCGGTGACGGGTGGGGACTTCGAGCCGCTGGGTCTCGCCACGGAGGACGGCGGCGCGCTGGTGTTCCTCACCACGCGGTTCTTCGAGCGGCAGACGGCGGCGAAGGGCTACCGGCCGAAGGTGAGCGCCGACGTGGCCGCGCTGATGACGGGCGAGGTGACGAACACCGTCACGCAGGAGTCGGTGTCGAGCGCGGCCGTGTACGTACCGAAACGCGGCGCCGACCCGTCGCAGGTGATCGTGGCGGGCCGGCTCCAGGGCATCACGGGAGCGAAGGGCTCGTAACGCCGGCCGAAGGGCTCGTCGAGGTCCGGGCGCGGTCGTCGGCGGGCCGCGGGGCCGGCGCTCAGCGGCCGAGCGGCCAGGCCACCGCGTGCGGGTCCAGCTCGCCGTTCTCCCCCGCGTACCGGGCACAGGCGTCGGTCAGCGTCTCCAGCAGCGACAGCGGATCGGGCAGCGGATGCTCGGGGCCGCGCAGCCAGCCCACGGCCAGCTCACCGGGCAGCCGGGCGGGCGGTACGAGCACGTAGCTGCCCCGGCAGTGCCAGCGCAGGCCCGGGTGCTCGTCCATCGTCTCGGGATGGCAGTCCAGCTCGCAGGGCCACCACTCGTCCTCCTCCTCGGGAGTGCCGCGGGTGGCGGTGAAGAACAGCATCCGGTCGCCGCCCGAATCGGCGACGGGCCCGACGTCGACACCGGCGTCCAGCAGCCGCTCCAGCGCCCTGCTGCCCGCTTCGAGGGGGACGTCCAGCACGTCGTGGACCATGCCGGTCGCCGTGATGAAGTTCGCCAGGGGCTGGTTGCGCGCCCAGCGCTCGATCTGCGCGCGGTCGGTGGTCGACTGCGTCTGCCAGGCGAACGAGATGGGGTGCCGCGCCGGGGTGGGACAGCCGATCCGCTCGCACGAACACCGGTAACCGAGCGGGTGCGCCGCTGGGGCGATGGGCATACCGGCCTCGGCGACGGCGAGGAGCAGTCCCTCCCTGGCCGCTGCTTCGCCCTCGCGGGCGGAGTCCGCCGCGGCCTTCTTGGGGCGGCGTCGCAGCCACTGGGGAATCCTGCCGTCCGTGCCGCGATAACGGCCGAAATCGTCGCCCATGTATCCCCTCACAACCCTCGCACTCGCCCCTGCGGACACTGCCATGGTCGCACCATCCTGCTACCCGGCGGGCCGCTCTCCCCAACCGGGGGGCGCGGGCCGAGGTGCCGGGCGGGGGTTCATCACGGACTATGTACTGATATGCGGTACCGGTACGGGCGGCTGCGGGACACGAACCACCCGATCGGATCACAGCGGTCCGGCCGCTCGGAGCGGACCATGGCTCTCACGCACAATGTCGTGCGCACCATCGCTCGTGAGGAGCCCACATTGCCTCGTGAAGCCTCGCCCCGCCGGTACCTGATGTGCCCGCCGGCCCACTTCAGGGTGACGTATTCGATCAATCCCTGGATGGACCCGGCCAAGCCGGTGGACCTGCCGCTCGCCCTCGCCCAGTGGGAGGACCTGCGCGACCGCTATCTGGCCCTCGGCCACTCCGTTTCCCTGCTGGAGCCCCGCCCCGAACTGCCCGACATGGTGTTCGCGGCGAACGGCGCCACCGTCATCGACGGGCGCGTGCTCGGTGCCCGCTTCGCCTACGAGGAGCGCGTACGGGAGGCCGAGATCCATCTGGAGTGGTTCCGCTCCCGCGGCTACGCCGACGTACGCGAACCCGCGCACATCAACGAGGGCGAGGGCGACTTCGCCGTGACCGGCTCGTACGTGCTGGCGGGGCGCGGCTTCCGGTCGAGTCCGCTGTCGCACAGCGAGGCCCAGGAGTTCTTCGGGCGGCCGGTGATCGGGCTCGATCTCGTCGATCCGCGCTACTACCACCTGGACACCGCGCTGTGCGTGCTGGACGAGGCGGCGGACGAGATCATGTACTACCCCGGCGCCTTCTCACCGGGCAGCAGGGCCGTGCTCGCCCGGCTCTTCCCCGGCGCGCTGATCGCGGCGGAGGAGGACGCGGCGGCGCTCGGTCTGAACGCGGTCAGTGACGGACGTCACGTACTGCTGCCGCAGGCGGCCGTCGGACTGTACGAGCCGCTGCGGGAGCGCGGCTTCGAGCCGATCGGCATCGATCTGGGTGAGCTGCTCAAGGGCGGCGGCAGCGTGAAGTGCTGCACGCAGGAGCTGCGGGGCTGACCCGGGGCCCGAGCTGCCACCTGGGCTCACCGGCGTCCTGGTCGCCGGTGAGCCGGGCCGGACCGGCATGTCTCAGCAGCCCGCCGCCGCGTGCCACGCGGGGTCACGGGGTGACGGCACGTGCGCGGCCGGACGGGCGAACGGCAGCCCGCCGAGCAGGAATTCACAGCCCGTCAGTTCGATGACCCGGTACGTCAGCGGCTGTGGACGACAAAGCCTCAGGACACCACCGGCTTCGGTGACGTTGAGCGCTGCGAGCAGGAACGAGTTGAGCCCGCTGCAGTCGCAGAAGGTGACGTCGGACAGATCGATGTCGACGGTCAGCACGCCGTCGTTCAGGCACCCCTGGACCGACTCGCTTACCAACGCGGCCATGTCCAGATCGATTTCTCCGGACAGAGTAAGCAACGTCCGGTCCGTACTGTCGTGTCGACGGACAGTCAGTTGGGGTTGCGGCATGACGCCTCGGTTCGGAAGACCCGCCGGTCGACTGTCGCGGACGAACCGGGCTTCCGATCCTTCCGACGTGCGTCCGGTCGGGTGTGCTCCGGCGGCTGCGTCTCACAACGCCCTACCACCGGCCGCCGGGGTCTCGGGCGTCTCCCGCAGCATAGTCCCGCCTGGGGCCGCACGGGCGGTCGCAGGGCATCTGTCTCAGTCGGTGTCCGGCGGCCAGGCGTCGCCCCAGGCCGTGTCACGCGCGGCCCGGTACAGCGGCCCCTGCCGCTTGGCGACGATCGTCCGCAGCAGCCCGTCGTCCACGGTGCACAGGTCGAGCAGCACCTGCCCCTTGCGGATCTGCGGCTTGCGGATCACCCGTGCCGTTACGGGAAGCGCGTCGACCGGCGGCGCGTCGAAGCGCACCGCCGCCACGTAGCTGAACTTCTCGTCCTCGTACGGCAGCGAGCCGCCCTTCACCTGCCGGTGCAGCGACGACCTGCTGACCCGGGCGGCGAAGTGGCACCAGTCCGTGCCCTGTTCGATCGGGCAGCGGCCACTGTGCGGGCAGGGCGCCACGACCCGCAGCCCGGCGGCGATCAGCTGGTCACGGGCCTCGATGATCCGCAGATAGCCGTCGGGGGTGCCCGGTTCGACGATCACCACGGCCTGTCCCGCCCGCGCCGTCTCGTCGACGAGCGCGGCGCGGTCCCGTTCGGTCAGCTCCTTCAGCACGTACGAGACGGTCACCAGATCGGCCTCGGGAAGCTTCAGCGCCCCGCCGATCCTCGCCCGCCGCCACTCGGCGGTCCGCGGCCCCACGGCGTGCGACCCGGCCGCCAACTCCCTGCCCAGGTCGAGCGCGGGGGCGGCCCAGTCCAGCACGGTGGTCGTCCGGGGCGTCCCGCCCTCGCTCCCGTCCGGGGCCGTCCCGGGCTGCTGTTCCCAGACCGCTTCGGCGGCCCAGACCGCCGCGCCCGTGCCCCCGCCGACGTCGAGCTGGCTCGCCGGCTCCCAGTACGGGGCCGCGTCCGCCAGCGCTTCGAGCGCCGCGCGTACGGCTTCGAACGTCGCCGGCATCCGGTACGCGGCGTAGGCGGCGACGTCCGACCGGTCGCGCAGCAGGGGCGCGTCGGTCGGGGTGGTGCCCCGGTAGTTGGCGATCAGCCGGTCGACGGCCTGCGCGGCCTGGCTGGGCGGCAGTCCGTCGAGCAGTCCGGCGAGCGCGGCACGCAGGGCTTCCGCGGTGGAGTGGGTCGCGTCGTTCACCACCGAATCGTAGGGGGTCGGGACGGGGCGTCCGGCGCATAACGGCACGGACGTAACGGTACGGGATCGAACTGCTGCGGACAGTGAGGAAGTTGCTACTCTGACGGCCATCGGGACCATGGGGGGACCATGAGGCAGCGCGTCGTACGACTGACCCTGGTGGCCGGGGTGACCGTGCTGGCGCTGCTGCTCCTGGTCGCCATGTGCGGCGACGGGGGAAAGGGCGACGGCTCGGACGGCCCGGGGAGCGCGGGCGGTTCGGACGGTTCGGGCGGTCCGACGCCCGCGTCGGGCGCCGCACCGGGCGCGGCGCCCGCCACGCGGCTGACCGTGCCGCCCTCGTACGACACGGGGCGCGGCTGGGACATCGCGGGCGTCTCCCCCGACTACGCGCTCGCGGCGACGGCCGGCACCGTCGCCTCGCTGGAGCGCTCCGGCGCCGACCGGTTCCGGCTGCGCACGCTCGACTACGCGACGGGCAAGCCCCGTTGGACCGGTGCGCCGTGGCGACCGCTGTTCGCCGCCGACCGCTACCCCGACCGCTTCCCCGGGCTGCTGTCCGTCACGAAGGGCGCCGCCGAGTACGTCGCGACCTGGTCGTACGGGAAGCTCGAACCGCGCGGGACGACTCCGTCCGACTCCGTCGTCTCCCTCGACGTGTACGACGCGGCCGACGGCTCCCGGCGCCATGTCGAGGTGCCGTGGTCCGGTGACCCGACGGTCTCCGCCGACGGGCCCGGGATCCTGATCACCGACGGGCGGGCGACGAGCGCGGTCGTCGACCCGGCCGACGGCAGCGTGACCAAGGTCCCGCAGAGCAAGCTCGGTTATCCGAAGGACTGTCCGGGCTGCCGCAGACTCACCGAGGTGCGAGGCGTCACCGCCAAGGGCCTGTTGGTGGGCGGCGACGGCGGGTTCTGGGTGCGCGGCGGCTGGTCCAGCCGTACGGTCGCACCGGCCGGCGCCGACCCGGCGACGGGTAAGGCCGCTTCGACGGCCGCCGGTTACGTACTCGCGAAGTGGCAGCGCCCCAAGGGCGCCAAGGACGCGGCCGCACACGAGATCTGGGCTCTGCACGACGCGTCGACCGGCAAGGCCGTCGCCCGGGTCAGCTGCCGCAAACCCGCGATCGAACCGGGCGACGACCCCCGCCTCCTGGCGTCGCCCGGCGGGCACTTCCTGATCGCGGGGCGGCTCGCCTTCGACGTGGACGCGAGGACGGGCCGCTGCTTCGAGGAGCCGGACGGCACCGCGCCGCTGACCCTGACCGCGGTCACGGACTACGGCACGGCGTACGGCGCGAAGAACGCGCTGAGCGTGCCGGAGGCGGCGGCCGGCAGCGGGATCCCCTTCTCCGTCGACCTGGCGGCCGGTACCCCCGAGGCGCTGGCGGCCAATGTGCGGCTGCCGGTGGGAGAGGCGGCGGGCGTCGGCCTGTTCCGCTGGACGGACGCCCGTGACGTACCGCACCTGACGGGGTACCCGGAGCGCGGCTGACCGCGAGGGCTACGTGCGAGGGCTACGAGGCCCCGCTGCGTGGCGGCCCTTCACGCGGCGGCCCTTCACGCGGCGGGCACGGCTCCCGCCGGTGGCCGGTTGCGCTGCCAGGGCCGTACCAGACCGAAGAAGCACGCGACGGACCCGACCGCGCAGACCACCTGGACCACGGCCATCGGGACGGCCGTGTGTTCGCCGGCGATCCCGACGAGGGGCGAGGCCACGGCCCCGATGAGGAACGAGGACGTGCCGATGAGGGCGGAGGCCGAACCCGCGGCGTGCGGGGTGCGCATCAGCGCCTGCGTGTTGGTGTTGGGCATCGCGAGCCCCATCGCCGACATCAGGACGAACAGCGCGGCGGCGACGGGGAACAGGCCCACGTCCCCGAACACCCCGGTCGTCATCAGCAGCAACGACACGGCCGCGACGACGACCACACCGAGGCCGAAGGTGAGCGCCTTGTCCATACTGACGCGGCCGACCAGGATCTTGCCGTTGATCTGCCCGACGATCATCAGGCCGATGGAGTTCACGCCGAACAGCAGACTGAACATCTGCGGCGACGCCCCGTAGATCTCCTGCACCACGAACGGCGAGGCCGACACGTACGCGAACAGCGCGGCGAAGGCGAGCCCGCCCGACAGCAGATAGCCGCTGAACACCCGGTCGGCCAGCAGCGACCGCATGGTGCGCAGGGCGGCCCCCACTCCCCCGCTGTGCCGGCGCTCCGGCGGCAGCGTCTCGTGCAGGCACTTCCACACGACCAGCGTGAGCAGGATGCCGACGACGGTCAGCACCACGAACACCCCGCGCCAGTCCGTGATCCGCAGCACCTGGCCGCCGAGCACCGGCGCGATGACCGGCGCGACACCGGAGATCAGCATCAGGGTGGAGAAGAACCGCGCCATCTCGATGCCGTCGTACAGGTCACGCACCACCGCGCGGGCGATGACGATACCGGCGGATCCGGCGAGCCCCTGCAACAGCCTGAATCCGATGAGGAGTTCGGTGTTGGGGGCGAGGGCGCAGATCGCGGTGGCGAAGATGTAGACGACCATCCCGAGCAGCAGCGGCCTGCGCCGCCCCCACCGGTCGCTCATCGGCCCGATGACGATCTGGCCGAGCGCCATGCCCGCGAGGCACGCGGTGAGGGTGATCTGTACGGTCGCGGCGGGCGCGCCCAGCGAGCGGGTGACCGCGGGCAGCGCCGGGAGGTACATGTCCATGGAGAGCGGCGGCAGTGCCGTGAGCCCTCCGAGTACGAGGGTGACCAGCAGACCTACGCGGCGGGTTGCGGGCGTACTGGTGGCTTTCTGCTGCCGCTGGCGCGGTATCCGTCCTTGTCGTTCACGAGTGGTCTGGCCGCCGTCCGGCATCCGCGTCTCCATGTAGTTGAATCGGCTATCTATGCTCTCAGAGCGGCGGAGTGGTTCAGAACCAGTTAATGAGGCGTTGATGACAGCGGTACGAGCGGGACACGAACAAAAGGTGCGCTGGGGTGTCGTTGCCACCGGTGGTATCGCCGCGCGGTTCACCGAGGACGTCCAGGCGCTGCCGGACGCCGAGGTGGTGGCGGTGGCATCGCGCAGCGAGGCCCCGGCCAAGGAGTTCGCCGGCCGGTTCGGGATCCCCCGCGCGTACGGGGCGTGGGCGGACCTGTTCGCCGACGACGAGGTGGATGTCGTCTACGTCGCCACCCCGCACTCGGCGCACCGGGCGGCTGCGGGCGCCGCGCTGGCGGCGGGCAAACCGGTGCTCTGCGAGAAGGCGTTCACCATCAACGCCCGCGAGGCCGAGGAGCTGGTGGCCCTCGCGGGCGAGCACGGCCTGTTCCTGATGGAGGCCATGTGGATGTACTGCAACCCGGTGATCCGCCGGATGGTGCGGTTGGTACGGGACGGCGCGATCGGCGACATCCGCACGGTCCAGGCCGACTTCGGCCTACAGGGCCCGTTCGCTCCCGAACACCGCTTGCGCAACCCGGACTTGGGCGGGGGCGCGATCCTCGACCTCGGCGTCTACCCGGTGTCCTTCGCGCAACTGCTGCTCGGCGAACCGGACCGGGTGCAGGCGGATGCGCTGCTCTCCCCGGAGGGCGTGGACCTCAACACCGGGATGCTGCTGGGCTGGGACTCGGGCGCGACGGCGCTGCTGAGCTGCTCGGTGACGGGCGCTACGCCGACGACGGCGACGGTGACCGGCACGGAGGGGCGTATCGAGGTCGCTTCGGCGTTCTTCAACCCGGACCGGCTGGTGCTGCGCCGTGAGGGTGAGGAGCCGGTGGAGTACACGGCGGCCGGCGAGGCTTCGGAGCTGGCGGGGATGCAGCACGAGGCCGCCGAGGTGATGCGCTGCCTGCGGGCGGGCGAGACGGATTCGCCGCTGATCCCGCAGGCGGGGACGCTCGCGGTGATGCGGACGCTGGACCGGGTGCGGGAGCTGGTGGGCGTGCGGTTCCCGGTGGACGCGTAGTCGGGATCGTCCCGCATCCCGGGGGCGGGTGTGTCCCGGTCGGGGATGCCCCGCTCCCGTACGCTGCGTGGCCATGAACGCCAAGCAGAAGATCGCAGTGGTGACGGGAGCGGGCTCGGGCATCGGACGGGCCGTGGCGCCGGTGCTGAGCGGCGCGGGCTGGTCGGTGGTGCTGGCGGGACGGCACACCGAGACGCTGGAGGAGACGGCGGCGGCCGTTGGGACTGCCGTGGGGTCCGCCGCTCAGTCCGCCGCCGACGTGCTGACCGTACGCACGGACGTGTCGGTCCCGGAGGACGTGGACGCGCTGTTCGCGGTGGTGCGTGAGCGGTACGGGCGGCTGGACCTGCTGTTCAACAACGCGGGCACGTTCGGCCCGGCCGGCTACGCCCTGGACGAACTGCCCTTCTCGGCCTGGCAGAAGGTCGTGAACACGAACCTGACCGGCGCTTTCCTGTGCGCGCAGGGCGCGTTCCGGCTGATGAAGGCGCAGGACCCGCAGGGCGGCCGGATCATCAACAACGGTTCGATCTCGGCCCACACGCCCCGGCCGAACTCGGTGGCGTACACGGCGACCAAACACGGCATGACCGGGCTGACGAAGTCCCTTTCGCTGGACGGCCGCCCGTACCGGATCGCCTGCGGCCAGATCGACATCGGCAACGCCGCGACGGACATGACGGCACAGATGCAGCGCGGTGTGCCGCAGGCCAACGGCGAGCTGGCGGTGGAGCCGGTGATGGACGCGGCGGACGTCGCGCGGACGGTCCTGCACATGGCGGAGCTGCCGCTGGAGGCGAACATCCAGTTCGCGACGGTGCTGGCGACGACGATGCCGTACGTGGGGCGCGGCTGAGGGACGGGAATGGATCCTCGCCCGCGACAGTTGCGCGACACATGACGGAACATCCAGTAGCCGACGCGACTGACGGCCCCGAGATCCTTCGCTACACCGCCTTCTCCAGCACCCCGGAGGGCGGCAACCGGGCGGGCGTCGTCCTCGACGCCACCGGCCTTGACGACGGACGGATGCTGGCGATCGCCGCCGAGCTGGGCTACAGCGAGTCGGCGTTCCTGACGCCGCCCCCGGCAGGACTCGGCGAGCCCAGCAGGGCGTTCACCATCAGGTACTTCAGCCCGAAGGCCGAGGTGCCCTTCTGCGGTCACGCGACGGTCGCGACGGCCCTCGCCCTGGCGGAGCGGACAGGCCCCGGCGACCTGGTGTTCGCGACGCAGGCGGGCACCGTACCTGTGACGGTCACGGAGACCGACGGCGCGCTGCGGGCGACGCTCACCAGCGTGGAGCCGCATGTCGAGGCCGCGCCCGACGAGGACGTACGGGAAGCCCTGGCCGCGCTCAACTGGCCCGCCACGGACCTCGATCCGGACCTGCCGCCGCGTATCGCCTTCGCGGGAGCCCGCCACCTGGTGCTGGCGGCGGCGACCCGCGCACGGCTGGCGGACCTCTCGTACGACTTCGACCGGCTGGCGGCGCTGATGCACCGCCGGGACCTGACCACGGTCCAACTGGTCTGGCGCGCATCGGAGTCGGTGTTCCACGTCCGCGACCCCTTCCCGGTCGGGGGCGTGGTCGAGGACGCGGCGACGGGCGCGGCCGCTGCGGCGTTCGGCGCGTACGCCCGCGAACTGGGCGCCGTACCGGCCGACGCGGTCCTCACCCTGCACCAGGGCGAGGACATGGGCCGGCCGGGGGTACTGACGGTGGAGCTACGGGCGGGCGACGCGCGGGTACGGGTGAGCGGCGCGGGAACCGCGATCAAGGAGTAGCTGTCCTGAGCTGGCTCTCGACCCGGTCGATCCGGCGCAGGGCGCGCCGGTTCATCCACACCAGCCAGCCGAGGAACAGGACGCCGAAGGCCGCCATCACACCGCCGCGTACGTACTCGCCGACGGCGAACCAGAACGCGGACCCGCCGAAGACCATCACGGCAAGCAGCGGAAACGCCCACCCCCGCGCCCGCGTCAGCTTCTCCCGCCGCCGCCGCGCGAGCCGGGCCATGGCCTGCCGCTCGGCGGGGTCGTCGGGGATGTCCCCCTTCATGATGCGCCGGTCGAGCGCGGGCACGGCGGCCGAGTCGACCCCGACGGACCCGGCGTCGGCCCGGCGCCGCCGGACGATCCACCAGGACATCCACCCGGCGTAGACGACGCCACCGATCACGGCCCCGGGCCAGGCATCAAGCCCGGAGAACGCCAACCGCAACCCCACCCAGAGCACCAGCGCGACGCTGGCGAACACCCACCACCGATCCCGCCGGGGCTGCTTCCCCTGCGTATCCGTCTGCGCGCTCCCCTGCTCGACCCTCGCGTAGCCCACAACGCCACCCCCTGGTCCGTAACGCCCCTGCTGTGCGGTCGCGTTGCGAGTACCCGGGGATGGATGCCCGATGCGGCCGGCGCAGGAACGGGCTCGTGGTGCCGGGTGCCGGGTGCCGGGTGGCAGGCGGCACGCGGCACGCGGCAGTGGCGTGGGGCGACTCGGGTTGGCTCGGCGTCCAGCCCGGGGGGTGGTCGGTTGTGACTCATGCCCCGCTGATCACTCTGGGGCGGCGGGTGCGGGTCAGGGCGGCATGAGCCGGGAGCTGGGCGGGCCCGGAAGTTAGCCGAACCGAGGGCCGCCCCTGAGGTTTGAGTGTCGCGGTTACGGTCCGGGCGTCAAGGGCGCTCCTACGTCGCGTCGGCTGCGCCGATTGCGCTGCGCTTAACCCTTGACCCCCGGCCCTCCACCGCAAGGGAAGGCTGGGGGGGCGGCCGGGGAGCTCCACGGAGGCGCTGGGTTCGTGGTGGCGGGTGCTTGGCCGACTGGCAGGTGCCACGCACCAGTTGCATGGGGCGACTCGGGCCGTCTCGGCGTCCACCCCCACCGGGTAGCAGTTGCGACTCATGCCCCGCTGGTCACTGGGGGTGGGTGTACGGCGGGAGGGTGCCTCGCCTTGGGTTGTGGGCCGGGCATCGGGCCGGTGGATGGGGCGGGTGTGACTGGGGTGACGGGGGATGGTTGGTGGGACGGCCATCCGGCACCTTTTGCGTCCCGTGTTGCGTTAAGCGCGCCATAGAGCGCGGCGGGCGGAGGGGTCCTGGGAGGCGGGGTGGGTGTGACTGATGGGGCAGAACTGGACCCGTGGGATGGCGGTCCGGCCTCTTATGCGTGGGGAGTTGCATTCCGCGCGCTGCGGAGCGCACCCAGGAGGATGGGCCGGTGTCGGGGATCCCCCGGAGTGGAAGTGGGCTACGGCAGGGGGCCGTCGTGGGTTGAGGCGCCAGCCACCCACGCGAATCGGCTGTCAGACATCCCCACCAGCACACCCCTGCCCTACCAGTCACACCCGCCCCATCGCCTGGCTGTCCCGCCGTTCTGACACGCCCCGCAGCGCATCTAACGCAACCACCCACGCAAAAGGCACCCGCCGGCGGCCTCACCGGGCACTCGTGTCACATCCGCCCCACCGACGGGCCCGGGTACGGCCCCTGGACCCACCCGACCCCGCCGAGACCAGGACCGCCGGGCCGATGAACACCCGTCGCCCCACGCCCCGCACGAAACACCCCGCCCGGGGCCATCTCAGCGGCCTGACACACTCCGTAGTGCGCTTAACGCAACACGGGACGCAACAGGCGCCGGATGGCCGCCCCACCAACCATCCCCCGTCACCCCAGTCACACCCACCCCATCCACCGGCCCGATGCCCGGCCCACAACCCAAGGCGAGGCACCCTCCCGCCCCGGACCCACCTCCAGTGACCAGCGGGGCATGAGTCTCAGCCGCTACCCGGTGGGGGTGGACGCTGAGACGGCCCGAGTCCCCCCATGCAACTGGTGCGTGGCACCCGCCAGTCGGCCAAGCACCCGTCACCACGAGCCCAGCTCCTCCGTGGAGCCCCCCCCGGCCGCCCCCCCT
Organism: Streptomyces sp. NBC_00370; assembly: GCF_036084755.1. NCBI lineage: Bacteria > Bacillati > Actinomycetota > Actinomycetes > Kitasatosporales > Streptomycetaceae > Streptomyces > Streptomyces sp. NBC_00370. The sequence continues at coordinate 2,547,430 of NZ_CP107968.1, forward strand.
CAAAGAAGTACTTGCGGTGGAGGGCCGGGGGTCAAGGGTGGAGCGAAGCGCAATCGGCGCAGCCGACGCGACGAAGGAGCGCCCTTGACGCCCGGACCGGAGCCGCGACACTCAACAGAAAGGGGCGGCCCTACGGGCGCCTAACTTCCCGGCCCGCACAGGACCCGGCTCAGCCGACCACCCGCCGGGGCGGACGCCGAGACAGCCCGAGTTCCCCACGCAACTGCCGCGCAACACCCGCAGTCGGGCAAGCACCCGCCACCACGAACCCAGCTCCCCTCCCCCGCACCCGCCACCCCGAACCGAACCGGCGCATATGCTCACCGCACTCCCGGGCATTAACTCAAGGCTCGGTCAGGCGTTCGCGTAGGCCTGCTGCCAGTGCGGCGACGGTGAGCAGGTCGACGAGGCCGCCGGCGTGTTCGACGAGACGGCGGTGTTTGACTCCGTTGATGCGAAAGCGCAGGTGGACCCGGGTCGTACCGGACGCTTCCGGTGTGAGGGTGATGGTCCAGCTGATGCTGAGCCGGCCACGGGTGGAGCGGTGCACGAGGGCGTGCGGGGCGTCGTGGATGACGATCTTGAAGGTGGCCTGCCGTCCGCCCCAGTCGTCGATGATGTCGCCGGGTCGGAGGTGTTGCAGGGCGGGTTCGATCTCGCGCAGTGCCCGTCGTCCCGGCGGGACGGCTCGTTCCAGCCAGGCGGGCATGTACCAACCGGCGCGGTTCTTGCCGAGCTGGTTGAACCACGGCCAGACCTCCTCGGGAGGCGCCGGCAGGGTGAAGGCACGGTCCATGACCGCGTCCGGGCGGAGAACGAGATCGTCTCCCGGCAGGGCGCGGGACGTCTCGTCGGGGCGGGGGGCGACCGTGGTGGTGAGCATCAGGAACTCCCTCCGACTCAGATCAAGGTTCCGACGTGACAGGAGACCACAAGCGCCCGACCGTATCGAATGATACCGTCGCGATCGTAATGGAATCCAGCGCGCCGCTGAACGGACCGGTCGTGCCGTGTTCGTCCGCCGCGCGGTTGACCTGTGAGGTGGTTCATGGCCAGCGAACTTTCCGGGATCGACGCCATCGGGCGAACCGCGTTCGCGGTTGCCTCTCTGCGTGCGGCCGAACACCGTCACCCCGAAGGCCTGTTCACCGATCCGTACGCCGAGCGCATCCTTCGCGCGGCCGGCATGCCGCTGGAACCGCAGGCCGACAGCCGAGGCTTCGCCGCGGTGATGGGGGCTCAGGTCGTCGTGCGCAGCCGGTACTTCGACGATCTGCTGCTCGGCGCGGCGGCAACGGGGTGCCGCCAGATCGTCCTCGTGGCCTCCGGCATGGACAGCCGGCCTTGGCGGCTGGCCTGGCCCGAGGGCACCGTGCTGTTCGAGGTCGAGCAGGAGCCGGTACTGAGGTTCAAGGACCACGTGATGGACGAGCATGACGCCCAACCCGCAGGCCTCAGGCACCCCGTGGCGACCGATCTGCGGGACGACTGGGCCTCGGCCCTGACAGAAGCCGGCTTCCACGCGGACCTCCCGACGGCCTGGCTCGTCGAGGGCCTCCTGTACGCCCTGGAGGAGACCAGCGCGGACCAGCTTCTGGCCGTGCTGAGCGAACTCAGCGCTCCAGGAAGCGTCCTGGCCTTCGACCACTTCGAGGTCGGGCCTTCGCTGCGCGCGGCCACGGACCGGATCAGCCCGGACCTCACCCGGCTGTGGAAGTCGGGGCCGACCGATCCGGCGGCCTGGCTCCACCGGCACGGGTGGGAGCCGTCCGTACACGAACTCGCCGACGTCGCCGACTCGTTCGGCCGCACGGTGCACCCGGCCTATACGCCGGGCCCGGCAGCCGAAGGCCACTCCTGGCTGGCCTCCGCCACCCGCACCACCGCGGCCCTCCCGGACTGAACGGCGGCGGCCAACGACCGGCGACCCGCGACCGCCACCGGCCGCCAGCCTCCCCAAACCCGAACCCCGCAACGCGCCGCACGCCGTCACGGCCCGCTCGCGGAGCAGACCGTTCACCCCGTCGGCGCCTTGCGCAGGGGCATGGCCCGGCGGGCGAAGGTGATGGTCACGGCCACGATGCAGGCGAAGATCGGCCCCGTGGCGATGTGGAGGACGCCGAGCACGACGGGCTCGTTGTCGCGGTAGTAGACGACCTGGAGGGCCGCGTTCACCACGTTGACGGCGACGCACACCCAGGTGGAGTTGCGGTAGACACGGCGCAGCCCTGGACGGTGGCGCCAGTCGGCGGGGCCGCCGCTGACCCGGTTGAGGATCACGCCGGTCAGCGGTCGGCCGATCAGGATGCTGGCCAGGCACACGGCCAGAACGACGAACGGGATCAGGGCGGGCAGCAGAAAGAAGCCGCGCGCCTGACCGGTGAGGGCGGCCACGGCGGCGCAGGCGCCGACGACGAGCAGGCCGATGACGGCCTGGCGGAGTTTCTCCTTGCGCAGCAGGCGCCAGGCGAAGGCGGCCGTCGCGGTGACGCCGGCCGCGACGAGTCCGGCATTGAGTGAGGCGGCCGCGTTGGCCACCAGAAAAGCGATCGTGGGAGCGGCGGCGACCGCAGCGCCGGAGAGCTTCGCGCGCCATCCGCCTCCTGCCGCGACTGCCCCTCCCGCCTCTCCCGTCTCTCCCGCCTCTCCCGCGTTCTGCGCGGGCTCGGGTCCTGGGTCCGTGGAGCTGGCCTGATGGGTACTGGTGGCATCCATGGATCGATAGTTACACATGAAACAGTCTCTCGCAACGTCGTTTCGAGTGATACCATCTCACCCATGACGAACGACGCTGCCATCGTTCCGCGTCCCCGAGCCACCGACGGACCCGGCGACCGCTCCACCTTCGCGCTGGGACTGATACTGCGCCGCGCCCACAACCGGGCGGTGGGAGCTGTGACGCGCGTGCTGCGCCCGCTGGGCCTCGAACCGCGTCATTTCGCCGTGCTCATCGCTCTGTGCGGCCAAGGGCCCATGAGTCAGAGCGCGTTGGTGCGGGTCACCGGCAGCGACCGGGCCACGATGGTGCGCGTCGTGGACGACTTGGAGCGCGCGGGGCTGGTGACGCGGGCCGCGCGGCCCGGGGACCGGCGCGTACGGATCGTGGCGCCGACCGAACAGGGGCAGCTCGTCTTCGATCAGGCGCACACCGATGCCGCACCCGTCGTCGGCGATCTGGTCGCGCATCTTCGGCCCGGCGAGGCGGAGCACCTTCTCGACCTGCTGGAGCGGTTCGTCTACCCGGACCACCCCTGACCCACCACCGCGTGCAGCCCCGACGACAACTTCTCCGAGACGACAGCCCATCTCGGACGACAACCCCTCTGACATGAGCAGGAGTTCGTGATGCGTGTTCTGATCGCCGGCGCCGGACTTGGCGGCCTGTGCCTGGCCCAAGGGTTGCGCCAGGGCGGTGTCGAAGCGGTGGTTCTGGAGCGCCGCGACCGCGCCGGGGGCCAGCCGGCCACGTACGGCATCCATCTCAACACCGACGGCATGCGCGCCTTGCGGGGCTGCCTCCCCGACAAGCCGTGGCAGCGGCTGCTGGAGTCCTCGGTCCTGGCGCCGGACGTGATCCGCTTCCACGACCAGGACCTGCGCGCCTTGGCGGTGCGTGACAACGAGGCGCACGGAGTGACCGACACGGACGTACGGCGCCGGGCGGTGGCCAGGGACGCGCTGCGCGAGGCTCTGCTGACGGGCCTTCCCGGCGAGGCGGTGTCATGGAACAAGCAGGTCACCGGCTACACCGAGACCCCTGACGGGGTACGCGTCGCATGCGGCGACGGCGAGATCCTCACCGGGGATCTCCTCGTGGCCGCGGACGGCGGCAACTCCCGGTTGCGCGGCCTGCGGTTGCCCGGACTGGACCGGCAGGACCTCGGCATCGTGAACGTCTCGGGGCGTGTGACGCTCACCGAGGCGCTGCTCGGCGAACTGCCCGTCGAGCTGACCGACGGATCGGTGAACAACGTGGTGCCCGCGGGCCCCGGCTGGATGTTCCTGTCCACCTGGGACAACGGCGCCGCCGGCCGTCACCTGGTGTGGGCGTGGGCCGAGAGCCGGGACACCTATCCCACCGAACCGACGGCGATGGACGGTACGGCCCTGCGTGCCCATGTCGTCGGGCGGACCGCCGGCTGGGCTCCGGCACTGCGCCACCTGGTCGCCCGCACCGAACCACCCACCATCGCCGCGATCCCGCTGCGTACGATGCCCGCTCTCGACGCGTGGGAGGCGAGCAGGGTCACACTGCTGGGGGACGCCATTCACAACATGACGCCCATGGCGGGTATCGGTGCCAACACCGCCCTGCGCGACGCCGACGTGCTGCGCGGCTCGCTGCTGGGCGACGGCCCGTTGACCGAGCGGGTGGGCCGCTACGAGAGCGCGATGCGCGCCTACGCCAACGAAGCGCTGGCCCTGTCCACTCGTAACGCCCGCGCCGCCGCCACCACGAAACGCCTGCCGCGCACGGCCTTTCGCACCGTGCTGCGGGTGGCGGAGGCCGTGCCCGCGGTCAAGCGGCGGATCTTCCCCGCACCTCCGCCGCGCCTCTGACCTCCCGCGCCGCATGCGCGGGCACGGGGGCGGCGCGGCGGCCCAGGAACAGGGTCGTAGCCCCGAGCAGCGTCCACAGCGCGAGCACCACGACGTGCCCGCCGGCGGCATGGCCGTCGAAGTAGGCCGTGCTGCGGAGCAGATTCGCCCCCGCGCCGGGAGGAAGGGCCTGGCCGATGTGGTGAACGGCTGTCGGCAGCAGCGATGGTGCGGAGGTCACGGCGGAGAAGGGGTTGCCGATGAACACCATGACCAGCGCCGTCACCCCTGCCCCGGCCGGGCCGATCACCCGGGCCAGGCCGGCGGCGGTCAGGCTCATCGACAAGACGGTCGCGGACAGGGCCGCCCAGGTGGCCACACCGTGGTGCGGGAGCGCGCCCAGCAGTCCCTGGGCGACGAGGTAGGTGCCTAGTCCGGCGACGGCGCTCGCCACGGCCACGGCCACCAGCGCCTTCCACCGGCTCCGACCGCCGCCCAGTACCGTGACGGTGGCCCCGATCAGAATGCTGCAGATGGTCAAGGGCAGGAGCGCGCTGCTGAAGACCACACCCCGGGGATCGTCCGCCGAGGTGGCGACGACGTCCTGGACCGCGACGGGCTCCGCGAGGCGTGCCGCCGTCTGCTTGCCGGCCAGATCGAGCGACTGGGCGACCGTGGCGCTCGCCGCGGTCGCTTCCAGCACGGTGACCCGCTGCGGAGTGACGTCGAACGCCCCGTAGATGTCACGGTCCTTGACGGCGCTGCGCGCCGCCCTCATGTCCGCGTACACGTGCAGGTCGAACGCGCCCGGCTGGGCGCTTGTCAGGTGTTCGACCATCCGCTGGCTCGCCTGACCGGTTCCCACGATTCCCACGGGGAGGTCCCGGGGCGCGATCCGGGCGGCCGGCCAGGCGTACGCGAGTACGGCGAGCGTGGCCACCACCGGAAGCACGACGACCGGCAGGAGCCAGCGGCGCAGCGTGCTGCGGGCCGACGCCGTGGTGCGGGTCGACGCGGGGAAGGGCATGACAACAACTCCTAAAGAAAACGGACATTCCCTTTAGATTGCGGGCTTGGGGTCTCTTGCGTCAAGACGAACGATCGTTTTTTATTGTCGCTAGGATGGCCCCATGCCCAAGGTGACGCAGCAGCACATGGACGCCCGCCGCGAAGAGATCATGGCCGCGGCCCGTCGGTGCTTCGTGAAGGACGGCTTCCACTCCACGTCCATGCAGGACATCTTCGCCGCCTCCGGACTGTCGGCCGGCGCGGTCTACCGGCACTTCGCCAAGAAGGAAGACATCATCCTGGCGATCGCGGAGGCGAACATGGCCGACGTCGTCGATGTCGTACGTTCCGCCGCCGCCCGGAACACGCGACGGCCGGTGGGCGAGGTGATCGGAGAGGCGATCGACACGCTCAGCTCCCGGTCGCGGCAGGAGCCGGGGTTTGCCGGGCTGGCCGTGCTGGTCTGGAGCGAGGCGCTACGGAACCGTCAACTCGGCGCAAAGTTCGCAGAGTTGGTGGAGCTGTTGCACCAGGACCTCACCGAGATCATCGACACCCACCAGGGCGGCGCGAGCCCGGCGACGGGAATCACGGCCGAGGCCGCGGCGCGGACGCTGGTGTGCGTCCTGTCCGGCTTCCTCGTCCAGACGGCGCTGCTCGACCCCGGGGCCGTCGCCGGGGTGTCCGACACCGTCCGGAGGCTGTGGCCGGCCCCCGCCGCCGGTTGACGACCGGCGCGTCGAGGTGCGCGCGGACGGGTCCCCGGGTGCAGGGGAGTGCGGTCTACGCCGTCGGCGGAACCGACGCGCGGCCTGATCGCGCGGGGGGTCCGGCGGGCGATCTCCGCACCGGCCTCACTCCGCCGGCGCCGGATAGGTGAAGCGGGTCAGCAGGTCCATCAGCCGCTCGGGTTCGCCCGGTTCCAGCTGGGCGACCAGCCCTTCGGCCAAGGGCTCGGCCGCCAGATGGGCGGCGTCGAAAAGCTCCAGGCCCTTGGCCGTGATCTCCACCGACCGAACCCTGCGGTCCCCCGGCACCGACTTGCGTACGGCCAGCCCCTCGCGTTCGAGGTCGTCGACGACGCGCATGATCCCCGCCTTGTCCGACCCCGTCGCCTGCGCGAGATCCCGCTGCACCATGGGGCCGCGGTCGACCAGCGAGATCAGCACCGCGAAGTGCCGCAACTCGATGCCCAGCGGACGCAGCGCCTCGGCCATGACCGTGGCCGCACGCGTATGGGCGCGGCGCAGCAGAAGCCCCAGCGCGAAGGGGGATGCGTCCCCTGGACGGTCGGTCGCGCGCGATGGCGTCTGCTCGGACGGGGTGTCGACGGTCATGGTCCGGAGATTACCAGACAGTCGGTTCATTCGAGACGGTATCACCTGAAATCAAACGTGACGTGCGCCCCGCCGTCCGAGCCGGACCCCCCTACCCCGCCAGCGCCTTCGCGATGTCCGTCAGCTGCTCCGGCCTCAGCGGGCCGTGTTCCATCGCCGCCGCGTTCTCCTCCGCCTGCGCCACCGAGCGGAAGCCCGGGATCGGGATCGTGTGGGGGCTGCGGGCCCAGAGCCAGGCCAGGGCGCCTTGGGCGAGCGTGCGACCGTCGCTCGACAGGACGTCGCGTACCGCCTCGACGCGCGCCGCCCACTCCGGGGCCGGGACGCCGCCCTCGCCGAACCACCGCAGCCAGGCCGGCGGGACGGCGCGGATGTCGCCCGTCGCGCCCCGACTGCGGGAGCCCTGCTTGCCGGTGAGCAGGCCCATCGCGAGCGGACCCCGGTTGATGCTCGCGAGGTCGCGCTCGTCGCAGAGCGCGAGCATCTCCGGCGCGTCCTCCAGGACGTTGCAGGTGTGCTGCACCGCCGCACAGTTCGCCCCCTCCGCGAACAGCGCGGCGCGCTCCGGGGCGTCGGTGCTCCACGCGTACGCGCGCACCAGCCCCTCCGCCACCAACTCCTCGCACGCGTCGCGCAGTTCGGCCGCCCGGTCCAGCGGCGCGTTCGACAGGTGCAGCTGATAGAGGTCGACATGGTCGGTGTCGAGCCTGCTCAGCGACGCGGTCAGCGCGCGCCTGACATACCCCGGCGTCGCATCCGCGTCCGTGCGGACCTTCGCCGACTCGTCGAAGACGTTGCCCCACTTGGTGGCGATCACCACCTCGTCGCGCCGCCCCTTGAGCGCCTTGCCGAGGACGCGTTCACTGTGGCCCGCCCCGTACACATCGGCCGTGTCGAAGAACGTGACCCCGAGGTCGAGGGCACGGTGGATCGCGGCGACGGACTCGTCGTCGTCGACCTTGCCCCAGCCCTGCGGGTTGCCTTCCCCGTCGCTCCACTCACCGCCGATCGCCCAGCAGCCGAACCCCAGGGCACTCACCTCGATCCCGCTGCGTCCCAGCGCCCTGGCACCGACTCCCGCCGCTCCAGCTGCCCCTGTGGTTCCTGCGGCCCCTGTTGTGGTTCCTGTTGGAGTTCCTGTTGATTCCATGCCGCGAACGCTAGGAGTTGAAGCGCGCACGAAGACAAGCGGCCCCACCATAACAACGTTGTAATGACGCGAACAACGGGACTAAACACCCAATATCCCCCGTTCGAGGGCGAGTTGGCGAGCCGCCGAAAGGCATGAAGTCCGGACTCTTGACAGTGCCGACCGCCATGCTCCATGGTCCTGTACAACGTTGGAATGCCCGTCCGGGCCGCACTCGTCCCGGCCGATCCGCCTCCCCCAACGCGCTTCTCCAACGCCTCCCCCCAACCCGCCCCTTCGGCATCAATGAGGATGTGATCGGCGCATGAACACCTCCATCCGGGCCAAGTCCTTCCGGGCCAAGTCGTACTCCACCGCTGTGCTCGCCGCCGGCCTGTGCCTGGCCGCCACCGCGTGCACCAACTCCGGCTCCTCGTCGGACGATTCGGACAGCTCGTCGCCCGCGGCCGACAACTCCGCCGCGGCGCAGCAGGTCGCTTCGCCCTCCGCGTCGGCGGCGGGCCCCGGTTGCACGTTCCAGTCGTACGGCGGCGGTGCGCCGAAGCTGGACATCACCGACGGCAAGACGGTGGTCGGGTTCTCGCAGTCCGAGTCGACCAGCAACCCGTTCCGCGCCACCGAGACCAAGAGCATCGAGAACGAGGCCAAGCGGCTGGGCGTCAAGCTCATCCAGCGCAACGCCAACGCCGATGTGAACGCGCAGAATTCGCAGATCGAGGACATGATCGCGCAGGGCGCGAAGGCCCTGATCGTGGCGCCGGAGAACTCCGACGGGCTCGGCCCCGCCCTCGCCCAGGCGAAGGCCAAGAAGATCCCGGTGCTCACCATCGACCGCACCGTCGGCGGCAAGGCCTGCACCGACTTCATCGCCTTCATCGGCTCGGACTTCTACGGCCAGGCGCAGATCGCCGCCGACGACCTCGCGACGGCGACCAGCAGCAAGGCGAAGGTCGCCATCCTGACCGGGACCCCCGGCAACAACGTCTCCACCGACCGGACCAAGGGCTTCCAGGACCGGATCAAGGAGAAGTACCCGAACGTGAAGGTGGTCGCCTCGCAGACCGCCAACTTCGCCCAGACGGACGGGCAGAAGGTCATGGAGCAGCTGCTCCAGGCGCACCCCGACATCAACGCGGTCTACACCGAGAACGACGAGATGGCGCTCGGCGCGCTCCAGGCGATCAAGTCCGCGGGCAAAACCCCGGGCAAGGACATCAAGCTCGTCTCGATCGACGGCATCCAGCAGGTCGTGCAGAACGTCGCCTCGGGCCAGGTCGTCGCGGACATCGAGACCAACCCCCGGTTCGGACCGCTGGCCTTCAAGGCGCTCCAGGACTTCTACGGCACGGACGGCGTCCAGCCCAACGTCATCATCAAGGACGGCCACTTCACCAGCGACAACGCCAAGGACGCCCTCGACAAGGGCCTTGTGTACTGATCGCGGACTCCCGTCACGGCAGCGGCAGCAAGGAGGAAGACCGTGGTCCAGCAGGACCCCGACCCCCGGAGTGGGCACGTCCTCGAAGTCACCGGGGTCAACAAGAGCTTCGCCGGTGTACACGCCCTGCGTGACGTGGACTTCGGCCTGCGGGCCGGCGAAGTGCACGCGCTCATCGGGGAGAACGGCGCGGGGAAGTCGACCCTGATCAAGGTGATGACCGGCGTGTACCACCCGGACGAGGGGCGGGTGCGGTTCGCCGGGCAGGACAGGGACTTCCGCAACCCGCTGGAAGCCCAGGCGGCCGGGATCTCGACCATCTACCAGGAGGTCAATCTCGTCCCGCTGATGTCGGTGGCCCGCAATCTGCATCTGGGCCGCGAGCCGCGCCGGTTCGGCCTGATCGACGTCCGCCGGATGAACCGCCAGGCCACCGAGGTGCTGGCACGGTACGGCGTGCATGTGGACGTCACCCGCCCGCTCCGCACGCTGGGCCTCGGCGCCCAGCAGATGGTGGCCCTCGCGCGCGCCGTGCAGATCGACGCGCGCGTCGTGATCATGGACGAGCCGACGTCGTCCCTGGAACCCCGGGAGGTCGACACGCTCTTCACGGTCATCCGGGGGCTCAGGGACCAGGGCATCGCCGTGGTCTACGTCAGCCACCGGCTGGACGAGCTGTACGAGATATGCGACCGCGTCACCGTCATGCGGGACGGCGCGATCGTGCACACCGGCGAGATGGCGGGTCTGGAGCGGCTGAAGCTCATCTCGCTGATGCTCGGCCGGGAGATGTCTGCCGTACGCGACAAGGGCGCCACCGCGTTCGACGCGGACCGCCACGACCGTAAGGACGGCCAACCGGCCCTTCGGGTAACGGATCTGACGGCCCGCCACCGACTGCACGGGGTGTCCCTCGACATCCACCCCGGCGAGGTGGTCGGACTCGGCGGTCTGCTCGGCGCCGGTCGCAGCGAGACGGCGAAGGCCATCGTCGGGGCGCTGCCCACGGACAGCGGTTCGGTGGAGATCGCGGGCAAGACCCTGCACCGCCGTACACCGGCCGCCGCCATCAAGGCGGGTGTGGTCATGCTGCCGGAGGACCGCAAGGTCGAGGGCATCATCCCCAGCCTGTCCGTACGGGAGAACATCTCGCTCGCCGCCCTGCCGACGCTCTCCAGGGCGGGGGTGGTCTCGCAGGCCAAGCAGGACGAGATCGTGCGCTTCTTCATGGACCGGCTGCGGATCAAGGCGACCGGGCCCGACCAGCGGGTCAGCGATCTGTCCGGCGGCAACCAGCAGAAGGTGCTGCTGGCCCGCTGGCTCTGCCTCAACCCCAAGGTGCTGCTGCTGGACGAACCGACGCGCGGCATCGACGTGGGTGCCAAGGCCGAGGTTCAGGCCCTGATCGACGAACTGGCGGGCGACGGGCTCGGGGTGCTGCTCATCTCCTCCGAACTGGAGGAACTGGTCGAGGGATCGGACCGGGTCGTGGTCCTCAAGGACGGCGGTGTCGTCGGCCATCTGGAAGGCCAGGACGTCACGGAGGAGGCCCTGTTGACGGCGCTGGCCACACCGGGCGAATCCGAAGGCGGGACCGAGACCGAAGCCGAAGGCGGTACGGAAGCCGCGACCGACAGCGGGACCGGAGCCGAAGCCGAAGGCGGTACGGAAGCCGAGACCGAGCCCGAAGCCGCGACCGGAACGCCCGACCCACCCGATCACGGGCCGGCGTCCACCCCCGCCCCTGCCTCCGCCCCCGACGAGGAGCGCCGATGACCTCCACCACCTGGGCGGACCGCCCCTCCCTCGACCGCGCCCGGCTCCTGCGGCTGCTCCAGCAGTACGGCGTCTACGCCGCCCTGGCCATCCTCTTCATCGTGGCCGTCGGGCTCGACAGCTCCTTCCTGTCCCTCTCCAACGTCCGCATCCAGCTCTTCCAGGTGGCCCCCACTCTCCTGGTGGCCCTCGGGATGGCGCTGGTCATCGGCACCGAGGGCATCGACCTCTCCGTCGGTGCCACCATCGCGCTCGCCGCCTCCGTCGTCCCCCTGTACGTGGGGTACGGGCTGCCGATGGTCCTGCTGGTCGCCCTGCTGCTCGGCGCCGCATCCGGGGCCGTGAGCGGTGCGATGGTGGCCATCGCCCGTATCCAGCCGATCGTCGCGACCCTCTCCCTGATGATCGGGGTGCGCGGGCTCGCCGAGATCGTCAACGGCAACTCCGCCAAGTCCGTCATCCAGCCTGGTCTGTTGACGCTCGGCTCGGACAACGTCCTCGGCATTCCCGTGATGGCCTGGATCGCCGCCGGCTGCGCCCTGCTGACCGGGCTCGTGGTCCGCCGTACGACCTTCGGCCGCCAGCTCGTCGCCATCGGCGACAACAGGCAGGCCAGTGGGTTGTCCGGGCTGCCGGTACGCCGAGTCCTGATCAGTGTGTACGTGATCTCCGGTGTGCTGTCGGCCCTCGCGGGCGTGATGATCGTCGGTCACGGCGCCGAGGCCGACCCGGCGAACCAGGGGCTCAACATGGAGCTCAACGCGATCACCGCCGTCGTCGTCGGCGGCACGGCGCTCAGCGGCGGCCGGGTACGTGTGCTCGGCACGGTCGCCGGCGCGCTGTTCATGCAGCTCATCACGGCCGTCCTGACCCAGCACAACGTGCACACCTCCTACACCCAGATCGTCGAGGCGGTCATCATCTGCTTCGCCGTGTACGCCTCCCAGGAGCGAGGTACCCGATGAGCACCACTGCTCTCAGTCCGGCGGCCCCGGCCGCCGCCACCGCCCCCGCGCTGCGCGAGCGGCTGGCGTCCCAGGTGCAGCGGCGCGGCGCGCTCGCCGTGCTCGTACTGGTCGTCGTCATCGCTTCGGCCACCTCCGACACGTTCCCCACCTGGTCCAACATCAGCGGCATCCTCGGCAGCAACGCCTTCATCTGGCTGCTGGCCCTGGGCATGACCTTCGTCATCATCACCGGCGGCATCGATCTGTCCGTCGGTTCGATGTACGCGCTCGGCGGTGTCCTCGGCGCGTACGGCGCCCATACGGGCGGGACATGGCTGGCGATCCTGCTGCCGCTCGCCGTCGGCGCGACCTGGGGTCTGGTGCAGGGGCTGCTGATCGCCCGTGCGGGAATGGCACCCTTCATCGTCACGTTGGCGGGGCTGCTCGGGGCGCGCGGTCTGCTGCAGGCCATCACCGACGAAGGCGCCACCACCAACCTCGTACCGGCGGGGTCGGCGTTCCGCCACCTCGGCCAGGGAGTGTGGACGCCGGTCATCATCGTCGCCGTGCTCTTCGGCCTCGGTGGGCTGCTGCTGACCCGTACCCGGTTCGGCGGCGTACTGACCGCGATGGGCGGCAACGAGAACGCGGCCGAGCTGATGGGGCTGCCCGTCGTACGCACGAAGGTGCTGGTGTATCTGCTGTCCGGCACCCTCGCGGCCGCCGCGGGCGCGCTCGGCAGCGCGCGGCTGGGTTCCGGCGTCACCACCATCGGGATCGGCTACGAACTCACCGCCATCGCCGCGGTCGTCATCGGCGGCACACTGCTCACCGGCGGCAGCGGGTCCGTCGTGGGAACGGTCAGCGGGGTGTTGCTGCTCGCTGTGATCCACAACCTGATCGACCACTACTTCTCCCAGTACGGCTCGGCCTTCACCGACGCGGTCAACGGCGGCTTCCTGGCCGTGGTGGTCCTGCTGCAGACGCTGCTCAGCCGCACCCAGCAACTGGCGTAGCGGACAAGCGGGAGCGCGTACCGAACGAACGGGGCGAGACGAGAGAGTGGGGGTCCTGTGGGCGTCAGCCTGAAGGATGTGGCGTTGCGCGCCGGGGTGTCGGTGAAGACCGTCTCGAACGTGGTGAACAACTTTCCCCATGTGACACCGGCGACCCGCGAGCGCGTCCAGCGTGTGATCGACGAGCTGGGTTACCGGCCGAACTTGACGGCCCGTCATCTGCGCAAGGGGCGTACGGGCATCATCACCCTGGCCGTGCCGGAGCTGGCGAACCCGTACTTCGCCGAGCTGGCGGGCGCCGTCATCGACGCCGCCGCTCGCCATGACCAGACCGTCCTGCTCGACCACACGGCCGGGCGGCGGGACAAGGAGGTGCTGGTCTCGCAGGGCTTCCGGTCCCATGTGATCGACGGGCTGATCCTCAGCCCGATCCGGCTGGAGGCACAGGACCTGCTCGCACGCGTGGCAGGCCCGCCGATGGTGCTGCTGGGCGAGCGGGAGTACGACGCGCCGTACGACCACATCGCCATCGACAACGTTGCCGCCGCCAGGACCGCCGTACGGCATCTGCTCGACCTGGGCCGCCGGCGTATCGCGTTCCTCGGCGCCCAGCAGGAGAGCGCCCGGCAGCCGGCGCATCTGCGGCTGCGGGGCTGGCGCGAGGAGATCGCCGCTTCGGGAGGGACCCCCGAGCAGTCCATGGTGGTGGTCACCGGCGGCTACGACCGGCGTGACGGCGCGGCGGCGATGGCCGCGCTGCTGGACCGCGGGCAGCGTCCTGACGCGGTGTTCGCCTACAACGACCTGGTGGCGCTCGGCGCGCTGCGCGTGCTGGCCGAGCGAGGTGTCCGGGTGCCGGACGACATCGCCGTGGTCGGTTTCGACGACATCGAGGAGGGCCGCTACGGCGCAGTGTCGCTGACGACGGTCGCTCCCGACAAGTCCACGATCGCCCAACTCGCCGTCGACTGCCTGGTGGAGCGCATCGGCGGGGGCGCCGGCAGCCAGTCGGGCGCGGGCGGCGGGCAGGAGCCTCCGTCGCCACGGCGTATCCGGCCGGGCTACGAACTCGTGGTGCGCGAGTCGACGACGGTCCGCAGACGCTGAGACGACGGCGCCCCGCCGCCGCACACCGAACACCCCCACCCCCCTCCCCCGGTCGCACTTCCGTGCCCGCACCCTCCGAAGGACCCCCATGTCCCGTCCCTCCCTGGCCAGTGCTCCCTTCGGTACGGCGCCGTCCGGCGCGGCCGTCGACCGGTGGACGCTGGACTCCGGCGGCGGTGTGCGCGCCGAAGTGCTGACGTACGGCGGGATACTGCACCGGTTGTGGGTGCCGGACAGCTCGGGCGTCGCCGCGTGCGTGGTGCTCAACCTGCCGTCGGTGGGCGACTACGCGGCCCACAGCCCGTACTTCGGCGCGCTGATCGGCCGGTACGCCAACCGCATCGACAGCGGGCGGTTCACGCTCGACGGCCGCGCGCACCAGATCCCCGTCAACGACCGCGGCCATGCCCTGCACGGCGGTACGGACGGCTTCGACCGGCGGATCTGGACGGCACGACCGGGCACCACGGACCGTGGCACACATCTCCCCTCCGTGTCAGTGGAGTTGAGCCTGCACAGCCCCGACGGCGACATGGGCTTTCCCGGTGCGCTGGACGTCACCGTCACGTACACGCTGGACAGTTCGGGCACGCTCGCCGTCGACTACACGGCACGTACCGAACTGCCGACGGTCGTCTCCCTCACCAACCACGCCTACTTCAATCTCGCGGGCGCCGGCATCGGTACCGTCCTCGGCCACACCCTCGCCCTGGACTCCGACCGCTATCTCCCGGTCACCGCGAGCGGTGTTCCGCTGGGACCGGCCGTCGCGACGTCCGGCACTCCTTTCGACTTCGCTGAGCCGCACCCGATCGGTGACGAGATAGCCGCCGACGACGCGCAGTTGCACGACGCCGGCGGCTATGACCACTGCTGGATCCTCACCCCGCCTGCCGTCCCCGGCGAGCTGCGGCGGGCCGCGCGGCTCGCCCATCCGGAGAGCGGACGGCGGCTGGAGGTGTGGACCACCGAGCCCGGTATCCAGGTGTACACCGGCAACGAGCTGGACGGTTCACTCGCCGGTTCGTACGCCGGTGAGACGGCCAAACCGTACGAGCGGCACGGCGCGGTGTGTCTGGAGACCCAGCACTTCCCCGACTCGCCGAACCGGCCCGCGTACCCGACAACGGTGTTGCGCCCCGATGCCAGGTACACGAGCCGTACCGAATTCCGCTTCCCTTCAGCGGCCGGAACGGAGCAACCGGCAGCTCACAGCAGGGGTCAGGAGTAGACCCCGAACTCGTACAGCGAGTCGCCGTACGCGGTGCCGCGCTGGGTGATGTTGATCCGTACGTACCTGCCGCTCCCGGTGACGCCGAAGTCCTCGACGCCGCCGCTGCCCGTGGTGGTGGAGTAGACGGTGGTCCAGTTGTCACCGTCGTTCGAGGTCTGGATCTGGTACGCCTTGCCGTAGGCGCCCTCCCAGCCCAGTTGGATGTGTTTGATCGCCGTCACACCGCCGAGGTCGACCCGCACCCACTGCGGATCGGCCCAGGCACTGGCCCAGCGGGTGGTCCACTTGCCGTCGGTGGCGTTGGACGCGGGGTACGGAGCCCCGTCGCCGTCGGCCTGGAAGGTGGACGCCGTGGTCGGCTTGCCGAGGGCGACGTTGGTACCGCTGACCGGCGGCGCCACCACGTTGAAGGACTTGGTCTCGATGCCGACGTTGCCGTGGCCGTCGTACGCGTAGACGTAGACCTTCCACACGCCCAGTGTCTTGGGCGCCGTCACGGTGAACTTGCCGTCGGCAGTCTCCTTGAAGTCGACCTGACTGAAGCCGGTTCCGTTGTTGACGTACTTGCCGCAGTAGAGCAGCTGGTAGCGGATCAGGTCACCGTTGGGATCGGTGGCCTTGGCGGTGATGTCGAAGGTGCCGCCCGCCGGGACCGTCTTGGTGTTGCTGAGTGACATGTCGCTGATCACCGGCGGTGTGTTGGCACCGGCCGCCGCCGCGCTGCCGCCGTAGTCCTTGGCGACCGAGTAGAAGCTGAGCCGCTTCCAGCCGGCCGGGACGGTGTTGTACCAGACACCACCGAAGTCGTTCTCGGTGCCGTAGTGGAAGACGGTGGCGCCGAGCGCGACCCCGGCGTGCCCGGTTACGCAGCCCCAGTTGGTCAGGTAGGCGTCGCGCTTCTGGATGTCGGTGGGCTCGGTCGGCACCCCGTTGGCGTCGTCCGGCACCTCCCACTCACCGGGCTCGCCGGCCTCGGTGATGATGTACGGCTTGTTGTAACCGCCGCTGTTCCAGTCTCCCTTGACGGTGCAGAGCGAGCCGTAGGAGTTCACGGCCAGCAGGTCCAGGCTGGGGGTGTACGTCTTGTAGTACGGCCAGGCGCCCGTCCAGGCGTCGGTGGACGTGACCGGGTGGTTGGGGTCGATGGCGTGGATGGCCTGCGTGACGCGCTCCACGTACTTGGCGTAGGCGACCCGCTCCTGCTCGACGGTCGAGCCGTCGTACGTGTGGTCCTGGGTGGTGAGGATGACCTCGTTGCCGACGTCCCACATCAGGACGCCGGGATGGTTCTTGTAGGTGGTCACCCACTGTTTGATCTGGTCCAGGGTGCTGTCCATGTACGCCGTGTCCTTGACGTAGTCGGCGCCCTGGTTGAGCCAGAAGCCGTTGACCACCTTGAGACCGTGCGCGGCCGCCGTGTCCAGCAGCGGTTTGGAACCGGCGTCGGTGCCCCACGTACGCAGGGTGTTGACGCCCATGGACTTCAGCTCACGGATGTGGGCTTCGGCCGTGTTGTTGGCCGGGCCCCAGGTGATGCCCTTGACCTGGTACGGCTGGCCGTTGACGGTCAGCGCCCAATTGCCCTGGCTGCCGGTCACCTTGACGGTGGAGCCGCCGGTGGGCACGGCCGGGTCGGTCAGTGGCGCCGGCGCGTTGCCCGTGGTCTTGGAGACGGTGACCTTGTCGATGCTCAGGGCGCCGCCCGAACTGGTCGCCGCGCTGGGCGTGGTGCAGCCGCAGGTGGCGTCCGGGTACGAGCCCCCGATGCCGAGGTTGAACGTCAGCAGGAAGCCGTGATGTATGGCCGCGTCCCAGGTGGAGACGCCGACCTGCGACTCGTTGACCTGCCAGATCTGCCGACCGTCGAGGTACCAGCGGATCTGCTCGTCGGACACCGTGCGGTCGATGATCGTGGAGTAGGTGTGGTAACCGGTCTGGCAGCCGGTGCAGGAGGCGAGTCCGCTGGTCATGCCGTTGTACTCGTTGCAGTTGCCGCCGGGCGCCGTGCCGCAGTGCAGGGTGGCGCCGAGCTGGTTGCGGGCGTTGACGTTCTCCAGGATGTCGATCTCGCCGCTCTTCGGCCAGGACGCGGTGTCACCCCGGTAGGCGGCGCCCATCATCCGGAAGGACGGCCAATAGCCGAGCCCGTTGGCCGGGTTGGGCTGCTTGACGGTGGCCGAGACCTGCAACTGGCCGCCGGCCGGGGCCGCGTACTCGGTGCTCTGCGTCTCGATCCGGCCCGAGGTCCAACTGGTGCCGTTCTTCACGGCGGTGAGGTTGAGATGGCCGTTGCCGTCGAGGGAGACGTTGGCGGGAGAGTTGGTCGCGGTCTCCACCTCGCCGGTGCCCCAGTTGGCGGCGCCGCCCGGGTACGAGGTGCCGGTGACCACCTTCCAGTCGTTGGAGGGGCCGCTGCCCGCCGTCCCGGTGAAGTCGTCGTTCCACACCGTGGACCAGTTCCCCGGCGGGTCGGTGGGCGGATCCGTCGGCGGGTCGGTGGGCGGGTCGGTGGGTCCGTCACCGGTGGTGCGGACCTGGAACTCCCAGAGGGAGTAGCCGTATCCGGTCGCGCGGGCCGTACCGTACAGCCGCACATAGCGCGCCGTGCCGGACACGTTCAGCGTCTCCGTACCACCGGCGCCCGTGGTGGTCGAGTACGCCGTCGTCCAGTTCGACCCGTCCGTCGAAAGCTGGATCTGGTACGCCTTGCCGTACGCCGACTCCCAGGTCAGTACCACCTGGCAGACGGGCTGCGCCGAACCGAGGTCGACCTGGATCCACTGAGGATCGCTGTTCACGCTGGACCAGCGGGTGTTGGCGGCGTCCCCGTCGAAGGCACCCGAAGCGGGCGTACCCGCGCCCTCGATGCTGGAGGCGGTGGCGGTGTGGCCCTTGGCCACGTTGGTGGTCCCGCACGTGCCGCCGGAGCCGCCCGAGCCGCCGAACACCTGGAACTCCCAGAGGGAGTAGCCGTATCCGGTCGCGCGGGCCGTACCGTACAGCCGCACGTAACGCGCCGTGCCGGACACGTTCAGCGTCTCCGTACCACCGGCGCCCGTGGTGGTCGAATACGCCGTCGTCCAGTTCGACCCGTCCGTCGAAAGCTGGATCTGGTACGCCTTGCCGTACGCCGACTCCCACTTCAGCACGACCTGGCTGACGGCCTGGGCGGAACCGAGGTCGACCTGGATCCACTGGGGGTCGCTGTTCGCGCTGGACCAGCGGGTGTTGGCGTCGCCGTCGAAGGCGTTGGCGGCCGGCGTACCGCCGTTCTCGACGCTGGACGCGGTTGCGGTCTTGCCCTGGGACAGCGGAACCGCCGCCGCCTGCGCGCTGGTCGCGGGCAGCAGCATCAGCAGCGCGCCGATCAGCGCGGCGGCGCAGAGTGCGGCGACGGCCTTGAAACGGACGAGCGAGGGTCTGTGCCGGGCGGGGGTGCCACGGGATGCAACGAGCATGTCGGTCCTCCTGGGAGGGGGATTCCGTCACAGCGAGGACGGAAGTGGGAGAGCGCTCTCCGACGCTCAAGATGCTCACCCTCGGCTCACTGCACGTCAAGACTCGTGCCGCAACTTGCTTCCGGGAGGTTACGAGGATCTTCCGGTCCGTACAGGAGAGCGCTCTCCGGTACAGCCGACCTGACGCCCGACCTGACGCCCCGTCAAGCCGCCCTGCGCGCAGCCGCATCGAGACGCACCGCGGGGCGGGCCCGTGTCACGGACCCGCCCCGCGGGGAACGGCGTTCGTCGGCGGTCAGGCGCGACGCGTCACGCCTGACCCGTTTCGAAGCGGCCGATCTTGCCGCCGTCCACGATGAACCGCCACGCGGTCCGCATCTCGCCGTAGGTGTCGTTGCGGTACGTGGCGATCAGCGCGAGCCCGCCGTCCGCCTGCGACTCGACGTCCATGTGCCCGCGCGAGGAGAAGATCTCCCGGTCGGTCCAGTCGGCGAGATCGCGCTCGCTGCCGTCGTCCGACATGGTGGCGCCGGGCGCGAGCGTCTGCTGGAAGGCGTCGCGGTCACCCTTGTTAAGGGCGCCGACGAAGGCGCGGACCGCGGGATCGGTGAGCTTGTCGACGGAGATGGGCACGGGGGGCTCCTTCGAGGCATGGCGGTACGGGGGCGGGTGGGCGCGAAACGCGGCGGCGCCACGTCCTCATGCCTACACCGGTACGCGGCGCCGCACCCGTTGTCGGCCGCCACCTGTGCGACGGCCGGCCGTGCGATCGGCGGCCGCCGTCAGCCGTTTTCGGCCAGCCGCGGCAGGACCGCGAGCAGCACGTCACGCTCGGCGCCGTCGAGCTGCCCGAGCAGGTCTTCCTCCATCACGCGGATATCCCCCCGCGCCTCGGCCAGCAGCCGCTCGCCGGCCGGCGTGAGCCGTACGATCCTGGCCCTGCGGTCGGCGGGGTCGGGCTCACGGGTGAGCAGGCCACGGCGTTCCAGCTCGTCGAGGAGCTTGATCAGCCGCGTCTTGTCGTAGTCGACGGCCTGCGCGAGCGCCAGCTGGGTGGGCGCGGTGCCACGGGCGAGCTGGGCCAGGACGATGTAGTCCCACATCGCCAGGCCACGCGCCGCGAGCAGCGGCTTCTCCGCGTCGATGAGGCGACGGGTGATCCGTGCGAAGAGTGCTCCTAGGTCCTGCCGCTCCATCTGCGGAATTCTACCCTTGACATATAATAAGCAGAGTTAGACTATCTATATACGCTTACTATTTTTCGGAGGCTCCGATGCCGGATCTCATCGAGCTGGACCGGCGTGCGGTCGAGCGCAGCGCCGAGATCGTCGACGGTGTGGACATCGCGTCGCTGGAGAGGCCGACGCCGTGCGCGGGCTGGACGCTCCGCGACCTGCTCGGCCATATGACCGCCCACCAGCACGGTTTCGCGGCGGCCGCCGACGGCGCCGTATCCGACCGCGCGGACTGGGCGGCGGCGGCCGTCGGCCCCGAACCGTCCTGGGAGTACCGGACGGCGGCCGAGCGGGTGACGGCCGCGTTCGCGGCCGACGGCGTGCTCGACCGTCCCTTCTGGCTGCCCGAGGTCCGCGACGGCGGCCCGTTCCCGGGCCGCGTCGCGGTCGGGTTCCACCTCGTCGACTACGTGGCGCACGGCTGGGACGTCGCGGCCACGCTCGGCGTCGAGGCGTCGTACGCACCGGACGTGGTCGAAGCGGCCCTGTCGATCGCGCGGAAGGTCCCGACGGGCGCCGACCGCCTGCGACCCGACGCGTCCTTCGCTCCGGTACGGCCGCACGAGGCGGACGCGTCCCCCATGGACCGCATGCTGTCGCTGCTGGGCCGCGACCCGGCCTGGCGCGCCGAAGTGCCCCACAGCTGATCAGCTCCCGGACAGGAGCCAGCCGCGGACGGGAGTTCAGGGGTCAGGGTCTGACTCCCTTGGCGCTGACCAGGGCGTGTCCCAGCGATGTGGTCGCCATGACGACATCTCCCTTCTTGTAGCTCGGCCCCACCAGCTTGGGATGTCCCTTTATGTTCGGCGGCACCGACACCTGTTGGCCCGTGGTGTCGGCCAGGGCGATGCTCCGCGTCCCGGTGAACAGGTGGGACTTCGGGTCGAGCAAGTACTCGCTGCTGATCCCGGCCGCAACGGAGTTGGCGCTGGGGCTGGTCAGCTTGAACGCGATCACCGACCGGCCGGCCAGATCCGTGGCAGGCGTCGCTTCGATGCCCTTGACCGTGGCCATGGCCCGGTAGACCTGAGCCATCCCGTGCGGATCGGCCGGATAGCTGTCCGCGAGCACGCTCAGCGCGCGGAAATCGTGCTGCGGCTGTGTCTCCGGGGCCCCTTCGCTCGCGTTCTTCGGCGCCGGATAGACGACGCGCGCCTTCGCCAGTACCCCTTCGGTGTCGTCGGGAAGGGACACCAGGATCTGGTATCTCTTCCGCGGCGAGTAGTCGTCCCCCGACTTCCCTTTCTCCAGCGCCGGGTTGGCGTACGGGTCCCACTGTTCGGCCGGTCCCGATGTGGTCCGGTCGCCGCCCTGGGCCCAGAACGACATGGAGCGGCTGTACACCCACTGGCCCGCTTGCGGCACGGGCCAGTGCTGCTTCTCCAAGGCGTCCGCCTGGGTGGTGAGGATCTCGGCCGGCGTCCCGATGTCCGGTCCGTGGCCGAGCCGGGTGGCGGGCCCGTTCTGCCGTCCGTCGGCGGCGAGTTGGCCGGCCAGTACGGCTGCCACGGTGACGGCGGCGACCGCGCCGACAGCCGCGAACCGCCAGTCGGTGCGGAACCGCCGTACCTTACGGCCGCGCGCCGCCGCGTCGAGCAGCCGCTGCCGTCCGGGGGTCAGCCGGGCCCGGTCGGGGCGTGGCCGGTCGTCCAGTTCGCGCAGGAGGTCCATCTCATCCATGGGCGGTCACCGTCTCCGAGGCGTCGAGCACGAGTGTGGGATCGGCCCCGAGGGCCTTGCGCACCTTCTTGCGTGCGCGGTTGAGCCGCGAGCGGACGGTGCCCAGCGGGATGGACAGCGCGTCGGCGACGTCCTGATAGCTCAGATCGGCCCAGGCGACGAGGAGCAGCACGTGCCGGTCCCCTGCGGACAGGTCCGCGAGGGCGCCGCGGAGCGCGGCGTGCGCGGTGACCCGGTGGTCGACCTGGTCGGTCCACACCTCGGCGGCCGGTGGGTCCTGCGCCCGTGCGCGGAGGCTGCGGATCTCGACGCGACGCTCCTTGCCGATGCGGTGCGCCGCTATGCCGTACAGCCAGGGCCGCGCGGTCTCCCGCCGCCCGTCGAACCGGCCGCGCGAGCGGAACGCCTCCAGGAACGTGTCGGCCGTGATGTCGTCGGCAGCCGCGTCCCCGATACGGCGTGCGGCGTAGCGGTGGATGTCGGGCGCGTGGCGCTCGTAGAGAAGCGCGAAGAGTTCCGGCTGTTCCAGTGACTGTCTGATGATGGTGGCGTCATCGGGTGGCCCGGTCACCTGGCCTCCTTCATGGGTGCAGACCGTGTGCGGACGGCGTGCGGACGGGTACGGACGGAACCTGACGCCCGTACTTCCCGTGAGGGCTCGAAAAGGTTCACGCTCACCGCCTGGGCGGCGAGTAGGTGATCTCGTCCAGCTGGTAGTAGTCGGCCACGCAGCCGGCGGGCCACGGCCTGGTCGTAGCCCTGGCCGTGCAACTCCAGCATGCGCGTGATCAGTTCGGGCGGGTGCTGGAGGTCGGCGTCCATCAGGACGACCGCCCGCCCGCTCGCCCTGCGCAGTCCGGCGAGCATGGCGGCCTCCTTGCCGAAGTTACGGCTGAAGTTGAAGCACGGCGCAACCACCGACAGATCCGGCATTCGCAGCTTCCCCCGCGTTCTCGGCCGGGCCGCACCCCAGGTCCTGGCCGACGGGGCGCCCGTGTCTGCCCCTTGTTGCCCGCAGCCACCGGACAGGTTCACGTCCCTCAGCGCGTACGGCGCCTGCGGCGGTCCGCGCGCCGGTTTGTATTCTCGGCAGCAGCACCTGTCGAAGCAGTACCGCGAGAGGAAACACCATGACCACCGAGCTGAGCCCAGACGCCCTGACGCGGCTCCTCGACCAGGCCCGCCAGGACTACCAGGACCTCGCGGGACGTGGGCTCTCGCTCGATCTCACCCGAGGCAAGCCGGCACCCGAGCAACTCGACCTCTCCGACGAGCTGTTGAGCCTGCCCGGCGGGCCGCACACCGCGGCCGACGGCACGGACGTACGCAACTACGGCGGCCTGCAAGGACTTCCCGAGCTTCGCGAGATATTCGCCGGGGTGCTCCAGGTGCCCGCCGCGCAGCTGCTCGCCGCCGGGAACTCCAGCCTTGAGCTGATGCACGACAGCCTGGTGCACGCCCTGTTGAGCGTGCTGCCCGGCGCCGAGTCGCGCTGGGTCGACCAGGAGCGGATCGCCTTCCTGTGCCCGGTGCCCGGCTACGACCGGCACTTCGCGCTGTGCCAGCGGTTCGGCATCGACATGATCCCGGTGCCGATGACCGAGGACGGCCCCGACATGGACGCCGTGGAGCGGCTGGTCGCCGAGGACCCGGCGGTCAAGGGCATCTGGTGCGTGCCGAAGTACAGCAACCCGGACGGCGTTTCGTACAGCGACGCGACCGTGGCGCGGCTCGCCACGATGACCACGGCCGCGCCCGACTTCCGGATCTTCTGGGACAACGCCTACGCGGCGCACCACCTCACCGACGAGCCGGCCGAGATCGCCGATCTGCTCGGTGCCTGCGCCGAGGCGGGCAACGCCGACCGGGTGTTCGTGTTCGGCTCGACGTCGAAGATCACGGCGGCCGGCGCCGGCGTCGCGTTCTTCGGCGCATCGCCCGCCAACCTGAAGTGGCTGCTGGCGAACAACGCCAAGCGGTCCATCGGCCCCGACAAGGTCAACCAGCTGCGGCACGTCATGTTCCTGCGGGACGCCGACGGCGTACGGGCCCACATGGAGCGCCAACGCGCCCTGCTGCGGCCCAAGTTCGACACGGTGGCGCGGATCCTGGACGCGGAACTCGGCGGCACGGGGCTGGCGAAGTGGACCTCCCCCAAGGGCGGTTACTTCGTGACCCTGGAGGTGCCGGACGGCTGCGCCAAGGAGGTCGTACGCCGCGCCGCCGAGGCGGGCATCGTCCTGACCCCGGCCGGTGCCACCCACCCGTACGGTGACGACCCGCGCGACGCGGTGATCCGCGTGGCGCCCACCTACCCGAGCCTCGCGGAGCTGGAGCAGGCGATCCTCGGCCTCACCGTCTGTGTCCGGCTCGTCGGGTACGAGCAGCGCGCCCGATAAGGGCTGAGCTTGGCCGGCCGCTTCCCGCTCTGGCATCATCGGGTAAACGGAACCTTGCTCCGATAACGGTACGGAACGTCGCACGCCGTTCCGTACCGTTGCCGGAGCGGCGCGCAGAGAGGACGGCCCAGTGAGCGACAGCGACGCCACCGGGGGCTCGGGGCCGGCCCCGGACCCGGTGCGGGCCGCCCGGCCCAAGCGGGCCGATGCCCGGCGCAACAAGGAAACGCTCCTCGACGCCGCCGCCGCGATCTTCGTCACCGCGGGCGTGGAAGCTCCGGTCCGTGACATCGCGGCCAAGGCCGGTGTCGGCACGGGCACGATCTACCGCCACTTCCCGACCCGGGCGGACCTGATCATCGCCGTCTACCGGCACCAGGTCGAGGCATGCGCCGAGGCCGGGCCCGCCCTGCTGGCGAGCAGCGCGTCCCCGCACGCCGCGCTGGGGCAGTGGATCGACCTCTTCGTCGACTTCCTCGTCACCAAGCACGGGCTCGCCGCCGCGCTCCAGTCCGACGACGCGGGCCTGCACGCGCTGCTCAGCTACTTCCGCGACCGGCTCGTACCGGTCTGCGGCGAGCTGCTCGACGCCGCTGCCGCCGCCGGTGAGATCCGCCCCGACATGGACCCCCTGGAGCTGATGCACGGCGTGGGCAACCTCTGCGTCGGCGCCGACAGCGATCCGCACTACGACGCGCGGCGGCTGGTCGGGCTGCTGATCGCCGGACTGCGCCTGACGCGCTAGCGCGCTCGCGCGCCGGCCGGCTGGAGACGCGCGAACACCACCACGTTGTCCCGGTAACGGTCTCCGTCGAACGTCCCGCCGCAGGTGATCAGCCGCAGTTGGGGGTCCGGCCGCGCGCCGTACACGTCCTCCGTGGGGAAGGCGTCCTTCGCGTACCGCCGCACCGACGTGACCTGGAAACGTACGTAACTGCCGTCGCTGAGCGAGACGGTGATCGTGTCGCCCTGCCGCAGCAGCGACAGATCGGCGAAGACGGCGGGGCCGTCGAGCGAGTCCACATGACCGACCAGCACGGCGGGTCCCGGCTGTCCCGGCAGCGCTCCGCCCTCGAACCAGCCCGCCTGCTGGGGATCGGTGGGCGAGTTGAGCGTGCCGCCAGAGGCGAGACCCAGCGTCTCCAGCGAACTGCGCACCTGGAGCGCGGGGATGGAGACCGTGGTCGGCCGCGCCCCCGACTCCGGTGTCGCGATGGAGGGTTGGGCGACGACCGCGCCCTGCGGGTGCGCCACGTTGGGTCCGGGGTCGCCGGGCCGCGTACCGGCCGACTGGATGTCGGGCGCCGTCGCCGCCGCCCTCGCCGTGTCCGACAGGCCCGCCCCGTCAGCGGCGAACGGCCCCGCGTGGGCCAGTTGCAGCCCGAGGCCCACCGCGCCGCCCGCCGCCGAAGCCGCGCCGAGCAGCGTGAGCGAACCGAGCACGGCCCGGCGCGGGGAGCGGCGTCTGGCGTGGCGGCCCACGGGTGTCAGGACCTGCGCAGCCGTCGTACGCCGAAGAAGGCGAGCGCGGCTCCCGCGAGGAGCGCCGCCGCCCACCCGGCCGTCGCACCGGCGCCGGACGAGGCGCCGTCACCGGCGGACGCGTCGGCCACGGTGGACTTCGTACCGCTCAGACCGCCGAATCCGGCCTCGACACCGCCCTGCGGCTCGATGGAGGCGCCGTCCGAGTCCGTCAGGTCGAGGAGCTTCGGGGCGGCGCCGGACGACGACAGCACCACCAGTGTGTGGGTGCTGCGGCCCGCGAGGTCCAGCGTCCGCGAGGTGGTCGCGCCGCCGCTGCTGACCTGGACGGCCGTCGCGCCGGCCGGGACCGAGGCGTACGGCGTGGACGTCGGGAAGCGCAGTGTGCTGCGGTCGCCGCCGGCGACATTGACGTTGACCGAGGGCTGGTTCAACGACGCCTGGATGATGCGCAGTCCCGCCATGTCGGCGCCGGCGGATATCTGGTCGGGCAGGGTGCGGAGTTGGAGCGCCGAGCCAGGCCCGAGCCCGGCGACGGTGTACGCCTTGCCCTTCTTGACCTGGACGGTCGAGCTGATGACGGGCGTGGCCGAGGCGGCGGCGCCCGCCGCGCGCATGGCCACGGTGTACTGGCCGGTGGCGACCGACTCGTACGGGGAGGCGTCGCCGTACGACACGTTCCGCAGGACCATCGCGGCCTTGGCGCCGCCGAACGGGTAGAGGTACACGTCGACGGCCGGAGCGCCGGGCGAGAAGTGCGCCAGTCGCACCCAGCCGCCCGACCAGGCGTCGCTGCCGGAAGCGGCGGCGGGCCCGGCGAGCACACCGGTGCCGAGCGCGGCGGACAGCAGCACGGCCGCGCACACGCGGACCGCGCGGGCCGGGGACCTGCGGGTGACGACGGGCGGTGCGGTGGATCTCATGCGTCGGGCCTTTCTCGGGAACGGGGAGGAGTTCAGGAGGCCGCTGACGCGGCCGACTCGGCGGTGGGCGTGGCGAGCAGGTCGAGGGGCGCGGGCTGGGAGTAGCGCAGGCTCAGCACTCCGGGTTCCTGACCGCGTGCCGCCCGTACGGCGGTGTCCAGCGGCAGGTAGGGCGCGCGTTGGGCGGTGACCAGCGCGCGCAGCGCGACGGCCGCCGTGGCGTGGCCGGCCGCCGACACCCGGTCGACGGTCGATATCTCCAGCGCGCTGCGCGGTACGCCCACCGCGGCGCCGGGTGCGGCGGGGCCGAACGACGTCACGGTCACGGTGTGTTGGCCGCCCAGCGTGGCGAGCAGCGCACAAACGCGCATGTCCACCCGCCCCGCGCCGAGCAGTTGGCGGGCGGGCCCCGTGAAGCTCAGCCGGTCGTTGCCGAGCAGCGCCTTGCCAGCGGCGCGTCGCGCCGCCGCCTCGTCGGAGGCCTGTACGACGTACGCGGCGCGGCCGGCGTGGGCGACGGGATACAGGGCCGTGGCCCGGTCGCCGGTCCCGAAGACGGCCAGCGCGTCCGGCGCGATCACGTTGTCGATGCCCGTGCCGAGCCGGCGCCGCAACGTCGAGGTCACGGCCGCCACATCGGCGCTCTGCAACTCCTCGGCGCTGTCGCCGACGCGGACGGTCGAAGCGACGGGAAAGCCGACGGCGGCGAGCGAGCCGCACACGGCGGCGTCGCAGGCCACGACCTGTCCGGCGCCGATATGGGTCGCGATCCACCGGGCCGCCTCGGTCCGGACCTCGGGCGAAGGGCCGCTGCCCGGCCCGTCCTTGGCACCGGCGGAATCGGCGTCGGCGGAGTTCCGCGAGTGGTCCTGTCCGGTCTTCCCGCCCACCAGCAGGACCGTTCCCGTCACCAACGCGGCGACGACCACGACGGCCGCCGCGGCGTACGGCCAACGCCGCTGCCGGCGGCCAAAGTTCCTGCGCACGAAGGACCGGAGGGTGTTCCAGTAGATGCGCGCCCACGACGGTTCGTCGCGCGGCGGCACGGCCGGCGGTGCCGGTTCGCGCTCGGCCGGGCGCCGAGGTTCGAAGAGATTCTGTGACATCGCACATTCACTAAGAAAGGACAAGACGGGTTTGCATATCAACACAAACGATCGCGAGTAGCAATACTTGTAGCTCAATGTTCATAAGGAGCGGTCAGCGGCGGGCCGAAGAAGGGAAACGCCAAAAGGCACACCGAACTCCTCCCTGACCGGGAATCAAATTCCCCGGCGGGAGTGCGGCGTGCCCGTCACCCGTTCACAAGATCCAGATTCCAGCTCCTCCTGTTGGCTGCCAACCGGTATTCGGCGCCGCGGGCGGCACGGATTGGTCGAGATTCGAAAATATGAACCGGCGCCGCCGGGCGTAGGGGCGCCCGGCGACACCGGCGTGGGAGGGGGTCTACGCGAGCCGGAAGGGGCCGCGGACCGGGAACATCAACAGCCGTCGTTGGCAGAAGGAGAACGACTGGTTCCGGGCCGAAGTCAAGCCGTGGGGAGGGGCGGAAGTCAAGGGGTGATCATTGCGAAACCTGCGATTCGGGACCCATCCGCCGGCCGCTCGGTACCGAATAGTCGATGGCAGACCGGAGGAAAGGCGGTGGCGGCCCCTGCGAAAGCAGCGTGTACGACGGAGGGTTACGTTTGCGCTGCCGCGAAAGCGGTGCCGGAGGCGGAAGAAATGATCGCGCCCGGGCTCCTGGGCGAAGAAAAGCCAGGCGAGGAAAACCAGTCGGTCATGCCGGCGGATGCACGCCGCCGGGTACGTGACGCACTGCGCCGCCCGTCCGTCCGCACGAACGAAGAGCGCCTGGAGAACGCCGTGTTGGTGACGTCCGAGTTGGTGACGAACGCCATCAGACACGGCGGAGGTCTCACCGGGTTCTCCGTGACCGTGCTGGACGACTCGTGCGAAGTGACGGTCGCGGACCGCAGCACCCGGCTCCCGTCGGCGCGCGCTTCGCGATGCGACATCCACCCGGGCGGCTTCGGCTGGCCCATCGTGCACCGCTTGGCGAACGCGGTCGCCGTCACCGTCACCTCGACGGGAAAGACCATCCGCGTGATCCTGCCGCTGCGTTGACGCGAACTCCGCCGGATCGTGAGCTCAGCCGGGTCGTGGGTTCAGCCGGATCGCGAACTCAGCCGGATCGCGGGACGCGCTCCAGCGCGGGCAGCAGCAGGTCGACGCCGGTGGTCATGCGTGCGACGAACTCCTCGCGGGTCGCCGCCTGGTGTTTGATGCCGTTCGCGGTGCTGAGCAGCGTCTGCGCCACATCGTTCGCCACGCCCGCGCGGCCGGCCGGCGCTGCGGCGGTCAGGGCGTCGGTGACCAGCCCGGCGAACCGGGCGGAGTATTCGGTGACCATCGCACCGAGCAGGTCCGGACTGCTGTCGAGCAGGACGGCGACGTCCTTGGCCAGCGGTCCGACGTAACGGCCCGTCCAGTGGTCGAAGGCCTCGACGAGCCGGTCGCCGAGCGGGCGTCCGGTGTCGGCCAGGGCCCGTTCGGCGGCTGCGACGTCACCGTCGAGCGCATGCGTGGCGGCTGCCCTGAAGAGGTCCCGCTTCGAGGCGAAGTAGAAGTACAGACCGGGCCGGGAGATGTCGGCGGCCCGGGCGACATCGTCCATCGATGCCTTCCGGTAGCCGTAACGGGCGAAGGTCAGCAGCGCGGCGTCCAGGACATGCGCACGCCGGCCTGCCTCGCCCTCCTTGCCCCTGCTGACGTCGGATTCGGCGGAACTCACCCCCAGAGTGTACTCGACCGCAGACTTACTAGACAGAGTATGCTTGGTTTGTATAGTCGAGTTCTCAGGAGACCGCCATGGCAACGCCCCGTCCGCTCATCACCACACGCTTCGACGCGGCGAGCACGGCTGACGAGGTCGTCGCCGGTGTCGACCTCAGCGGCATACGTGCCGTCGTCACCGGTGCCTCGTCCGGGATCGGCCGTGCGACCGCGACGTCACTCGCCCGCGCGGGCGCCGAGGTCACACTGGCGGTCCGTAACACCGTCGCGGGGCGCGAAGTCGCCCAGGACATCGCACGGTCGACCGGCGGCCGTGGCGGTGTGCACGTCGCCGCCCTGGACCTCGCCGATCGGGCGGCGGTGACCGGCTTCGTCCGGAGCTGGTCCGGTCCGCTGCATCTGCTGATCAACAACGCGGGAGTCATCACCCCAGGCCCGGCCAGGACCCCGGAGGGCTGGGAGCTGCAGTTCGCCAGCAACCACCTCGGCCATTTCGCCCTGAGCCTCGGTCTGCGTGCCGCCCTCGCCGCGGGCGCCCGCGAACGCGGCGGCGCGCGGATCGTCTCGGTCAGTTCGACGGCGCACATGCGCTCACCCGTCGTGTTCGACGACCTCCACTTCGCGCGGCGCGCTTACGACCCGCAGGCGGCCTACGCGCAGTCCAAGACGGCGAACTCGCTGTTCGCGGTCGAAGCCACCCGCCGCTGGGCGGCCGACGGCATCGTCGCCAACACCGTCAATCCCGGCGGCGTGGCCACGGGCCTGCAACGGCACTTCACGCAGCGACAGAAGGACTACCTGGCCGACGCCGAGGCCGCGGGCGTCTTCACGTACAAGACCCCAGGACAGGGCGCCGCCACCACGCTCGTCGCGGCGGTCGCCCCGGAGTTCGCCCGCACTGGCGGCCACTACCTCGACGACGGTCGCGAGGCCCACACCGTGCCGAACGACGCCGAGTTGTTCGACAACAGCCACGGCGTCAAGGAGTGGGCGATCGACCCCGACACCGCACGGGAGCTGTGGACGGTCTCGCTCGGCCTCATCGGCGGCGACGACGCACCGTAGACCGGTCTACGCGGGTGGGGCGAAGACGTCGATGCCCGCCGCGACCGCCACTTCGCGGTACGCCTCGCCGAGGCCCGCCGCCGTGGCGTGGGCGTTGAGCCCGCTCGGGTTGGGCACCACCCACAGTTGCGCGCCGCCGATGTCCTCCGGCTGCCGCCCCACGACGGCCCTCGGGCGGCCGAAGGCGATCCGGTAGGCCGTGATGCCCAGCATCGCCACGGCGTTGGGACCGATACGGGGCACCCGCCGCGCCAAGGATGCGGCGCCCGCGGTCAGTTCGTCACGCGACAGCTCGTCGGCACGGGCCGTCGCACCGGGCACAAGGCTGGTGATCCCGACACCGCGCGCCTCCAGATGCGCCCGGTCGTCCGGATCGAACCCCGCGGACGCGTCGATCTCCCGGTCCAGGATGCCCGCCCGGTACAGGGCCGGATAGAAACGGTTGCCCCTGCGGCCGAAGTGCGCCTGGACAGCGACCGTCCGCAGCCCCGGGTTGATCCCGACGAACAGCAGCCGCACGTCGGGCCCCAGCAGGTCGGGCAGCGTACCGCCGCGAAAGGCCGCCAGCTCGGCTTGAGTGAATTTCACAGCCGGACTGTAGAGCACCTGCCGGGCGCGGGGCGCCTGACTGAGCCCGTGAGCGCGGGGCGCCTCAGTCCGTGAGCGCCCGGCGCATGCGGGCGATGCCATACTCGAATGCCTGGTCGACGTCTCCGCCGAGCCGGAAGGCGCCGGCCAGCTCCATCTGGATGAAGCCGGTGGCCCACGCGGTCACCAGCCGCGCGGCGTCAAGCGCGTCGCGCTCGCCCACGAGTTGCCGGGACGCGTGGAGAATCGGGGCCGCGGCCCGTTGCAGCGCCTCCGTCGGCGCGAAAGGGGAAGCCATGGTCAGCCGAAAGGCCTCGGGACGCTCCTTGGCGTACCCGCGGTACGTGCGCACCACCTCTTCGAGCGAGCCGTCGGTCGCATCGATCCGGACGATCAGCTCGTCGATCGTGGCCTCGCCGACGGCGACGAGCAGCGCGGCGCGGTCGCGTACGTGCTTGTAGAGGGACGGGGCACGGACCCCGACGCGCTTGGCGATGCTCTGCATCGTCAGCCCGTCCTGACCGCCCGACTCCAGGATGTCCCGGCCCGCCGCCACGATCGCGCTCCGCGAGGTCTTCTCAGGAGTCGGCATGGATCACCCTTCCACAGCGAAAGCTATTTCCCATAGCCATCAAGGCTATGTATCGTAGCCATCGTAACCGACCGCGATCCGCGACCGGCGATCCAGCAGCCCTCGAAAGGGGAGCCATGAAGCTCGCTCCGCACCTGCACCGCCTCGGCAACGATGTGGTGTCGTGCTATCTGATCGACACCGACGACGGCATCACGCTCGTCGACGCGGCCCTCCCCGGCCACTGGCACGACCTGCAGAACGAGTTGCGCTCGCTGGGCAAGACCGCCGACGACATCCGGGGCCTCGTGCTGACGCACGGGGACTCCGACCACATCGGCTTCGCCGAACGGCTGCGCCGCGAACACGGCGTACCGGTCTACGTGCATGCCGCCGACGCCGACCGGGCGCGCACGGGTGAGAAGCCCAAGACGCCGCTCGGCACGATGAAGGTCGGCGCCGCGCTCGGCTTCTTCTCGTACTCCCTGCGCAAGAACGGTCTGCGCACCACATACGTGAGCGAGGTGGTCGAGGTCGCCGACGGCGACGTACTGGACCTGCCGGGCAGCCCGGTGATCGTCGGGATGCCGGGCCACTCGCCGGGCAGCGTCGCCGTGCATGTGCCGCTCGCCGACGCCGTGTTCGTCGGGGACGCGCTGACGACACGGCACGTCCTGACGGGACGTACGGGTCCGCAGCCCGCCCCCTTCACGGACGATCCGGCCGAGTCGCGCGCGTCGCTCGACCGGCTCGCCCAGCTGCCGGCGTCCTGGGTGCTGCCCGGCCACGGCGCGCCCTCGCACGCGACGCCTGTCGAGGTGGCCGAGGCGGTCAGGCAGGCCGCCGGGTAAGCGGTACCGCCGCATCCGTGGCCGTATCCGCATCCGTGGCCCGCAGTACGTCCTCGCGGCGCGGCAGCAGCAGCGGCGTGACGAGCAGCAGCACCCCGGCGAGCGCGATTGCCGTACGAGGGCTCGTGACGGCGGCCAGCAGACCCCACACGGCGGTCAGGGCCGCGATGGAGAGGCTGCTGCTGACCGACCAGGCGGACAGGGTGCGGGCGGCCCGGCCGGGCGCGGTCTGGTCGAGCCGGTAGGTGGCCAGCACGGGGTTGAAGACTCCGATGCAGGTCACAAGGCCGAGCTGGACGACGATGACGAGCACGATCCCGGGGATCCCCGGCTGGACGAACGCCAGTCCGACGGGCCAACAGGCGCGCGCCGCACCGGAGACGAGCAGCACCCTGCGCCGCCCGAACCGCGCCGCCAGCCGGTGTGCGACGCGTGAGCCGACCAGGCCACCGACGCAGGGAGCGGCGAACACGAGACCGTACTGCCACGGGGTGAACCCGAGCCGGCCCAGCAGGAGTACGGCGAGCAGCGGCTCGGACGCCATGATCAGGCCGTTGACCAGGATCGAGTTGAGGAACAGCGGGCGCAGCACGCGGTGGGTGAGGATGTGGCGCCACCCGTCGAGCAGATCGCCGGCCCGCAGCCGGGGCGCCGTACCTTTCCGTACGGGGGACGGTTCGCCGCCGCCGATGGCGCGGATGCCGAGCGCCGAGAGCAGATAGCTGACGGCGTCGGCCAGCACCGTCGTCACCGGCCCGAACAGCCCGATGGCAGCGCCGCCGAGCGGCGGTCCGACCACCGTCGCCGACCATGTGGTCGACTCGAAGCGGCCGTTGGCGACGAGCAGGTGTTCCGGCGGCACAAGCGCCTTCAGATACGCGCCGCTTGCCGACTTGAAGGCGATGTCGGCAGCCGCGACGAGGACGGCGACGACGAGGAGCTGGCCGAAGCTGAGCCGGCCGAGCGCGAAGGCGGCGGGGATGGTCATCATCGCGGCGAACCGGGTCAGGTCCATCGCGATCATGACCGGCCGTTTACGGCGGAACTCCACCCACGGGCCGAGCGGCACGGCGACCACGGCCCCCACCGCGCGCCCCGCGGCGGCGAGCGCCGCCACCTGCGTCGGCCCCGAGTGCAGGACGACGATCGCGATCAGCGGGAACGCGCCGAACCCGAACCCCGTGCCGTACGAACTGACCGCGAACGCCGCCCACAACCAGCCGAACCGCCGCCCCAGCGCCCGCCTGCCCACCGTCTCCGCCACGCCCCACGCACCTCTCCCCCGACCCGCGCGAACAGCCGTCCGCTGACCACCGGCATCAAAGCGCGAGGAAGACAGCGAGATCAAACAACCGACCGACCGGACAGCCACAACCGTCCGTTGTGCCCTGGGTATGAGCGCGTGGATCGCGATTTGTTCGGCCGGGTCCGAACAGCCGTCACCCGTACCGGGAGAACCCGGCGCACCGGATCACCGGCGCCGCCGCCGGAACCGGAAAGGCCAGAGCCGGAACGGCGGAGGACTGATCCGCCGGGTTCGGGGAATCAGCGTGGTTGCACGATGGACAAGGCTTGAGAGATCGTTGCTGGGAGGCAAGGTTCTTCGGATCGGGGAGGTGAGGGATTCGCACAGCGGGTCCTCAACGCATGGTGATTTCAACCCGGACGGAATCGGATGCGGGCTCATCGACGAGCGTTTCGTGGCGCGGTGCCCCCTATCCGGTGCTGGTGGCTGACACCCGCGGGACTCTTGTCTTCGTGAACGAAGCGGCGGGTGCGCTCCTGCCGCGGGCGCGTGCGGGAGCCGCGCTCGACGACGTGGCGCCGGACTGGCTGTCCTTGGCGCACGAGATCTTCCGGCCCTCGTCCAGGGACGCGTCCCAGGAAACTCCGGCAACGGATGTGGTCCGGGGCGCCGTGGGCGAGCGCAGTTTCGAGGCTCACCCGACCGTCCAGGCTGCCCGGACGGCCGAGGGGAACCGCACCGTGGCGTGGTGGCTGGTCGAGGACACGGATCACCGACTGGCGCGCGAAGCGCTGCGTATGGAGCGCGCGCACACCGAACTGCTCGCCCGCTCCTCCAACTTGTTGCTCTCCTCTCTCAACCTGGAACGCTGCATGGACGTGACAGCGCAGATGGCGGCGGCACATCTCGCCGACGCGGCCCTGGTCATCGCCACCCCGCGAGCCGGCCGGCTGCCCGTGGTGACCTGCCTGCGCGGCGGCACCCCCGCCATGTCCCACCCGACGGTGGATCCGGACGACGTACCCGGGCTGAGCGAGGCGTTGCAGGGCTTCCCGCCGGTGCCGTCGCGCTGGCTCGACCCCGACCTCGCGCCGAGCTGGCTGGTGCCCGAGGGGTTCGGCACGGTCGGCTCGATCGTGATCACCCCGCTGCCCGGGCACGGGATGCCCGCCGGGGCCCTGGTGCTGCTGAGACGTTCGGACACGCCCGCGTTCACGGAGCGCGAGGAGGTCTTCGCCCGGCTGTTCGCCGCGCGTGCGGGCGCCGCGATGTCCGCTGCCCGGCTGTACGCGGAGCAGTCGGCGATCTCGGAAGTCCTGATGCGCGAACTGCTGCCGCCCGCCCTGCACCAGGTCGGCGGGGTCGACTTCGCCGGCGGCTACCGGCCGTCCGGGGACCACGAGCGGATCGGCGGGGACTTCTACGACGTACACCCGTCGGCGACCGAGGGCGAGGCCTCGCTGGCCGTGCTGGGAGACGTGTGCGGCAAGGGGCTGGAAGCCGCCGTGCTGACCGGCAAGATCCGCAACACCCTGCACGCGTTGCTGCCCATGGCCGACGATCACCAGCAGATGCTCACGCTGCTCAACACGTCGCTGCTCAACTCCCACCACACCCGCTTCGCGACGCTGGTGCTGGCCTCGGCGCTCCGCCAGGGGCACGAGGTGCAGCTGCGGCTGACCAGCGCCGGCCATCTCGCCCCGCTGATCCTGCGGGCGGGCGGCGAGGTCGAGGAGGCCGACACGCACGGCACACTGGTCGGCGCGATCCCCGACGCCCGCTCCCACACCACGGCGCTGACCCTCGCGCCGGGCGAGACGTGCGTGCTGTACACGGACGGGATCACCGAGGCGCGCGGCGGCCCGCTGGGCGAAACCCTGTTCGGCGAGAAGCGGTTGCGCCGCACGCTGTCGGAGTGCGCCGGCATGCCGGCGGAAGGGATCGTCGAGCGGGTACAGATGCTCGCCTCCGAGTGGGTCGGTGACGGCCGGCACGACGACATGGCGGTCGTGGTGATCTCCGCTCCGCGTACCCACCACCTCAGTGCGGTGAACGGCCGCACTCGGGGCAGGTACACCGCGTGACCCCGAACACCTCAGCTGTCTCCACCGCGTCGGCCCCGCACGGGGCCGGGCGGTGGGCGGACGAGCTGTGGCAGGCCGTCGCGTGCGCCGACGAGTACACCGCGACGGATGTGGTGCTGCACGCGCTGGAGCAAACCCTGGACCCGGAAGGCGTGTTGCTCGACCTGATCGCGCCCGTGCAGGGCAAGGTCGGCGAGGAGTGGGCGGCCAACCGGCTGACCGTCGCCCAGGAACACGCGGCCACCGCCATCAACGACCGCGCCGTGGCCGCGCTTTCGCTCCACCCCGTCGCCCGCACGAGCGTCGAGCGGCCGGGCAGGATCACGGTCGCCTGCGTGGACGGCGAATGGCACGCCCTGCCCGCCCGGATCCTGGCCGAGGTGCTGAAACTGCGCGGCTGGCAGGTCGACTACCTCGGCGCCCAGGTGCCCACGCCCCATCTCATCGCGCATCTGCACCGCACGAACTGCGACGCGGTGGCGCTGTCCAGCTCGATCGCCACCCGGCTGCCCACGGCGCACGCGGCGATCACCGCCTGCCAGGCCGTGGGAGTGCCGGTCCTCGTCGGCGGAGCCGCCTTCGGTACGGACGGCCGCTACGCCCGTCTCCTCGGCGCCGACGCCTGGGCCCCCGACGCCCGCGCCGCCGCCGAACTCCTCGTCCGCACCCCGCTGTCGCGCCCGCACCCCCACCACCAGGCCATCGACGACCTGCCCCATCTGGCCGACCAGGAGTACACCATGGTCGCCCGCAGCGGCCGGGCCCTGGTGCGCGCGGTCTTCAGCAAGCTGGAGACGGCCTTCCCCGCCATGCGCGACTACAGCGAACTGCAGCGTGAGCACACCGCCGCAGACCTCGCGCACATCGTGGAGTTCCTCGGCATCGCCCTCTATACGGGCGACGAAGACCTCTTCACGGACTTCCTCACCTGGACCGCCGGGATCCTCACCGCCCGCGACGTGCCCGCCCACAGTCTGCCCCCCGCCCTGCGCTTCCTGGCCGCCGAGCTGAAGGACTTCCCTCGCGCGACGAGGATCGTCCAACTCGGCGCCGAGCGCCTCACCTTGTCCTCCCTCACCACCGCCGGGAGCACCGCATGACCACGATGCCACCGAGTCACCTGCGCCTGACGGCCGTCGACAGCGAGACGACCGTCCGTATAGAGCTGCACGGCGACCTGGACTTCGACAACGCCGACCAGCTCCTGACGGCCGTCAGCGGCAAACTCACGGACAACGCCCACCTGCGTGACCTGCACCTGCACTGCGCGGGCCTCGGCACCACCGATTCCATGGGCCTGGCGACGCTCCTGATGATCCGCCGCCGCGCCGACGACGCGAACGTACGCCTCCACCTGGACGACCGTCCCCCGGCGCTGAACCGCATGCTGTCGATCACCGGCACCCTGGACCATCTGACAGCGCCCCCCGCCAGTGCCGACGACGCCTTCGCCGAAGCCGAGGAATCCCCCGCGGGCCAGGAACAGGCCCTGTCGGCCCGCTTCCCCGGCCCGGACCACGGGGCCTGACCCAGGCCCCTCGTGGCCCGCGCCGTTCCCCGCCCCGCGTCACCGCGTCAGTGGTGGTGGCCCTGGCGGCCCAGGGTTTCCACCGGGGTGGCGCCCGGGCGGGTCCATTGCGGGACGGGGCGGCTGGTCGGGCCCCAGGTGGGCGCGCCGGCCGCGTCCGTGCGCCAGGACCAGCAGGCGTCGTGGCCCTCGGGCCGGCCTTCGGGGTTGTCCTCCCAGGCCTCGCGGCGGCCGTAGGGGGTCATGTCGAGCAGCCCGATGGAGCCGTTGACGCGCTCGACGCCGCGGCCCGTCGTCGCGTACGTCAGGAATACCCGGTCGCCGTCGCGCAGGTAGCTGGTGAGGGAGCCCATGCTGTCGCCGATCGGCGCGTCCGCCTCGCGCACCGAGTACCAGGGCCCGGTGTAGCCCATGAACGCGACGTAGGGGGCTACTTCGTCCCAGCTGCCCGTGGTCAGGACGGCGAACGAGACGCCGCTGACGTTGAGGTACGTGGCGTCCTGCAGGTGCCAGGCCGTGGTGGTGCAGCCCTCGCACTGTCCCTGGTGCGGTGCGCCGTCGTGCCACATGTGCTTGTAGACCACGAGCTCGTCGCGGCCCTGGAAGAGGTCCAGGAACGGGACAGCCCCCTCGGCCCCGACGACCTCGGCCTTGCCGTCGAACTCCACCATCGGCAGCCGCCGCCGGGCCGCGGCGAGGGCGTCGCCCTCCCGCGTGTACGCCTTCTCGCGGACCAGCAGCTCGTCACGGGCGGCCTGCCAGGTGGCCATGTCGACGACGGGCGGACGGGCGGACGGCGCGCCGGCCGCGCCGTTCGGTGTGGTGGTCATGGTGCCTCCGTGAAGTCTCGTACCGGGCGGCGTCGTACGGCGTACTACGACACTCACCGGAACAGACTCCGGTCGGGGCCGGAACTCATCGCGGCAGGGTCGTCCACCGGCGAGGCGGGCAGGCCGAGGAGTCATTCGTTATCTTTTCGTGATCCTCCGGACCAACGTCCATCATGTGGTGTGAGCAGTCTGCGCTGCCATGCCCTCCGCACGACAGCAAGAACCCGCACCTCACACCGACAGCACCGCAGCCACCCACCGGCGCGGCCGTACGCGTAGCGGTACGCGCGGCAGTGCCCGCAGCCGTGCACGCGGGCGCGCGCGTCGGCGGCGGCGAGGTGTGCTCCTCGGCGTACTCGTAGCCGTCGGACTGCTCGGCTCGGTGGCGTTCTTCCTGGGCGGCGACCGCGATGCGACGTCGAGCGGTGCTTCGCGTCCGCCGCGCGTGGTCGACATCCGGCCGGCCCCCACCCGCTCGGCGACTCCCTCCCCGAGCGCCCCCCTCAGCCCCACGCCCGAACCGACACCGACACCGTCGTCGCCCGCCCCCGGTGCGACCAAGGTCCCCGCGTCGGGACCTGGCACCTTCGCCACCGCACGGGCCAGGCGCACCAGCGTCGGCCACGGCGCCCACCGGCTCCGCTACCGGGTGGAGGTCGAGGACGGTTCCGGCCTCTCGTCCGTGGCCGCGGCCGACGAGATCGCCGACATACTGGGCGCTCCCCGGGGCTGGACCAACGACGGGGTCTCGTCGTTC
Source organism: Streptomyces sp. NBC_00370 (assembly GCF_036084755.1). Lineage (NCBI taxonomy): Bacteria > Bacillati > Actinomycetota > Actinomycetes > Kitasatosporales > Streptomycetaceae > Streptomyces > Streptomyces sp. NBC_00370. The sequence continues at coordinate 2,586,475 of NZ_CP107968.1, forward strand.
CAACTGGTGGGCCCCGGTGAGACGTACGACCTCCGGGTGCGGATCGCGACCGCGCACACGGCCGACGCCCTGTGCTGGGCGGGCATCCACCAGGACACCGGAGGCGAGTACAACTGCGAGGTGCCCAACGGGGTGGTGGTGAACCTGAAGCGCTGGATGAAGGGTTCGCCCACCTTCGACGGTCCGATCCACGACTACCGGGCCCTGATCATCAACCACGAGATGGGCCACTTCCTCGGCCACCAGCACGAATCCTGCCCGGGGACCGGACAGTTGGCCCCCGTCATGATGCAGCAGATCAAGGGCCTGCACGGCTGCGTCGCCAACGCGTGGCCGTACGACAAGAAGGGGCGCCTGATCGCGGGACCGCCGGGGCTGTGAACTCCGCACCCCGGTCAGCCGGAGGCCGTCACGCTCACCAACTGATGCTTCGTCAACGGCTGGTCGCTCTGCGCGCTGTAATCGCCCAGCCCGCAGAGGATGTTGAGCTCTGGCATGTACCCGGCGACACTGCCACGCGGGATGTCGTACGCGACGACGTGGTACCCGTACACCGAGCGGGTACTGCCGTCGCGGGCGTGGCTGGTGATGTCGATCAGGTCCAGCTCACCGAGTCCGCGCGCCGCCATGTCCTCGCGGTTCATGAAGAGCAGCGTGCGCAGGTTCTTGACCCCTCGGTAGCGGTCGTTGTCCGAGTAGATCGTGGTGTTGAACTGGTCGTGCGAGCGCATCGTCGACAGGACCAGCCGGCCCTCCGGCGGCACGACGTCCGGCAGCGGCGACTCGTGGAACTCGGCCCTGCCGGAGGCCGTGAGGAAGACACGGTCGCGGGCGGGCTGGGCGATACGGAACCCGAGAGGCTCGCGGACCCGGCGGTTGAAGTCCTCGAACCCCGGGAGCACCCGGGCCATGGTGTCGCGGATCCGGTCGTAGTCGGCGGTGTACGACTCCCACGGGGTGTGCGACGCCGGCAGGGTCGCGCGGGCCATCCCGGCCAGGATCGCGCACTCGGACTTCAGGTCCGGCGACACGGGGTGGCGCATGCCGTACGAGATGTGCACCATGCTCATCCCGTCCTCGACGCTCACCCCCTGCTCCCCCGATGCCTGCATGTCGTGCTCGGTGCGCCCGAGGCAGGGCAGGATCAACGCCCGCCTGCCGTGCGCGAGATGGCTGCGGTTGAGTTTGGTGCTGACCTGCACCGTCAGTTCGGTGTTACGCAGTCCGGCGTCGGTGGCGTCGGTGTCGGGCGTGGCCAGCGCGAAGTTACCGCCGAGCGCGACGAACACCTTCACCTTGCCCTCGCCCATCGCCTTGATCGTGTGGACGGTGTCCAGCCCGTGCGCGCGCGGCGCGTCGATCTGGCAGACCTCGTCGAGCACGTCGAGGAACTGGGGCGTCGGACGGTGGTCGATACCGCACGTCCGGTTCCCCTGTACGTTGCTGTGCCCGCGCACCGGCGAAGGCCCGGCGCCTTCCCTGCCGATGTTGCCGCGCAGCATCAGCAGGTTCACGATCTCGCGGACCGTGTCGACCCCGTGGTCCTGCTGGGTGAGGCCGAGGCACCACGAGATGATGGTGCGGTCCGAACGGAGGTACGCCCGCGCCAGTTTCCTGATCTGCTCCTCGTCGATCGCGGACTGGCGGACCAGGTCCGCCCACTCCGTACGCCGTACCAGCTCGCGGTAGGCGTCGAAGCCCGCGCTGTGCACGTCGATGAACTCGCGGTCGAGCACGGACGGATCGTCCTCGGCGGCCTCAAGTACCGCCTTGGCCACGCCGCGCAGCAGCGCCAGGTCGCCGCCGATGCGTACCTGCACGTCCATGGTGCCGGTGTCGGTGGGACGGAAGGCGGCCATCGCACCGAATTCGTGCGGGACGATCGTGCGCCGCGAGGCCGCCTCGACCAGCGGATTGACGTGGACGATCTGCACGCCCCGCCGGTACGCCTCCGCCAACGCGGTAAGCATCCGGGGGGCGTTGGTGGCCGCGTTGACCCCCATGACGATCAGCAGGTCGGCCTCTTCCCAGTCCTTGATGTCGCAGGTGCCCTTGCCGGTGCCGAGGGACGCCTGCAACGCGCGCCCTGAGGCCTCGTGGCACATGTTCGAGCAGTCGGGCAGGTTGTTGGTGCCGAACTCTCGCGCCCACAACTGGTAGAGGAAGGTCGCCTCGTTGCTCAGCCGCCCCGACGTGTAGAACGCCGCCTCGTCCGGGCTCGCCAGCCCGCGGAGCGCCGTACCGACCAGGTCGAACGCGTCCTGCCAGCCGATCGGTACGTACTTGTCGGTGGCCGGGTCGTAGACCATCGGCTCGGCCAGCCGCCCCTGGTCCTCCAGCGCGAAGTCGCTCCAGCCGGACAGTTCGGTGACGGTGTGCGCGGCGAAGAACTCGCGGCCGGCCTTCTTGTGCGTCATCTCCCACGTGACGTGCTTGATGCCGTTCTCACACACGTCCAGATGCAGACCCTTGATGTCGTCCGGCCACGCGCACCCCGGGCAGTCGAACCCGCCGTTCTCGTGGTTCATCTTCATGACGGCCTTCGGCCCGTTCGCCGGCTCGCGCGTCCTGGCCAGCACCTTCAGCACGCTGCGCGCGGCGCCCCAGCCCGCCGACGGCGCCGTGTCGTCCTGCTGGGAGGGCTCCTCCCCCTGACGGTTCGGCCCGCGCCCGCGCGCTGCGACACCTGGCGCTCCCCGGCCCAGGTCGTCCCCGGGAATCCTGCGGGGTGTGTTCGACATGAGGATCTCCTCGTCGCACGAATTATCGTGTGATGACGGACATCAACTCAGGCTACGCCCGGTCGCCGCGACCTTCATCCGCTGGTTCTTCCGCGCCGATGGCGCCGCGTCCCGCCAGCCGGAAGAGCAGGACCACCGAGGGCAGGATCAGCACCACCGCGACGCAGGCGACGCCCACGAGCACATTGAGGGTGGCGTCCGGCGAGGCCGCTTCGTGCAGCGAGCGGTGCGTACCCAGCAGGTACGGGTACTGCGACACGCCCCAGCCGCACACGACGAGCGCGACGGCGGCCGCCGCGATCTGGCGCTGGCCGCGGGTCCGGCCCGCCCACAGCCCGACCATGCCGAGCACACCGCCGAGAGCGGCCACGACGACCAGCGGCAGCGCCCGGTGGCTGAGGTTGTGGAAGAGCCGGGGCGCGTCCGACCGGAGGACGAAGATGCCGCCGATGCTGACGGCGCCGGTCACCGCGCCCACGACAAGGCTCCGGACGCGGAAGTAGCGGTACATCCCCTGGTCGCCGCCGCGGTACGTGGCCACCATCAGATAGGTGGCGGCGAGGTACGCGCAGACGAGCACCGCGAGCACGCCGCCGAGGGCGCCGGTGGGGTTCAGCCAGCTGGAGACGGCGTCGCCGTTGCCCCGGGTCGGCACCCGGCCCGAGGCGAGGGCCCCCGCGATGGAGCCGAAGCAGTACGGCGTCAGCACGGAGGAGAGGGCGAACGCGGCACCGTACAGGCGCTGTTCGCGGGTGCGGATCGCGGTCTTGCGGAACGCGAAGCCGGCGCCGCGCAGCACGATGCCGAGCGCGGCGAGGACCAGCGGCAGGTAGAGCGTGGTGGTGATGGCGGTGAAAGCGGTGGGGAATCCGCTCCACAGGATGACGAGACAGTAGATCAGCCAGGTGTGGTTGGCCTCCCACACCGGCGCGAGTGAGGTGTCGATCGCTTTGCGCGGCGCCCGCCCGCGCCGCGCGCCGCCCGCCACCAGGTCCCAGAAGCCGGCTCCGAAATCGGCGCCGCCGAGCAGGCAGTAGGCGATGACGCCGATGAAGAGGAAGACCGCCACCGCGTCCGGCACCCTAGGACACCTTTCCCTGGGAGTGGCCCGGGTGCCCCGCCGGGGGTTTGTCCGGGGGTTCCGGTCCGTACGGTACGTCGACGGTCTCGTCGCCGTGCTGCCGCCAGCGCGCCTGCATGGACCGCAGCACCCACAGGGCGCCGGCGCCGACGGCGATGTACAGGGCGAGGACGCAGCTGAACAGCGCCCACAGGTTGCCCCGGGTGGTCACGGCGTCGCGGGTGAGCAGCAGTCCGTCCACGGTCCAGGGCTGGCGGCCGACCTCGGTGACCACCCAGCCGCTCTCCAGGCACAGGATGGCGACGAGACCGCTGACGGAGGCGGCCCACAGGAATGGCCGGCTGACGGCGATGCGCTCACGGCGGCGCCACCACAGCCAGGCGAACCAGAGCGCGAGCAGCAGCAGAAGGCTCGCGGCGCCCACCATGACGTCGAACGCCCAGTGGACGATGTTGACCTGCCGGTCGGTGGGCCGTACGTCGGCGGGGATGGCGTCGAGCCCCTTGATGGTGGTCGACGGTGAGAAGTCGGCCAGCAGGGAGGCCACATCGGGGATGGGGAGGCCGTACCGGGGCTCGCCGTCGATGAGTACACCGCCCAGCGTCTCGGAGACGTGGCTGTGGGTCCTCGGGAGCAGTTCGATGGCGGCGAACTTGTTGGGCTGGTCGTTGAAGACCTGCCGGGCGATGGTGTCGCCGACGAACATCTGCACCGGCAGTACGCAGGCGGCGACCGTGAAGCCGATCTTGAAGCCGAGCTGGTGGTAGGCGCTCCTGCGGCCCTTGAGCATGCCCCACGCGTACACACCGGCGACGACGAAGCCGGCGACGATGTACGCGGCGAGGAGCATGTGCAGGAACTCCCACCAGAAGGCCTTGTTGAAGAACACCTCGGCGGGCCGTACGCCGACGACCGCGCCGTGTCTGACGGTGATACCGCCGGGCTCGTTCATCCAGGAGTTCGCCGCGACGACGGAGGCGGTGCCGCCGATACTCGACAGCGCGACGGGCACGCCGGACCAGAAATGAGCCCAGGGCCGCATTCGGCCCCAGCCGTAGATGTAGATCGAGACGAAAATGGCCTCAAGGAAGAAGAAGAGCCCTTCGACGGCGAAGGGGAATCCGAAGGCGGGGCCGTATTTCCGCATCAAGCCGGGCCAGAGAATGCCCAGTTCGAAGGAGAGCACGGTCCCGGTGATGGCTCCGACGGCGAACAGCACGGCCGCCACCTTCGACCACCGCCGCGCCAGCAGGAGCGCCTGGCTGTCACCGGTGCGCAGGCCGCAGTGGTGGGCGACGAGCATCAGCGTGGTCAGCGCGACACCGAACGGCACCAGGATGATGTGGAAGCCGAGGGTGAAGGCCATCTGCTCCCGGGCCGGGAGGAGTTGGGCGGGTTCTGCGGGCAGCGCCGACAGGTGCCTGGCGATGTCGGACGGTCTGAACACCTTGCACCTCTGTTTATGCGAAGTGCGTGAATTTTAGGTTTTTCACGTACCGAGGATGCGGTGACGCGCCGCCGCCTTCACCGCATTCGGTGCGTCAGGCAACAAGAATGGGCGGATGGATATCCGGCGGTTGCATGATTTCCCGGGCCGCGCCGCAGGACGGCTGCTGATTGTTCCCATTGTTCTGATTATTGTGATCATCACGGTGGCACTGGTGTCACCGAGCGACGTCTATCTCAGCCCGCTGCTGGTGATCGCACCGGCACTGACGGCGTCGTTCGCCGGGCCCTGGCGCACGGCCATCATCGCGGCGGCCGCGGTGGTGGCACAGGTCGTGATCACGGCGCTGGACGGCGGGGTGGGCACAACGAACCATGTGTGGCAGTTCGCGGCGCTGGTGCTGCTGTCGGCGGTGGTGGTCTTCTTCTGCTACCTGCGCGAGGCGCACAGCCAGCAGCTGAGCCGGGTACGGGTGGTGGCCGAGACCGCGCAGCGCGTCCTGCTGCGCCCGCCGCCCGAGCAGCTGGGACCGCTGCGGGTGGCGTGGCGGTACCTGACGGCCGACGCCGACGCGCAGATCGGCGGCGACCTGTTCGCCGTCGTACGCCCCGACCCGACCCGCAGCCGGGTCGTCATCGGCGACGTACGGGGAAAGGGACTGGCCGCCATCGGTGAGGCGTCCGTGGTCCTGGGCGCGTTCCGCGAGGGGGCCAGGCACTGCGAGACGCTGCCCGCGCTGGTGCGGGCGATGGAGGAGAGCGTCAGCGCGGACATCGAGGACGCCGGCGACATCGAACAGGACCCCGGCGAGCACTTCGTGACGGCGCTCGTCCTGGACCTGCCCGACGCGACCGGCCAGGGCGCGATGATCAACTGCGGCCACCCGCCGCCCCTGCTGCTCCGCGACGGCCAGGTCACGGTCCTGGAGTCGACCGACCCGGCACCCCCACTGGGCCTCGGCAGCCTGGGCACCCCCGGCCTGCACAGCGACACGTTCACCTTCGCCGAAGGCGACACGCTCCTGCTCTACACGGACGGCGTGATCGAAGCCCGCTCACCCGAGGGCACGTTCTACCCACTGGCCGAACGGGCGGCGACGTTCCCCCTGACGGGCCCGGAGGAACTGCTCCACCACCTGCTCCAGGACATGACGGCACACACGGAGGGCCGGCTCTCGGACGACGTGGCGGTCCTGGCCATCAAACAAACCCCACGCCGCCAGGCCCTTGCACCGCACCCTCAGCCGATCCTCCGGCGAGCCTGAGGACGACCAAAGCAGAGCTGGCACTTATCGGAAAGGGACCGGCGTGAGCGGTGTGGTGACGCCGGGCACGGGCGGCGCGTGGTGGTCGGTTGCGGGGGTTTTCCCTACCGTGCCCGCGCGACTCAGTTGCACCACTGACACACGTGTCAGCCGGATTCCGCGACGAGTCGAGCCACCGAATGATGGACATCACCGTCTCCACACCATCCATCGTCAGGATCAGTGATGTCCCGCACCACACCCAACCGCCGTTCCGTGAACCGCGCCGTGTCCGCCCTCGCATTGCTGGTCGTGGCTGCCGGCGCCGTTACGGCCTGCAGCGACGACAACTCCGCCGCCAAGCAGCCGACTTCGCACTCCGCCGTCGCGTCCGCGTCCCCGGCGACCAGCGAGATCGGCAAGACCAAGCTGCACATGGTCGACAACGGCGGTCACCGGTTGGCCTTCTACGTCACGCGGGGCAGCGGCTCCACCATCGTCCTGGACTCCGGTGGCGGCGAGTACTCGTCGCAGTGGAAGGACATCGTCCCCAAGCTGCACGCGGCCACCGGCGCCACCGTCATCACCTACGACCGCGCCGGTCTCGGCAAGAGCGACGTCGTACCCGGCCCGTGGAAGGTGCGGAGCGCTGTCAGCGACCTCAAGGCGGGGCTCGCGCAGTTGGGCATCACCAAGGATGTGACCCTGGTGGCCCACTCCCAGGCCGGTGAGGTCGCCAACTACTTCGCCCAGGACAACCCCCGGATGCTCTCCGGTGCGGTCCTGGTGGACGCCAACCTCCCCCAGTTCTTCACGGACGAAGAAATACCCCGCCTTGTGGCCGCGACCCAGCCCGCCGTGGACGCGGCCAAGAAGGACCCCGAGAAGCCGGAGAACCGCCAACTCATCTCCACCGCGGCGGGCTTCGCCGCCGCACACCAGGCATTCCACAAGGTGACATGGCCCGATTCGGTGCCGGCCACGGTCGTGGTCTCCGAGAAGACTCCGTTCGACGGGTCTCCCGAGGATGCCCAGCGCTGGCGTGACGCCGCCGCCTCGTTCGCCCACGCGGCGCCGAACCGCACGCTCGTCACCGCCAAGGGCTCATCCCACGAGGTACCGACGGACCGTCCCGGCTTCGTGCTCAAGGAGATCGAGGGCATGTTCGCCGCCCGGCACTGACCTCCAGCCTCAAGCGGGCCGCGTCTGCGGCTGCCGTAAAACGCAGTCGCCGCGCGGCCCGGAGCCGCGTACGTTCGCCTCCATGGTTGACGCAGCCTTCGGACATCCACGCCTCGCCGCCCTCTACGACCCACTCGATCCGGACCGCGGCGATCTCGACGCGTATCTCGCGATGGCGGAGGAGTTCGGGGCACGGTCCGTGCTGGACATCGGGTGCGGTACGGGCGTGTTCGCGCTGCTCCTCGCCGCACGCGGGATCGCGGTGACCGGGATCGACCCCGCGCGGGCGTCCGTCGACGTCGCACGCGGCAAGCCGGGAGCTGAGCGGGTGCGCTGGCTCGACGGGAACGCCGCGGACCTGCCGCCCCTGCGGGTCGACCTGGTGACGATGACCGCGAACGTTGCCCAGGCGATCACCGATCCGCAGGCGTGGCGTACGACGCTGCGCGGCGCCTACGAGGCGCTGCGACCCGGCGGGCGACTCGTCTTCGAGACGCGCGACCCGGCGCGGCGCGTGTGGGAGGAGTGGGCGCGCTGGACGCGCGAGAGCACGTACCGGGTGACGGACATCCCGGGCATCGGCCGCGTCGAGACCTGGGCCGAGCTGACGGACGTGAGCCTGCCACTGGTGAGCTTCCGGGGGACGCACGTGTTCGCCGCCGACGGGGCCGTACTGACCTCGGAATCGACACTCCGCTTCCGCGATCGGCCGGAGATCGAGCGGGACTTGCACGAGCACGGCTTCGTCGTCGAGGACGTACGCGACGCACCCGACCGGCCGGGCAAGGAGTTCGTGTTCGTGGCGGCGCGCGGCCCCGCGTAGTCCGTCCCTCGCGGAACGCCCTAGAAAGCATGGGCCGCACCGCTCCGACCAGGGCCGGAGTGGCGGCAGACGAGTCGGGCTGTACGCCGGGTTCTGTCTCCCGGTCGCCTCGCGGCGGCCGGGGAGGCGGCCATCCATCTAGGGCCGGCGTTGCCGCCGGCCTCGTGCGGTCTACCCGCGGACTCGGGCGAGCAGCCCTCGGACGTCCGCGCAGGGCCGTCAACCGACGGCCCCTCTTGACCTTGCTCCGGGTGGGGTTTACCTAGCCGCCCGAGTCACCTCGGGCGCTGGTGGTCTCTTACACCACCGTTTCACCCTTACCCGGCGCCGAAGCGCCGGGCGGTCTGTTTTCTGTGGCACTGTCCCGCGGGTCACCCCGGGTGGGCGTTACCCACCACCCTGCTGTGTGGAGCCCGGACGTTCCTCGGCAAGATCGGTGATCTTGACGCGGCCGCCCGCCCGGCTCGTCTGCCGTGCCGTTCATGTTACCCGGCCGAAGGGGTGCGGAACGCCTCCGCCGCAGTTCGCCTACCCTGGCGCCCGGGGGCCGCGCACCCCGTCAGTTGATCCGCCGAAGGAGAACCACCGTGCTCGTGCTGTTGCCGCCGTCGGAGGGAAAGGCCGCCTCCGGGCGCGGTGCCCCGCTGAAGCCCGAGTCGCTGTCGCTGCCGGGGCTCGCCGGGGCCCGGGAGGCCGTGCTGGACGAGTTGGTCGAGCTGTGCGCCGCCGACGAGGAGAAGGCGCGCGAGGTACTGGGGCTGACCGAGGGGCTGCGCGGCGAGGTCGCCAAGAACGTACTGCTGCGGACGGCGGGGACGCGGCCGGCCGGGCAGCTCTACACCGGCGTGCTGTACGACGCGCTGGACCTGGCCACGCTGGACGCTGCGGCGCGCCGGCGGGCAGCGAAGTCGCTGCTGGTCTTCTCCGGGCTGTGGGGCGCCGTCCACATCGGTGACCGCATCCCGCCCTACCGCTGCTCGATGGGGGTGAAGCTGCCCGGCGTCGGCGCGCTCGCCGGGCACTGGCGCGCCCCCATGGCGGCCGTCCTGCCGTCGGCCGCCGAGGCCGCGGGCGGCGGGGTCGTACTGGATCTGCGGTCGTCGGCGTACGCGGCGGCCTGGCGCGCCGAGGGTGAGCTGGCGGCCCGGACGGCGACGGTACGGGTGCTGCACGCGCAGATCGACCCGGCGACCGGGGCCGAGAAGCGGTCCGTGGTCAGCCACTTCAACAAGACCACGAAGGGCCGGATCGTACGGGACCTGCTGACGGCGGGCGCCCGGCCGAAGGATCCCGCGCGGCTGGTGGAGGCGCTGCGGGAGCTGGGGTACGTGGTCGAGGCGAAGCCTCCGGCGCGTGCGGGCAAGACGTGGGAGCTGGATGTCGTGGTCACCGAGATCCACTGATCCGGTCGGGCGCCACACTCACGCCCGTTGCACCCTGCGCAACGGGCATTGCGGACGGTGGGAAGGGCGCGGCAGGATGACCCCATGACCTCCGTGCTCGACCTCGCCCCCGTGATACCGGTCGTCGTCCTCGACGACGCCGCCGACGCCGTACCGCTCGCCCGCGCCCTGGTCGCCGGCGGCCTGCCCGCGATCGAGGTGACGCTCCGCACGCCCGCCGCGCTGGACGCGATCCGCGCGATCGCCGACGGTGTGCCGGACGCGGTGGTCGGCGCCGGTACGGTGCTGACGCCCGCAGCCGTGACCGACTCCGTGACGGCCGGGGCGCGGTTCCTGGTCAGCCCGGGGTGGACGGACACGCTGCTGACGGCGATGCGGGCGTCCGGGGTGCCGTTCCTGCCGGGGGTGTCCACGACGTCCGAGGTGGTGGCGCTGCTGGAGCGCGGGGTGACGGAGATGAAGTTCTTCCCCGCCGAGGCCGCGGGCGGCACGGCCTACCTCAAGTCCCTGGCGAGCCCGCTCCCCCAGGCCGCCTTCTGCCCGACCGGCGGCATCACGGCCGAGTCGGCGCCGTCGTACCTCGCGCTGCCCAACGTCCGCTGTGTGGGCGGTACGTGGATGCTCCCGGCGGACGCCATCGCGGCGAAGGACTGGGACCGGGTGGAGTCCCTGGCGCGCGAGGCGTCCACACTGCGGCTCAGCCGCCGGGCCTGACCTACGGCTCGAAGGACAGCGAGACGAAGTCGGCCACGGCGCGGTAACCGAGCCGCTGGTACGGCGCGTTGCGCCGCCGCACCTGCTTGACGACGGGGGCTCAGCGCAGGTGCGACGTGTCGTTCAGCAGCCGCAGCGACGCGTTGCCGTCCGTGTAGTACGCCACGACCGAGACCGAGGCCGCCGAGAGTTCCATCCGGAACAGGGACTCGGGCGGTGCTCCCAGCGCCAGCCGTACCAGTTCCTTCACCGGTGTGACATGCGTGACGACCAGCACCGTACGGCCCTGGTAACGCTCCAGCAGCCGGTCGCGGGCCGCCTCGACCCTGCGGCCGACCGTCTCGAAGCTCTCGCCACCACCGGTCGGTGCGACGGAGGGCGAGTCGAGCCACGCCGTCAGGTCGTCGGGGTACCGGTCGCGCACCTCGGCGAAGCTCAGCCCTTCCCAGGCGCCGAAGTCCGTCTCGCGCAGGCCCTCTTCGATCCGGACGTCGAGCCCAAGCCGGGCCGCCACCGCGTCCGCCGTCTCGCGGCAGCGCCTGAGCGGCGACGAGACGATGTCCTGGATGGTGCCGCGCGCCGCGAAAGCGGCGGCTGCCGCCTCGGCCTGGCGGCGGCCGACCGCCGACAGCTCGGGGTCGGTGCCACCACTGCCCGAGAACCGCTTGTCGGGGGTGAGGTGCGTCTCGCCGTGCCGCAGCAGGACGAAGGTGGCGGGCGTCCCGAGGTCGGCGGCGCCCCAGCCGACGGCCGGGGCCTCTTCTGCGGCGTCCGAGGCGGCGGTGTCGGAAGCGAAGTCGAAGCCCGTCTGGACGTGCTCGGCCGCCGCCGCGCCTCGCCCCGCCAGCGCCGCCCGCGCCTTCGCCGCGCCGGCCGCCGCGTCACCCGGAACCGGCGCCTGGGTCACCGCGGCCGTACGTGCCGCGCGGGCGTCCAGTTCCGCGGTGGAGGCGGACTGCTCCCACTGCTTGCCCTTCTTGCCCGCGTCCATCGCCTCGTTGGCCAGCCGGTCCGCGTGCTTGTTCTTCTCGCGCGGGATCCACTCGTAACTGACCTGCCCCGCCGGGAAGATCCGCGCGGCCTCGGCCGCGAGCGGCTTCATGTCCGGGTGCTTGATCTTCCAGCGGCCCGACATCTGCTCGACGACGAGTTTGGAGTCCATCCGGACATGCACGACGGCCGCCGGGTCCAGCGCCTTCGCCGCCTTGAGCCCGGCGATCAGGCCCCTGTACTCGGCGACGTTGTTCGTGGCCACACCGATGTACTCGGCGGCCTCGGCCAGCGCCTCACCGGTCTTCGGGTCGAGGACGACCGAACCGTAGCCCGCGGGGCCGGGGTTGCCTCGGGAGCCGCCGTCCGCCTCCACGACGAACTTCGGGGTCTGCCTGGGCATCGCTACCGCCTACAGGCCCGAGTCGGAGGTGCGGACGAGGATGCGGCGGCAGTTCTCGCACCGCAGGACGGTGTCCGGCGTCGCCGCCTTGACCTCGTTGACCTCGGTGATGTTGAGCTCCAGCTGGCAGCCCTCGCACTTGCGCCGGAAGAGCCGGGCGGCGCCCACCCCGCCGTGCTGGGTGCGCAGCTTCTCGTACAGCTTGAGCAGATCGGCCGGTACGGATCCGGCGACGACCTCGCGCTCCTTGGTGACGGAGGCGATCTCGGCGTCGAGGTCCTTGGTGGACGCGTCGCGCCGTACGGCCGCGTCGTCGTTCTTCGTCTGTACGGAGGAGACGCGCCCGGTCAGCTCGGCGACCCGCTCCTGCGCGGACTCGCGGCGCTCCATGACCTCCAGGACGACGTCCTCCAGATCACCCTGGCGCTTGGCGAGCGAGACGATCTCGCGCTGGATGCTCTCCAGGTCCTTGGGCGAGGAGACGGCGCCGGAGTCGAGGCGCTGCTGGTCACGTGTGGCGCGCTGGCGGACCTGGTCGACGTCCTGCTCGGCCTTGGTCTGTTCGCGTGCGGTGTCGCTCTCCTCGGTCTGCGCGGCCACGAGGAGGCTGCGCAGCTGGGCGAGGTCGGCGGTGAGCGATTCGATCTCGGCGTGCTCGGGAAGTGAGTCTCGCTTGTGTTCGAGCTGCGACAGTCGTACGTCGAGGGCCTGGACGTCGAGGAGTCGGATCTGGTCGGCGGGCGCGGCGTTCAGTTGGGGGCTCCTGAAGAGTGATGGGAGGACCAGGGGTCGGTGACCGTCTTCGAGACGTGGACCCGCAGGTCCCAGCCGTGGCGGTCGGAAATCTCGTCGAGCTGGGCGGCGGCCTGCTCGCACCAGGGCCATTCGGTGGCCCAGTGCGCGGCGTCGATCAGCGCGAGCGCGCTGTGCTGGGTGGCTTCGGAGACCGGGTGGTGGCGCAGGTCGGCGGTGACGAACGCGTCCACCCCCGCGGCCCTGACGTCGTCGAACAGGCTGTCGCCCGAGCCGCCGCTGACGGCGACCGTACGGATCAGGGCGTCCGGGTCGCCGGCGACGCGGATGCCCTGCGCGGTGGCCGGCAGCCGGTGCGCGACGCGGGCGGCGAAGTCGCGCAGGGCGGCGGGGCGGTCCAGCTCGCAGATCCGGCCGAGGCCGCGGCGTCCCGCCGGGTCGGTGGGGTCGGGTACGAGCGGCCGTACGACCCGCAGGTCGAGCGCGCCGGCGAGGGCGTCGGAGACTCCGGGGTCGGCGCTGTCGGCGTTGGTGTGCGCGACGTGCAGGGCGATGTCGTTCTTGATCAGGGTGTGGACGACCCGGCCCTTGAAGGTGTCGGCGGCGACCGTCGTGGTCCCGCGCAGATAGAGCGGGTGGTGGGTGACGATCAGCTCGGCGCAGAGTTTCACGGCCTCCTCGGCGATGTCGTGCACCGGGTCGACGGCGAGCAGGACGCGGGTGACCGTGGCGTCCGGATCGCCGCAGACCGTACCGACGGCATCCCACTGTTCGGCGCGCTCGGGGGGCCAGAGGGCGTCGAGCGCGGCGAGGACTTCGGACAGACGGGGCACGGGGAAAGGCTACCTGTCCCGCGTACCCCGCCGACCATGGCTCGGGCAGCCGCTTTTCCGGCGGCACACCGCGTGAGATCCGGCGACACGCCGTTGCCGGGGGCCAGGAGCGAGCCGTTGCCCGTGCCCGCGGCCGCCCTGCCCGCAGCGCCCTGCCCGCAACGTCAGGGGCCAGGGGCGCCGCGTCGGCGCGCGCTACGGACCCGGGCCGCAAGCGCCCGCCTCGTACCGGCCCTCTGCCGGCCCTCGTACCGGCGCCTACTTCGCCAGGTAACCGTCCAGGTCGTCCAGCACCTGGTAGGCCGCCGTCACACCCAGGCCGAGGTACCAGGTCTCGTCCTTGACGTCCTTGGCCCTGCCGTCCTTGACCGCCGTCAGGTTCTTCCACAGCGGGTTGCCGCGTGCGGTGTCGCGGTCGGTCTCCTTCGCGTCGCCGTACACCCCGGTGAAGATCCAGTCGGCGTCCGCCTCGTCGATCTTCTCGGGGCTGATCTCCACGGCCAGGTCGTTGATCTGCTGGTTCTTCGGCCTGGGCAGACCGGCGTCCTTGAGGATCGTGCCGATGAACGAGTCCTGGCCGTAGAGGCGCAGCCGGCCCGGCATGTAGCGGACCATCGAGACGGTCGGCTTGTCGGGTCCGACGGCCGTGCCGAGCGCCTTGGCCTTCTCCTCGTACGTGGCGAGCTTCGCCTCGGCCTGGTCGAGCCGGTCCAGCGCCTTGGCGTTCAGGAGGTAGTTCTGCTTCCAGGTGAAGCCGGGCCTGATGGAGAAGACCGTCGGGGCGATCTGCGCCAGTTCCTTGTACTTGTCCGCGGCGCGGAGCTGGCTGCCGAGGATCAGGTCGGGCTTGAGCTTGGCGATCGCCTCAAGGTTGAGGTTGTTGATCGTGCCGACGTTCTCGGGGGTGCCCGCGTCCTTCTTCAGGTAGCTGGGGATGGACTCGTCGCCCTCGGTGGGGGCGTAGCCGACGGGCTTGACACCCAGTGAGACAACGTTGTCGAACTCGCCCACGTCAAGGACGACGACCCGCTCGGGGCGCTTCTTCTCCACGGTCTTGCCCATGGCGTGTGTGATGGTGCGGGGGAACTGGCCGGGCTTGGCGTCGGTGCCGAAGGCCGCCGTCTTCTGGGCCGCGTCGCCGAAGTCCTTGCCGCCGGTGGCGACGTCGGCCTTCTTGGCGGCCGAGTCCGATGTGGCGGAACCGCTGTCGGAGCCGCCGCCGCAGGCCGCGAGGGTGAGGGCCGCCGACAGGGCGACCGCGGTGATGGCGCCGCGGCGTCGTATGGACATGGGTACTCGCTCCAGCTGTGTTCCGTCGACATGCCCACGCGGGCATACCGAGTCGGGCGTACCTACTTAGGCGTACCTAACCTAACCCACCGCCTCGCTGACCAGCACAACCACCCCCGCCATTCCCGACGAATCCCCTCAGTGACACTCTTATGTGTGAAGTGGGGGCTCTCATGTTGTTCGGCTGGAAGTACGAAAACTACTTTCATGGCCGGAGGTGACACCGAATGACGGTCCGCGCCATGGGGACGGCCGCGGCGGGCGGCGCTGTGCGGCACACCGGATTCGCGATCACGGCGGACGGGACGTACGCGGCGCGGCTGACGCGCGCGACGCCGGACAGCGACGCGTGGTTCCCCGAGCGGTGGACGCTCGACGGCCATGAGCCCTACGCCGTACCGCTCCCGCTCGACCAGCCGGAGGAGCCCGGCACCCAGGTGCTGCCGCTGTCCGACGGGCGCGTGCTCATCGTCCGCAGGGTCGCCGACCGGTTCGGGCTTTCGCTGCTCTACCCGGCGGGGCGCGGCACGGGCGAGCTGCCCGTCGGCGCCGTCGAGTGCGAGGAGTTGACGCTGCTGCCGCCGGCGCCGGACGGCCGGAGCGCGTACGCCCTCGCGCCCGGCCAACACTCCACCGCGGTCTGGCTGGTGGCGGGCGGCGCCTTCGGTCCCGAGCTGGTCGCCGAGGTGCCGGGCCGCTGCTCGGGCGGCGGCTGGCTGGACCGCGCGGGGCGGATGCTGGCGGTGGACCGGGAGCTGGGCGGTGTCGTCAAGGCCGTCGCCGTCGATCTCGAACGCGGCGGTGAGGTCATGCCGTTGCTCCAGATCACGGAGGAGAGCAACGACCGGCTGCTGCTCGCCGACCCCGACAGCGGGCTGCTGCTGATCTGTTCCGACGCGCCGGGGCACGGCAGGATCGGCTGGGGTGTGCTCGGCAGCAGGCGGCCGGTGCGCTTCCCCGAATGTCTGCGTCCCGCGGACTGTGTGGTCACCCCGTTCGCCGTGCAGCCCGGGCAGATGCTGATGCCCGAGAACTGCGCGGTGGCGCTGCGGATCGACATCGCGAAGGACGGCGCGGCCGGCGGCGCCGCCGGCGACAGCTGGCTCGGTGTGTGGCGCCCGGCCGGCCGCCAGCTGCATCAACTGCCCGCGCCTGAAGGGTGGCTGGCCGGCTCGGGGCTGTGGACACGGGACGGTGAGCTGCGGCTGCCGTACGCGACGAGCGCGGTGCCGTGCGGGGTGGCGCGGGTCGCCGCCCCCGCGGACGCCCCGGTCCCTGACGGGATCGCGCAGAACGATCCGTCGGGGCTGGAACCGTCCGGCGCTCCGCGGACTCCTGTGTTGTGCAGACCGGTTCCGCTCCAACAGGCGCCGCTCACCGATCCGCAGGCACCCCTGACCGGCCGTGGGACGGCTGGCTAGGGTGGTTGGCGCACAAAGCGACCACGACAGCGACAGTACGACGGAGTGACTTCACGACATGTCTGAGGCCCGAACCGACACGGCTCAGGACCGTCCGCAGACCGCGGACGCCGCCCGGGACGAAGCCGGAGGCTACGGAAAGCACCGCGGGGGTGCCGCATCGACGGAGGACTCGACGTCTCCGGCCTACGGCAAGCACCGACGCCACGGAGAACAGACCAAGGCCGCCTGACCGGCGGACTCATACCGCAGAGGGATCACAAGGGGCCGCCGGTGGCGGCCCCTTGTGACATATGTACTGCCCGAGTCCGTACATGCGCATCTGCCGCCGGTGCCGCCCCGCTCCGTAGCGTCATGGGCATGACGCAGACAGCAGAACCAGCCGCGGCAACGGCGGTGCGTTTCACCGGAGTCGGCAAGTCGTTCGGTGCCGTACGCGCCGTCGTGGCCGCCGATCTGAGCATTCCGCGCGGCGAGACCGTGGCCCTGCTCGGCCGCAACGGCGCGGGCAAGTCGACCGCGATCGGGCTGCTCCTCGGCCTGGACGAGCCGGACACCGGGACCGTGCAACTCTTCGACGGCCCGCCGTCGCGGGCCGTGGCAGCCGGCCGGGTCGGCGCGATGCTCCAGGACGGCCGGCCCATCAGGCGGGTGACCGTAAGGGAGTTGGTCACGTTCGTGGCGAGCACCTTCCCCGAGCCGCTGCCCGTCCCCGAGGCGCTGGCGCTCGCCGGTCTCGGCGAACTCGGCGACCGGCGCGTCGACAAGCTCTCCGGCGGCCAGCTCCAGCGGGTCAGGTTCGCGGTCGCGCTGGCCGGCGCGCCGGAACTGCTCGTACTCGACGAGCCGACCGCCGCGCTCGACGTGGAGGCAAGGCGCGCCTTCTGGGCGTCCATGCGGGCGTACGCGCGGCGCGGCAACACCGTGCTGTTCTCGACGCACTACCTGGAGGAGGCCGACGAGTACGCGGACCGGATCGTCGTCATCGACCACGGCCGGATCGTCGCCGACGGCTCGGGCGACCGCATCAAGGAGACCGTCGGCGGCCATCTCGTCAGCTTCGACCTGCGGGGGCTCGGCTCGGAAGGGCTCACCCTGCTGCCCGGCGTGGTCTCGGTCGAGGTGCGCGGCGACCGGGCCAGGCTCCGTACCGACGACTCGGACGCGACCGTCGTGGCACTCGCCGCGGCGCAGCGCATCCACCGGCTGGAGGTGACCCCGGCGACGCTGGAGGACGCCTTCCTGGCCCTGACCCATGAGCAGAAGCCGACCGAGGTCCACGACCAGAAGCTCGCGAAGGAGATGGCGTGATGTTCCAGTACGTCAAGCTGGAAGTACGGCGGGCGCTGCGCGATCCCGGGTTCCTCATCTTCGGCGCCGGGATGCCCGTACTGATGTATCTGCTGTTCACCAACATCGGGGTGAGCAGCGGCCCTGACTCCGACGAGTGGCGCACGGCCTCCATGGTCGGCATGGCGGCGTACGGGGCGCTCGGCGCCGCCGTCAGCACCGGCACCGGTATCGCCGAGGACAAGTCGCACGGCTGGCTGCGCCAGTTGCGCGTCACACCGATGCTGCCGCGCCAAGTCGTGCTCGGCCGGGCGATCACCGGATCCGTGACGGTCCTGCCCGCCCTGTGCGCCGTGCTGCTGGCCGGTGCGCTGGTGAACGGCGTACGGATGCCGCTGTGGCAGTGGCCGGTGCTGATCGTGCTGCTGTGGGCGGGCGCGCTGCCCTTCACCCTGCTCGGCATCGGCAACGGCTACCGGCTCACCGCGCAGACCACGGGCGTGCTCAACGTCGCCACGCTGATGGGCTTCTCCGTCATCGGCGGACTGTGGTTCCCGCTGGAGCTGTTCCCCGGCTGGCTGCGCTCGGTCGCCCGGTTCACCCCCGCCAACCGGTTCGCGGATCTGGGCTGGTCGACGACGGCGGGCAACGCTCCCGGACTGCTCACCGTCGTGGTGATGCTGGGGTGGCTCACGCTGTTCGGTTCGTACGCTGTTGTCTCCTACCGCAAGTCAGGGAGGACGGTATGAAACCCGCGCTGAGGACCCGGCTGCTGGCGCTGCCCTTCAGGCGCTCCGCCGCCTGCGCCCCCGAGGGACAGCGCCGGCCGGGGCCGCCCAGCGGGTACGCCATGCTGCCGTGGCTGCTGATGCTGCTCGGCGCTTTCTCCAACCTCGTCCAGGGCAAGACGCCCAACGCGTGGGTCGGCGCCGTCGGTCTGTTCATCTTCAACTCGCTGTACGTGTCGGTGGTGTTCCGCGCCTTCGTGCCGCGGGCGCGGGACAGCGCGGGCACCCGCTGGACGCTGGTCGCGATGGGGGTGGTGACCTTCGGCCTCGGCATCGGGTACGGCGGCAGCTGGCTGCTGTTCTTCCCGCTGCTCGGTCTGGCGTGCGGCAGTGTGCTGCGCGGCCGGGCCGTCGGGGTAGTGGGGCTCGCGCTGAGTGTGTCGGCGGGGACGATCGGCGGGTACCAGGAGGGCTGGGACGCGGTGACCGTCGCGTACGGCACGTTCCTGTCCACGATGGTCACGGCCGCGATCCTCACACTGTCCGAGACGGTGATCGAACTGGGCGAGACCCGGCAGGAGTTGGCGCGGTCGGCGGTCGAGCAGGAGCGGCTGCGGTTCTCCCGCGACCTGCACGACCTGCTCGGCCACACCCTCTCCGTGATCGTGGTGAAGGCGGAGGCGGCGCGCAGGCTGGCCCCGCGGCAGCTGGATTCCGCGCTGGGCCAGATCGGCGACATCGAGTCGGTCGGCAGGCAGGCGCTGACCGAGATCCGCGAGGCCGTCACCGGCTACCGCGAGGGCAGCCTCTCGGGCGACCTGGACCGCGCGCGCTCGGCGCTCAGCGGCGCCGGCGTCGAGCCGGTCGTACGGCAGTCGGGACGCCCGCTGGATCCGCAGACCGAGGCGCTGTTCGGCTGGGTGGTACGGGAAGCCGTCACCAACGTCGTACGGCACAGCGGGGCGACGCGGTGCGAGATCGTGGTGGGCAGCTCCGAGGAACGGGCCACGCTGACCGTCGCCGACAACGGCATAGGCGCCCACCCCGACCTGGTCGACTCGGCGGCCGGCAACGGCCTGAAGGGCCTCACGGAACGGCTGTCGGGCGCGGGCGGTTCGCTGGAGGCGGGCGCGGTGGGAGACGGCTTCCGGGTGACGGCGCGCCTGCCGCTGACCGGGGCGGCCTAGGAGGTGCCGGCGGATCAGGCCGGATCAAGGCCCGGACGGGCCCGGCCCCGCCGACCGGGTGCCTGCGGGCGGCCGGCCCTAATCTGGCCCCGTGAACGAGATGCCGCAGGACCACAGGCCGGCCACGTCCGTACGCGTCCTGCTTGCCGAGGACCAGGGCATGATGCGGGGCGCGCTCGCGCTGTTGCTCGGGATGGAGGCGGACATCGAGGTGGTCGCGCAGGTCGCGACCGGGGACGCCATCGTGGGTGAGGCGCTCACCTCACGGCCCGATGTGGCGCTGCTCGACATCGAACTGCCGGGCCTCAGCGGGCTCGACGCCGCCGCGCTGCTGCGCGACGAGGTGCCGGACTGCCGGGTGCTGATCCTGACGACGTTCGGCAGGCCCGGCTATCTGCGCCGGGCCATGGAGGCGGGGGCCGCCGGATTCCTCGTCAAGGACGGACCTGTGGAGGAGCTGGCGGCGGCGATCCGGCGGGTGCTCGCGGGTGAGACGGTCATCGACCCGGCGCTCGCGGCCGCCGCGCTGAGCGCGGGGCCCAGTCCGCTGACGGCGCGGGAGCGGGACGTGCTGAACGCGTCCGTGGACGGCGCGACGGTCGCGGACATCGCCGCGAAGCTGCATCTGTCCGAGTCGACCGTCCGCAACTACCTGTCGTCCGCGATCGGCAAGACCGGCACCCGCAACCGCATGGAGGCCGTACGTTCCGCCCGTCGGCAAGGCTGGCTGTAGCCCTCAACGGCCCAACAGCCCCTCAAGAGCCCAGCGTCTCGGCGCGCCGGTGCGGCAGCCACACCAGCATCAGCAGCGCGCCGAAGAGCATGATCAGGCAGCCGACACGGAACGACAGCGCGTAGCCGGCCGTCAGCGCCTCGGGGCTCGTGCCGCCCGCCGTGCGGGCCGCCGCCGCCGTGGAGAGGATGGCGAGGCCGAGCGCGCCGCCCATCGTCCGTGAGGTGTTGATCAGCCCCGAGACGAGCCCGGCGTCGCCGGGGGCCGCGCCGGTCGTCGCGAGGGCGGCGAGCGGTGTGGAGGCGAGGCCGAGGCCGGTCAGCATGAGGATGCCGGGGCCGAGGAGCGACGTCACGTACGTGCCGTCGGCGGTCATCATCGACTGCCACCAGAAGCCGGCCACCGCCATCAGCGTGCCGAGTACCGCGAGGTTGCGGGCACCGACCCTGGGCATCAGCCGGGGCGCCAGCTTCGAACCGACGACGATGCTCAGCGAGCTGGGGATGAGCGCGAGGCCCGCCTTCAACGGCGAGTAGTGCAGCACGTTCTGGGCGTAGACCGTCATGAAGAACCACACGGCGAACGAGGTCGCGCCCGACACGAACATCCCCGCGTTGGCCGCCGAGACCGCCCGGTTCCTGAACACCTTGAGCGGTACGAGCGGCGAGGCCGAACGCGCCTCGACGGCGACGAACGCGCCGAGCAGCAGCAGCCCGCCGATCAGCGGCACCAGCGTCGCCGCGGCGCCCCAGCCCTTCTCCTCCGTCGACACGATGCCGTACGCGAGGACGGCGAGCCCGACCGTGGCCAACAGGGCGCCCGGCAGGTCGAGTCGGCGCGGCCGGTCGTTCCTGCTCTCGCTGACCCATACGGCGGCGCCGACGATGACGAGCACACCGATCGGCACGTTGATCAGCAGCACCCAGCGCCAGGACAGCAGATCGGTGAGGACCCCGCCGACGAGCCCGCCCGCCGCGCCGCCGCCCGCGCCGACCGCGGCCCAGGTGCCGATCGCGCGGGTTCTGGCGGGTCCCGGCGGTACGGCCGAGGTGAGGATCGTGAGCGTGGCGGGGGCGAGTACGGCGGCGCCGAGGCCCTGCACGGCCCGCGCAGCGAGCAGTTGCCAGTCCGCCTGGGCGAGACCGCCGGCGAGGGAGGCGACGGTGAAGACCCCGAGCCCGACGAGGAACATCCGCTTGCGGCCGAAGATGTCGGCCGCGCGCCCGCCGAGCAGCATGAAGCCGGCGAAGGCGATCGAGTAGGCGTTGAGTACCCACTGGAGTCCGAGGGCGGACAGCCCGAGGTCCGCGCGCATCGACGGCAGCGCGACGTTCACCACGGAGACGTCGAGGACGACGAGGAACTGTCCGGCGCACGCGGCGAGGACCACCGCCCAGGTGCGTCCGTGGCCTGCTCCGGTCGACGTCGGGCCGGGTATCGAATCGGTTTCGGTTCCTGCTGCGGCTCTGACCATGCGTGTCATGGTCGCAGCCGGTGCGCGGTCCATACATCGGTTTTCCGTCGCAGCGACCATGGTCCGCCGGTCCTACGACCACGCCCACGCCCACGTCAGTGTCCGCGCCCGCGCCCACGCCCGCGCCCGCGTCCAGATCCACGAGCACGACCACGTGTGACCGTATCCGGCCGATATTCACTCGTTACGAACCGATGCCGACCGAGTGCCGTGAGCCGGAATAGCGCGCCGACGAGAAAGCGTTCACATGACATCCATCGGCGGTCAACGGGGCCCGCCCTGGGCTCTTTTGATCCACATTCGACTCTTCTGTCCTGATTTCTTCCTGCCCGGAGGGCGCACGTATGCCGCTGACGACGACCGAACAGCCCGCCGGGGCACTCCCGGATCCACGGGAGCGCAGAACCGCCGGGGTCGTACCCGTCCTCGCCTTCGCGGGCATCACGGTCGCCGTGATGCAGACCCTGCTCGTACCGGTCATCAAGGACCTGCCCGCCCTGCTGCGGACGTCACCGTCCAACGCGACCTGGGTGATGACCGCCACCCTCCTCGCGGGCGCGATATCCACCCCGATCATGGGGCGGCTCGGCGATCTCTTCGGCAAGCGGCGGATGCTGCTCGCCAGCCTCGCCGTCATGGTGGTCGGCTCGCTGATCTGCGGCTTCACCGACGACCTGCTGACGATGATCGCCGGCAGGGCGCTCCAGGGCTTCGCGATGGGCGCGATCCCCCTCGGCATCGGCATCATGCGTGACGAGCTGCCGCGCGAGAAGCTCGGCTCAGCGATGGCGCTGATGAGTTCGTCCATCGGCGTGGGCGGCGGACTCGCCCTGCCCGTCGCCGCGCTGATCGCGCAGAACGCCGACTGGCACGCGCTGTTCTTCGCCTCGGCCGGACTCGGCGTGCTGTCGATGCTGCTCACCGTCCTCGTCGTGCCCGAGTCCGCGGTACGGGCCGTCGGCACCTTCGACTGGCGCGGCGCGATCGGGCTCTCCGCCGGACTCGTCGCCCTGCTGCTGCCCATCACCAAGGGCAGTGACTGGGGCTGGGGTTCGGGCACCACGCTCGGTCTGTTCGGCGCCGCCGTCGCCATCCTGCTCCTGTGGGGCGTCATGGAGCTGCGGAGCGCGGCGCCGCTGGTCGACCTGCGCACCACGGCGCGGCGCGAGGTGCTGCTCACCAACCTCGCCTCGATCATGGTCGGCGTCGCCTTCTACGCGATCTCGCTGGTCCTGCCGCAGCTGCTCCAGCTCCCCAAGTCCAACGGCTACGGCCTGGGTCAGTCGATGGTCGTCGCAGGGCTGTGCGTGGCGCCGCTCGGTCTGACGATGATGCTGACGGCCCCGCTCTACGCCAAGATCGCGGCGCGGCGCGGCCCCAAGGTCTCGCTGATGCTCGGCATGGTCGTCATCGCGATCGGGTACGGCGCCGGCATCGGCCTGATGAGCGCCGCCTGGCAGACCATCATCGTCTCGGTCGTCATCGGTGCCGGCATCGGTCTGGCGTACTCCTCGCTGCCCGCCCTGATCATCGGCGCGGTCGACCCGTCGGAGACCGGCGCCGCCACCGGCCTGAACACGCTGATGCGGTCGATCGGTACGTCCGTGTCGAGTGCGGTCATCGGCATGGTCCTCGCGAAGACCTCGGTCGAGGTCGGCGGGTTCGCCGTCCCGACGATGAACGGCTTCCGCATCTCGTTCATGATCGCCACCGGCGCGGTGATCGGCGGTCTCGTGCTCGCCGCGTTCCTGCCGTCGCAGCGGCCGGCCGGGCCGAAGGCCGTCAGCGGCGCCGACGAGGACGCGCTGTCCTCGACGCTGGTCGCCGGGTCCGGCGGCTTCCGCGGCCGGGTGCTGACAGTGGACGGCGAGCCCGTCGCGCGGGCCAACGTGACGCTCATCGACCGGCACGGCCGGCAGGCCGGGCTCACGGTCGCGGACGACGAAGGCCGGTACACCCTGCTCCCGCCGTCCGGCGGCGGGTACGTCCTGGCCGGCTCGGCGACCGGCCACGCGCCGCACGCGCACCCGGTGTCGTACGCGGGTGACGGTGTCGCCGTCGAGGTCGACCTGGTGCTGCCGCAGGCGGCCGGCGAGCGCAGCGGCGCTGTCACGACCTGACACCCGGGCGCGGTACGTCCGCGTGCCGAAATGTCCCCACCTCCGCCCCCGGCGCCGTCGCGCCGGGGGCGGCTTGGCACGATGGGCGGCCACGTTCCGTACCGCGATCAAGAGGAGAACGCATGGCCGCGCCCGCGCCCGCACCGGGGACGCTCGACGCCTTCGAGGCGGCCAAGGGGTTCATGCCGGCCCACGAAGGGCTCGCCCTGTACGCGGCTGCGGCCGAGGCGGCGGCGCTCGGGCTGCCGCTCCTCGAAGTCGGCACGTACTGCGGGCGCTCGACCCTGCTGCTCGCCGACGCCGCCCGCGCCGCGGGTACGGTCGCCGTCACCGTCGACCACCACCGGGGCAGCGAGGAGCAGCAGCCCGGCTGGGAGTACCACGACCCGACGCTGGTCGACCCGGAGGCCGGCGTGCTGGACACGCTCCCCACCTTCCGCCGCACCCTGCACGCGGCGGGTCTTGAGCCGTACGTGATCGCCGTCGTCGGCCGCTCCCCGCAGGTCGCCGCGGTCTGGGGCGGCCCGCTGGGGCTGGTCTTCATCGACGGCGGACACACCGACGAGCACGCGAACGGCGATTACGAGGGCTGGGCGCCCCTGCTCGCCGAGGACGGTCTGCTGGTGATCCACGACGTCTTCCCCGACCCGGCCGACGGCGGCCGGGCCCCGTACGGCGTCTACCGCCGCGCGCTCGCCTCCGGCGCCTTCACCGAGGTCTCCGCCACGGACTCGCTGCGTGTCCTGCGCCGCACCGGACCCGGCGTGTGACGTGCCGGTGTGCCGCACACGCGTGACGCCCCGGTGTGACGCACACGTGTGACGCGCGGCACCGGAGTCGGGAAGAGGGGCGGAGCGTGCGGGGCGGGGCACTAGCATCGCCGGGTGTCGTACGACGAAAGCCAAGCGCCCGCACGCCGGCCCTTCTCCCGGTCCACCGTCACCGTCGCACTCGCCGCGCTCGTGGCGGGCGGCCTGGCCGGGTGGCTGGTCTGGCAGGGAACCAACGGATCCGACGGCGGCGGGCCGCCGGCCGCGATGTCGCCGCACGGCGGCGGCGGCGCCGGCTCGTCCCCTTCCTCCTCGCCGTCCGGCAGTCCTGGCGCCCCCGGTGACGACGAACCCGGCGACGGCGATCCGGCCGCCGAGCCGCTCGCGGGGAAGCTCGTCGTCATCGACCCGGGTCACAATCCGCACAACGCCGAGCACACCGCCGAGATCAACAAGCCGGTGAAGTACGGCAACAGCACCAAGGAGTGCGACACCACCGGCACGTCGACCAACGACGGTTACGCGGAAGCCCGGTTCACCCTCGACGTGGCGCACCGCGTCAGGGCGCTGCTGGAGAAGCAGGGCGCCAAGGTGCGGTTCACGCAGGACGGCGACCGCCCGTGGGGTCCGTGCGTGGACGAGCGCGCCGAGATCGGCAACAAGGCGAAGGCGGACGCGGCCCTTTCCATCCACGCGGACGGTGCTCCCGAGGGCGACCGCGGCTTCCACGTCATCCTTCCCGCCCTGGTCAAGGGCGGTGGCGCGGACACCTCCGAGATCGTCGCGCCGTCCCGCGCACTGGGCGGGCTGATCGTCGGCACATTCGCAGACGCAACCGGAACCAAGCCCTCCAACTACATCGGTGCGGGAACCGGGTTGGACGTGCGCAAGGACCTCGGCGGACTGACCCTGTCAACCGTCCCCAAGGTCATGGTCGAATGCGGCAACATGCGTGATCCGAAGGACGCGGCGCTGGTGAAGAGCGCGGCCTGGCGGCAGAAAGCCGCCGAGGGTCTTGCCGAGGGCGTCAGCGGCTTTCTGGCGAAGTAACGGAAAGCAAACGGGAAAAGGAGTCGGACCGAGGGCGGATACCGGGCAGACGGGGCGATCGGGCAGGCGATACATTCATCCGTACGATAGGGAGCCGCCCCCGAGCTTCGCACCCCGCACCGCCGTACCCGCGGCAGCGACGACCGCCCCGACGAGACGACTGACGAAGGACTTTTCACGTGAACATCCGCTCCCTCTCTAGAGGCGACGGCGTGGTGATCGGAGCAGCGGTGTTGCTGTTCATCGCCTCGTTCCTCTCTCTGTACAGCTCCAGCGGCCTCGGGTCCATCGACTCTCCGAACGCCTGGGACTCACTGGGCATCGTGATGAGCATCTATCTGGCCGGAGTCATCGCGGCGGCGCTGATCGTCGTCTCGCACGCGCTGCCCGCGCCGCGCGTCATCGTGGGGCTCGACCTCGGCCAGTTCGGCGTCGCGCTGTCGATCTTCGCGGCCTGGACGGCGCTGTGGAGTCTGCTCGGCCTTGACGGCCTCGACGCGGGCAGCGGCCTGATCCTCGGCTTCATCGCCGCGTTGATCCTCGCCGCCGCCGCGGTCGCGACGCCGCTCGTACCGGCCCTGAAGGTCGCCCTCGTGGGCGCCCCGAAGCCGTCGGCGCAGCAGCCTCCGTACGGTGTCCAGCCCGGTGGCCCCGGCGGTGCCGGGCAGGGTTACGGCTACCCGGGCGGCGGCCAGCAGCCGTACGGCGCGCAGCCGGGCCAGCCGCAGTTCGGCGGCGGCGCTCCCGGGCAGCCGCAGTCGGGGCAGCCCCAGTCCGGCCAGCCCCAGTCCGGCCAGCCCCAGTCCGGTCAGCCGCCGTTCGGCGGGCAGCCGCAGCAGGGGAGCCCGCAGGCCGCTCCGCAGAGCGGCCCGGCGCAGGGCGGTGCCGCACCGTCCGGTGACTTCGCGCCGTTCTGGTTCGCCGTGCCGGTCGCCCGTCCGCTGTACGGGGAGGACGGCTCACCGTCCCCGATCGCCGAACTCGCCCCGGGCACCTGGTACTTGGCGGTCGAGCAGCGCGGGTCCGGTCTGGTGGCCCAGACGCAGGACGGCCGTCGTGGCGTGCTGCAGGACACCACGGGCATTCAGCGCGGCTGATCAGCGCGACACGTACGGCAGTGGCCCCCGCCAGGACGGCGGGGGCCACTGCCGTATCCGGTGCCTGACCGGTCCTCCGGTCGCCAACCGGTCAGCCGAAGCTCGCCCGCTCCAGCCAGAAGTCCAGCAGCTTCGCGTCCCCCAGCAGTGTCACCCGGTCGCTGTCCGCCGGCAGCCGCCGGTAGAAGACCAGCAGCAGATCGGTGAGTCCGCCGCGCAGCGCCACCGTCGCCTTCCCGTGCCCACGGGCCCAGTTGAAGCCGTCGTCGGTGAACTCGATGAGCCACTCGGCCTCGACACCGCCGAGCACTTCCGGCGGGTCCGTGGCGTGGAGGTGGATGCTGCGTCCCGCACCGCGCAGCTCCAGCGCCTCGGCGTCACCGTCGGCGGCGGCGAACTCCACGATGCGCAGCCACTCGTCGATCGCGTCGGCTGCGACGGCCGGCTCCACGTCGTACGGTTCGCGCTCGCCCGGTACGCGTACGGCGAGCGCGGCGTCCGCCCGGTGGACCACCGTCTCGTGTGTCATCCGGCGCGCCCAGAAGTCCGCGGTGCGCTCCCAGCCCCAACTCCACACCTCGGCGCCGGAACCCGCGGCGCGCAGCTCCGCCGCGAGCAGGTCCGCGCCGCCGGCCAGCCACACGTCCAGCGCCGCCGGTTCGCCGTCGCCGGGTCCCGCGTGGTCCGGCACGGTCTCCTCGGGGATGTCGTCGCGGGCCCGGGTGCGGACGAGTTCGGCGGCCCAGCGGTGGGCGCCGCCCACGTGCCGGGCGAGTTCGCCCAGCGTCCAGTCGGGGCAGCTCGGTACGGTCGTCGTGAGGTCGGCGCCGTCGAGGAGGGCCCGCAACTGATCGGCCTGGCGTACGATTTCGTCGCAATACCGGTCGAAGTTCATCCGTTTCATGCGCCGCACTGTAAGCTTTTCACCAACCCGCCGCCAAAGAGTTTCACGCGCGCACAAACGGCAACACGGTCGGCATGTCCTCACGTACTCGCAGTGGAAGCGGCTCCGCGGCAACGATCATCGTGATCATCGCGGACATCATGGCCTTCATCCTGGGCCTGTGGATCCTCATGTACCTGCTGGACGCCAACCGCGCCAACGACCTGGTGGACTTCATCCAGGACGCGGCCCGCTGGCTGGCCGGCTGGTCCTACGACCTGTTCACCTTCGACAAGGCATGGGCCCGCGTCGTCTGCGGCTACGGTCTCGCCGCTGTCGTGTACCTCTTCATCGGTCACGGCCTGGCCAACCGCCTGCGCCGCTACTGACCGGTCCTTGACCGGTCCCGTCCTCACCGGTCCGGCCGGCAGCAGTCCGGCTCCAGTCCCCGCGGCAGTCGTTCGCCGCTGAACACGGCGGTGGTCGCCTCGTCCCCCCCGAGCGCGGCCACCGCCAACAGCAGGGAACCCGCCGTCCAGGTCGTCAACTCCTGCGGCCAGAAGGCCCGGTTGCCCTCGAAGACATAGCCCGTCCAGTACATCCCGCCGTCCGCGCGCAGATGCTGGACCGACTGCAGGATCTCCAGGGCCCGGTCGGACTCCCCCATCACCCAGAGCGCCAGGGCGAGTTCACAGCTCTCGCCACCGGTCACCCACGGGTTGGGCAGCACACAGCGCACCCCGAGCCCGGGGACCACGAACCGCTCCCAGCCCTCCGCCAGCCGGGCCGTCGCCTGCTCGCCGGTCAGGGCGCCGCCGAGGACCGGGTAGTACCAGTCCATCGAGTAGTGGTTCTTGTCGAGGAACCGCTCCGGATGGCTGCGGATCGCATGGCCGAGCGCACCGGCCGCCAACTCCCAGTCGGGCTGCGGCTCCTCACGTTCCTCCGCGATGGCGAGCGCACAGCGCAGCGCCTGGTAGACGGACGAACACCCGGTCAGCAGCGCGTCGTTGACGGGGACGCCCGCCGCTGTCCGCTTCCAGCCGATCTGGCCGCCCGGCTGCTGGAGCGCCAGGACGAATTCGACGGCCGCGTGCACGACGGGCCACATCCCGTCGAGGAACCCGTCGTCACCGGTGGCGAGATAGTGGTGCCAGACGCCGACCGCCGCGTAGGCACAGAAGTTGGTCTCGCGGTCCAGGTCGTCGGGGACGCTGGCCTCGCCGTCCCGGTAGGAGTCGCGGTACGACGCGTACCAGGACCCGTCCTCGTTCTGCGCGCGGGCCAGCCACGCGTACGCGGCGGCTGCCGCCTCGTGTTCACCCGCCGCGTCCAGCGCCATCGCGGCCTCGACATGGTCCCAGGGGTCGAGGTGGTGCCCGCGGAACCACGGCAGGGCGCCGTCGGGACGCTGGACGGCGAGGATGCCGGACACGGTCAGCGCGGCCTGCTCGGCGGTGAGCACCCCGGGCAGCACGAGATGTTCCGTACGGCCGGGTCCCGGCCCGGAGAAGGTCACTTGGCGGCCACGGCCGGCAGGTGCGGCTTCGTCGCGTAGGCGACGAAGCTCTTGCCCAGGACCGGGTTGAGGAGCTGTTCGGCCGCCCTGGTCGCGAAGGGCTTCTTCATGATGTCCCAGACCAGCAGCTTGTGGTACGCCCGGACGGGCAGCGCACGGTCGTTGTCCACGCCGAACGCGCACTTGAGCCACCAGTACGGCGCGTGCAGCGCGTGCGCGTGATGGCTGCCGTACGGCTTGAGCCCGGCCTCCCGCATCCTGCCCAGCAGTTGGTCGGCCTTGTAGATCCGGATATGGCCGCCCTCGACCTCGTGGTACGCGTCCGACAACGCCCAGCAGACCTTCTCGGGGCCGTAGCGCGGCACGGTCACCGCGATCCGGCCGCCGGGCCGCAGGACCCGGACCATCTCGGCGAGCACGGCCTTGTCGTCGGGGATGTGCTCCATCACCTCGGAGATGATGACGACGTCGAACGACTCGTCGGGGAACGGCAAGTTGAGCGCGTCGCCCTCCATGGCGGTGGCGGTGGCGCCCGCGGGCGCCTCCCCCTCCTCCTTCATCGCGGCGAACCAGTTCGCCACCTCGCGGATCTCCTCGCCGTTGCGGTCCAGCGCCACCACCTGGGCGCCGCGCCGGTAGCACTCGAAGGCGTGCCGGCCCGCGCCGCAGCCCAGGTCGAGTACGCGGTCGCCCGCAGCCAGCGGGAAGCGGGTGAAGTCCACGGTCAGCACAGGGTCCTGCTTTCGCGGTCGGGACGGTCGGTGGAACTGCGGCTCATGGCGGGAGAGTTTACGGAGGACGCGGGGTCGCGGGTACGGGCGCACGGGGCGGCGGCCGGAGCTTCGCCGTGCTGCGCCCTTCGCCGGTCGCGGGTCAGCCGGCGCCGCGCGGGAGCGCCGTGCGCCCCTGCCGGTCGATCGCGGCGCGGTACAGCTCCGCCGTACCCTGCGCCGCTCCGGCCCAGGTGAACCGGGACAGCACCCGCTCACGTCCGGCTGCCCCCAGCCTGGCGCGCAGCCGCTCGTCGCCGAGCAGCCGGCCGAGCGCGGCCGCCAGCGCAGCCGGGTCGCCGGGCGGTACGGCGAGACACGTCTCGCCGTCGCGGCCCGCGACTTCGGGGATCGCGCCGCCGGTGGTGGCGACCAGCGGGGTGCCGGTGGCCATCGCCTCGGCGGCGGGCAGCGAGAAGCCCTCGTACAAGGACGGTACGCAGGCGGCCTGCGCCCCGCGTACCAGATCGACGAGTTCGGCGTCGGAGATGCCCTTGACGAACTCGACGGCGCCGCCGAGCCCGTAGCGCTCAATGGCCTGCGCCACCGGGCCGTCCTCGGCGCGCTTGCCGACGACGACGAGATGCGCCTGCGGGTGGTCGGCGCGGAGCTTGGCCAGGGCCTCCACGAGATGGACGAGCCCCTTCAGCGGTACGTCGGCGCTGGAGGTCGTCACGATCCGGCCGGGGATCTCGGGCACGGCCGGGTCGGGCGAGAACAGCTCGGTGTCGGCGCCGATATGGACGACCTCGATACGGTCGGACCGCACCCCGAGGTGTTCGGTGATCTGCTGTTTCGAGGTGCCGGACACGGTCAGCACGGACGGCATCCGGCGCGCGACCCGCTTCTGCATCCGGGTGAAGCCGTACCAGCGCCGGACGGAGGCCCGCCGCCGCCAGTTGGGCGCCGCCGCCAGGTCCAGCTGTCTGTCGACGGTGATCGGATGGTGGATGGTGGTGACGAGGGGCGCGCCCAGTTCGCCCAGCAGCCCGTAACCGAGCGTCTGGTTGTCATGGATCACGTCGAACTCCCCCGCGCGGGCCGCCAGATGGCGCCTGGCCCGGAGCGAGAAGGTCAGCGGTTCGGGAAAGCCGCCCGTCCACATCGTGGCGACCTCCAGCGAGTCGATCCAGTCGCGGTACTCGCCGGGCTTCGGCGTCCGGAACGGATCGGGGTGCCGGTAGAGGTCGAGGCTGGGCAGTTCGGTGAGGCGTACGCCCTCGTCGAGCACGGGGTAGGGCTGGGCGCCGATCACCTCGACGCTGTGTCCGAGCCGCGCCAGTTCACGGGAGAGATGCCGGACGTAGACGCCCTGACCTCCGCAGAATGGATTCCCCTTGTAACTGAGGAGGGCGATGCGCAACGGCCGCCCGTCCGCGCCGCCGGGTACCGCGCGGACTCCCGCGCTTTCGCTGGCCCCCGCACCGGTGTCCGCCGCTATGGCCTCAGCGGTCACTCTCGGCCCCCTGTCTCCCTGATCGTCGGCAGCCTCTGAATCTACCGGCAGGTAGCCTCGCACGAACCTTCCGAGCAGGTGATTCGCGCCACGGAATAACAAGATCCAACCCGTTGTTACGCACCTCATGAGTACTGACGCCACGACCACGGACCGCACCGCCCTCGGCCGGATCGGCATCTGGAGCAGCGCGCTGCGCACCGGAAACGGCGATCCCGCGCACGACGAAGCGGTCGGCGCCGCGGCGGCCGAGCTGGAAGCCCTCGGCTACGGCGCGCTGTGGATCGGCGGCAGTCCGGCCGTGACGCAGGCGACGCCGCTGCTGGCCGCCACGTCCACCATCCGCGTCGCGACGGGCATCCTGTCCATCTGGGACCACGAGGCGGCGGACGTCGCGGCGGACCGCGCCGTCGTGGAGCAGGCGTATCCCGGCCGCTTCGTGCTGGGCATCGGGGTCAGCCACAGCCGGCTCGCCGAGCGGTACGCCCGGCCGTACTCGGCGATGAAGGAGTACCTGACCGGGCTCGACTCCGCGCCCGCCCCCGTACCGGCGAGCGCGCGCGTGCTGGCCGCGCTCGGCCCGAAGATGCTGGAGCTGTCCCGGGACCGCGCCGGCGGCGCGCACCCGTATCTCGTCACGCCCGAACACACCGCGAAGGCCCGCGCCATCCTCGGCACGGACGCGCTGCTCGCACCGGAGTTCAAGGTCGTGCTCGACCCGGACATCAGCAGCGCCCGGGCCACCGCGCGTGAGTACCTGAGCGGCTATCTCGCGATGCCCAACTACACCAACAACTTCACCAGGCTGGGCTTCGAAGACGCCGACTACCGCGACGGCGGCAGCGACCGGCTGCTGGACGCGATGTTCGCCCTCGGCGACGCGGACACGGTCGCGAGCCGGGCGGCGGAATTCCTCGAAGCGGGCGCCGACCACCTCGCGATCCAGGTGGTGTCGGACGACCCGCGCACCGATCTGCCGCTGGCCGCCTGGCGCGAGCTGGCGTCGACGCTGGGCCTGGCCAAGAGCTGAGTCCGCGCGCCTGACTCCCGCCGCGCGAATCTCGGCGCACGAATCTCAGCGCGCGAATCTCGGCGCACCAATCTCAGCGCTCCCGCACCAGGTAGAGCGGGAGGCGGCCCTCCACGATGTCCTCCCTGGGCAGTTGGAGACCGAAGTGCTCCCCGACGGTCAGCACACTGAGCAGGCGGCCGTGTTCGCGGTCCGCGCCCGACCGCGCGCGGCGGCCCGGCAGCACACCGGCGCGGGACAGCGCGGGCAGCAGCAGATCCCGGTCCTGTCCCCACCGGTGGGCCTCCTCGCCGATGCCGAAGGAGCAGACCCTGACCCCGTCCCGGTAGTAGTTGAACATCGACGGCGGATGCCACGGCGTCAGCAGGAAGTTCACCACCTCCGCCCCGTCACGCGACGCCTCGGCGAGCCCGGCGCGGGTCCAGCCGACCGCGTCCCCGTACTCGACGGCATACGCCCACTCGCCGGCCGTGCCGACCCGGGCGACGCTGTCGACGCCGGGTGACGTGAGCAGATCCATCGCCTCCTCCGCCGTCGCCGACCGCGCGGGCGGGCCACCGCGGGCGCCCAGCCGCAGCACGAGGTCGACGGGGCCGATGCCGCGCGCGAACGTCACGCAGTCGACCACGTACGGCTCCAGGAGCCATCCGATACCCCCGGCCATGTGCGCTCCCCCGGTCCGCCGCGTTGTCGTCCCGGTCCAGTCTGCGCCGCCCTTCGGCGCCCCGCACCGGGCGCGCGCGACGCGCTCACGATCCGGCACGGGACGCGCGTGCGACGGCCGGTAGAGTGGGCGGGTCGTCATCATGCCCGTACGGGGAAAAGCCGGTGCAGAACCGGCCGCCGACCCGCAGCCGTGAGCCGCCCTTGCCGGTGGCGGGCCGGAGTGCCCCGTTGGCGGTCATGACCGGCTCGTGCCACCGGAATCCGCCGGTGGCCCGGCACCGTCGAGGTTCACGGGGCCGGAGCCTGGTGCCTGAGTGTGCCTGAGCCCGGCTCCCGCAGGAGAGGCACCGCCCGCCATGACCACCGTCCGCCGCAGCGCCGCAGCGCTCGCCGCATCCGCCGCGCTGTGTGTGGCCCTGGCCCCGGCAGCAGTAGCCGATGACACGACGGCCGGCACCGCCTCACCCTCCCCCGCCGCCGCCTCGCCCTCCCCCCTCGCCGCCTCGCCCTCCCCCGCCGCCGGCGCGCCCGCCCGGCTCCCCGCAGGGCTGTACGGCACGAAGGACCCCACCCGCGACGGTGTGTGGCGCCAGTCGCTGGCGATGCTCGGGCAGTACGCGGCCGGGCTGCGACCCGCCAACTCCGCCATCCTCTGGCTCAAGAGCCAGCAGTGTGCGGACGGCTCGTTCCCGGCGTACCGCCCCGACCCGGCGGTGCCCTGCGACCTGAACACAGCGACGGACGTCAACTCCACCTCCGCCGCGCTCCAGGCGCTCGCCAGCGTCGGCGGGCAGCGGGAGTTCATGCAGAAGGCGGTGGGCTGGCTGCGCCTGGCGCAGAACAAGGACGGCGGCTGGGGCCGGACCAACGGCGCCCCCACCGACGCCAACTCCACGGCGCTCGTGATCGGTTCACTGACCACGGCGGGCGCGCACCCCGGCTCCATGCGGTCGCTGGACGGCAAGAACGGCTACGACGCGCTGATCACTCTCGCCATCCCGTGCGACGCGGCGACCGGTGCCGGCGCCTTCGCCCACCAGCCCGGCCCGTCGGGCACGCTCGTCGCCGACAACGACGCCACGGCCGCCGCGGTGCTGGGGGGCATCGGCAAGCGGATGGTCGCCGCGCCCGTATCGCCGGGCCCCGCCCCGACCTGCCACAAGTCGGCGCATCCGACACCGGAGTTCACGGCGCGCAACGGCGCCGCCTACCTCGCGCGGATACTCGCCGAGGACGGGCACCTCGACCGGTCGGCCCTGCCGGGCGCCCCCGCAGGACCGTCCCGGCCCGACCCGGGCAACACGGCCGACGCGATCGTGGCGCTGGGCGCCGCGGGGTACGGGGACAAGGCGACGGGCGCGCTGGACTGGCTGAAGAAGAACTCCGCGTCCTGGGCGGCGGCGAACGGCCCCGCGGCCTGGGCCCAGCTCATCTTCGCCGCCCACACCGCGGGCGTCGACCCGCACCACTTCGGCGGTGTCGACCTGGTGGAGCGGCTCAACGCGACGGGCCCCGCCCCGATCCCGGTACCCGCCCTCTCCCCCTCGTCGACCATCCCCGCCAGTGCACAGGCCGCCGCCGTGAGGGAAGCCAGCGTCGGCAAGGCGCAGGCGGCGCTGTGGGTCATCGCCGTCGGCCTGGTCGTGTGCGTCGGGGCGGCCGTCTACGTCAGCCGCCGCCGCAGGTCCGTACGGTCCTGAGCCCCGCCCGCGGGGCCGCCTTCCCGCTACCCCGCGGGCCCGCCGGCCGGGACGGAAGCGCCCGCCGGCCCTGCGTCGTCCTTGTCGCCGTTGCCGCCCTTGCTGCCGTTGCTCCCCTGCGGGAACGGGTCGCGGTCGGCGTCGGCCGGCTCCTTCGGGACCGGTGTGACCAGCTTGCGCGGGCCCGCCAGCAGATACGTCAGGCCGAAGCCCGCACCGACCACGGCGGCGCCGCCGACCGCGTCCAGCACCCAGTGGTTGGCGGTCGCGACGATCGCGCAGACCGTGAACAGCGGGTGGAGCAGCGCCAGTAGCTTCATCCACAGCTTCGGCGCCAGCACGACGATGACCAGACCGCACCACAGCGACCAGCCGAAGTGCAGCGACGGCATGGCCGCGTACTGGTTGGTGAGCGCCGTCATCGCGCCGTAGCTCGGGTTGGCGAGGTCCTGCGGGCCGTGCACGGTGTCGATGAAGCTGAGGCCCGGCATCAGCCGGGGCGGGGCGAGCGGGTAGAACCAGAAGCCGATCAGCGCGAGGATCGTGGCGAAGCCGAGCGAGGAGCGGGCCCAGCGGTAGTCGGCGGGGCGGCGGACGTACAGCACGGCGAGGACCGTCAGCGGCAGGATGAAGTGGAACGTCTCGTAGTAGAAGTCGAAGAACTTCTCCGCCCAGCCCAGATGGACGACCGTGCGGTTGACCCACTCCTCGATGTCGATGCCGAGCGCCCGCTCGATCGAGATCACCTGACGGCCGTGCGCCTCGGCCTCGGTCCTGCCGCCCGTGGCGGCGAGCCGGATGTGGGAGTAGACGGAGTAGCCGACGCGGATGACGAGCAGTTCGAGCACGAGGTTGGGGCGGCTCAGCAGCCGCCGCCAGACGGGCGCGGCGAGCGGCACCCGGCTCCAGCGTGACGGTACGGGCTGCGCGTAGTCCGTCGGCACGGGTCTGTCGAAGTACTGCGAAGCCCTCGGCAGGAACGGCACGGCGACAGCGGCGGCGAGCGCGGCGAACAGCGGCACGTTCTCCCGCAGCGGGTAGAGCATCGCCATGTTGGGCAGCAGCATCGTGCCCGGCAGGGTCATCACCAGCACCACGACCGCGGGCCACACCAGCCGGTCCTTGGCACGCTTGCCGACCCGGCCGACCACCGCCAGCAGTATCCACAGCAGCTGGTGCTGCCAGGCCGTCGGGGAGACCGCCACGCTGACACAGCCGGTCACGGCGACGGCGAGCAGCAACTGGCCGTCCTGCGCGTAGCGCACGGCGCGCCGCAGACCGAAGTAGACGACGGCGGCGGCGAGGACCACGAACACCGCGATCTCCAGCGGCCCCGAAAGACCGATCCGCAGGAGCGCGCCGTGCAGGGACTGGTTGGCGAGGCTGTCGGGGCTGTCACCGAGGCCGGCGCCCGCGATGTGGTGCACCCAGTACGTCCACGAGTCCTTCGGCAGCGCCGCCCAGGCGAGGGCCGTGCACACGGCGAAGGTGCCGACCGTGGTCGCCGCCGCCTTCCTGCGGCCGGTGAACCACAGCAGCGGCGCGAACAGCACCACGCCCGGCTGGAGCGCGGCGCCGAGACCGATCAGCACGCCGGCCGCCTGCCGGGCCCGCGGCCCGCGCACCACGAAGCAGCCGACGAGCACCAGCAGGACCGGCAGGATGCTGGTCTGCCCCAGGTGGAAGCTGTTGCGCACCGGCAGGGACACCATCAGCAGACTGATCGCGACCGGGGCGGCGAGGATGCGGGTACGGCGCGAGACGGGACCCGGCAGCGCGCGCGCCGCGACGACGCCGAGGGCGACGACGAGCAGCAGCGTGGCGAAGGTCCAGACGATGCCGAGGCTCTCCTCGGCCGACCGCGTCAACGGTTTGAGTACCAGCCCCGCGAACGGCGTACCGGTGAATTTCCCCGTCGAGTAGAGCGAACCGGCGACGTGGAGCACTCCGTTGTCGCCGGTCCAGGTCTCCAGGTCGGTGAGCCGGCGCCCCGGGGGCTGCCTGAGCACCGCTGTCGCCTGTCTTACCGCGAGCACCGCCGCGACCAGCCACAGGACCGCGCGGGCCGTACCGAAACCGGTGCCCACGCCTCCTGGTGCCGCTCCGCCGCGCACGCTGTGATCTGCATTCGCCACGCCGCGCCGACCCTCCGTCCGAAACCGCCGTACCTGGGGCCATGAGCCTCGCACTGCCCCATTCAGGAGACTCAGGCAACCCCCTCTTCGCCTGACTGTCATCCTTGTTTTGCTTGTTTGCTTGTTTTGTCTCAATGCCGATGATCCAGATGCCGATGATCCAGGGAAGAGGCTTTCATGTCCCAACGACAAGAGCACGAGCTGTGGGACGCGGTCGACCGCTACTTCACCGATCAGCTCGTCCCCGCCGACGATGCTCTGTCGGCGGCACTCACCGCCAGTGACGCGGCCGGTCTGCCTGACATCAATGTGGCACCCAACCAGGGGAAACTGCTGCATCTGCTGGTGGGTATCCAGGGGGCACGGAGCATTCTCGAAATCGGCACGCTCGGCGGTTACAGCACCATCTGGCTGGCCCGCGCGCTGCCTGCCGACGGCAGGCTGATCTCGCTGGAGTACGACGCGGCCCACGCGGACGTGGCCCGCGCGAACTTGGCGCGAGCGGGGCTCGACAAGATCGCCGAGGTCAGGACGGGCCAGGCGCTGGAATCGCTGCCCGTCCTCGTCGAGGAGGGTGCGGGACCCTTCGACTTCGTCTTCATCGACGCCGACAAGCCCAACAACCCGGGCTATCTGGAGTGGGCGCTGAAGCTGACGCGGCCCGGCAGTGTCATCGTCTGCGACAACGTCGTACGCGGCGGCGCCGTGGCCGACCCGGCGGGCGACGGCGACCCGAAGGTGATCGGCACCCGGCGCATGATCGAGCTGATGTCCGAGGAGCCCCGGCTGTCGGCGACGGCGATCCAGACGGTCGGCAGCAAGGGGTACGACGGTTTCGCCCTGGCGCGGGTGCTGTCCTGAGCCCGCGGGTGCCGTCCTGAGCCGTCGGGACGCGCCGGCGGCGGCGGACCGTCTCCGGTCTGCCGCCGCCGTGCTGTGCTGCCGCCGTCGTGCCGCGCGGCCGCTGTCAGATCTTCAGCAGGCGCTCCGTCACCTCGCGGTAGTTCCGCAGGGCCAGCCGCAGGTCTTCGGTGTCCGAGCCGTCCGCCGAGGCGTCCGTACCGGTCTTGCCGTCCTTGCCCGCCTTGCCGTCCCAGCCGGCCCGCATCGAACGGCGCCGCTCGTCGAGCACGCGCGTGATGTGCTCGGTGGCCTCCTCCAGCACACCGGCCGCTTCCTCGACCGAGCGCCGGGGGCCGTCCACGAAGCCGCCGAGGGCTTCCTGGAGACGGTGGGCCAGCTTGTCGCTCTCCTCCTGCGGGAGGAGCCGGGTGTCGGCCGTGGAGCCGGCCGTCGCGCCGGTCGTCGCGCCGGCCTTGTGGTCGACGGTGGAGTGGTGGTCGACGGTGGACTTGTGCTCGACAGGAGCCTTGTGGTCGACAGCGGTCCGCTCGGAGGCGGTGCGGTCGGTGCCGGTCGTGTCGGTGCCGGTGCGGTCGGCGCCGCTCTTGTCGGCGGTGAGCTTGTCGGCCCGCGCCGAGTCCGCCCGGTCCTCGACCGACCTGGCCTTGTCCGCGCCGGTCCTGTCGGTACCGGCGGTCCTGTCGGTGCCGGTCGTGCCTATGTCGGTACGTGTCTTGTCGTCGCCCAGCGCGGTGCGGTCCGGGTTGGCCGTCTCGCGGGTCGCTGACCCGGTCCTCGTCGCGCCCGTGTCCGTACCGGTCTCCGCGCCGGTCACGGCGCCCGTCTCGGAACGCGAGTCCGTCCGGCCGACCTGCTTCTGCGGCCAGGCGGTGTCGCCCGCCGCCCGCTCGTCGGCCTGGGCGTCTTTCTCGCCCTCGGTCCGCACGGCACGCTCCCGGTCGCTGAACAGCCCCGGCTTCTCGCGCTTCTCGTGCGCGTCCTGGGCCTCCCGCGTGGCGGACGGCCGGGCCTCGGGCGTCGTACCCGCCGGGTCCTTCGTCACGCCCTCGTCGTTCGAGCCCTGCTGGTCACGCGCTTCGTCGTTCTTCATCACACGTCACTTCCCTTCGGCCGCAGTGAGACGTTCTGTTCGCGACCCGCACCACGGGTGCGGCCCTTGCCGCCACCGTCCGGACGAGCGAGGATCAGCTGCTCGAAGAGTTCACGCGCGCCGACCATGGCCTCGCGCAGCTCTTCCGTGTTCGTACCGCGGCCCTCGTCCGATGCCGCGTGGTGCACCCTGCGGTAACCGTCCACCTGGTGCGCGTGGTGGACCGACAGAGCGTCGAGCTGTTCGTCGTACCGGCCGGCCTCGGGGTAACCACGTTCGGC
Organism: Streptomyces sp. NBC_00370; assembly: GCF_036084755.1. Lineage (NCBI taxonomy): Bacteria > Bacillati > Actinomycetota > Actinomycetes > Kitasatosporales > Streptomycetaceae > Streptomyces > Streptomyces sp. NBC_00370. The sequence continues at coordinate 2,625,642 of NZ_CP107968.1, forward strand.
GGCCAGCTGCGCGACCAACTGGTCGGCGTCGGCGACCGCCTGCTTCGGTGAGTCCACGAACTGCTCCTGCAGTCCGGCCCACCGGGAGACGTACTGTTCCCTGGCCTCGTCGGACAGGGGCTTGGTGCGCAGGTCGCCGTGGCGCTTGACGCGCTCGCCCAGCTCGCGCTTGGCTGCCTTCGCGTCACCGTCGTGCCGGGCGAGCACCCGGTCGTACTCAGGCCCGAACCGTCGCTTCAGCCCGGTCCGCTCGCCTCCCCTGCCGGGTCCCGCGTAGAGCACGGCAGCGACAATGATCACGAACACCACGATCAGACCGATGACGATCAGGACTGTGGACATGGTTACCTTCCTGGTTCTTGGCTCGTCCGGTACTGCTCGTAACGGGTCGTTCTCCCCGGCGGGTTGCCCGTATTCGCCGGGTCAAACGGCTGCGGAGCAGGCGAGCGGGATGACCATGACGCGGCGGTACCGCCCACGGACGGGTGTCCATGAGCGGTACCGGCCGGTAGCGACGCGCCCGGGTCAGGGGCGCGGCTCTCAGGCTTCGCGCGGCCCGTGCCCGTCAGCCGGACCCGCGCGGCCCCGTGCCCGTCATGGCCCGCGCGGCCCGCATGCCTGTCAGGTCCCTTGCCCGTCAGGCTCCGTGCCGGTCCGGGGCCGTGTGGTCCCGGTGCGTCTCCGGGGTGTGCGGGTGTTCGCCGTCAGAGCCGCCCAGTTCGGCGCACAACTCCTCGACCAGCCGCACCAGATCGGTCGGCCGCTCCGGGCCCCACCAGTCGCCGAGCAGTTCGGCCAGCGACTCCTCGCGCGCCGTGGCCAGCACCTGCGCGGCCTCGACGCCCGCGTCGGTGAGCATCAGCTCGATGCCGACCCTGCGGGCGAGCCCGCGCCCCTCCACCTGCCGGGCCGCCTCGACGATGACGCCGAGCGGTACGGGTACGGTCTCGGCCAGCTCGGACGGTTCGACCAGGCCGTGGCGTCTGATGCGCAGCAGCAGCCAACTGGCCGCGGGCAGCAGGTCGAACCCTGCCTTCGCCGTGATCGTCTCGTAGATCTCCCTGCGGCCCTCCCGGGTGCCGAGCACGGACAGCGCGCGTGCGCACTCGTCGTACGACGAACGCTCGACGGGAGGGACCGCCAGTGTCTCGGACGCTTCCGGGGCCGTGACCGAGCCGCGCAGCTTGTCCTCCTTGAGGAACCACGCGACGACGAAGGCGAGCAGCACGACCGGCACCGCGTAGAGGAAGACGTCGGTGATGGACGAGGAGAACGCGTGCAGCACCCCGGGCCGCACCGAGTCCGGCAGCTGCCCTGCGGCGCGCGGATCGGCCGCGAGCCGCCCCGCGCTGACGCCGGACGGCAGCTGCTTCCCGGCGAGCGCGTCGGAGAGTTTGTCGTCGAGTCTGCTGGTGAAGATCGTGCCGAAGATCGCCACACCGAAGGAGGCGCCGATGGAGCGGAAGAAGGTCGCGCCCGATGTGGCGACGCCGAGGTCCTGGTAGCCGACGGCGTTCTGCACGACCAGGACGAGCACCTGCATGACGAGACCGAGCCCCGCGCCGAAGACGAAGAAGTAGACGCTCATCTCCCAGACGCCGCTGGTCTCCGTCAGCTGGTGGAGCAGGAAGAGGCCGACGGCGGTGACGCCCGTGCCGGCGATGGGGAAGACCTTCCAGCGCCCGGTCCGGCTGATGATCTGCCCCGAGGTGGTCGAGGCGATCAGCAGCCCCGCCACCATCGGCAGCATGTGCACACCGGACAGGGTGGGACTGACGCCCTGCACGATCTGCAGGAACGTCGGCAGGTACGTCATCGCGCCGAACATCGCGAAACCGACGATGAAGCTGATCAGCGCGACGAGCGTGAACGTCCGTACCCGGAACAGCCGCAGCGGCAGTACGGGTTCGGCGGCGCCCCGCTCGACCCGTACGAACACCGCCAGCAGGACCAGGCCGATGACGGCGAGCCCGATGATCTGGGCCGAGCCCCAGGCCCAGGTGGTACCGCCGAGCGAGGCGACCAGCACCAGACAGGTGGCGACGGTGGCGATCAGGAGGGTGCCGAGGTAGTCGATGGTGTGCTTCGTCGAGCGCACGGGGATGTGCAGCACGGCGGAGATGACGAGCAGCGCGACGACACCGATCGGCAGATTGATGTAGAAGACCCAGCGCCAGCTCAGATGCTGGGTGAACAGCCCGCCGAGCAGCGGCCCGAGGACGCTCGTCGCGCCGAAGACCGCCCCGAAGAGACCCTGGTACTTGCCGCGCTCACGCGGCGGGACGATGTCGCCGACGATCGCCATCGACAGCACGATGAGCCCGCCGCCGCCGAGCCCCTGGAGCGCGCGGAAGCCGATGAGCTGCGGCATGTTCTGGGCGATGCCGCAGAGCGCCGAGCCGATGAGGAAGATGACGATGGCGGTCTGGAAGAGCTTCTTGCGGCCGTACTGGTCGCCGAGCTTGCCCCACAGCGGGGTGGCGGCCGTCGACGCCAGCAGGTACGCGGTGACGACCCAGGAGAGATGGTCCAGGCCGCCGAGGTCGCTGACGATGGTCGGCAGTGCCGTGGACACGATGGTCTGGTCGAGTGCGGCGAGCAGCAGACCGAGCAGCAGCGCGCCGATCGCGACGACGACGGTCCGTTGCTTCTGCCCCTCGCCCGGCACGGGTTCCACGGCCGGGGCGTCGACTTCCTGAGCCATGGAGTTCTCCTCGCGACTGCTCCTCGTGACCTCTCGTCCGCGACCCCCATCCTGGCCGCAATGTCCGGTTATGGCCTGCCGAATGTGGGCCGAAGCGCTCCGATGCGCCACGAACGGGTCGGGCGGGCGTACGCCGGGCGCGGGGGGCCTGCATAATCACTGGCAGTTCAAGGGGAGGGGATCCACGTTGAACGGACAGATATGCGTGCGCTGCGGTACGCCGTGGGCGACGGGCGCAGGACCGGCCTGCGGCTGCGCCGCGCGCGCCGTACAGGCGGTGCAGGCGGAGCGCTCGGTGGAACGGACGATGGAGATCGCCCGCGCCGAGGATTTCGACCCGCTGCGGATACGGCCGTACGTGGAACTCGACTCCCGTGACGCCCCGCCGGGCGCTTTCCGTACAGCGGGCCCGCTGCCGCCGCTGGCCCCCGAGACGGCGGGCGCAGCGCGCCGCCCGGTCGTCCCGCCGCCTTCGGCCCCCTTCCCCGACGAGCGGCGCCCGCAGCGCCGGCCGCTGAAGGCGGTCGCGATCGGCCTCACGGCGGTGGCGGTGCTGGGCACGGCCGCGTTCGCGGGTGGCCTGTTCTCGGGCGGTGACGACCCAGACGAGGCGCTGGCGGACAGTACGCGTACGGGCGTGCCGGACGGCCTCGACACCCAGCCGGCGGCGGCCACGCCCTCGGCGTCCCCGTCCCCTTCCGTATCGCCGACGACTCCCCCCTCGGCTGCGGCGACCACCCCGCGCGCGGTCCCGAAGACCCCGCGCGCCACCCCCAAGGCCCCGGCGCCGCCGTCCCGCGAGGCGAAGACCCCGGCGGCCCGGGCGCAGAGCGGGGCGGGGCTGCGCGAGGGTGACAGCGGGCCCGAGGTCGTGGCGTTGCAGCAGCGACTGAAGTCGCTCTGGCTCTACCAGGGCCAGGCCGACGGCCAGTACGACCAGGGCGTGGCGAGTTCCGTGCGGATCTACCAGATGTACCGCCACATCGACGGTGATCCGCAGGGCGTCTACGGGCCGTACACACAGCGTGCGCTGGAGGCGGAACAGCCGCCGACGGCGGGGGGCCCGGGGGTTGGTTCAGGCGCGGGGGCGGGTTCGGATTCGGATTCGGGCGGCCACAACGGCTTCCCCGGCCGTGGCGGCCACCGGCGCTGACCGTTCTACGCGGTTACGGACTCACCGGTTACGGACTTACGGGCTACGGGGTGAGGACGATACGGCCGTTGGCCGTGTGGCTCTCCAGCCGTTCGTGCGCGGTCGCCGCTTCCGCCAGGGGAAGGATCTCGACCTCGGTGTCGACCAGTCCGTCGGCGACCGCCTTCAGCGCGACCTCGGCCGCCGGCCGGATCGATTCGGGGTGGGCCGGCAGATAGGCGCCGGCGTTGAACCCGGCGACGGTGACGTTGCGGAGCCAGATCTGGTTGCCGTCGATACCCGCCGCCCCCCAGTCGCCGCCCGCGTTGCCGACCAGCAGGAGCCGGCCGGACGGCGCGAGCAGGTCCAGGCTCTGCGTACGGACGCTGCCGCCCACCGGGTCGACGACGACGTCGAACTTCTCGCCGTCGAGGACGTCGGGCAGTCGGGCGGAGTCGACGACGGCGTCGTACGGCAGCTTGGTGGCGGCCGCCGCCGCCAGCCGCCCGGCGCGGACCGTACCGACCACCCGTGAAGCGCCGAGCTGTCGCGCGACACCGGGGAAGGTGGCGGCGAACGCGCCCAGCGCGCCGTGGACGAGGACGCTCTCGCCCGCCGACAGGTGGATGGCGCGGGTGAGCGCGACGTGCGCCATGATCGCGTTGGGCACGACGGCGGCGGCGAGGGCCGGATCGATGTCGTGGCGCTCCGTCGACACGACCCGCGCCTCGTCGCTGACGTACACCGACGCGTACCCGCCCGACGCGTTGCCGGGCAGCGCCACCACCTTCTCGCCGACGGCGAACCCGGTGACCCCCTCGCCGAGCGCGCGCACGGTACCGGCGACTTCGAGCCCCGGCACGTACGGCGGCTGCGGCACCCCTTCGGCGTCCTTGAACAGCCCCTGCCGGATGTAGACGTCGATGAGCCCGACGGCGGCGTGCGTGACGTCGATCGCGATCCGGCCGGGCCCCGGCTCCGGATCCGGCAGCTCGGTGAGTGCGAGCACGTCCGGCCCACCGAATCGGCTGACCTGTACGGCCTTCATGGTGATCCCCCTTCGTCAATAACGCACCTCGTGATGCGCTAACTAGACCCTAACATCGCGCACCGGCATAACGCATCTCGGAGTGCGTTATGATTCCGGACATGCGCCAGAGAGCCCGGTCGACCGAGGACAAGACACGCCGCTCGGAAGACCTCCTGGAAGCGGCGGAGGCGCTCGCCCTCGAACTGGGCGGCGTCCGGTACGTCACGCTGGCGCCGGTCACCGAACGCGCCGGACTGCACCGCACCGGGGTGCGCCGCTACTACGCCAGCAAGGAGGAGCTGTTCCTCGAACTGGCCGAGCGGGGCTGGGGCCAGTGGCGCGACGCGATCAAGACCGAGGCCGCGGGCCGCTCCGGACTGGGCCCCGAGCAGACGGCGGCGTTGGTCGGCGAGACGCTGGTCGCGCTCCCGGTCTTCTGCGACCTGCTGACGCATGTCCCGCTGAACCTCGAAGGCGACGTCGACATCGAGCGGGCCCGCCGCTACAAGACCAACGCCTTCGCCGCCCACGACGAGATCGCGACCGCCCTCGCCCGCGCGAGCACCATGACCGTCGAACAGATCGGCAGCCTGCTGGCGGTGGCGATCACCCTGGCCGCCGGCTTCTGGCAGGTCTCCCACCCGACGCCCACCCTGGCGGAGCTGTACAGACAGGTCCCCCGCTGGGGCCACGCGGCCCTCGACTTCGCCCCCCGCCTCAACCGCTCACTGACGGCGTGCGCGATCGGCCTCACGGAAACGACACCCGCCCCGGACGCGACACCCTGAGGGCTGGCGCGACCCGCCCGGATGTTTGTATAGTGCGGGAACAAAGTGGTTCCGCCCGCACTCCCTGACCGGCGGGCGGGGCCACTCTTGTTCTTCCCGCACTCAGGTACGCGCGCGGATGATGTACGTGGCCATCGGCGGGCCCGCGTAAGCGCCGTCGTCCAGGACCGTATCGACCGTGACCCCCGAAAACCCCGCCGAGACAAGCAACTTCTCCCAGACCGACCGGTCGAGGACCCAACGCGACAAGATCGCATCGTCGCCGTCCGCCGTCCGGACGGGAATGTCGACGGGGCGTACGGCGGAGGCAGGAGGACTGCCCTCCCGGTGGTGGGCGAGGGTCGCGACAAGCAGCATTCCCCCAGGGCGCAGCCCGGCCGCGACGGCTGGCAGGAGATTCCGGGGGTCACTGAAGTCAAGGGCGCCGAAGGCGGAGTAGACGACGTCGTACCGGCCCGGCCGCGCACCGAGATGGGCGGCGGCGTCGGCGTGCACGAGCTCCAGCTCCCGCACGCCACCGTACAGAGCACGCGCCCGTTCGGTCCGGGACGCGGAGTTGTCCACGGCGACGACCCGCGCAGGCCCGAGCGTCCGCGCCACGCGAGCGGCCTGCCGCCCCGTCCCCGCCCCGAGGTCGGCCACCGTCCGCCCGGCGATGTCACCCAAGATCTCCCCACCGGGCCCGGTGCGCTGATACCAGTCCCAGCAAAGCTGCTCGACACCCCCACCCCCACGGTCCCCGGCCACGCGCCCCCCGCCAGGGGGCGTCGACGCGGCGGGATTGGCCAGACCTGGGCGCGCTTTGTATCGTGGGTGAACAAATCGCTCGTTCCACCCACGACGAAGGACGGCAGTCTTGCCCAGCCCGACGACACTCGGCCCCTTCAAGGCCCTCCTGCTGGACATGGACGGGACCCTGGTCAATTCCGACGCCGTTGTGGAGCGCTGCTGGCGGCGTTGGGCTGTTGGGCACGGCCTGGATCCCGTAGAGGTACTGAAGGTCGTGCACGGGCGGCAGGGGCACGCGACGATGGCCGTGCTGCTTCCCGAGCGGCCGATGGAACAGAACTACGCCGACAACCGGCTCCTGTTGGCCGAGGAGACCGCCGACACGGACGGGATCGTGCCCGTGCACGGCGCGCCCGCGTTCCTGGCCGCCGTTGCGGCGCTTCCGCACGCTCTGGTCACCTCGGCGGACGTCGCTCTGGCCGAGGCGCGGATGGGGGCTGCCGGGCTGCCGATGCCGCAGGTGCGCGTCACGTCGGAGGACGTCTCGGCGAGCAAGCCCGATCCGGAGGGCTTCCTGAAGGGCGCCGCCGAACTGGGCTTCGCCGCTTCGGAGTGCCTGGCCCTTGAGGACTCGGACGCCGGGGTGACCGCCGCCCGCGCGGCCGGCGCCAAGGTGCTGGGTATCGGCCCGCGCGCCGCCACACTCGGCACGGACGCCCATGTGCAGGACCTCACCCAGGTGACCGTCGCGCCCACCGGGACCGGGGAGTTCGTCCTTCACGTCATCGCCTGACAGCGGCCGACCCACGGGTGTGCCGGGCATCGTGGTCGAAGATGCCCAGCGCCTCCGCCGGGCGGCCGCCGTGCGCGCCGAAGGCGTGCGGGACCATCGTGGAGAACTCCGCCGCCTCGCCCGTCTTGACCAGGATCCTGCGGTCTCCGAGCACCAGCACGAGCGTTCCTGACAGGACCGTGAACCAGTCGGTGCCGGGGTGAACCTTCAGCGCCGAAGCGTCTGTCGGGGCCGGTTTGGTGAACCGGATCTTGGCCACGCTCACCCCGGCCTCCCCCTTCAGCATCCAGGTGGTGCGCCCGCGCGCGGCGTCGTGGTGCGGCCTGATGACGACGTTCTCGTCGGCCGAGTCGACCAGTTGGTCCAGCGTGGTGCCCAAGGCCCGCGCGATCACCGTCAGTTGGTCCAGGCTGATACGCCGGTGGCCCGTCTCGATGCGGCTCAGCGTCGAGGGGCTCAGATAGCAGCGGGCGGCCAGATCGTCGAGCGACCAGCCCATGGCCACCCGCAGCCCCCTGATGCGCTTGCGCACCAGAACGTCGAGATCCCCATCTTCTTGCGTCATACGCAAGACCTTATGCCACTGCCGCAAGAGCCTTGTACGTTCAAGGCATGACATCCCTCTCACCCGAGCACGACGGTCACCACGGTCACCACGGTCACCGGCACCACGACAACGCCGGCGGCTTCGACGAGCCGGACATGGCCGAGCTGCTGGACCTCGACGCGGAAGTCCTGCACGCGCATCTCACCGATGTGACCGCCTGGCTGGCCACGTCCGCCGGGGCCGCCGGGGACATCCCCGTGCGCCGCCTGCTCGACCTCGGCAGCGGCACGGGTACCGGCACCCTCGCCCTGCTCCAGCGGTTCCCGGACGCCGAGGCGGTCGCCGTGGACGCCTCGGCCCCTCTGCTGCACCGGCTGCGGGACAAGGCCCAGGCGCAGGGCGTGGCAGAGCGGGTACGTACCGTCCAGGCGGACCTGGACGAGGCCTGGCCGGACTTCGGCGACGTGGATCTGGTCTGGACATCGGCGGCCCTGCACCACATGGCCGACCCCGACGGCGCCCTGCGCGAGGTGTTCGCCGCGCTGCGGCCCGGCGGCCTGCTGGCCGTCGTCGAGATGGAGGGCTTCCCGCGCTTCCTGCCCGACGATCTCGGCATCGGCAAGCCGGGTCTTGAGGCCCGGCTGCACGAGCTGACCTCCCACGAGCACGCCGAGCGCGTCCCCCATCTCGGCGCCGACTGGGGACCGCGCCTCACTGCCGCCGGCTTCACCGTCGAGTCCGAGCGGCGGTTCGCCGTGGACCTGCTGCCGCCGCTCCCGGCCGCCACCGGCCGCTACGCGCAGGCGATGCTACGACGGCTCCGCGACGCTCTCGCCGACCGGCTGGGCGCGGACGACCGGTCCGTACTGGACACCCTCCTCGACAGCCACGGTCCGGACAGCGTCACGCACCGCGGCGACCTGACCGTACGCACCGAGCGGCCCGCGTGGCTGGTCCGGCGCCCCACCGTCTGACCCGCGACCGGCGACCGGCGACCGGCCCGGGGCGACGACTCCCCCGGGCACCAGACCCAGATCCCGGGCCCGAAACCCCGGGCCCGGGCATCAGGCCCCGGACCGCGGGTCAAGGGCTGCCCGTCCCCGGCCGCCGCCTCAATCCGTCGGGCGGCGCGCCTCGTTCACCTCACGCAGCACCGCCCAGGCGTCCGCCACCGGTCCCACATGCCCGAGCTTGTCGGGGTTCATCACGGAGCGGATCGTCTGGATCTGCCCGTCCAGCACCTCGAACGTCATCGTGTTGATCACCTTGTCGTCCCGGTCGCGGAGGATCACGCCCGGGTGGCCGTTCAGTTCGTGCCGCTCCATCTCCACCCCGATCTGGAAGAGCCAGGGGAAGGTGGCCCCGAGCACCCGGGCCACCTTCTCGGCGCCGAAGACGCCGGCGCTCCACTGCGGGACCTTGCCGCCGCCGTCCCCGACCAGATGGACGTCGGCGGCGAGCAGCTCCCGCAGGCTCTCGACGTCACCTTCGCGCAGCGCGTCGAAAAAGCGCGCCGCCAGCTCCGCGCGCTCGGTGCGGTCCGCCTCGAACCGGGGGCGCCCCGCGTCCATGTGGCGCCGCGCCCGTACCGCGAGCTGGCGGCACGCCGACTCCGAACGCCCCACCGCCGAGGCGATCTCGGGGAAGCCGAACCCGAACACCTCCCGCAGCACGAAGACCGCCCGCTCCAGCGGGCTGAGCCGCTCCAGCAGCAACAGGGCCGCCATCGAGACCGAGTCGGACAGCTCCGCCGCCCGCTCGGGATCCTCGTACGGGTCGGCGAGCAGCGGTTCGGGGAACCACTCCCCGACGTACTCCTCCCGCCGTACGCGCGCGGAGCGCAGCACGTCGATCGAGATCCGGGTCACCACGGCCGAGAGGAAGGCCCTGGTCGACCGGGGCGGCGTCGGGGACGCCTCGTACCGCAGCCACGTCTCCTGCACGGCGTCCTCGGCCTCGCTGACACTGCCGAGCACCCGGTAGGCGATGGAGAACAGCAGCGGCCGCAGCTCCTCGAACTCCTCGGCCCGCGCCCGGCTCACACCGCCACCTCCCGGAAGCCGTGCCGCCGCGCGTGCCGCCCGCATCCAACAGGGCGGCCCACGGCCGTCCCCGGCTCCACGTTTGTTCCCTGCTCCACAGCCGCCCCCCGCTCCGCGTTCGTTCCCGTCACCCCGCTGCTCCCAGCCCCAGCCGCATGGCCCGCACCTTTCTCGTGTCTCCAGAACCTGGGACGAGACAGCCCCGCCCGCTGTGACATCCGTCGACACGACGTCCGCGCCCCCGCCGTAACGCCTACCCGGCGAGGTCGAGAACGATCTTCCCCCGCCTGGGCCCCCGGGCCGCCGCAGCGTGCGCGTCGGCCGCCCGTGTCGCCGGGAAGACCTCCCGTACGGGCACGCGAAAGCGTCCCCGCGACGAGAGGGCGGCGGCCAGGGCGAGGCCGTGCTGTCCGTCCGGCTCTCCGGCGTACCGGCCGCGCGAGAGCCGTACCCCGCGCTCCGGTCCCGTGAAGTCGGCGAGCGTGACCACGGCCGCCGCTTCGCCGGTGAGGTCGATCAGTTCCTCCAGCGAGCCGGCGCCCGCGACGTCCAGCGCCAGGTCGACGTCCGAGCCGCCGAGCGCGCGGATCCGCGCCGCCAGGCCGGGACCGTACGCGACGGGCGTCGCGCCGAGGTCCGCGAGGAAGCCGTGGCTCTCGGCCCTGGCCGTACCGATCACCCGGGCGCCACGTGCCGTAGCGAGCTGTACGGCGATGCTCCCGACGCCGCCCGCCGCCCCGTCGATCACGAGGGTCGCCCCCTCGGCCACGCCGAGCAGGTCGAGGGCGCGGGTCGCCGTCTCGGTCCCGGTACCCGCCGCACCCGCCTCCGGCCAGGACATCGAGTCCGGCTTCCCGGCCCAGAACGCGAGGACGGCGTACTGGGCGCTCGCGCCGCCCAGCCGTGCGATGTCGACCGCGCCGAACACCTCGTCCCCGACGTCGAACCCGTCGACTCCGGGCCCGACTTCATCGATCACACCCGCCGCGTCCACCCCCGGGATGTGCGGCAGGCCGAGATGGTCACGCGAGGGCGACGAACCGTCCCGCAGCGCGAGATCGACGGGTGACACCCCGGCGGCCTTCGCCACGATCCGGACCTGACCAGGGCCCGCGTGCGGCTCCGCCGCGCTGCCGATTCCGAGGACGTCCGGCGGCCCGAATCGATCAAATTGCACTGCCCACATGACTGCCTTTCCTGCCCGGTGGTCCCGGGCGCCGCCTTACGGTAGCCATGGATACGGAACAGCTGTTCCGGATTACGGCGAAGTGAGAGGCGCGCGGACGACAATGACTCGGAATCCCCGGACGGACGCGGAGAACAACCGCCGGCACCTCGTCTCGGTCGCCCGCGCGGCCTTCGCCGACGAGGGACTTGAGCTGCCGATGCGGGAGATCGCGCGACGGGCGGGGCTTGGCGTCGCGACCCTCTACCGGCACTTCCCCACGCGCACGGATCTGGTCACCGCCGCGCTCGCCGAGCATGTGGCCGGATGCCGGGCCGACATGCGGGCCGCGCTCGCCGAGCCCGACGCCTGGCGGGCGCTGAGCGGCACGATCAACCGCTTCGCGCAGCGCCAGGTGCGGGACCGGGGGCTGAACGAGGCGCTGTTCGGCTCGCACGAGGCGGCTGCCGCGTTCGCCGAAGACCGCCGCGCGCACGCCCGCGGCCTGGAGCAGCTGGTCGACCGGGCGCGGCGAGCGGGCGCCGTCCGCGCGGGGCTGTCGGTCGAGGACGTACGGGTCGGGCTGACGGCCATCGTCACGTTCCGCGCGCTCCGGCCGGAGAAGGCGGCGGCCTCGACCCAGCGCCTGGTGAACCTCCTCCTGGCCGGTCTCGCCGCGGAACGTGACCCCGCGGGGGACGAACGGCCCTCGCCGCGCATCCCGTGATCGTCAGCCGCACGCACTCAACCCGCGCCCGCTCAACCCGTGACCGCGTCGAAGAACTCGCTCAGCCCGTGATCGCCTCGAAGATGCTGAAGCCCGCCAGCGCCAGCATCACGGCCGCCGCGATCTTGGTGATCAGCCGCAGCGGAACGCGCTTCATCAGCGCCCTGCCGCCCAGGATGCCGAGCGCCGCCACCGCCCACAGGGCCAGTACGGCGCCGATGCCCACCGAGACGGGATTGTCGTAGCGGGCCGCCAGGTTGGCCGTCATGATCTGGGTCAGATCGCCGAACTCGGCGACGAGGATCAGCATGAAGCCCGCCCCCGAGACCTTCCAGAACGACTGGTCGGCGGGGGCCTTGATCTTCTCCTCCTCGTCGTCGTCCTTCTTGAACAGCAGGACGGCGGCGCCCGCCACGAAGAGCACACCCACCACCGCCTCCACCAACCGGTGCGGCAGCAGGGTCAGTACGCTGCCGGCCGCGATGGCGAGCGCGACATGTACGACGAAGGCGGCGGCGATGCCGACGAAGACGTAGGACGCGCGGTACCGCGTCCCCAGCATCAGGGCGGCGAGAGCGGTCTTGTCGGGTAGCTCGGCAAGAAACACGACGCCGAAGACAATTGCCATGACAGTGAAGCTGATCACTGGTCGATTTCCTCTATCGGTCGGGCGTGCCGCACCGAGAGACCGACCGTGAAAAAGGGGTCACTTCGGCACGGCAGCGTCGTCAAACGGACACTGCTGGCCGAAGGTCTCGCTGGCGAGCCGCTGTCGCGGCCGCCTCCGGGCGCCGGCCGGGCGCGAGGCCCAGCAGTATGTCGACGGTTCCGGCGAAGAGCTACTCCCCTTCTGCGCTGAACAGCTTACGTCATGTCCGCCCTCTTGAACTGACGTGTCCATGTCGTCACGCTGTTACCTGGCGCCCATCTCGCGGAAACCCGGCGCCGCCACGCTTGCCCCTGAACGGACAGATTCCCCCCACATCGCCCCCACGCCAAGGGAGTTCGCATGTTCGGTGTCTACGCGCGTCGAGTCAGTGAAGCTCGTGGAGCACGTCGAATACCCCGCACCGCCGTCCTCGCCGCCTCCGCCGCCCTCGCCGCTTCGGCCACCCTGCTCTCCGCACCCTCGGCGCAGGCCGCGCCCCCCACCCCCATCGCGGCGTCCACCGCCCGCACCTACCTCGGCCAGCTGACCGTGCAGGCCGAAGGCTCGTCCAGCGGGTACAGCCGCGACAAGTTCCCGCACTGGATCACCCAGTCCGGCGCCTGCGACACCCGCGAGGTGGTCCTCAAGCGCGATGGCACCAACGTGGTGCAGAGCTCCAGCTGCTCGGCCACCAGCGGCAGTTGGTACTCCGAGTACGACGGCGCCACCTGGTCGGCCGCGTCCGACGTGGACATCGACCACATCGTGCCGCTCTCCGAGGCGTGGAAGTCGGGGGCCAGCGGCTGGACCACGGCGCAGCGCCAGGCCCTCGCCAACGACCTCACCCGGCCGCAGCTCATCGCGGTCACCGACAACGTGAACCAGTCGAAGGGCGACCAGGACCCGGCGAGCTGGCTGCCGTCGCGCACCGCGTACCGGTGCACGTACGTCCGGATGTGGGTGCAGGTCAAGCACTACTACGCGATGACGGTGGACTCGGCGGAGAAGAGCGCGCTGCAGTCGGTCCTCAGCGGCTGCTGACACCGGCTGTTCATCCGAGCTGCCGATCCGGGCGACTGCCGCCCTCCCGGGGGTCCTCCTTCGTACCGTACGGTGCTTCGTGCGACGGAGGAGGGCCACCTATGACCGGGCTACGCCTGGGACCACTGCTGCGGTACGTCGATTGGGACGCCGCGGGCACGGCGACCGTATGGATCGAGGCCGAGCGGCCGTGCACGGCCGAAGTGCGCTGCGCCGACGGCGCGGGCGGATCGTCCCGTACGTTCCAGATCGGCGGCCATCACTACGCGCTGATCCCGGTGACCGGCCTCACGCCGGGCACCACCACGCCCTACGAGGTGCTGCTGGACGAGCAGCCCGTCTGGCCACCGCCGGACTCGCCGTTCCCGCCGAGCGCGATCCGTACGCCCGAGGTGCCGGCCGCCGAGCTGCGCGTCTCCTTCGGCTCCTGCCGCTGGGCGGCGCCCGCCAAGGACGCGCACGACCCCGTGGGCCCCGACGCGCTGGACACCCTCGCGGCGAAGCTGGCCGCCGATCCGGCGGCGCAAAGGCCTGATGTGCTGCTGCTCGTCGGCGACCAGGTCTACGCGGACGAGACGTCGCAGCACACCCAGGAGTGGATGGCCAAGCGCCGCGACCTCGACGAGCCGCCGGGTGCGGAGGTGGCCGACTACCAAGAGTACACGCATCTGTACGACGAGTCCTGGTGCGACCCCGAGGTGCGCTGGCTGCTGTCGACCGTGCCCAGTTGCATGATCTTCGACGACCACGACGTGATAGACGACTGGAACACCAGCGCCTCCTGGCTCGCCGAGATGCGCGAGACGGCCTGGTGGCAGGAGCGGCTGCTGAGCGGCCTCATGTCGTACTGGGTCTACCAGCACCTGGGCAACCTCTCACCGGACGAACTGGCCGCGGACGAGCTGTACGCGGCCGTGCGGGCGGCGCCCGACGGCACCGGTCTGCTGCGGGAGTTCGCCTCCGAGGCGGACCGGGACCCGGAGTGCGTGCGCTGGAGCTACCGGCGGGACTTCGGGCGCACCCGGCTGCTGATGGTGGACTCGCGCGCGGCACGCGTACTGGCCGAGGAGGACCGCGCGATGCTCGACAACGGCGAGTCCCGCTGGGTGCGGGAACAGGCGCTGGACGCGCGCGGTTCCTACGACCACCTGCTGCTCGGTACGTCGCTGCCGTGGCTGCTGCCGCCCGCCATCCACGACGTGGAGAGCTGGGCGACGGCGCTGACCGGCGGCGAGCGCGGCGCGCGGTGGGCGCGGGTCGGCGAATGGATGCGCAGGACGGGCGACCTGGAGCACTGGGCGGCCTTCCCCCGCTCGTTCGAGGAACTGGCGGCGCTGATAGCCGAGGTGGGCAGCGGACCGGACGCGCCTGCGACGGTGTCCGTCCTGTCGGGCGACGTGCACCACGCGTACATCGCCGAGCCGAAGTGGCCGGGCGGCCAGCCGGACGCGCACGTCGTGCAGCTGACGTGTTCGCCGGTGCACAACTCCGTACCCAGCTATATGAAGTTCGGTTTCCGGTTCGGCTGGAGCGGGCTCGGCAGGCGGCTGGGGCGGGTGTTCAAGCGGCACGGCCGCGTGCCGGACACGTCGGTGAACTGGCGCAAGACGGGCGGCCCTTGGTTCGGCAACCAGCTCATGACGCTGACCCTGAGCGGCCGTTCGGCCGGGCTGCGGCTCGACCAGGCCCGTGGCCACGACGACGGCAAGGACAGCGACGGCACCGGCGGCAGCGCCGAACTCGTCACCGTGGACGAAAGGTCCCTCACCTCAGGCTCCTGAACCGCGCGCCGCCGTGTGAAAGCCCTGTGAGGTGGACAACATCATCCCACCGGGTGATCTCGGCCTATTCACACAGGCGTACGCTGTATGGCTGGTAAGCCGTCCCTGCCGCTCCTGCGACATCGCGGCACTGTGACGGGATCGGGGAGACGGAAAGTGCTGGACAGTTTGGGGCCGTTGACGGGCAGCCCATGGATCTACGCGGTCGTTGCCGTCTCCGTACTCCTCGATGTGTTCGTGCCCGTACTGCCCAGCGGCGTCCTGGTGGTGACGGCGGCCACGGCGGCCGCCGCCGGGTCCGACACCGTCGCCGTCGCGGCCGACAAGGTCTCGCATGTGGCGCGGGTGCCGCACGAAGTGCCCTCGCTGCTGATACTCGTGCTGTGCGCGGTCAGTGCTTCCGTGCTGGGCGATCTGGTGGCGTTCCGGCTCGCGCGGATCGGTGGCGACCGGCTCGACCGGGCCATCTCCCGCTCACGCCGGCTGACCAGCGCGCAGGAACGTCTCGGTGCGGCGCTCAGCGCGGGCGGCGGTCTGCTGGTGGTGATCGCCCGGTTCGCCCCCGCGGGGCGCTCCGTGGTGTCCCTGGGGGCCGGTGCGGCCCATCGCAAGGTGCGGGAGTTCCTGCCCTGGTCGGTGCTGGCGGGGGTGGCCTGGACCGCGTACAGCGTGGGGCTCGGCTACTTCGGCGGTCAGTGGCTGGGTGCGAGCTGGGTCGGCACGGCCATCTCCGTACTGGCGCTGTTCGCGGCGGGCACCATCGCGGGCCTGGTCATGCGCCGCCCGGCGGCGCGAGCGGCGCAGGCGGCACGTACCGAACTGGCGACGGCGCCGGTCGCCTAGGCCCTGTCCGGCCCCGAACCGGCCCGGGTGGGCCGGGCTGCTACGACGCGGCTTTCGCCGTCGCGCCCCGTACCTCGATCCCGGCGAGCAGTCGCTCCGTCGCCGCCGTGATCTCCTCGACGGCCTGGTCGAACACCTCGCGGTTGTGCGCCGCGGGCGCGCGGAAGCCGGAGACCTTACGTACGTACTGCAGGGCGGCGGCCCTGATCTCCTCCTCGGTGGCCTCTTCGGGGAGTACGGGCGGGCGGAGGGTCTTGATGCTGCGGCACATACCTCCAGTGTGCCGCGCATGCGCCTCCGCTGTCATGACGCGTGCGCCGCCGCTGTCATGACGGGCCCGGCACGGGTCGCGAACGGCCGGGCCGTCCGCCGGATCACTTCCCCGGCGCCGTGACCGCCGCCGGCGGCGCCGTACTGTCCCGTACCACCAGCCGGGTGCCGAACTCGATGCTGGACTCGGTGTGTTCGGAGCTGCGCAGCCGCAGCAGCATCCGTACCGCCTCCTCCGCCATCGCCACCAGCGGCTGGTCGACGGTCGTCAGCGCGGGGCTCGACCACCGCGCGGGCGGAATGTCGTCGTACCCGACGACCGACAGGTCCCCCGGCACCTGGAGTCCGCGCACCCGGGCCGCCTCCAGCACCCCCAGCGCCTGGAGGTCGCTGCCCGCGAAAATCGCGGTCGGCCGGTCGGGACCCCGCAGCAGTTCGAGCGCGTGGTCGTGTCCCGCCCGTACGTGGAAGTCACCGAATCTGACCAGCGCGGGATCGGTCTCAAGTCCGGCCATGCTCATGGCCGAGCGGAAGCCGTCGAGCCGCGCGAGGGAGCAGAGCATGTCCTCGGGGCCTGTGATGACGGCGATCCTGCGGTGGCCCAGCTCGATGAGATGGCGGGTCGCCGCGAGGCCGCCGGCCCAGTTCGCCGAGCCCACGGACGGTACGTCGGGCTCGGGGTCGCCCGCCGGGTCGACGATGACGAACGGGATGGCCCGGGACCACAGCTTCTTCTTCTGTTCGTCGGGGAGCGTGGAGAAGACCAGGATCACGCCGAGCGGCCGGCGCCGCAGCACCCCTTCGACCCAGTCGGCGCCCGGCGAGTGGCGGGTGCCGGTCTCGGTGAGCACGACGCTCATGCCGTTGGCCTGCGCCACGTTCTGCACACCCCTGATGAGCTGCATGGACCAGGTGCTGTCCAGCTCGTGGAAGACGATCTCGATCAGCGGAGCCTCGGGGGGCGTGGGCGCGGAGCGCCGGTAGCCGTGCTCGTCGAGCAGCTCCTCGACCTTGACCCGGGTCGGCGCCGACACATCGGTCCGTCCGTTGAGAACTTTCGAAACTGTCGAAAGCGACACCCCGGCCTGGGAAGCCACCTGGGCGAGGGTGACTCGACCTGCACTCCTGTCTTCACGCATGGGCTGAAGGATAAGGCACCGAGCCCTGTAACGGTTTGAACGCACAGGAACAAGGCTGTTGACCCATCCACGGCCGGACCTTACGGTCACTCGCCAAGAAGACTTTCGGCAAAGAGGCCGATACTTTCGAGGGGTCGATCGATGAAGTCACGGTTTTCTCGAACTGTCGCAAGCGGCGCCGTCCTGGCGCTGGCACTGAGCCTGGCGGCGTGCGGCGGCGGCAGCGGTTCCGCCGGCGGCAAGGACGAGTTCCACGTACTCGTCTACGGCGACGCGGGCAACAAGGTGGAGAAGCAGATCGTCGCCACCTTCAACAAGACCTCCAAGGTCAAGGCGGTGCTGGACACCATCCCCGGCGCCGACTACCAGCAGAAGCTGCAAACGATCATCAACACCCCGCAGGCCCCCGACGTCTTCTTCAACTGGGGCGGCGGCAGCATCCAGCCGTTCGTCAAGGCGGACCTGCTGCTCCCGCTCGACGACATGATCAAGCAGGACCCGGCGCTCAAGGCCAACTTCCTGCCGTCGGTGTTCAACAGTGCGGCGATCGACGGCAAGGCGTACGGCGTGCCCATGCGCGGCACCCAGCCCGTCCTGCTGTTCAACAACAAGAAGGTGCTCGCCGACGCCGGCGTCCAGCCGCCGCAGACGTGGGACGAGCTGATCGCCGCGGTGAAGAAGCTCAAGGCCAAGGGGGTCACCCCGATCGCCCTCGGCGGCGGCGACCAGTGGCCCACGCTGATGTGGTTCGAGTACCTCTACGACCGGATAGCCGGACCCGGCCTCATCGAGAAGGCCCTGTCGGGCGACAAGAGCGTCTGGGACAGCGCCGACAGCAAGAAGGCGCTCAGCATGCTCAAGGAGCTGGTCGACGCGGGCGGCTTCGGCACCAACTACGACTCGGTGAAGTTCACCGACGGCGGGTCGCCGGCACTGCTGGCGAGCGGCAAGGCGGGCTTCGAGCTGATGGGCTCGTGGGAGTACTCGACCCAGCAGAACGCGGCTCCGGACTTCGCCAAGAACGACCTGGGATACAGCAACTTCCCGAGCGTGCCGGGCGGCAAGGGTGACGCGGCGGACCTCGTCGGCAACACGAACAACTTCTACTCGGTGCTGAAGAAGACCAAGCACGCCGACGACATCGCGAAGTTCCTCAAGCTCATGTACTCCGACGAGTTCGTCAAGGCGCAGCTGGCCGTCGGAAACCTGCCGACCACCACCAACACCGACAAGTTCCTCAGCACCGGCGGCGACCCCGGCTACCTGAAGTACCAGCTCGATCTCGTGGGCAAGGCACCGGCGTTCCAGCTCTCCTGGGACCAGGCGTACACCCAGGACAACAGCACCCCGCTGCACCAGGCCGTGCAGCAGTTCGTGAACGGGCGGCTCGACTCTGGCGGCTTCATCAAGGCCATGCAGGCCCTGAAGACCAGCGGCTGAGCGCGGGGGCGAGCGACGTGAGGCTACCGAAATGACCGAGACGACAGAGGTTCCACCGCTGACGGTGGTGTCGGCGGCGGGGGGCGGGGGCGCCGGGCGCAGGACGGCCAAATCCCGCGCGGGCGGGGGCGGTTCGCGGACGGCCCGCCCCGGCCTCGGCTGGGCGCTGCCCGCCGTGCTGTTCTTCGGACTGTTCGCGATCGTCCCGCTGGTGCTGGTCGCCGTGCTGTCCTTCGCCCGCTGGAACGGCCTGGGCGCACCGGAGTTCGCGGGTTTCGACAACTGGGTCACGCTCTTCCACGACCCGGTGATGATCAAGAGCCTGTGGCTCAGTGTGCTGCTCACCGTGCTCGGCGCCGCCGTACAGACACCCCTGAGTCTGCTGCTCGGCGTGTGGGCCGCCGGGCCGCAGCGTAACCGCGCGGTGCTCGCCGCGATCTTCTTCGTACCACTGCTGCTGTCCGCCACCGCCGTCTCCGTGCTGTGGCGGGCGCTGCTCGACCCCAACTTCGGGGTGCCGGCCCAGGCCAAGTGGCTGTTCGGGGACGGCAATCTGCTGGGGTCGCGCACCGGCGCCATCGGGGTGCTGGTGCTCGTGGGCGCCTGGCAGTTCACGCCGCTGCACACGCTGATCTACCAGGGCGCCACCAAGGCCATCCCCCAGGTGCTCTACCAGGCGGCGGCGATCGACGGGGCCGGCACGCTGCGGCAGTTCTTCCACATCACGCTGCCGCAGCTGCGCAACTCCATCCTCACGTCGGTGATCCTGATGATCGTCGGCGGGCTCACCACCTTCGACACCGTACTGATCCTCACCCAGGGCGGTCCGGGCACCGACACCACCATCAGCGCCTTCTACATGTACCAAAAGGCCTTCAAGGGCTTCGACTTCGGCGCGGGCGCCGCCATCGCCCTGCTGCTGGTCGTCGTCGCCACGGTCATCTCGCTGATCGTGGTGCGGATTTCGGGCTACGACAAAATGGCCGGCACCCAGGAGGGGTTGTGACCCGAAGCCGCCGCGGCTCGCTGAGCCGCCCCAACTACGCAGCGGGCTTCGGTGCGTTGCTCTGGCTGTGCGTGGTCGGTCTGCCGATCTACGTGATGCTCGGCGCCACCGTCCAGACCCGCCCGGACTACAGCGCGAACGGTGCCTTCGCCTTCCCGAAGCACTTCACCCTGTCCAACTACGCCGACGACTTCTCCAGCGGCTTCGGCCAGTACTTCCTCAACACCGCGATCGTCACGGCCAGCGTCGTGGCCATCGTGCTGCTGCTCGTACCGCCGCTGGCCTTCGCGATCGTCCGCAACAGGGGCGTGGCCACCTCGCGGGTCTTCCGGCTCTTCCTGCTGGGCCTGGCCATCCCCGCGCAGGCCGTGATCGTCCCGATGTTCTACGTGATCAGCAAGGTCGGCCTCTACGACAACCTCATCGGCGTCATCCTGCCAACTGCCGCCTTTTGCATGCCGATCTGCGCGCTCATCCTCACCGGCGTGATGCGTGACATCACCGGGGAGCTCTTCGAGGCCATGGCCATCGACGGGGCCACCACCCGGCGCGTCTTCTTCGAGCTGGTCGTCCCGCTGTCCAGGAGCGGGCTCGCGACGATCGTCGTGTTCGCCGCGCTCCAGGCGTGGAACGGCTTCCTCTTCCCCCTCGTACTGACCCAGTCCGAGAACACCAAGGTGCTCACCCTGGGGCTCTACAACTTCCAGACCCAGTACGGCATCGACATCCCCGGGCTGCTGGCCGCAGTGGTGCTCTCCACCCTGCCGGTCCTGCTCGTCTATCTCTTCGCCCGCCGGGCCCTGGTCCAGGGGCTCATGGGCGTCGGAGGAAAGTGAACGACAACGTGACCACTGACATCCGCCGCACCCCCTCCGAGTCCGTCGCCGCGCGCCGGGCCGCGCGAGTGGAGGAGCTCATCGCCGCCATGACACTGGAGGAAAAACTCGCCCAGCTGTACGGGCTGTGGGCGGGCGCCTCCGGCGACGGCGCCGAGGTCGCCCCGCACCAGCACGACAACATGGAGGAGCCGCCCGCCCTCGACGATCTGCTGCCGACCGGGCTCGGACAGCTGACCAGGCCGTTCGGCACGCTGCCCGTCGACCCGGCGCTCGGCGCGCTGTCGCTGCTGCGCACCCAGACGCTGATCGCCGCACAGAATCGTTTCGGCATCCCGGCGCTGGCCCACGACGAATGTCTCGCGGGCTTCGCCGCCTGGGGGGCCACCGCCTACCCCGTACCGCTGTCCTGGGGCGCCGCTTTCGACCCCGCGCTGGTCAGGGAGATGGCGGCGGCGATCGGCACGGACATGCGGTCGGTCGGCGTCCACCAGGGCCTCGCGCCGGTGCTCGACGTCGTACGGGACGCGCGCTGGGGCCGGGTCGAGGAGACGATCGGCGAGGACCCGTACCTGGTGGGGACGACCGCCACCGCGTACGTCCAGGGCCTGGAGTCCGCCGGGATCGTGGCGACGCTGAAGCACTTCGCCGGCTACTCGGCGTCGCGCGCTGGACGTAACCTCGCGCCGGTCAGCATGGGCGCGCGGGAGCGGGCCGACGTCATCCTGCCGCCGTTCGAGATGGCGGTACGGGAGAGCGGCGTACGGTCCGTCATGCACTCGTACAGCGACACGGACGGGATCCCGAGCGCGGCCGACGAGGAACTGCTGACCACGCTGCTCCGGGACACCTGGGGCTTCGAAGGCACGGTCGTGGCGGACTACTTCGGCGTCGCGTTCCTGCACAGCCTGCACGGTGTGGCGGCGGGCCTCGGCGACGCGGCCGCGACCGCGCTGACGGCGGGCGTCGACGTCGAGCTGCCGACGGTGAGCGCCTTCGGGCAGCCGCTGCGGGACACGATCGCGGAGGGCGGGCTCAAGACGGAGTTCGTGGACCGGGCGCTGCGGCGGGTGCTGACGCAGAAGGCGCAGCTGGGGCTGCTGGACCCGGACTGGAGCCCGGTGCCGGCGGCGCTGGGGGACGCGGACGCGTCGCTTCTTGGCGCGGTGGGGGATCCGGGCGTTGGAGAGACGGCCGCCGGTACGGAGACGGGTGTGACGGCTGCCGTTACCGAGGCGGCCGAGCGGCTGCGGGGCACCGTCAGTCTCGACAGCCCGGCGAACCAGGACATCGCCCGCCGACTCGCCGAACAGGCGGTGATCCTGCTGCGCAACGACGGGACGCTGCCGCTGGACCGCCCCGCCAGGATCGCGCTGGTGGGACCGCAGGCCGAGGTCCCCACGGCGGTGCTCGGCTGCTACTCCTTCCCCGTCCACATCGGGTCCCAGCACCCGGGAACACCGGCCGGCATCGCGCTGCCCACGCTGCGTGAGGCGCTGGCGGCCGAGTTCCCCGGCAGCGAACTCGTCACCGCGCCGGGCGCCGGCATCGACACCCCCGAGACGGACGGTTTCGCCGCCGCCGTCGAGGCCGCGCGCGACGCCGATGTGGTCATCGCGGCGCTGGGCGACCGGGCCGGGCTCTTCGGCCGGGGCACGAGCGGTGAGGGATGCGACGCCGAGAGTCTGGAACTGCCGGGCGTACAGCAGCAGTTGCTGGACGCGCTGCTGGACTCCGGTACGCCGGTGGTGGTGACGCTGCTGGCCGGCCGGCCCTACGCGCTCGGCCGGGCGGCGGACGAGGCGGCGGCGATCGTCCAGTCGTTCTTCCCGGGCCAGGAGGGCACGCCCGCCGTCGCCGGGGTGCTCGGCGGCCGGATCAACCCGTCGGGCCGGCTGCCGGTGAGCGTCCCGCGCCTCGCGGGCGCCCAGCCGTCGACGTACCTCGCGGCGCCGCTGGGGCGCGCGGGCGGGGTCTCCAACATCGACCCGACGCCGGCCTTCGGCTTCGGGCACGGGCTGACGTACACCTCGTTCGCCTGGTCGGACCTGACGGTCGCGGAGGGGACGACCGCTACGGACGGCGCGCTGGAGCTGGCCTTCACGGTCAGCAACACCGGTGAGCGGACGGGCGTCGAGGTGGTCCAGCTGTATCTGCACGACCCGGTGGCGTCGGTGGTCCAGCCGGTGCAACGGCTGGTCGGGTACGCGCGGGTCGAGCTGGCCCCGGGACAGACGGCCAGGATCGGCGTACGCGCCCCCGCCGACCTCGCGTCCTTCACCGGGCGCGACGGCCGGCGGATCGTGGAGCCGGGCGAGTTGGAGCTGCGGCTCGGCGCGTCGAGTGCGGACGTACGGCTCACGGCGCGCTGGCTGCTGAGCGGGCCGGTACGGCGGGTGGACCACACGCGCGAACTGCACACGCGCATCACGGTCGAGAGCTGAGGGACGTGTAACGCCGTTGCCGCGCTGGGGTCGTTCCATGGGCCTCAGCGCGGGAACCGGCAATCCGTCGCCCCGACGCCTCGTGCGGCGAGCGTTACGGCGAACTGCCGCCGTGGCGAATACTCGACAATTCCCTGCGGGGAATCGTCCGGGGGCCGCGGGTCGGGTAGACCGGAGGTGTGATCAACCAGTCGAAACACGGACATGCCCCCGGCGGGCACGGCACCGGCGCTCATGGCCCTGGCACTCGTGGCCCCGGGGCTCATGGCACCGGCACTCATGACACCGCTCGGGAGGGCTTCGCGGGCGCCCTGCGCGAGTGGCGTGCGCGCAGGCGGCTGAGCCAGCTGGAGCTCGCCCTGCGCGCCGGGACGACCCAGCGTCATCTGAGCTTCATCGAGAGCGGCCGTTCCGTACCGGGCCGGGCCATGGTGGTGCGGCTGGCGGAGTCGCTTGACCTGCCGTTCCGCGAGCGTAACGGCCTGCTGCTCGCCGCCGGTTACGCCCCGGCGTACCGGGAGACGCCGTTCGACGATCCCCGGCTCGACCCGGTGCGTACGGCGCTGGAGGGCATCCTTGAGGGGCATCTGCCGTGTCCGGCCGTGCTCGCCGACCGGCATTTCGACCTGGTCTCGGCCAATGCCGCCTTCCACGCGCTGATCGCGGGCGTGGCGCCCGACCTGCTCGTACCGCCGGTGAGCGTGCCCCGGCTGATGCTGCACCCGCGCGGGCTGGCGGGTCGGATCGTCAATCTCGACGAGTGGGCGTGGCATGTGATCGACGCCCTGGCGGGCGAGGCGATACGGAACCCCGACGACCGGCTCGACGCGCTCACGGAGGAGCTGACGGCCCTGGTGCCGGACCGGCCGGCGGGGCCGGGCCCCGGGTATCTGGGTGCGGCGGTACCGCTGCGAATACGGCCGGGGGTCGAGGGGAGGAGCGCCGGGGAGCTGCGCCTGCTGACGACCCTGACCAGATTCGGAACGGCGGACGACGTGACGGTCGCCGAGCTGAAGCTGGAGGCGTTCCTGCCGGCGGACGAGGCGACGGCCGCGTATCTGCGGGAGGTACGGCTGCCCGAAACCTTGTGAGGACCGGATGTCACACTCCCGGCCCCGGGACACTCTCAGGGTGTGTCAAGCGACCACGGCGACAGGGAGGACCCGATGTCCGAGACTCCAGCGGCGGACCACCACACCCACGAAGGGGCCGCGGACGCGGCGACCTCGGTGTTCGTCGACAACCGGGAGCTGCTGTTCTCGCTCGTGTACAACATGCTCAGCAGCGTCGCCGACACGGAGGACGTGCTGCAAGAGGCCTGGCTGGCGTGGGTGGCCAGATCGACGGCGCCGGACGCCGAGCCCATCGAGAACCCGCGCGCCTATCTGGTGCGGATCGCGGTGAACGGAGCCCTCGCCCGACAGGCGGCGATCAAGCGCCGCCGCGAGACGTATGTGGGCCCCTGGCTGCCCGAGCCGCTCGTCACGTCCCTCGCCGAGCCGAAGGACCCGGTGGCGGCGGGCGACGCGGCGGAAGCCGTCGAACGCGCCGAGTCGGTGTCGCTGGCGCTGCTGGTGGTTCTGGAGACCCTCACGCCGCTTGAGCGGGCGGTCTTCGTACTGCACGAGGTGTTCGGGTACCAGCACGCGGAGACCGCCGAGATCCTCGGCCGCACGCCCGCCGCCGTACGCCAGCTCGCCCACCGCGCACGGGAACACGTCCAGGCCCGCCGTCCCCGCTACCGGGCCGATCCCCGGCTGCGGCAGCAGGTGACCGAGCGGTTCGTGTCGGCTGCCTTCGGCGGCGATCTGGAAGAACTGCTGCAGATGCTCGCGCCCGACGTGACGCTGTGGAGCGACGGCGGCGGCAAGTCCTCGGCCGGCGGCCCGCGGCCCGTTCACGGCCGCGACAAGGTCGCCCGGGTCCTGCTCGCGGGCGCCCGCAAGGCGGCGGACAACACCCGCGTCAGCTATCGGCAGGTCAACGGTGACCCGTCGGCGCTGGTGTTCCACGGCGATATGCCGTTCGCCGTGATGGTCCTCGATCTGACGGAGGACGGCGCGCAGGTGAGCGACATCTACAACATCAGCAACCCCGACAAGCTTTCCGGAGTGGAAGCCGAAGAAGGGCCCGCCTCATGACCACCACGACCGCACGGCGACTCGCCCCGGGCGACAGGGTCGCACCACGCGAACTGACCACGATCCTCGGCGCCGCCGCGCCACTGCCGGCCGCCGACGGACTGACCCATCTGCAGTTCCGGCGCTTCGCCGGCTGCCCCGTCTGCAATCTGCATCTGCACGCGCTGGCGCAGCGCCACGACGAGATCAGCGCTGCGGGAATCCACGAGATCGTGGTGTTCCACTCCACGGTCGAGGAAATGCTCCCCCACCAGGGCAGCCTCCCGTTCGCTGCCGTCGCGGACCCGGAGAAGAAGCTGTACGCCGCCTTCGGCGTCGAGGCGTCGCCGAGGGCGGTCCTGCACCCCAAGGTCTGGCTGGGCGGCGTACTGGCCACCCGCTCCGTCCTACGCGGCCTGCGCGCGGGCCGCCGCCCCGGACCGGCGAAGGGCGAGACGATCCTGGGTCTGCCGGCGGACTTCCTGATTGCGCCGGACGGCGGGGTACGCGCCGCGCACTACGGCAAGCACGCGAACGACCAGTGGGGGGTGGAGGAACTACTGAACCTGGCGGCGGCCCACCGCTGACGCACCCCTGCCCTGGCCCTGGCCCTGGAAGGGAGAGTGCCTAGAAGGGAGTGGCCCCACTCCCGGAGACCCGCAGCCGTCCGCTCCCGATGGCGGTGTGCGTGGCGACGACGGCCCCCTCGCGCCCGTCGGGGAGCCGGATCGTCACGTCGTCCTCCTCCATATGCATGAAGAAGTCGTCGGCGGTGTCGTCGGTCTGCACGCTCCCGCCCCACTGCTGGACCTGCCCCGAAAGGCTGGCGCTGAGCGTGGCGTGGACTGACATCTCGGAGCCGCCGGCGACGAGTGTCGCGGGGCCCTGGTAGTTGCTCATACCGTAAGTGTGCGCTCTCGGAAAGCGGCCCAGGCACGCAAGACGACGCCGAACACCCCCGGCCGTCATTCCATGCCACGTTTACCGGGTGCCCAGAAGGGCTTGGTGAGCACGGCCCGCCGGTCCCAGCCCCGCTCCCGGACGAGCACCTGCCGCACCAGCTGGACGGTACGGGCCTCCCCGGCGACATAGGCGGCGCCACCCGCCGGATCAGGCAGCTGCAGCCGCCGAACGGCATCGACAAGCGCCGCCGACCCGGCGGCGCCGGCGTCACCACGCACGAGCCACGACAACCGCCCGGCATGCGCGAGCGGCAGCCGGTCGGCCTCGGTGGCCGTCTCTATACAGCCGTGGACGACATCGGCGTCCGGCAGGGCGGCAAGCATGGGCCCGAAGGCCACGGACGCGGTCTCCTCGCCGACGAAGACATGGTGCGAAGCGCCGTCCCGAAGCACCAACGGCCCTTCGGGCTTCCCGAAGTACACCGTCTCCCCCACCTCCACCCCCCGCCCCCACCGCGCCCCGGGCCCGTCACCGCCGTGGTCGAACACGCAGAGATGAACGACCCCTTCGGGGTCGTACCGCCAGACCGAATAGGTACGCCGGGTGGTCAACCCGTCCACGTGAACGCGCACTTGCTGCCCGGCCCGATAAGCCAACCCCACCAACCCACCCCCCGAAACCCGAACCCGCCGCATCCGCGCGGCCACAACCTCAACCTCCGTAACAACGCCCCGCACACTGACCAACCCAAGAACCCGCTGACGCACCCGTACTCGCTCGCTCGGCATGCGCCCAGAGTAGGGAACGACGCCGAGACGGGCAGCCGATCCCTACGATGACCTGATGCATGAGCAGGCCAACACCCCGGCCCCCACCGCCCGTCTCACCTTCCGCCGGATGACGGCGGACGACCTCGACGACATGGCCGCACTCCTGGGCGACCCGTTCGTGATGCGCTACTACCCGCACCCCAAGGACCGTGCCGAAGCACTGTCCTGGATCGAGTGGAACGAACGCCTCTACCGGGAGGTGGGCCACGGGCTCTGGCTGCTCACGGACCGCGACACGGGCGCATTCGTCGGCGAATGCGGACTGACGCCCCAACTGATCGAGGGAACGACCGACATCGAGATCGGCTACCACATCCGCACGGACCTCCAGGGCCGCGGCTACGCCACCGAAGCGGCAGCAGCCTGCCGCGACCACGCCCGCGACGCCCTCGGCACGAAGCGGCTCATCGCGATCATCCATCCGGCCAACACCCCGTCCCAACGGGTGGCCGAGAAAACAGGCCTGGCCCACGAACGCGACGCCATCTCCCGCTCAGGCCTCCCGGTCCGCCTGTACTCGACAGCCCTCTGAATGGCATGTGCCCGGCCCCAGTTGGCCACGTACCGTGTGCGTATGAGCGACGACCACCGCATGCGCCGCCTCGTCGTAGGTGACATCACCTGGCTCTGGACGGTCCGGCAGCGGGTCAAGCCCCACTACGAGGATTGCCGCCTCACACTCTCGCTGTACCCCGAGGGCACACGGCGCCGACTGGCCCTGGTCTTTCGACCGAGCGCGGACCGGATCATCTCGAACTCGTACTTCGATTCCGGCGCCTTGATACGTCTCCCGGACCGCAGCTACCTGAACCTCCACGCCCCCGGCACAGTTCGCCGCCTCCTGGACGCGGCGACTCCGACCATCGACGTCTTCGCGTCCGGTCCGGTGATCGAAGCGGACGGCTGGCCGTACTTCGACGCGGTAGTCACGGCGTAGACCGACGCAATCGATCCGCCCACCGTTAAGAACGGCGAACCCCGGCATACATTGACGGGGTGATCCGAGCAGCCATCTTCGACATCGGCGAGACCCTCATCAGTGACACCCGCTACTGGGCATCGTGGGCCGACTGGCTCGGCGTCCCCCACCACACGATGTCGGCCCTCGTCGGGGCCGTCGTAGCCCAGGGCCGCGACAACTCGGACGCACTACGCATGATCAAGCCGGGCATCGACGTCAATGCCGAGTACAAAGCCCGGGAGGCAGCAGGCCGAGGCGAGTACCTCGACGAGTCGGACCTCTACCCGGACGTACGCCCGGCCCTGGCAGGCCTCCAGGCCCTCGGCATCCGTGTCGTCCTCGCCGGAAACCAAACAGTCAAAGCCGGCAAGCTGCTCCGCGCCCTCGACCTGCCCGCCGACGTCATCGCCACATCCGGCGACTGGGGATGCGCGAAACCGGACCCCGAGTTCTTCGCCCGAGCCATCGCCGCAGCAGAAGTACCGCCCCACGAAGCGGTCTACGTGGGTGACCACCCCCAGAACGACCTCACCCCGGCCATCCAAGCGGGCCTACGAACAGCCCACATCCGGCGGGGAGCCCTAGGCCATCTCTGGGCCGACGACCCCGACGTGATCGCGTCGGCCGACTGGCGAATCAACACCCTCACCGAACTAGTCCCCGCCCTCACCCCCTGAGCCGTTGCAAAGCAAGAAAAGAGGACTGTACATGGCACGCCCCAGGGCGTTCATCAGTTTCCAGATGGAAGATCGCTGGGCTCGCGATTTCCTGAAGGAGCACGCCCGCAACCTCAACAACGAGGTTGAATTTATCGACTTCTCGGTGCAAGACCCGTTCGATTCCTCATGGAAAACCCAGTGCAAGCTCAGAATCGCTCAATCCATGGGCACGATCGTCCTGGTCGGACCAACGACCTACGAGTCCGAGGCTGTCGAGTGGGAGATCAAGGAATCAAATGATCAAAATCACCATATTTTCGGAATCCAGATCAACGCCGACGCAACACACAGGATTCCGCACGGCCTCCCCGCCTCGAACGTCATCCGATGGGATTTCTCGCAGATCTCTTCCCTGTTGGCCACTTGGGTGTGACGCATGAATTACCTGGAGAACATCG
This sequence comes from Streptomyces sp. NBC_00370, assembly GCF_036084755.1. Taxonomy (NCBI): domain Bacteria; kingdom Bacillati; phylum Actinomycetota; class Actinomycetes; order Kitasatosporales; family Streptomycetaceae; genus Streptomyces; species Streptomyces sp. NBC_00370. Next base: position 2,654,679 of record NZ_CP107968.1, read on the forward strand.
CCACAGCCATCAGGTCCGAGATACCCGCCTCGGCCCTTCCCTCGGGCGACTTGGACGACCTGTTCAATCTCTACGCAGTTCTCGCTCTGGCGAAGGGCGTCGATGTCACCGCGTCGGACGTCCATGACGCATGGTCTTCGTGGCAGATACGACGAGATCCCTCCCACGCATCCATCACGCCCTTCGACCAGCTCACCGTCGCCGTACAAGGCCAGGACGCCGTCTTCGTCCGGGCCATCCGGACCGTGGCGAGCCGTACCACCTCGGTCGACCGAGTCGGCAACGCCCTGCTTCCGTACGGAGCCCCGTCCACGCCGGAGGAAACCGAGCGACTCTTCGAGCTGTACAAGATCATGGTGCAAAGCTCAGAGACCCTCGTGGACCGCAGGCAAGGCGTCAACACGTTCTTCCTCACCGTGAACGGCGCCATCCTGACCGGTCTCGGATTCTTCATCAAGGCCGGCGGTGAAGCCGAGCTCAAGGCTGTCGGCGTTCTTTTGATTTCCATAACAGGACTCATTCTGGCCCACGCATGGAGAAGCTTAATTTCGTCTTACGGTCAACTTAACACCGGAAAATTCGCGGTGATAAACCGCATCGAAAGATATCTACCTGCCTCCATCTTCTACGCCGAGTGGGAGGCACTCGAAAGAGGAGAGAATCCCCGCGTATACCGCGCCTCGACGTCACGGGAGATCTGGGCACCAAAGCTACTCATGGCCCTCTACGGGCTGGCCGCCATCGGCTCCTCTTTGGTGGCCGGCGGTGTCTGGAAAATCTAACGGACCACCGCCCCCGCCTCCCGGGCCCGTCTTCCTCGGCTCCACCAAGTTCGCCCCTTACGTCGCAACCACGTATGGCTGTGAGTCGCTTCTGTTCGTGCCTGCCTACGAACGCACCACCGGTCACGCGTGGCAGCGACAGACGAGCTACTGCTGCGAGTCCCACTCCACCCCGGACGGGCAGCCCCAACTCCGCTTCCGAGATTCGATCTCACTTCGTGCGAACTGCCATCAACGTTGGACGTCAGGCGGACGTTCTCCTGGGCCGGCAAGCGCAGGTGCCCCGCTTCTGTGGTCATCCCATCGGCGCGGCCCGGACCCAGCCAGCCGATGATGTCCACACGATGACCGAGCTGTCGCTTGCCGTTGTCGACAGCCATATTCCGTCAATGCCCGACGGCAAGGTAGGGGCAAACGATGGAAGTACTACTCCATGGCTCAAAGGGAGCGCTTCCATGTACTCCCACCCGTAGATGAGGAAGGCGTGCCTTTCGTCAGCGTCCGCTGCTGCCAGCTGCTTGCGTAGCTTGGCCATAGCCCGTCCGCATATCAGCTCACAAGCAGATGAAACAGCCTGGTCTATCTCTGGTACGCCTCCGCCCCACGCCGCCGGCATCACGTAGTAGCCCAGTGGATGCTTCTCTGTCTGAGGTACGCAGAACACCGCGTCGATTCCGAGTTGCTCGAACTCCAGGAGCAGCGCGACATCGTGCTGCCAAAAGTGATGCGCCGTACTTGGGGTGGCCCCACTTGTCTCCAGCTCAACGAGTAGCGAGGGAATGCGCACCAGCGCGCGCTTCCACTTCTTCTCTCGTACGAGATGGACGGTCCACGAATAAGCCAGGTCCGAACGAAGCGTGTACCCGAGCTGGCTCGACTTGCTGTCGGCAGCGCGGTGGCTCGGGTCCACGATGAGTTTGACCTCAACAGCGATGATCCGTCTCTCGTAGGTCAGGAGCAGGTCGCACGCTCCCTGTCGGCCGCCTGTGTCGTTTAGCTCGACCTGCACGCCCAGCGTGCGACTGATGCACCTACTGGCAAGCTGAGCGGCGACGTCCGTCTTCTGTCCCGGCATGGCACGACGATACGAGGGGTGTAGGCCCGAGTGCATGAGGTTTGCGGTCAGTCACTGACCGGGAGCTGCGGCACGCGCCGCACTTGCGCGACGCCTTGACGAAGTCAGAAAATTCTGACCCACCGTCGCTTTTGGCCGGTTGCAAGTTGCCAGCTATGCAGACGGCACGCACTACCGAGAGACGCAACATCGGTGCACTGGCGTGCGACCTACTATCGCGATGACAGCCGCTCAGCGACGGCTGCCGAGGCCGTCGAGCGCGGTCAGGGCTGTGGGCCAGGGGTAGGGGTTCTTCTCGCCCGAGTCGTGCGGCTTGAAGCCTGCCTCGCCGTACAGGACCGTCACGCCCATGTCCCGCAACTCGGCCACGCTTCGGTCGAATTGGTTGTGGCGTACGTAGGCCGAGTTCACGCATGGCATCGTCACGATCGGGATGCCCTTTCCGATGCCCTCCGCGACCACGCCGACCACGAACTTGCTTGTCAGTCCGAGTGCCCACTCGTTGATCGTGTTGAAGGTCGCCGGCGCTACGAGGATCGCGTCGGCGGGGGGCCATACGTCCGGTTCGCCCGGCAGTTTGTACTCGGACCGGACCGGGCCGCCGGTCAGTCGTTCCAGCTCCGTCAGTTGTGGGTTCAGCCAGCGGGCCGCTGTCGGAGTCAGTCCGAGCCGTACGTCCCAGCCCTTCGTCTGCGCATCGGTGATCACCTGCGCCACATCGAATACGGGCGGGGCGGCCGACCCGAAGAGGTACAGCGTCCGTGAAGTCATTGGCGTATCGCACCACATGAAGTCGGCCCGAGTACCGTTTCGGATGACGCGTCAGGAACGGAGGCCCCGCATGCCTATGCCCGACGAGGAGCACACAGGCACTCGCATCAGGGAGCAGCGGAAGCTGGCCCATCTCACTCAGCGTCAGCTCGCCGCTCGGATCTCGTTCTCGTACAGCCTTCTCAACCAAGTCGAGTGCGGTGCCCGCGCGGCCAGCACGGATCAAGCACACGCCATGAAGGAGCTACCGGCGTCCGTTCCTACGTCACGCCGCGCCCACTTCCTGATCGACCGGGCGCGCTCCGAAATGGAGACCGGCCGCACGGATGCCGCGCTGAAGAGTCTCTTTGCCGCCCGCCGCGCAGCGCCCGAACAGACTCGATATCACCCTGGCGCGCGCGAGACCATCTCCGGCCTGGTGCACCTGAGCGGGCGCGCCGGGGTCGGCAAGCTCGTCTGGGCCGTGTGCGGAACGGCCCCCTCGCGTGATCGCGAGGGGGCCGTTCCATCGGTGGGCGCGGACGGGTTCGAACCGCCGACATCTGCTTTGTAAGAGCAGCGCTCTACCCCTGAGCTACGCACCCGTGGATGGAAGAACAGCGTACATGGCCCGCGGGGTACGGGGGGTAACCCCACCCGGAGACGGTGGGCGGCCGGATCGGCTTCGGGGGGTGGTCGTTCGTACGGTGAGGGCACAGCCAAGACGTGTCGGCGGGACTGCCGGCGGAATCTCTGGGGGAACGATCACCGTGGCCGCAATCCGTAACCGCACCAGGACCCTTCTCGCCGCCGGCGGGGCCGTGCTTGTCGCTGTCGCCGTCAGCGGGTGTGGTGGCAGCGACGCGTCCGACGCGCCGGTGGAGAAGAAGGCGTTCCCGCTCGGCGGGCACACGCTGACCATCGACGCCACGAACTCGCGGATCACGCTCGTGCCCGCCGATGTGCGGGACGTGCAGGTGTCGCGGCAGGTTGACGGCTGGGTGTTCATGGGGAGCGGGCCGGACGCGTCCTGGAAGATGTCGGGCGACACGCTCAAGCTTGAGGTGAAGTGCAAGGCCGTGGTGAGCAACTGCGAGTCGCGGCATTCGGTGAAGGTGCCGCGCGGCGTCGCGGTGAAGCTCAACGGGAACAACGGCGGGGTGACCGCGTCCCGGTTCAGCAGTCCGCTGAGTCTTGAGCTGAACAACGGGTCCATCACCGTGCGCGACTCCAGCGGTCCGCTCGATCTGAACACCGACAACGGGTCGATCACCACGCAGCGGGCGTCAGCGAAGTCCGTTTCCGCGCATTCCAACAACGGGTCGGTCCGGCTGGGGCTCTCCGCGCAGCCCGACAAGGTGGACGTCGAGACCGACAACGGCGGCATCACGATCGAGCTGCCGAAGGCGGGCTCGGCGTACGCGGTGACGGCCCGCAGCCACAACGGCAAGGTCGATGTGGGCGTGCCGACGGACAAGAGCAGCGCCCATGTGGTGAAGGCGCGCAGCAGCAACGGGCGAATCGCGGTGCGAACCGCGAACTGATCGGCCCGTGTGTTCGTCCCTACCAGGTGGGAGAATGTACCGGGCAGGGTGGACTCAGCACGGGAGAGGCATGTGACGGCGACGCGCGCGCAACCGCACTCAGGATCCAAGGCGAGTGCTGTCCGTGACGTGATCGCGGTGATGCTGCTGCCTGTGCCGCTGCTCGTCGCGGCGCTGCCCGCCGCGTTCAACGGCGCGGGCGGCGGCGGTACGCGGCGCTGGTTCGGCGGCGGGCGGGGCGGCGAGAGCCAGCGGGCCGACGCGCAGGCCGCCAAGGACGCGGCGGCTGCCGCCTTCTACGAGCTGGACACGGCCCAGCGCGATCTGCGGATCTCGATCGAGACGATCACGGCCGTCGACAGCTCGCCGGGCGCGCGCAGGGCCGTGGAGGGCTTCGCGGCGCTGGGGCGCCGGATCGACGAGGCGAGCAGCGGGTACATCACCGCCGTCGACGCCCATGATCTCGACCGGCACGATCTTGAGCCGTCGGCGGCCTCGGCAGCCCGGGGCGAGCTGACGAAGGCCAAGGACCAGCTGGTCCGCGTCAAGGCCGATCTCGACAAGTTCGAGCAGGGGCTCGGACCGCTGCTCGACAAGGCCGAGACGCAGCTCGCGCGGCTCGCACCGGCCATAGAGCGGGCCCGCCAGGCGCTCCTCGCCGCGAGCAACGCTCTCGACGCGGTACGGGGCACAGGACTGCGCGCGGACGATCTCGCCCTGCGGCTCGCCCAGCTCGGGCCCGAGCTGACGAAGCTCAACCAGGGCGCGGGGCAGCACGGCGTCACGGACACCTTGCAGCGTGCCGACCGGGTGCTGCGGGACGCCGAAGCCGTACGGGCCGAGGCCGAGCGGCTGCCGGAGCGGGCGAAGGAGATCGACAAGCGTCTGGTGTCGCTGCGGACCCGCGCGCAGGCGCTGACCACCCGCGCGGGCACCGTGGAGCCGGTGCTGAGCGAGCTGCGGCGGCGCTTCTCCGCCGAGTGCTGGCAGGATCTGCAGCATGTTCCGGACCAGGCGGCCGACAGCGTCCGGCAGGCCGAGCTGAAGCTGAAGGAAGCGGGCAAGGCCCGCGAGGAGCAGCGGTGGCCGGACGCGACGTCCCTGCTGAGCACGGCCAGGGCCCTGCTGAACACCACGGACGAGGCGGTCTCGGCTGCCGGCGACCGGTTGCAGCGGCTGAACGCCGTCGCGAAGGACCCGCAGCAGGAGATCGACCGTACGAGGTTCGCGATCCGGGACGCCCAGCGGCTGGCGATGACCGGCCGCAGTACGCCCGACCCGCGCCATGCCCGCCCGCTCGACGACTCCGTGGCCCGGCTGGACCGGGCCGTGGCGGGTCTTGAGGGGCGCCATCCCGACTACTGGCACTTCCTGACCGAGACCGAGGCGGTACGGAACACGGCGGCCCGGGTGGTCTCGGAGATCCGTGAGGAGCGCGGGTCGGGCCACGGCGGCTGACAAGGGCGGCGCTCGTCCGAGGGGCGCCGGTCGCACGGTCGCGTACCGATAGCCTGGCGCCATGCCTCGCTACGAGTACCGCTGCCGTTCCTGTGGTGACACCTTCGAGCTCAGCCGTCCGATGGCGGAGTCCTCCGACCCCGCCGCCTGCCCCTCCGGTCACGACGACACCGTGAAGCTCCTGTCGACCGTCGCCGTCGGCGGCTCCGCCAAGGGCGGCGCGCCCGCCCCTGCGGCCGGAGGTGGCGGCGGGGGCTGCTGCGGTGGCGGCTGCTGCGGCTGACGCCGGCGGTCAGACCGCGTGCGGGGGCGAGGGGGTCGCGTGGCTGAGGCGACGGAGGATCTCCTCGCCCGCCAGGACACCCGTCTGCGCCAGTACGTCGACGTGCGACGCGGTCCAGCCGCTGTCGGCGAGTTCGCCGTGGCCGGGGCGCCAGGCGTGGTCGGCGGCCAGCAGCAGGTCGGCGTCGAGGAGCGAGTCCCCTGCGGCCAGGGTCAGTTCGGCGCCTGAACGGCGCGCCACCTCGCGCATCGCCGCGCTCTTGGTGAGCGGCCGGGGCACCGCGTAGATCTTGCGGCCCTGGAGGGAGACGGTCCAGCCGCGGCCGTCGGCCCAGTCAGCCAGCTCCTTCACCCAGCCGTCGGGCAACAACGCCCGGTCGACGACCAGATACGCGAACAGGTCTTCCGCGATCCGCTCCTTGAGCAGCCAGCCCGGGTCGGCCGCGGCGAGCAGATGGGCGCGTACCTCCGCGAGCGGCGCGCACTCGTCGGCGAGCCTGGCGGCCACCTGCCGCTGCCAGTCGGGGTCGGAGACCCCGTCGACCAGCAGATGGCCGCCGTTGGCGCAGATCGCGAACTTCGGCTGCGGGCACGGCAGATGGATACGCCCGTACTGCTCGCGGGTGCGGGTCGTCGTCGGTACGAACACGGTGGCGCGGGCGAGGGAGTCCAGCAGCCCCGCGGCGGTCTCCGTCAAATACGAGAGCGGTCTGCCCTCGTACACCTCGACGCAGAGCAGCCGGGGCGCTTCGGCGTCGGGCATGGGCAGTTGGAGGGCCGCCGCCGAGTAGATGAGGGTGCGGTCGAGGTCGCTGGCGACCAGCACGCGCGACGTGGCGGACGGCGTGGTTGCCGGCTCGGCGAGCTGCGGGGTGCGTTGCGGGACGGTGGCGCTCACTGGCCCGCCACCGCCTTGCCGTCAGCGCCGGTCGCGCCGCGCGTGTACTGCGGGTGGATCAAGCCGACGCAGCTGTACGGGAGTCCGTCGACCTCCTCGACCGGCACGCCGCGCTGTTCCGCGAGCAGCCGCACATGGTCGAGGTCGGAGCCGGCGCCGCGCTGCGCGAGGATCTTCCAGGGCACCCGGCGCAGCAGGACCCGGGTCGTCTCACCGACCCCCGGCTTGACGAGGTTCACGTCGTGGATCCCGTACGCCTCGCTGATCCGCTCCACCGCCGCCCAGCCCTCCCACGTCGGTGCGCGGTCGGCGGCGAGCAGTTCCTTGACCTCGGTGTCCACCGCGTCGGTCACGTCCTCGAAGCGGCCGGCGACGGTGTCGAGGAAGTGGGCCGAGACATCGGCTCCGGCGAGTTCGCGATAGTACTTTGCGCCGTGGAAGTCGTGCGGACCGACCAGGTCGGAGCGCAGGACCGTACGTGAAATGAGCCCGGAGACCGTCGAGTTGAGGCAGGCGGACGGGATGAGGAAGTCCTCACGGGTGCCGTAGGTCCGCACACAGCCGCCCGGGTCGGCCAGGACGGCGATGTCCGGGTTGAAGCCGGCGAACGGGGCCAGGGCGTCGGCCAGTTCGCGGGTGATGGCGCCCTTGCCCGTCCAGCCGTCCACGAAGACGACATCGGCGGGGTCGTGGTGCTCGGCCAGCCAGCGGATCGCGTTGGTGTCGATGCCGCGGCCGCGCACGATGGAGATCGCGTAGTGCGGCAGGTCGAGGCCGTGCCGCTGCTGGGCCCAGCGCCGCATCAGGACACCGACGGGGGTACCGGCCCGCGCCAGGGAGACCAGGACGGGGCGCGGCGAGCGCTCGGCGAGGACCGTCTCGGTGACCGTGCCGACCGCCCGCGCGATCCGGGCCGCCGAGGTGTCGAGCGCCGCCATGAACAGCTGCTGGTAGCGCTCGTCGGGCTGGTACTCGACGGGCAGGGACTCGGCGTAGTGCGCGCCGCCGCTCTGGATCGCCTCCTCGCGCTCCTCGGTCGGCGCCTCAAGCTCCACGGCCGAGAGGTCCTGGAGCAGCCAGCCGACCTCGTCGGCGGCGTAGGAGGAGAAGGCGGGGCCGCGAAGGGGCTCGGGAAGCATGACGGGGTCCTGCCGTTCGGGGACGTACGACGGTTCTGGGACGAGCTGAGGCTCGGGGACGTGCGACGGTTCCGGGACGTACGAGGGGACGACGGCCAGTACGACGCGCGGGACGTGGGCCGCGAGTTGCGCCAACAGGCCGTCAGGGGCGTGCAGTTCGGGCGAGTCGGCCAGCGAGTCGACGACCGCGACCACGGCGTCGAAGCCGCCGCCCGCGACGTTGTAGGCGTACCGCTCGCCGGTGGATCCGTCGCCGTCCGGGTAGGCCGCCGTGTCGTGCGCGGGGAAGACGAGACGGCTGCGTATCGCGTAACCGGGGTCGTCCACGGCGAGCACCGGCGAGCGGGTCGTCGTCGAGAACCGCACATCAGCGCCCGCGCCCCCGCCCGCGCCCACCGTGCGCTCCAGCTGCTCGGCCAGCCGCAGCGGCGCGTACATCAGCTCCTCGAAGCCCAGGACGAGGATCCGCCGCGCACCGCCCAGCTCGGCGGCGACAGCGTCCGCCATGGCGGGCAGGGCGGCCTCCAGCCGGGTCCTGTGGTCATGGGTGAAGCCGTGCCGGCCACCGTCCGGGACCCCGGCCGGCCAGTCCAGCTCGACCGTCACCGGGGCCGCCCGGCTCCCGCTCCCCGGGCCACCCGCGCCGTCCGGCGCCGCCTCATGCGCCGCCACCAGCGCCTGGCCCTTCTCCAGGACCCCGTCCGGCAGCTCGACCGTGCCCGCCGCCAGCGTGACGAGGTCGACGCGCGCCCCGATCTCCTCGGCGAACGCCGCCAGCCGCCCCTGGTCCGCCGCCGAGCGCATGTCGACGAGCGCCACGACGACGTACCAGGTGCGCGGGTAGCGGGCGTGCAGCGCGCGGATCGTGTTCAGGACGGTGTTCCCCGTGGAGAACTCGTCGTCCACGAGCACCAGCGGCCCGTCGCCCGCGAGCAGCGCGGGATCCTCGGGCAGCAGCAGATGGGAGGTGGCGTGCGAATGCGCCTCCTCGAAGCCGCCCCCCCGCGCGACGCCCGCCACCGGGCGGCGCGTGGAGTGCAGGTACGGCGCTTCGCGCACCCCGTCGGCGACGGAGTGGCCGAGCCCCGTCGCGGTCTCGGCGTACCCGAGGATCACCGCCCGGCGCACATCGGCGCCCAGCAGCTCCCGTACGCGCTCGCCCAGCTCCACTCCCGTGCCGTGTATGAGCGCGGGGCTCTGCGGCACATGCTTGCCCAGCACGTTGGAGACCAGCAGATGGGCCCGTTTGGGGTTGCGGCGCAGGGCCATGCCCAGCAGTTCCCGCAGCCGCTGGTCGCCGTCGAGCCGTACGCCGAGCCGCTCGGCGACCCACGATCCCGACCACACCATGCCGGCCGTCTCTTTCCTGTCGGAGCCCTGGGAGCCCTGGGAACCCAGGGAGCCCTCGGGGCCCTTGAAGCCCCGGGAGCGCTCGGAGCTGTCACCCGTGTCGGTCGTGACGACCCTGACCTCTATCTTCGCGCGCTCCGCCGTCACGGGGCCAGTCCGGCGGCGAGCAGCTCCACGAAGCCGATGTCCTCGCGGGCGACCCCGAACACCTCGGCGCGCAGCAGCGTGCGCTCGGCCCAGGCGCGGTGCGGTTTCACCTCGTTCATCTTGTTCGTGTACGACGACCGCAGCACGCCCCCGCCGGTCCGCTCCGGGCGCAGGATGTCCTGGGCGTCGCTGAACTCCTCGTGGCTGACGACCGACAGCGCGTGCACGGGCATGACGTGCGAGGGGTGGATACAGGTCTTGCCCTGCAGGCCGTTGGCCCGGTCCAGCTCGATCTCGCGCAGCAGCCCGTCGAGATCGTGCTCGATCAGGGCCGTGCGCAGCTCCTCGGCCCGTCCCGCGCGGAACGGGCTGCTGCGCAGCTGCGGCTTGAACATCCGCTCCTGGAGCCGGAAGTACTCCCAGACGGGTCCGGTGACGGTGAAGCCCGTGCCGTCGGCCCTGCCCAGTACGTTCACCACGTCGGCGATGATCCCGGCGACGATCTGCACGTCGTACGCGGTCATGTCGGGCGCCCTGCGCAGCCCGTAGGCGGAGCAGAAGTCGGTGACGCCGAGGCGCAGCGCGAGCACGCGGTCGCGGTACTTGTCGACGGCCGAAGCGATCCCGGCGAGCGTCTCTGCCCTGCTCTCCAGATGCAGCAGGGCAGGCGATTCCAGGACGGGCATGGCGAACAGCCGGTGGCCGCAGGTGCTCTCCGCCTCCACGACGGCTTCCAGGAACGGTATGCCGCGCTCAGCGGTGAACTTCGGGAGCACAAATCCGGACAGCAGGCGTACGGCGGGGCCGATCCGCCGTACGAGATCGGGGATCTGGCCGGCCTCCCTGACCCGGATGAAGAGCAGCGGCAGCTCGCCGTCGCGCGCGTCGAGGTCGGCGAACTGCCGGACCAGATTGGCCTCGGCCTCCTCGACCTCGGAGTCGTTGATGGAGTCCTCCAGGCACAGGACCATGGAGACGACTCCCGCGCCGGCCTGCTTGACCACGTCGTCCGCGAGCTGCGGCCGGGTCGCCGGGCTGTACAGCGTGGCGCCGAGAGCGGCCGAAAGGATGCGGCTCGGGGCGCCAGCGGTGAACTCAGCCGGTTCCTGGTGGAACAGGATCTCCCGGCTGCGAGGCGATATATGCCCGAAATGACGCATGAAATGCCCCCGTACTGCCGGTGTCGCCCGCTGTTGGCCATTGGGTCATGTGGCCGGTAATAGTACGTATGGACACCTGTCAACGGTTCCCTGCTCGCATGAAATTCTGGTAACTCGTCCGCTTCGCGCCTATGTCATGCACGTGACGACTGATACCCACGTTGTCGGGACCGGCAGCTGGAAGGCAGGATGGCCCGCATGACGCACGCGATGGTGAAGGGCTCCAACGTCTCGCTCGACGCCACGGCGGTACGGGCCGTGCTGCGCTGGTCCCCCGGGGCCGGGGTACCGGACGTGGACGCGTCAGCCCTGCTGCTCGGCCAGGACGGGCGCGTGCGCTCCGACGAGGACTTCGTCTTCTACAACCAGCCGCGCCATCCGTCGGGCCTGGTCAGGCGGCTCTCCAAGAAGCAGCTCGCCGACGGGTACACCGATTCCGTCGAGGCGGACCTCGGCACCCTCGACGCCTCCGTCGACCAGGTCGTACTGGCCGCCTCCTCGGACGGTGCCACCTTCCGGAACGTCGGTGACCTGCGGATACTGCTGTACGACGCGACGGCGGCCGACGCCGAGCCGCTGGTGGTCTTCGACGTACTGCCCGAGACGGGCGAGGAGACCGCGATCATCTGCGGGGAGCTGTACCGGCGCGGGGACGGCTGGAAGTTCCGCGCGGTCGGCCAGGGCTACCCCACCGGGCTGGTGGGGCTCGCCACGGCCTTCGGCATTTCCGTGGACGAGACGGAGGGCGTGGACCCGGAGCACGCCACGGACGCGGGAACTCCCGGGACCGGCAGCTCCACGGCCAACGGGAACGGCGGCTTCGCGCCCAACGGCACCGACACGTCCGCCGGCCCCTCGGCCGCGACCACGCCCCAGCACCCCCCGCTGCCGCCCCATCCGCCCGTGCTGCCCCCGGTCCCCGCGCAGCCGCCCGCCTACGGGTATCCGCAGTCACCGGCGCCGCAGCCGGGCTACGGCTACCCGCAGCCCGCGTCGTCGCCCCAGCCGGCGTACGGCTATCCGCAGCCGGCCGCGGCCGCCGCTCCCGCCCCTGACCCGAACTTCCGGCTGCCGCCGATGGGCCCGCAGTTCGTCCGGCCGTAGGCGGAAAGGCGCCTCACGCCTTCGTCTTGTAGCCGCGACCCCATTGGAGCCCCCAGCCGTACAGCCGGTCCAGCTCCGCCTGGAAGCCGTAGACGAACTTCACCTCGCGGTGCACGGTCAGCTCGCCCTTGACCTTCTCCAGCGAGAACACCGCGCACGACCTGGCCTGCGGCGCCCGCTCGTCCAGTTCGATCTCGACGCGCGGCCCGTTGCTCGGGTACAGCGTGACCTTGGCGTGCGTGCGGTCGAAGGCCGGCGTCTGGTCGTATATGTAGACGAAGAACAGCAGCCGCTTGATCTCGTCGGCATGGTCGAGGTTGACGAAGACCGTCTCCCCCGACGGGGCGCCGAACCGGTCGTCACCGCTGAGCTTGATGTACGGCGCCCCGTTCAGGTCGCCGAAGAAGCCGCCCAGCGGCTGCACCACGCCCTTGCTGCCGTCGGTCATCTCGTACATGCAGCCGAGGTCCAGGTCGACGTTGACCACGCCCTGGGTGTGCGCCTGCACCACGTCCGGCTGGAAGAGCTTGAACGGGTGCCGCAGCAGCCGGCCGCTCTGCTTGGACCTGCCCTCGATGTCCGACGTCCGCATCCGCCAGGACAGATTCACCCGCAGATTGCCGTTGGCCGCCCCCTGCTTGGAGAGCGAGACCGACGGATGACGCTTGGTCAGCTCGATGGAGTTGGTGGCAGCGCTGCCCGAGTCGAACTGCGCCGCCTTCCCTCCCTGCCACAGGTTGTCCCAGAAGGCCATGCCCGCCCCGCCTCTCTCGTCTCCCACGCGACATCACACGGAACAACGGGGCAGCCAACAGGCTTCCGCCTTCGGCTGCCCCGTCCAGAGCGTGCCCCCCACAACGCCACGTCCACCACCCGCGAGGCAGGGCGCCCGGAGTCACTGCCCCGGCGCACCCATGCGTACTCGTGCACAACCATGCGCAGTCGTCCGCGTCCGCCCCTGCGGGAACGGGTCAGACGGGCAGTGACGCCTTGTCCTCCGAGTCCTTCCCTTCGCCGTCCCCGCCCTGCGCCTCCAGCGCCTTGTTTCGGCGTACCGAGGACCAGAACGAGGCCGCGATGAGGATGACGCCCACCAGCCCCGTGATGATCTCGTTGATCTGGTGCTGGATGGTGACGAGCAGGATCACGGCCAGCGCACCGATGGCGTAGTGCGCGCCGTGCTCCAGGTAGACGTAGTCGTCGAGGGTGCCCTGGCGCACGAGATAGACGGTCAGGGACCTGACGTACATGGCGCCGATACCGAGGCCGAGCGTCATCCAGAAGATGTGGTTCGTGATGGCGAAGGCGCCGATGACCCCGTCGAAGGAGAACGAGGCGTCCAGGACTTCGAGGTACAGGAACATGAAGAACGCCGCCTTGCCGGCGAGGCCGACCATGGAGACGGGCCTGCCCTCGGCCTTCGCGGCCTGCTGTTCCTCCTCCTCGCGCTCCTCGGCCTCTTCGAGGCTGTTCTCGAAGTGCCCGGAGAGACCGCCGACGACGAGATACGTGATCAGACCCGCGACCCCGGCGAGCAGCACGGTCGACGACTTGTCCGCCGTGCCCGTGCTGGTGTGGGCGTGCGTGGCGAAGGTGAGCGCGGTGACGAGCAGGACGATCAGCGCGACGCAGACCGACAGCATGTCGATCTTGCCGAGCTTGGCCAGCGGGCGCTCCAGCCACTGCAGCCACTTGATGTCCCGGTCCTCGAAGATGAAGTCGAGGAAGATCATCAGCAGGAACATGCCACCGAAGGCGGCGATCGCCGGGTGGGCGTCGGTCACCAGGTGCTCGTACCGGTCGGGCTGGTTGACCGCGAGTTTCACGGCCTCGATAGGACCGACCTTGGCGCTGATGGCGACGATGACGACCGGGAAGACCAGCCGCATACCGAACACCGCGATGAGGACGCCGACGGTGAGGAAGATCTTCTGCCAGAAGGCATTCATCTTCTTCAGGACCCCGGCGTTGACGACCGCGTTGTCGAACGACAGCGAGATCTCAAGGATCGACAGGATCAGTACGACCCCGAACGCCTCCCACCCCCACTGCCAGGCCGCGAAGGCTAGGCCGATCGCCGTGATGGCGAACGACCAGCCGAAGGTTTTCAGGATCACTGGCTACCCCATCTGGTGAATACGGGTTTTTCCCCCGTGTAGAGCACTGCTTTACGAAACGTTGACCCCGAAGTCTAGAGCGATCCCGCGAAGTCCGGACGCGTACCCCTGTCCTACGGCCCGGAACTTCCACTCGCCGTTGTACCGGTACAGCTCGCCGAAGATCATCGCCGTCTCCGTCGAGGCGTCTTCCGTGAGGTCGTAACGCGCCAGCTCCTGGCCGTCGGCCTGGTTCGCGACCCGGATGAAGGCGTTGCTGACCTGGCCGAACGTCTGGCCCCGGTTGTCGGCGTCATGGATGGACACCGGGAATACGATCTTGTCGCAGTGCTCGGGCACCTTGGTGAGGTCGACGATCAGGGACTCGTCGTCGCCTTCGCCCTCGCCCGTCAGATTGTCGCCGGTGTGCTCGACGGAACCTTCGGGGCTGGTGAGGTTGTTGTAAAAAATGAAGTACTCGTCGCCCAGCACCCTGCCGTTCTGGCAGAGCAGCGCGCTGGCGTCGAGGTCGAAGTCCGCCCCCGTCGTGGACCGTGCGTCCCAGCCGAGCCCGACCAGCACCTGGGTGAGATTCGGTGCGGCTTTGGAGAGGGAGACATTGCCTCCCTTGGCGAGTGTGACGCCCATGATCGTGTGTCCTCCCCTAGGTGAAAATGATGCGCTGATGCCCAGGCACGACGCGCCTGTCGTCATGCCCAGTCGCGCTCTGTTCATGCCGTCCGTACGGTGCTATCGCGTCCGGCGCCGCACTGTTGAGTGCGGCGCCGGACGGGAGATGCGGGACGGCTCAGAGTGACGAGACGGCTCAGACGTTGACGCCGAAGTCCTGCGCGATACCGCGCAGACCCGAGGCGTAGCCCTGGCCGATGGCGCGGAACTTCCACTCGGCGCCGTTGCGGTACAGCTCGCCGAAGACCATGGCGGTCTCCGTCGAGGCGTCCTCGGTCAGGTCGTACCGCGCCAGCTCGTTGTTGTCGGCCTGGTTGAGCACGCGGATGTACGCGTTCCGCACCTGGCCGAAGGACTGCTGGCGGCTCTCCGCCTCGTAGATCGAGACGGGGAAGACGACCTTGTCGACGTCGGCCGGTACGGCGGCGAGGTTGACCTTGATGACCTCGTCGTCGCCCTCGCCCTCACCGGTGAGGTTGTCACCGGTGTGCTCGACGGATCCGTCGGGGCTCTTCAGGTTGTTGAAGAAGACAAAGTTGCCGTCCGTGGCCACCTTGCCCTCGGTGTTCGTCAGCAGTGCGCTGGCGTCGAGGTCGAAGTCGGCTCCTGTGGTGGAGCGCGCGTCCCAGCCCAGACCCACGGTGACCGCGGTCAGGTTGGGCGCGGCTTTGGTCAGCGAGACGTTTCCGCCCTTGCTGAGGCTGACTCCCACGAGTCCTCCTTAGGTTTCGGGACATACGTTGGCATCGGATCAACGACTGGATCCTAGTGACCGGTTCCCGGCCGTTGTGCGATTTCGGTGGGTACGGCTCAGTCGGAGTGCGTCCGGCGTTCAGAGGGTTTCGAGCACCTTGGCGTACGCGTCGACATCCCTGGCGTCCGGGATGGCGTTGACGACGCTCCAGCGCACGACGCCCTCCTTGTCCATGATGAAGGTGCCGCGCACGGCGCACCCCTTTTCCTCGTCGAAGACGCCGTAGGCGCGCGACACGGCTCCGTGCGGCCAGAAGTCGGAGAGCAGCGGATACTCCAGGCCCTCCTGGTCGGAGAAGACGCGCTGGCTGGCGACGGAGTCGTTGGAGACGGCCAGCAGCTGGGTGTCCTCGTTGACGAAGGTGTCGAAGCGCGCGTTGAGGGCCTGGAGCTCGCCCGCGCAGGTGCTGGT
Organism: Streptomyces sp. NBC_00370; assembly: GCF_036084755.1. Taxonomy (NCBI): domain Bacteria; kingdom Bacillati; phylum Actinomycetota; class Actinomycetes; order Kitasatosporales; family Streptomycetaceae; genus Streptomyces; species Streptomyces sp. NBC_00370. The sequence continues at coordinate 2,670,319 of NZ_CP107968.1, forward strand.
GAAGGCGAACGGATAGAAGACGAGGACCACGTTCTTGCCGTCGGCGCCACGGAAGTCGGCGAGCCGGACGCTCCTGCCGTGGTTGTCCTTCAGTTCGAAGTCCGGAGCGAGTGCACCGGTCTCGATCGCCATGGATGCTCGTCCTTTCGCAGTGCCCGGCGGGAAGGCGCCACGGAGAAGGCCCTGCGCCCTCCCGGGGCTCGACAGATGACGCCCACCCTACGCACCGGCATGCGAGGGGCCCCCGCCGACCGGTGTCGGCGAGGGCCCGCTCAAGGCTGCTTGCTACTGGCTGCTGAGGCTTGCGCGCTCGGACGCGGCGCTCGGTGTCAGCGCTTGGACTTCGCCGCCTTGGGGGTGACGAGCCGGCTGCCGGTCCAGTCCTTGCCGGCGTTGACGCTCTTGGTCTGCGACAGCCCTGACGTCTGTGCGGCCTCGTTGATGTCGCTCGGTTCGACGTAGCCGTCACGGCCGGTCTTGGGTGTCAGCAGCCAGACCACCCCGCCTTCGTCGATCAGACCGATGGCGTCCACCAGCGCGTCCGTAAGGTCGCCGTCCTCGTCGCGGAACCACAGCAGGACGGCGTCGGCCACGTCCTCGTATTCCTCGTCGACAAGCTCTTGGCCGATGACAGCCTCGATGGACTCACGGAGTTCCTGCTCGACGTCGTCGTCGTAGCCGATCTCCTGGACCACCTGTCCGGGCTCGAACCCCAGCCGTGCCGCCTGGTTGGTCCGTTCCTCCGCGTGGTCCGCGGTCGCGCTCACGGATTGCCTCCTGATCATGTTTCGGGAAATGCTTCAGCCGCGCGCGTACGCGGGGCATTGGCCGTAGTCCACACGGGCGGGACGGATCGCGCAAGTACCCGACGGCCGAGACCGCCTAAACGGTGACGTTCCGGGCCGCTTCATAGCATCTGCGGGCACTTCGGCATCCCCTCCCTGGGCGTGTGTCACTCCGTTCCTCCATTTTTGCCATGCTATGCCGCATCGCTACGCCATTCGAGCCCGAACTGTCGAACGAAACGCGTGGACGGGGTGGGCGTAAGGTTGCGATTTGACCTCAGCGGGGTCCGGGCTCGGGGTGCGTTTTTCCGGAGAGTGCGGGTTACCCCTCGGTAGAGATGACGTTTCCGTCGGTCGCAGTACACGATGGAGGCGGCGTACGTGCCGATCCCGCGAAGAAGCAGTATCCCGACGGCGTGCACTGCATCGATCGCGTGCAGCGGCACGACACGACCAAACAGCGAAGGAACAGCGTGGCTTCCGGATCCGATCGCAACCCGATCATCATTGGCGGCCTTCCCAGCCAGGTCCCGGACTTTGATCCCGAAGAGACCCAGGAGTGGCTCGACTCGCTCGACGCCGCTGTCGACGAGCGGGGGCGCGAGCGCGCCCGCTACCTGATGCTCCGACTGATCGAGCGGGCGCGCGAGAAGCGTGTGGCTGTGCCCGAGATGCGCAGTACGGACTACGTCAACACCATCGCCACCAAGGACGAGCCGTTCTTCCCCGGTAACGAGGAGGTCGAGCGCAAGGTCCTGAACGCCACCCGGTGGAACGCCGCGGTGATGGTGTCCCGCGCACAGCGGCCGGGCATCGGCGTGGGCGGCCACATCGCCACCTTCGCCTCGTCCGCCTCCCTCTACGACGTGGGCTTCAACCACTTCTTCCGGGGCAAGGACGACGGCAAGGGGGGCGACCAGATCTTCTTCCAGGGCCATGCCTCCCCCGGCATCTACGCCCGCGCCTTCCTGCTGGACCGGCTCAGCGAGGCCCAGCTGGACGGCTTCCGCCAGGAGAAGTCCAAGGCGCCCTACGGGCTGTCCAGCTACCCGCATCCGCGCTCGATGCCGGACTTCTGGGAGTTCCCGACCGTGTCGATGGGCCTCGGCCCGCTCGGCGCGATCTACCAGGCCCGGATGAACCGCTACATGGAGGCGCGCGGCATCGCCGACACCTCCGACTCGCACGTGTGGGCCTATCTGGGCGACGGCGAGATGGACGAACCCGAGTCGCTCGGCCAGCTCTCCATCGCGGCCCGTGAGGGCCTGGACAACCTGACCTTCGTGGTGAACTGCAACCTGCAGCGCCTCGACGGCCCGGTGCGCGGCAACGGCAAGATCATCCAGGAGCTGGAGTCGCAGTTCCGCGGCGCCGGCTGGAACGTGATCAAGCTCGTCTGGGACCGCTCCTGGGACCCGCTGCTCGCGCAGGACAGGGACGGCGTCCTGGTCAACCGGCTGAACACCACGCCGGACGGCCAGTTCCAGACGTACGCGACGGAGACCGGCGCCTACATCCGCGACCACTTCTTCGGCGACGACCAGCGGCTGCGCGCCATGGTCGAGAACATGACCGACGAGCAGATCCTGCACCTGGGCCGCGGCGGTCACGACCACCAGAAGGTCTACGCGGCGTACGCGGCGGCCAAGGCCCACAAGGGCCAGCCGACGGTGATCCTGGCGCAGACCGTCAAGGGCTGGACGCTCGGGCCGAACTTCGAGGGCCGTAACGCGACCCACCAGATGAAGAAGCTCACGGCCGACGACCTCAAGCGCTTCCGTGACCGGCTGCACCTGCCGATCGCCGACAAGGAGCTGGAGGGCGGCGCGCCGCCGTACTACCACCCGGGCCGGGACTCGGAAGAGATCCAGTACATGCACGACCGCCGCAAGTCCCTCGGCGGGTACGTACCGACGCGTGTCGTACGGGCGAAGCCGCTGGCCCTGCCGGCGGACAAGACCTACGCGGCGGTGAAGAAGGGCTCGGGCCAGCAGTCGATCGCGACGACCATGGCCTTCGTCCGGCTGCTCAAGGACCTCATGCGGGACAAGGAGATCGGCAAGCGGTTCGTGCTGATCGCCCCCGACGAGTACCGCACGTTCGGCATGGACTCGTTCTTCCCGAGCGCCAAGATCTACAACCCGCTGGGCCAGCAGTACGAGTCGGTCGACCGCGAGCTGCTGCTGTCGTACAAGGAGTCGCCGACGGGCCAGATGCTGCACGACGGCATCTCGGAGGCCGGCTGTACGGCTTCGCTGGTGGCAGCGGGTTCCGCGTACGCCACGCACGGCGAGCCGCTGATCCCGGTGTACGTCTTCTACTCGATGTTCGGTTTCCAGCGCACCGGCGACCAGTTCTGGCAGATGGCGGACCAGCTGTCGCGCGGCTTCGTCCTGGGCGCGACGGCGGGACGGACCACGCTGACCGGTGAGGGCCTGCAGCACGCGGACGGCCACTCGCAGCTGCTGGCGTCGACCAACCCGGCGTGCGTCGCCTACGACCCGGCCTACGGGTACGAGATCGCGTACATCGTCAAGGACGGGCTGCGCCGGATGTACGGCCCCGACGCCTACGGTCCGGACAGCGAGAACATCTTCTACTACCTGACGGTCTACAACGAGCCGATCCAGCACCCGGCCGAGCCCGCCGACGTGGACGCCGAGGGCATCGTCAAGGGCATCCACCGGCTCAGCGGCGCGGCCGGCGGCTCCATCCCGGCGCAGATCATGGCGTCGGGCGTCGCGGTGCCGTGGGCGATCGAGGCCCAGCGGATCCTCGCCGAGGACTGGAACGTCAAGGCCGACGTCTGGTCGGCGACGTCCTGGAACGAGCTGCGCCGCGAGGCCGTCGAGGTGGAGCGGCACAACCTGCTCCACCCGGAGGAGGAGCAGCGCGTCCCGTACGTGACGCGGAAGCTGTCGGGCGCCGAGGGCCCGTTCGTCGCGGTCTCCGACTGGATGCGTTCGGTGCCGGACCAGATCGCCCGCTGGGTGCCGGGTCCTTACCAGTCGCTGGGCGCCGACGGGTTCGGCTTCGCCGACACCCGGGGTGCCGCGCGGCGCTTCTTCCACATCGACGCGCAGTCGATCGTCCTCGGTGTGCTCACGGAGCTGGCGAAGGAAGGCAAGATCGACCGGTCGGCACTGAAGCAGGCGCTGGACCGCTACCAGCTGCTCGACGTGTCGGCGGCCCACCCGGGCGCCGCGGGCGGCGACGCGTAACAGCGCGCAGGTCACCGGAGTGACGGAGGGCGGCGGAACCCCGAGGGGGCTCCGCCGCCCTTCTCCGCATCACCCTTGCTCAGGCCCGTCGCCGGAACGGACTCTCTCCGGCGTCGCGCGCGGTCCTGCCCGGCCCGCGACCGCTTCCGGCCGCGTGAGCGGGGGGCTCTGCGCGTACGGGCCTTCCGCACCCCGACTACCCCGCTTCAGCTCTCCCAGACCTTGAAGGCCCGGACCCGGTACGGCGAGTGCGGGACCCAGGTGCCGCCGCCGGGGTACGTCTCGAACTCGCCGGTCTCCGCGCACTCCGCCGACTGGTAGGTGGTGACGGGCCGTCCGGTGCGGTTGACCAGGGACTGCGCCGAGGTGCCCGGCGGCAGGGGTACGCAGCTCTCGATGCCGGTGTCGGCCAGTTCATGGGTCCGCCGGACGCCGGTGAAGTCGCCCTGGTCCCAGAGGCACAGCTCGCCCGGTGCGCACGCCCCGAGCCGGGGAGGTGCGGCGGCCACGGCCGTGGCCGCCGTCTGCGGCAGCAGTCCGGCTGCCGCGAGGGCGAAGGCGACGGCGAGCGCGCCGAGGGTGGTGGTGATGGTCGTACGCATAGGAATCGGCCCCCGTGAATCGGTCAGGTTTTCGTTGCCACCACTCTGACCTGCGACGGACCGGCTGCGGAAGATCCACCGGGGATGCCCACCCGGATAGGCGACAGCCCTGCCGGAACGTTCCGGCAGGGCTGTCGTATGTGAGGAATTGACGTCGGGTCAGCTCCGGGTTGACGTCAGATGTGCGCCGCTCCGCCCGCGGCGTCCGCGTTCTCGCCGCGCTTCGTCAGCAGCGCGACAAAGACCGCGACGGTCGCCACGATGCCGGCGACGAGGCAGGCCAGACCCATGCCCGACATGAAGGTGTCGTGCGCGACGGACGTGATCTTCGCGGCGACCTCGGCCGGCATGCCCTTCTGCACCGGGGCGATACCGACCTGGACGGCCTCGGCCGCCTGGCCCGACTGCGCGCCGTTGAGCGGGGGAAGGCCCGCCTTGGCCCAGTTGCCCGGCAGTTCGCTGGAGACCCGCGACGCCATCACGGCGCCGAGCACCGCGGTGCCGAGGCTGCCGCCGATCTGCATGGCGGACTGCTGCAGACCGCCCGCGACGCCGGACAGCTCCATCGGGGCGTTGCCGACGATGACTTCGGTCGCGCCGACCATGACGGGGGCGAGGCCGAGGCCGAGCAGCGCGAACCAGATCGACATCTCGACCGTGCCCGTGTCGACCTTCAGCGTCGACATGCCGAACATGGCGACGGCGGTGAAGATCATGCCGCCCGCCAGGGGTATCCGCGGGCCCACCTTCGTGATCACCATGCCGGCGAGCGGCGAGGCGACGATCATCATGCCGGTGAGCGGCAGCAGATGGAGACCCGCGTCGACCGCCTTCATACCGTGCACGTTCTGCAGGTAGAACGTCACGAAGAAGAGCCCGCCGAGGAAGGCGACGGCCATCAGCACCATCAGCACGACACCGGCCGACAGCGGTACGGAACGGAAGAGCGCCAGCGGGATGAGGGGTTCCTTGACCCTGGTCTCCCAGAAGGCGAAGAGTCCGAAGCAGACCAGCGAGACGACGATGAACGTCCAGGTCAGCAGGTCACCCCAACCCCAGGTCGGGGCCTTGATGATGGCCCAGACGAGACAGAACATGGCGACGGAGAGCAGCGCGATGCCGAGGATGTCGAAGGACTTCGGAGCGTTCTCCGCGCGGTGGTCCTTGAGGATCAGCAGACCGAGCACCAGCGCGAGCGCGCCGACCGGGACGTTGATGAAGAACACGGACTGCCAGCTGACGTGCTCGACCAGCAGCCCGCCGAGCAGCGGCCCGGCGGCGGTGGACACGCCGATGACCATGCCCCAGATGCCGATGGCCATGTTGAGCTTCTCGGCCGGGAAGGTGGCACGCAGCAGGCCGAGCGCCGCCGGCATCAGCAGCGCGCCGAAGAGGCCCTGGAAGACGCGGAAGACAATCACCAGGGTGATGCTGTGGGAGAGGCCGATGGCCCCGGAGGCGGCGGCGAAGCCGGTGACGCCGATGAGGAAGGTCTGGCGGTGGCCGAAGCGGTCACCGAGCTTGCCCGCGGTGATCAGCGCCACCGCGAGTGCGAGGAAGTATCCGTTGGTGATCCATTGGACATCCGCGAAGGACGCGCCGAGGTCCTTCTGGATGGCTGGGTTCGCGATCGCGACGATGGTGCCGTCGAGCGCCACCATCATGACGCCGATGGCCACGGAGAAGAGCGTCAGCCAGGGGTGGCCGCGCAGTCCCTTGGAAGGCGCCGAAGCCGGGGATTCCGGGGACTGTGGCGCCTGTTCGACGGTGGTCTGACTAGTCATACCGACAAGTTAGTGTCAGCCACTGACAGTTGACAAACCAATTCACAAGCCGGTAACTGTCATGTAGCTCACATGTCACGCACAGGTACGCTGATCAGGGGAAAAGCAGACCGGAATGAGGCTCAGGTAGTGACTGTCGGGCAGCCTGTAGGGCTGCGCGCCCGCAAGAAGCAGCGCACTCGCGACGCCCTGCTGCGCGCCGCGCTCGAATTCTTCACCACCCGCGGGTACGAACAGACAACGGTCGATGAAATCGCCGATGCCGTCGAGGTCTCGCAGCGTACGTTCTTCCGCTACTTCGCCAGCAAGGAGGAGGTCGCCTTCGACGTCGTCTCGACGGTCGAGGGGGAGTTCGTCGCGGCGCTGCGGCAACGGCCCGCCCACGAGGGCCCGTTCGAGGCGATGCGCAACGCCGTCGCCGTCGGCTGGGACCGCGTGGACGAGGCGATCATGGCCGTCGTCCCGGTCGAGCTGTACATGCGGACGTACCAGATGATCGAGTCGACGCCCGCGCTGCTCGCCATCCATCTGCGCCGCGCCAGCGTGCTGGAGGACGAGATCGCCCGGCTCGTCGCCGACCGCGCGGGTCTCGACATGGACACCGATCCGCGGCCACGGGTCGCCGTCGCCGCCTTCACCGGCGTGCTCAGACTGGCGGGCCGGCTCTGGGGACAGGGCAGCGATCCGAGTCTGGAGGCGCTGCGCGCGCTGACGGAGGGTTATCTGGACCAGCTGGCCCCCTCGCTCACCGGCGAGTGGGGACATGCCCGGCCGAAGCCGTATATGCGCGGCGGACAGGCGTCGTAGCGTTACCGTCGGTTCATTCCCACGTATGCCGTGATCTGCTTCACCCTTGTCGTGAGGGGTGCCACGTGTCTTCTAGGGTGGTCTGTCAGTGACTTCCTTCAGCCCCACCTCCGCCCTCACCGTGTGGCGCACCCTGCTCGCGCTCGCCGTGGTGTTCGTGATGCTGGCAACGACCGGCTGGACCGCTGTACAGCAGCAACGCGGCCCTGGTGAACCCTTGGAGGCCGCCTTGGCCGCGTGGCGCAGGGCGACGGCCGGCGGCAGCCAGCGGCTGCCCGACCCCGCCGCCCCGCCGAAGCGCCTCGCGGCCTTCTTCGGCTCCCTGACCGCCGCCGAACAGACACGACTCGCCGACCGCTTCCCGCTGGTCGTCGGCAATCTCAACGGCGCTCCCGTCACCCTGCGCTACCGCGCCAACCGGCGCGCCCTCGACCAGGCACGCAGGATCGAGACGCGCCGGATGCGCGACGCGAGGCTGTCGGCCGACGGCCGCAGCGACGCCGGGCGCACGATGCGCCGCTACGAGTCGCTGCTGCGCGGCAAGCGGCAGATCCTCGCCTTCGACCCCTCCGGCAAGGGCCGGGCCGCCGAGGTCTTCGGGGACCTGGACAGCGCCCGGCGCGTCTCGGTCGTTGTCCCCGGTGTCGACACGGACCTGCTGTCGTTCGAGAAGTTCAACGACAAGAAGTACACGGCGCCCGTGGGCATGGCCGAGTCGCTGTACGCGGCCGAGCGCGCCGCGGCGCCCGACACGCACACCGCCGTGATCGCCTGGGGCGACTACACCGCGCCCGCCGGGCTCGGCATGGACGCGGCCACCGGCAAGCTCGCGGAGAACGGCGCGGTACGGCTGTCGGCGCTCACCGGCGCGCTGCCTGGCCGGTCGAGCGTCTCGCTGTTCTGCCACAGCTACGGCTCCGTGGTGTGCGGCGTGGCGGCCGACCAGCTGCCGTCCAGGGTCGCCGACGTGGCCGTGGCCGGCAGCCCGGGGATGCGGGTGGCGGACGCCCGCCAGTTGCACACCGACGCCCGGGTCTGGGCCATGCGCGACAGCGACGACTGGATCGAGGACGTGCCGCACCTGGACTTCGCCGGGCTCGGCCACGGCGCCGACCCGATGGCACGCGGCTTCGGCGCCCGGGTCATCTCGGCGGCCGGCGCGCGTGGTCACGGCGGCTACTTCGAACCCGGTACGGAGAGCGTCGGCAACTTCGCCGAGATCGGCGTCGGCGCGTACGCGGCGGTGACATGTGCCCACGGAGGCAGCGCGTGCCGCAGTGGAATCCGTGGTGCGGGAGAGAGCTGACGCGCGTAGATTTTCCTGCTTCGGCAGCAGACGCGCGGGCGCACGCCGCCTAAGATGCACCACATGGGTGATGTGCTGGCCGGAATTCATACCACCTGGGAGTTCGAGGGCGACTCCGTGCTCGTCCGCTTCGAAAGAGGGATACGCACGCCGAAGCTCCTCCAGACCCTCCGCGAACGCCGCATCCCCCACAAGGCGTTGTCGTCGGTCACCCTCTCCCCGGGCAAACGCGGAACCGTCGTACTGCACGCCGTGCCACGGCCGGGCGCCGACCCGCTGATGGACGCGGCGGCGGGGCAGCTCAAGGAGAGCTGCGACCCGTACCGGCTGGTGGTCCCCGCGGGGCGCGAGACGCTCGCCGAGTACTACGCCGACGAGCTGCGGGCCGTGCTCACCAGGACCGCCGGGTCGGCGGACCCGGGTACGGACGAGCCTGAGCCCGCCGAGCGCTATCTGGTGACGGCGCCCGAAGCGCCGCTGCTGTTCAAGGCGTACGACGGCAAGGCCTCCTTCGACGGCAGCCGGGTCACCTTCCGGTGGTTCTGGACGGGCGCCTCGTCCGCCAAGTGGAAAGCCGGCGACCAGAGTTTCCACGTCGCCGAACTGCGCGGGGTCGAGTGGCGCTCCCCCGAGGTCTTCGACGGCCATCTGCGGCTGCTGCGGCGCGGCGACGGCGAGGCGGACGCGCCGGACCCCGAACGGCCGGGCCAGGCCGACCACGACCCGGCGGCGGTGGTGTTCGGGCTCGGCTACGGCCCCGTCCACGAGTCGCTGCCGTTCGCCGCCGCCGTACTGGCCGCCGTACGGGGCGCGGGCCGCAGCCCGGTGCCCGTCCCCGCGACGGCGGGCAACGCGCGCGGCCCCGCCGCTGTCGCCGAGCGGATCCGGCATCTGGGCGAGCTGCACCGGGCGGGGCTCGTGACGGACGCCGAGTTCAGCGCGAAGAAGGCCGAACTGCTCGCCGAGCTGTGACGCGTACGAGCCGTGGAGCGTGGCCATGGAGCGTACGCGCCGTGACGCGTAGCACCTGGGTACGACGGCGGGACCGGGTCTCCCGGATGAGGCGGGGGCGCGGCGCCTTGCCTAGGCTGGGCAGGCCATGACTCCGGTCCGGACCCCGCAGCTGAGGAAGCCCCTTTGACCATTCGCGTGATCATCGTCGACGACCAGGCCATGGTGCGCGCCGGTTTCGCCGCGCTGCTGTCGGCGCAGGCCGACATCGACGTGGTGGGCGAGGCGCCGGACGGCAGGCGCGGCATCGAGGTCAGCCGTGCCACCCACCCGGACGTGGTGCTGATGGACGTGCGGATGCCGGAGCTGGACGGACTCGCCGCCGCACGGGAGCTGTTGGACCCGCCGGCCGGGGTGGTCCATCTGCCGAAGGTGCTGATGCTGACCACCTTCGACGTGGACGACTACGTCTACGAGGCGCTGCGCGCCGGCGCCTCGGGCTTTCTGCTGAAGGACGCGCCGCCCGCCGATCTGATCGCCGCCGTACGGGTCGTGGCGGCCGGTGACGCGCTGCTCGCGCCGTCCGTGACCCGGCGGCTGATCGCGGACTTCACCCAGCGGCGCCCCGTCCAGCGCAAGGACCCGGCCCTGCGGCTGCACGGCCTCACCCCGCGCGAGACCGAGGTGCTGGAGCTGATCGCCAGGGGGCTCTCCAACCTGGAGATCGCCGCCGATCTGGTGGTCGCCGAGCAGACGGTGAAGACCCATGTCGGCCGGGTCCTGGCCAAGCTGGATCTGCGGGACCGCGCCCAGGCCGTCGTGTTCGCCTACGAGTCGGGACTGGTCACCCCCGGCGCCGCGAACTGACCCTCCCCTACCCGGGTATCACCCGGCGGTTGGCTCCCCGGTGCGATGTCCGCGCCGGTGTCCTCTTCCTACCTTTCTGCCGCACGCCACGGACGAGCAGCGGAAGAAGGAGCAGGACATGCGCCGTCGCACGAGGACACTGGCCGCCGCCGTACTGACGGCGATCGTGGTCGGGGGTACGGCCGGATGGGCCTTCACCGGCACGCAGACCCCGGTGACAGGCCCGCCTCCCGGGACTGCTTCATGGCGCGCCGACACCTCGCTCGGCAGGGCGCTCCCCGACCCCGTCACCTCGACGCCCCGTCAGACGGCCGCGTTCTTCGCGGACTTGACGGCCGCACAGCGGCAGCAGCTGGTACGGCGGCACGCGTCGGTCGTCGGCAATCTCGACGGCGCGCCGCCCGCCCTGCGCTACGAGGCCAACGCCCTTGCCATCAGGGCCGGTCACGACCCGCGCTACCGGCACCTGGCCGCTGCGGGCCGACAGATCCTGGCCTTCGACCCGCGCGGTCGCGGTCAAGTCGCCGAGGTGTTCGGCGACCTGACGAAGATTCAGCATGTGTCGGTGGTGGTGCCGGGATCCGACATCGACGCGTCCACCTTCGACCGTACGAAGGACCGCGACGGCGCGCTGGCGGGGATGGCGCGCTCGCTGCGGGCCGCGACGGGAGACCGTACCGCCGTGGTCGCCTGGGCCGGTTATACGACGCCGGTGGGGCTGGGTCTCGACGCGGCGACCGGCCGGCTCGCCGACGCGGGCGCCGACCGGCTGACCCGGTTCACCCGGGGGCTCGAAGCGGCGGGCGTGGCGGAACCCGCGCTGTTCTGCCACAGCTACGGTTCGGTCGTCTGCGGCCTCGCCGCCCACGAGGTGCGCGTCAGCGACATCGTCGTGTTCGGCTCGCCCGGCATGCGGGCGCACAACGAGGCGCAGTTGCACACCCGCGCCCGGGTGTGGGCCGCCAAGGACCCGTCCGACTGGATCTCGAAGGTGCCCAACGTCGAACTGGCCGGGCTCGGCCACGGCGCCGACCCGACGGACCCGGACTTCGGCGCCCGCAGGGTCGACGCGTCGGACGCGCACGGGCACACCGGCTATCTGGCGCCGGGCACCGCGTCGCTCAGGGCCTTCGCGGCCATCGCCGAGGGGCACGTCCGATGAGGACGCCCCCCTCGCTCACCGGCCGGCTCGCCGTACCGGCCGCTACTCGCGGCCCGCCGACGTGAACGCCATGTCGGCGTACCGGCCGCCCACGACCTGCCCGGCGATCGGCTCCAGCAGCTCCAGCTCGCTCTCCGTGAGGACGATCCGGGTGGCGGCGATGTTCTCCTCGATCCGGCTGCGCTTACGCGTCCCCGGGATGGGGACGACGGCCAGCCCGTACCGCGCGGCCCGCTGCTGCACCCAGGCCAACGCGATCTGCCCGAGGGAGGCGTTGTGCCCCTCGGCGACCTTGCGCACCGGCGCCAGCAGCGCGGCGTTCGCCGCCGCGTTGTCCCCGGTGAACCGGGGCTGCTGCCGGCGGAAGTCGTCGGCCCCCAGCTCCTTGTCGGCGCTGACGAACGAGCCGGTCAGGAAGCCGCGGCCGAGCGGCGAGTACGGCACGAGCCCGACGCCGAGGTCGACCGCCGCACCGATGACGCTGTCCTCGATGTCCCGGCTGAACAGCGACCACTCGGACTGCAGGGCGGCGATCGGGTGCACGGCCTGCGCCGTACGCAGCTCGGAGGCGGTGACCTCGCTCAGCCCCAAGTGCTTGACCTTGCCCTCGGCCACCAGCTCGGCCATGGCGCCGACGGTGTCCTCGATCGGGACGTTCACGTCCCTGCGGTGCATGTAGTACAGGTCGATCGCCTCCACGCCCAGGCGCTTGAGGCTGCCCTCGACGCACTGGCGCAGATATGGCCGGTCGTTGCGGATGGTCCGCTTCGTCGGGTCGGTCGGGTCGGTGCCCAGCGAGAACTTCGTCGCGAGGACGATCTCGTCGCGGTGCGCCTGGACGAACGGCGCGATGAACTTCTCGTTCTCGCCCGCGCCGTAGGCGTCGGCGGTGTCGTACAGCGTCACACCCAGTTCCAGGGCGCGCTCCAGGGTGGCCCGCGCCTCCTCGACGTCGGTCGGGCCGTAGGACTGGCTCATGCCCATGCAGCCGAGCCCCTGGATGCCGGCCTCGGGACCATCGGTGCCGAGCCGTACGGTGGGGAGCTTGTTGTCGCTCATCAGGGTTCAGACCCTCTCCGGCGCGGTGCGCGCGCCCGCGTAAAAACTGATCTTGTGGTCGAGCACGGCGACGGTGTCGTGCAGCTCGGCGATCCGGTGCAGTACGTCGCGCCGGGTCCGCTCCAGCAGTTCCTGCCGCTCCTCGAAGGTGTCTTCGCCGATCCGGATCAGCTCGGCGTAACGGACCATGTCCGCCACGGGCATCCCGGTCAGCCGGAGTTTGCTGACGAAGGCGAGCCAGTCCAGGTCACGGTTGCTGAACCGGCGCTGGCCGGTGTTGGACCTGTCGACGTGCGGCATCAGCCCGATCCGCTCGTACCAGCGCAGGGTGTGCGCCGTGAGTCCGGTGATCGCGGCGACCTCGCTGATCGTGTAGCGGTCCTGGCCGTCCGGGCGCGGATGCGCGAGGGGCGCCGATACGCAGATGTCGGTCCGGTCCTGGGTCGGCGCGGGGCTGCTCTCGATCAACGTCATACCCTCCACGCTAAATCCTTGGAGTGCACTCCAAGCAAGCGAAATCGGGTACGGCTTTCCAAGCTTGCGCGACTAGCGTGCCGACCATGACTGCTGCACGCCGCGCGGATCCGGCGGACGCCGGGGAACTGGTACGTCTGCGCACGATCATGCTGAATTCGCTGAAGCCTTCGACCGATACCGGCTGGCAGCCGGCCGCCGTCCGGGCGCTGCGCGAGCGACTGGCCGACCCGGCCGGGGATCTCGCCGCGTTCGTCGTGGACGGTCCGGACCGTACAGGGGTGCTCGCCGCGTGCGCCGTCGGGGTGGTGGAGCACCGGCTCGGCAGCCCCGAGAACCCCGCGGGCACCACCGGCCACGTCTTCAGCGTCGCCACCGACCCGGCGATGCGCAGGCGCGGCTACTCACGTGCCTGTATGCGGGCGCTGCTGGGGTGGTACGAGGAGCGCGGCGTCCGCAGGATCGATCTGCACGCCTCACCCGAGGGCGAGCCGCTGTACGCCTCCCTGGGCTTCGCCCGCACCCCGGCTCCCGCCATGCGGCTGACGCTCTAGCGTCCTTTAGGCTCGTGGCCATGGAGAGCCTGGCACTCATCGAGAACTGGCCCGTGCCGAACGCGGCGGCGGCCGTCGTACGGGCCGACGGCACCGTCGTCGGGACGCACGGTCCGACGTCGCGGGCGTTCCCGCTCGCTTCCGTGACGAAGCCGCTCGCCGCGTACGCCGCGCTGGTCGCCTACGAGGAAGGTGCCGTCGAGCTGGACGAACCGGCGGGGCCCGAGGGGTCGACCGTCCGCCATCTGCTCGCGCACAGCAGCGGTCTGGCCTTCGACGAGCACCGCGCGACGAGCACGCCGGGCACCCGCAGGCTCTACTCGAACGCCGGCTTCGAAGTCCTCGGCGACCACATCGCCAAGGCGACCGAGATCCCGTTCGCCGACTATGTGCACCAGGCGGTGCTCGAACCGCTCGGGATGGTGTCGACGTCCGTCGCCGGCTCCCCCGCCAAGGACGGCGTCTCGACCGTCGACGACCTGGTGCGCTTCGCCGCCGAACTCCAGACGCCCCGGCTGCTGGATCCGCGTACGGTCCTGGAGGCGACGACCGTCGTCTTCCCCGGGCTCAGCGGGGTGCTGCCGGGTTACGGCAACCAGAAGAACAACGACTGGGGGCTCGGCTTCGAGATCAGGGACGCCAAGTCCCCGCACTGGACGGGCAGTTCGTCCTCGCCGCGCACCTTCGGGCACTTCGGCCAGTCCGGTACGTTCCTGTGGGCCGACCCGGAGGCGGGCGCCGCGTGCGTGGCGCTGGCCGACCGGGACTTCGGGCCGTGGGCGGTGCAGGCCTGGCCGTCGTTCACCGACGCCGTGCTCGCCGAACTGGCCGCAGGCGCCTGAGAGTCGGCCCGGCACCACCCACCCGACGATCAGCCCGCCATCTCCCAGACGAGCACCTCGGCCGCCGCACCGGCCGTCACCTCGATGCCCCGCGCGTCCGTGATCCGGGCCGAGTCGCCCGATTCCAGCTCCTCCTCGCCCAGCCACAGACTGCCGCGCACGACATGGACGTAGACGTACGCGGCGTCCGGCACGGCCGCCCGCTCGCCCTCCTGCAACCGGCGTACGTGGAGCATCGCACCGGCCTGCGGGAGTGCGTACGGCGTGGAGTCGGCGATGCCGCGCACGATCTCGTACGCCGGTGCGCCGCCCGGCTCCAGCGGGGCGAGCCACATCTGTACGAAGACCAACTGGCCCGTGCCGTCGTTGCGTTCGACATGCCGTACCCCGCCGCCCGAGCTGAGCCGCTGGACGTCGCCCGGCCGTACGACGGTGGCGTTGCCCGCCGAGTCCCGGTGGGTCAGCTCCCCTTCGACGACCCAGGTGACGATCTCGGTGTGGCTGTGCGGGTGTTCGTCGAACCCGGCGCCCGGCGCCAGCCATTCCTCGTTGCAGGCGAGCACGGCGCCGAAGCGGAGATTGTCCGGCTCGTAGAAACGGCCGAAGGAGAAGGCGTGCAGGGTCTCGATGCCCCGGTCCGCATCGCCTCCGAGATAACGGTCCTCTGCGTACCGCACAGTAATCACCGGACTACCGTAGCCCCGCCCGGCCAGGTACTCGCCCTGATAAGGCAGTCTTGTCCCCGTGCCTGAACCCGCGAACGAAGCCCATGAGCACTCCGCGACGCTGCGCCGCCTCGAGCAGTCCTCCGGCCGGCTGGCCGCGAACGCCATCGCGCTCATGGACCAGACGCTGCCGTGGTACCGGGCGATGCCGCCGGAGAACCGCTCGTGGATCGGTCTCGTCGCCCAGGCCGGTATCGCCGCCTTCACCGAGTGGTTCCGGCATCCGGAGGCGCCGCAGGCCATTTCGACCGACGTCTTCGGCACGGCGCCGCGCGAGCTGACCCGGGCCATCACGCTGCGGCAGACCGTGGAGATGGTGCGGACCACGATCCAGGTCATGGAGACCGCCATCGAGGAGGTCGCCGCACCGGGCGACGAGTCCGTGCTGCGCGAGGCGCTGCTGGTCTACGCCCGGGAGATCGCCTTCGCGACGGCCCAGGTCTACGCGCAGGCCGCCGAGGCGCGGGGGGCGTGGGACGCGCGGCTGGAGTCCCTGGTCGTGAACGCCGTGCTGTCGGGCGAGGCCGACGAGGGCGCCGTCTCGCGGGCGGCGGCGCTGGGCTGGAACTCCCCGGAGCATGTCTGCGTGCTGCTCGGCACGGCGCCCGACGGGGACAGCGAGCTGACCGTCGAGGCGATCAGGCGGGCCGCCAGGCACGCCAAGCTCCAGGTGCTCACCGGGGTGCTCGGGGACCGGCTCGTGGTGATCGCGGGCGGCAGCGACAATCCGCTGCAGGTCGCGAAGGCGCTGATCGGCCCGTACGCGGCGGGGCCCGTGGTCGCGGGACCCGTCGTACCCGATCTGCTGGCAGCGACGAAGTCCGCGCAGGCCGCCGCTGCCGGTCTCAAGGCGTGCGCCGCCTGGCAGGACGCCCCCCGCCCGGTGCTCGCCGACGATCTCCTGCCGGAGCGCGCCATCGCGTCGGACCCGGCCGCTCGTGTCCAATTGGTGGAGGAGATCTACAGACCGCTGGAGGAAGCGGGTTCCGCGCTCCTGGAGACTCTGAGTGTCTATCTGGAGCAGGCGAGCAGCCTCGAAGGCGCGGCCAGGATGCTCTTCGTCCACCCCAACACCGTCCGCTACCGGCTACGACGTGTGACTGACGTCACCGGGTGGTCACCCTCCGATGTGCGCTCCGCGTTCACGCTGCGAATCGCCCTGATCCTGGGGAGGCTGGCCGCCTTGGAGTCGAAGTCCTAAGCTTTTGTAGGACTCTTACAGTTAGCTTCACGGTTCTTGGTCCCTGTCCCCAGGGGCGCCAACGACCGTCCACAAGAGAGAGTGTGAGGGTGCTCGTACTCGTCGCTCCCGGCCAAGGCGCTCAGACGCCCGGCTTCCTGACTCCCTGGCTCGACCTCCCCGGTACCGAAGACCGGCTGCGGGACTGGTCGGCCGCCATCGGCCTCGATCTGGTGCACTACGGAACGAAGGCCGACGCGGACGAGATCCGCGACACGGCGGTGGCCCAGCCGCTGCTGGTGGCCGCCGCGCTGCTGTCGGCCCGTCAGCTCTTCCCCGCCGGTGACCTGGCGTCCGCCGTCGGCGCCGTCGCCGGGCACAGCGTCGGCGAGATCGCCGCCGTCGCGCTGGCCGGCGTGGTGTCGGACGACGCCGCGATGGGTCTGGTCCGTACGCGTGGCATGGCCATGGCCGACGCGGCAGCCGTCACGGAGACGGGCATGTCGGCGCTGCTCGGCGGCGACCCGGAGACGACGCTCCCGCATCTGGCGAAGCTCGGTCTGACGCCCGCCAACGTGAACGGCGGCGGGCAGATCGTGGCGGCCGGCACGCTCGAACAGCTCGCTGCGCTGGAGGCGGACAAGCCGGAGGGCGTCCGGCGTGTCGTGGCGCTCAAGGTCGCCGGGGCGTTCCACACCCGGCACATGTCACCCGCGGTCGAGCGGCTGGAGGCGGCGGCAGCCGCGCTGGACCCGGCCGACCCCGTCGTGCCGTACGTCTCGAACAAGGACGGCGAGACCGTCGCCACGGGCCAGGAGATCCTGACCCGGCTGGTGGGGCAGGTCGCGAACCCGGTCCGCTGGGACCTGTGCATGGAAACGTTCACGCACCGGGGTGCCACAGCCCTTGTCGAACTCTGCCCCGGCGGTACGCTGACCGGCCTCGCCAAGCGTGCGATGCCCGGGGTCAAGACGCTCGCGCTGAAGACCCCCGACGACCTCGACGCGGCCCGCGCGCTGATCGCCGAGCACTCCTCCACGGCCGAATAGGAGCCAGAGAGCATGTCGAAGATCAAGCCCAGCAGGGGCGCCGCGCACGCGCGCATCATGGGCGTCGGCGGTTACCGCCCGACGCGCGTGGTGCCCAACGAGGTGATCCTCGAAACGATCGACTCGTCCGACGAGTGGATCCGCTCCCGCTCCGGCATCGCGACCCGGCACTGGGCGTCGCCCGAGGAGACCGTCTCCGCCATGTCCGTGGAGGCCGCGGGCAAGGCCATCGCCGACGCCGGGATCACCCCCGAGCAGATCGGCGGCGTGATCGTCTCGACCGTCTCGCACTTCAAGCAGACCCCGGCCATCGCGACCGAGATCGCCGACAAGATCGGCGCGGGCCGCCCGGCGGCCTTCGACATCTCGGCGGGCTGCGCGGGCTTCGGCTACGGGCTGACCCTCGCCAAGGGCATGATCGTCGACGGCTCGGCCGAGTACGTCCTGGTCATCGGCGTGGAGCGGCTGTCCGACCTGACCGACCTGAGCGACCGCGCCACGGCGTTCCTGTTCGGTGACGGCGCCGGCGCCGTCGTCGTGGGCCCGGCGAAGGAGCCGATGATCGGCCCGACCGTCTGGGGCTCCGAGGGCGACAAGTCCGAGACCATCAAGCAGACGGTCTCCTGGACCGAGTGGGGCGGCCCTGGCGAGAAGTTCCCCGCCATCACGCAGGAGGGCCAGGCGGTCTTCCGCTGGGCCGTCTTCGAGATGGCGAAGGTCGCCCAGCAGGCGCTCGACGCGGCCGGGGTCAGCCCCGCCGACCTGGACGTTTTCATTCCGCATCAGGCGAACATGCGGATCATCGACTCGATGGTGAAGACTCTGAAACTGCCGGAGAGCGTCACGGTCGCACGTGACGTGGAGACGACAGGCAACACCTCCGCCGCCTCGATTCCGCTCGCGATGGAGCGGCTCCTGGCGACCGGAGCGGCGAAGAGCGGCGACACCGCGCTCGTCATCGGCTTCGGGGCGGGTCTCGTGTACGCCGCGACGGTCGTTACCCTCCCCTAGGCACCGGATCTTTCCGGACCGTGCCACCACATTTCCCTCAGCCCAACATCGAAGGAGCGCCCACATGGCCGCCACCCAGGAAGAGATCGTCAGCGGTCTCGCCGAGATCGTGAACGAGATCGCCGGTATCCCGGTCGAGGACGTCCAGCTGGACAAGTCCTTCACCGACGACCTGGACGTCGACTCGCTGTCCATGGTCGAGGTCGTCGTCGCCGCCGAAGAGCGCTTCGACGTCAAGATCCCGGACGACGACGTCAAGAACCTCAAGACGGTCGGCGATGCTGCCGATTACATCGCCAAGCACCAGGACTGATCCAGTTCGTGCGTGACGCCACCCGGCGGTGGCGCCGTAAAAATTCAGCACCCTCTACACGTGGAGAAAGAATTCCAGTGAGCCCGACCAATCGCACCGTGGTCGTCACCGGTATCGGCGCAACCACACCACTGGGTGGCGACAGCGCATCGACCTGGGAAGGTCTCCTCGCGGGCCGCTCAGGCGCCCGCACGATCGAGGACGAGCGGTTCGCCGACCTGCCGGTACGGTTCGCCGCCCTCGCCGCGGTCGACCCCGGTGACGTCCTGCCGCGCCCGCTCGCCCGCCGACTGGACCGCTCGGCGCAGTTCGCGCTGATCGCGGCCCGTGAGGCGTGGGCGGACGCCGGTTACACGGGCAAGGCCGGTGAGGACGCCGCTGTCGACCCCGACCGGCTCGGTACCGTCGTCGCCTCCGGCATCGGCGGTGTGATCACGCTGCTCGACCAGTACGACGTACTGCGCGAGAAGGGCGCACGCCGCGTCTCCCCGCACACCGTGCCGATGCTGATGCCGAACGGCCCCTCGGCCAACGTCTCCATCGAGGTGGGGGCCCGCGCGGGCGCACACACTCCCGTCTCCGCCTGCGCCTCGGGCGCCGAGGCGGTCGGGTACGCCGTCGAGATGATCCGTACCGGCCGCGCCGACGTGGTCGTCGCCGGCGGCACGGAGGCGTGCATCCACCCGCTGCCCGTCGCCGCCTTCGCCAGCATGATGGCCATGTCGAAGAACAACGACAACCCGACGGTGGCCTCCCGCCCGTACGACAAGAGCCGTGACGGCTTCGTCATCGGTGAGGGCGCCGGGATCGTCATCCTGGAGTCGGCCGAGCACGCGGCGGCGCGCGGCGCGAAGGTCTACTGCGAGATCCTCGGCCAGGGCGTCTCCTCGGACGCGCACCACATCGCGCAGCCCGAGCCGACCGGCCGCGGCATCGCCAAGGCGCTGGAGAACCTGCTGGCTTCGACCGACCTCAAGCCGGCCGAGGTCGTCCACCTCAACGCGCACGCCACCTCGACCCCGCAGGGCGACATCGCGGAGATCAGGGCGCTGCGCCAGGTGCTGGGCGACGACCTGGACCATGTGGCCGTCTCGGCGACGAAGTCGATGACGGGCCATCTGCTGGGCGGCGCCGGCGGTATCGAGACGGTGGCGACGGTCCTCGCGCTGCACCACCGCACCGCTCCCCCGACGATCAACATCGACGAGCTCGACGAAGAGGTGGAGGCGGACATCGTCCGCGACAAGCCCCGCGCGCTCCCTTCGGGCACGATCGGCGCGATCAACAACTCGTTCGGCTTCGGCGGCCACAACGTGGTCGTGGCGTTCCGTACGGTCTGACGACGCGACAGCGCAACGCCAGGTGCCCCGCCCGGTTTCCGGGCGGGGCACCTGCGCGTTCCGGGCCTGACGGCAGGCTCTAGTCGAAGCTGGCGAAGTACGAGGCCGCCATGTCCTTGTCGCCGTGGCCCTGTTCCTCGGCGCGGCGGAAGCGTTCGGCGCCCGCCGCCGTGAGGTCCATCCGTACGTCCGCCGCTTCCGCCGCCTCGACGATCAGCCGCGCGTCCTTGGCGGCCGTGGAGAGGGCGAAGCTCGGCGGCTCGTAGCCGTCGGACAGGATCACGTCGGACTTGATGTGGAGATAGCCGCAGTCGATGCCCCCGCCGGCGACCGCGTCGAAGAAGCTCTGCGGGTCGACGCCGAGCCCCTTCGCGAGGCCCAGCGTCTCGGCCGTGCCGTGGGTGAGGGCCAGCACCCAGTTGTTGCAGACGAGCTTGAGCCGGGTGGCCGCCGCCGTCGTGGCGTCGTCGGCGACCCAGATCGTGCGCTGGCCGATCGCTTCGAGTACGGAGCCGACCTTGGCGCGCGCCTCCTCGGGGCCCGCGGCGAGCACCGTCAGCTGTCCAGCCTCGGCGGGGCCCTTCGTGCCGAGCACCGGGGAGTCGACGAACAGGACGCCCGCCTGCCGGGCCAGCTCGGCCAGCTCAGTGACGGAGCCGAGGTCGACGGTGGTGGCCTGCAGCCAGACGGCGCCGGGCCGCAGCCCCGGCGCCGCGGCCGTGGCGGCCTCCAGGGCCGCGGGGCCGTCGTACAGCGTGGTGATGACGGTGTCGGCGCCGGTCACGGCCTCCGCCGCGGTCGCGGCGAGTTCGGCGCCTTCGGCGGCCAGCGGCTCGGCCTTGGCGGCGGTGCGGTTCCAGACCCGTACGGTGTGGCCGGTACGGAGCAGGTTGTGGGCGATCGCCGTGCCCATGATGCCGGTACCGAGGACAGCTACTGTCGAATGTTCAGCCATGGGACCTACCGTAAGGGCGGTCCGTGGCGCGGCTGCGGACGGCGGTCGGACGATCTGTCAGACGACCTGGTGCAGCCAGCGGACCGGGGCGCCCTCACCGGCGTAGCGGAAGGGCTCCAGCTCGTCGTCCCACGGTTTGCCGAGCAGCTTGGCGATCTCCGCCTCCAGCTGCGTCTCACCGTGCTGCGAGCGGGCGAGGGCGGCGCGCAGCCGGTCCTCGGGGACCAGGATGTCGCCGTGCATCCCGGTGACGGCGTGGAAGATGCCCAGGTCGGGCGTGGCGCTGTAGCGCTCGCCCTCGGCGGTGGGGCAGGGCTCGGCCGTCACCTCGAAGCGCAGCATCTGCCAGCCGCGCAGGGCGGACGCGAGTTTGGACGCGGTGCCCGCCCGGCCCTGCCAGGAGAACTCGGATCTCCAGGTGCCGGGGGACGCGGGCTGGCGGATCCAGTCGAGCTGGACCCGCAGGCCGAGCACGCCTGCTACCGCCCATTCGATGTGCGGGCACATCGCGCGTGGTGCGGAGTGAACGTACAGAACTCCACGTGTCGTCACCGGGACCTCCAGTGTGGGACGAGGTTCGCCTTTCCCAGCGGCCTCAGTAAACATCATCGGGAGTTAAACTCCGCAAAAGGGACAGCATGTGACGTGATGTAATTTACCGGAGCCTGCGGAACGGGCGCCTCTGGTTCGACGTGGCAAAAGCTACCGTGCGGCGGAGGGCCGGGGGTGTCGTACGGTCGGTCCGGGGGCCGATTCACGCGAAGCTTTCACTCGCCAGGACTCAGGGGAGCGTGTTCATGGGGGTAGGACGCCGGAAGGGCCGGGTACGGTTCTGCGCCGCGACGGTCGTGACAGCGGCCGTGCTCGCGGGCAGCGGGGCGCTGGCCGGCTGTGGCTCGTCCGGGGGACCGCCGGACGGCGGTGCGTCGAGGCGGGCAAGCCCGGCGCCGAAGCCCGTCCCGGTCTGGAACCGCAGCCCGCGCTCGGTGGCCGCGGTCGGCGATTCGATCACCCGTGGTTTCGACGCGTGTGTGCCGTTCAGCGACTGCCCCGAGGTGTCCTGGGCGACCGGCACGGACAGCGGTGTGGACAGCCTCGCCACCCGGCTCGTCGGCGCGCCGACCGCCGCGAAACGCAGCTGGAACGAGGCGCGGTCGGGGGCCCGGATGGCGGATCTGCCGGGCCAGATGGCGCAAGCGGCGCGGCGCGTGCCGGATCTGGTGACGGTCATGGTCGGCGCCAACGACGCCTGTCAGGACTCGGTGGACCTGATGACGCCGGTGGCCGACTTCCGTACGTCGTTCACCGCCGCCATGCGCCGGCTGCGGACCGGCGCCCCCAAGGCGCAGGTGTACGTGTCGAGCGTGCCCGACCTGAAGCGGCTGTGGTCGACGGGGCGTGACAACCCGCTGGGCCGGCAGATCTGGAAGCTGGGGATCTGCGCGTCGATGCTCGGCGATGCGCAGGACGACGGCGCGGCGGCGCAGCGCCGCAGGGAGACGGTGTACGACCGGGTCGTGGCGTACAACGGCGTGCTGAAGGACGTGTGCGCGAAGGATGTGCGCTGCCGCTACGACGGCGGGGCGGTCTTCGACTTCCGGTTCACCGGCGAGCAGCTGAGCCCGTGGGACTGGTTCCATCCCAGCAAGGACGGCCAGGGCGAGCTGGCGGAGATCGCGTACCGCAATGTCACCGCTCTCAGAGCCCCGGCGTAGGGTTTCGCCGTGACTGACATACGCCGCGAAGAAGCCGGTACGACGGCCGACTCCACCCCTGTCCACGCCTGGACGCTGGAGCGGGCCGGTACCCGGGTCAGGCTGCTGACGTACGGCGGTGTCATCCAGTCGCTCCAGGTGCCCGGCCGGGACGGTACGCGGGCGGACGTGGTGCTGGGGCTGCCCGCCCTGGCGGACTATCTGACGTCCAGCGGCCCGTACTTCGGCGCGCTGATCGGCCGGTACGCGAACCGGATCGGGGGCGCGGCCTTCACCCTGGACGGCCGGACGTACCGGCTGCCGGCCAACGACGGGGACAACTGCCTGCACGGCGGCGGGTACGGCTTCGACCGGCGGGTGTGGGACGCGGAGCCCGTCGAGGACGGCGTGCGGCTGTCCCGGACCAGCCCGGACGGCGAGGAGGGCTTCCCCGGCCGGCTGGACGTATCGGCGGCGTACACGCTGACGGCCGCGGGGGCGCTGCGGATCGACTACCGGGCGGTGACGGACGCGCCGACGCCGGTCTGTCTGACCAACCACACGTACTGGAACCTCGGCGGCGCCGGCAGCGGCCCCGCGGGCGGCCATGAACTGCGCATCGCCGCCGGGCACATCACGCCGGTGGGCCCGGGTACCGTCCCGACGGGCGAGCTGACGCCGGTCGGCGGGACCCGGTTCGACTTCCGCGAGGCGCGGGCCGTGGGCCAGGGGTACGACCACAACTTCGTGCTGGACACCGCGGGTCCCGACGAGGTGGCGGCCGAGCTGTACGACCCGGTCTCGGGGCGGCTGCTGATCGTGACCACGACCGAGCCGGGGATGCAGCTGTACACCGGCGACAGCTTCGACGGGAAGCCGTTCGGGCCGGGTGACGGTGTCGCGCTGGAGACACAGCACTTCCCCGACTCGCCCAACCGCCCGGAGTTCCCCGCCACGGTGCTGCGGCCGGGCGAGGTGTACACGTCCTCGACGACGTACGCCTTCGGGATCCGCTGAGCCGGACCCTCAGGTGCTCCGGGGGCCGCGCGTATGTGTACGGCCCCGGGGCGGTGTCAGGTTCCGCCTCGGGGCCGTACACGTTTTCTCCCCCTACCCCCGGCTATGCCTCGGTATCCACCACGGCACTCAACCGGCGGTCGGCGACGGAACGGGCGGCCTGGATCTCATATCTGCCCGCGACGTACGTCCAGGAACCGGACTCCTCGTCCCAGATCTCGAAGGCCCTGCGCGGCAGCGGGATCCGCGCCTCGACGCTCTCCCCCGGCGCCGCCTCGACCGAGGCGAACCCGGCCAGCCAGCGGGCGGGCCGCTCCACCGTCGGCGCGCCGTCCGCGCTCGTGACGGGCGCGAGATAGATCTGGACGACCTCACGGCCCGCGCGCGGCCCGCTGTTGGTCAGCCGCACCCGCACCTCGGTGCCGGTGGCCTCGATCGTCTCGTAGCTCCACTCGGTGTAGCCGAGCCCGTGGCCGAACGGGTACGCGGGGGTCGTACCGGCCCGCTCCCAGGCCCGGTAGCCGATGAAGACGCCCTCGGTGTAGTGGAGTTCGCCCTCGGCCGTCGGGGTGGTGTCCGACACGGGCGCGTCGGCGAGCACGGCGGGCCAGGTGGTCGGCAGCCGGCCGCCGGGCTCCTCGGCGCCGAGCAGGACGTCGGCGAGCGCAGCGCCGCCCTCCTGGCCGGGGAACCAGCTCAGCAGGACGGCCGCCACGTCGTCGCGCCACGGCAGCTCCACGGGCGAGCCGGTGTTGACGACCACGACGGTGTTGGCGTTGACGGCGGCGACGGCCCGTACGAGGTCGTCCTGGCGGCCCGGGAGCTTGAGGTCCTTGCGGTCGAAGCCCTCGGACTCGACGGCGTCGGTGGTGGCGACCACGACGACAGCGGTGTCTGCGGCGCGGGCCGCCTCGACGGCCTCGGCGATCAGCTCGTCCGGGTCGAACTGCGGCCCGAGGTGGAGCAGCGAGAAGCTGACGGCGGCCATCGGGAGGTCGTCGGCCTTGTGGACGACGTCGCGCAGCGAGACCTCGACGGGCACGCCCGCCGCCAGCTCGACCCGGGCGCGCTCGGTGGGCGTGCCGAAGAAGGCGGCGAACGGGTCGGAGTCGGTGCCCCGTCCCTGCTCTCCCTCGAAGACGGTCTCGCCGCCGACGGCGAGCGTGAGGCCGCCGACGCCGCGGGTACCGAAGGTGTGCTCGCCGCTCTCGCGCGGGGTGAAGGTGCCGCGGATCTCGACCGTGTGGAGCTCGTCGAACGCGACGCCGTCGGGCAGGTCGCTGCCGACCCACTGGACCCGGCCGTTGGGCAGCGGGTCACTGGCCAGCACCCGACCGTCGGCTGCCGTGCAGACGGCCGCCAGCGCGAACCCCTTCTCGGCGACGGCGAGTTCGGTGCTGGGGTCGGCTCCGACGGTGTAGGTCAGGGCGCCTTCGGGCAGCGCGGCCGTGAGCCCGTCGAGCGGCGAGACGACATGGTCGGGGAAGACCGTCGCCGAACCGCCGCCGAGGATACGGGCGTCGCGCGCCGCGGCGCCGCTGAGGGCGATCGTGCCGGCTGCCGGGTCGAGCGGCAGCGCGGGGCGCCCGTCCCGTACGTCGTTGCGTACGAGCACGAAGGAGCGGCGGGCGATCTCGCGGGTCAGCGCGTCGCCGTCGACGGTCGCGGGCGGCTCGGTCACGACGGCGGGTGCGCCGTCCAGGACGCCGACGCGGGCGGCGAGCCGCAGGACGTTGCGTACGGCTTCGTCGACCGCCGCCTCTTCGACCTCACCGGCCCTGACGGCGGCGGCGAGCGCGGGGCCGTACACCGTCTTGGGACCCGGCATGGCGACGTCGAGGCCGCCGATGAGGGCGCCGGTGGTGGAGCGCGCCGCCAGCCAGTCGGAGACGATGTACCCGTCGAACCCCCATTCGCCGCGCAGGACTTCACGCTGGAGGTAGCGGTGCTCGGTCATGCTCGTGCCGTTGACCGTGTTGTACGCGGCCATGATGCCCCAGGGGTGGGCGTTGGCGACGATCGCCTCGAACGGCGCGAGGTACAGCTCGCGCAGCGGCCGGGGGGTGACGACGTTGTCGACCGTGAAGCGGTCCGTCTCGGCGTCGTTGGCGACGAAGTGCTTGACGGTGGTACCGACTCCGCCGTCCTGCACGCCTTGGACGTAGCCGGTGCCGATCGCGCCGGTGAGGAAGGGGTCTTCGCTGTACGCCTCGAAGTGCCGGCCGCCGAGCGGCGAGCGGTGCAGGTTGACGGTCGGCGCGAGCAGGACGTGCACGCCCTTGCGGCGGGCCTCCTGGGCGAGCAGCCGGCCGGCCCGGCGGGCGAGACCGGGGTCCCAGGCCGCGGCGAGCGCGGTCGGCGAGGGGAGCGCGACGGACGGGTCGTCGGCCGTCCAGCGGACGCCGCGTACCCCGACGGGCCCGTCGGACATGACCAGTGAGGCGAGGCCGATCTGGGGAAGCGCCGGCAGGGACCACTGGTCCTGCCCGGCGAGCAGCCGTGTCTTGGCGTCCAGGTCGAGCTTGCCGAGCGCCGCCTCCACGGCGTCGTTACGTGCCTCGTCGGCCCCTGTGCTGGGTGCGCCTGCCACGGCCGTACCTCCTCGTGAACGTCCGGAATGATGGTTACATGGTGAACCTGCTGCCTGTAAGTGGGTAGGGTTCGTAATTCTTTCGTTACATTAATGGCGGGAAGGACCGAGCTGGATGGCGAGAGCCAGGACTGAGGAGCGGCGCGCCGAGATCCTCCGCGCGGCCTTGGAGGTGATCGCCGAGCGCGGCTACCGGGGCACCACGCTGGGCGCTGTCGCCGAGCGGGTGGGCCTCACCCAGCAGGGGCTGCTGCACCACTTCCCCACCAAGGAGGCCCTGCTGGTCGCGGTCCTGGAGGACCGGGACACCTGGGACACGGGGGGCGGCGGCAGCGACCGCAAGGGGTGGCGGCTCGAACTGCTCACCTCACTGGTGGACTACAACGCGATGCGGCCCGGCATCGTGCAGACCTTCTCCGCGCTCCTCGGCGAGTCCGTCACGGAGGACCACCCGGCGCGGGACTTCTTCACGCACCGCTACGACCAGGTGCGGGGCAACATGACGGCGGTGTTGCGCGACGAGTTCGGCGACCGGCTGCCGGGCGGACTGACCCCGGAGCAGGCGGCGCCGCTGCTGACGGCGGTGATGGACGGGCTTCAGTACCAGTGGCTGCTGGACCCGGACTCGGTGGACATGCCGGGCGCGTTCCGCGACTTCCTCACCCTGCTGCGGGCGGGAGGTTCAGGGCCTGCGGCGTGACGGGGGCGCCGGCGGCGGGCGCCGTGCCGGGCGCGGGCTCGCCGGCGGACGTCTCGCCGCGCGCGGGGTCGCCTTCGGACGTCTCGCCGGTCAGACGGCGCGCGAGGAGGGTGGCTCCCGCCACGGCGCCGGGCATCAGGAAGACCGCGACGACCGGGACGAGGAAGGCGAGCGTCAGCGGGACGCCGAAGCCGAGGGTGAGCATCCGGCGACCCCGGAGCATCCGGAGCCGTTCCCGCAGCTCGATCCTGCGGCGCTGGAGCGCGACGGCGGTCAGCTCCTCGGCGAGGAAGAAGCCCGAGACGCAGAAGCCGATCGCGGGGACGACGGTCTGGCCGACGACGGGGATGAAGCCGAGGCCGAAGAACAGGATGCCGTAGAGCGCGACCCGGACCAGGATGCGCAGGCTGTCCCGCGCCGAGATCCACAACTCCCGCCAGAACGGCCCCGACTCGGGCACGTCGCCGCCCTCGGCGCGGTCGACGGCCTCGGACAGCGACTCGTAGAAGGGCTGGCCGACCAGCAGCGTGACCGCGGTGAAGGTCACCACGAGGAGGAACAGGACGAGGGCGAAGATCAGCACGGTGAAGGCGTCACGGAACAGGCCCTGCCAGGGCGACGACCAGTCGTCGGCGAAGGGCGTGGCCCAGGCCGCCAGGTCGTCGGCGCCGTAGACGAGCCCGATCAGGGCGCCCGCGTACAGCACGAGCGTGACCAGACCGGGCAGCAGGCCGAAGCCGAACCACCGGCCGTGGCCGAGGACCCAGCGCTGGCCCTTCATCAAGTACCCGAAACCCGCCCCGAGATCATGCATACGTCAAAGCCTATCGGCTCGGTGCCTGACAGGCTCCTGACGAACGGGACGGGGGCCCGGCCGGAATCCGGCCGGGCCCCCGCGTGGTGTCGCGGCGTCGCGCTGTGCCTGGTGCGGCGGGGTCAGGCGACGGAGAGGTCGACCTTGATGTTGCCGCGGGTCGCGTTCGAGTACGGGCACACCTGGTGCGCCTTCTCCAGCAGGTCCTTGGCCGTGGCCTCGTCGAGCGTCGGGAAGGAACCGATCAGCTCGACCGCGAGGCCGAAGCCGCCGGCGTCGGTCTTGCCGATGCTGACCTTGGCGGTCACGGTCGACCCCTTGATGTCGGCCTTCTCCTGGCGGGCGACGACGCCGAGCGCGCTCTGGAAGCAGGCGCTGTAGCCGGCCGCGAACAGCTGCTCGGGGTTGGTGCCCGCGCCGCTGCCGCCCATCGACTTCGGGGGGTTGACGGTCACGTCGAGGTTGCCGTCGTCACTGGCGACCCGGCCGTCACGGCCGTTCTCCGCCGTGGCGGTCGCGGTGTACAGCACGTCGATGTTCTGGATGCTCATACTGGTGCGTTTCCTTCTGCTTGTACGCCACGGCTCGCGCCCACGGACCGTGCCGGCCTGGGTCCGAGCCTAACGCGTGGGAGTTCAGGAGTGAGCTGACGGGCCGACGTCAGAGGCCGACGACCATCTTTCCGGTGTTCTCGCCGCGGAGCATGCCGAGAAACGCGTCGAACCCGTTCTCGATGCCCTGGACGACGGTCTCGTGGTACTTCAGCTCGCCGGATTCGAGCCAGCCCGCGACGTCCTTCACGAACTGCGGCTGGAGCCCGAAGTGGTCGACGACGAGCATGCCTTCGAGGCGCAGCCGCTTGCCGATCACCAGCGCGAGGTTGCGCGGCGCCGGGGTGGGCTCCGTGGAGTTGTACTGCGCGATCATCCCGCAGATGACGGCCCTGCCGTGCAGGTTGAACGAGGAGAGTGCCGCTTCGAGGTGGTCGCCGCCGACATTGTCGAAGTAGACGTCGATCCCGTCGGGGGCCGCCGCCTTGAGCTGGTCCCTGACCGGGCCGTTCTTGTAGTTGAACGCCGCGTCGAAGCCGTACTCCTCGGTGAGGAGCCTGACCTTCTCGTCGCTGCCAGCCGAGCCGATGACCCGGGCGGCGCCCTTGATCTTGGCGAACTGGCCGACCTGGCTGCCGACGGCGCCCGCGGCGCCGGAGACGAAGACCGTGTCGGTCTTCTTGAGCCCCGCGACGTCGAACAGGCCGGCGTACGCGGTCAGTCCCGTCATGCCGAGGACCCCGAGATACGCGGAGGCCGGGGCGAGCGCGGTGTCGATCTTCGTGGCGCGGTCGGCGGGGAACTCCGCGTACTCACGCCAGCCGAGGCCGTGCAGCACGTGGTCGCCCACGGCGAAGCCCTCGGCCTTCGACGCGATGACCTCGCCGACGGCGGAGCCGTGCATCGGCTTGTCCAGCTCGTACGGCGGGGCGTACGACTTCACGTCGTTCATCCGGCCGCGCATCGCCGGGTCGACCGAGAAGAACAGATTGCGGACCAGGATCCGGCCCTCCCCCGGCTCGGTCACCGGGACCTCGCGCAGCTCGACGACCGACGGCTCGGGCCAGCCGTGGGGGCGGGCTACCAGATACCAGGCGCGGCCGGACGTGGGAAGTGCGGTCATGGGGCGGGGCCTCCTCAAGAAAGATCAACGACGATGAACCGTACCGATAAGCTTCACCATCTGAAACAACCATGCACCTGGATATTTCATGCTGTCAAGCAAATGGGTATCCTGATGCCATGGCCGCTTCCCGTACAGACCCGCTGACCCTTGAGGTCGTCCAGCTCATCGGCGATGTCGTGGCCCGCTACTACGAGGAGTACGAGCTGGCCGCGGCCAAGCACTCACTCACCGGCGCGCAGGCACGCGTCCTGGGTCTGCTGTCCCTGGAACCGATGCCCATGCGCCGGATAGCGCAGAAGCTGAAGTGCGAGCCGTCCAACGTCACCGGCATCGTGGACCGGCTGGAGACCCGGGGGCTCGTCGAGCGCCGTCCGGACGCGGGCGACCGCCGGGTGAAGCTCGCGGCGCCGACCGAGAAGGGGCGGCTGACGGCGCGGCAGCTCAGGGAGTCGCTGGACTTCGCACGCGAGCCGCTGGCCGGTCTCTCCACGGCGGAGCGCGCCGTCCTGCGCGACCTGCTGAAGCGGATGCTCGGCATGGACGTCGCCGTGTCGGCCCTGTAGTCGCCGCGGCGCGTGTAGTCGCTGCGGCCGAGCCGCTCTAGGCGCACCACCAGAGGATGTGGGTGCAGTCGTCGGTCTCCGACGGGGTCGGCTCCGGGTCCGGGTCCGGCGGGGGTGGCGCCTGCGAGGTCGGCTCGTCCGCCGGTGTCGTGGCCCCGGGGCTCTCCGGTGCGGACTCGCCGGGAGCGGGGGTGCCGGTGGGACGTGGCGTGGCCGACGTACCGGGGTCGGCGGACGTGTCGTCCGCCGGGGCGGAGGCGTCGTCCGACGCGTCGGCGGAGTCCGATGCGCCGGGGTCGCCGCTCGCGCCGGGCGACGCCGACGCGTCCGGAGCCTCGGCCGTACCGCCCGCGCCCGTGGCGGCGGGGTCGCCCGGCTCCGCCGGATCCACCGGGCCGTCCGAGGCGTCGGGGCCGCCGTCGAAGTCGACGGGGTTCTCCTCCTTGACGGAGGTGGCGGAGCGCTCGGCGGACGACTCGATGGCGAGCTGGGCGAGGCTCAGCCCGGCCGCGGCCAGGACGAGCCCGAGCACGCCGGCCGTTATTCGGCGCTTGCGCTTGCTGCGCTTCCTGCGGGGTCCGGTGCGCCGGCGGCGGTGCGTCCGTACGTCCTGTCCTTCGGCACCGTCCGTACGCTCGTGGCCGGCCACCAGCAGGTCGTCGTCGCCGGCGTCGTCACCGGTGCCGTCAGCGGCTTCGTGGGCGGCTTCGTGGCCGGCGTCGTCGGCTGCTTCGGCGCCGGGCTGCGGGGGTGTGTGGGGGGTGTGCTGTCGCAGCTCCTCCGCGGCTGTGCCGCATCCGGCGCAGGTCAACGCGCCGTTGAGGTGCCGACGGCACTGGTAGCAGTAGTCCATGGCGCTCGCAGATTATGCAATCGGACGTCGCCACAGGCGGGCAGGGCTGTAAAGATCTTGTGTGGAGTACCGCGCGGCGGATGGGCAGGATGGCTCCCATGACATCTCCGGGGTCCTTCGGACCGCTCCAATTCCAGCTGGTGCTGCTGCGCCGGATGGCCGACCACCAGCCGGAGCTCGTCGACGACGCCCGCCGTGAACTCGGTGTGTCACTTGCCGAGATGCGCGAGGCCAACCGCCGCTGGCAGGCGATGGTGCGCTCGCCGCGCGGGCGCGGTTCGCTGTCCCGCTACCGCTCCGTACTGGGGCCGCCCGAGCGGGTCGAACAGCGGAAGATCGGCGATCTGGCGTGCGAGGCGCTGCTCTGGCCGGTACCGCTCTGGCCCGACCTGCGCTTCGAGGTCATGGTGGCGAACGGCTCGGCCGTGTGGAACGAGTGGCTGGTGAGGGCGCCGGGCGCGGCGGGCCCCGAGCCGCGTACGGCCGACGACCTGCGGCCCTGGTCCTGCACGGTGGACGAGGTCGCACGCGCGTTCCCGCCGGCCCGGCCGCTGGAGGGCACGGCCCCGACCCGCTTCGGCCTCGGCTTCACCCTGCCGGACGGCCGCGCGGCGGTCGCGGAGTTCACCTGGGGCCTGCTGCAACGCTGGTCCGCCGCCTAGGGCCTGTCGTTCGGATCAGGCCGGATCAGGGAGCGGGCGCTGGTGTCGTGGATCGCCAGGCGGAGGAGGGAGGCGACGCGGAGCGTCGCCGACCGACGACAACGCCGCGAGGCGCGGCACCAGCGCCCGCGAGCCCGGCAAGATCCGAACGAGAGGCCCTAGGTCGTGTCCGGTCGGTCTTCGCGGATCAGCCCGCGGCGTCCGGTGCGGTGCGTCGCAAGGCGGAGGATCATCCCCGTACTGGTTGTACGGGGATCGGGCCGGCCACGCCCCATCTGGCGGCCCGTCAGCTCCGCACTCCCGCCGCCCTCCCCCGACCGGCTCAGCCCAGCGCGCGCCGGGGCCCTCGCGGGCGGACGATGCCAACAGGGCCGGCGGCCGCCGGTGGACCACTTTCAGCGCTCTCGGGAGAACCTGCCGTGACCGTCAGTCTTGAGCAGTTGCGACGTTGCCATATCGCCGTCGACCTGGGGGCCGCCAGAACCCGGGTCTTTGTGAAGGGAGCCGGGCTCGTCGTCGACGAGCCGAGCTGCGCCGCCGTCAACACCCGCACCGGCGCGCTCATCGCCGTCGGCGCGCTCGCCGAACAGATGACGGGCCGCACCCCCGACTACATCCGCGTCGCACGCCCGGTCACCGGTGGCACCGTCGTCGACATCGACATGGCGCAGCGGATGCTGCGCCATCTCATCGGCGACAAGCTCCGCCGCCAGCTGCGCCGCAAGCCCCGGCTGCGGGCCGCCGCCTCCACGCCGCACGACAGCGACCCGCTGGCGCAGCGTGCCGCCGTGGAGACGCTGGTCGGGCTCGGTGCCCGGCGGGTCGAGCTGGTCGACACGCTGATCGCGGCAGCCGTGGGCTGCGGGCTGCCCGTCGAGCAGCCGACCGCCACCATGATCATGGTGTGCGGGGCAGCGACCACGCAGGTCGCCGTGTTGTCGCTCGGCTCCATCGTCACGGCCCAGCGGATCCCGGTCGGCGGCAACGCCATCGACCACGCGGTGATCCAGTACCTGCGCCACCACCACGAGCTGATGCTGCCCAGCCAGTCCGTGCGCCCGCTCCAGCTGGCCCTGCGCAACAACGGTCTTTCGGAGGACGGCCCCTCGTCCACCGAGATCCACGGCCGTGACGTGGCCACCGGGATCGCGCGCTCGGTGACCGTCGACACGGCTGCCGTGCGGGACGCCATCTACACCCCGCTGACCGCCGTCCTCGACGGCATCGGCAAGGTGCTGCGCGACTGCCCGCCCGACCTGGTCGCCGATCTGGCGGAGAGCGGCATCATGATGGTCGGCGGCAGCGCGCTGCTGCCCGGCCTCGACCAGATGCTGCGGGAGGCGACGGGCATGCCGGTGGCCATCGCCGAGCGCCCCGACATCTGCACGGTCCTCGGTCTCGGCGCGATGCTGGAGGGCAAGATCCAGCCGCTGGTCCTCGCCCCGCTGTCCGAAGTCCGCTGACGGCGCGGTGTGCGAGTACGGGGACCCGGGGTGGGCGGCGGGTGACTCCGTCGCGCCCCGGCTGCCCATGCTGCTCGAAGCCGTGCTCGGCATCGGCACCGATCTCGAACTGCGCACCACCCTCCAGCACATCGTGGACACGGCGGCCGATCTGCTCGGGGCGCGGTACGCGGCGCTCGGTGTGGTCGAGCCCGAGCACGGCATGCTCACCGAACTGTTCTCGGCCGGTCTCGACGACGAGCAGCGCGCCGAGTTCGGCCGGGTCCGGCGGCTGCCCGACGGGGACGGCGGGGACGGCCTGGACGGCGGCGACGGCGGCCATCTCGGCGTACCGATCCAGGTGGAGGACGAGCGGTTCGGCCAGCTGTGTCTGACGCAGAAGCGCACGGGCCCGTTCACCGAGGAGGACCAGGTCCTGCTGCGGGTGCTCGCCTCGCAGGCGGGCATCGCGATCGGCAACGCCCGGCTGTACGGGACGGCACGCCAGCGGGAGCGGTGGATCCAGGGGGCGGCGGCCGTCACGACGGCGCTGCTCACGGGTGAGACGGCGGCCGACGCGCTGATGACGGTGGCCGAGTCGGCCCGTACCCTCGCGGACGCCGACGCCGGGGTGATCCTGCTGCCCACCGACGCGGGCGGTATGGAGATCGTCGCCGCCTCGTCCGAGAACGACCCGGCCGGCATGATCGGCGCCTCCATCGAGCCCGGCTCACCGGTCCTGCGCCAACTGCTCGGTGGGGAGCCGGTGTTCATCGACGACTCGGCCTCGGACCCGCGGATGACCACCCGGGTGCGGGTGCGGTTCGGGCCGAGCATGATGCTGCCGCTGCAGAGCGGCGGCAAGCTGATCGGGACGCTCGCCCTGCCACGGGTGCGCGGCGGCCGGCCGTACACCGCCGTCGACCGGCTGCTCGCCTCGCAGTTCGCCTCCCAGGCCGCGCTCGCGCTGGTCCTCGCCGACGCGCAGCACAACAGGGAGCAGCTGGCGGTGTACGAGGACCGCGACCGGATCGCCCGCGATCTGCACGATCTGGTCGTCCAGCGGCTCTTCGCCACGGAGATGATGCTGGAGTCGACCAGACGGCGGGCCGAGGCCGGTCTCGGCGATCTGCTCGGGCGGGCCGTCGACGAGCTGGACTCCACCATCCAGGAGGTACGGACGGCGATCTTCGCGCTCCAGCAGCCGCCCGCCGACGCGCCGACGAGTCTGCGCGGGAAGGTGCTGCGCGAGGCGGGCGGCGCCGGGGTGCTGCTGGGGCTGCGGCCGTCCGTGCAGTTCACGGGCCCGGTGGACACCGTCGTCGAGGAGCCGGTCGGCGAGCAGCTGCTCGCCGCGCTGCGCGGCGCGCTGGCAGCGGCGCACCGGCGCAGCGAGGTGACCGCGGTCGATGTGGAGGTCGACGCCGCCGCCCGGCTGCCGGACGGCCGGTCCGGTGTGCGGCTGACCGTCACCGACGACGGGCGGCGCGAGGACGGCGGGCGGGGTACGACGACGACGTGGCAGGCGCCGCTGTGAACGTGGCGTTGCCCCCGCCCCTGCTGGGGGACGGGGGCAACGCCACCTGTCATGACACGACCGGCTTCACCTGCCGGTTCAGCGCGCTGCCGTCGCACCCCCCAGCGTGAAGGTGTCGATGTCGAACAGGGAGCCCGCACCGCCGGTGAAGCTCAGGAACAGCGGTCCGCTGCCGGTGCCGGTCAGCTGCGTGGACACGGTGCTGAAGGTGTCCCAGCTGCCGGTGGACGGCACGGCCACGGAACCCAGCAGGGTGCCGGTGGCCGAGCCCGAACGGATCTCGATGGTGCCGCCGGCGCCGGCGGAGGCGACGGACGCGGTGAAGGTCGTCGCGCCCTCCGTCTCCACGGAGGCGTAGCCGGCCCAGTCACCGTTCTCGATGTAGCCGAGGGTCTGCCCGCCGCTGGCACCGCCGTGTCCGGCCGGCTGGACGCCGGACGACGAGGAGTACGACTCCCCTTCCACTGCGGTGGGTTCGTCGCCGCCACCGCCCACGGGCGGTGCGCAGTCCGCGGTGACCTGGCCTGCCGCGTACTCGATCCCGCCG
The DNA here is from genome assembly GCF_036084755.1 of Streptomyces sp. NBC_00370. Lineage (NCBI taxonomy): Bacteria > Bacillati > Actinomycetota > Actinomycetes > Kitasatosporales > Streptomycetaceae > Streptomyces > Streptomyces sp. NBC_00370. Next base: position 2,705,402 of record NZ_CP107968.1, read on the forward strand.
AGCAGCAGCTGCTGGAAGTCGGGATCGGCGTACGTCTCGACGGTGTGGCCGAGCCCGGTGTAGAACGACCGTCCCTCGCCCTGCGGGTGGCACCACGTGATGGGGTGGTCCGCGCCCATGGTGCCGCCCTCGTAGCTCGACTCGTCGAGAGTCTGCAGCACGTGGACGTTCGGCCGGGGGTCGGTCTTGTAGTTGTACAGCTCGTCGGTGTGGGTCCAGGCCGGCTCGAATTGCGAGGTGGCCGGGTTGGTCAGGTCCTCGGTGCGGACCGTGGCCGCCTGGATGGCCGGGTGGCCGGAGAACCAGGCCCCGACGAGCTGTTCGTACGCGGGGGTCTCGTACTCGGCGTCGGCAGCCGCGTGGATCCCGAGGAATCCGCCGCCGCCGTCGACGTAACCGAACAGCGCGTTCTGCTGGGTGTCGTCGAGGAAGTCACCCGTCGTGCTGACGAAGACCACGGCCTCGTACTGCGCGAGGTTCTCCGTGCTGATCGCCGTGGCGTCCTCGGTCGCCGTGACACTGAAGCCGTTGTCGGCGCCGAGTGCCTGGATCTCCGCGATGCCCGCCGGGATGGAGTCGTGCCGGAAGCCGGCGGTCTTGGAGAAGACGAGCACCTGGTACGGGTCGTCGGCCTGCGCCGCCGTTGCCGGGGTCAGCAGGGCCGCCCCCAGGACCACGGCCACGGCGCACGACAACTTCCGCAGTCTGCTGGTGGTCTGACGCTCCATCAGGCACCTCCGGTGGTGAAGGTGAAGGCGTCCAGGTCGAACAGGTTGCCCTGGCCCGTCGGGCCCTTGAAGACAAGGGTCAGATCGGTCGAGCCGGCCGGCGCATTGCTGAGGTCGACCGTCACGTTGGCGAAGGTCTCCCAGTCACCGGTCGGTGTGACGGTCCCGGTGCCCAGCAGGGTGCCGGTCGCGGAGCCCGCCCGTACCTCGATGGTGCCGCCGGGGCCCGCGGACGAGACCCTGGCCGAGAGCTGGGTGGCCTTGTCCAGCTCGTAGGGGGTGAAGGTGATCCAGTCGCCGTCGTCGGTGAAGCCGACCGTGCTGCCGCCCTCGGCGGTGCCGTGGTTGGCCACCTCGATGCCGGACTGGGTCGAGTAGTGCTCGGCCTGCCGGTGCTTGGGCTGGAGCTTGCTGACACTGTGCGAGGTCAGGCCGCCCGCGTCGGTGTACTCGGCGTCGAAGACCCCGTACAGGTTGGCCGCCGCGTCGTGTTCACCGTCGGTCGGTACGGTCAGCGAGCCCTCGCAGCCGTTGGCCGAGGTGATCTGGTGCTCGTGGCTGTCGTGGCCGAGCAGGTACGTGACCTTGACCTTGGTGCAGTCGATCGCGCCGTCCTCGGGGTCACTGCCCTCGACCTTGAACGGGACCGTGTCGCCGAAGGCGAACAGCTGGCCGTTGGTGGGGGTGCTGAGCTTGACCGTCGGGGCGGTGTTGCCGACCGTCACCACCAGGCTGGCGGTGCCGGACAGACCCTCCGGGTCCTTGACGGTGAGGGTGGGCTGGAAGGTGCCCGTCGTGGTGTACGTGTGGGTGGGGTTGGCGTCCGTGGACGTCGCGCCGTCACCGAAGTCCCACGAGTAGCTGAGCGCCCCGTTCTCCGGGTCGGAGCTGCCGGCCGAGGAGAACGTCGCCTCAAGCGGCGCCTGGCCCGAGGTCTTGTCGACCGCCGCCTTCGCGATCGGGCTGCGGTTGGTGCCTGCGACGTATTCGACGCGGTAGAGCGCCTGGTTGTCGGAGCCGGTGCCGTAGTCGAGGACGTAGAGCGCGCCGTCGGGTCCGAAGGCGGTGTCCATGACCTGGGTGCCGGTCCACGGGAAGTCGTCGATGGTGCCGGGGCTGCCGTCGGCGTTGACCGTGATGGCCTTGATCCACTGGCGGCCGTACTCGCCGGCGAAGAACTTGCCGTCGAGCGACTCGGGGAACTTCACGTCCGAGTTGAGGTTGGCGTCGAAGTGGTAGACCGGGCCGCCCATCGGGGACTCGGAGCCGCCGCCGAACTCGGGCGGGGAGCCCTCGTCACCGCCGTACTTGATCCAGGCGGCCTTGGGCGCGGGGAGCTTGTTGAGCCCGGTGTTGTGGGGGGAGTTGTTGGCCGGGCCGCCCGCACAGTCCGCCTTGGCGCCCGAGGGGCCGTCGGGGAAGGTGTAGGCGTTGTACGACTCGGTCGTGGTGTTCGTACCGGTGCAGTACGGCCAGCCGAAGTTGCCCGCCGAGGTGATCCGGTCGAACTCGACCTGACCGCCGGGGCCCCTGTTGGCGTCCGTGACACCGGAGTCCGGGCCGTAGTCACCCACGTAGACGATGCCGGTGGGCTTGTCGACCGCGAGCCGGAAGGGGTTGCGGAAGCCCATCGCGTAGATCTCGGGACGGGTCTTGTCCGTGCCGGGCGCGAAGAGGTTGCCGTCGGGGATGGTGTAGCCGCCGTCGGCCGTCGGGTGGATCCGCAGGACCTTGCCGCGCAGGTCGTTGGTGTTGCCCGCGGAGCGCTGGGCGTCGAACTGCGGGTTGCGGTCGGTCCGTTCGTCGAGCGGCGCGAAGCCCTGCGACTCGAACGGGTTGGTGTCGTCACCGGTCGACAGGTACAGGTTGCCCTGCGCGTCGAAGTCGATGTCACCGCCGACGTGGCAGCACTGGCCACGGTCGTTGGCCACTTCGAGCAGGACCTTCTCGCTGGCCGTGTCGAGGGTGCCGTCGGTGTTGAGGACGAACCGTGAGAGGTTCAAGTGGCCCTTGAACGCTTCGAAGTCGGCCGCGCTCCCGTTCACCGGGGCGTCGCCGTCCGGGGTCGTCAGCTTGGGCGAGTAGTACAGGTACAGATAGTGGTTGGTCGCGAAGTCGGGGTCGGCGGCGACCCCCTGCAGACCTTCCTCGTCATGGGTGTAGACGTTCAGCTTGGCCGAGGTCTTGGTGTTGCCCGCGGCGTCCGTGTACCGGAGTGTGCCGTCACGCGCCGTGTGTACGACCGCCCGGTCGGGCAGTACGGCGAGGGACATGGCCTCGCCCAGTTCGGCGCCGCCGGAGGCGAGTTGGACCTGCTGGTAGTCGCCTGCCGGAATGTCGGCCGGTGCCGCCTTCGCCGCCGGAGCCGCCTTCGCCACTGGTGCGGGGGCCGCTGTCGCCGCCGTGCTGATCCCGATGCCGCCGGAGAGCGCGAGCACGAGCGCCGTCGCCAATCTGGACCATGCTGGAGGACTTGATGACATGAAGCTTCCTTCCTGACCCTGCGGTGGGGGGTGTGTCAGGCAAGGCGCGCGCCGTCGCGCTTTGCTTGTGTGTCACAGAGGGATTTCGGGTGGGGTCGAGTTCTCTGTCAACGCAGTGAGCGATTGCATGCTGGCAACACGAAATTAATTTGTCAAGGTCGTGTCAAAATCTCTAACGGGCGGGACTGCGGCTGGAGTTAGCGACCGCAGGGGCGGGCGAAGACCCTCATCCCGAGATGGTTGACTGCGTGAACAAATTGATCGACGTGGTCAGCCGCGTGCTGAACGCCTCGCGGGTCGCGGCGTCCAGCAGCCCGAGCGAAAGGTACGGATTGAGGTCCTCCAGCTCGACGAGCAGCAGCTCCCCGCCGGGGGCGCGGCAGGCGTCGACGCGCTGGATGCCGTGGCTGATGTCGTTCCACTCGACGAAGCGGCGCGCGAAGTCCAGGTCGGCGGGGGCCGGTTCGTAGCGGACCAGCTCCCAGCGGCGCGCCGGGTCGGGCGCGTACAGGGCGTACTGGAAGTCCTGGTCGACGAAGTAGAACGAGACCTCGTACCGGAAGGCGATCCGCGGCTGTACGAGGACGTCGCCGAAGGCGATACCGGCGGCCGAGGGGTCCCGCACGAACCGCATGCCGATCGAGTCGGCGCCCGCCTTCGGCTTGACGACGTACTCGTCGGCGGCCGGCAGCCTGCCCAGCCCGGCCGCGCTGTCGACGGTCGGGATCACCGGCAGCCCGGCGGCGCTCAGCTCCACCAGATACTGCTTGCCGCGCATGTCGGCCCGCCCGCTCAGCGGGTTGTAGACCCGCGTCCCCGCGGCGAGGGCCGCGGCGCGGAACGCGTCGTACCGCTCCTGGTAGTGGAGGACGGGACCGCTGTTGCGGACCAGGACCACGTCGAAGTCCGCCATCAGCCGTACCGCGTCCAGGGGGTGGCACAACGCGACGGTGAAGTCACGCCGCAGCCGGGACGAGAGCCAGACGTCCTCGTCGCCGTACCGCCGCCCGGCGGCCTCGTAGGCGAGGTCGGTGACGTAGAGGACGCGGGGCGGGAGGGCTGACATCGTCGCATCGTAGGACACGGCGTGCGGACGCGTCGGCCCGCGCCGCTCAGCCGGAGCCGCAGACGGCGAACTGGGGCCACTGCCCCTTCAGACCCGCCTTGACCTGGCCCAGGTCGTGCAGCTCCGCGTCGAGTTCTCCCGTCGCCAGGTACCGCTGCGCCGAGTCGCTGAAGGCGTCCCGCATCTGCGACGGCATCGCGTCGGACGCGTCCCAGCACTGCGTCGCTGTCGGGTCGCTCAGTGTCCTCGCGATGGTCTCCGCCGTGCTGTCGCCCGCGTACGCCGTTCGCAGCACCTTCCGGTTGGCCGAGAAGCCCGACTTCGTGGTGTTCCAGCGCTGTTGGACCTCGGCCGACGCCATGTACCGGATGAGCTTCCTGGCCTGCGGGGTGTTCGTCAGCATGGCGGCCAGGTCCCCGGAGATCTCCCAGGTGTTCTGCTGCCTGGCGCCCGGGATGACCTCCGAGGACGCCACATACGCGCCCTCGGCCTTCGTCCAGGAGGGGAAGTGGCGGACGAAGGACGCCTGGTGTTCGAGACCGCACCCCGACGTGGACTGCCCGACGTCCTGGGACGCCTTGTCGTAGTCGGTCATGAGCGCCTTCGCCGCCCGGGGCGTGCCGGCGCCGACCAGCTTGCCCCAGGTCTGCCAGGCCCGCTCTATGTCGTCGCCCTTCCAGGAGAAATCGCCGTTCGCGAACCGCTGGTACGCGTCCGGGCCCGCCTGTTGCAGCAGGATGTCCTCCAGCCAGTCGGTGCCCGGCCAGCCGGAGGTCGCGCCGTTGCCCATGCCGAGGCACCAGGAGGCGGGCTCGGCGGCGACGGCGGCCAGCCGCGCCTTCGGGAGATCCCCGCGGTGCCACACCATGCTCTTGAGGTCGGCGGCCACCGGCACCCAGTACGTGTGGTCGCCGGTGCTCTTCGCGCCCCGCACGGCCGGCATCCAGGTGGGGCCGAAGTCCTTGGTGCCTACCAGCCCGTCCAGGGACTTGAGCCGGCCCTGGCTCGCGTAGTCGGCCAGCTCCCCGGGGCCCGGCATGACGACCACGTCGGGCGGCGTACCGCTCTCCACGTCGGCAGCCAGCACCTGGCTCTCGGCCGAACTGCCCTGGTAGACCACATGGATGCGGTACTTGTCCTCGAACGGTTCGATCACGCTGTCCCGCAGGTTCTGCTCGTTCGCGCCGCTCCAGTTGGCGAGCAGCGTCACCGAGCCCTTCCAGCGGAGCGTGTTGACGCCGACGGCGAGTCCCGCGAGGACGGCGATACAGACGCCGACCACGACGAGCGTGCGGGTCCTCGGGCGGCGCGGCGGGCGGCTCACCGGGACGACCTGAGCCGGTACTCACTGATCCGCGGCACAAGTCCTGCGGCGATCAGCACCATCAACACCACTCCCCCGGCGAGAATCCAGTTGGCCACGGCGGCCCGCGGCCCGGCGCCGCTCATATGTCCTTTCACCGTCGCGGGGTTCGGGAGTCTCCCGTCCACCGCTCCGTTCAGCAGCGCGGCGGAGTCCGTCAGCCCGTCGTGCGTCCACCAGGTGAACAGCGCGAGCACGAGCACCCCGGCGACCAGCAGGACGGTGGCGGCGGCGAGCGGCCGGTTCCAGCGGTGCCGGAAGCGCCGCCGGGTGAAGCGCTGGGTCTCCACCAGCGCGAGGCAGAAGCTGCCGCAGATCAGCACCACCGCAGCCCAGCCGATCCACAGCGGCCAGCCGAACTCCGCCTGTTGGTCGACCACTTGCTCCTGCCGGCGCTGGAGTTCGGCGAGCCGGCCCAGGAGGGAGTCATTCGTCGGGTGCGCCTGCGAGTTCCCGTCGAGCACGGTCGCCGCCGTGTGGAAGTACGCGTCCTGGAGCGGCGATCCGGCCGGTTCCCTGTTGGCCTTCTCGATCCAGCCCGAATAGACGGTGAGCAGTCCGTCGACGGTCGCCAGGGTCTGCTGGCCGTCGAGCCCCGTCACGCGCTCCGAAGCCGCCACGCCGAGGCTCTGGTTGGCGACCGCGAGTTTGATCGAGGCATCGCTCGTCCCCGGCACCCCGGCCACGCCGCTCTGCACCGCGCTCTCCTGCGCCTCTTGCAGGGCGTTCTGCGCGGTGACGACGGCCACCACCCCCGGGGTGCTCGCCGAGGCCAGCGGTACGGCGTCGGCGTGCACCCCCCGGTACGCGCCGAACAGCGCCAGGGTGGAGACGGCGCCGAGAGCCAGCAGCACCCACAGCCGGCGCGCGAGATCCTGTGCCGTACCGCTCATGTCGCCGCCGCCTTGCGGGCGCCGCAGTACGTACAGAACTTGGCCCCGGTCGCCACGGGTTCGCCGCAGGACGGGCACGGCGCCGTGACGTCGGGCGGCGCCTCGGTCTCACCGCCGGACGACCCGGGGAAGGCACTGCGGCTGCTCGCGGTGATCAGATGCTGGAAGTCGACCGGTTTCAGGCCCGGATGGAGTTTCACCCGGCCGGCCGTCGCGTCCAGCACCTCGACCAGCCGCCGCAGCTTGGCCAGTTGGCTCTGGTCGTTGACCTGCTGCGCCAACTGGACCGCCTTTCCGAGAAGTTGCTCGGAGCGGTCCTTCTCGTCACGCCGGAAGGCGTCGGAAGCGGCGGTCAGGGTCTTGCCCAGCTCCAGATGGCGGCTGAAGAAGTCGTTCTGGTTGTCGGTGCGTGAGCTGAGGGCCGGATCGTCGGTCCAGTGCACCAGACACGGCAGCGGTGTGGGCAGCAGCGCCTCGCCGCCGGCCGGCATCGCGACGCCGACGACGGCCAGTTGGAGATCCACCCGCGTCCGGCGCCCGGTGGGATCGGCGCTGACGCACAGCTGGTATCTGCGCAGCTCGTTGCCCCACGCCCGGGTGACGAACGCGGAAGGACCCTTCTCGGGGCCCGTGTCGACCAGGCTGACCTCGGTCGGCTCGACCTGCTTCAGATAGCGCACGGTGTTCCCCGGCCGCGGCGCCACCTCGATGACCAGTTCGGGCACCGCCTTGGCGAGCAGCCCGCGCATCAGCCGCTCGTACTCGCCCGGCAGATCCGCGTGCTTGCGTACGGCGCTGCTCGCGCCGTGCAGCCTGCTGCTGATCTGCAACAGCACCTGGGCGTCCCAGTCGGAGCCGATGCCCCAGCCGTCGCAGATGAACTGTCCCTCACAGCGGTCGAGCACCCACGCCAGCGGCATCCGCTCGTCGTGTTCGTTCCTGCCGTCGGTGAGCAGCAGGGCGTGCCGGATGGGCGCCGGCTGTTCCGTCAGGAGCCGGCGGGTCAGATCCAGCCACGTGCCGACAGCCGTGCCGCCGGCCGCGAGCAGCCCGTGCACGGCGCGTTCGGCCTCGGCGCGCAGTCGAGGCGTGGCCCGGACCATGGTCGGGGTCGCCGGGTAGGCCATGGTCGCGTCGTGGGCGCCTCTGACGACGGCGAACGGTGTGTCGTCGGGCAGCATGCGGAGGGCGGCTATCGCTGCGGCCTTCGCCGCCCGGAACTTCTCCGGCGGCGCGTTCATCGAGCTTGAGCAGTCGATGACCAGCACCTGCGCCAGGATCGACCCCGGCCCCGGCCCCGCGGCGCCGCCCACCCCTTCGACCTCGACGGTCAGGATCGCGTGCATGTCCTGCTTCTGCTTCCCCGCCGCCAGATACTTCTGCTGGCTGACCGTGAGCTTGACGGCCGCGGTGCCGGTCTCGCTGTCGTCGTCCCCGTACGGGTCGCTGTCCGGGTCGCCGTCGTCGTACGGGTCGCCGCCGCCGTTCCGCGCGTGAGCGTCCATGTCGTATCCCCCTCCTGTGCGGTCGGAATCGTCGTACGCCGTCAGAAGCGGGTCTCCGGCCGGACGTCGTACGCCCGGTCGAGCAGCTCGCCGCGCTCCTCGACGGTCACGGCCTGGTCGGCGAGCTTCCGCAGTGACTGGTAGAGCAGCCCGGCCAGGGCGGGCCGGGTCACGGCACCCTCGAACAGCTCACCTTCCGGGAGCCCTTCGGCCCCCCAGGGGTGCTCGCTGTCGGCCGCTCCCGCCAGCACGTTCTCCCGGATCTCGGTGACCAGCCGGTCCCTGGCCCCGACGTCGTCCAGCCGGAGCTGCCCCAGCCGGGCGTTGACCTGGGCCAGCTGCGCCGCGGTCGGAGCCGTACCTCCGAGCCGGCCGGCGAGTACCCGTATCGCGGCGATCCGGGCGGCGTCGAAGTGCCGCGAGGTGGTGGGGATCGCGTCGAGCACCTTGACGGCGCCCGCGCGGTCGCCACGGCGCAGATGCACCCTGGCCATGCCGAAGGCCGCGCTGCCGCGCGTTCTGTCCCGCTGCCAGACGGCGTCGTAGTACTCGACGGTCTGGGTCCCCTTCGGGTCGGGGATCCGCACCACCTCCGGGTCGGTGACCGGCGTGCCGGGAGGCGTCGCGGCGGCGGCCTGCTCGGCGAGTGCCCGCTCGGCCAGGGCGTGCACGGTGAGCGCCTCGGCGCAGTAGCCGAGGGCCAGTTTCGGCGCCCATTCGCCCGGCAGGGTGTCGTAGGTGGCCATGAACATCTCCTGGGCCGCCTTGAGGTCGGGCTCGTCCCCCGCCAGCGCGAGCAGCCCCCGGTGCCAGGCCAGCCGCCAGTCGTACCCCGCCGTGTCGGGGTCCAGCAGTTCGGTGGCCCTGGCCAGCCAGTTCGCGGCCTCGGTCCGCCGCGGGGCCGCGCCGTCCTCCGGTTTCGGCTCGCCGCTGTCCTCCAGATAGGCGCGGCACAGCCACAGGGCGACCTCGACGGTGTCCAGCGCGCGGTCGCCCTTCGCCCGCTCGGCGATCCGGTCGGGGCTGTCGGCGGCGAGTCCGTCGATCAGCACGGCCGACGGGTCCTGCGGGTCGGGGACGGGGAGGGGCAGCCCCGATGCCGCCTCGCGGGGGCCGGGCGGCGCGATGTCCAGATCCTGCGGCGGGCCGGTGCGGGCCGACCAGTGCGCCAGCGTGGGAATGCTGCCCAGGCCGGGTCCGATGAGTTCGGCGACGGGCTCGAAGCGGGTCGACCGCTCCGGGTACTGCTCGTGTTTGCTCAGGGACCGGTACTCCCGCAGCACCTCCCAGAGCTGCCGGGACATCTGCGCGGCCGAGGTGAAGCGCGCCGCCGGCTCCTGGTGCGTGGCGCGCGCGACCAGGCGCGTGAAGGACTGGGCGGCCAGCCCCTTCGCCGGGGCGGCGCGCGTCGCCAGCGCCTGGAGGGTCCTGCCGACGGTGTACAGATCGGTGTCGACGTGGAAGCCCCGGCTTTCCCGCTCCCTCCTGGGCGGCGCGTACTCCCTGGTGTAGACGGGATCTGATGTCTGGTCACCGATGGGGCGTACGGCGCCCAGGTCGATGACCTTGATCTCGTGGCCGTACTGGATGACGTTCTCGGGCTTCATGTCGCAGTACAGGAGACCCTGGTCGTGCAGATACTCCAGCGCGCTGAGGATCTTGCAGCCGTAGGTGAGGACATGGTCGAGCCCGAACGGCTTGCCGAAAAGCCCTTCCAGCTCCTCGTCGGAGGCGAACAGGTAACTGTCCAGCGGCCGTCCGCCGATGTACTCCATGACGATGTACCCGGTCGGCTCCTCCTCGCCCGGCACCTCGTGTTCGATGTGGGAGAAGATCGCGACGATGTCCGGGTGGTGCAGGGTGGTGAGCGACCGGCGCTCCTCGACCGCGTTGCGGCGGGCGGCGGCGTCATGGGTGTTGATGAGGCCCTTCAGGACGACGTACTTGTCCTTCAGCCGGGTGTCCTCGGCGAGATACACCTGGCCGAGGCCGCCGGCCGCGAGATAGCCCACGACCCGGTAGTGGCCGCCGATCTCGTCGCCGGGCGACAGTTGGGGCTTGAAGGAGTACGGCGACCCGCACTCGGGGCAGAACCCGTGGTCGGGCGCGGGCCGGCCGGCGTGACCGACGCCGATGGTGCCGGTGCAGCCGTCGACACCGCACCGCCGGCTGCCGGTCGGTGCGTGTGCGGTGGTACTGACGACGTCGGCGGGCCTGGGCTTGGGGATGTCGGGCAGCAACACCACGCCGTCGACGTCGAGTTCGTCGGCGGGCGGGTTCGCGGACGGTGCGTCAGGCCGTTGCTGCTCCTGCTGCTCCCGACCGGGCCGGCGCTGCCCCGGCAGGTTGTTGTGACGGGGGCCCGGCCGCGGGGCGGCGACGGTGGGGCTGCCGTCCGGGGCCTTCTCGTCGCAGGTGTCGCAGAACCCGGTGACCATGACGTGCCCCGGGCAGCCGGGCCGGGGACAGCCCGTTCTCGTGGTGTCGGAGGCGGGTGTCATCGTGGCGGCTCACCTTCCTGCGCCGGGCTCGCGTCCGGCTCCTCGACGGAGCGGATGTAGTGGAGCACCGCGGCCTCGGCGGCCGGTACGTCGCACGGCCTGGCCTGCAGCAGTTGGTGTGCGGCGAGGTAGCGGTCGGCCATGTCCAGGTCCTCGTGGTCGGCCTCCGCCTGGTAGAGGTCGCCGTAGGCGGCGAGTCGGCCGCGTAACTCGTCGCGCCGTGCGACGAGTTCGTCGTGCGTGCCGATGGCGGACCGTATCCGGTCGGCGGACCGGGCCGCGCTCTCGCCGAACACCCCGAGGTCGTGGTTCTGGCCGAGCCCCGCGACGAAACCGTGCGTCCCTGCCAACTCCTGCTGTATGGCGTACGCCCGCACCAGGGCGCTCAGCGCGCGCTTCGCCGTGTCGGAGTGCACGGCCGCCATCCGCTGCCGTAACGCGGACGCCAGCGGTCCGGTGATCTCGTCCAACAGCGCTACGAGCGCGTCGTGTTGCCGCTGGGTCGGCTCGATCACCAGTTCGGACTGGGCGCGTCTGAAGTGTGCGCCGGCTTCACCGAACACCAGCAGCAACCTGCTGCCCCGGGTCCTGAGCAGCGCCAGCAGATCGAGTAACCGGTCCGGTTCCGCGGCCTTGTCGACGCCCACCACGACGAGGGTGAGGGTGGCTTTCGCCGCGCGGATCCGGTCGATCGCGGGGGCGTCGGGCGGTTTCCACAGCCCCAGCCGGTTGGCGATCAGATCGGCCGCTTCGGCCGCCGTCAGCCCGTCGGCGACCACGGCGAGGTCATGGCCACCGGCCGACGGCACCGTCCCGGGCGGGTCGAGCGAGGCGCGCCGGGTGGAGGCCCAGGTGCGTAACTCCCGGTCGGCCAGGGTGATCGCGCGGCGCAGCGTCGCGGCCCGCGCGGAGTCACCGTCCGGCACCAGACTGATCTTCACCTGCCGGCCGTCGTCCCTGAACCACGTGGCGAGCCGCTCCGCGAACAAGGTGTCGAGCAGGGCCTCGTCGGCGTCGGAAGCGCCGGAACGCAGTCGCACGTCGACCGCTTCCAGCCCTGTGGTCCAGTCGGCGACGTCTTCGAGATGCTGGACGATGGTCTCGGCTGGGCTCATGAAGGTGAACCCGCTGCCGTGCCTGGCCTCGGACTTGCTCAGCACCATCCCGACGACTTCGCCGGTCTCGGTGTCCACCACACCGCCGCCGCTGAATCCGGGGCTCGCCAACAACCCCGGGCCCAGCGGCGTCAATTGGACCTGCCCGTCGCGTCCGCAGCCGCCGAGGACGGTGGCGGGCAGCCAGATGCCGCCGTTGTGCGCCTCGGGGAAGCCGTACATCCGCACGGGCCTGCCGGGGGACGAGAGCCGGTGGAGCTGGACTGCCTCGTCGGCGGGGCGCGGGGTGTCCAGGCTCAACAACGCGACGTCGCCGATCGGATCGAGGTCGGCGTCCAGCTCTTCCGGCTTGTACATGCCGTCGATCACATGCGCCGTGACCGACGGGACGTCGACTCCCTCGGCCCCGACGAACTCCGCTGTGACCGGCTCGCCTTCACGGACCACATGGGCGCAGGTGAGCACACGGTCAGGGCTCAGCAGGATCCCGCTGCCGACGATCTCCCCGTCGCTCCGCCGAATCCGGGCCGCCCAACGAGGCGTACCCATCGTAGGTTTCGACACCGATTCCCCCATCGGTCGTCATGCCCGGACATCATACGCTTGCGCCTTGGCCGTGTCCCTGACTCCGCTGCCATACTCGGAGGCCGCGAACGAATGGCCGACACTCGTCGCGACGGGGTGGGTGACGGGGAGGAGCGGAATGGCGAGCGAGCCTGATTTCGTAGGACTGGCCGAGGTGGTCCGGCAGGTACGGAGCGAACTGGAGCGGGCGCGGGACGAGGGCGACACGCATCCCCTGGGCTTCAACGTGGAGCGCGTCAGCCTGGAGTTCACCGTGCAGGTCCACCGCACCGGCACCGGCAAAGGCGGCCTGCGGATCGGTGTGGTGACCGCCGAACTCGGCGCGAGCCTCGACCGCGGGACCACGCACCGCGTCCAGGTGGATCTCCAGCCGGAGTGGGAGGACGGCCGGACGAAGATCAGCCGTCAGCCCCGATAGCCGCTCTGCTAGCTTCGGGAGCTATGCCGAGCATGGACTCCCAGGAACTGCGACGCCGGTTCGCGGCGTTGACCACCGCCCACCTCACGGATGCCTGCATCCGCGCCCAGGTCCCCGTCCGCTGTGCCCCTTCGGCACTCCAGGCCGTCGTCCCGGGCACCCGCGTCGCGGGACGGGCCCTGCCCGCCCGGCACGTCGGCAGCGTCGACGTCTTCCTGGAGGCGTTCGAGGACGCGGAGCCGGGTGACGTCCTGGTGGTCGACAACGGCGGGCGCACCGACGAGGCCTGCGTGGGCGACCTGGTGGCGCTGGAGGCCGAGACCGCCGGCGTGTCCGGCATCGTCATCTGGGGCCTCCACCGCGACACCGCCGACATCCGGACGATCGGCCTGCCGGTGTTCAGTACGGGGTCGCTCTCGACGGGCCCCCAGCGCATCGAGGCGCAGCCGGAGAACGCGCTGGAGTCGGCGGTCGTCGGCGACTGGACGGTGACCCGCGCCGACCTGGCCTTCGGCGACGAGGACGGGGTCGTCTTCGTACCGTCCTCGAACGCGGCCGACGTCCTCGACCTGGCGGAGACGATCCGCGACACCGAACGGCGGCAGGCGGAGCGGATCCGCTCCGGTGTCTCCCTGCGCGCCCAGGTGCGGTTCGACAGGTACCTGGCCGCCCGGCGCGAGAACCCGTCGCTGACGTTCCGCGAGCATCTGCGCGCGGTCGGCGGGGCGATCGAGGAATAGCCGTGCCGACCGGAGGTACGCCGGCGCTGCGGGCGATCGAGTGGGACGGGACGTCCTGGGACGACCCGTCCGAGGACCAACTGCACGACCTGCTGGCCGACATGAGCCTCACCTGGAGGTTCGTCGTCGTCGAACGGCTCGGCCCGGAACCTCCCGGTCAGCACTACATGCAGGTCTACCTCAACGACGACCTGAGCTACCAGGTCGAGTACCGCGAAGACGGCCCTGACCGCCACTTCCAGGCTCACGTGCCGGCCGGCCAGGGCCCGTTCTCCGTGGAACCGGTGGCCAAGCTGCTGCAGGACTGGGCCTTCGCCCGCCCGGGCTGGCGCGAGGCGCTGCCGTGGACGCCGTTGACTCTGCCACCACCTCAGAAGCCCGCACGGAGCGAGCCGAGCTGAACCTGACGGGCGGGCCCACGGTCCTGAGCCAAGCAGGCCGGCGGTCACCCGGCGCCACGATTGGCCCATCCGGCCGTACACGTATCCGATGGCCCGTCACCCCGTGACCGGTGGTCATTGGGGCGGGCGGGGGGCGGGCGTGGCCGTTGCGGCGTGTCGTGCGGGGAGGGCACCCGGGCAGGGTGCACGCTTGTCGTGCAGGTCGAAACGATCCTGCTGACAAGCGTCCCGGTGGGGCGGGTGGGACTCGAACCCACGGCCGACGGATTATGAGTCCGCTGCTCTAACCGGCTGAGCTACCGCCCCTAACGGCGCGTCGCGCACATTTGTGCGCGCCGTCTGCCGCAGCATAGCCGCTCATACGATCTCCTGCCTCGGATGGTCGGCATCGCTGACCTTGAGGACTGTCCTTCGCGCCGCCCGGTTCCAGGGCACACGAAAAAGGACCCCGAAGGGTCCTCTTCGTTGCTGCTCCCCCGGCTGGACTCGAACCAGCAACCCTCCGGTTAACAGCCGAATGCTCTGCCAATTGAGCTACAGGGGATCGCGCTCCCCCGACTGGACTCGAACCAGTAACCTGCCGGTTAACAGCCGGCTGCTCTGCCAATTGAGCTACAGGGGATTGCTGCGTCTGCACCGAACGTACCTACCCCGGGTCTCCCGGGCGGCGCGCGTTCGCTGCGACACATACATTAGCGCAAGCAGGGGGGTGCTCCGCCAATCGGTATCGTCCCGGGTCACGTCGGGTGATCCTGGTCCGTATCGGGGTAGGCGCAGAGCACACGGCCCAACGCTTCGACGCTAGGTAAGGATGGCAGCCATGCGGTACCGCCTCACGTTCATCGCGGGGCTGGCTTTCGGTTACGTTCTCGGAACGCGAGCCGGACGCGAGCGCTACGAGAAGCTGAAGAAATCGGCCCGGCAGGTGTCGCAGAACCCCGCGGTGCGCAACGCCGCAGAGTCGGCGGCACAGACCGGCCGGGAGTTCGCCGGCAAGGCGTATCACTCGGTCAGCGACAAGGTGGGAGACAAGGTCGGGGACAGGGTGCCGGCCTCGGTGGCCCAGCGGGTGCGCTCGCTGCGTGACCGCAGCCACAGCAACGGGCAGGACGACTGGGGTACCAGCGCCACCTGACCCCGAACCGCGCAGTACCAGACGTTCCTGTGCGCACCCGAGCCGTACCGGCAGCGCACGTCGCGCCGCGCGTGCGGCAGAATCGGGTGGCATGGGAATAGTCGCCGGGTTGGACAGTTCGTCCGGGTCCACACGCATCGTCGTCTGCGACACGGACACGGGTGCCGTGCTGCGGCAGGGTTACGCGCCGCATCCGGTCGAGGCCAAGACCGCCGAGGTCGATCCACAGGTCTGGCTGCTGTCCCTCGGCGAGGCCGCGTCCGGCGGGCTGCTGGAGGGCGTGCAGGCCATCGGCGTCTCCGCGCAGCAGCACGGCATGGTGGCGCTGGACCGGCAGGGCAATCTCGTACGTCCCGCACTGCTCGGCAACGACAAGCGCGCCCAGGTCGCCGCGGCCGACCTCATCGACTCGCTCGGCGGCCGGCAGCCCTGGGCCGAGGCGGTCGGGGGCGTACCGCAGTCCGGGCAGATCGTCGCCAAGCTGCGCTGGATGGCCCGAAACGATCCCGAGGCCGCGCGGCGCACCGCGTTCGTGATGCAGCCGCACGACTGGCTGGTGTGGCAGCTGCTGGGCCGCCCGGCGCGCCGCACCACCGACCGGGGCGCCGCTTCCGGAACCGGTTACTGGTCCGCGCGCACCGGCTCGTACCGCCCCGAACTCGTCGAACTGGCGCTGGGCCACCCGGCGGCGCTGCCCGAGGTGCTCGGTCCTTCGGAGGCCGCAGGGACCACCCCCGAGGGGCTGCTGATCTCGGCCGGTACGGGCGAGACGATGGCCGCCGCCTTCGGGCTGGGTGTCGGTCCTGGCGACGCGGTCGTCTCCCTCGGCGCCTCCGGTTCCGTGATGGCCGTCCATCCCGACGCGCTCTCCGACCCGTCCGGGACGATCACCTCGTTCGCCGACGCCACCGGCATGCACCTGCCGGTCGTCCACACGCTGAACGCGGTACGGGCCCTGCGCGGCACGGCCGAACTGCTGGGCACCGAGGATCTGGCCGAACTGTCCACGCTGGCGCTCAAGTCCACGCCCGGCGCGTCGGGGCTGGTCTTCCTGCCGTATCTGGAGGGCGAGCGGACCCCGCATCTCCCGCACACCGCGGGCACCCTGACCGGGCTGCGCCGTGAGTCGATGAAGCCGGAGCATCTGGCGAGGGCCGCTTTCGAGGGCATGATCTGCTCGCTCGCCGACGCGCTGGACGTCCTGCGCAGGCGCGGCGTCGAGGTGCGGCGGGTGTTCCTGCTGGGCGCCGCCGCCGAACTGCCCGCCGTTCAGACCGTGGCACCCGCGATCTTCGGCGCGCAGGTCGTCGTACCGCAGCCCGCCGACTACGCGGCGCTCGGCGCCGCCCGGCAGGCGGCCTGGGCGCTCGGCGTCTCGCAGGGCTCGCTCGCCCCGCACACCCCGCCGGCCTGGCAGGGCGCGGCGGCGCAGGTGTTCGAGCCGGGCGAGGACGCCGCAGTCGGCGCCGCGGTGCGCCAGCAGTACGGGGCCACGCGCGACCAGATCCACCCCGGCGCGTTCGAGAACCGGCAGCAGCCGAGCGGGACCGACGGGAGCGGCACGGAGTGAACGGCGCACGGTAAGCGGCGCGGAGTGACCGGCGCGGGGTGACCGGGGGTGTGCGGTGGGTCATCGGCGCAGCCGTGTCCCGTCCCTTACTTCTTGACCCGTCCTTGGACATTAACCCTTGGGAATCAACGGGCCGCGTGTCGCAAGATGGGGTCGGACCCCTGATCTTGCCGACTCCGAGAGACTACGCGTGCTCATTCGACTCCTGCGATCCCATCTCGCACCGTACAAAAGACCCATATCCATCCTTGTGGTGCTGCAGCTCCTCCAGACCGTCGCCACGCTCTATCTGCCCAGCCTCAACGCGGACATCATCGACAACGGTGTCGTGGCCGGTGACTCCGGATACATCCTGCGCTTCGGCGGCATCATGCTCGGCGTCAGCGTGGTCCAGGTGATCTGCAACATCGGCGCCGTGTTCTACGGCGCGCGGACCGCTTCGGCCCTCGGCCGGGACGTCAGGGCCGCCGTCTTCTCCCGCGTACAGAGCTTCTCCGCCCGCGAGGTCGGGCAGTTCGGGGCGCCGACCCTGATCACCCGCACCACCAACGACGTCCAGCAGGTCCAGATGCTGGTGCTGATGTCGTTCACGCTGATGGTGTCCGCGCCCATCATGTGTGTCGGCGGCATCATCGCCGCGCTCGGCCAGGACGTCCCGCTGTCCACGGTGCTGCTGGCCGTCGTGCCGGTCCTCGCCGTCTCCGTCTCGCTCATCGTCCGGCGGATGCGCCCGCTGTTCCGCGCCATGCAGGTGAAGCTCGACAGCGTGAACCGCGTGCTGCGCGAGCAGATCACCGGCAACCGGGTGATCAGGGCCTTCGTCAGGGACGAGTACGAGAAGGGGCGGTTCAAGGAGGCCAACACCGAGCTGACCGACCTCCAGCTGGCCACCGGACGGCTGATGTCGCTGATGTTCCCGACCGTCATGACGGTGGTGAACCTGTCGTCGATCGCCGTCGTCTGGTTCGGCGCGCACCGCATCGACAGCGGTGGCATGCAGATCGGCGCGCTGACCGCGTTCCTCTCGTACCTGATGCAGATCGTGATGGCCGTGATGATGGCCACCTTCATGTTCATCATGGTGCCGCGCGCCGAAGTGTGCGCCGAGCGGATCGAGGAGGTGCTGGACACCAGGTCGAGCGTGGTGCCGCCGGAGAACCCGGTACGGGAGCTGCGCAGGCACGGCCATCTGGAGATACGGGACGCGGAGTTCCACTACCCCGGTGCCGAGGAGTCCGTGCTCAAGAACATCTCGCTGACGGCGAAGCCCGGCGAGATGACGGCGATCATCGGATCGACCGGCAGCGGTAAGTCGACGCTGCTGCATCTGATCCCCCGGCTGATCGACACGACGGGCGGCGAGGTCCTCGTCGACAACCAGGACGTACGGGAACTCGACCCGGTGCTGCTGGCGAAGACGGTGAGCCTGGTGCCGCAGAAGCCGTATCTCTTCGCCGGGACCGTCGCCACGAATCTGCGCTACGGCAATCCCGACGCGACCGACGACGAGCTGTGGCACGCCCTGGAGGTCGCGCAGGCGAAGGACTTCGTCACCGCGCTCGAAGGCGGTCTGAACGCCCCCATCGCGCAGGGCGGCTCCAACGTCTCCGGCGGCCAGCGGCAGCGGCTCGCCATCGCGCGCACGCTCACGCAGCGCCCCGAGATCTATCTGTTCGACGACTCGTTCTCGGCGCTCGACTACGCGACGGACGCGGCGCTGCGCCGCGCGCTGCTGCGGGAGACGGCGCAGGCGACGGTCGTCATCGTGGCCCAGCGGGTGTCCACCATCCGTGACGCCGACCGGATCGTCGTCCTCGACGAGGGCCGGGTCGTCGGTACGGGCCGCCATCACGAGCTGATGGCGGCGAACGAGACGTACCGGGAGATCGTGCTCTCCCAGCTGACCGAGGCGGAGGCGGCCTGATGAGCGGTGCGGGACGCATGATGGCGGCCGGGGCCGGCGCTCCTACGCAGCGGTCCATGGATTTCAAGGGGTCGGGCAAGCGGCTGCTGCGCCGGCTGGCGCGGGAGAAGGCCACCCTGATCTGGATGGTCACGGCCGGGATACTGAGCGTCGGGCTCTCGGTGACCGGCCCGAAGATACTGGGCAAGGCCACCGACCTGATCTTCGCGGGTGTCGTCGGCCGGCAGTTCCCCGCCGGCACCTCCAAGGCGCAGGCCATCGCGGCGCTGCGTGCGAAGGGCGACGGGTCGATGGCCGACCTGCTGTCCGGCGTCGACTTCACCCCCGGTGACGGGATCGACTTCGGCGCCGTCGGCAACGTCCTGCTGATCACCCTGGTGATCTACCTGGGCGCCGGGCTGCTGCAGCTGGTGTCGTCGCGGCTGTCCATCCGGGTGATCAACCGCACCGTGTACCGGATGCGCGAGGACGTACAGGCCAAGCTGTCGCGGCTGCCGCTGTCGTACTTCGACCGGCAGGCGCGCGGCGAGGTCCTGAGCCGGGCGACGAACGACGTCGACAACATCTCGCAGACCATGCAGCAGACGATGGGCCAGCTGATCAACTCGGTGCTGACCATCCTCGGCGTGCTGATCGTGATGTTCTGGATCTCCTGGCTGCTGGCGCTGGTCGCGCTCGTGACGGTGCCGCTGTCGGTCTTCGTCGCGACCCGGGTCGGCAAGCGGTCGCAGCCGCAGTTCGTGCAGCAGTGGAGGTCCACGGGCAAGTTGAACGCGCACGTGGAGGAGATGTACACCGGGCACGCCCTGGTGAAGGTCTTCGGCCGGCAGGACGAGTCGGCGGAGGCGTTCGCCGAGCACAACGAGCAGATGTACGAGGCCGCGTTCAAGGCGCAGTTCAACAGCGGGATGATGCAGCCGCTGATGCTGTTCATCTCCAACATCAACTATGTGCTGATCGCGGTCATCGGCGGGCTGCGGGTCGCTTCGGGCGCGCTGTCGATCGGTGACGTCCAGGCCTTCATCCAGTACTCACGGCAGTTCTCCCAGCCGCTGACCCAGGTCGCCTCGATGGCGAACCTGATCCAGTCGGGCGTCGCGTCCGCGGAGCGGATCTTCGAACTGCTCGACGCCGAGGAGCAGGAGAAGGACGCCCCCGCCGTCGAGCGGCTGCGCGAGCCGCAGGGCCGGGTCGCGCTGGAGCATGTGGCCTTCCGGTACGACCCGGAGAAGCCGCTGATCGAGGACCTGTCGCTGTCGGTGGAGCCGGGCCAGACGGTCGCGATCGTCGGCCCGACGGGCGCCGGCAAGACCACGCTGGTCAATCTGCTGATGCGGTTCTACGAGGTGACGTCGGGCCGGATCCTGCTGGACGGCATGGACGTGCGGAACATGTCCCGGGAGGAACTGCGGTCCGGGATAGGCATGGTCCTCCAGGACACCTGGCTGTTCGGCGGCACGATCGCGGAGAACATCGCCTACGGGGCTTCCCGCGAGGTGACGCGCGAGGAGATCGAGGAGGCGGCGCGCGCCGCGCACGCCGACCGGTTCGTCCGTACGCTGCCCGACGGCTACGACACGGTGATCGACGACGAGGGTTCGGGCGTCAGCGCCGGTGAGAAGCAACTGATCACCATCGCGCGGGCGTTCCTGTCCGACCCGGTGATACTGGTGCTCGACGAGGCGACGAGCTCCGTCGACACCCGTACGGAAGTGCTGATCCAGAAGGCGATGGCGCGGCTCGCCCACGGCCGTACGAGCTTCGTGATCGCGCACCGGCTCTCCACGATCAGGGACGCCGATGTGATCCTGGTGATGGAGGACGGCGCGATCGTCGAACAGGGCACGCACGACGAGCTGTTGGCGGCGGAAGGCGCGTACGCCCGGCTGTACGCGGCGCAGTTCGCGCAGGCGGTGGCCGAGGTCGACTGAGCCGGAGGTCCGGCCGAGCGGGGTCCGGCTGGGCAGGGTCCTGAGCCGGGGAGCGCCGCGCCTTCGGGTGCGGCGCTCCCCGGCTTCCGTCGTCTCAGTCGAGGTAGCCGCGCAGTTGGTCGGCGAGTGCGTGGTCGCGGAGCTTGTTGAGGGTCTTGGACTCGATCTGGCGTATCCGCTCGCGGGTCACGCCGAAGATCCTGCCGATCTCCTCCAGCGTGCGCGGCCTGCCGTCCGCGAGGCCGTAGCGCAGCTGGACGACCTTGCGTTCGCGTTCGCCGAGCGTCGAGAGCACCGCCTCCAGGTGCTGGCGCAGCAGCAGGAAGGCCGCCGACTCGGACGGGGACGCGGCGTCGCCGTCCTCGATCAGGTCGCCGAGCGCGACGTCGTCCTCCTCCCCCACCGGGGTGTGCAGCGACACCGGTTCCTGGGCGAGGCGCAGCACTTCGGTGACCCGTTCGGGGGCCAGCTCCAGGTGTGCGGCGACCTCGGCGTGGCTCGGTTCGTAGCCGCGCTCCTGGAGCATCCGGCGCTGGACGCGTACCACCCGGTTGATCAGCTCGACCACATGGACCGGGACCCGGATGGTGCGCGCCTGGTCGGCCAGGGCACGGGACATCGCCTGCCGGATCCACCAGGTCGCGTACGTCGAGAACTTGTAGCCGCGCGCGTAGTCGAACTTCTCAACTGCCCTGATCAGGCCCAGGTTTCCCTCCTGGACGAGATCGAGCATGGTGAGGCCGCGCCCGATGTAGCGCTTGGCGACGGAAACGACGAGCCGCAGATTCGCCTCTATCAGCCGCCGTTTGGCCATCCGGCCCATGACGACGAGCTTGTCGAGGTCGAGCGCGAGCTGGGAGTCCAGGTCGGCAGACGTGCTCAGCTTCTCCTCGGCGAACAGACCGGCCTCGACGCGGCGCGCGAGGTCCACCTCTTCGACGGCGGTGAGCAGCGGGATCCGGCCGATCTCCCGCAGGTACTGGCGGAAGAGGTCGGACGACGCCCCGGCGGCGTCCGCACGGCTGCGGCTGCGGCTCTGCGGGGAGTCGGGGGCGGAATCGTCCACGGGGGCCTCGGTGACGGTTTCCACGACCGTCTGCGGCGTGTCGGTCAAGAGCCTGGTCAGGGGCTCGGACAGGGACTCGGTCACGGGCTCGGTCAGGGTCTGGGTCTGCACGGGGGCGACCTCCAGGTGATCGCTGCACTACGAGCGGATCCGCGGGAGTTGGCGCCCACCTGTCGTGGGCCGGCCGCGCTTCCGGAAACTCAGGCACCGCTCACCAGTGTGGGGTACGACACAGGGCTGCCACGAGGGGCGTGCGACCACTTTCTGAGTCCGGTACGTAACCGGGCCGTTACCGTACGACGTACGGGGACGCAGGACCCGGAGCGCCGCGTCGGAGCGTGCCGGAGCCCGTCAGAGCGCGTCGGCGCCTCTGTTGCGCAGGGCCTGGCTGTACTGCTGGAGCACCCACAACTCGTTCTGCACGGCGTTGAACTGCTCGGGGTCGGCCTGTCCGCCGAGCCGGGTCAGGGTGCCCGTCACCTCGTGGATGCGGCGGTCGACGGCCCGCAGCCGGACCTGGACGAGCTGCTGGCCCGCGTACATCTCGTCGATGGCCTTGCCGCGGAACACCTCGACGGCCAGCTCCGTGACCAGATGGCGCACGGTGTCGTTCGGCACGGTCTCCAGCACCCGCGCCAGATACGCGCGCCCGTCGGCCACGCCCTGCTCGGCGCCGCCCGCCTCCTCGACGCACTGGCGCACCATCGCGTACGGCGGGGCCGTGAACTCGTCGGCCCCGTAGGCGTCGAAGGCCGGGGAGACCAACTCGGGCCGCTGGAGCGCGAGTTTGAGCAGCTCACGCTCGGTGCGATGGGCGGGGCTGCGCAGATGGAGCGCGGGCCCCCGGGGCCCCTGCGGCGCCGCCGTGTCGTACGCACCGCCCTGCTGCTGCCCGGCGCGGCCGGATCCTGCCTGTCCCTGACCGCCCTGGGCCGGGCCCCGGCCGCCGCGGTCGCGGGCCCAGCGCGCCACCTGCGAAACGCGCTTGACCACGAACTGGGTGTCGAGGATGCCCAGGATGCCGGCGAGCTGGACCGCGACCTCGTGCTGCGACGAGCCGTTCTTGATCCTGGCGACGATCGGCGCGGCCTCGTCCAGCGCGGCCGCGCGGCCCGCCGGGGTCTCCAGGTCGTAGCGCGAGACGATCTGGCGGATCGCGAACTCGAAGAGCGGCGTGCGCGGTTCGACCAGGTCCTGGACCGCTTCGTCGCCCTTGGCGAGACGCAGCTCGCACGGGTCCATGTTGTCGGGGGCGATGGCGATGTACGTCTCGGCGGCGAACTTCTGGTCGTCCTCGAAGGCGCGCAGCGCGGCCTTCTGGCCCGCCGCGTCACCGTCGAAGGTGAAGATCACCCGCGCGCTGCCGTTGTCCATCAGGAGCCGGCGCAGGATCTTGATGTGGTCGCCGCCGAACGCCGTGCCGCAGGTGGCGATGGCGGTGGTGACGCCCGCGAGATGGCAGGCCATCACATCGGTGTACCCCTCGACCACCACGGCCCTGCTGACCTTGGCGATGTCCTTCTTCGCCAGGTCGACGCCGTACAGCACCTGGGACTTCTTGTAGATCGGCGTCTCGGGGGTGTTCAGGTACTTGGGGCCGTTGTCGTCGTCGCGCAGCTTGCGCGCGCCGAAGCCGACGACCTCGCCCGAGATGTCGCGGATGGGCCACATCAGCCGGCCGCGGAAGCGGTCGATGGGGCCGCGGCGGCCGTCCTGGGAGATCCCGGAGAGGATCAGCTCCTTGTCGCTGAAGCCCTTGCCGCGCAGGAAGCGGGTGAGGTGGTCCCAGCCGACCGGGCTGTAGCCGACACCGAAATGCTCGGCGGCGGCCTGGTCGAAGCCGCGCTCCGCGAGGAACTTGCGGCCGATCTCGGCCTCCGCCGAGCCGAGCTGCTCGGCGTAGAACTCCGCCGCGATCTTGTGCGCCTCGACCAGGCGGGTGCGCTCGCCGCGCTGGCTCGACGGGTTGTAGCCGCCCTCCTCGTAGCGCAGGGTGATGCCCGCCTGGGCGGCGAGGCGCTCGACCGTCTCGGAGAACGAGAGATGGTCGATCTTCATCACGAAGGCGATGGTGTCTCCGCCCTCCTGGCAGCCGAAGCAGTGGAAGAGACCCTTGCTCGGACTGACCTGGAAGGACGGGGACTTCTCGTCGTGGAAGGGGCAGAGCCCCTTCAGATTGCCGCCTCCGGCGCTGCGCAGCTGAAGGTACTCGGACACGACGGCGTCGATCGGGACCGCGTCCCGAACCGCCTTCACGTCGTCATCGTTGATCCTGCCGGCCACGGATGAATTCTACGGGGCCGGAGGGACACTCCCTCTCCCCGGACGGACTCTTCCGTCTCCCGGGAGGCTGCGCGGCGGCCGTCCCGTCAGCCGTTCCCGAGGCCGGACAGCGGTACGCCCGGGTCGGCGAGGGCGTTCACGTCCAGGCTCACGCCGGACCGGATCAGCCGCTGGATGTCCTCGGTGACGTCCCACACATTGACGTTCATCCCGGCGAGCACCCGGCCGTCCTTCAGCCAGAAGGCGATGAACTCCCTCTTTCCGGCGTCGCCGCGCACGACCACCTGGTCGTACGTGCCCGGCGGCGCCCAGCCCGAGTATTCGAGTCCGAGGTCGTACTGGTCGGAGAAGAAGTACGGGACGCGGTCGTAGACGACGTCCTGGCCGAGCATCGCGCGGGCGGCCTCCGGGCCCGAGTTCAGCGCGTTGGCCCAGTGCTCCACCCGGATCCGGGAGCCCGCGTCAGGACCCCAGGCGAGCGGGACGGCCGCGACGTCGCCCGCCGCGAAGACGTCCGGGTCGGAGGTGCGCAGCCCGGCGTCGACGGCGACGCCGCCGCCCTCGGCGCGGGCGGCGAGTTCGAGCCCCGCCGCCTCGGCGAGGGAGACGCGCGGCGCGGCGCCGATCGCGGCCAGCACGTCGTGCGCCGGATGGTCCTCGCCGTCGTCGGTACGGGCGGACAGGACCATGCCGTCCTGGCCGACGATCTCGGTGAGCCGGGCGCCGAAGTGGAAGCGCACGCCGTGCTCGCGGTGCAGCTCGGTGAAGATCTGGCCCAGTTCGGGGCCGATGACCTGGTGGAGCGGGGTCGCCGCCGACTCGACGACGGTGACCTCGGCGCCGTAGCTGCGGGCCGCTGCCGCCACTTCGAGCCCGATCCAGCCGGCGCCCGCGATGACCAGATGGCCGTTGTCGCGGCCGAGCGAAGCGAGCACCTGGCGCAGCCGGTCGGCGTGCGCGAGCCTGCGCAGATGGTGCACGCCCGCCAGGTCGGTGCCCGGGATGTCGAGCCGGCGCGGCTCGGCGCCGGTGGCGA
Source organism: Streptomyces sp. NBC_00370 (assembly GCF_036084755.1). Taxonomy (NCBI): domain Bacteria; kingdom Bacillati; phylum Actinomycetota; class Actinomycetes; order Kitasatosporales; family Streptomycetaceae; genus Streptomyces; species Streptomyces sp. NBC_00370. The sequence continues at coordinate 2,730,145 of NZ_CP107968.1, forward strand.
GCAGCAGCTTGTCGTAGCGCACGGACGTGCCGTCGCCCAGATGCACACAGCGGGCCTCACGGTCCACGGAGGTGACGGTCTGGCCGAGGTGCAGCTCGACCTCGGCCTGCGCGTACCAGGCCGGTTCGTGGACGAAGACGGTGTCGCGCTCCTCCTTGCCGGAGAGATAGCCCTTCGACAGTGGAGGACGTTCGTAGGGGTGGTCGCGCTCGTCGCCGATGAGGATCACCCGGCCGGTGAACCCTTCCGCCCGCAGGGTTTCCGCGGCTTTCGCCGCCGCCAGACCTCCACCGACAATGACGAATGTGCGATGTGCGTCGACCACTTGATGCCTCCTCGTTGCGCTGCCGCCATCTGCGAGCGTCCCGCACGGAGCGTGATGGCGATAGAGGGGGCGCTCCGTGCGCGTGCCTGATTGTCGTGATCCGGCTGCCTTCATCCAAGCGTGCGCCGGGAGGCCCGAGGCGTGCAGGCCGATCGTACGCGGACGCCGTCACCTGGAGAGGCGTGCGCCACCGGTGAGTCCGCCGTGCAGGGCGCGGGCCGCCGCGTCGGTGAGCGACGCGATCTGGTCGACGATGACGCGTTTGCGCGCCCGGTCGTCGGGCGCCGCGAGGAACAGCCCGCGGAACTGCGGGTCGAGCCCTTCCGGCGCACGGTCCGTCAGGACGCTCGCCAGCTCGGCCAGTACGATCCGCTGGTCGAGGCGGAGCGCCTCCTGCTCGGCGCGCTGCATGACGTACCGGTCGGCGACCGCCTTGAGCACGGCGCACTCGTGGCGCGCGGCGCGCGGTACGACCAGCTCGGCGGTGTAGCGGGTGAGCGGGCCCGTGCCGTACGCGTCGCGGGTGGCGCTCTCGGCGGCGAGACAGAACCGGCCGATGAGCTGGCTGGTGGCGTCCTTGAGCCGGCCGAGGGCGACGGCCGAACCGTCGTAGCCGTGCGGCCACCACTCCTGGTCCATCAGGCGGTCGAGCGCGGCGGCCAGCTCCTGCGGGTCGGTGTCGGCGGGTACGTAACGGCCGATGGCGACGGCCCAGATCTCGCTGCGCTCGTCGGGCGAGGCGAGGGCTGCGGGATCGACGTGGCCGGCGTGCAGACCGTCCTCGAAGTCGTGGACGGAGTACGCCACGTCGTCGGACCAGTCCATGACCTGCGCCTCGAAGCACGTCCTGCCGTCGGGGGCGCCCTTGCGGGCCCAGTCGAAGACGGGCAGGTCGTCCTCGTACACGCCGAACTTCACGGACGTGGGGTCGGTGGGGTGGCGGCCGCGCGGCCAGGGGTACTTGGTGGCGGCGTCGAGGGCGGCGCGGGTGAGGTTGAGGCCGACGCTGATGAGGTCGCCGGTCGGCTCGGACTCAGAAGACATGATGAAGCGCTTCGGCTCGATACGGGTCAGCAGGCGGAGCGACTGGGCGTTGCCCTCGAAGCCGCCACAGTCGGCGGCGAAGTCGTTCAGCGCCTGTTCGCCGTTGTGCCCGAAGGGCGGGTGGCCCATGTCGTGGGACAGGCAGGCGGTCTCGACGAGATCCGGGTCACAGCCGAGCGCCGCGCCCAGTTCCCGGCCGACCTGGGCGCACTCCAGCGAGTGCGTCAGCCGGGTGCGCGGGCTGGCGTCCCACTGCCGGGCGCTGGACCCGGGGGTCACGACCTGGGTCTTGCCGGCGAGTCTGCGCAGCGCCGACGAGTGCAGCACCCGGGCCCGGTCGCGCTGGAACGCGGTACGCCCCGGGCGCTTGTCGGGCTCGGGAGCCCAGCGCTCGGTGGCGGCTTCGTCGTAGCTGCCGGTGGAGTCGGAGGGGTGGTGAACAGTGATGCCGGTGGTGCCTGCCATGCTCCGACGGTAACCGGAAGCGGTGGGGTCGTGAGCCCGAGGCTGGGCGAACGGGAGTCGAGGGCGGCTGTCGGGCCGCCCCTGGGGTTTGAGTGTCGCGGCTCCGGTCCGGGCGTCAAGGGCGCTCCTTCGTCGCGTCGGCTACGCCGATTCCGCTTCGCTCCACCCTTGACCCCCGGCCCTCCACCGCAAGTGGCTTCTTTGAGGGGGGCGGCCGGGGGGGGCTCCACGGGCACGGTGGGCTTGTGGTGGCGGGTGCTTGGCCGGGTGCGGCTGCCCGGGCGGGGGAGGTTCGTGGTGTGCCTGGCCGGGTGCTGGTGTGACTGCTGGGGTTGGGGTGGTTGCTGTGGCGGTCGTCTCGCGCCTTTTGCGTCAGTGGTTGCGTTAGGCGCGTCTTTCGGCGCATCCCGGTCCGGGCAGCTCCCCGAGCGAACTGTTCTGCGTCTCGGCACGTCCTGATAGGCATGCGCCGACTCAAGCTGCCGAAGATCACGCTGCCCCGTACCCGGCGCGGGCAGCGGCGTGCCGTACAGATCGTCATGGCCGGCTGTGTCCTGGCGCTCGCTCCCGCGGCCTGGATGCACGCCGTCGCCGACAGCCGGGTCCGGACCGTCGCCGACGTGCCGGCGAGGGATGTGGCCGTGGTCTTCGGTGCGGGGCTGCGGGACGGGCGGCCCACGCCGTACCTGGCCCACCGGCTGGACGCGGCCGTGACGCTCTACCGGACGGGCAAGGTGAAGGTCGTGCTGGTCACCGGCGACAACAGCCGGGTGGAGTACGACGAGCCCGACGCGATGCGCGCGTACCTCACCGGGCGGGGGGTGCCGGACGGACGGATCGTCAGCGACTACGCGGGGTTCGACACCTGGGACTCCTGCGTCCGCGCGAAGAAGATCTTCGGCGTCGAGCACGCGGTGCTCGTGACGCAGGGCTTCCATGTCCGGCGCGCCGTCGCGCTGTGCCAGGCGGCGGGCGTCGAGTCGTACGGGGTCGGGGTCGCCGAGCCGCATGATGTGACCTGGTACTACGGCGGGGTGCGCGAGGTGTTCGCGGCGGGCAAGGCCGCGCTGGACGCTGCGGTACGGCCGGATCCGCACTTCCTCGGCCCGCGCGAGCCGGGCGTGACGTCGGTGCTGGCCGCCCACTGACGGGTCACCCGGCGGCGGTCTCCTCGGTGAGCCAGCGCAGGTACGGTTCGCTGCCCGCCACGACGGGCGTCGCGATGATCTCCGGTGTCGCGTAGTCGTGCGCCGCCAGCAGATGGGCTTCCAGTTCGGGGTAGCGGGCCTGGGTGGTCTTGAAGAGGATCTGCCACTCGCGCCCCGTCTCGATCTCGCCCTGCCAGCGGTAGACCGAGGTGACCGGCGCCGAGATCTGGGCGCAGGCGGCCAGTCGGGACTCGACGGCGCCGCGTGCGAGGGCTTCGGCCTTCTCTGCGGTGTCGGTGGTGGTCAGCACGGTCAGGTGGTCGGCGCCCATCGGGGCTCCCTTACGGTCGGCGGCGCGATCCACCGTACCGGCCGGGTGCCCGTCAGGGGCCCTTCGTCAACCGGCGTACGCGCGTACGGACTTCGCCTCGCGCAGGGCCAGGGCCCACCAGGCCAGTTGGTCGAGCATCGCCTTGGCGGCGCCGTCCGGGCCCGAGGGGTCCTTGGGGCTGCCCGCCGCGTCGAAGAGGGCGCCGGCGTTGTGGAAGGAGACCGTGTCCCTGACCGTGACGGCGTGCAGTTCGGCGAAGACCTGGCGCAGGTGTTCGACGGCGCGCAGGCCGCCGGACATCCCGCCGTACGAGACGAACCCGACGGGTTTGGCCTGCCATTCGGCGAAGTGCCAGTCGATCAGCGCCTTGAGGCAGGCGGGATAGGAATGGTTGTACTCGGGGGTGAGTACGGCGAAGGCGTCGGCGGAAGCGAGCCGCGAGGTGACCTTGGCGAGCTCGGCCAGTGACTGGGGGCCGGGGTCGGGCGACGGCGCTGTCGGCAGGTCCGTCTCGGCGAGATCGATCAGGTCGACGGTGAAGTCGGCGCGTGTGGAGGCCCGTTCGAGGAACCAGTTGGCGACGACGGGCCCGAAGCGCCCCTCCCGGTTGCTGCCGAGGATGACGGCCAGCTTCAGCGGCCCTGCGGTGGTGTCCTGCGTGGAGTTCATGGACAGAGCCTCATACTTAAACCAAAGTTGAAGTCAAGCTACGCTGGGCCGTATGACGACACATCTCGCCTGGGACGCCAAAGAAGCGACGGTCGGGGAGCTGGCGGCGCGCAGCGGGGTCGCCACGTCGGCGCTGCGTTTCTACGAGCGCGAGGGGCTCATCAGGAGCCGCCGTACGTCGGGCAACCAGCGGCGCTACAGCCGCGACACACTGCGCAGGGTCGCCTTCATCCGCACCTCGCAGCGGCTCGGCATCCCGCTGGCCGACATCCGGGCCGTCCTGGAGCTGCTGCCGGCGGACCGTACGCCGACGAAGGAGGACTGGGCGCGGATCTCGGAGTGCTGGCGCGACGACCTCGAAGCGCGTATCCGTACCCTTCAGCGGCTGCGTGACAATCTCACCGACTGCATCGGCTGCGGCTGTCTCTCGCTGGACCGCTGCGTCCTGTCCAACCCGGGCGACGAACTGGCCTCGCACGGCCCCGGACCCCGGCGGCTGATAGAGGACTGACCTCGTCGTACCGTGACCGGTATGACGACCGAGGCTCCAGAACTGCTCATCGAGGTGGACGGGCGTCCGGCCACCGAGTCCGACCTGCGGATGCGCGCGCTCAACAACTACGGGCACTTCACCGCCATGCAGGTCAGGGGCGGCGGGGTGCGCGGCATCGATCTGCATGTCGCCCGTCTTGACGCGGCGAGCCAGGAGCTGTTCGGCGTGGGTGTGGCGGGCGAGCGGGTACGGGCGCTGCTGCGGCACGCGCTCGGTGACGTCGAGGACGCGTCGGCGCGGGTGTACGTGCATCAGGCCGAGCTGCCTTCGGAGTTGAGCCTGATGGTGACCGTACGGCCGCCGGCGGTGCAGGACGAGCGGGCGGTGAGCCTGATGTCCGTCCCGTACGAGCGCCCCGCCGCCCATCTCAAGCATCTGGGCGGCTTCGGGCAGATCTACCACGGTCATCGCGCGGTCCGGGCGGGGTTCGACGACGCGCTGCTGACCGGTCCGGGTGGGGTCGTCCTGGAAGGCAGCATCGCGAACGTCGGCTTCTGGGACGGCAGTTCGGTGATCTGGCCGCAGGGCGCCATCCTGACGGGCATCACCATGGCGCTGGTCGAGCCCCGGCTGGCCAGTGCGGGCCTGGCTTCCGTACGGCGCGAGGTCACGCTGCCGGAACTGGCGGGTTTCCGGGCCGCGTTCCACACCAACTCGCACGGCGTGGTGCCGGTGAGCCGGATCGACGACGTCGAGTTCCCTGGCGACGCGGAGCTGTTGGCGCGGGTGCGGGCCGTGTACGAGTCGGTGGAGTGGGAGCGCCCCTGACCGGCCGGGGGCGCCTCAGGCGGCCGGCTGAGCCGGGGCCGTGGCGGGCGGCCAACTGCGCAGGGTCATGTCGGCCACCTGCTGGAGGACGTCGCGCGTGACACCGCCGGCGGCCTGGACGGCGATGCCGTTCGCCACGGTCATGAGGTGCCGGGCGAGCAGACCGGGATCGGCGTCGGGCGGCAGGTCGCCTTCGTCCACGGCCTGCTGGAAGCGGTCGCTGAGGTAGGAGACGTGCTCGTCGCGCCAGGCGGCGAGGGTGTCGCGGGCATGACTTCCCGGCTCACCGGCGGCGAGGGACCCCTGGACACCGAGGCACCCGGCCGGGCCGGCGGCGCCGGTGGTGGCCAGGACCGCGCCGTTGAGCATCGCGGCGGCCACCTCGCGGGCGGTCGGCTCCCGCAGGGCGCGGACCCCGTACGAGGCGGGGCCCTCCGTGTAGCGCTCCAGGCACTTCCGGAACAGCTCCTCCTTGTTGCCGAAAGCCGCGTACATGCTGGTGCGGTTGATCCCCATGGCGGCGGTCAGGTCGGTGAGGCTGGCGCCTTCGTAGCCCTGCCCCCAGAAGACCCGCATGGCGCGTTCCAGGGCCTCTTCGGTGTCGAATCCCCTCGGCCGGCCGACCGGCGCCTTCTGTCCGGTGTCCATGGCATCGATCGTACCTCTTCCGTACCGGTCGGTGCGGAAGGTGCTACGGTCTTTTTCGGTACCGATCGGTACCGAATCTGTGGAGGTCGTGATCATGGGACAGCTCGAAGGAAAGACCGCCGTCGTCACCGGCGGGAGCAGCGGGATCGGCCTGGCCACCGCCGTCCGGCTGGCGGCGGACGGGGCGCATGTGTTCATCACCGGCCGGCGCAAGACCGCGCTGGACGCGGCCGTCGAGACCATCGGCCCCGCGGCGGCCACCGGTGTGGTGGGCGACATCGCGAACCTGGCCGACCTGGACCGGCTCTACGACGCGGTCCGCGCCCGGGGCCGCGGCCTGGACATCGTCTTCGCCAACGCGGGCACCGCGTCGTTCGCGACGCTGGAAGAGGTCACCGAGGAACACGTCGACGAGACCTTCGGCGTCAACGTACGGGGCACGCTGTTCACGGTGCAGAAGGCGCTGCCGCTGCTCAACGACGGCGCTTCGGTGATCCTCAACTCCTCGGTGCGCGCGGACGACGGTGTCGCGGCGTTCGGCACGTACGCGGCCTCGAAGGCGGCGGTACGGTCCTTCGCCCGTACCTGGGCCAACGAGCTGAAGGACCGCGGCATCCGGGTCAACGCGATCTCCCCGGGCACCATCGACACCCCCGCGGTCGACGCCGTGGCCGAGGGAGACGCGCCGGTCACCAAGGCCCAGTTCGTCGCGGGTGTGCCGCTGGGCCGGATCGGCCGCGCCGAAGAGGTCGCCGACGCGGTGGCCTTACTCGCCTCGGCCCGGAGCAGCTTCGTCCTCGGCGCCAACCTGTACGTGGACGGCGGCGAGAACCAGCTCTGAGCCGTACCGGGCCCGTGGCGCGGGCTCGTCACCCGTTCGGCGCGTGCGGGGGTGGCGAGCGGGTCTGTTCGTCGGCCTCGGCCGTGACCTGCGGTGACGGCGTTTGGCAAGCCTGACACGCGCTCCTGGGGGCGGGAATCTGATCGGCCATCAGCAGGCGTGCGGCTCGTGGTGGCACTTACCTCGGAGGAGACCCGCGATTCCGACGGAGGATCACCATGCGCAGCACTGCACGCCTGCTGACCGGTGCCGCCCTCGCGGCTGCCTCGCTCGGACTGATGACCGCGAGCGCCACCGGTGCCTTCGCGGATGCCGGTGACGCCGGCGGCGGGGACTTCGGTGGCACCGAGGCCGGAGCCGGTGAGGTCCCGGGGGGCGAGATTCCGGACGTCCCGGACGAGGAGCGCCTCGGTGGCGAGGTTCCCGGTGGGGAGCACGGCGACGTGGGTCCCGGCGGCGGGGACTGGGGTGGTGACCACGGGGACGGCGACCAGGGCGGCGATCAGTGGGGCGGCGGGGATCACGGCGGCGGGAAGCCCGGGGTGCTTGAGGTGACCCCGGCGAGCGCGCCTCCCGGCGCGACCGTCACCGTCAACACCACGGCCTGCGGCCCCGGCGGCTACGCCAAGGGCGACGCCCGCGAACTCGGTGCCGGGGAGTTCGAGCTGAAGGCCGAGACGCACAAAGAGGTCGTGGTCGGTCACTTCACGGTGCCGGACGGCGCCAGGCCCGGCACGTACCGGATCGTCGCGAAGTGCAAGAACGGCAAGGAGGCCGACGGTGATGTCACCGTACGGGCCCATTCAGGGCCGGTCGGCCATGTGAAGACGGGGGTCGGCGGCAGCGTCGGGCCCGACACCACCCAGATCGCGGCGGGGACGGCCGTACTGGCCGCCGCCGCCGTGGGCGGGACCCTGCTCCTGCGTCGCCGGGCGAGCGGCACGCAGGAGGACTAGGAGGTCCCGTCCGGGCGTCCCCGCCCCCGTCATGCTCATCGCTGACCGGGGCGGGGAACCTCTGTCCCGGATCCCGCAGTCCCGGATCCCCGCATCCCAGCCGCGGAAAGGTCGCTCACCGTGCCGGTCACCGCCCAGGTCAGGAGGAAGGGCTGGCTGCTCGCCGCCGTCGCCTGTACGGGTGTCTGGCTCGTCCAGAACGGCGCGCGCCCGGTCACCCCGCCCGCCCCTTCGGCCGCGCAGGCCTTCGCCGCCGGGCCAGGACACCACAGCCGGGCGGCGGCCGACCCGATGCCCGCGTCGGCGCCGGTACGGCTGCGCATCCCGGAGATCGAGGTCGACGCGCCGCTGATGCGGCTCGGCCTCGCCGCCGACGGCAGTCTCGCCGTACCGCCGGCCGCGAACAGCAACCTCGCCGGGTGGTACGGGGGCGGCGCGGCGCCCGGCGCCAAGGGGACGGCCGTCATCGCGGGCCATGTCGACAACGCGCGCGGGCCCGCCGTCTTCTACTCCCTGGGCACCCTGAAGAAGGGGGACAGGATCGACGTCGTACGCGCGGACTCCCGTACGGCAGTCTTCACCGTGGACGCGGTCGAGGTGTACGAGAACGCCGACTTCCCCGACAGCAAGGTGTACGGCTCGGCCGGCCGGGCCGAGCTGCGGGTGATCACCTGCGGCGGCGGCTTCTCGCCGAGGACCGGCTACCAGGGCAACGTCGTCACGTACGCCCATCTCGTCGGGTGACCGGCCGGCTCAGGCCGCCCACTGGTCGAAGGCGAGCTTCGCGATCAGCGAGAACACCACGACCAGCAGCACCCCGCGTACGAACTCACTGCCCTTCTTGAGCGCCGTCCGCGCGCCCAGCATTCCGCCCGCCAGGTTGAACACGGCCATGAGCGCGGCCAGTTGCCAGAGCACCGTGCCCTGGTAGGCGAACATCGCGAGCGCGCCCCCGTTGGTGCAGACGTTCACGATCTTCGCGTTGGCGGACGCGGTGACCAGGTCGAGCCGCAGTACGGCGGTGAGCGCCAGGACCAGGAAGGTCCCGGTGCCGGGGCCGAACAGCCCGTCGTAGAAGCCGATCCCGCCGCCCACGAGGACGATCGCCAGGACCGTACGCCGCCGCGTGACCGGCCCGGCCCCCGGCTGCGCCCGGCCGAAGCCGGGCCGCAGCAGGACGAAGGCCGCGACCGCCAGCAGCACCACCATGATCACCGGCCGCAGCACGTCGCTGCTGATCCCGGCGGCGAAGAAGGCGCCCGTCATCGATCCGGCGAGCGCCACCAGCCCGATCCGCACGGCCGTGCCCAACTCGACCGGCGCCTTGCGCACATACGTGACGGCGGCGCCGGACGTACCGACGATGGCGACGGCCTTGTTGGTGCCGAGGATGTTCGCCGCCGGCACATGCGGCAGCCCGATCAGCAACGCCGGCAGGAGCAGCAGCCCGCCACCGCCCACCACGGCGTCGATCCACCCGGCAGCGAGCGCGGCGAGGCAGAGCAGGGTGAGCACGGTCAGGGATATGTCGGGCATGATCACGACCCTAGGGTCTGTCGTGTGGATCTTGCGCCCGCCCCGCCGCCGGCCCGCTGTGCGGCGTCAGCTCTGTCCCGCGACGGCGGCCGGGTCCATCCACATGATCTCCCACTGGTGGTGGTCCGGGTCCAGGAACGAGCGCTGGTACATGAAGCCGTGGTCCTGCGGGTCGAGGGCGGGTGAGCCGCCTGCGGCGAGAGCCGCGTCCACCAGTTCGTCCACCGCGGTGCGGCTCTCGGCGTTGAGACAGATCAGCGCCTCGGCGGTCGTCTCGGCGTCGGCGACGTCCTTCTTCGTGAAGTCCTTGAAGCGGGACTTCTCCAGGAGCATCACGAAGATGGTGTCGCTGATGACGACGCACGCCGTCCGGTCGTCCGAGAACTGTGGATTGCTCGCGTAGCCGAGCTTCTCGAAGAAGGTCTTGGAGACCTCGACATCGCTGACCGGCAGGTTGAGGAAGATCATCGCGGGCATCGGCCGTCTCATTTCTCTCGGCGCGCCAGGCGCGCGTTCGAAAGGACAGACCGGGCCCCCGCCGGAAACTCATCGGCGCCGAGCGGGGAATCTCGGCAGCATGACGCGGCGGGACGGGCCGGACCCCCGCACGGGTTCCGGCCCCGTCCCGCCGCGCGTCCCGGAGCCGCCCGCCGGACCCGTGAGGGGCGGGCGGATTGCGGACGGCCCCGGTGTCTCGGGGGGCGTTAGGCGCCTGCCGCCGCGCGGCCCGCTTCCAGCCGCGCCACCGGGATGCGGAACGGCGAGCAGGACACGTAGTCGAGGCCGACGGCGTGGAAGAAGTGCACCGACTCCGGGTCGCCGCCGTGCTCACCGCAGATCCCGAGCTTCAGATCCGGCCGGGTCGCCCGGCCCGCCTCGCACGCGCTGCGTACGAGCGCGCCGACGCCGTCGCGGTCGATCGTCTCGAACGGGGAGACCCCGAAGATGCCCTTCTCCAGGTACGCGGTGAAGAAGCTCGCCTCCACGTCGTCGCGGGAGAAGCCCCACACGGTCTGGGTCAGGTCGTTCGTGCCGAACGAGAAGAACTCGGCGGCCTCGGCGAGCTGACCCGCCGTCAGCGCGGCGCGCGGCAGCTCGATCATCGTGCCGATCGCCAGCTTCAGCTCGACACCCGTCGCCTTCTCGACGTCGGCGATGACCTGGCGCGCCTCGTCGCTGACGATCTCCAGCTCCTGGACCGTGCCGACGAGCGGGATCATGATCTCGGCGCGCGGGTCGCCCTTGCTGTTCTTGCGGTCGGCCGCCGCCTCGGCGATGGCCCGTACCTGCATGGCGAAGAGGCCGGGGATGACCAGGCCGAGCCGTACCCCGCGCAGCCCGAGCATCGGGTTCTGCTCGTGCAGTTTGTGTACGGCCTGCAGGAGCCGCAGATCGTTCTCGTTGTGGTCCTTGCGGGCCTCGGCCAGGGCGACACGGACCGACAACTCCGTGATGTCGGGCAGGAATTCGTGCAGCGGCGGGTCCAGCAGCCGTACCGTGACCGGCAGTCCGTCCATCGCCTCGAACAGCTCGGTGAAGTCCTTCTTCTGCAGCGGCAGCAGGGCGCCGAGCGCCGTCTCGCGCTCGTCGTCCGTGTCGGCGAGGATCAGCTTCTCGACCATGGCCCTGCGTTCGCCGAGGAACATGTGCTCGGTGCGGCAGAGCCCGATGCCCTGGGCTCCGAACCGGCGGGCGCGCAGGGCGTCTTCGGTGTTGTCCGCGTTGGCCCGCACCCGCAGCCTGCGGCGCCGGTCGGCGTACGCCATCATCCGGTGCACGGCTTCGACGAGTTCGTCGGCGTCGTCGGCGCCCGCGTGCATCCGGCCCTCGAAGTACTCGACCACGGGCGAGGGGACGACGGGCACCTCACCGAGGTAGACCTTGCCGGTCGAGCCGTCGACGGAGACGACGTCGCCCTCCTCGATGACCGTCGAACCGACCGTCAGCCGACGGGCCTTGGTGTCGACCTCCAGCTCCTCAGCGCCGCACACACAGGTCTTGCCCATGCCACGGGCGACGACGGCGGCGTGCGAGGTCTTGCCGCCGCGCGAGGTCAGGATGCCCTCCGCTGCGATGATGCCGTCGAGGTCGTCGGGGTTGGTCTCCCGGCGGATGAGGATGACCTTCTCCCCCGAGCGCGACCACTTGACGGCGGTGTACGAGTCGAAGACGGCCTTGCCGACGGCGGCGCCCGGCGACGCGGCGATACCGCGTCCGAGCAACTGCCGCTTCGCGCCCTCGTCGAAGCGCGGGAACATCAGCTGGGCGAGCTGGGCGCCGTTGACGCGCTGGAGCGCTTCCGCCTCGTCGATCAGTCCCTGGTCGACCAGTTGCGTGGCGATCCGGAAGGCGGCGCCCGCCGTGCGCTTGCCGACCCGGGTCTGGAGCATCCACAACTGGCCGCGCTCGATGGTGAATTCGATGTCGCACAGATCGCGGTAGTGCGTCTCCAGCGTCTCCATGATCTGCATCAGCTGGTCGTACGAGGCCTTGTCGATGGTCTCCAGATCGGCGAGCGGCACGGTGTTGCGGATGCCGGCGACGACGTCCTCGCCCTGCGCGTTCTGCAAGTAGTCGCCGTAGACGCCCTGGTGGCCGCTGGCCGGGTCGCGGGTGAAGGCCACGCCCGTACCGGAGTCGGGGCCGAGGTTGCCGAAGACCATCGAGCAGACCGTGACGGCCGTTCCGAGGTCGCCGGGGATGCGCTCCTGGCGGCGGTAGAGCTTGGCGCGGTCGGTGTTCCACGAGTCGAAGACGGCGCGGATCGCGAGGTCCATCTGCACGCGCGGGTCCTGCGGGAAGTCCCGCCCGGTGTGCCGGGAGACGATCTTCTTGAACTGCTTGACCAGCTTCTTGAGGTCCCCTGCGGCCAGATCGACGTCGGTCGCCGCGTTGTTGGCCCGCTTGGTCTCCTCCAGCGCCTCCTCGAAGAGTTCGGCGTCGACACCGAGGACGGTGGCCCCGAACATCTGGATGAGCCGCCGGTAGGAGTCCCAGGCGAACCGCTCGTCGCCCGACTGCTTGGCGAGCCCGGCGACCGAGTCGTCGGAGAGCCCGACGTTCAGGACGGTGTCCATCATGCCCGGCATGGAGAACTTCGCCCCGGAGCGTACGGAGACCAGCAGCGGATCGTCGGCCTGGCCGAGCCGCTTGGCCATCTTCTTCTCCAGCGCTTCGAGATGGGCGCTCACCTCGTCACCCAGTGCCGCCGGTTCGGTCCCGCTGTCGAGATAGACGGTGCACGCCTCGGTGGTGATGGTGAAACCGGGCGGGACGGGCAGCCCGAGATTGGTCATCTCGGCGAGGTTGGCGCCCTTGCCGCCGAGCAGATCCTTCAGATCCTTGTTGCCCTCGGTGAAGTCGAAGACGTACTTCGGTGCCTTCTCGGTCTTCTCCTGCTTTTCCGACACGGGTCTCGACTCCTCGGAGGACGACGCGCTGGCTGCCCTGACGGCGAGGAACATACCCAGATCAAAGGCGTCCGGACATGTCCACCTGGCCGTCGCACGGCCTTAACCACTCGTCCGCCACTGGATCGAATGCGCATGGCGGACGCCGACGCGGTCCGCACGGCTTCATGCCTCGAACCGGGCATGACCCGCCGATGACCCTTCCCGCTCACCTGAGCGGTGACAACGACGTCTGAGTTCATCCTTCGAACACCAAAGGGGTGGCACGCAGTGCCACCCCTTCCAGAGGTGCAGTCGCCCAAGATCCGCTCCTCTGAGCGCGTCGACCATCAAATGTGGCGAGAATCACGCCCCACGACGGGCCGAAGCGTGGTCGCGCAGCCGGTCCCGCGCGCAGTCGCGCAGCACCGCCAGATCGACGTCCTCCAGGCTGTCCGCGAAGTAGCGCCCGGCGGCCCGCTCCACCGGCAGCAGCGACGGTACGACGAGTACGGCGCACCCGGCGGCCTGCGCCGAGGCCGTACCGTCCGGGGAGTCCTCCACGGCGACACACGCCCCCGGCCGCACGCCGAGCCGTTCGGCCGCCGCCAGGTAGGGGTCGGCGTGCGGCTTGGTCCGTACGGTGTCGTCGGCCGAGAGCGTGAAGGCGAAGCCCACGTCCGGCAGTGAACCGCCGACCACCGAGTCGACCACCGCCCGCGGCGAGGCGCTGACCAGGGCGAACGGCACCCCGGCCCGTTCCAGTCCGGCCAGCAGCCGACCGGCGCCTGGCCGCAGCGGGGCCCCGGCCTCCACCCGCCGGAAGAAGGAGCCGGACAGTTCGGCCGCCACCTCCTCCGTACGGCCGGCGTCCGCGCCGGTGACGCGTACGAGATGCGCGGCCGTGTCGGCGACGGCGCGGCCCACCACCTCGCGCGCGTCGGCGTCCGTCAGCCGGTGGCCGAGCCGGGCGGCGACCTCGTCCGCCGTGTCCCACCAGAGCACTTCGGTGTCCACGAGCGTGCCGTCCATGTCGAAGAGGACAGCCGCAGGCAGCTTCACGCGTCGTCCCCCGCGGACGCCACGACACCGGTCACCGGTACGACCAGGGCCGGCCGCTCGGCCGGTACGACCGTCGCCCGTACGCCGGGCTGCAGCTCCCCCGCGTCGCGCGACGGGACGTCGGCCTTGACCGAGCCGCCGCCGGGCAGATCGAGCAGCACCCGGGTGACCGAGCCGAAGAAGGCGGCCGAGACGACCGTGGCGGTGCCTACGGGGTCGGCGGTCGCCGTGACGTTCTCCGGCCGGATCAGCACCTCGACCTCGCGTCCCGCCGGGATCTCGCCGTCCACCGGCAGGGTGGCGCCGGCGACCTCGACCCGGCCGCCGTCGGTGAGCCGGCCGGGCAGCCGGTTCATCGTGCCGACGAACTCGGCGACGAAGGCGGTGGCGGGACGCTCGTACAACTCGGCGGGCGCCGCGCACTGTTCGAGGCGGCCCGCGTTGAGCACGGCGACCCGGTCGGCCATCGACAGCGCCTCCTCCTGGTCGTGCGTGACGAAGATGGTGGTGATGCCGAGCGAGAGCTGGAGCCGGCGGATCTCCTCCCGCAGCGTCAGCCTGACCTTGGCGTCGAGCGCCGACAGCGGCTCGTCGAGCAGCAGCACCCGGGGCCGCAGCGCCAGCGCGCGGGCGAGTGCGACCCGCTGCTGCTGGCCGCCGGACATCTGGTGCGGGAAGCGGTCGCCGTGCTCGGGCAGCCCGACCAGGTCGAGGAGTTCGGCGGCGCGGGTGCGCCGCTCGGCGGCCGACACCTTCCGTACCCGCAGCCCGAAGGCGACGTTGTCGCGCGCGTTGAGGTGCGGGAAGAGGCTGTACGACTGGAACACCATGCCCGCGTCACGGCGGTTGGCCGGGACCCGGGTGATGTCGGCGCCGTCCACCAGCACATCGCCCGCGTCGGGCTGCTCGAATCCGGCGAGCACCCGCAGCGCGGTGGTCTTGCCGCAGCCCGAGGGGCCGAGCAGCGCGAGGAGTTCACCGGGGCGGGCCGTCAGGTCGAGCCCGTCGAGGGCGACGGTGGGCCCGAAGGCCCGCCGCAGACCACGGAATTCGACCAGCGCGCCGGCGGGGGCCGCGGGCTGTTCCTCGCTCGCGGTGAGTGTGGCCGTGGATGACATGAGGGGGCTACTCCTTGCCGGAGAGGGGAGTTGTGGTGGCAGGGCCGCCCGCGGGGGCCGCCGAAGCGCCGGCCGCCGCCCGTGCCCCGGCCCGGGAGAGGACCATCAGCAGCGCCCAGGCGATGAGCAGGCTGAGCAGCGAGACGGCGACCGAAACCTGCGCCTGGGAACCGGAGATGGTGACGATCCAGACGGCGAAGGGCTGATAGCCGAGGAGCGCCGCGATGGTGTATTCGCCGAGCACCAGCGCCAGGGTGAGGAAGGACGCGCCGGCCAGCGACGAGCGCAGGTTGGGCAGGATCACCCGGACGACCGTGTACGGCATGCTCGCCCCGCAGTTGCGGGCCGCCTCCACGAGCGTGGGGATGTCGACGGCGCGCAGCCCCGCGTCCAGCGAGCGGTACACGAACGGCAGCGCGAGCACGGTGTAGGCGATGACGAGCACCAGTGGGAACGACTCGTCCTGCACGACGATGAAGGTCTGGTAGAGCGGGGTCGTGGACAAGTGGTCGGGGCCCCAGCGCAGTACGGTCGTGATCCCGCTGACCAGCGCGATCGGCGGCACCACCAGCGGCAGCATGCAGATGACCTCGACGACGGGCCGCAGCCGGGGCGCGCCGAGCCGTACGGCGACGAGCGCCGGCACGGCCAGCAGCAGCGACAGCACGATGGTGCAGCCGGCCAGGCCGAGCGAGAGCAGCAGGCTCTTGGAGAATCCGTCGGCGGACAGGATCCCGGTGTAGGCGTCGAAGGAGACGCCCTGGCCCGGGGTGTGGACGGTGAAGACGAACGAGGCGAGCAGCGGCACGACGAAGTAGATCCCGGCCAGGACCAGGACGGCGCCGCGCCAGATACGCGGGCGGCGGCGCTGCCTGCGGACGCGGCCCGCGGGCGGCGCTGTGCGGCTCGGGGCGTCCGCCGCTGTGGGTGTCAGTGCAGCCATCGGGTGCTCCGTCGCTGGAGGGGCAGATAGACCACCATCACCAGACCGGCGATCACGATCATGTCGAGGCTCAGGGCGAGCGCGACGTTCTCCTGGCCGACCTGGACGTTGCCGGACAGCGCGTCGGCGATCTTCAGCGTCACCAGGGGTACGGAACCGCCGACGAGCGCCGCCGCCGTGGCGTACGCGGCGAAGGCGCTGCCGAAGAGCAGCACGAACCCGCCGAGCAGGGTGGGCATGAGGACGGGCAGTCCGACATGGCGCCAGAACTGCCAGGTGGTGGCCCCCGCGTTCTGCGCCGCCTCCCGCCACTGCGGGCGCAGGCCGTCCAGCGCGGGGACGCTGACCAGCACCATCAGCGGCACCAGGAAGTACAGGTAGATCACGGTGAGTCCGGTGAAGGAGTACAGGTTCCAGCCGGCCGCGTCCAGGTGCGCGTACTGCGTGACGACGCCCGAGATGCCGAGGGTCGCGACGAAGGCGAAGGCGAGCGGTACGCCGCCGAAGTTGGCGAGGACGCCGGAGGCGGTCAGTACGGACTCCCGCAGCGCGCCGCGCCGGGACGTGACGACGGCCTGGGCGATCAGCATGCCGAGCACGGTGCCGATCAGGGCGGTCAGCGCGGACAGTTCGACGCTGCCGGTCAGGGAGGTCAGGTACGGGCCCTGGAGCGAGGTGCTGACGTTGGCGCCGGTCGCCGAGGTGACGCCGGTGGCCGTGTCCTTCGTCGTGAACGCCCCGTACACCACGGCGCCGACCGGCAGTCCGAAGCAGATGCCGGCGAACACGAGCAGCGGGAGGGCGCCGAGCCAGGCGCGCGGCGCCCGCCGCCGACGGCGGGTGCCGTCGGCGGCGCCCGGTGCGGGCGGAGTGGTGCCCGGCGCGGGCAGGGTGTGGTCCGCCATCAGCTGACGGCCTTGTCCCAGTTCTTGGCGAGGACGGCCTTGACGCTGTCCAGGTCCTTGGCCTCGGGGAACTCGGGGGTGCCTTCGACCTTGGGGAGCTTGGTGACGAAGGTCTTGTCGACGGAGCCGTCCTCGGTCATGGAGGGCAGCAGGACGGGGCGGGCGTAGCCCTTGAGGAAGAGGTTCTGGCCCTCGGCGCTGTACAGGTACTCCATCCACAGGCGGGCGGCGGCCGGGTGCGGCGCGTCCTTGTTGATCGCCTGCGAGTAGTACTGGGCGTACGAGCCGTCGGCCGGGACGGCGACCTGCCAGTCGACGCCCTTGCCCTTGAACTGGTCGGCGTAACCGGCGTTGAGGTAGTCCCAGTCGATCGAGATGGGCGTCTCGCCCTTCTGGACCGTCGCGGGGGTGGACTCGACGGGGATGAAGTTGCCGCTCTTCTTCAGCTTGCCGAAGAAGTCGATCCCGGGCTGGATGTCGGAGAAGCTGCCCTTGTTGGCGAGGGAGGCCGCGTAGACGCCGCCGAAGGCCGAACCGGACTTGTTGGGGTTGCCGTTGAGGGCGACCTTGCCCTTGTACTCGGGCTTGAGCAGATCGGCGAAGGTCGTCGGGCAGACCTTGACGCGTTTGGCGTCGCAGCCGATGGAGATGTACCCGCCGTAGTCGTTGTACCAGAGGCCGTTCGGGTCCTTCTGGGCGGCGGGGATCTTGTCGTAGGAGGCGACCTTGTACGCCGCGAAGAGGCCCTCGGCCGCTCCGCTGCGGTCGAAGGGGCTGCCCAGGTCGACGACGTCGGGGGCGCGGTCCTGGCCCTTGCGGGACTTGATCGCGTTGATCTCGTCGGCGCTGGCGGCGTCCGGCGTCTCGTCCTTGATCTTGACCTTGTACTTGGCCTCGAAGCCCTTGATGATCTCGCCGTAGTTGGCCCAGTCCGGCGGCAGGGCGATCGCGTTGAGTGTGCCTTCCTTCTCCGCCGCCTTGACCAGACCGGCCAGACCGCCGAAGTCCGCCACGGAGGTGGCGGCATCGGCCTTCACACCGGCGGAGCCGCCGGCGTCGGCGGGGGTGTCGGAGTCGGACTTGGCGCCACAGGCGGTGAGCGCGGTGAGTGCGGCGGTGCTGAGCGCCAGCGCGGCTATCAGCCGGCCGTTGGCGCGTACGCGAAGTCGGGTCACGCGGTGTCTCCCGGGGGCAAATGAAGGTTTCACTTGTTCATACAAGCTGGCACCAGTTCGCCCGGTCAAGGTGTCCGCACGGTTAACGTCCGATGACCTTGACGGCACGAGGCGTGGAAGACCAAAACGCCCACAAAGCGCCAGAACGCCGGGGATTCACGGCACGTACGGGCGGGTGGCAGGGGGCGGACCGGGGTGGCGGTCAGGGATTCATATGCGGTTACAGTGAAGGTCAGGTGCGCGACGGGGAAGCGCTCCTGTACACAGTTCACGCATGACCGCCGGCAGCGCGCTCAACGCGGGCGGGACCGACCGAGGGGGCCAGTGTGGGGAGTTCGCGCTATCTGGAGATCGCGGAGGCGCTGCGGCAGTCGATCCTGTCCGGCGACTACCCCGTGGGCGCGCACCTGCCGTCGGAGAGCGACCTGGCGGCCCACTGGTCGGCCTCGCGCGGTACGGTCCGCCAGGCGGTCGGACTGCTCGCCTCGGAGGGCCTGATCGGCTCCCGGCAGGGCGCCCGCCGCGTGGTGCTGCGCCAGGAGCGCCGGCACAGCTTCCAGCAGCTCAACAGCTTCGCCCAGTGGGCACAGGCGATGGGCAGCGAGGTGGCGAGCCGCATCCTCAGCCGTACGACGCGGACGGCGACGGCCGAGGAGGCGTCCAGGCTCGGCATCGACCCCGGCGCGCAGGTGCTGTACGTCCTGCGGTTGCGCCATCTGGACGGCGAGCCGGTGATGGTGGAGCGCACCGCCTACACGGACTGGGTGGCACCGGCCGTCCAGGCCCTGCCCGACGACTGTGTGTCGATCATGAACAGCATCGCCGAGGAGGCCGGGATCGTGGCGCACTACGGCGAGCATCTGCTCGACGCCGTCGCCACGGGCAGCGAGGACGCGCGGCTGCTGCGGGTGCGCAGGGGCAGCCCGCTGCTGCGGCAGCGCTATCTGACGTACACGGCGGCTGGCCGCCCGATCGAGTGGACCGACGACCGCTACCGGGCGGGCACGGTCGCCTTCAGCGTCTCCAACTCGGCGGCGGCGACGCCGCTTGAGCGGCACGCGGGGCCGGACGTGGTGCAGCAGACGGGCCGGTCCTGAGGCCGGGATTCACCTAGCGCCGGTTGCCGCGGTTGCGGGGGTGGTCGCGGGCGGTGCGTTCGTTGCCGAACTTGTACGAGCCGGTCCAGCGCGCCATCACCAACTGGGCGTCCCCCGAGGCCACTTGCCCCAGGAACTTGTCGGCGCGTGAGCCGCGTAGCGTGGCCGCCGACCGCCCCTGGTGGGTGATGACCACGCTGCCGTCGGTGTGCCGCTCGTAACTGAAGCCGGTGGGTGCGGGCATGACCGGGTCCTCCCTATCCGTCCGTGGACAGCGCGCGCTCGAACTGGGCGATGCCCGTCGTCGTCTTCATCCCGACCCGCTCGTAGAGCCGGTGCGCGCCGGTCGGGCTCGTGCTGTCGACGTCGAGCCCGACGGAGTCGATCCCCCGTCCGGCGAAGAGCGCGAAGCTCGCCAGCAGCAGCGACCGGCCGAGACCGAGCCGTCTGGCCTCCCGCCGCACCCCCAACTGGCTTACCTCACCGGCCGGTCGGCCCTCGACCTCACGCAGCTGGCACAGGGCCACGCCCACCGTCCGCCCGTCGCGTTCGGCGAGGAGCCAGAGGTCCGGGTCGAACCCTTCGTAGAGCAGGTCGGCGGCCCATTCGTCGTACGAGCGCGGCGCGTGGCCCCAGCGGTCGCCGAAGCTGTCCTCCGCGCATTCGTGGACGCGCAGCAGATCCTCCGAAGTCCCGTCGCAGGAGCGCACCGTGACGCCGTCCGGCCAGACCGGCTTCTCCCGCGGTCCGTCGACGGCGATCCGCATCCGCTGGTGGACACGGGTCCGCGCGTACCCGCGGGCACGCAGCATCCGGTCGGCGGCGCCGTCGAGCAGGACGTAGTTCACCAGCACGACGGGCCGCGGCAGTTCGGCGGCGCGTGCCTCCATCCGGGTCAGCAGCGCCGTACCGACGCCCTGGCCGAGATGGCCGGGACGGGTGTACGCGTCGCCGATCACTCGCCCCTCGCGCACGCCGCCGACCTGCCCGTATCCGCACACCTCGCCGTCGGGTCCGGTGACGACCCAGACGTCCCTCGCGGGGTCCAGCGACGCCCACTCGTGCCGGAAGCCGGCCACGGTCCTGGCGGCGGCCGTGGGGTCGCTCGCCCGCTCGGCGGCGCTCACCGCTTCGGCCACCGCCGGCAGATCGGCCTCCACCGGGCTCCGGAGTACGTACCCGTCCCGCATCGAACTCTCCCCGTTCTCTAGTGATCCGCCGTGGCCGGTTCGGCCGTCAGCGCCGTACCGATCCGGCGGAAGCCCAGCCGCGCATAGATACGGGCGACGGTCTCGTCGTCCGCCGACAGGAAGACCGTGTCCACGCCGCGCGCCCGTGCGTCGGTCACCAGCGCTGCGGTGACCGCGAGCGCGAGGCCCTGGCGGCGGGCGGCGGGCAGCGTGCCCACGCCGACGATCTCGCTGACCCTGCCCACCGGTTGATGCTGGCCCGCGCACAGGGCGAGGCCGTCCGCCACCGCCGCGGCCACCGCCGTCAGCCCGGCGCCGATACGGGCGGCCACCCGCGCCACGGACCCGTCGGCCGCCGTCTCCCTTGCGGCGGCGGCCAGTTGGTCAACTCCTGCTTCCCCCAGGCCCGTTCCGGGGGCGGCGAAGGCGAGCCGCGGCGCCGCCAGGGCGCCGGCCAGCGCGGGATCGTCCGCGCCCACGATCCGTACGGACACCCCCTCGACCGCTGTTTCGGCTGCTCCGGCGGGCAGTTCGGCGTCCGGGGGAAGCACCATCAGCGGGTGCTCCTGGATGACGAGCCCCGCCGAGGCCTCGACCGCCGCCCGCAGCGAGGGCGTGGTCTCCGCCACCCACTCGAAGCTCTCCGGGACGCCCAGTTCGCGCTGCCGGGCCCGCACCCGCGCCACGTCCGCCGGCTCGACGACGCCCGACGCACCCCTGGTCGGCCGGGCGTAGTACGGCCACCCGGGGTCGGTCCTGACGAACAAGGTCAGCGACCCGTGGTCCTCGACCCGGGCCGCCGCGCGCGGTACCGCGTCGTAGTACGTGTCGAGCTTGTCCAGCAAGGTCTGTTGTGCGGAGGCGGAGGTCATGCCGCGCATCCAAGCACCGGGCTCGCACGGACCGCCACCGCATTACCGACGGGACGGGTCAGCCGCCCGAGGTGTCGAGTTCGGCGTCGGCGCCGATCCCCGCGCAGTCGTACGGGTCCTTCAGCCAACCGTCCGGCAGGACGACCCTGTTGTTGCCCGACGTACGGCCGCGCGGTCCGTCCGCGCCGTCCGGCCACGGCTGGTCGAGGTCCAACCCGGCCATCAGCGAGTCGAGTTCGGCCAGGGACGAGGTGATCGCCAGTTCCCTGCGCAGCTGCGAGCCGACCGAGAAGCCCTTCAGGTACCAGGCCACATGCTTGCGGAAGTCGATCACCCCGCGCGCCTCGTCGCCGATCCACTCCCCCAGCAGCTCGGCATGGCGCCGCATGACCTTCGTGACCTCGCGCAGCGTCGGCCGCAGCGTCTCGCCCGTCCCTTCGAAGGCCGCGACGAGGTCGCCGAAGAGCCACGGCCTGCCCAGGCAGCCCCGGCCGACGACGACGCCGTCACAGCCGGTCTCACGCACCATGCGCAGCGCGTCGTCCGCGGACCAGATGTCGCCGTTGCCGAGGACCGGGATCTCCGGAACGTGCTCCTTCAGCCGCGCGATCGCGTCCCAGTCGGCGGTGCCGCCGTAGTGCTGGGCCGCTGTCCTGCCGTGCAGCGCGATGGCCGTGACACCGGTCTCGACCGCGATCCGGCCCGCGTCGAGGTACGTCATGTGGTCGTCGTCGATGCCCTTGCGCATCTTCATCGTGACGGGCAGCTCGCCCGCGTTGGTGACGGCCTCGTGGAGGATCGCGCGCAGCAGCGGCCGCTTGTACGGCAGGGCCGAGCCGCCGCCCTTGCGGGTGACCTTGGGCACGGGGCAGCCGAAGTTGAGGTCGATGTGGTCGGCGAGGCCCTCGTCCACGATCATGCGGACGGCCTTGCCTACGGTGACCGGATCGACTCCGTACAGCTGGATCGAGCGGGGAGTCTCGGACGCGTCGAAGCGGATGAGCTGCATCGTCTTCTCGTTGCGCTCGACCAGCGCCCGTGTGGTGATCATCTCACTGACGAACAGCCCCTTGCCGCCGGAGAACTCACGGCACAGCGTCCGGAACGGCGCGTTGGTGATCCCGGCCATGGGTGCGAGCACCACGGGCGGGGTCACCGGGTACGGGCCGATGGCCAGCGGCGCGGCGGTCGTGGGAGCAAGTGGGGCTGTCATACGTCCATTGTCACGTATGGCGGCGGTGCCCTGATGTCCCGTACGGCTAAGTTGTTAGTTAGCCGTACTATCCTTGTATGCCCGAGCTCAGCCGCCGACGGCGCATGCTGGTGCTCGCGATCTGCTGTATGAGCCTGCTGATCGTGAGCCTCGACAACACCGTCCTCAACGTCGCCCTGCCGTCGATGCAGAAGGAACTGCACACCTCGGTCTCCGGACTGCAGTGGACCATCGACGCGTACACCCTGGTGCTCGCCTCCCTGCTGATGCTCTCGGGCTCCACCGCCGACCGGATCGGCCGGCGCAAGGTCTTCAAGATCGGGCTGGTCGTCTTCACCCTCGGCTCGGGGCTCTGCTCCATCGCGCCCAACCTCGAACTGCTCGTCGTCTTCCGCATGGTGCAGGCGGTCGGCGGCTCGATGCTCAACCCCGTGGCGATGTCGATCATCACCAACACCTTCACCGACCCGCGCGAGCGCGCCCGCGCGATCGGCGCGTGGGGCGGCACCATCGGCATCTCGATGTCGGCCGGGCCGCTGATCGGCGGTCTGCTGGTGGACTCGGTCGGCTGGCGCTCGATCTTCTGGGTCAACATCCCGGTGGGCATCACGGCGCTGATCCTGACCTGGCGCTTCGTCCCCGAGTCCCGCGCGCCGAAGCCGCGCAGGCCGGACCCGGTCGGTCAGGTGCTGGTGATCGGCCTCCTCGGCGCGCTGACCTACGCGATCATCGAGGCGCCCGCGGCGGGCTTCCTCTCGCCGCTGATCCTGACCTTCGCCTCGGTGGCGGTGCTCTCCCTGATCGGCCTGCTGTTCTACGAGCCACGGCGCTACGAGCCACTGATCGACCTGCGCTTCTTCCGCAGCGCGCCGTTCAGCGGCGCGACGGTGATCGCGGTCTGCGCCTCGGGCGCGCTCGGCGGGTTCCTGTTCCTGAACACCCTCTACCTGCAGGACGTCCGGGGTCTCACCGCGATGCACGCGGGGCTCTACATGCTGCCGATGGCGGCGATGACCTTCGTCTGCGCCCCGCTGTCGGGACGGCTGGTCGGGAACTGGGGACCGCGCATCCCGCTGCTGATCGCCGGCATCGGCATGGCGGCCAGCGGAACGCTGTTCGCCGCCTTCCACGCGGAGACGCACAACGTGCTGCTCTTCACGGGCTACGTCCTGTTCGGCATCGGCTTCGGCTTCGTGAACGCGCCGATCACCAACACCGCGGTGTCGGGCATGCCCCGCTCCCAGGCGGGCGTCGCCGCGTCCGTCGCCTCGACGAGCCGGCAGATCGGCCAGACGCTGGGAGTGGCGGTGATCGGCGCGGTCCTGGCGTCGGGCGTCGGCTCGTCCTCGTACGCGGCGAAGTTCGCGACGGCGAGCCACCCGGCGTTCTGGATCATCACGGCCGCCGGTGTCATCGTCCTGGTGGTCGGCCTGCTGACCAGCGGTCACTGGGCCAGAGGCACGGCCCTGCGCAACGCCGAACGGCTGGATTCCCCGGACAACCAGCAGGCGGAACGCGTGCGTCACTCCGCTGCGTGACCTCATCACGCGTATGGGTGACTGCGCTCGGGGCGGGCGCGGGGCCAAGATCGCTTGCATGACATCCTCCCTGATCCGCCGCGCGTCCGTCGCCGCGCTGATGCTGGCGACGACGGTGGCCCCCGCGGTGGCGGCCCAGTCCCACGACACCGCCGGACGGTCCGCCGCCGCACGGTCCGCCGCCGTACGGCCCGCCCTCGGGGCGCAGGCCCGGTTGCTGGGCGAGAAGATCGTTCCGCGCAAACTCGACTTCCAGGACACGACCGTTGGCGGGCTGTCCGGCATCGACCGGAATCCGTGCACGGGCGAGTACGCCATGATCAGCGACGACCGCTCGAACCTGCAGCCCGCCCGCTTCTACACCGCGCGGATCAGGGTGGACGGCGCCGGGGTGCACTCCGTCGACTTCACCGGCACCCACCCGTTCCGCCAGCCGGACGGCTCGGTCTACCCGCCGGCCAGCACCCGCGACGGCAAGGCCGTGGACCCGGAGGAGATCCGGGTGGACCCGCGGAGCTGCCGCTACTGGTGGGCGCAGGAGGGTGACCGGCCCACGTCGGCGAGCGATCCGGTGATCCAGCCGTCGATCCAGTTCGCCGACCGCTCAGGCGGCTACCGCGGCCGGCTGCCGCTGCCGCCCAACTACGAGGTCACGATGGAGGACCGGGGCCTGCGGCGGAACAAGGCCGTCGAGGCGATCACCTTCGGGGCCGGCGACCGGGTGCTGACCAGCGCGGTCGAGGGCCCGCTGCTCCAGGACGGCCCGGAGCCCACCCTGGACCACGGCGCGCTGGTCCGCGTCACGCAGCAGAGCCGCAGGGGCCGGGTGCTGGGGCAGTTCACGTACCCCATCGAGAAGATCTTCGCCGCGTCCGACCCGTCCAGCCCGTGGGGCCCGGACACCGGCGTGCCCTCGATCCTCGCCTTCCCTGACGACCCCAGCCGCTATCTCGTCCTCGAACGGAGCTGGGTGGCGGGCTCGGACTACAAGATCCGCGTCTACGACGCCACCACCCGCGGCGCGACCGACGTACGGGACATCGACTCCCTGGCGGGGCAGCGGGTCGTCCCGATGCGCAAGAAGCTGGTCGCCGACTTCGACGACCTGGGGCTGTCCACGGTCGACAACACCGAGGGCATGACCTGGGGCCCCACCCTGCCGACCGGCGAACGGACCCTGGTCCTGGTGAGCGACGACAACTTCGCCGACGACGCGGTCACCCAGATCGTCGCCCTGGGCATCAGCACCCGCTGAGCGGAAGACAGCAGCCGCGCGGCTCCCGGTTCAGGCGTTCTGGTGCTCCTTCCCCGCCTTCAGCAGCAGGTCCTGGAGCTCGATCAGACGCAGTCGCGTCTCCTCGTCCACGGGGACGTAGCTGACCATCCGGGAGCCGTTGCGGGGGCCCAGCCAGAGGCTGGTCTGGGTCATGTTCAGCGGGCCGACCCTGGCGTTGATGAACTTCTTGGTCTTGGCCGGGTTGCCCATCACCTCGTGCCGCTCCCAGATCTCGCAGAACTCCGGCGACGCCGCCTGCAGACGGCTCAGCATCGTCTTCCAGGCCGGGTCCGTGAGGTGTTCCGCCATGTCCGCGCGGAACCGCGCCGTCATCAGCCGGCTCGACTCCTCGCGGTTGGCGATCGACGCCCGCCAGTCGTCGTTCGTGAACGCCAGCCACAGGCAGTTGCGGTCCTCGGGCGGCAGGGCGTCCAGGTCGCACATCAGCGAGCCGTAGGCGCGGTTGTACGCGAGGACGTCGTAGCGGCTGTTCTGGATACAGGCCGGGTACGGGTCGAGCTGCGTCAGCATCTCCCGCAGCGCCGGAGTGATCGTCGGGCACGCCGTCCCCGGCGCCGGGTCGACCGCGCCCGCCAGCGCGAAGAGGTGCGCGCGCTCGCTCGGGTCGAGGAGCAGCGCGCGGGCCACCGCGTCCAGGACCTGGGCCGAGACCTGGATGTCACGCGCCTGCTCCAGCCACGTGTACCAGGTGACCCCCACGGCCGACAGATGCGCGACCTCCTCGCGGCGCAGGCCCGGGGTGCGGCGCCGCCTGCCGCGCGGCAGGCCGACCTGTTCGGGGACGACGCGCTCGCGCCTGCTGCGCAGGAACTCCGCGAGTTCGTGCCGACGTACATCCGGTTCCTGCGCACGCACGCTCGTCGTCATTCCCCCAGCCTGCCTCGGCCGGCGGGTCATTGCCAGGTACTGCTTCTACCAGGATAAAGACACTCTGGTACCAGGGTGCGAGCAGGACGATCGTCGTCCAGGTGAGTAGAACATCCGCATCCGCGTCCGTCACTTCCTCCGAGGCCACCACCGAAGCCCCCGTCATCCACCACCACGGCTCCGTCCTCGGCGCCCTCGGTCTGTTCACCGTGCTGCTCGGCGCCTCACTCCCGCTGATCGACTTCTTCATCGTCAATGTCGCCCTGCCCACCATCGACCACGACCTCGCCGCGGGCCCCGCCCTGCTGGAGCTGGTCGTCGCGGGCTACGGGCTCTCGTACGCCGTGCTGCTCGTCCTCGGCGGGCGGCTCGGGGACATGTTCGGCCGCCGGCGGCTGTTCATCGCCGGGATGGCGGCCTTCGGCCTCACCTCGCTCGCCTGCGGACTCGCGCCGAGCGCCTGGGCCCTCGTCGGGGCGCGCGTCGCGCAGGGCGCCGCAGCGGCGCTGATGCTGCCGCAGGTGCTCGCCACCATCCACTCGGCGACCTCGGGTCCGCGCCGGGCCAAGGCGCTCAGCATGTACGGCGCGACGGCGGGCCTCGCGATGGTCGTCGGGCAGATCCTCGGCGGGGTACTGGTCGCCGCCGACATCGCGGGATCCGGCTGGCGGGCGATCTTCCTCGTGAACGTACCCGTCGCGGTCGCCGGCGTGCTGCTCGCCGTCCGTACGGTGCCTGAGACCCGCTCGCAGCGGCCCGCGCCCATCGACGTACCGGGAACACTGCTGCTCGCCGCCACGCTGTCGACGCTGCTCGCACCGCTCACCGAGGGCCGGGCCGCGGGCTGGCCGGTGTGGACCTGGGTCTCGCTCGGTCTCTTCCCCGTCGCCGCGCTCGCCTTCCTCGCCGTCGAGCGGCGGGCCGACCGGCAGGGCCGTACGCCGCTGGTGCCGCCGAGCCTGTTCGAGATCGTGCCGCTGCGCCGGGGGCTCGCGCTCGTCGTGCCCTTCTCGATCGGCTTCGGCGGGTTCATGTTCGTCATCGCCGTCGCCCTCCAGCAGGGCCTGGGCATGGGCGCTGTCGCGTCCGGTGTGGCGCTGGTGCCGCTCGCCGCCACCTTCTTCGTCGCCTCGCTGGCGGGCCCCCGGCTGGTACGGCGGTACGGCAGCCTGGTGGTCACCGCCGGCGCGCTGATCCAGGCCGTGGGTATCGCGCTGCTGGCCTTCACGGTGTGGCACGACTGGTCGTCCCTCGACGCCTGGGCGCTGCTGCCCGGCACCGCGATCGCCGGTTTCGGCCAGGGGCTCCAGCTCCCGGTCATCTTCCGCATCGTGCTGTCGGAGATCCCGGCCGAGCGGGCCGGGGTGGGCAGCGGCGTGATGGTCACGACGCAGCAGTCCGCGCTTGCGCTGGGCGTGGCGACGCTGGGCTCGCTCTTCCTGAGCCTGGCCGCCGGGTCGGGGATGCGGGACGCCCTGGCCGTGACGCTGCTCGTACAACTGGGCGCCGTCGTCCTCACGTTGCTGCTGAGCCTGCGGCTGCCCCGCGCCGTCGGCTGACGCGGCGCCGTGCGGATGAACGACATGGGGCCCGGATCACCACCTCGGTGATCCGGGCCCCACTCGGCTTGCGAAAAGGCCGGTCAGTCTTCTGTCGTCGCGGCAGGCGCCTCGGGCGACTCCTGCTCCTCGCCGGCCGGGTGGCCGGCCCGCTCGCGCATCTTGCGCAGCAGTTCCTGCTTGTTCTCGTCGGCGGCCTTACGGTCGGCGTTGCGCGCCGGGCCGTTGCCCTGCTGTTCCGCGCGGGACAGCTTCTTACGCTGTCCGCCCACGCCGAGGAGGTTGTTCCGGCTCTTGGCCACGGGGTTCTCCCGAACTGATGAGAAGTGATCTGCGGATTCGTCGGCGAGGGGGCGGTCGGTGACCGCCGCGCTCTCACTCGTAGATCTGGAAGAACATGCCCGTGATACGCATGGTTGTGACGCTACCACCGCCCGGACCGGCGGCGTTACCGGTTTATCCGTCAGCCGGTCGTCGGGTCCACCGTCGCCTGGTGCGCCTCCGCGAGATGTTCCTCGGCCTTCAGCCACGGCAGGAACTGCACGCTCTTGCTCCAGTCGCAGGTGTCACAGCTCAAGGTCCGCTGCACGCCCGCCTTTTCGACCCGGACCACATGTTCACGCCCGTGCTGGTCCCATCTGCTGACCTTGCTGCTCGTCGTGGACGCCATCATGCCTCCTGTTGACGCGTACACACCCCAGTCTGCAACGAAGCCCCCGGCTCCGTAACGGAACCGGGGGCTTCGAGCCGCGACCGTGATCTGCCGGGGTTACCGGCGGAAGGTCAGCAGCCGAGCAGCCTGCTGCCCAGGTACCCCTGGATCTGGTCCAGCGAGACGCGCTCCTGCTGCATCGTGTCGCGCTCGCGGACCGTCACCGCGTTGTCCTCAAGGGTGTCGAAGTCGACCGTGACGCAGAACGGCGTGCCGATCTCGTCCTGGCGGCGGTAACGGCGGCCGATGGCGCCCGCGTCGTCGAACTCGATGTTCCAGTTGCGCCGCAGGTCCTCGGCGAGGCCCTTGGCCTTCGGCGAGAGCTGCGGGTTGCGGGACAGCGGCAGCACGGCGACCTTGACCGGCGAGAGCCGCGGGTCGAGCCGCATCACGGTGCGCTTCTCCAGCACGCCCTTCGCGTTGGGCGCCTCGTCCTCGTTGTACGCGTCCAGCATGAAGGCCAGCATCGCGCGGCCGACACCGGCGGCCGGCTCGATGACGTACGGCGTCCAGCGCTCGCCGGCCTCCTGGTCGAAGAACGACAGGTCGTGGCCCGACGCCTTGGAGTGCACGGAGAGGTCGTAGTCGGTGCGGTTGGCGACGCCTTCCAGCTCGCCCCACTCGCTGCCGCCGAACGAGAAGCGGTACTCGATGTCCACGGTGCGCTTGGCGTAGTGCGCGAGCTTCTCCTGCGCGTGCTCGAACCAGCGCATGTTCTCCTCGCGCATGCCCAGGTCGCGGTACCAGCCCCAGCGCTGCTCCATCCAGTACTCGTGCCACTTCTCGTCCTCGCCCGGCTTGACGAAGAACTCCATCTCCATCTGCTCGAACTCGCGGGTGCGGAAGATGAAGTTGCCCGGAGTGATCTCGTTCCGGAAGGACTTGCCCATCTGCGCGATGCCGAACGGCGGCTTCTTACGCGAAGTCTGCTGCACCTGCGCGAAGTTGGTGAAGATGCCCTGCGCGGTCTCGGGGCGCAGGTACGCGACGGAGCCGGTGTCCTGGGTCGGGCCGAGATGCGTGGACAGCAGCCCCGAGAAGGACTTGGGCTCGGTGAACGTGCCCTTGTTGCCGCAGTTGGGGCAGTTGATGTCGGCGAGGCCGTTCAGCGGGGCCTTGCCGTGCTTCTCCTCGTACGCCTCCTCCAGGTGGTCGGCGCGGAAGCGCTTGTGACAGGAGGTGCACTCGGTCAGCGGGTCGGTGAAGGTGGCGACGTGACCCGACGCCTCCCACACCTCGGTGGCCAGGATCACCGACGAGTCGATACCGACGACGTCCTCGCGCGAGGTGACCATGTGGCGCCACCACTGGCGCTTGATGTTCTCCTTCAGCTCGACTCCGAGCGGCCCGTAGTCCCAGGCGGCTCGCTGACCACCGTAGATCTCACTGGACGGGTAGACGAAGCCACGGCGCTTGCTCAGGTTGACGATGGTGTCGATCTTGTCGGCGGCCACGGTGCTCTCTTCATTACGACGGCGACGAACGGCGAATGCTTCAGATTAGCGGCGGGCGCACCCCTCGGATCAAATCGGTTGCGCACGACGGCGCCACAACGCCGCCACAACCGGCTTTTCCGGCACCGAAACCGGCGTTGTTGACAACCGTTATCGTTTTTGTTGAAAATGACTGTCATGAACGCACGCCGTCCCCGACCTCCGGCCCGCCTGCGGCTGATATCCGGCGCCGGTCTGGCGGGTGCCCTCGCCCTCGGCCTGGTCGCGCTGTCCGGCTGCGGCGCCCCGGGGAAGGGAACGGCCGACATCGTGGACGGCAGGAGCGGCGGCAAGCTGGCGGTGACGGCCTCCTTCTATCCCCTGCGGTATCTGGTCCAGCAGATCGGCGGCGACCACGTCTCCGTCACCACCCTCACCCCGCCCGGCGTCGAACCGCACGATCTGGAACTCAAGCCCCGGGAGATCACCAGGCTCGGTGAATCGGGTCTCGTCGTCTACCTGAAGGGCATCGCGCCCGCCGTGGACGACGCCGTGAAGGTGTCGGACGCCAAGAACGTGCTGGACGCGGCCCCCCTCGGCTCCCCGCGGAAGAACGACCCGCACATCTGGCTCGATCCCGTACGGTTCGGCAAGATCGCCGAGGGGGTCGGCGCCGCCCTGGCGAAGACGGACCCCGACCACGCCGCCGACTACGCGACGAACACCGCCGCGCTGACCGGCCGCCTCGGCGCCCTCGACACCGCGTACCGGCAGGGCCTCGCCCACACCGCCACCAGGACCTTCATCACCACCCACGCGGCCTTCGGCTATCTCGCGCAGCGCTACGGACTGCGCCAGGAGGCCATCGTCGGGATCGACCCGGAGTCGGAGCCGAGCCCGGCCCGGGTGAAGGACCTGGGCGACGTCGCCGCGCGTGACCATGTCGGCACCGTCTTCTTCGAGACGCTCGTCAGCGACAAGCTCGCGAAGACGATCGCGGGCAACTCGGGGCTGCGGACCGACGTCCTCGACCCGGTCGAGGGAATCACGGACCAGTCCAAGGGCGCTGACTACATCGCAGTCATGCGGTCCAACCTCGTCGCGCTGCGCACGGCGCTGGGAGCGAAGTGAACGTGAGTCACCCGGATACGGATACCGACCTCGCCGCGGCCCCGGCCATCTCGGTACGCGGCGCCATCGCGTCCCTCGGGTCGCGGCCCGTGCTGCGCGGTGTCGACCTGACCGTGCGGCGCGGCGAGGTCGTCGCGCTGCTCGGTGCCAACGGCTCGGGCAAGTCGACGGCCGTGCGGTCGGTGGTCGGGCTCGTACCGCTCACCTCGGGCGAGGTGTCCCTCTTCGGCACCCCGCTGGGCCGCTTCGGCGACTGGGCCCGCGTCGGATACGTACCGCAGCGCACCACGGCAGCGAGCGGCGTGCCCGCCACGGTCAGGGAGATCGTCGCGTCGGGCCGGCTGTCGCGCGGGAAGCTGCGCAGGCCGGGCAAGGCGGACCGGGCGGCGGTACGGCGGGCCATCGAGCTCGTCGGGCTCGGCGACCGCGCCAAGGACCCGGTCGACGCGCTCTCCGGCGGCCAGCACCAGCGGGTGCTGATCGCCAGGGCGCTCGCGGCCGAACCCGAGCTGCTGATCATGGACGAGCCGATGGCCGGCGTCGACCTGGTCAGCCAGCGGATCCTCGCGGAGACGCTGCGCGCGCAGGTGGCGGCCGGTACGACCGTCCTGCTGGTCCTGCACGAACTCGGCGCCCTGGAACCCCTGATCGACCGTGCGGTGACGCTCAGGGACGGCTCTGTCGTCCATGAAGGGCCGCCACGGCGCGACGACCAGAGCTGCCACCCCGTCGCGGCCGGCGAGCCGCTCCGCACCGGACTGCTGAGCTGATCATGGAAATTCTGGAAGCCTCCTTCATGCAGCGGGCGCTGCTCGCCGCCGTACTCGTCGGCATCACGGCCCCGGCTGTCGGTATCTACCTCGTGCAGCGCCGCCAGGCGCTGATGGGCGACGGCATCGGCCATGTCGCGCTGACCGGCGTCGGGCTC
The DNA here is from genome assembly GCF_036084755.1 of Streptomyces sp. NBC_00370. NCBI lineage: Bacteria > Bacillati > Actinomycetota > Actinomycetes > Kitasatosporales > Streptomycetaceae > Streptomyces > Streptomyces sp. NBC_00370. The sequence goes on from NZ_CP107968.1 coordinate 2,761,858, forward strand.
GGTTTTCTGCTGTCCACCAGCCCGGTGTGGATGGCGACGCTGGTCGCCGTCGCCGGCGCCGTGACGATGGAGCTGGTGCGGTCGTACGGCCGCACACGCGGCGACCTGGCGCTGGCCATGCTCTTCTACGGCGGGATGTCGGGCGGTGTGCTGCTCATCAACCTCGCGCCGAACGGCTCGAACGCCAACCTCAGCTCGTACCTCTTCGGCTCGCTCTCGACGGTCTCGCCGCAGGACGTGGTCTCGATCTCCGTGCTGGCGGCCCTGGTGGTGCTGGTCACGGTCGGGCTGCGGCGCCAGCTGTTCGCCGTCAGCCAGGACGAGGAGTTCGCACGGGTCAGCGGCCTGCCCGTGCGCACCCTGAATCTGCTCATCGCGGTGACGGCCGCGGTGACCGTCACGGTCGCCATGCGGGTCGTCGGGCTGCTGCTGGTGAGCGCGCTGATGGTGGTGCCCGTCGCGGCGGCGCAGCAGATCAGCCGGTCGTTCACGGTCACGTTCGTGCTGTCGGTGGTGATCGGTACGGCGGTCACGCTGGCCGGTACGGTCACCTCGTACTACCAGGACGTGCCGCCGGGCGCGACGATCGTGCTGCTGGCCATCGGGCTGTTCGTGGTCCTCACGGTCCTGGCGGCGCCGCTGGCGAGACGGCGGGCCCGGGCGCTGGCGGCCATGGAGGCGGAACCGGCGGGTGCGGAACCGGCGGGGGTCGCCACCGCGGCTTCCGGGTACACACTGGAGGTGCCTGCCACGCGGCGGCCCGCCGACGACGCAACGGTGTGAGCGCGAACTGGCAGAATGGCCCGAGAGAGCAGAGGAGGCACTTGTGACGACTGCGCCCAGCAGTGGACCGAGCGCCGCGGCTCCCGTGCGCGGCCGGTCGACCCGGCAGCGTACGGCGGTGGCGTCGGCACTTGACGAGGTGGACGAGTTCCGCAGCGCGCAGGAGCTTCACGACATGCTGAAGCACCGGGGCGACTCGGTCGGCCTCACCACCGTGTACCGCACGCTCCAGTCGCTCGCCGACGCCGGCGAGGTCGACGTCCTGCGCACGACCGACGGCGAGTCGGTCTACCGGCGCTGCTCGACCGGCGACCATCACCACCATCTGGTCTGCCGGATGTGCGGGAAGGCGGTCGAGGTCGAGGGCCCCGCCGTCGAGCAGTGGGCGGAGACGATCGCGGCGCAGCACGGCTATGTGAGCGTGGCGCACACGGTGGAGATCTTCGGTACCTGCGCGGACTGCGCCACCTGCGACAGCTGACCGGGGAGGGGCGACCCCCTCCCCCTCGCCTCAGCTCAGCTGCTCCGCCTGCTCCTGGATGTCCTCGTTCGACGAGTCGTTGGGCAGCGCACCGCCGAAGCGGCGGTCGCGCGAGGCGAACTCCAGGCAGGCGCGCCACAGATCACGCCGGTCGAAGTCCGGCCAGAGCACGTCCTGGAACACCATCTCCGCGTAACTGCTCTGCCAGATCAGGTAGTTGGACGTCCGCAGCTCACCGCTCGGCCGCAGGAAGAGATCCACGTCCGGCATGTCCGGGTAGTACAGGTACTTGGCGAGGGTCTTCTCGTTGACCTTGGACGGGTCGAGCTTGCCCGCCGCCACGTCCTGTGCGAGCGCCCGCGCCGCGTCGGCGATCTCTGCGCGACCGCCGTAGTTGACGCAGAAGTACAGCGTCATCGCGTCGTTGTCCTTGGTCTGCTCCTGGGCGACCTGGAGCTCCTGGACGACGGACTTCCACATCTTGGGCATCCGGCCGACCCAGCGGATCCGGATGCCGAGCTCGTCCATCTCGTCGCGCCGGCGGCGGATGACGTCGCGGTTGAAGTTCATCAGGAACCGCACCTCGTCGGGCGTGCGCTTCCAGTTCTCCGTCGAGAAGGCGAACAGGGACAGGTTCTTGACGCCCATCTCGATGCAGCCCTTGAGCACGTCGAGCACGACGCCCTCGCCGACCTTGTGGCCCTCGGTACGCGGCAGCCCGCGCTCCTTGGCCCACCGGCCGTTGCCGTCCATGACGACGGCGACGTGCTTCGGCACCAGTTCGCTCTGGATCCGCGGCGGGCGAGCACCGGACGGATGCGGCTCCGGTGTCTTGTACTCGCGGCGGGTACGCCCCAGGATTCCGCGTCGTGCCATGCGGCTCGTCTCCTAATTCTTCTCTACGTATCTGAGCGAGCGCAGCCCGCGCTCCAGATGCCAGTGCAGATAGGCGGACACCAGTCCGCTGCCCTCCCTGACATGGCGCGCCTCGCACGCGTCCGCCGTCTCCCAGTCCCCCGTCAGCAGCGCGCTGAGCAGTTCGACGGCCTCCGCAGAGGGTACGACGCTGCCGGGCACCCGGCAGTCGCCGCATATGACTCCTCCCGCAGCGACCGAAAAGAACCGGTTGGGCCCGTCGAGGCCGCATTTCGCACAGTCGTCGAAGCTCGGCGCGTACCCGTTGACGGCGAGCGAGCGCAGCAGGAAGGCGTCCAGGATCAGATGCGGGGCGTGCTCGGCACGGGCGAGGGTGCGCAGGCCGCCGACCAGCAGCAGGTACTGCTGGACCGCGGGCTCCCCCTCGTGGTCGGTGAACCGCTCGGCGGTCTCCAGCATGGCCGTACCGGCGGTGTAGCGGGGGTAGTCGGTGACGATCCCGCCGCCGTACGCGGCGATGGTCTCGCTCTGCGTACAGAGCGGCAGCCCGCGGCCTACGAGATCGCTGCCGCGCGCGAAGAACTGCACGTCGACGTGGGAGAACGGTTCGAGCCGCGCCCCGAACTTCGACTTGGTCCGCCGCACCCCGCGGGCGACGGCGCGGACGCGGCCGTGGCCGCGGGTCAGAAGCGTGATGATGCGGTCGGCCTCACCGAGCTTCTGGGTACGCAGCACAACGCCGTCATCCCGGAACAGACTCATACCCTCATTGTCGCCTCTTTTTTGGGGGCTCGGTTCGCCTCCGGGGCGCCTTATGCCCCTGTCGACGGTCGACCGTGCTCGCCCCGCTCGTACCTCACGGGCCTGCGCGCGCTCTCCCTTTCGACAGCGGCGCGCCCCTTCGGCTCACACCCCTCTTTTTTGGGGGCTCGGTTCGCCTCCGGGGCGCTTTAAGCCACTGTCGACGGTCGACCGTGCTCGCCCCGCTCGTACCTCACGGGCCTGCGCGCGCTCTCCCTTTCGACAGCGGCGCGCCCCTTCGGCTCACTCGCTACGTGATCGGGGCGGGCCCGGGACGAACAGTGAACCCCTGGGCGCCCCGGAGGCGAACCGAGCCCCAAAAATTAGGAGTGCGTGCGGGTGGCGGCCAGGAGCAGCTTGGCCGTGTCGTCGGCGCAGAGTTGCAGCGCGCCGCCGACCGTCGTCAGCACCTCGCGCTCCGCCGTGCTGTACGGGCCGTCGGCCAGGGCGATCCTGGCGCCCTGCAGGATGATCGACTCCCGGCCCGCCGGGGCGAGATGCGGGGCGAGCGGTTCCAGCGCCTCGTGCAGCTCGATGGCGAGGGCCGCGCCGCAGGGGCCGGGGTCGATGATGAACCGGCCGGTGTCGGCCGCGAGGGCGTCGACCAGCTCCGTCAGCATCTCTTCCGTGCAGTCGTCGAACCCGGCGGCGCGGACCGTGGAGACCGCGGTCTCCAGCGCCGTGCGCGACGACGTGCCACCGGCGGCGAGGACGGCCAGGGCGACTGTGTGGACGGCGTCGCGGAGCATCGCCGAGAAGCGGACCGTGGTGGGGTGGTCGAGGACGTCCATGCCGAAGTGGTCGTGGCAGGCGGCGCATTCGACGACGGGGCCGGCGAGACCGCGCGGCACCAGCGGGACGCCGAGGAGCGTGAAGCGGCGACGGCCCGTGCGGCGGCGGTAGTTGCGGTCGCCTCCGCAGCCGGGGCAGAAGAACTCTCCGTCGCCGACCGTCGTCCACGACGTACGAATGCCACAGATGCGCACTTTTCGGCCGCGTGATCCTTGAACTGGCAGCACGTCGCGCACCTCCGTAACGCTTCGGCATCATTGCCGCGTTGACGTGATGTTAGCCACATGGACCTTGTCCCGTCAGCACCCCGGCGTGAGTTCGCCACGACATGGCCGAACCCCGCCACCCGTTTCCGGGCGGCGGGGTTCGTAAATGCTCAGGTCAGCGCGGGTTCCGGCGGTTTCAGCGGGCTGCGCGGTTCACAGCCGAAATTACCGCCTTCAGGGAGGCCCGAGTGGTGTTCGCGTCGATCCCGATGCCCCACAGCACCTTTCCGTCGATCGCGCACTCGATGTACGAGGCGGCCTGGGCGCGGGCGCCCTCGCTCATGGTGTGCTCCTGGTAGTCCAGCAGCCGCGCGTCCAGGCCCACGGTGGCCAGCGCCTCGAAGAAGGCCGAGATGGGGCCGTTGCCGGTGCCGGTCAGCACCGTGTCGACGCCGTCGACGACCGCCTCGACGGTCAGCGTGTCCTGGCCGTCCTTGTCGGTCGTGGACTGGCCCGAACGCAGCTGGAGCCGACCCCAGGCGTTGTCCGCGTCGGGCAGGTACTCGTCGCGGAAGACGGACCAGATCTGGGCCGGGGTGACTTCGCCGCCCTCGGCGTCGGTCTTGGCCTGGATGATCCGGGAGAACTCGATCTGCATCCGGCGCGGCAGGTCCAGTTGGTGCTCGTTCTTCAGGACGTAGGCGACACCGCCCTTGCCGGACTGCGAGTTGACCCGGATGACGGCCTCGTAGGAGCGGCCGACGTCCTTGGGGTCGATGGGCAGGTACGGCACGGCCCACTGGATCTCGTCGACCGTCTTGCCCTGCGCGGCGGCGTCCGCGTCGCGGGCGTCGAAGCCCTTCTTGATGGCGTCCTGGTGGGAGCCGGAGAAGGACGTGTAGACCAGGTCACCCGCGTAGGGGTGGCGCGGGTGGATCTCCATCTGGTTGCAGTACTCGCTGGTGCGGCGGATCTCGTCGATCTGCGAGAAGTCGATCTGCGGGTCGACGCCCTGCGAGAAGAGGTTCATGCCCAGGGTGACCAGGTCGACGTTGCCGGTGCGCTCACCCTGGCCGAACAGACAGCCCTCGATCCGGTCGGCGCCCGCCATCAGCGCCAGCTCGGCGGCGGCCACGGCCGTACCCCGGTCGTTGTGCGGGTGGACGGACAGGCAGACGTGCTCACGGCGCGACAGGTTGCGGGACATCCACTCGAACCGGTCCGCGTGCGTGGACGGCGTCGAACGCTCCACCGTCGCGGGCAGGTTGAGAATGATCTCGCGGCCGGCCTCGGGCTGCCAGACGTCCATGACGCCCTCGCAGACCTCCAGGGCGAAGTCCAGCTCGGTGTCGGTGAAGATCTCGGGGCTGTACTGGTAACCGAAGACCGTCGAGTCGTCGAGGATCTTCTCCGCGTACTCCATCACCAGCCGCGTACCGTCCACGGCGATCTGCTTGACCTGCTCCTTCGTCCCCCGGAACACGACACGGCGGAAGGTCGGCGCGGTGGCGTTGTACAGGTGGACCGTCGCACGCCGGGCGCCGCGCAGCGATTCCACGGTGCGCTCGATGAGTTCCTCACGCGCCTGGGTCAGTACGGAGATCGTCACATCGTCGGGGATCGCGCCCTCCTCGATGATCGAGCGCACGAACGCGAAGTCCGTCTCACCCGACGAGGGGAAGCCGACCTCGATCTCCTTGTAGCCCATCCGCACCAGCAGGTCGAACATCTCCCGCTTACGGGCGGGCGACATCGGGTCGATCAGCGCCTGGTTGCCGTCACGCAGATCCGTGGAGAGCCAGCGGGGCGCGACAGTAACCCGGTTGTCCGGCCAGGTGCGGTCGGGGATGTCCACGGCGTCGTAGCGGCCGTATTTGTGGATCGGCATCCCGGAGGGCTGCTGGGTGTGGGTCGCGTTGGTGACGGGCGTCGAACGACCGACGGAAGTTTCAGACATTGCGTAGGGCTCCTCGTGTGTCCGCTTGGAACGGCCGACGACGGGACGTAATCACCGCAACACCGCACTCCGCGGGGAGGGGGTCGACCTACGACTACAGACCCTCGCCGCGGCAGCTAAGAAGAAGCAGCCCGAAACGCATGATGCGGGGAGCCTAGCGGAGCCGCGCCGTCCATGGCGGCCCGTATCAGTATGCGGGATCACCGGTGGGCGACGGCCGGGTCAGCGCGAACAGTGAGACATCACTCCATTTCAGCAACTTCGACCACAAGCAGTGACAGGGCGGCTACGGGATGCGACATTGCCTTCATGGACGCCATCGACCCCGTTTTCTGCACGATCGTGCCGCCGCACATCCTGGACAGGCTGGCCGAGGCCCGGGACCCTGCGCTCGCCGAGCCCGCCCGCCGGACCCTGGACGCGGACGCCGTACGGCGCACCCGCCGCCGGCTGACCGCGACCGCCACCCCCGGGCCCGAGGCCCGTACGGCGCCGCCGACGGGTGACGCGGCAGCGGCGGCCCCGCAGCGCACGGTGTACGACTGCGCGCACAGCACGGCCCTGCCGGGCACCCGGATCCGCGGCGAGGGCGAGCAGCCCGCCGCCGACACCACGGTGAACCGCGCGTACAACGGGCTGGGCGCCACCTTCGAGCTGCTGCTCTCGGCGTACGGGCGCGACTCGCTGGACGGCGCGGGGCTGCCGCTGACAGCGAGCGTGCACTACGACGAGAACTACGCGAACGCGTTCTGGGACGGCGAGCAGATGGTCTTCGGGGACGGCGACGGGGAGATCTTCCTCGACTTCACGCTCCCCGTGGACGTCATCGCGCACGAACTGACCCACGGCCTCACGCAGTACTCGGCCAACCTCACCTATTCCGGCGAGGCGGGCGCGCTCAACGAGTCCGTATCGGACGTCTTCGGCTCGCTGGTCAAGCAGTTCACCCTGGACCAGACGGCCGCCGAGGCGGACTGGCTGATCGGCGCCGGACTGCTCACCCCACGGGTCAGCGGGGTCGCGCTGCGCTCGATGAAGGCGCCGGGCACGGCGTACGACGACGACGCGCTCGGCAAGGACCCGCAGCCGGGCACGATGGACGGCTTCGTCCGCACGAGCAGCGACAACGGCGGTGTGCACATCAACTCGGGCATCCCGAACCACGCGTTCTACCTGCTGGCCACGGAGCTGGGCGGCAAGGCGTGGGAGCGGGCCGGGCAGATCTGGTTCGACGTGCTGACCGGCGGCGCCCTCGCGGCCGACGCGACCTTCGCGGACTTCGCGGCCGGTACGGCGGCTGCGGCGCGCGACCGCTTCGGCGCCGACGGCGCGGAGCACCGCGCGACGGTCAAGGCGTGGTCGCAGGTCGGGATCGCCGGATAAGCCGGGGGCGGTGGGTAGAAGAGTCCCATGCGGATTCAGGTACGGCGCACGGGCGGTTTCGCCGGCATCGAGCGGGCGGCCGAGGTGGACACCTCGGGCGTGCCCGACGCCGGCGCCTGGCACGCCCTGGCGGAGCGGGCGCTCGCCGACAGCCAGGACGCGCCGCCGGCCGGCGTCCCGGACGGCTTCAGCTACCGGATCACGGTCGACGGACGTACGGTCCACTGCGCCGACCCGAGGCTGTCCGAGTCGCAACGGGAGCTGGTCTCGCGCGTCCTGAAGGAAGGCGCCTGAGCATTCAGAGGAGGGCGGCGGCTTCGAGGGACGCGGTCGCCGCCTCCATCGAGTCCCCCGCGCCGACCGCGAAGTCCCGCAGCGTCGCATCGAGGAACTCGTCCACGGTGTAGCGGCTCTTGAGGTAGCCCGTCTGTTCCAGCTCGATCAGCCCGTGCAGCACGCACCAGAGCTGGCGTACCCGAAGGCCGGTGTCGGCCTCGTGGAACCTGCCCGCCACCATGGCCCGGCGGATCGCGTCCTGCGGCACACGCAGGACGTACAGGCCCATCTCCCGGTCGTCGTCGTCCAGTTCGAAGCCGGCCAGCGCCGATCCGCCGAACAGCACCGCGTACACGTGCGGTTCGGCGAGGGTGAACTCGTGGTAGCCGCGGGCCAGCGCGAACAGTTCGGCGACGGGGTCCTCGTCGTTGCGCCCCACCAGCCGCAGCCGCTCCATGAAGCGGGCGAACCCCTCGCGCATGACCTCCCGGACCAGCCCCGGCATGGAGCCGAAGTGGGTGTAGACGGCCATGGTCGAGGCGCCGACCTCCTTGACGAGCCGTCTCGCGCTGAGGGCGGCGGGGCCCTGTTCGGCGAGGATGCGGGCGGCTTCGTCCAGCAGACGGCGGCGTAGCGCGGAATCGGAGGTTGACACAGGACGGAGCATAACGATGTTATGGACATAACAGCGTTATGGCGTTGAGGCGACAGAGGGGTGGACCTCATGCTGATGACCAAACAGGCGATACGGGCACGGGTGCCGAGGCTCCCGGAAGCCGCAGGGGACAAGGGCCTGTCCAAGAACGCAGCGGGCGCCGGGGGGCGCCCGCTGCGACTGCTCGTCCTGGGGGACTCGACGGCGGCCGGGGTCGGCGCGGTGCGGCAGGAGGACGCGCTGGCGGGCCAGTTGGCCCTCGCGGTGACCGCGCTCACCGGACGGGAGGTCTCCTGGCGGGTGGTGGCGCGCTCCGGCGCCACGGTGCGCGCCGTACGGCGGGAGCTGCTGACCCGGCTCACGGAGCCGACGGAGGGCTGGCAGCCGGATCTGGTGCTGGTGGTCGCCGGGGTGAACGACGCGCTCACGTTCCGCCGGCCGCGCGCGTTCCGCGCCGATGTGGAGCGGCTGGTGCGGGACGTCAGGGCGCGGCTCGGCCATGATGTGCCGATGATGTTCGCCGGGCTGCCGGAGACGGACACGATGGACGCGCTGCCTCACGCCGTCCAGCTGCCGCTCAGCGGGTATCTGCGGCTGCTCGACCGGCAGTTGAAGATCGTCGCCGGACGGCATCCCGCACTGTTCCATCTGCACTCGGGCGGGCCGCCGAAGATGCCGGGCGACTGGATGGCCGCCGACCGCTTCCACCCGTCGGCGAGCGGCTACCGCGCCTGGGCGCGGGCCCTGTCGGGGCGGGTGGCGACACTCGTAGAAGCACTGTGACGCTGTGACGCGGTCAGAAACCGAGCTTCCGCAGCTGCTTCGGGTCCCGCTGCCAGTCCTTCGCGACCTTCACATGCAGGTCGAGGAAGACCGGGGTGCCCAGCAGCGCCTCGATGTGCTTGCGGGACTTCGTCCCGACCTCCTTGAGCCGCTTGCCCTTCGGGCCGATGATGATGCCCTTCTGGCTGGGCCGCTCGATGTAGACGTTGGCGTGGATGTCCAGCAGCGGCCGGTCGGCCGGGCGGTCCTCGCGCGGCAGCATCTCCTCGACCACGACGGCGATCGAGTGCGGCAGCTCGTCCCGTACGCCCTCCAGCGCGGCCTCCCTGATCAGCTCGGCCACCATGACCTGCTCGGGCTCGTCGGTGAGGTCGCCCTCCGGGTAGAGCGGGGGGCTCTCCGGAAGCAGCGGCACCAGCAGGTCGGCCAGCAGACCGACCTGCTGGTCGGCGACGGCCGACACGGGGATGATCTCGGCCCACTCCAGGCCCAGTTCGCGGCCGATCTGGTCGATCGCGATGAGCTGCTCGGCGAGTGTCTTGGAGTCGACCAGGTCCGTCTTCGTGACGACGGCGATCTTCGGCGTCTTCTTGATCGCGGCCAGTTCCTTGACGATGAAGCGGTCCCCGGGGCCCAGCTTCTCGTCGGCGGGCAGACAGAAGCCGATCACGTCGACCTCGGCCCAGGTGGTCCGCACGATGTCGTTGAGGCGCTCGCCGAGCAGGGTGCGCGGCTTGTGGAGGCCGGGGGTGTCCACGAGGATCAGCTGCGCCTCGGGCCGGTGCACGATGCCGCGGACGGTGTGCCGGGTGGTCTGCGGCCGGTTGGAGGTGATGGCCACCTTCTGTCCGACCAGAGCGTTCGTGAGGGTGGATTTGCCCGCGTTGGGGCGGCCTACGAAGCAGGCGAAGCCGGCCCTGTGGGGTGCTTCGGCTGTCTCGGGTGAAGGGGTACGAGCGCTCATGGCGCCCATTGTCCCCGATCGCGGGGCCCGCGCCGACCAGCCGGGTCCGTGGACGGCCGGCACGGGTCCCGCGTCAGCCCGCGTCAGCCCGCGTCGACCGTGGAGCGCAGCGTCCCGTCCGGGGCCGCCAGCAGGACCGGGGTCGCGGGGCCGCCGAGATCGCGTACCGCCGCGCGGTCCTCGGCCGCCGCTTCCGCGGCCTCGGTGACGACGGCGGCGGCTTCGAGTGACGTCGCCCCGCTGGCGACGGCCATCGCGACGGCGGTGCGCAGCGCGCTCAGTTTGAGGGAGTCGAGATCGACCGTGCCGGCGACGTACGTACGGCCCGTCTCGTCACGTACCGCCGCGCCCTCGGCCACCCCGTTGCGGGCGCGGGTGGCGCGGGCGAGCGTGATGATCTTGCGGTCCTCCGGGTCGATGTCCGCGGGTCCTGGCCCGGCGCTCTGTGTCATGTGCCGAGCATAAGTCTCAGGAGATCACCGCTGGTGGCGCCGGGTTCACCGGGCCGGGGACCTAAAGAACAAACCGTTCGAAACCAGGAAATGCGTTCGTCTTCTTGTCTTTGCCCTGCGGTATCGTCCCGTTCATCTACGTCTTCCGGACAGTCGACCGGTCTTACGAGTAAGCGAGAAAGCAGGCCATGAAGCGCATACTCATCCGCTCAGGGAAGAGCCCGTTCCGTGTCGCGTCCCAAGAGGAGTTCATCCAGCAGGACCTGATCGGCACGAACTCCGGGAATCTCCTGTTCAGCGACGCGACGTACAAGATCCTGCTCACCCAGGACACCGAGTTGACGTCGAACGGGCTGAAGACCGTGCCGACGGCCGAGCGGGCGAAGGAGATCAACGAACAGTACGACGCGTTCGTCATCCCGCTCGCCAACGCCTTCCGGCCCAGCTTCCGCGCCTCGCTCGACCGGATGTCCACCCTGATCGAGCAGCTCACCATTCCGGTGGTGGTGCTGGGAGTCGGCGCACAGGTCAATGAGAATTACGACACCAAGCGGCTCGCCCCGATGGAGCTGTCGGTCAAACGCTTCGTCAGGGCCGTGCTGGAGAGATCACCTTCGATCGGCGTGCGCGGTGAACTGACCGCCTCGTACCTCAAGGACCTCGGCTTCAACGACGTCGACATCATCGGCTGTCCCTCGATGTTCATGTACGGCGAGACCTTCCCCCGGCCGCGCGACCCGGGGTTCATTGACAGTTCGTCCCGAATAGGGATAAACCTCTCGCCCGGTGCCGTGAGCGTCGGTGACGTGGCCGCGCTGGCCCGCAACGCGTACGAACGCTTCCCGGACCTCACCTACTTCGCGCAGAACCTCGCCGACGCCGAGCTGCTGTTCTGGGGCGACACCTCCAGCGGCGTCACCGCCGGCCGCGACAAGGGCCTCCCCCGCCGGATGACGCACCCGCTCTTCCAGGAGAACAAGGTCAGGGTCCCGCTCGACCCGAGGACCTGGCTGGAAGAACTGGCCACCCACGACTTCGTCTACGGCACCCGCATCCACGGCAACATCGCGCCGCTCCTCGCGGGCACGCCCAGCGTGGTGCTGGTCCACGACTCGCGGACCCTCGAACTCTGCCGGTACTACGACATCCCGCACCGGATGCTGCGCGGCCTGCCCGGCGACATCCACCCCAGGGACCTGTACGAGGAAGCCGACTACGGGCCGCTGCTGAGCAACCACCGCGAGCGCTGGGACCGGTTCAAGGGCTTCCTCGACCGCAACGGCCTGGAGAACACCTTCAGTCACGGTGACGGCGGCGCCGCGTACGACGCCCGGGTCGCCGCCCTGAAGCTGCCGCCGCCCGTCAGCGTCTGGGACAGCTCCGACGACGGCGCGCTGCGCTACCGCTTCAGCAGGCTGCACGAGCGGCTGGCGCAGGCCGAGCGGAGCGTTCTCGCGCTGACCGCGCAGAACAAGGAACTGATGAAGCGGCTCACCACGATGGAGCGGCGGATGTCGGCCGACGGCTCGCGCATCGGTCCCGCCATCCGCCGCCGCGTACGCAAGATGCGGCCCCACGGCTGAACCGCTGACGTCCACGGACGCGCGTAGAGTCCCCGGACCGGGGACTCCCCCGGGATCAGGGCCTGGAGCAGTGGCCTGAGGTCAGGGCCGGTCGAGGCGGAGGCGGTCGGCCCGGGGCAGCCCGGCGACCACCAGGTCGTAGGAGTCCTCGATCAACTCCCGCACCATGCGCGGCGGGAGGTCGCCGACCGTCACGGTGTTCCAGTGCCGCTTGTTGAGATGCCAGCCAGGGACGATCGCCGGATACGCCTCCCGGAGCCTGACCGCCTCCTCCGGCGCGCACTTGAGGGCGACCCGCAGCGGCTCGTCGTCCAGCGAGCAGAACGCGAAGATCTTCGCCCCCACCTTGAAGACCGAGAGGCCGGGGCTGCGCGAGAACGGTGTCTCGCGCGAACTCCCGTTGAACCCGAGGCAGAACTCCGTCAGTTCTCCGGGGGTCACGACGAAGCCGCCCCTTGCTTCTCCTCGGCCACCACCGGCTGCGCGAGTACCGTGACGATCTTGTTGCGGCGGCCCGCCGGAGACTCGGCCGTCAGTCGCAGGACCCGGCCGTCCGGCAGCTCGACCTTGGCGCTCGCGCCGGCGATCGGGACGCGCCCGAGGGCCTTCGCCAGCAGTCCGCCGACCGTCTCCACGTCCTCGTCGTCGTACTCGTCGAGACCGAACAGCTCCCCGAGGTCGCCGATGTCGAGCCGGGCCGTGACCCGGTACGAGCCGTCGCCGATCTCCTCGACCGGCGGCAGCTCCCTGTCGTACTCGTCGGTGATCTCGCCGACGATCTCCTCCAGGATGTCCTCGATCGTGACGATGCCCGCCGTGCCGCCGTACTCGTCGATGACGACGGCGACATGGCTGCGCTCCTGCTGCATCTCACGCAGCAGGTCCCCGGCGTTCTTCGTGTCGGGCACGAAGGCGGCCGGGCGCATCGCCGTGGAGACCAGATCGGCCTCCGACTCGCGGTTGATGTGGGTCTTCCTGACCAGGTCCTTGAGATAGACGACCCCGACGATGTCGTCCTCGTTCTCCCCCGTCACCGGGATCCTGGAGAAGCCCGACCGCAGCGCCAGCGTCAGGGCCTGACGGATCGTCTTGTACCGCTCGATGGAGACCAGGTCCGTGCGCGGCACCATGACCTCCCGTACGAGCGTGTCGCCCAGCTCGAAGACGGAGTGCACCATGCGGCGCTCGTCGTCCTCGATCAGGGACTCCTGCTCGGCGAGGTCGACCATCGCGCGCAGCTCGGCCTCGCTCGCGAACGGCCCCTTGCGGAAGCCCTTGCCGGGCGTGAGGGCGTTGCCGAGGAGGATCAGCAGCTGCGGGACCGGGCCCATCACCCTGGCCAGCGGCAGCAGGACGTACGCGGCCGCCGTCGCCGTGTTCAGCGGGTGCTGCCTGCCGATGGTGCGCGGTGAGACGCCGACGGCCACGTACGAGACGAGGACCATCACCCCGATCGCGACGAGCAGCGCCTCCCAGGTCGCGTCGAACTCCTTGAGGCACACGTACGTGACGAGCACGCCCGCCGCCATCTCGCAGGCCACCCGCACCAGCAGGGCGACGTTGAGGTAGCGGGTGGGGTCGGCGGCGATCTGGGCCAGCTTGGCCGCGCCCTTGCGCCCCGACCTGACGGCCTCGGCCGCGCGGAAGCTGGAGACGCGGGCGAGGCCCGCCTCGGCCGAGGCCGCCAGCCAGGCGACGACGACCAGGGCGACGGCCCCGACGATCAGCTGTGCGGTCATGACACGGTCGGCGCGGGCGACGGACCCGTAAGACCGCGCTCACCCCGCCAGCCGTCGACGATGGCGGCCTGGAGGCCGAACATCTCGGCCTTCTCGTCCGGCACGTCATGGTCGTACCCGAGCAGATGCAGCACACCGTGGACGGTGAGGAGCTGCAGCTCCTCGTCCATGGTGTGCTGCGTCGGCGCTTCCTCGCCCTGCTTCTTCGCGACCTCGGGGCAGAGCACGATGTCACCGAGGAGCCCCTGCGGGGGCTCCTCCTCGTCCTTGACCGGCGGACGCAGCTCGTCCATCGGGAAGGACATGACATCGGTCGGACCCGGCAGGTCCATCCACTGCATGTGCAGCTGCTCCATGGCGGCCTCGTCCACGACGATCACCGACAGTTCGGAGAGCGGGTGGATACGCATCCGCGTGAGCGCGTAGCGGGCGACGTCGAGGACCGCCTGCTCGTCGACCTCGATACCTGACTCGTTGTTGACGTCGATCGACATGGTGTTGCTGTGACTCTTTCGGTCGATGCCTCAGCCGGGCGGGCCCGTCAGCGGTGCTGCTCGTTGCCGTTGCGGCTGTCGTACTTCTCGTAGGCGTCGACGATACGGCCGACGAGCTTGTGCCGTACGACGTCCTCCGACGTGAGCCGGGAGAAGTGCACGTCGTCGACGCCCTCCAGGATGTCCTGGACCTGGCGCAGACCGCTCTTCGTGCCGCCCGGGAGGTCGACCTGGGTGACGTCGCCCGTGATGACGATCTTCGATTCGAAGCCGAGCCTCGTCAGGAACATCTTCATCTGCTCGGGGCTGGTGTTCTGCGCCTCGTCCAGGATGATGAACGCGTCGTTGAGGGTGCGGCCTCGCATGTACGCCAGCGGGGCGACCTCGATCGTGCCCGCCGCCATCAGCCGCGGGATCGAGTCCGGCTCCAGCATGTCGTGCAGCGCGTCGTAGAGCGGGCGCAGATACGGGTCGATCTTCTCGTAGAGCGTGCCGGGCAGGAAGCCCAGCCGCTCCCCCGCCTCGACGGCGGGCCTGGTCAGGATGATCCGGGTGACCTGCTTGGCCAGCAGGGCCTGGACCGCCTTGGCCATGGCGAGATACGTCTTGCCCGTACCGGCGGGGCCGATGCCGAACACGATCGTGTTCTTGTCGATGGCGTCGACATAGCGCTTCTGGTTGAGGGTCTTCGGCCGGATCGTGCGCCCCCGGCTGGAGAGGATGTTCTGGGTGAGCACCTCGGCGGGCGTCTCGGGTCCGTCCGCGCCGCCGTCCTCGCTCGCCCTGAGCATGGCGATCGAACGTTCCACTGCGTCCTCCGTCATCGGCTGACCGGTGCGGAGCACCAGCATCATTTCGTCGAACAGGCGCTGGATCATCGCGACGTCAGCCGCGCTGCCACTGGCGCTGATCTCATTGCCCCGTACATGGATGTCGGCGTCGGGGAAAGCCGACTCGATCACACGCAGCAGGGAATCCCTCGAACCCAGAACCGTCACCATCGGATGTTTGTCAGGGACGGTGAAGTGGGCACGCGCCTGTCCCGTCTCGGGGGACCTGCCATTCTGGGCTGTAGGTGTCTGAGTCATGGGCCGGCACTGTGGCCTGCACATACCTCCCGTTGCAGGGTTCTCGCTGCTCGACAACCTCTGGGGTAACAGCCTACGACTCCGCACTGACAAGCCCGTAGGACTTTTACACGCGCCCTTGCCCGATCCGCCTTTCCCGCGCCCGCCCGGGTGGTCAGGACGAGCGGCCGAAGCCGATCGTCGGGACCGCCCTGCGCAGCGGCCAGGGCCGGTCGGGGGCCGGGAGCAGCGGCTTGAGGAAGGCGTACCTGCGCAGCCCTTCGGGGTCCTGCTCGGTCGACGCCTGCACGTAGCTCCACCACGCGGCCACCTCCGACCAGCCGGGGGCGGCGAGCGCGCCGCCGAACTCCTGGACGGAGAGCGCGGCCGTCAGGCCCGCGAAGGCAAGCCGGTCGGCCAGCGGCCAGCCGGCGAGCGTGCCGGTGACGAATCCGGCCACGAACACATCGCCCGCGCCCGTCGGGTCCAGTGCTTCCACCGCGATGGCCGGCACCTCGGCCGTCTCCCCCGTCCTGCCGTCCACCGCGTACGCCCCTTCGGCGCCCAGCGTGACGACGGCGAGCGGCACCCGCTCGGCCAGCAGCCTGGCGGCGGCCCTGGGGCTGTCGGCGCGGGTGTAGCGCATCGCCTCCTCGGCGTTGGGCAGGAACGCCTCGCAGTGCTCCAGGTCGGGCAGCTCGGCCAGGTCCCAGCGCCCCGAGTCGTCCCAGCCGACGTCGGCGAAGATCCGCGCGCCGTGCCCGGCGGCGCGGGCGACCCAGCCCTCGTCGCGCCCCGGGTTGAGAGCGGCGACCGCGGCCCGCGCGCGCGGCGGGCATTCGGGCAGCGCGCCCTCGGGCGGCGGGGCCTCGTGGCCGTGCGAGACCATCGTCCGCTCGCCCTCGTACGCCATGGAGACGGTGACGGGTGAGTGCCAGCCGGGGACGGTGCGCGAGCGGGACAGGTCGATGCCCTCGCCCTGTTCCAGCGCGTCCCAGCAGTACTCGCCGTAATGGTCGTCGCCGAAGGCGGCGGCCAGCGACGTGCGCAGCCCCAGCCGGGCCAGCGCGCTCGCCATGTTGGCGATACCGCCGGGGCTCGATCCCATCCCCCTGGCCCAGGACTCGGTGCCGCGCACGGGTGCGCTGTCGAGGCCGGTGAAGATGATGTCGAGGAAGACGGTGCCGGTCAGATAGACGTCGCACTCCGGGTCGTCCGGGGCGCGCAGCCCGCCGAGCGGGTCGATGTCGGCGGTGTGGTCCTGTGGGTTTCCGTCGGATGCGGTCGTCACTGCCGTCTCCCCGGTCGCGTGCAGATCCGGCCAGTGTGCCCGATGTGCGCCGCCGTACGGAGGGGAAGCCGCACGCTCAGTGGGCGTGTCCCGCCGACCGCTTGGGCAGCGGCACCCGCGTCAGGTCGGCGGCCACGGTCAGTTCGCCGTCGAACCCGGCGGCGCGCGCCTGCCGTTCGAACGCGGCGGGGTCGCCGTAGCGCTGCGAGAAGTGGGTCAGCACCAGATGCCGTACGCCCGCGTCCCGCGCCACCCGGGCCGCCTGGCCGGCGGTGAGATGGCCGTGGTCCGTGGCCAGCCGCTCGTCCTCGTCGAGGAAGGTCGACTCGATGACCAGCATGTCGCACCCTTCGGCCAGCGTGTACACGCCCTCGCAGAGCCGGGTGTCCATCACGAAGGCGAACCGCTGGCCGCGCCGCACCTCGCTGACCTCGGCCAGCGTGACACCGTCCAGCACGCCGTCGCGGTGGATCCGGCCGACGTCCGGGCCCCGGACGCCGCGCTCGGCGAGCAGGGCGGGCACCATCCGGTGGCCGTCCGGTTCGGTGAGCCGGTAGCCGTACGACTCGACGGGGTGCGAGAGCCGGTGCGCGTCCAGCGTGTAGGCGGGTGTCTCGGCGAGGACGACCACGCCGTCCCCGTCGACGGGGACCTGCGCCAGTGCGACAGACTCCCGGTAGGCGGTGGCGTACCGCAGCCGCTCGAAGAAGTGCTGCCCGCTCAGCGGGTAGTGGGCGGTGATCTCGTGCGGCACCCGGTCGAGGTTGATGCGCTGAATGACACCGGCGAGACCGAGCGAGTGGTCGCCGTGGAAGTGCGTGACACATATCCGGTTGATGTCGTGCGCGGCGACCCCGGCGCGCAGCATCTGCCGCTGGGTGCCCTCACCGGGGTCGAGGAGCAGACCCTCGCCGTCCCAGCGCAGCAGATACCCGTTGTGGTTGCGGTGGCGGGTCGGCACCTGGCTCGCGGTGCCCAGGACCACCAGTTCGCGGACGGACAACGCCGTTGCCCGCCGTTATCCGGGGGGCCAGTTGAGACCCCGGCCGCCCAGCACGTGGGCATGCGCGTGGAAGACGGTCTGGCCCGCCCCGCTGCCGGTGTTGAACACGATCCGGTACCCGCCGGCGTCCACCTTGTCCTGCGCGGCGACCTCGGCCGCCTCCCGCAGGACGTCGGCGGCGATCTGCGGCTCGGCGACGGCGAGCGAAGCGGCGTCGGGGTAGTGCACCCGGGGGATGACCAGGACATGGGTCGGGGCCTGCGGGTTGATGTCCCGGAAGGCGACCGTGGTCTCCGTCTCCTTGACGACGGTGGCCGGTACGTCACCGGAGACGATCTTGCAGAACAGGCAGTCGGCCTGTGGTTCTCCCGCCATGGTGCCGGGCCTCCCTGGGGTGTCCGATCGGTTGGCACGCATCGTATCCGGCCGACGGCGCTCCGCCGCGCCGGGCGGCCGTGGCGGCCCGTCAGGACCAGCGGCCGGTGCGGCCCAGCAGCAGAGCGGTGGCCGCCGTGCCCGCCGTGGAGGTGCGCAGCACGCTCGGGCCGAGCCGGTACGGCTTGGCCCCGGCCTCGGCGAAGGCCGCCAGCTCCTCCGGGGAGACGCCCCCTTCGGGACCGACGACGAGCACGATGCTGCCCTCGGCCGGCAGCGCGGCCGTGGCCAGCGGTTCGCTGCCCTCCTCGTGCAGGACGGCGGCGAAGTCGGCGCCGGCCAGCAGGGCTGCGACCTGTTTGGTGCCGGCCAACTCGGCGACGTCGGGGAAGCGCAGCCGCCGCGACTGCTTGCCCGCCTCCCTGGCCGTCGCCCGCCACTTGGCGAGCGCCTTGGCGCCGCGCTCGCCCCGCCACTGCGTGACGCAGCGCGCGGCGGACCACGGCACGACGGCGTCCATGCCTGTCTCGGTCATCGTCTCGACGGCCAGCTCGCCCCTGTCCCCCTTGGGCAGCGCCTGGACGACGGTGATCAGCGGCGCGGGCACGCCCTCGGTGCGTACGTCGGTGACGGCGACGTCGAGCCGGTCCTTGCCCTCGACGGCCGCGACCGTCCCGAACCCGCCGTTGCCGACGCCGTCCGTGAGGACGATCTGCTCGCCGACGCGGAGCCTGCGTACGGAGACGGCGTGCCGCCCCTCCGGCCCGTCGAGGGTGACGGTCCCGGTGTGCAGCGCACCGGCGGGGACGAGGAAGACGGGCGCGGTCATGACGCACTCCCCAGGGACAACGCGGCGCGGGTCGCGTCGAGTTCGGCGGCCAGTACCTCGACGAGCTGCCCGGCGGGCAGCTCGCGGGCCATCCGGTGGCCCTGTCCGGCGAAGAGCGCCATGCCCTGCGCGTCACCCGCCTTGGCCGCGGCCTTGCGCAGCCCTGCGGTCAGATGGTGGACGGCGGGATACGCGGGTGGCGCGTACGGGCCGTGTTCCCGCATGAAGCGGTTGACCAGGCCGCGCGCCGGCCGCCCGGAGAAGGCACGGGTCAGCTCGGTCCTGGCGAAGACGGGGTTGGTCATGGCCTGTTTGTGCAGCAGGTTCGCACCGGATTCCGGGCAGACCAGGAACGCGGTGCCGAGCTGTCCCGCGTCGGCGCCCGCGGCGAGCACGGCGGCGATCTGGCCGCCGCGCATCAGGCCGCCGGTCGCGATGATCGGCAGCTGTACGGTCTCCCTGACCTGGGCGACCAGCGAGAGCAGCCCGATGCCGGCGCCGTCGGTCGCGGGGTCGTCGCGATGCGTGCCCTGGTGTCCGCCGGCCTCGATGCCCTGCACACAGACGGCGTCGGCACCCGCCCACTGCGCGGCCCGCGCCTCGTCGGGGGTGGTGACGGTGACGACGGTGAACACCCCGGCGCGGCCGAGCGCGGCGAGCGCGGCGCGGGTGGGGCAGCCGAAGGTGAACGAGACGGCCGGCACCGGGTCGTCGAGCAGTATCGCCAGTTTGGCCTCGTAGCCGTCGTCCCTGCCGGACTCGGGGTCGCCCAGCGGGGTCTCGTACCAGGCGGCCTCACCGGCGAGCTGGTTGCGGTAGACCTCCACGGCGGCGCCGTCCTCGTGGTGCGGCTGCGGCATGAACAGATTGACGCCGAAGGGCCGGCCGGTCAGCCCGCGCAGCTGCTTGATCTCTTCGTACATGCCGTCCGCGGTCTTGTACCCGGCGGCGAGGAATCCGAGGCCCCCGGCGTCGGAAACGGCCGCAGCCAACTGCGGGCACGACGCACCGCCCGCCATGGGGGCCTGCACGATCGGATACCGGCAGAGATCGGTCAGCGCGGAGGACATGGAGGCATGGTGCCATGCCGCCCTTTGGGCGGCGTTGCGGGTCGGTTGGTTGCGGGTTCGCCGTCCGGCGCGGTTCGGTTGGCGGTCTTGGTTTCGGTCGCCGCCGGGGGCCGTTCCGGGGTCGTGTCCTGCGCTGCATGATTTACGGCGCGTACTCGCCTGACGCGGAGCCACCGCCGAGATGCGCCACAAATCACGCTCTACGCTCCGGACACCACCCCTGCACGACCCCCTTCACCCCAGCCGCCGGCACACGGGCGTGCCCGACCACCGGCGGGAGGGGGCCGGGGCCGGAGGAGGGGGGTGTCCGGACGTAAAGCGAAGGAGCTCATGCGACAAGCAGTCCGGACACCCCCCTCCGCAGGACCCGGAACCCGGCACCAGACGAACGCGGCCCAGCCAAGAACCGCAACCCCCGCCGGACGGCGACCCGCGGCCTACCGGCCGTTAAACGCGTCCTTCAGCCGCGAGAAAAGCCCCTGTTGCCCCGGTTGAAACTGGCCTGTCGGCCGCTCCTCACCCCGGAGAACCGCGAGCTCCCTGAGCAGCCTCTCCTGCTCGGGGTCCAGTTTCGACGGGGTCATGACCTCGACGTGGACGATCAGGTCGCCACGGCCGCCGCCGCGCAGGTGCGTGATGCCCCTGCCGTGCAGCGGGATCGACTGGCCCGACTGGGTGCCCGGGCGTACGTCGATCTCCTCGACCCCGTCCAGCGTCTCCAGCGGGCACTTCGTGCCCAGGGAAGCCGCTGTCATCGGGATGGTGACCGTGCAGTGCAGATCGTCGCCGCGCCGCTGGAACACCGCGTGCGGCAGCTCGTGGATCTCCACGTACAGATCGCCTGCGGGGCCGCCGCCGGGGCCGACCTCGCCCTCACCGGCGAGCTGGATACGGGTGCCGTTGTCGACGCCGGCCGGGATCTTGACCGTGAGCGTACGGCGGGAGCGGATGCGCCCGTCGCCCGCGCACTCGGGGCACGGGGTCGGTACGACCGTGCCGAAGCCCTGGCACTGCGGGCACGGCCGCGACGTCATGACCTGGCCCAGGAAGGACCGGGTGACCTGCGAGACCTCGCCGCGGCCGCGGCACATGTCGCAGGTCTGCGCCGAGGTGCCGGGCGCTGCGCCCTCGCCGTTGCACGTGGTGCAGACGACGGCCGTGTCGACCTGGATGTCCTTCGTCGTGCCGAAGGCCGACTCGTTGAGGTCGATCTCCAGCCGGATCATCGCGTCCTGGCCACGGCGCGTACGCGACCGGGGGCCGCGCTGCGACGCCGTACCGAAGAACGCGTCCATGATGTCGGAGAAGTTGCCGAAGCCGCCCGCGCCGAAGCCGCCGGCGCCACCGCCGCCACCCGCCGACAGCGGGTCGCCGCCGAGGTCGTAGACCTGCTTCTTCTGCGGGTCCGACAACACCTCGTACGCGGCGTTGATCTCCTTGAAGCGCTCTTGCGTCTTGGGATCGGGATTCACATCCGGATGCAGCTCGCGTGCGAGCCGCCGGAATGCCTTCTTGATCTCGTCCTGCGATGCGTCGCGGCGCACGCCGAGAACGGCGTAATAGTCCGTGGCCACTTACGACTCCGCCAGGATCTGTCCGACGTAACGTGCCACTGCGCGTACCGCTCCCATCGTTCCGGGGTAGTCCATGCGGGTCGGTCCGACCACGCCGAGTTTGGCGACTGCCTCGTCGCCCGAACCGTAGCCGACCGCGACGACGGACGTGGAGCTGAGGCCCTCATGGGCGTTCTCGTGCCCGATCCGTACGGTCATGCCCGGATGTTCCGCCTCACCCAGCAGCTTGAGGAGCACCACCTGCTCTTCGAGCGCCTCCAGCACCGGCCGGATGGTCAGCGGAAAATCGTGTCCGAAGCGGGTGAGATTGGCGGTGCCGCCGATCATCAGCCGCTCCTCGGTCTCCTCGACCAGGGTTTCGAGGAGGGTCGCGAGCACCGTGGAGACGGTCCCGCGGTCCTCCAGCTCGAAGGAGTCCGGCATGTCCTGCACGAGCTGCGGCACGTCGGCGAACCTGCGCCCCACGATCCGGCTGTTGAGCCGGGCCCGCAGATCGGCCAGCGAGGTCTCGCCGAACGGCGCCGGGCAGTCGATCATGCGCTGCTCGACCCGTCCGGTGTCCGTGATCAGCACGAGCATCAGCCGGGCCGCGGCGAGCGACAGCAGCTCCACGTGACGCACCGTCGAGCGGGTCAGCGAGGGGTACTGGACGACGGCGACCTGCCGGGTCAGCTGCGCGAGCAGCCGGACCGTACGGCCCACCACGTCGTCGAGGTCGACGGCGCTGTCCAGGAAGTTCTGAATGGCGCGGCGCTCCGGCGCCGACAGGGGTTTGACGCCCGCCAGCTTGTCCACGAAGAGCCGGTAGCCCTTGTCCGTGGGGATCCGGCCGGCGCTGGTGTGCGGCTGGGCGATGAAGCCCTCGTCCTCCAGCACCGCCATGTCGTTGCGGACCGTGGCCGGCGAGACCCCGAGCTGATGCCGCTCGGTGAGGGCCTTGGAGCCGACCGGCTCCTCCGTGCCCACATAGTCCTGGACGATGGCGCGCAGCACCTCAAGTCTGCGTTCACTGAGCATCGCGCACACCTCCAGCTCTCGTCCGTCGTACCCCGTCGGTCCTCGCTTGGCACTCGTTGCAGGGGAGTGCCAACATTCCCCGAGCCAGTGTACGGCCGTTCGGTACGGCCGTAGCAAGGCAGCCGCACACGCCGCCCGTGCCGCCCGTTCTGTCCCGGATCTTGCCCCGGTTATGCCCCGCGATATGTCCCGGGCGGGGTTTCTTCAGCGCCGGGACCGGCATTAAGGTCGTCGGCATGATGCACAAGCAGCTCTACGGCTGACACGACAGACGTCCGAAGAACCCGCCGCCCGGGGACAAGCCTCCCCGCGCGCCCGGTCCCGTATGCGGGTGTGGCGTCTCTTCGCCGGCCCGGTCTCCGTCGTGTTCTCCTTCCGCGGTTCTGCCGCGGCCCGTAGACCTGAAATGAGTGATCTGCCATGTCACGCGTGCCCCGTCGCCATGTCGCGATGATCGGCGTCCCCGCCGTCAGCCACATCCTGCCCAGCCTGGAGATCTTCCGGGAGCTGGTGGCCCGCGGCCACCGGGTGTCGTACGCCAACGACCCGTCGGCCGAGGAGCTGGTCACCGGCGTGGGCGCGGAACTCGTCCCGTACGACTCGCTTTTGCCGGCCGACAACAAGTGGCCGGACGATCCGATCGCGGCGATGACGATCTTCCTGGACAACGGCATCCAGGCGCTGTCCGCGCTGCGCGCCGCGTACGACAGCGACCCCGCCGACCTGTACCTGTACGACATCGGCGGGTATCCCGCGCGGGTCATCGCCGAGACGCAGGGCCGGCCGTTCATGCAGCTCTCGCCGACGTACGTGGCCTGGCGGGGCTACGAGCGTGACGTGGCGACGCAGCTGTGGCAGCTGCCGGGCGCCGACGCGTACCGGGCGAAGTTCGGTACGTGGCTGGCGGAGTCGGGGGCGACGACCACCGACCCCGATGTGTTCGGCGGCCGGCCGCCGAACACGCTGGCGCTGATCCCCCGGGCCATGCAGCCGTTCGCCGACGACGTCGACGAGGAGACGGTGACGTTCGTCGGGTCCTGCTTCGGGCCGCGCGCCGGGCAGGAGGAGTGGGTGCGGCCCGCAGGCGCCGAGAAGGTGCTGCTGATCTCGCTGGGGTCGGCGTACACGGGCCGGCCGGACTTCTACCGCGCGTGCCTGGCCGCGTACGGGGATCTGCCGGGCTGGCACGTGGTGCTCCAGATCGGCCGGCGGACCGATCCCGGTGCGCTGGGTCCGGTCCCGGGCAATGTCGAGGTGCGTCCGTGGGTGCCGCAGCTGGCGATCCTGGAGCAGGCCGACGCGTTCGTGACGCACGCGGGGATGGGCGGCAGCAGCGAGGGGCTGTTCACGGGGACGCCGATGATCGCCGTACCGCAGGCGGTCGACCAGTTCACCAACGCGGACCGGCTGGTGGAGCTGGGGGTCGCGGTGCGGATCGACACGGCGGACGCGACGCCTGAGCGGCTGCGCGCCGCCCTGACCGGGTTCGCCTCGGCGCCCGCGACTCTCGGGCGCGCGGCCGAGCTGCGGTCCTGGGCGCGGGCGGAGGGCGGTACGACGCGAGCGGCGGACCTCATCGAGAAGTTGCTCGACTGACCGCTATCGTCGGCGGATGCGCAGCTACAGTCCCGATCTGACGCCGCCGTGGAAGAAGCCCACGCCCGCGCCGGAGGTCCCCGCCGAACCGGATCTGGTGGTCGAGGAGGTGTCGACGGGCTTCTGCGGCGCGGTGATCCGCTGCGAGAAGACGGCCGAGGGGCCGACGGTGACCCTGGAGGACCGCTTCGGCAAGCACCGGGTCTTCCCGCTGGTACCGCGCGGCTTCCTGCTGGAGGGCCGGGTGGTGACGCTGGTCCGCCCGTCGGCGGCGGCCCCGCACCGCCCGGCCCGCACCGCCTCCGGGTCGGTCGCGGTGCCGGGCGCGCGGGCGCGGGTGGCCAGGGCGGGCCGCATCTACGTGGAGGGCCGGCACGACGCCGAGCTGGTCGAGAAGGTGTGGGGCGACGACCTGCGCATCGAGGGCGTGGTGGTCGAGTACCTCGGCGGCATCGACGACCTCCCGTCGATCGTCGCCGAGTTCGGCCCGGCGGAGGACGCGCGGCTGGGCGTCCTGGTCGACCACTTGGTGCCGGGCTCGAAGGAGTCGAAGATCGCGGCGGAGGTGACGGGCGCCGACGTACTGATCGTCGGCCACCCGTACATCGACGTCTGGGAGGCGGTGAAGCCGTCCTCGGTGGGCATCCCGGCCTGGCCGAAGGTCCCGCGCGGTCAGGACTGGAAGACGGGCGTGTGCCGGGCGCTGGGCTGGCCGGAGAACACGGGCGCGGCGTGGCAGGAGATCCTGTCGCACGTCAGGTCGTACCGGGACCTGGAACCGGCGCTGCTGGGACGGGTGGAGGAGCTGATCGACTTCGTCACGGTCGGCGGTGCCGTTTGACCGGGGGCAGGGTCTGGAACTCAGAGGTGTCAAGCGTGACGTCCAGCAGGTCCAACGGGACGGACAGGCCGAACTTGACGGTGTTCTCGACCTGGTAGTCGGCCGCCTCGCCGTCACCTGTCGGCTCCGTGAGCAGCACGCAGTGGGCTGCCATGGGGTCGATGACGAGGTAGGCGGGGACCTTGCCCGCCGCGTAGATGGACCGCTTCTCGCCATAGTCCCGGTCGACGCTGGTCTTGGAGACTACTTCGACGACCAGGGTGAGCACGTCGGAGGGCAACAGCCGCCCGGACTCGGGACCGCCGCCGCGTTCGAGTACGACGAGGTCGGGCTGGGGCTCGCTCTGCTCACCGGGGATCGCGATGTCCTGGGTCTGGAGACAGTCGAAGTCCTTGGGCAGAATCTGCTTGAGAACGGACAGCACAATTCGGTTGTGGACCAGATCCAGCCCGGCCATCATCACGATTTCCCCCCGCAGGAGCTCCGCCACGTATCCCTCGGGGACCTCAAGGGCCTCGAAGAATTCGACGACGTCGTCAGTGATCGGTCGGTCATCCACAGCAGTCATCTCCGTGGCCCTCCGCTTTCGCCATCGCCAGGTACGACGGCAGCCTAGGGACAGCGTAGGAAGACCCCGCCCCCTCCTGCACTGATTCACCCGTCCGGGTGATCAGTTGTGTGATCAGTCGACCAGGTCCCTGACCACCGCGTCCGCCAGCAGTCTGCCGCGCAGGGTCAGGACCGCGTGGCCCTCGGCGTGCGGGGCCGGGGACAGGAGGCCGTCGTCCACCGCGCGGGACGCGGCCGCCAGGCCCGCGGGGGCCAGCAGGGAGAGCGGGACGCCCTCGGCGAGGCGCAGCTCCAGGAGGATGCGTTCCACGCGGCGGTCCTCGTCGGTCAGCAGCTCGCGGCCCGCGCCCGGGGAGCGGCCCTCGGCCAGCGCCGCCGCGTACGCGCCCGGGTGCTTCACGTTCCACCAGCGGACGCCGCCCATGTGGCTGTGGGCGCCGGGGCCCGCGCCCCACCAGTCGGCGCCGCGCCAGTACAGCTCGTTGTGCAGGCAGCGGGCCGCCTCCGACGTCGCCCAGTTGGACACCTCGTACCAGCCGAAGCCGGCCGCCGCCAGCACCTCGTCGGCGATCAGATAGCGGTCGGCGTGCTCGTCGTCGTCCGTCATCGGGACCTCGCCGCGCCGGATGCGCCGGGCGAGCTGGGTGCCCTCCTCCACGATCAGGGCGTACGCGGAGATGTGGTCGGGGCCGGCGCCGACGGCCGCCGCCAGGGAGGCGCGCCAATCGTCGTCGGTCTCGCCGGGGGTGCCGTAGATCAGGTCCAGGTTGACGTGGTCGAAGCCCGCCGCGTGCGCCTCCGCCACGCAGGCCTCGGGGCGGCCGGGGGTGTGGTTGCGGTCGAGGACCTTCAGCACGTGCTGCTTGGCGCTCTGCATGCCGAACGAGATCCGGTTGAAGCCGCCCTCGCGCAGCGCGGCCAGATACGCCGGGTCGACGGACTCCGGGTTGGCCTCCGTGGTGATCTCGGCGTCGTCGGCGAGCCCGAACTCGTCACGGATCGTGCCCAGCATCCGCACCAGGTCACCGGCGCCCAGCAGGGTCGGCGTGCCGCCGCCGACGAAGACGGTACGCACCGGCCTGGGGTCGTCGCCCAGCACCTTCCTGGCCAGCCGGACCTCGTCGGCGAGGGTGTCGGCGTAGTTGTCACGCGAGGCCAGCACACCGCCCGAGCCGCGCAGCTCGGTCGCGGTGTAGGTGTTGAAGTCGCAGTAGCCGCAGCGGGTCGCGCAGTACGGAACGTGCAGATAGAACCCCAGCGGCCGGTCACCCGCGCCCGCAAGGGCGCTCGCGGGCAACGCGCCGGTCTCGGGCATGGGCTCACCGTCGGGCAGTGCGGAAGGCATGCCCCCATTGTCCCGTACGGCGGAAGTGAGCCGTACGGGCCGGGCGGGTGCACCCGCCGGCCCGCCCGGCGTCGCACGTCTTCATTCCGCCTGGAACACCAGCAGTGCCAGGTCGTCCCCCGGCGGGGTGCCGTCGAAGTCGTGGACCGCTCGGCGTATCCGTTCGGCGACCTCCTGGGCCGGCAGGCCCACGCAGCCCGCCAGGACGTGGGCGAGGCCGTCGCAGTCGTCCAGGAGGCGGTGGCCCGAGCGGCGCTCGGTGACGCCGTCCGTGACGCACAGGAGCGTGTCGCCGGGCTGGAGGTCGAACGTGTGGCTCTCGTACGCGACGTTCTCCACGACCCCCAGCAGCAGCTGCGGTTCGGCGGCCGGCCGGACCGAGCCGTCGGGGCGCAGCAGCAGCGGCAGCGGGTGGCCCGCGCTGGCCAGCGTGCACCGTACGCCGCCGACGGGGCCCGGCAGGGGCATCAGCTCGCCGTAGAGCAGCGACAGGAAGCGGGGCTGGCTGCCGTCGGGCAGCGCCTGCGGCCCGTCGGCCGGTCCTGCCGCCGAGGCGACCATCAGGGACGCGGCCTCCGCCGCCTCCGTGGCGTCGTCCAGCAGCAGCCGGTTGAGCCGGTCGAGCACCTCTCCGACGCGGTAGCCCTCGCGGGCCAGCAGCCGCAGCCAGGGGCGGGCCAGGCCGGTGACGACGGCCGCCTCGGGGCCGCTGCCCTGGACGTCGCCGAGCATGAAGCACCAGCGGCCGCCGGGCGGGCAGGGGAAGACGTCGTAGAAGTCGCCGCCCGCGAGGCCGTCGTCGCTCGGCTCGTACACCAGCGAGCTGGCGACGCCGGGGATCCGCGCCACCTGGCTGGGCAGCAGCCCGCGCTGGAGC
The DNA here is from genome assembly GCF_036084755.1 of Streptomyces sp. NBC_00370. Taxonomy (NCBI): domain Bacteria; kingdom Bacillati; phylum Actinomycetota; class Actinomycetes; order Kitasatosporales; family Streptomycetaceae; genus Streptomyces; species Streptomyces sp. NBC_00370. Next base: position 2,789,538 of record NZ_CP107968.1, read on the forward strand.
ACCCGGCTGATGGTGGCCTGCCGGGTGTAGCGGCGGGCCGCGCCGATCGCGAGGGCGACCCGGCGGGCGAAGTCCTCGACCAGCGAGCTGACCTCGTCGGGCACCCGGGCGCGGCCGTCGAGCCTGCCGAGCATCAGCGTGCCGATGGCGCGGCCGTTCGCGACGAGCCGGTAGACGAAGGCGGTCCCGTGGGCGGGATCCTCGGGGTTCGGGGTGTTCTCGGGGTTCGCGGTGTTCTCGTCGCCGGTACCGCCCGGGTCGCCCGCCGGCAACGCCGCTCCCCCGATCCGGATCGACACACCCGGCCGCGCGGCCTCCGGCGGCCGTGGCACGTCCTTCTCCAGGTCCGCCCGGAGCTGGTCGATCCGGGACTCGTCCAGGTGCCAGACGCGGGCGAGCCGGGGCGGCGCACCCGCGGCGCCGCCTTCGGCGTCCAGCCAGACGGCGCACCAGTCGGCGAGGCGCGGCACCAGCAGCTGGCAGGCGAGCGCGGCGACGAGGTCCTCGTCGAGCTGTCCCGCGAGCAGGTCGGAGGCCTCGGCGAGGAACGCAAGGGCCCCTCTGCTGACCCAGTCGGGGTCGTCGCGCACGGTGCGCCGTGACGCGGGGGCCAGGATCTCCGCCGCGCGCAGTTCGCGCCGCAGCGCGGGCCCCGTCGCCTCCGACTGCGCGGCACCCGGCATCGCTCCGCCGCCGGGCACGGCCGGTTCCCTGCCGTCGAGCGGCAGCCGGGCCCAGACGGTCTTGAGGCCGGAGCGGTACGTGATCCCCCACCGTTCGGCGAGCGAGCCGACGACCTGGAGCCCGCGGCCGTACTCGGGCGCACCGGCGGCGGATCGTTCCTGCACACCGCCGCGCACCGCCCGGGTGGGGTGGTGGTCGGAGACCTCGACCAGCAGCGCAGCCGGGTCGCCGTCCGGCTGGGACGGGTCGTCGGGCTCCGTGGCGTCCTCCAGCCGGCACAGCACCTCGACGGTGGTGCCGGCGTGGACGACGGCGTTGGTGACGAGTTCGTTGAGGACCACGACGGCGTCGTCGGCGAGCAGGTCGGTACTGTGCTGCCCGGTGAGGCAGCCGCCCGCGCCCGCCGCGCTGCCCTGGCAGAACGTGCAGGTGGCGAGCAGTCCGAGGCTCGTCCAGTCCGCCAGCGCGGCGCGGGCGAATCGGCGCGCCGCCCCGGGCGCGAGCGGGTTGCCGGGCAGGCTGGTACGTGCGGCCGATCGGGCGTCCTTCCGTAACGGCCCCTGGGGTGCGGGGCGTTGGGCAGTCTCTCGCGGGATCGGAATGGGCCCCACTCGGCGGCTCCTGGTCCGGTTGTGGCATTGCGCCGCTTGTGACCCCGACAGAGTGACAGACTGGGCTCGCCCATACGCACCGAGTCATCAAAATGGGCGGGAATGCACCAAGGACAGTGCCTGAGCGCGTGTTTCGAGCCGCCCGCTGTCCGCTGCCCGGCCTTCCAGGTCCCCGAGGGCGTACCCACCGATGCGACGACGAACGATCACGTGAGGCATTCACCATGGGCACTCAGGCAGCCGCCACGGACCGGGCGAGCATCCTCCTGGTCGACGACATGGAAGACAACCTCGTCGCGCTGGAGGCCGTACTGGCCTCCCTCGACGAACCCCTCGTACGGGCCAGATCGGGCGAGGAGGCGCTGCGCGAGCTGCTGCGCCAGCAGTTCGCCGTGGTGCTGCTCGACGTACGGATGCCGGGCATGGACGGCTTCGAGACGGCGGCCAACATCAAGCGGATCGAGCGGACGAAGGACACCCCGATCATCTTTCTGACCGGGGGTGAGCCCGACAGCGGATACGCCTTCCGCGGTTACGCGACGGGCGCGGCCGACTTCCTGACCAAGCCGTTCGACCCGTGGGTGCTGCGCGCCAAGGTCAGCGTCTTCATCGATCTGCACCGCAAGAACCAGCAGTTGGAGCGGCTGCTGGCGAAGGAGCACGAACAGCTCGACGGGATAGCGGACCGGCTGACGTCGATAGAGGACGAGCTGCACCGCACCGACCCGCACGACGCCGCCGTCCTGCGCCACCAACTGGCCCGCATAGAGGATGCCTTGGGCGAGCTGCGGCGCGGACGGGGGCGCTGAACGGCCGTCAGGCCGCCACGTGGGTGTCTGTCAGGCCTCGCGTGAGCCCGCGTACATGTCCTCGATCAGGTTCTTGTACTCGCGCTCGACGACCGGCCGCTTCAGCTTGAGGCTGGGCGTCAGCTCGCCGTGCTCGATGTCGAGGTCGCGGGGCAGCAGCCGGAACTTCTTGATGGTCTGCCAGCGCTGCAGCCCCTCGTTGAGCCGGCTCACGTACCCGTCGATGAGCCGTACCGTACGCGGGTCGGCGACGACGTCCGCGTACGACTTGTCCGCCAGGCCGTGCTCGGCCGCCCAGTCCAGGATGGAGGGCTCGTCGAGCGAGATCAGGGCGGTGCAGAAGTTCCGGTCGGCGCCGTGCACGAGGATGTTGGAGACGAACGGACAGACCGCCTTGAACTGACCCTCGACCTCGGCCGGCGCGATGTACTTGCCGCCGGACGTCTTGATCAGGTCCTTCTTGCGGTCGGTGATCCGCAGATAGCCGTCGGGGGACAGCTCGCCGATGTCGCCGGTGTGGAACCAGCCGTCGGCCTCCAGCACCTCGGCGGTCTTCTCGGGCAGGCCGTGGTAGCCCGCCATGATGCCGGGGCCGCGGAGCAGGATCTCGCCGTCGTCGGCGATCCGCACCTCCGTGCCGGGCAGCGGCTTGCCGACCGTGCCGGTGCGGTACGCCTCGCCCGGGTTGACGAAGCTGGCGGCGCTGGACTCCGTCAGGCCGTAGCCCTCCAGGATGTGGATGCCGGCGCCGGAGAAGAAGAAGCCGATGTCGGGTGCGAGGGAGGCGGAGCCGGAGACCGCGGCGCGCAGATTGCCGCCGAACGCCTCGCGGAGCTTGGCGTAGACGAGCCGGTCGGCGACCTTGTGCTTGGCGCCGAGGCCGAGCGGCAGCGAAGCGGTGCCGGTGCGCCGGAAGTTGTCCTGGGAGACCTTGGCCGATTCGCGGGCGACCTCGGCGGCCCACAGGAAGATCTTGTACTTGGCTCCGCCGCCGGCCCGCGCCTTCGCCGCGACGCCGTTGTAGACCTTCTCGAAGATCCGCGGCACGGCGGCCATGTACGTCGGCCGCACGACCGGCAGATTCTCGATGATCTTGTCGACCCGGCCGTCGACCGCCGTGACATGGCCGACCTCGATCTGACCCGAGGTCAGCACCTTGCCGAAGACATGGGCGAGCGGCAGCCACAGGTACTGGACGTCGTCCTTGGTGATCAGTCCGGTCGCCACCGTGGCCTTGGCCATGTAGGACCAGCTGTCGTGCAGCAGCCGTACGCCCTTGGGACGCCCCGTCGTACCGGAGGTGTAGATCAGGGTGGCCAGCTGACCGGCGGTGATCGCGCCGACCCGCTCCTTGACGGCGGCCGGGTTCGCGGTGAGGTAGTCGGCGCCGCGCGCCTCCAGATCGGCGAGGGAGAGCACCCAGCCGTCGGGGTCGCCCTCGGCTGCCTGCGCGTCCGCGGTCTCGATCACCACGACATGCGCGAGGTGCGGCAGCTCGGCGCGGCGCTCGCGCGCCTTGGCCAGCTGCGCCGCGTCCTCGGCGATCAGCACCCGGCTCTCGGAGTCCGCGAGGATGAAGGCGGACTCCTCGACGTTGGTGGAGGGGTAGATCGTGGTGGTCGCGGCGCCCGCGCACATCACGCCGAGGTCGGCGAGGATCCAGTCGACCCGGGTGGCGGAGGCGAGCGCGACCCGCTCCTCCGGCTGCACACCGAGGCTGATCAGACCTGCGGCGATGCCGTACACCCGCTCGGCGGCCTGGCCCCAGGTCAGCGAGGACCAGTCGTCAGGTCCCTCGCCCGACGAAGGGGGGACGGGATAGCGATACGCCTCGGCGTCAGGCGTGGCTGTCACGCGCTCAATGAAGAGGGTCGCCACGGAGGGCGGCCGGTTCTCGATCAAGTTCTGTGTGTCGCTCACGACATCCTCCGGGCCCACGGCTGTGCTGCGTGACTGACTGACCAGACGACTGTACAACTAGGTGACTCGCGAGTAACTAACTGACGAGTAACTACCGAGCAGTGATCAGGGTAGAGGCCGCCCGTCGCCCGCGTAAGAGGCCGTACGGGGCCGCTTCATAACGAACGGGCCCCGACCCGCCCCACCGTCCTCACCCGCCACGCCCCGCCCGGTGGTCCCCGTGCCGCGGCACGGGGACCACCGGGGCGGCGCGCCGGGCCCGGGGCGGGCACCGGACCGCTACTTCTTGCCCTTACCTGCGGATTCGTCGCTCGACAGCACCGCGATGAAGGCCTCCTGCGGAACCTCCACGCTGCCGACCATCTTCATCCGCTTCTTGCCTTCCTTCTGCTTCTCCAGCAGCTTCCGCTTACGGGAGATGTCACCGCCGTAGCACTTGGCGAGGACGTCCTTGCGGATGGCCCTGATCGTCTCGCGCGCGATGACCCGCGAGCCGATGGCCGCCTGGATCGGCACCTCGAACGCCTGGCGCGGAATCAGCTCGCGCAGCTTGGCGACGAGCCGTACGCCGTACGCGTACGCCTGGTCCCGGTGGGTGACGGCCGAGAAGGCGTCGACCTTGTCGCCGTGCAGCAGGATGTCGACCTTCACCAGCTGGGCCGACTGCTCGCCCGTGGGCTCGTAGTCCAGCGAGGCGTAGCCGCGGGTCTTGGACTTCAGCTGGTCGAAGAAGTCGAAGACGATCTCGGCGAGCGGCAGCGTGTAGCGGATCTCCACCCGGTCGGCCGAGAGGTAGTCCATGCCGAGCAGGGTGCCGCGCCGGGTCTGGCACAGCTCCATGATCGAGCCGATGAACTCGCTCGGGGCGAGGATCGTGGCCCGTACGACCGGCTCGTGCACCGAGTCGATCTTGCCTTCGGGGAACTCGCTCGGGTTGGTGACGGTGTGTTCCTTGCCGTCCTCCATGACCACCCGGTAGACCACGTTGGGGGCGGTGGCGATCAGGTCGAGGTTGAACTCACGCTCCAGCCGCTCCCGGATCACGTCGAGGTGCAGCAGCCCGAGGAAGCCGACCCGGAAGCCGAAGCCGAGCGCCGCCGAGGTCTCCGGCTCGTAGACCAGCGCCGCGTCGTTGAGCTGGAGCTTGTCGAGGGCGTCGCGCAGCTCCGGGTAGTCGGAGCCGTCCAGCGGATAGAGGCCGGAGAAGACCATCGGCCGGGGGTCCTTGTAGCCGCCCAGCGCGACGGTCGCCCCCTTGTTGAGGGTGGTGATCGTGTCACCGACCTTGGACTGCCTGACGTCCTTCACACCGGTGATGATGTAGCCGACCTCGCCGACGCCGAGGCCGTCGGCCGCGGTCATCTCCGGGGACGAGACCCCGATCTCCAGCAGCTCGTGGGTGGCGCCGGTGGACATCATCCGGATCCGCTCACGCTTGTTGAGGCTGCCGTCGATGACTCGTACGTACGTCACGACCCCCCGGTAGGAGTCGTAGACCGAGTCGAAGATCATCGCGCGGGCGGCGGCGTCCGCGTCGCCGACCGGCGGCGGCACGTCCAGGACGACCTTGTCCAGCAGCGCCTCCACGCCGATGCCGGTCTTGGCCGAGACCCGCAGGACGTCCTCCGGCTGGCAGCCGATGAGATTCGCCAGCTCCTCGGAGAACTTCTCGGGCTGGGCGGCCGGCAGGTCGATCTTGTTCAGCACCGGGACGATGGTGAGGTCGTTCTCCATCGCCAGGTACAGGTTGGCGAGCGTCTGCGCCTCGATGCCCTGGGCGGCGTCCACCAGGAGCACCGTGCCCTCGCAGGCCGCGAGGGAGCGGGACACCTCGTACGTGAAGTCCACGTGGCCCGGTGTGTCGATCATGTTCAGGACATGCGTCCTGCCCTTCTCGTCACCCGTGGTGGGCGCCCAGGGCAGCCGGACGGCCTGGGACTTGATGGTGATGCCGCGCTCGCGCTCGATGTCCATCCGGTCGAGATACTGGGCGCGCATCTGCCGCTGGTCGACCACTCCCGTCAGCTGGAGCATCCGGTCGGCGAGCGTCGACTTGCCGTGGTCGATGTGCGCGATGATGCAGAAGTTGCGGAGCAGCGCCGGGTCCGTACGGCTGGGCTCGGGCACGTGGATAGGGGTCGCGGGCACGCAGGGTCCTGATTCTTGAGACGCGCGGCGTCTCGTCTCGGGTCGACATCGGATCGATACGTAGCCTCCATCGTCCCACGGGCGCGGGGCTGCGCCCGGTTTGGGCCGGTCGGACGGTGACTGGTAACCTGAACAGCTGTGTCTTGACACGGCACTGTCGAAGATCATCCAGTTTCATCGAACCTGAAAAGGCTCTTTCGTGGCGAACATCAAGTCCCAGATCAAGCGGAACAAGACCAACGAGAAGGCGCGCCTGCGCAACAAGGCCGTCAAGTCGTCGCTCAAGACCGCGATCCGCAAGGCCCGTGAGGCCGCCGCAGCCGGTGACGTCGAGCAGGCCACGGTGGCCGCTCGCGAGGCGTCCCGCAAGCTCGACAAGGCTGCCTCGAAGGGTGTCATCCACAAGAACGCGGCCGCCAACAAGAAGTCGGCGATCGCCGCCCGGGTTGCCTCCCTCCAGGGCTGAGCGCTTCCCGCTCTCCGCTCTATTGATTTGAACCAGTGATTTGATCGCCGGAAGGGACTCAGCGGGCCCTCTCTACCGCTCCTGACCGGCATCACCGGAGCCGCACACCGAACTGCGTTCGCCACGCGGGTGCGGATCCACAGGGTTTACACCGAAGGCCCCGGCACTGTCCTCCCCAGGACGGTGCCGGGGCCTTCGGCGTGCCGGTCGGGGCCCTGGGCGCGTCGGCCTTCAGTGGTACGGGGTCGGCAGGTGTCGGTCAGCGGGTGGCGGTCAGCGGTTGGCGCCCGATCTCGCGGCTGCCGCGATGGCGACGACCGCCTTCTCCAGCGCGTACTCGGGGTCGTCACCGCCGCCCTTGACCCCGGCGTCGGCCGCGGCCACGGCGCGCAGGGCAGCGGCGACCCCGTCCGGGGTCCAGCCGCGCATCTGCTGCCGGACCCGGTCGATCTTCCACGGCGGCATCCCCAGCTCCCGCGCGAGGTCGGCGGGACGGCCACCACGGGCCGACGAGAGCTTGCCGATGGCCCGTACGCCCTGCGCCAGCGCGCTGGTGATCAGTACGGGCGCCACTCCGGTCGACAGCGACCAGCGCAGCGCTTCGAGCGCGTCGGCGGCCCTGCCCTCCACGGCCCGGTCGGCGACGGTGAAGCTGGACGCCTCGGCGCGGCCCGTGTAGTAGCGGGCGACCACCGCCTCGTCGACCGTGCCCTCCACGTCCGAGGCGAGCTGCGAGACGGCGCTCGCCAGCTCCCTCAGGTCGCTGCCGATCGCGTCCACCAGGGACTGACACGCCTCGGGCGTCGCCGACCGGCCCAGCGCCCGGAACTCCGACCTGACGAAGGAGAGCCGCTCGGCCGGCTTGGTGGTCTTGGGGCAGGCGACCTCGCGGGCGCCGGCCTTGCGGGCGGCGTCCAGCAGGCCCTTGCCCTTGGCGCCGCCCGCGTGCAGCAGGACGAGCGTGATCTCCTCGGCCGGGTTGTCGAGGTAGGACTTGACGTCCTTGATCGTGTCGGCGGGCAGATCCTGCGCGTTGCGCACGATGACGACCTTGCGCTCGGCGAACAGCGACGGGCTCGTCAGCTCGGCGAGGGTGCCGGGCTGGAGCTGTTCGGGCGTCAGATCGCGTACGTCGGTGTCGGCGTCGGAGACGCGAGCAGCCGCCACCACCTGCTGGACGGCGCGGTCGAGCAGCAGATCCTCCTGGCCCACGGCGAGCGTGAGGGGGGCGAGGAGGTCGTCGGGGGAAGACTTTCTGGTGGCCATCGGGATCCAGGATGGCACGCCCCACTGACAGCGCGGCCCGCGGTGGCGGCGGGAGGTACCGGACCTACGGACGCACGGACCTACGGCGCTTCCCGCCAGCCGTCCAGCTCGGCCACGAAGTCGTCGAGCGCCGTGGCGTCCAGCCGCGCCTGCGGGTCCTCCACCACCACGAGCCATTGGGCGTCCTCGGCGTCGTCCTCGCCGGCCAGCGCGTCCCGTACGAGCTGCGGCTCGTCGCTCACCCCGAAGCGGTCGGCCAGCTCGCGCGCCACCTCTTCGGCGGCGTCGCGGTCGGGCAGCACCAGTACGTGTCTCATGGTTCGGCAGGATATCGGCGGCGCGGAGGCGGGGCCGGTTCGCCCGGCTCAGGCTTCGCCGGTCTTGGGGACGATCTGGATGTCGAGGTCGATCCTGATGCTGGAGCCGACGACGGCGATGCCGCGCGCCAGCATGGACTGCCAGTTGACGGTGTAGTCCTCGCGGTGCAGCTCGGTCGACGCGCGGATGGCGGCGCGCGTCTCGCCCTCCATGCCGTTGCCGAGCCCGAGGTACTGGGCTTCGAGCGTGACCGTGCGGGTGACGCCGTGCAGGGTGAGGGCGCCGTTGATCGCCCAGTTGTTGCCGCCGCGGTGTGTGATGCGGTCGCTGTAGAACTCCAGCGTGGGGTAGTTCGCCACGTCGAGGAAGTCCGCCGAGCGCAGGTGGTCGTCGCGCATCTGCACGTTGGTGTCGATGGAGGCGGCGCCGATGACGACGTGCATCGCGGACTGGTCCATCGTCGGGCCGATCCGGATCGCGCCGGCGAAGTTGTCGAAGCGGCCGTGCACCCGGGCGAGACCGATGTGACGGGCGATGAAACCGATCCGGGAGTGGGCCGGTTCGATCTCCCACTCGCCGGGGGCCGGCAGCGGGAGCGAGGGCGCTATCTGGAGCGTGATGTCGCCGAGGCCGACGAACTGCCCGCTCTCCGCGACCGAGACACTGCCCCGGTGCGGGCTGAAGCTCTCGGCCGAGACGGCCAGCCGGTACTCCCCGATGGGGACCATCGCCACGATCGTGCCGAAGGGGTCGGTCTCACCGCTGACGATCTTGCGGCCGTTCTGGTCGCTCAGCGTGAACTCGGCGTTCCTGACCGGCTCCCCGACGGGGTCGATCACCCGGCAGGTGAAGAGTCCCGCGCCTTGCGGCACGGAGAGTCCGGAGAGCGGGTTGTTCTTCTGACTCGCGGCCGTCTGTCGGCCGAGCAAGCGGCTGATCATGGTGTGCGTACCCCTGTGCTATTGGCCCTGCGAGGCCGCACCGGGCTCTCGACGTCGTCGTCGGGGCGGCGGCCCTTGACGAATAGGCATTCGATCACTCTTGCGTTGTTCGAGGCAAACGTACCGCCAAGTAGAGGTCCCGACCGTTACGAGCTGTTACCTGTCCGTGGCCGTACGACGGGCACCCGGTCGAGCCGCAGCCCGAAGTGGTCCCGGTAGGCGGCCGGCACCGCCGCGTCGTCGGACAGCTCCCGCTCCCGCCGCTCGCCGCGCACGGTCGTGACACGGATAGGGATCGACGAATTCAGCCCCGCCGTCGTCCTCGTGTCGGCACGATGGCGCCGTGGACACACAGACTTTGGCGGGAGTGTTCGGCCTGGGCGGCACCGTCGTGGGCGTCGGTGGCACGTTGCTGGGCGGCATCGTTCAACAACGGCACCAGGCCCGAACGGCGCGCGAAGAGCGGGCGGAGGCCCGGGCGGGCGAGGTGGAGTCCCGTGGGAGGGTCGTGGCGGAAAAGGCGCTCGCAGAGCTGTACGAGCTGAGGCGACACGCCCTGACGTGGAAGGTGGGCATGTCGCCGGACGAGCGGAATCAATGGGTGAAGACCGCGAACACCATGGCTGACGATGCCGAGTTGAACGTCGCGCTGATCCCTGCGGCGGACGCGCTGAGGGAGCGTCTGCAAGACGCCCTGAGCGTCGCTCGCAAGTCCTTCTTCGTGGACGCCTACGAATCGGAGCACGAGCCGTACATGAGCGAGTTCGACGCCGGTCACTCCATCGCGCTCCTCTCGGCGTACATGCGAGGCGACGGAGCACTGCCCACACCTACAGAACGCGAACGACGGGAGTGCGCAGCACGCGAGACCCGGCAGGGGCTGTAGCCGCCGAAGCGGAGTTGACGGGATCAGCCCCATGGGACTGATCCCGTCGGCATGTTCAGCCCGTGGACTCAACAGAGACGGGGCCAGATTCAAGATCACTGCGTGCATCGACCGTGGGGCTTCGCGTGTCGGCTCGGACAGTGCGTCGAAAGCCGTCGCCTCTCGCCTGAACGACGAATCGGGGCCGCCTGTCTCGTCCCGGAAGCTGGATAGTGCAGCTCCCCGAGAACCTCGCGAAGTCGAGGCCTCAGGCCTTGTCACCCTCTCCGTCGTCGCCTCTGGAGAAACGGACCTCACGCTTCTCCATCCACCGGTAAGACCAGTCCATCTCGGCCGTGACGGTCTTGATGCTCCCCTCGGGGAGCTGCTCCATGGCGGCTACCAGAGCCGCCTCGACGACGGCGTTGTACGTGGCTCTGACCCGAGCCTCGCCCACTGTCGAGCCAGCGGTCTGGAGGTCGATATCGAGCGTGATCGTCAGGTGCTTCGGCGCGGGATCCTGCGCCATGGTCCCTCCCCAGTAGCGACGTAGGAACCGTCAGTATCGATTCAACAAGCGATCACCGCCATGGAACATGCCAAAAACCCTCAAGTGGGTGTCCCCCGAAGAGAATGTGGCGCGACATGTCCATCGTCCGAGTCTCCTTCACCCGACGGTCAGATCCTGCCCCCGGGGCACCGCCCGCAGTGCGCGGCCGGCGCCCGTGACGGCGATCGCGCCGTTCGTGTCCGTGCGCAGCACGGCCGCTCCCCCGGTGGTGAGCGCGGCGAGGGTTCTGGGCGACGGGTGGCCGTACATGTTGTGCCTCCCCGAGGAGATGAGCGCCAGCCGGGGGTGGATGTGGCGGAGCAGGCCCGGGTCCTGGTGGGCGGAGCCGTGGTGGGCGACCTTGAGGACGTCCACCGGCGGCAGCGCCGGGTTGTCCCGTAGCAGGCTCTGCTGGGCCGCCGGTTCGAGGTCGCCGGGGAGCAGCAGTGTGGGGCCGCCGGCGATCCGTACGAGCAGCGCGACGCTGGAGTCGTTCGGCTCGCCCGTCACGGGTCCCGGTCCCGCGCGCGGCCACAGCACCCGCCAGGCGAGCGGCCCGATGCGGCGCTGCTCGCCCGGCGCGACCGGTACAACGGGCACCCGCGCCGACGCCGCGGTCCTGCGGACGAAGGCGCTCTGCTCGCGGGGCTCGGGGAAGGTGGTCGTCTCCACGGCGCCCACCGCCCGGCCCCGCAACACCCCGGGCAGCCCGGTGACATGGTCGGCGTGGAAGTGGGTGAGCAGCAGCAGCGGGACACGTGTGACGCCGAGATCCCGCAGACAGTTGTCGACGAGGGCGGGCTCGGGTCCCGCGTCCACCACCACCGCCGTGCCGTCGCCTGCGGCGAGCACGGTGGCGTCGCCCTGGCCGACGTCGCACATCGCGAACGTCCAGCCGGGCGGCGGCCATCCGGTAACGATCCGGGTGAGCGGTGGCGGCCGCACCACGGCGAGCAGCAGGAGCACCGTGCACCCGGCGGTCGCCCAGGGGTGGCGGGGTACGTACCGCGCGCCGTACACGGCGAGCGCCGTCAGTACGGCGAGCAGCGCTCCGCCCGGCCAGCCGTCCGGCCAGTCGACCCGCGCGCCCGGCAGCCCGGCTCCGGCGCGCGCGACAGCGGCGATCCACCCGGCGGGCCAGCCGGCGCACCGGGCAAGCAGCTCGGCCACGGGCATGGCGACCGGCGCGAGCCCCAGCGCCGCGAAGCCGAGGACCGTGGCCGGGGCGACCGCCAGCTCGGCGAAGAGATTGCACGGGACGGCCACCAGACTCACCCGCGCGGCGAAGACCACCACGACGGGAGCGCACACGGCCTGCGCGGCCCCGGCCGCCGCCAGCACCTCGGCGAGCCGTCCCGGCACCCCGCGACGGCGCAGCGCCGCGCTCCACCGGGGCGCGATCGTCAGCAGGGAGCCGGTGGCCAGTACGGACAGCAGGAAGCCGTAACCCCGCGCCAGCCAGGGGTCGTAGAGCACCAGTAGCAGAACCGCGGCCGCGAGGGCGGGGAGCAGGGATCTGCGGCGCCCGGTGCCGATGGCGAGCAGCGTGATCACTCCGCAGGCCGCGGCGCGCAGCACGCTCGGCTCCGGGCGGCAGACCACCACGAAGCCCAGGGTGAGCACCCCGCCGAGCAGCGCGGTCGCCCGCAGCGGGATCCCCAGCCGGGCGGCGAGCCCGCGCCGCTCGGCCCGCAGCGCCAGCCCCGGCGGGCCGATCAGCAGCGCGAGGACGATCGCCAGATTGGCTCCGCTGACGGCCGTCAGATGGGCGAGGTCGGTCGCCTTGAACGCCTCGTCCAGCTCCGGCGAGATCCGTGACGTGTCGCCGACGACCAGTCCCGGCAGCAGGGCGCGGGCGTCGGACGGCAGGCCGTCGGTCGCTTCCCGCAGTCCGGCACGCAGCTCACCGGCCCGGCGCTGGAGCCCGGTCGGCGGCCCGCCGACCGCCGGTGGTCCGGCGCCCTCCGCCCGGAGCACCGCCGCGTAGCGCACGTCACCGTCCGTCGGGGGCTCCAGCCGTCCGGTCACCCGCAGCCGGGTGGAGGGCAGCAGCTCCTGCCAGGACGCGAGGTGGTCGCCGGGCGTGGCGAAGACCTGGACGGGGGTACGGCCCGCTGTGGCGCGCCCGTCGGGCCCCGTCACCAGTACGGCGTCGGCGTCGAGCATCACCCCGGCGTCCGAGAGCTGGTCCCCGCGCACCTTCGGCCGGGTGAGCCGTGGGTCCGAGGTGACGGTCAGCTCGACGGTCACCCGGGCGTACCGCTCGGCCAGCCCCGGCACGGGACCCCGGCGCAGATCGGCGCCGTGCAGCCCGGCGCAGGCCGCGCCCGCCGCCGCGCACAGGAGGGCGGTCGCCACCGCCACCCGGCCGGGCCGCCGCCCCCGTACCAGCAGCAGCGCCGCCGCTGCCAGCAGGCAGACAGCCACGCCGGCGCCGGTCCAGCGTCCCGGCGCCCCGATGGCGAGGGCGGCGGCCCCCCACGCCGCCATGGCGGGTGGCAGCAGCCGCAGATCCGCCGGGGCCTCCTGTCGTGGATCGGCGTCGCCGAGCCGTCCGCCGGCCGCCGCATGGACCACGGGCCGCTTCATGGCCGTACGAGCGGCTGAAGGTCGGCGAACCTGCGGTCCCCGATGCCGTTGACCTCACGGAGCTGGTCGACGGAGCGGAAGCCGCCGTTCTGGGTGCGGTAGTCGACGATGTGCTGGGCGAGCACAGGACCGACCCCGGGCAGGGTGTCCAGCTGGTCCACCGTGGCCGAGCCGAGGCTCACCGGGCTCGCCGGCTGCGCGCCGCCACCGCCGCCGCCACCGCCGGACGGTCCCGGCACCGCGCCGCCGGGGGCCGGGGGCGCAGGGGCGCCCACGACGACCTGTTCGCCGTCGAGCAGCACCCGGGCCCGGTTCAGCGCGGTCAGATCCGTACCGGCCTTGACGCCCCCGGCCGCCCGCAGGGCGTCGGAGACCCGGGACCCTGCGGGCAGCCGCAGCACTCCGGGGTTGCGGACCTTGCCGCTGACATCGACGACGACCCGCGCGGACGAGGTGGCGGCGGCTGCCGACGGGCCCGGCGAAGGTGACGGCTCGGGGAAAGGCACCGCCTGACCGACCGCCTGCGGCGCACTGACGGCCTGCGGCCGCGCCGACCAGAAATGCTGGGCCGCCAGCACGACCGCCACGACGAGGACCACCGCGAGCGCCGCCAGCGTCCGGGGCTCCAGACCGCAGCGGAGCTGGAGCCACAGCGACAGCCGGGCGCGCCGCCCCGTGCCGGGCGTGTCGGGTACGGGGGTCTCGGCGGCCGGCGGCGCCGGCAGCCCGCCGAAGAGAGCGTCGGCGCGCGTGCGCTGCGGCGCTTCACCCGGCCGGTACCGGGCGCGGCCATGACGCCCACGGGCGCCGGCCCGGCCGTCGGAAGCGGGGCGCGCCCCGGGCCGCTGGTGGCGGCGCCGGTGCGCGGGCGGAGCCGAGAAGGGGTGCGAAGAGGAGTCCGGAGAGGAGTGCGAAGAGCCATGTCACAGGAGGCTAGACAGATCGGCGGAATACCGATGATCAAGCTCAATTCCTGTGGAAAAACTGCCAGTTGTGGATAAGTCCATCACCCGAAAGCGCCACCCGACGGCACCCGACCCATCCGACGGCACCCGTCGACGCCGCTCAGCGCGGTGAGACCACAGCTCCCAGCAGCCCCGGCCCGGTGTGTGCCCCGATCACCGCGCCCACCTCGCTCACATGCAGATCCACCAGCCCCGGCACCCGCGTCCGCAGCCGGTCGGCGAGCGTCGCCGCCCGCTCGTGCGCCGCCAGATGGTGCACAGCGATGTCCACGGCGTGTTCGCCCGCCCGCTCGATCACCAGCTCCTCCAGCCGGGCGATCGCCTTGGACGCCGTCCGCACCTTCTCCAGCAGTTCGATCCGCCCGTCGTCCAGCTGGAGCAGCGGTTTCACCGAGAGCGCCGAGCCGAGCAGCGCCTGGGTGGCGCCGATCCGGCCGCCCCTGCGCAGATAGTCCAGCGTGTCGACGTAGAAGTAGGCGGCCGTTCCCGCGGCCCGTTTCTCCGCGGCGGCCACCGCCTCGTCCAGGCTGCCGTCCGCGTCGGCGGACTCGGCCGCAGCGAGCGCGCAGAACCCGAGGGCCATCGCCACCATGCCGGTGTCCACCACCCGCACCGGTACGGGTGCTTCCTTCGCCGCGAGCAGCGCGGCGTCGTACGTCCCGGAGAACTCGGCCGACAGGTGCAGCGACACGATTCCGGTCGCCCCGGCCTCGGCCGCCTTGCGGTACGTGGCGGCGAAGACGTCGGGGCTGGGCCGCGACGTGGTGACGGAGTGGCGCTTCTGCAGCGCCAGGGCCAGCGAGCGGGCCGAGATCTCCGTGCCCTCCTCCAGCGCACGGTCGCCGAGCACCACGGTCAGCGGCACCGCTGTGATGCCGTGCCGCTCCATCGTCTGGGGCGGCAGGTAGGCCGTTGAATCGGTGACGATCGCGACATGGCGGGACATGAGCGGGAGGTTACCCGTCGTCGCCCCCGGTCGGCAGCTCGGCCCCGCGTCGATGATCGATTCGACCGGACCCATGATCGATTCGGTCAGTTCCCGGTCTCCGGCTTGGCGGAGCGTGGCGACTTCTGCCGCGGCTGCTTCCGCAGTGACTGCTTCCGCGGTTCCTTCTCCCGGGCCGGCCGCTGCCACGGGTAGCCCGCGCCGCGCGTGGCGTCCGTCGGTCCGATCGCCTGCGGCCCCTCGGCGGGCGGCGGTTCCGGCCAGGTCTGGTCGACCACCGTGGGATTCTCGTCCTGCGGCACGTTCGAGCCCTGCGGCACGGTCGAGCCGTACGCCGCGTTCGAGCCCTGGGCCGCGTTCGAGCCGTACGGCACGTTCGAGCCGTGCGGCGGCTCGGCCGCCGTCCAGTGCCGCAGCGCGCCCGACTCCACGTCGATCTGGCTGGTCAGCGTGGACAGGTCATCGTCGGCGAACCTCCTGGCCCGGTCCCGCGCCGCCCAGCGCAGCGAGTCCGCCGAGTGCGTGATGCTGTCCGTACGGTCGCGCAGCTCCTGGAGCCGCTCGGCGATCCTCTTGCGGTCCGGGTCCCGCTCCAGCTGCTTCAGCTCGGCGTCCAGCTCGTGGCCATGGACGCTGAGCCGCTGGAAGAGTCCGATCGACTCGGAGAGCGATGCGTCCTCGGGGACGCCGGCCTGCAGCGCTTCCTGCGTCGCCCGCATGGACGTCCGCAGCCGCAGCCGCAGCTGGGCCAGCTCGCCCTGCACCCCCGGCTGCCCGAAGCTCTTGGCCCGCAGGGCGGTGTCCTCGACCGTACGGCGCGCCTGCGTGACCGTACGGTCCACGCTGCGCCGGGCCGCTCCGACGGCCTTGACGGTCACATACGCCCCGGCGACGACGAAGGCGACGAAGAGCAGCACCAGGATCAGGATGACGGCTTCCATGGGCGGCCCTCCGCAGTCGGTGTCGTCCTACCACCGTAAACGGACGGGGCAGGCCGGGGGTTCCATCCGAACCCCCAACCTGCCCCTAAGGGACGCCCCTATGCGCAGGACGGCTCTCCGTACGCGCGGGACAGCTCCTACGCGGTAACGATGTTGACCAGCTTCGGCGCCCGCACGACCACCTTGCGGATATCCGCACCGCCCAGCGCCGCCACCACGTCCGCGTCACCCAGCGCCAGCGTCTCCAGCTCGGCGTCCGAGATCGAGGGGGAGACCTCCAGCCGCGCCTTCACCTTGCCCTTGATCTGCACCACGCAGATGACCGACTCGTCCACGACGTACGCCGGGTCGGCCACGGGGTAGTCGTGGTGGACCACCGAGTCGGTGTGCCCCAGCTTGCGCCACAGCTCCTCGGAGATGTGCGGCGCCAGCGGCGCGACCAGCAGCACCAGCCGCTCGGCCACGGACCTCGGCACCGGCCCCCGCGTCTTCGTCAGGTGGTTGTTCAGCTCGGTGACCTTGGCGATGGCGGTGTTGAACCGCAGTCCCGCCATGTCGTGCGAGACCCCGTCGATCGCCTTGTGCAGCGCGCGCAGCGTCGGCACGTCGGGCTCCGTGTCGGCGACGTTGACCTCGCCCGTCGTCTCGTCCACGACATTGCGCCACAGCCGCTGCAGCAGCCGGTACTGGCCGACGACGGCCCGGGTGTCCCACGGCCGCGCCACGTCCAGCGGGCCCATCGCCATCTCGTACAGCCGCAGCGTGTCCGCGCCGTAGTCGGCGAAGATCTCGTCGGGCGTGACCGCGTTCTTCAGGGACTTGCCCATCTTGCCCAGCACCCGGCTGACCTGCTGGCCCTCGTACCAGTAGGTGCCGTCGCGCTCCTCGACCTCGGCGGCCGGCACCGCGATACCGCGGGCGTCCCGGTAGACGAACGCCTGGATCATGCCCTGGTTGTACAGCTTGTGGAACGGCTCGACCGACGAGACATGGCCCAGGTCGAACAGCACCTTGGACCAGAACCGCGCGTACAGCAGGTGCAGAACGGCGTGCTCCTGGCCGCCCACGTACAGGTCGACGCCGCCGTGCGGCATGCCCTCGCGCGGGCCCATCCAGTACTGCTCGATGGCCGGGTCGACCAGCTTCTCGTCGTTGTGCGGGTCCAGGTAGCGCAGCTCGTACCAGCACGAACCGGCCCAGTTCGGCATGGTGTTGGTCTCGCGGCGGTAGCGCTTGACGCCTTCGCCGCGGCCCAGGTCCAGCTCGACGTCGACCCAGTCCTCGTTGCGCGACAGCGGGGTCTCGGGCTTGGTGTCCGCGTCGTCGGGGTCGAAGGTGCGTGGCGAGTAGTCGTCAACTTCCGGCAGTTCCAGCGGCAGCATCGACTCGGGCAGCGAGTGCGCGATGCCGTCCTCGTCGTAGACGATCGGGAACGGCTCGCCCCAGTAGCGCTGCCGGCTGAACAGCCAGTCGCGCAGCCGGAAGTTGACGGTGCCCTCGCCGATGCCGCGCTCGGCCAGCCATTCCGTGATCCGCGCCTTGGCCTCGACCACGCCCAGACCGTCCAGGGTGATGTCGGTGCCCGTCGAGTTGACGAGGCGGGCGTCGTACGAGACGAACGCGTCGTCCCACTCCGCCGCGTCGGTCGACCGGCCGTCGGTCGGCTCGACCACACAGCGCACCGGCAGTTCGAAGGCGCGCGCGAAGGCGAAGTCCCGGCTGTCGTGCGCGGGGACGGCCATGATCGCGCCCGTGCCGTACCCCATCAGGACGTAGTCGGCGATGAAGACCGGGACTTGCTCGCCGCTGACCGGGTTGGTCGCGTAAGCGCCGGTGAAGACACCGGTCTTGTCCTTGGCCTCGGCCTGCCGCTCGACGTCGGACTTGGCCGCGGCCTGCTTACGGTACGCGTCGACGGCGTCGACGGGCGTCGCGTGACCGCCGGTCCACACCTGGTGCGTGTCGGCGGGCCAGGCGGCGGGGACGATCTTCTCGACCAGCTCGTGCTCCGGCGCCAGCACCATGTACGTGGCCCCGAACAGGGTGTCCTGACGGGTCGTGAAGACCGTGATCGCGTCCGTGCCGCCCGCGGCGTCCACGACGGGGAAGTTGACGCGCGCGCCCTCACTGCGCCCGATCCA
Source organism: Streptomyces sp. NBC_00370 (assembly GCF_036084755.1). NCBI lineage: Bacteria > Bacillati > Actinomycetota > Actinomycetes > Kitasatosporales > Streptomycetaceae > Streptomyces > Streptomyces sp. NBC_00370. Next base: position 2,807,698 of record NZ_CP107968.1, read on the forward strand.
GTTGCGCTGCTGCAGCTTGATCGCCTCGGGCCAGTCCAGCTCGTCCAGGTCGTCCAGCAGCCGGTCGGCGTAGGCGGTGATGCGCATGTTCCACTGGCGCAGCTTGGCCTTGAACACGGGGAAGTTGCCGCGCTCGGAGCGGCCGTCGGCGGTCACTTCCTCGTTGGCCAGGACGGTGCCCAGCCCCGGCGCCCAGTTGACGGGCGCGTCCGAGGCGTACGCCAGCCGGTACTCGCCCAGGACGTCGGCGCGCTCCCGCTCCGTCAGTCCGTTCCAGGGGCGCCCGTCGGGGGTCTCCCGCTGTCCGGTCTCGAACTGCGCGACCAGCTCCTCGATGGGGCGCGCCTTGTCGGCGTCCTTGTCGTACCAGGAGTTGAAGATCTGGACGAAGATCCACTGGGTCCAGCGGTAGAAGTCGGGGTCGATCGTGGCGACCGACCTCCGCTTGTCGTGGCCCAGGCCCAGCCGGCGCAGCTGGCGCTTCATGTTCTCCATGGCGGCCTCGGTCGACACCCGGGGGTGCGTACCGGTGGCGACGGCGTGCTGCTCTGCGGGCAGGCCGAAGGCGTCGAAGCCCAGCGTGTGCAGGACGTTGTAGCCGGTCATGCGCTGGTGCCTGGCGAAGACGTCGGTGGCGATGTACCCCAGCGGGTGCCCGACGTGCAGGCCGACACCGGACGGGTACGGGAACATGTCCATGATGAACTTCTTGGGCCTGGCCACCAGGGCGGGGTCGCCCGCCAGCTCCCCGGTCGGGTTCGGCGCCTCGTACGTGCCGTCCGCCTCCCAGACGTCCTGCCAGCGCGCCTCGATGTCGGCGGCCATGGCGGCCGTGTAGCGGTGGGGCGCCGCCGCTTCTGCGGCGGCCGAAGTGGTCTCACTCATGATCGTCCGAACTCCATCGATCGTCTCTGCCAGCGGTTTCCGCGATGCCGTTCAGCAAATGAAAAAGCCCCTCGCACAGGAGGGGCGCCGCGCTGGTTCCACCCGGTACGAGATCCGGTGGGACTGGTCAGCGCGGCTCGCTAAGCAGAAGGCGTACGGCACACATGGCTTCAGGTTACCGCAGGGCGCGGACCGTCCGCACAGGGCACATCGGCGGGCATATCGGCACCGTCCGCCGGTACGGATCATCCGCGCACGGGCCGCCACCCAACTCCCTTACGGCGCGCGCTTACCCCGCGTATCGGCGCGATACGGGGCAACCGCAACGTTGGTTGGCTCACGTTCCCCGGGTTAAACCCGCAAATGGCGTACTGGCCGGAAAGGCGCGACCTAGCATGCCGCAACGGGACCGCTTTCCCGAGCCATTCGGAGTCGACCCCCATGAAACCTCATCGCAAGAACAGTTCGTCACTCCCCACGGAGCGCGGCATGAGCCGTCAGGTCCGGGGCGGGCTGACCGTTGCCACACTGGTACTGGTACCGCTGCTGGCCATCGCGTCGGGCGACGCCTTCCGCGCCGCGCTCGACTTCACCAGCGGTGTGCTTTCCCTGCTCTCGCTGACCTCAGCGGTCGCCTGGGGCCTGATAGCCACCGACCGTTTTCTGCTGTCCTCGCGCCACCGGCTGCTCGCCCAGGGCGTCCACCGGGCGACGGCAGTGGCCTCGCTCGGGTTCCTCCTGCTCCACATCACCGTCAAGGTCTACCTCGGGCACGTGGCGCTGATCGGCGCCGTGGTGCCGTTCGGCCTCGGCGTGACCGGCACCGGCGGCCTCATCGGCCTCGGTTCGCTCGCCGCCATCCTGATGGTTGTCACGGCCATGACCGGCGCCATGCGCAGCGCGTTCGCCCTCCCCGGGCGGTTCGCCGGGCGCTGGCGCACGATGCACATGCTGGCCTACCCGGCCTGGTGCTTCGCCCTGATGCACGGCCTCTACACCGGCCGCGCCCCGGCGACCTACGTCGTCGTCCTGTACTGCCTGTCCCTCCTCGGGGTGGGCGCCGCCGTCTCCCTGCGGCTGCTGCCGAAGCCGGTCCAGCGGCGCATCGCCCAGCGGCTCCTTGCGCTCGCCGGCACTCGCGGTCCCGCCGAGCCCGAGCCCGCCAGGCGCGACCCGGCCGAGATGCCGCTGCCCGGTGCCACCATCACCGGATCGCCCGAGTACGAGCGGCAGTTCCAGCGGCCGTCCGCACCGTCGGCGCAGTCCATGGGCGCCTCCACCCCCCAGTCCATGGGCGCGTCCTCAGCGCAGTCGCTGGGGGCGTCGTCGGCGCAGCCGCTGGGCACCCCGCTCGGCAGGGGATTCACCCCGCCGCAGCTCGCCGCACCGACTCAGCCGGTGTACGAGTACGGGTACGAGTCGGTACGGTCCGAGCCGCTGCCGCCGCTGCCGCCCCTGCCCGACCCGCTGACCGACCCCTTCCCCGCCCCCCTGGCGGGCAGCGGCGCCGGTACCGGCACAGGCCTGGCGGCGGGATACGCGGCCTCCCGTGGCGGCGGATCACCGTCGGCCGGAGAGATACCGCTCGCCGAACGCATCCCCATGACCGAGGAGTTGCCCGTCATCTCCGGGGTCTCCGACATCACCAGCCTCTCGGACGGCCACTCCGGCAGGCAGGGCCCCTGGCCCGCACCGCACCCGGCGCCGCCGGGGCAGTCCTTCGCACCATCCCCTCCGTCCCCGTACTCCCCGTACCCCGGCCCTTCCGATCCTTCGGGCTCTTCCCCGTACGGCCCCGGCGCGCCGTCCCCGTACGACACGGGCTCGATCCCGCCGTACGACCCGGGCATCAGCGCCGGGTACGACACGGGCTCGCTGCCCCCGTACAACGGCCAGGCACCGGCGTCGCCCGTCGGGCCGATGCCCGAGGCGCCCGAGCCGTCACCGGGACCGTTGTATCCGCCCCCGGCCGGGGAACCCTGGAACGCACCCGCAGGAGACCGACCGTGAACGTCCCGCTCCCCGATGTCCCCGAAGTCCGGGTTGTCGGCCTTCCCCAGCTGACCCAGGGCTTCGACCTGGTAGAACGGCTCGATCTCTCCATGCACCTGAAGGTGCACGGACCCCTCCAGCCGGTGACGGGAGAGCGCCTCGCCCAGCTCGCCGAGCACATATCCCTGCGCGGCAGAGGTGGCGCGGGCTTCCCCTTCGGCACCAAGCTGCGGGCCGTCGCCCAGGCCTCGATACGCCGCGGGGTACGCCCCGTCGTCGTCATCAACGGCAGTGAGGGCGAACCCGCCTGCCGCAAGGACACCGTGCTGCTCAACCGCGCCCCGCACCTCATCCTCGACGGGGCGCTGCTGGCGGCCGAGGCGCTGGGCGCCAGGACCCTGATCATCGCCGTCACCCGCAACTCGACCGAGATGTCGATGCGCGACGCGCTCGCCGAGCGCGGGCTCACCGACCGGCGCGGGCGTCAGCTGCGGGCCCGGATCGTCCGTACCCCCGAGCGCATGGTCTCGGGCGAGGCGTCCTCCGTGATCCGCGCCATCGGCGGCGGTCCCGCGCTGCCCGCGGGCCGCCGCGAGCGGGCCGCCGAGTCGGGCGTCAACGGCGCCCCGACGCTGCTGTCCAACGCCGAGACGTTCGCCCAGCTCGCCGTGGCCGCCAGGATCGGGGCCCGGCGCTACGCCCACACCGGCCTGGAGTCCGAGCCCGGCACGGTCATGCTCACGGTCTCCGGCGCCGTGGCGCGGCCGCTGGTCATCGAGGTGCCGACGGGCGTGCCGCTGCGGTACGTCCTCCAGATGGCGGGCGCACCGCCGCTCCCCCAGGGCGTGCTGACCGGCGGCTACCACGGCAACTGGATCGACGCGGTCTCCGCGCACGACGCCGCCGTCTCGCGCGACTCCCTGGCCGCCGTGGGCGGTTCACTGGGCGCGGGCGCGATCCTGCCGATCGGCCCCGAGACCTGCCCGCTCGGCGAGGCGCTGCGCGTGGCCAACTGGCTGGCCGCCGAGACCGCCGGCCAGTGCGGCCCCTGCCGTCTCGGTCTGCCCGCGGCGGCGGGCGGCCTGTCCGACGTGATCAACGGCGGCGGCCCCGCGGCCCTTGAGGCGCTGCGCGCGGTCACCCAGGCCGTCAAGGGCCGCGGCGCGTGCAAGCACCCCGACGGCTCGGCGCGGTTCTTCGCCTCCACCCTCTCGGCGTTCACCGACGACCTGGCGGCGCACGTCCTGGACGGCGGCTGCGGACGCGAGACGACCGGCGTGCTCCCGCTGCCGGGCCCCGGCTACCAGGACGCGGTGGAGTCCATCCCGAGCGGCGAGAAGATCGCCGTCGACTGGACGCTGTGCCAGGGCCACGGCCTGTGCGCCGACATCATCCCCGAGCTGATCCGGCTCGGCCCCGACGGCTTCCCCGCCCTCGCCGACGCCGACATACCCATGCATCTGCGGGGCCGCGCGCAGCGCGCCGTACGCCGCTGCCCCGCCCTGGCCCTGCGCATCGAGCAGCCGGCCCCCCAGCGCCGCCCGGCCCGCGCCGCCCTCCCCCCGGCGAGCGGCGGCCGCAAGGCCCTTGGCCCCGGCCGCGGTTAACCGGCCCCGGCAGCACAGCGAGAAGCGGGCCACCCGATCCGGGTGGCCCGCTTCACTGTGACGCTGTGGGTTGTGGAGCTAAGGAGAATTGAACTCCTGACCTCCTGCATGCCATGCAGGCGCTCTACCAACTGAGCTATAGCCCCTTGCGACATCGAGAACATTACACGGTGGCGTCAGGCCGTGGCGAACGAGTAGAACCGCTTGAGCGTGCAGTGCTCGTCGAGGAGGCGGCCGTAGATCGGTTCGCCCTCCAATTCGCGGTAGGTCTCGATGGGGTCACCTTTTATGATCAGCGCCCGCGCGCACTCCTCGCACCAGTACTGAAAGTCGTGATTGAGGGGATCCATGTCCCTGACGATGGGCGTACCACTGCCGCACCAGTCGCATTTACGCCTGTGGGCACCCATCAATCAGCTCCAGCTGTGGCCGCAGGCCGTGCACACGTAAGAAACTCCACCGTTGTCGCCGAGCACTTGGGCCACATGGGACGAACCGCACGTAGGACAGCTGAGGCGGGAGTGGTCGTCCGCCGTGGTGAGCGGGGCATCGGCCTCCTCGATGCTGCTCGCGGACATCGTGCTCTCCCTCCCGGACCGCGCCGGCGTCCCCCTCCGGCCGTCCGATTCTGCCACGGCCTGGCAAGGGGGTCAGCCGGAAATCGCAGCTACGCGCGTCGCTGCCGTCCGAGACCGGCCAGCGCGCCGATGATCGCGGCCGCCGCGAGGGCGAGAGTCGTCGCCCACAAGGCGTCCGCTGCGGCGTCCGGACCGGGTACGTCGAGGCGGTTCAGGAAGAGCGTGCCGAAGGCCGCGACGCCCAGGAGCTGGCCGAGTTGGGTGACGGTCGCCAGCAGTCCGCTGGCGTCCGCCGCGTCCTCCTGGCGTACGGTCGCCAGCGCGCCCGTCAGCGCCGGGCTGAAGCCGAGTGCGAGACCCGCGCCCATGCCGACGAAGGCGGCGTACATCGGGAATCCGCCGTCGCCGATGTCCCGCAGTACCCAGCCGACGGCCACGGCGGAGACGGCGGCCAGCGCGAACCCGCCGGGTATCAGGGCCTTTTGTATCCGCCGGGGCCAGTTGCGCCAGGTCAGTCCGATCGCGCCGAAGACCAGCGCGGTCGGCGCGAAGGTCAGCCCCGCGCGCAGCGCGCTGTAGCCGAGGGCGCCCTGGATGTAGAGGGTGAGGGCGAAGAGGAAGCCCGAGTTGACCGCCATCACCAGACCGATCCGTGCGGCGGCCACGCCCATGCCGGGGATACGGAGCACCCGCGGCGCGACGAGCGGGGCGCCGCCGCGCGCGGCGAGCCGGGCCTCGTAGCCGAGGAAGCAGCCGAAGAGGACCAGGGACGCTGCGAGGGAGACCCAGGACCAGAGCGGCCAGTCCTCCTCCTGGCCGAGCACCAGCGGCACGGTGAGCAGCGAGACGGCGGCGCCGAGCAGGACGAGACCTGGCAGGTCGAGGCCGCGCCGCCGCTCGGGCTCGGCCGCCCGGTCCTTGGGCAGCACCCGCACGCCCGTCACCAGCAGGACGATCCCGACGGGCACGTTCACCAGGAAGATCGGCCGCCAGCCGGTCCCGAAGAGGTCGGCGGTGACGAGCACCCCGCCGAGCACCTGCCCGGCGGCCGCCCCGGTGGAGAGCACGGCGGCGTAGGCGCCGAGCGCCTTGCCGCGCGCCTCGCCGGTGAAGTTGCGCTGGATCAGGCTGAGCACCTGGGGGATCATCAGCGCCGCACCCGCGCCCTGGACCAGCCGGAAGCCGATCAACTGGCCGGTGTTCGCGGCGAGTCCGCAGGCGAGTGAGGAGGCGGTGAAGACGAGCAGGCCGCCGAGGTACAGCCGGCGGTGGCCCAGCAGGTCGCCGAGTCGGGCGCCGGTGATCAGCATGACCGCGTACGCGATGGTGTAGCCCGCGATGATCAGCTGCAACGAGGCGCCGGACGCGTGGAGTTCGACGCGGATCGTCGGGGCGGCCACATTGACGATGAAGACGTCGAGCAGCGCCATGAACTGGGCGGCGAGCACCACGGCGAGCAGCGGGCCTCTGCCGGGGCCGCTGTCAGTGGTGGGAGTTTTACTTGAGGGGTCGGAAAGTTGTGGGGTCCGTGATGAGGCGGTCGTCATGGGTCCGAGCCTGCGGCTGATCCGATACGGGTAACGAGAGCCCGCTGATGCTGGTAGTGACAGCACCTGGCAAGGACCTGCCGGACGGCGCAGCATGGGGGGTGTGACGGCAGTGGCAGTGCACCAGCAGCAGTCGACGGGCCGACGGCGCAGGACCGAGCTCGCGGCCTTCCTGCGCAGCAGACGGGCGCGGGTGACTCCCGCCGACGTGGGGATGCCGCCGGGGCTGCGCCGCCGTACGCCGGGGCTGCGGCGCGAGGAGGTCGCGCAGCTCTCCGGGGTCGGCGTGACCTGGTACACCTGGCTGGAACAGGGGCGCCCGATCAACGCGTCGGCGCAGGTCCTGGACGCCATCGCCCGCACCCTGCGGCTGGACGGCGCCGAGCGGGAGCATCTGTACCAGCTGGCCGAGGTGCCGCGTACGCCCGATCCGCAGGCCGAAGCGGACGGCATCAGCGCGGAGATCCAGGGCATCCTGGACGCCCTCGATCCGCTGCCCGCCGTGGTGTACAACTCGCGCTACGACCTCATCGGGGCGAACGCGGCGTACGGCGATCTCTTCGACGTCGGGACGATGAGCCGGTACCGCCGGTTCAACGTGCTGTGGATCCTGTTCACCGTGTCGCGGGACGCCTGCCCGCTGGTCTATCCGGAGGCGGAGCTGCCGGTGATGGTGGCGACCCTGCGCAGCGCGTACGGCCGTCATGTCGGCGAGCCGGTCTGGGAGACCTTCATCGCCGATCTCGCGGCCGCCAGCCCGTACTTCGCCGAGCTGTGGCACGGCGGGAACGTGACACAGCCGGGCCCCAGGGTGAAGACGTTCCGGCACGACGTGGTGGGGCAGATACGGATGACCTCGGTCTCGCTGTCGGTCAACGGAATGCCGGAATGCCGGATCGTGGTCTACACACCGAGCGACGAGGAGAGCAAGGAGCGGGCAGCGGTGCTGCGGTCCTTGCGGTAAACGCACGGTCCCGCCCTCTGAGACAGAGGACGGGACCGGGGTTGTGGAGCTAAGGAGAATTGAACTCCTGACCTCCTGCATGCCATGCAGGCGCTCTACCAACTGAGCTATAGCCCCGCGTGTTCTTCGCGCTCCGCGCTGCGAACAAGAAGAACTTTAGCGTGGGACCAGCCGGAAAGTGAAATCCGGTCCCTTCGCAGCCCAGGGCGGTGCGGACGACCGTTCGGCCGAAGTCCCGGCCGCCCCCTCAGTCGTCGTCGCCGAGGACCGGTTCGGGCAGGGTGCCGGCGTTGTGCTCCATCAGCCGCCAGCCGCGCGCACCCTCGCCGAGGACGGACCAGCAGCAGTTGGACAGCCCGCCGAGCCCTTCCCAGTGGTGCGATTCAAGACCGAGCAGCCGGCCGATCGTGGTGCGGATCGCGCCGCCGTGGCTGACCACGACGAGCGTGCCGCCCTCGGGCAGCTTCTCGGCGTGCCGGAGCACGACGGGCGCCGCCCGGTCGGCCACCTCGGTCTCCAGCTCACCGCCGCCGCGCCGCACGGACTCGCCGCGCTTCCAGGCGGTGTACTGCTCGCCGTAGCCGGCCAGGATCTCCTGGTGGGTCAGCCCCTGCCAGGCTCCCGCGTACGTCTCACGGAGCCCGGCGTCGTACGAGACACCGAGTCCGGTGACCGCCGCCAGCTCGGCCGCGGTGGCCGAGGCCCGCCGAAGGTCGGACGCGACGATCGCGTCCGGCTTCAGCGAGGCCAGCAGCCGGGCGGCCCTGCGCGCCTGGGAGACGCCGGTGACGGTCAGCTCGATGTCCGTGGAGCCCTGGAACCGGCCCTCGACGTTCCAGGCGGTCTGGCCGTGGCGCCACAGGACGATCTTGCGGCCCTTGCCGCTCCTGCTGCCGTTCAGCTCAGGTCTCCGTCCGCGTCACCCGCGACCCCCGCGGGCTCCTGACCTGCCTGCTGCTGGTCCTTGCCGCGGGTCTTGACGGCGTCCTCGGGCAGCGCGATCTCGGGGCAGTCCTTCCACAGCCGCTCAAGGGCGTAGAAGACACGCTCCTCGCTGTGCTGGACGTGCACGACGATGTCGACGTAGTCGAGGAGGATCCAGCGCGCGTCCCGGTCGCCCTCGCGGCGTACCGGCTTGGCGCCCAGCTCCTTCTGGAGCCGCTCCTCGATCTCGTCGACGATCGACTTGACCTGGCGGTCGTTGGGCGCGGAGGCGAGCAGGAAGGCATCGGTGATGGAGAGCACATCGCTGACGTCGTACGCGATGATGTCGTTGCCGAGCCGGTCTGCCGCCGCCTGGGCGGCGGCGTTGACGAGCTCGATGGAGCGATCAGTAGCGGTCACAAGCAGGCTTTCGTCGACGGTCGTGGAAAACCCCAGGATCTCACGGACCGCCGACGGCCCGCACAACAAAACCACGGCGGGGCCGGTCAAGGCCCCGCCGCGGCTGTCGTCGAGCGGGACGGGGGCTACTCGGCCTGTGGCGCCTTGTAGTCCGTGCCGAGGACGATCGAGACGTCCGCCGTGGGCACCGCCGTGCCCTTCTTGACCGCGCTCGTCGGCAGTCCGAGCGTCTTGGCGGCCTCGACCGCCTGCGCCTTGTTCTTCTCGTCGCTGTACGTGACCTGCGACGACGTCACCGCGCTGCCCTTGCCCGCGTCCACGTAGCCGTAGCCCGCGTTGATCAGCGCGATCCGTGCCGAGTCCCCGGCCGCCTGCTTCCCGGTGGCGTTCTTCACGCCGATCCGGAGGGCCGAGCCCTGCTCGGGAGCGCTGACCGTGCCGCCGAGGATGTCCTTCACCACACCCTTGGACGCCTGCTCGCTGAGGGCGCCGTCCGGCTGGACCGGCAGCACCGTCGTCTTGTAGTCGCCTTCCTTGGCGTGCTTGGCGAGCTTGGCCAGCGAGGCGCCCAGATCCGCCTCCGTCATGGACGGGTCGAGGATCTGCGCCAGGGTCTGCACGGTGATCGTGGCGGCGTGCGGATCGTCGGACATCTTGCGCAGCACGGCCTGGAGCACCTGCCCGAACCGCTGCAGCTGCTTGTCCTCGGCCTCGCCCGGCGCCCGGTACGTGGCGTAGGCGACGGCCATCTTGCCGCTGAGCGTGCGGTTCTCGCCCTTCGTGACCTCGGGCGATTCGCCCTTCTTGGCTCCCGGCACGGTCACGTCGGTCGTCATGTCGATGTTGCCGACGAGTTCGACGAGGTTGTCCAGGTAAGGGGTGTCGAGCCGCCAGGTGCCGGTGACCTTGGTGCCGAGCAGCGTGCCGATGGCCTCGCGGGTGCCGTCCGAGCCGTCGTCGTCCACGGACTTGGCGAGCGTGGTGCTCGTACCGTCGTCGTTGGCGACCGAGAGGGAGTTGGGCAGCAGCACGGTGGTGCCCTGGCCGGTCGTGGTGTTGTTGACCAGCAGGGCCGTGGACGTGGCCTTGTCCTTCGTGTTGTGCAGATGGACGACGATCACGTCGCGTTTCTGCGCCCCCACCGCGACGTTCGCCTTCTTGTCCGCTGCGCCGACGCCCGGCAGCTTGCCGGCGTACCAGAGGTAGCCGACCCCGCCGGCGACCACCAGGACGACGGCGACGACGAGCGCGACGACGCGGTTGCGGCCGCGGCGCTTGACCTCCTCGCGCCGCTCGGAGCGGCTCTCGCTGAACTTGAGCCAGTCGATGACGTCCTCGGAGTCCTCGTCGGGCTCCTCGATGAACGAGAACTGCTCGGTCCGGTAGTCGCGGTCCTGGTCGGGCCTGCGCTGTCCGGGGACGGCGGCGGGAGGCTGCTGCTCGGGGGCGGGCGCCTCGGCGGGCGCGGGCGCCTGCCGTTGCTGCTGAGGCTGCGACGCCTGCTGCTGTTGCTGCTGGGGGATGTCCCACTGGTGGGTGGTGTCGACCGCCGCCGGCTGCTGGCCCGTGTCGTAGCCGTAGCCGCCGTAACCCTGTTGCTGCGGCTGCTGTTGATGCTGTTGCTGGGGCTGCTGGGCATACGGGTCGTACTGCTGCGGAGCCTGCTGCGGCTGCTGGGTCTGCTGCGGCTGCTGCTGGTACACCGGCTGCCCGTAGGCGTCGTACTGCTGCTGGGGCTGCTGGGGCTGTTCGTACACAGCCTGCCCGTACTCGTCGTATCCGACGATCCGGGGCTGTCCGTAATACGGGTCGTACGGGTCGTACGGCTGCTGCTGGTCGTTCACCGGTGCCCCTCTCCGTGGCTCACTCGCCGCGGTACAACTGGCGCTTGTCGATGTAGCGCACCACACCGTCCGGAACCAGATACCAGACAGGATCGCCCTTCGCGACCCGCCCCCGGCAGTCGGTCGACGAGATCGCCAGCGCCGGGACCTCCACCAGGGAGACACCGCCCTTGGGCAGCCCGTCGTCGGTCAGGTCGTGGCCCGGCCGGGTGACCCCGATGAAGTGGGAGAGCGAGAACAGCTCTTCGTGGTCCCGCCAGGTGAGGATCTGCGACAGCGCGTCGGCGCCGGTGATGAAGAACAGGTCCGCTTCGTCGTTGGCGGACCGCAGATCCCGCAGGGTGTCGATCGTGTACGTCGGTCCGCCCCGGTCGATGTCGATACGGCTGACGGAGAACTGCGGGTTGGAGGCGGTCGCGATCACCGTCATCAGATAACGGTCCTCGGCCGGTGAGACCGCGTTCTTGCTCTTCTGCCACGGCTGACCTGTCGGTACGAACATCACCTCGTCGAGGTGGAACAGGGCGGCCACTTCACTGGCCGCCACCAGGTGTCCGTGATGGATCGGATCGAACGTGCCGCCCATGACGCCGAGTCGGCGCCTGCCCCGGCCGGCACCTGAGCCGGAAACGGAATCAGAAGCGGAACCCGGGTCGGCGGGCGTTTGCTGCTCTCCCATGCGTGCAGAGCCTACTGGCACGGAGGTTCGACCCGGCCTCAGCGGTCGCGGTTGAAGCGGGTGGTGACCCACAGCAGGAGGAGCAGCACGAACAGCGCGCCTCCGCCGGTCAGATACGGGCTGAGGCTTTCGTGGTTGCCGCCGTGCTCTCCCTCGGCGAGAGTGACCAGGTTGGCTGCGGTGCCGGTGAGGCTCATCTTCAACAGGACCTTTTCGTCAGGGGTCGGTCGGGGGCTTCGCGCACATCGTATGCGGGCGCCCCGGGCACGCTCGTGCCGACTCAGTCGTTGGGGTCGTTGTCGGCGTCCTTGTCGCGGTATCCACGCAGCAGGAACCACGCGAGCAGGACTGCCCCGACCATGGAGACGAGCAGCACGATCCGCAGCGTATCGCCAGGACCATGGGTGTCCGATGCGGCGGCGGCCAGCAGTACGGCGGTTTCCGGCATGTCGGGTGTGCTCCTCGGTCTTTTTCAGCCCCCCGCCACACGGTAGTCCCAGCACCTAGGCTGGGATCCGGCAGGGGGACGGGCGTTGGACGCGTAAGAAACGACGCGTAAGAAACAGGGGGCATCCATGACGGAAAACGGTCACGAGGCAGCTCACGAGAATGTGCCGATGCGTAAGCGCAAGCGCTTCCCCGGCATTTCCTCCCGGGCCTACGAACATCCCGCCGACCGCTCGGCGCTGGTCGCGCTGCGCAAGCTCACCGGCTTCGACACGGTGTTCAAGGCGCTGAGCGGACTGCTGCCCGAGCGCAGCCTGCGGCTGCTGTTCCTCTCGGACTCCGTCCGGGTCAGCGAGGCGCAGTTCGCGCATCTGCACGCGATGCTGCGGGACGCCAGCTACATCCTGGACCTGGAGAAGGTCCCGGTGATGTACGTGGCGCAGGACCCCAAGCCCAACGCGATGTGCATCGGTCTCGACGAGCCGATCATCGTGCTGACGACGGGGCTCGTCGAGCTGCTGGACGAGGAGGAGATGCGGGCGGTCATCGGCCATGAGACGGGTCATGCGCTTTCCGGCCATTCTGTGTACCGCACGATCCTGCTCTTCCTCACCGGGCTCGCGCTCAAGGTCGCCTGGATCCCGCTCGGCAATGTCGCGATCATGGCGATCGTGACGGCGCTGCGCGAGTGGTTCCGTAAGTCGGAGCTGTCGGCCGACCGGGCCGGGCTGCTGGTCGGCCAGGACCTGCGGGCCTCGATGCGGGGCCTGATGAAGATCGCGGGCGGCAACCACCTGCACGAGATGAATGTGGACGCGTTCCTGGCGCAGGCCGAGGAGTACGAGCGCGGCGGCGACCTCCGGGACTCCGTGCTGAAGATCCTCAACGTGCTGCCGCGCTCGCACCCGTTCACCACGGTGCGCGCCGCCGAGCTGAAGAAGTGGGCGGAGAGCCGCGACTACCAGCGGATCATGGACGGCCACTACCCGCGCCGCGACGAGGACAAGGAAGCGTCGGTCACCGACTCGTTCCGTGACTCGGCCTCGCATTACGCGGGCACGGTGCGCGACAGCAAGGACCCGCTGATGAAGCTGGTCGGTGACATCGCGGGCGGCGCCGGGGATCTGGGCGGCAAGCTGCGCGGCAGGTTCACCGGCGGCGGCAACGGCAGCCGGCCCGGCACCGCGAAGACGGACGAGCCGAAGGCGGACGGCACGGAAGGCACCGAAGACACGGCGTAGAACGGGTCACGGACGGTGCCCCGGGCCCGGGGCTCTCAGGCGCACGGTCGCGCTCAGGAGGCCGCCGGGCTCGGCTCCGCCGCCGGGGCCAGTACGCCGCACAGCGACGCGTTCATCGCGCCTGTCGCGTACGGGTCGGTGCCGGCGGCGGGCGCGGTCGGCGCGGGATCACCGGCGAGCAGCGGCGTCATCCTGCCCGGCACGGCGGCCGAGCAGGACTGCGGCCCGGCCTGGACCTCGCTGAGCTGCAGTTCCGTACGGTGCTTCTGCAGATCCTCGGAGTCGAAGCCGAAGTGCAGTTCGCGGCGGACGGTGAACAGCGAGGCGTCCGGCAGGGCGGCGCTCGCCGCCGCCACCGGCCGCAGCGCGTAGACGAAGGTGTGGTTCGACGTCACCTGGAGCCGCTGGTCCGCCGTCTCGGCGTACTGGAGCGTGCCCTGGACCCGGATCGCCGCGGCCGTCGGCACGACCTTGGCGGCGTCGAAGCGTACGAGCCAGCCGAGCGCCGCGTGCAGACCGTCGTTGGCGGGCGAGGCGACGCTCCGGTCGAACTGCGCCGACTGGTCCGGGTCGAGCAGCACCCGTACCGGCCGTACCGACTGCCCGGTCAGCACCTCGGGGTCGAGCGAGGACGCCACGAGATAGTCCTTGGCGGTCGTCAGCGCCGCCACGACCTGGCTCGCCGAGTAGTGCGTCGTGCGCCGTACGTCGGGCAGCGTGATGCCGGAAGCCCCGGGACGGAACTGGGCGGCGGGGCTGTGTGCGAGGAGGTCCGCCGGGGTGCCGCCGGGGACGGTCCTGCGCGGTGCGAGCGGAACGACCGTCATCCGCAGCTGGCTGATGGCGCGGTTCCCCGAGCCCGTGGCCCGGTAGGGGTGGCGGACGCCCAGATAGATCGCGGTGCCGAAGGCCAGCGAGATCAGGACGAGCAGGGTGAAGATCTGCCGCGGTCCGCTCCTGACGACCCGCGACGGCAGGCTGCGTACGGCGTGGCCGCGCTCGCGCATGCGCTCCTGGGCCGAGAACTCCTGGAGGCGGGCAGCGCGAACAAACGATTCGTCGAAAACGATCGAACGGTATTCGTCGTCGCCGCCGGGGAGCCCGTCGGCGGCGCCGTCGGGCGTTCCATCCGGCGGGTCTCCGTGCCCTGTCATACTTTCAGGGTAGGTCAAGGTTGCTCTTGGTAAACGCGCTGCTACCGGTCAAGTTCCGACAAGGACGCGCTTCCCCGCTCGTCCGGCCGGTCAGTGGGTGCGGGGTACGGCGGAGACCGCGGGGGTCGGAAATTCGGCGGAGGCCGATGGGCCGTCCGAGCGCGGCGCGTCTATTCCCGTCGTCGCGGGGCGCGGCACCCGGTCCTGCCGGCTGCCCGACGAGGCGCCGCGGTAGACGGCGGTGAAGGCGAGCGCGACCATCCCGATGCCCATGATCACGGCGAGCAGCCACGCCACGGGCCGGTGCCAGCGCGCCTGGCCGCGGTAGGGGCGCAGCGCGCCGCCGTGGCGTCCGTAAGGGCCTGTGGGGCTGTCGGGGTCGTCCGGGTCGTACTCGTCGTCGTACGCCCTGCTGTACTCCCGCCCCGGGCCGTACAGCTCCTCGTAGAGCTCGTCGTCCAGCTGGCCGCCGCCCGAGCGGGCCCTGGCGGCCTCCGCCTCGGCGCGGGCCTGAGCCGCCGCCAGCAGACGCTCGACGGCGCTCGGTTCATGGACGGTCGCCGAACGGATGAAGTCCTCGTCGAACACCACGGAGGCGAAGTCCTCGTCCGCGCCTCCGCGGTCGTCGTCAGGCTCCCAGCCGTCCGGGAACGGCTTGCCCCCCACGTCGTCCGGCACCGTTCCAGAGTAAACCTGTGGAGTCGCTTTGGGCAGGGAGAGTCGGAAGTCTCACCCCGCCCGGACGTCCGTACGAGGACGCGCCCTGCGGGCCGGCTACCGGGTGTGACCGTCGCCCGTGACGATGTACTTGGTCGACGTCAGCTCCGGCAGCCCCATGGGCCCACGGGCGTGCAGCTTCTGGGTGGAGATGCCGATCTCGGCGCCGAAGCCGAACTGGCCGCCGTCCGTGAACCGGGTGGACGCGTTCACGGCGACCGTCGTCGAGTCGACCAGCTGGGTGAACCGGCGGGCCGCCGCCTGCGACGTGGTGACGATCGCCTCGGTGTGGCCGGAGGACCAGAGCCGGATGTGGCCCACGGCCGCGTCCAGCGAGTCGACCACCGCCGCCGCGATGTCGTACGACAGGTACTCGGTCTCCCAGTCGTCCGCCGTGGCGGGGACGACCTTCGCCTTCGTCGCTTCGGCGTACGCCAGCACCCGCTCGTCGGCGTGCACGGTCACCCCGGCGTCGCCGAGCGCGTCGAGGGCGCGCGGCAGGAAGTCGGCCGCGATGTCCTGGTGGACCAGCAGGGTCTCCGCCGCGTTGCAGACGCTGGGCCGCTGCGCCTTGGAGTTGATCAGGATGTCGACGGCCATGGCGAGATCGGTCTCGGCGTCCACGTACACATGGCAGTTGCCCGTCCCGGTCTCGATGACGGGGACGGTGGACTCCTCGACGACGGTACGGATCAGCGAGGCGCCGCCGCGCGGGATCAGGACGTCGACCAGGCCGCGCGCCCGCATCAGCTCCCGTACGGCGTCCCTGCCCTCGCCGGGCACGAGCTGTACGGCGTCGGCGGGCAGCCCGGCGCCGCCGACGGCGTCGCGCAGGACCCGGACGAGCGCGGTGTTGGACGAAATGGCGGACGACGAGCCGCGCAGCAGCACCGCGTTGCCGGACTTCAGGCAGAGCGCCGCGGCGTCCACGGTGACGTTGGGGCGGGCCTCGTAGATGATCCCGACGACCCCGAGCGGCACCCTGACCTGCCGCAGGTCGATCCCGTTGGGGAGCGTCGAGCCCCGGACGACCTCGCCGACCGGGTCGGGCAGCGCCGCCACGTCCCGTACGTCACCCGCGATGGCGCGGATCCGCTCGGGGGTGAGGGTCAGCCGGTCGATGATCGCCTCGCTGGTGCCGGCTTCCCTGGCACGCTCCACGTCCTCGGCGTTGGCCGTGACGATCTCGTGCGTACGCACCTCCAGCGCGTCCGCGATCGCGAGCAGCGCGTCGTCCTTGGCCGCGCGCGGCAGTGGGGCGATGTCGGCGGCGGCCGACCTGGACCGGTAGGCGGCCCTGACGACAGGTGAGAGGTTGTCGTACGGCGAGAGCGAGGTCATGCCCGCAGGGTAGTGCGACTCCTGTGGGCGTTCCGCACATATCCCGTACTCCGAGACACCGGCGGCCGGGGTCCTGGCCGGCCGGGCTCGGCGGGACGGCTCAGAAGGGGTGCACCCCCACCGGCGCCGCCGGCGGCGGACCGTACCCCTCCGCTATCCGGAGGTGATACGTCTCACGGTCGATGACCTCCAGGCCGACGATCTCCCAGGGCGGCAGTTTCGCCGTGGAGCGGTGCTCGCCCCACAGCCGCAGCGCGACAGCGGCGGCGTCGTGCAGGTCCCTGGCCTCTTCCCAGTAGCGGATCTCCGCGTGGTCGTTGGCGTATCTGCTGGTCAGCAGGAAGGGATGGTCGTGGGCGAGCTGTTCGAGCGCGCGCCTGACCTCGGTCAGCGGCGCCTCGCCGCCGGAGACGCTGAGGGTGATGTGCCACAGCTTCGACATCTGGCGCTCTTCCCCCCGGACGTCGGGCGCCGGCCGCGCTTCGGACATCTGCTCGTCGTCGAAATCGTCCCCCGCCTGGACGCTGGTGAGCGCCCGTTCCTGGCCGACCGCTCCCGGGCGAACTCGCCTCACCGGCGGCCTCCTGTTGCTGCTCATCGTGCTACCCCGTTCGGTACCCCCGAGACTTCCTACCCCCGAGACAAAGTTGACCAGTCCTTCGGTGGACGCGGGGTGGTTTTGCTAAAGCTCCGACGGAGAAGACCGGAGTTTCAGCCGAACCGGGGGCGCTCCAGGGGCGCTTCAGGGGCGGAGGATCACCAGATCGTCCCTGTGTACGACCTCGCGCTCGTAGGCGGGCCCGAGTTCGCGTGCCAGGTCGCGGGTGGAGCGGCCGAGGAGCTGCGGGATCTCCTTGGCGTCGAAGTTGACGAGGCCGCGCGCGACGGCGCTGCCCGCGGGGTCGCGCAGCTCGACGGGGTCGCCCGCGCTGAACTCCCCCTCGACGGCGGCGATCCCGGCGGCCAGCAGTGAGCTGTGCCGCTCGACGACGGCCCGTACGGCGCCTTCGTCGAGGGTGAGCGCGCCGCGCGGCGCGGAGGCGTGCGCGAGCCACAGCAGCCGGCCGGCCGAGCGGCGTCCGGTGGCGTGGAAGTACGTGCCGGTGTCGCGTCCCGCGAGCCCGTCGGCGGCGTGGCTGGCCGAGGTCAGCACGACGGGCACGCCCGCGGCGGCCGCGATCCTGGCCGCCTCGACCTTGGTGGCCATCCCGCCGGTGCCGAGCCCGGCCTTGCCCGTGCTGCCGATGGAGATGCCGGCCAGGTCGGCAGGGCCGTGCACCTCGGCGATCCGGGAGGTGCCCGCCGTGCTCGGGTCGCCGTCGTACAGGCCGTCGACGTCGGAGAGCAGGACAAGCAGGTCGGCCCGGACGAGATGGGCGACGAGCGCGGCGAGCCGGTCGTTGTCGCCGAAGCGGATCTCGTCGGTGGCGACGGTGTCGTTCTCGTTGACGACGGGCACGACGCCCATCCCGAGGAGCTGGTCGAAGGTGGCGTACGCGTTGCGGTAGTGGGCGCGGCGGCTGGTGTCGTCGGAGGTCAGCAACACCTGCCCGACCCGTACGCCGTAGCGCGCGAACGACGCGGTGTAGCGGGCCACCAGCAGCCCCTGGCCGACGCTGGCGGCGGCCTGCTGGCGGGCCAGGTCCCTGGGGCGCCGGGGGAAACCGAGCGGGGCGAGTCCTGCGGCGATGGCACCGCTGGAGACCAGCACGATCTCCTTCTCGCCGCCGCCCCGCACGGCGGCGAGCGCGTCCACGAGCGCGTCGACCCGGTCGGCGTCGAGCCCGCCCGCCGCGGTGGTGAGTGACGAGGAGCCGACCTTGACGACGATCCGGTGGGCCCCCGCCACCACGTCCTGCCGTGTCACTGCGTCCTGTCGTGCCGCTGCCACGTGCGCTGCCTCTGCTCTCGCTGTCCGGTCCGCGTCCCGGCTGAGCAGCGTACGCGCACCTCAGTGCGCGGCGGCGCGGCCTTTCAGGGGGTGGACAGTCCGGTCCTGAAGGCGACGCAGTCCTCGTAGAGGGGCAGCAGACCCTGCCGCTCGGCCTCGGCGAGCGTGGGCGCCTCGGCGTCCTTCGGCGACAGGAGCGGGGTGATGTCCTGCGGCCAGTCGATCGCGAGGTCCGGGTCGAGCGGGTCGATGCCGTGCTCGCGGGTGGGCGCGTAGCCCTCGGAGCAGAGGTAGACCACGGTCGCGTCGTCGGTCAGCGCGAGGAACGCGTGTCCCAGCCCTTCGGAGAGGTAGACCGCGTGATGGGTCTCGCTGTCCAGCCGGACGATCTCCCACTGCCGGTACGTCGGCGAGCCGACCCGGATGTCCACGATCAGGTCGAGGACGGCGCCGCTCACGCATTTCACGTACTTGGCCTGGCTGGGCGGCACATCGGCGTAGTGGATGCCCCGGAGCGTGCCGCGCCGGGAGACGGAGCAGTTGGCCTGGGCGAGGTTCAGGTCGTGGCCTGTGGCCTCGCGGAAGCCGGGTGCCTGGAACCACTCGTGGAAGGAACCCCGGTCGTCGGGGAAGATCTTCGGCTCGTGTACCCAGGCGCCTTCGATGGACAGAGGTCGCATAGTGCGTGCTTTTCCTCGGCTCGGTTTTCCGTGGTTCGGGATCTGCCGCCGGTCGGGCCCGGCGTCGGTGGGTCGGTCAGGACCTGACGAGCGCGCGGCGGATACGGCCGAGCACCCGGCGCGGCAGGGAGCGTGCCGTGGCCCGCTTGCGGCCGGTGCCGGCGAGCTGCGCGGCGGGCAGCGCCGTCGCCCTGCCGTGCTTGGCGACCCGCAGGCCGACCGGCAGCAGGGTGAAGCGCGGGGCGCCGCGCTTCGCTGACGGCAGGCCCAGCTCGATCTCCCAGTCCCGTCCGGCGAGCAGGGTCGCGGGCAGCTCGGCGGTGAGGACGGCGCCCTCGCCGGCGGGGGCGAGGACGGCCGGGACCTGCACGTCGTCCGAGCGGGCCGGTGCCTTGAACCGCAGCGTGGCGTCGGTGTCGCCGGTCACCCGCAGCGGCAGCGGGAAGGACAGCCGCGCGGCCGAGCCGTGTTCGGTCTTCAGGGTGACGCCGTCGGGGGTCAGCGCCCTGACGTCGGCGTTGAACCGGTTGGTCGCGTGGTCGACATCGAGCGACAGGTTGTTGTACGGGTCGGTCCAGTACGGCAGGACGAGCCGGGCCGGCGTCCCGCTGAGCGCTCCCCGCCGGGCCGTGTCGACGGAGCCGGCGCGCAGCGAGCCGAGCCGGGCCGTCTTGCCCCAGCCGCAGGCGTTGACCCGTACGTAGAAGTCCCAGATGCCGGGGCCGAGCGGCGAGCCGCCGGCGGCGGTCTCCGGGTCGAGGTACGACGTGGCGCGCAGCAGCAGCCGGAAGTGGGTGTCGTCGGCGCCGTCCGGCGCGGGCACCCGCTCACGGACCAGTTCTGCGGGCAGGTAGAACTCGGCGGCCGTGGTGCGTTCCCGTACGACGATGCTGGCGTCGGCCTGGTCGACCGTGGCGCGGGTGCTGGCCCCGGCCGCGCGTACCGCTTCGAGGGTCGCCGCGTCGAACGGGAGGTTGAGCTGGTCCTCGCCGTCCTCGGTGCGGAAGGTGATCGGGGCGTGCGCGACCTCGTACTCGGCGGTGACGCGGAGGTTGAGCCTGCCGCCGTCCCAGCTCATCTCCTCCAGCCGCCCGGTGGGCCTGATCTCCCCTTCCCAGCGGGCGAGTTCCTCGGTCTCGGCGAACTTGCCGGCGGCGACGAGCGCGGCGACGATCTGCTGCGTGGGCTGCATGCCGGCGGCGATGGCGGGGCTGGTCATGCGCTCGTTGACCACGGCGCTGATCTCGTCGAACAGCTCTTTGCGGTAGTCGTCGGGCAGGGTCGTCAGGCGGGTGCCGCGCAGCCGTTCCACCATCTCGTTGCGCAGCCAGCGGCGGTAGAGCTTGTCCCGCAGCGGGCCCGGCTGCGTGTTGCGTTCGACGACGTCGAGCGCCTCGCGGAGATTCGTGAAGTAACCCACCGGATCGAATCGCTGGAACCCCGCGTTGGAGGCGTCCTCGCGCTTTACGTGGTAATAACACACGTAATCGCTGAGCACCGCGACGCTGGAGGCGAGCAGATAGGTCTCGGCGACGAAGACATGGTCCTCAAGGCGCCTGCGACCCTCCTTGAATCGAATCGCGTGCTTGTCGAGGAAATCTTTGCGAAACATTTTGTGGGGCGTGAGACTGTCGATCAGCGGCGCATTGTCGACGTTGGCACGCGGCCGATTGACCCGGAAGAGCTGGAGGGGAACGGGCCTGCCTTTCCCTGCCATCTTTCCGATGATCACATCCGCCTCGTTGGCGACGCCGTACTCGTACATGCGCTCAAGGGCCTCGTCGCCGAGCCAGTCGTCGTTGTCGACGAACATGACGAACTCGCCGCGAGCGGCGGCGATTCCGACATTGCGGGGCTTGCCGGACCAGCCGGACGGCTCCTGATGAATGACCTGCACATGCTCGTGCTCGGCGGCCAGTTGGTCGAGCCGGGCGGGGGTCTCGTCGGTGGAGCCGTCGTTCACGAAGATCGCTTCGTATTCGTCGTCCGGCAGGCTCTGGCGCAGAAGGGACTCGATGCAGTCCTCGATGTACCGGCCCGGGTTGTACACCGGAATGACCACACTGACCTTGACCGACATTGAACAAGCCCCAACTCGTCAGAAGGCGCCCCGACGTCTGACTCCGGGATCACGTTCGGTCAGAATATCCCCCGGATCCCGGGCGGACTAATTGCGCCCTCACTCCCGCACACTTCCGTCACGTGGCGATCAAGCCCAACGGGCGGCGGGGCGGGCGGAGCTGAAAGACCGCCGGGACCGATGGTGCTAATCGGCCCCGGCGGTCACTTACGACGCGACGGACACGTTCAGTGTCCGACCGACTCGATCTGCCGGCGCAGCTGCGTGAATGTCGAGCGCGGGCGGCGCAGGTCGCGTGCGCGCGAGAGCTGGCGCCAGAAGCTCGCGCCGAGCAGGGTCTCCGGAGCGACGGCGTTCTTGCGGACGAGCGTCTCGTCGGGGACCGCCTGCGGGTCCGGGACGACGTACTCCTTGATGATGTCGTCGTAGTTGTCCTTGAGGACGGTGTTCGTCGGGTCCATCCCGAAGATCACCAGGACGCCGGTGGGCGCCGTGTCGACCTCGACCACCAGCAGGTCGGGGCGGAAGCGGCGGAGCACCTGGGCGACCTTGTAGACGTCGCCGGTCCAGGCGTCGGTGTGCCGGTCGCGCGCGGCCTCGTCGATGTTGCGGGGCAGCATGTCGTCGAGCACGACGACGCTGGACCAGCGGGCGTGGCGCTCGACGTTCATGAAGTCGCGCAGGGCGAACTCGAACAGGTGCATGCCGTCGATGAACGACAGCTCCAGCGTCGGGTCGCCGCCGAGGAGCGCGAGGGGGTCCTTGCGGGCCAGCGCGCGGAACGGGTTACGTCCGGGACGCAGGTGCAGCAGCGGGTCCTTGCGGGCGAAGAAGTCGTCGCTCGTCGCGCGCACCAGATGGACGTCGCAGCTGAGCGCCTTCACGACCTTGAAGGCGGGGTCCACTGCGACGGAGGGGACGCGGGACAGCGCCAGGCTGCGCCCGTCGTTGACCCCGATCTCCAGGTAGTTGCGGGGTTTGTAGACGCGGTGCAGTTGGCGCAGGAAGCCGTGGCGGTCCACTGAGGTGCCCTTCACTGAGAATCAAACATGGAAGCCTTGATTCTGAGCGAAGTTAGCCCCTCGGCGGACAGCACGTAAACTTCTACTGGCCAGTAACCGTACTTCGGCCCTCTGCGGCGAGCAGCGCGGGGAACGCTTCCCCCAGCGCGACCTGCCAGTTCCGCATCGGAATGAGATCAGCCTCACGCCAGCGATCGTGTCCGAGCACGCTGTACGCCGGGCGAGGCGCGGGGCGTACGAACTCGGCGCTGGTCGTCGGCCGCACCCGGTCCGGATCGGCGCCGAGCAGCCGGAAGATCTCCTGGGTCAGCCCGAACCAGGTCGTCTCCCCGGCGCTGGTGCCGTGGTACACCCCGGCCGGCGCGCTGCCCGCGAGGGCCGCTTCGCCGAGGTCGCTCAGCCGCTCGGCCAGATCCACCGTCCAAGTGGGCTGACCGCGCTGGTCATTCACCACATCGAGTGTGTCCTTGACCGCTTCGAGCCGCATCATCGTTCGGACGAAATTGCCGCCGCCCGCGCCGTACAGCCATGCCGTACGGACGACGTAGCCCGTCTGCGGCAGCACGTCGAGCACGGCGCGCTCCCCGGCCTCCTTCGTACGGCCGTAGGCGCTGCGCGGGTCGGTGGGGGCGTCCTCCGCGTACGGCTTCACGGCGTCGCCCGCGAACACGTAGTCCGTGGAGACCTGGAGCAGGACGGCGCCGGCCTCGCGGCACGCCTC
Source organism: Streptomyces sp. NBC_00370 (assembly GCF_036084755.1). NCBI lineage: Bacteria > Bacillati > Actinomycetota > Actinomycetes > Kitasatosporales > Streptomycetaceae > Streptomyces > Streptomyces sp. NBC_00370. The sequence continues at coordinate 2,830,432 of NZ_CP107968.1, forward strand.
GGCGAGCACCCGCGGCCCTGTCCCGTTCACGGCGAGCGCCTGGTCCTCCTTGGCCTCCGCGTCGTCAACGGCCGTCCAGGCGGCGCAGTTGACGACCAGTGCGGGGCTGTGCGCCGCCAGGGCGGCCCGTACGGCGGCCGGGTCGGTGATGTCCAGGGCGGTGCGGTCCAGACCGACAGCGGGCGCTCCGACGGCCGCCCTGCGGGCCAGCAGGTCCTGGCCCAGCATGCCGCCGGCTCCGGTGACCAGCCAGCCGCCGCTCACGCCCGTACCGCCGCGGCCGGGGCGAGCGCGGCGCGCTCCTTCAGCGGTTCCCACCAGTCCCGGTGGTCGCGGTACCAGCGGACGGTCTCGGCGAGGCCGGTGGCGAAGTCCTTGCGGGGCTCGTAGCCCAGCTCGTCGCGGATCTTGGCGCAGTCCACGGAGTAGCGGCGGTCGTGGCCCTTGCGGTCGGTCACGTACTCGACGCTGGTGTCCCAGTCGGCGCCGCAGGCGTCCAGCAGGAGGCCTGTCAGCTCCTTGTTGGACATTTCCGTGCCGCCGCCGATGTTGTAGACCTCACCGGCCTTCCCCTTCGTACGGACCAGCTCGATGCCCTGCACGTGGTCGTCGATGTGCAGCCAGTCCCGCACGTTCCCGCCGTCGCCGTACAGCGGAACCTTCTTGCCGTCCAGCAGGTTCGTGATGAACAGCGGGATGACCTTCTCGGGGAAGTGGTGGTGCCCGTAGTTGTTGGAGCAGCGGGTCACCCGCACGTCGAGGCCGTGGGTGCGGTGGTACGACAAAGCGATCAGATCGCTGGACGCCTTCGCCGCCGAATAGGGCGAGTTGGGCGCCAGCGGGTCCGTCTCGGGCCAGGAGCCCTCGTCGATCGAGCCGTACACCTCGTCGGTGGAGATGTGCACGAAGGTCTTGATCCCGGCGCGGTGCGCGGCGTCGATCAGGGTGTGGGTGCCCACCACGTTCGTCCGGACGAACTCGGCGCCGCCGTCGATGGACCGGTCGACGTGCGACTCCGCGGCGAAGTGCACCACCTGGTCGTGGTCGGCCATCAGCTTGCCGACCAGCTCCGGGTCGCAGATGTCGCCCTCGACGAAGGAGAAGCCGGGGTGGGCGCGCACCTCGTCGAGATTGGCGGGGTTGCCCGCGTAGGTGAGCTTGTCGAGGACGGTGACGGCGACGTCGCCCGGCCCCTGCGGGCCGAGGACCGTACGGACGTAGTGCGAGCCGATGAAGCCGGCGCCGCCGGTCACCAGGATGCGGGTGGGCGTGGCGGAAGTCGTCATGAAGAGATCTGCACCTTGCTGTGGTCGCCGAGGACGAGTCGGTGGACGGACGGGTTGCGGGGGGCGGGGGTCACCTCGACGTTGCGGCCGATCAGGGAGGTCTCGACGCGGCGCACACCGACGATGGAGGAGTCCCGCAGCACGATCGAGTACTCGATCTCGCTGTCGTTGATGGTGCACCCCTCGGAGACCGAGGTGAAGGGGCCGACGTACGCGTCGCAGACGACCGTGCCGGCGCCGATGATCGCGGGTCCCACGATGCGGCTGCCGGTGACCTTGGCGCCCTTCTCGATCCTGACCCGGCCCACGATCTCACTGGCCTCGTCGACCGTGCCCTCGCAGCTCGGCTCCAGCCGCTCCAGCACCGAGCGGTTGACCTCCAGCATGTCCGTGACGTTCCCGGTGTCCTTCCAGTACCCGGAGATCGTCGTGGACCGTACGTCCCGCCGCTGGTCGATCAGCCACTGGATGGCGTGGGTGATCTCCAGCTCGCCGCGCCAGGACGGCTCGATGGAGCGCACCGCCTCGTGGACGGCGGGGGTGAAGAGATAGACGCCGACGAGCGCCAGATCGCTCTTGGGCTTCTCCGGCTTCTCCTCCAGGGCCACGACCCGGCCGTCGGCGTCGAGTTCCGCGACACCGAAGGAGGTCGGGTTGGGCACCCGGGTCAGCAGGATCTGGGCCTCGGGGCGCTCCTCGCGGAAGCCGTCCACCAGCCCGGTGATGCCGCCGACGATGAAGTTGTCACCGAGGTACATGACGAAGTCGTCGTCGGCGAGGAAGTCGCGGGCGATCAGGACGGCGTGGGCGAGGCCCAGCGGCGCCTCCTGCTGGAGGTAGGTGACCTTGATCCCGAACTGCGAGCCGTCGCCGACCGCCTCCTGGATCTCCTCGGCCGTGTCGCCGACGATCACCCCCACTTCGGTGATGCCCGCCTCGGCGATGGCCTCCAGGCCGTAGAAGAGCACCGGCTTGTTCGCCACGGGGACGAGCTGTTTGGCCGAGGTGTGCGTGATGGGGCGCAGGCGGGTACCCGCTCCACCGGAAAGTACGAGAGCCTTCACTATGCGTATCCCCTGCCGAGAATGACGTTGCGGTCCGGGCGTCGCCCGGCAGTCCGACTTTACCCACGATTTCCGGCGCGGCCATGAGCCGTATCCCCGGCAGTGGGCCTTCCGGCCGCCCCGTACGGTCGATTGTTGACGTCAACTCATGCTGCAACAGGCCGACTTGGCTCGCCAAACCGACCCTACGTCAGCCGGCCGGCGAGCACTCGCCACGCGTCAAGCCGACGCGGACGCGCCCCGTAGCCGGGTACGGAGCCGGCGGGCCACCCTGCGGGCCATGGAGGTGCGTCCGACGATCCCCTTCGACGGTTCCACCCGCTCGTCGCCCACCTTCTCGGCCACGGTGACCTCGTACGCGGCGTCCGGGATGCCGGCCTTGCGGCTCCTGAAGTGCGGGTAGGCGAGGTACGGCGTGCGCTCGCGGCCCCTGCGCACCACCTCGGGCACCTTCTTCGCCGTCATGAACTCGACCACGTCCATCAGCACGTCGAGCCGGCCCAGCGCGACGCATTCGAGTCTCAGCCGGTCGGCGACCCGCAGCCGCTTCGCGACACCCGGGGTCCAGTAGCGCTCCATCAGCGGGGCGGCCAGCTCCATCTTCTGCTGTCTGACCTCCTCGGACTCCCGCAGCAGCTGGTGCTTGAACTGCTGGACCAGCGTGACGGTGAACGGCCTGACCAGCAGCTTCTCCGTCTTCGAACCGGGCGCGGCATGCTCGGTGATCAGTTTCATCAGGGCGGCTGCCGACTCGAACCTGTCGACGTGGCTGCCGCTCTGCGTCGCGTGCTTGCCGTCCGTACGGCCGACCAGGTAGTAGCAGGTGTAGTCGGCGACCACCGACACACCGTTGCCGCACAGGAACGCCTCCATGGTGAACACGGCGTCCTCGCCGGTGCGCAGCGTCTCGTCGAAGCGCATGCCGCGGCGTACGAGCAGCTCGCGCCGGAAGAGCTTCTGGGCGCTCAGCGCGTACATGATCCGTGAGTTGTAGATGTTGACGCGCTCGGTCGTACGGGTCCACATCGACCGGGGAGCCACCCGGTTGACGCCCTCCGCCTTGCCGGCCACCACGTCGGTACCGGCCTTGTCCGCCATGGCGACCAGCCGCTCCAGCGCCTCGGGACCCAGGTAGTCGTCGGCGTCGAGGAAGAAGACGAACCGGCCGCGCGCCATGCCCAGGCCCACGTTGCGCGGTCCGCTGGGACCTCCGGAGTTGGCCTGGTGCAGCACCCTCGTCGGGATGGCCGAGTCGGCGGCGAAGCTGTCCAGGTACTCCGCCGTGCCGTCGGTGGAGCCGTCGTCGACGGCGACGATCTCGATGCGGTCGGCGTCCAGCGTCTGGGCTGCCACCGACTCCAGGCAGCGGGTCAGATAGGGCATCGCTTCGTATGCCCCAATGATCACGCTTACGTCAGGAGCTGGCATGTTATTCATCAAATCTCAAGACAGGATGAACGCAAAGTTGGTTGTCCTGTCATCTCCTCAGTCTGTGTGAGGCCTGTCACAAGGGGCCGGGATCACGCCCGCTATGGCCCGTACCGCACGAAAAACCCGGCGGCGCCGTCCAAGGACGGCACCGCCGGGTTCCGCGCCTACCGGGACTCAGCCCCCTACGGGCGAGTCGTGCGAGTTCCGCTCGCTGTCCGCCGACGGGTCGTCCGAGTCCGCCGGGTCCGCCGCCTCCGGCGCCGAGTCGTCGAGACCCGCCGCCTCCTCGGGCTCCGCCAGCCGCTTGCGCACACCCACGTTGCGCACCTCGGCCTTCTCGGCCAGTGCGGCCACAGCGGCGTCGAACTGCTCCATCGACGTCGGCTCGTCGGGACCGAGCAGATAGCGCTTCAGCTCGGCCCTGCGCTCGGTGAGCGGGTCGGATGCCGGAGCGGCGACAGCCGCCAGCAGCTCGTCCAGCTCCTGCGCGCTGTTGGACAGGATCACGGCGGCCCGTACGGCGGTGTTCTGCCGCTTGAACTCCTCGGCACCCAGCGCCGCCGAGTCGGTGACCGCGTACGGCTTGCCGCTCGCGATGAAGTCCGACACCACGCTGGAGATGTCCGAGACCATGCCGTCGGTCTCGTTGAAGCAGTCGTACAGCTTGGGCTCGGCGCCGGTGACGACCTTGTGCTCCCACCAGCCGAAGGAACGCCAGTAGGCGGCGTTCCACTCGTCACGCAGCCGCTTGGCCTCGTCGAGCCGGTCCTGGTCGGCGAGGGCGACCCGCGACCCCTCCGACTCGTCCCCGCCGGACCGGCCGGGCGCCGTCAGCTCGGCGAGCCGCGCCTCGATACGCGCCAGGTCGGCGCGCGCCGCCTCCTGCTCGCCGCGCGCGGCCGCCGCTGCCTCGGCCCAGCGCGGCTCGGCCGCCCTGGCCGCCGTCGCCTCGTTCACCATCTCCATCAGCCGCGCGTGAACGGCCTTGGCCTTCTTGTCGCGGATGCCGGTGAAGGGGTGTGGCTTGTAGATGACCCGAACGGGCTGCTCCGCGTCGAGCAGCCGCTTGACGATGTTCTCGCCGGCCAGCAGCAGCGAGGTGTTGCCGGGGTTGTCGTCCCAGCCCTCCCAGGTCGGCGCGTAGAGGATCGTCGGGATCGGCTTGCGCGTCGTGCCGGTGCCCTGCTCGATCGGGGCGAGCTGCGGGCGGCCCACCTCGACGATGTCGTCGTCACGCACGCCGACGTCGGCGAGCGCGTAGCGGTCGCGGCCCGCCCGTCCCGCGGTCCACACCTCGTCGTACACCTTGCTGTACGGGTTGACGCTGGCGATCTTGTCGCTGTCGCCGTGCCCGATGAAGACGTGCTGCATGGTCGGCACCCGCAGCAGGTGGATGTTCTTGCCCACGTTCGCGGCGTAGAGCGCGACGCGGACCGTCGACAGGTCGAGGTTCATCAGATGCGTGCCGCCGGGGACGCAGATCACCGGCACCGGGGTGGCGGCGAGCTGGGTCGCGATGGCGCGCTCGCGCAGGATGATCAGCGGCCGCTCGGAGAGCTGCTCCATCGTTTCGAGCCACATGTTGACCTGGTACGCCGACTCCTTGGAGCCGGAGAAGTACAGCACCACCTGCGGCTGGTACTCGCGCAGCCAGCCGTCGACGGCTTCGAGCACGTCGGCGGCGGGCGGCACGAGCCGGCTGCGGCGCAGGTACGGCGCGATGGCCAGCACGTAGAGCAGCGCGAGGAGGAGCGTCAGGGCGACGCCCGCGTACCCGAACTCGTACGTGCCGGTCCAGGCGGCGACGAACACCCCGGCCATCATCGGCAGGTCGAGGTGGAGCATCTTCTCGCTGGCCCGGCGCACCAGCATGTTCGGCGGGGCGTTGGGGATCCTTATGGCGTGCAGGTCCACGTTGCGGGTGACGACCGGCATCGTGCGGCGCAGCCTGAGCAGCATCACCAGCGCGCCCTGCGCGGTGTGCAGCGCGTAGAAGATCAGGAAGCCGGCCACCGCCGCGTAGGTCAGCGCCTCACCGGCCAGGTCCAGCCGGGCCAGCAGCAGGACCAGCAGGAGCTGGCGTGCCAGGAAGCGGATCGCGAGACCGGCCCGCACCTTGTCGAGCCGGTTTATCAAATAGCTGCCGCGGTGGTAGAGATACCGGTCGGCTGCATAGGTCGCGATGACCGCGACGGCGAAGAACCAGATGTTCGGAATCAGCGCGGCGAGTATGGCGCACGGGAACCCAAGCCCCAGCAGGGCTGCCGCGGCCAGCTCTGACCGGCTGCCCACGCGGGCCAGTCGAATGGCGGTCGAAATCACGAAGAACCTGCTCCAGAGGGGGTGCCGGTTATTACATAGTTGGCGGGAATTGTGAAGGCGGGGCTTCACGCACTCGGGCCCCTGTGCACGCGAAATCGCGTGCACAAAGGCCCGAAAAGTACAACTTGTTACGGATTATTACACATCTCCCTGACGGTCCAGCACGGCCGCCAGGGCCTGTTCGAAGCCGGACGCCTCGGAAGCCCCGCGGGTGGGGTCCTGTTGGCGTACGTCGATGACGTGCCCGGTCAGTTCGGAGAGGAGCACGTCGAGGGAGGTACGGGCGACAGCTTCGGAGGAGAGCAGCGAGCCCGCGGGCTCGGCGCCGAACGCCTTCGTGCGCATGGGGGTCGCCGTACGCTCCGGATTGACGCAGTTCACCCGGATGCCTTCGCCCGCCCATTCGTCCGACAGGGCCTGGGTGAGATTCACCATGGCGGCCTTGGTGGACGAATAGAGGCTGTACTCGGCGCGGCCCCTGGTGTAGCTGCTGGAGGTGTAGAGCAGCAACTGGCCCTTGCTCTCGGCCAGGTACTTGTACGAGGCACGGGCGATCTGCACCGGCGCCAGGTAATTGACGTTCAGGGCTTCCTGGATCGTCGTGTTGTCCGTCTCGGCGAGCTTGCCGATGCGCAGCACGCCCGCCGTGTTGATGACGTAGTCGATGCGCCCGGTCTCGGAGTACGCCTTCGACAGCGCGTCGTCGACATGCTCCGGATTCTCCACGTGCGTACCGGTGGTGGAGCGGCCCAGCGCGTAGACCGTCGCGCCGTACTGCTCGGCCAGCGCCGCGATGTCGGCGCCGATGCCGTACGAGCCGCCGAAGACGACGAGCGTGCGGCCCTGGAGCAGTTCGCGGTAGGCCGCTTCGTCGGCCTGGCGGGGCGCGGCGGTCGAGGCGAGCTGGAAGAGCTTGTCGGCGATGAAGACGTCGACCGGCTGGGTGACCTTCATGTTGAACTCGTCGCCCGCGACCACGTAGATCGGCACGTCGGGCAGGTACTTCAGGACCACCGAACAGTCGTCGGTGGCCTGGAAGTTGGGGTCTCCGCCGGCGACCTCGTACGCCCTGCGGATGGTGGAGAGCTTGAACGCCTGCGGGGTCTGGCCGCGCCGCAGCCGGGACCGGTCGGGCACGTCGGTGATGAACTCGCCGTCCTCACCGTGCGTGCGGGTCACGATGATCGTGTCGGCGGAGGGGATGGCGACGTCGACGGCCTGGTAGCGGTCGAGCGCGTCCACACAGCTCTTGATCACGTGCTGCGAGAGCAACGGCCGTACGGCGTCGTGGAAGAGGACGTTGCGGTCCTCACCCTCGGCAAGGCCCTCGCTCAGCGCCTCGATGGCGCGCTCGGTGGTCTCGTTGCGTGTCGTGCCGCCCTCGATGACCCGGGAGACCTTGGTCAGCCCGGCCTTGGCGACGATCTTCTCCACGTCGGGCACGTAGCCGGGGGCCATCAGCACGATCACGTCGTCGATGGACTCGGACTGCTCGAAGATCCAGAGGGTGTGCTCGATGACAGCCTTGCCCGCGATCTTCAGCAACTGCTTGGGAATCGACAGGCCCACGCGCTGGCCGGTACCACCGGCGAGGACGACTGCGGTGGTGCGGGGCCGGACTTCATGGAGCACAGACACGGAACGACCTGCCTTGAGACGAGTGGAGGACAGAGCGATGGTCGCACTCTCCGTGACCGTCTCGCAAGGCGGACGCCCGGTGCAGGCCATGCGGCCGATACCGGGCGTTCACCCTCTGGCCAGCGATGTTGCCCGGCGGCGCGACGGCCAAGAAGGTGACCGACACCACACGTTGGCGCGTTCTCCCTGGTCCACGGGGTCCGCGCGGCCGCCGGGCCGCCGGCCGCGGCGGATACGGCACGCGCGGCGACGGGGCCGCGCACGGTCGGTGACGAGACCGTGGGCGGCCCGGATCGTTACGGGAATGACCTCTTGCCGGGGCGGGGCGTACTGCGGAGCGGACGCCACGACGTCGTGGGGACGTCCGGGCGCCCGAACGTCCTGCGGGCGCCCCTGCTCATCCTCCGGCTCCCCCGGCGGAGTCCCCCGGGCGTCCTCCCGGCGGCGTCCCCGGTCGTCGTCCCGGCGGCGTCCCCGGTCGTCCTACTGGAACGGCCGGAAGTCGTCGTACTCCTTCTGCGGGTCGTCCCGTTCGGCGTCGCGGTCCCTGCGGCGCTGCGCGGCCGGCCGGGGCGCTTCGAGCCGGTGGTCCTCACCACGGCGGCCGAGCATCTCGGCGCCGGCCATCATCGTCGGCTCCCAGTCGAAGACGACCGCGTCGTCATCGGCGCCGATCGCCACTCCGTCGCCCGCGCGGGCACCGGCCTTCCGCAGCTGGTCCTCGACGCCGAGCCTGCTGAGCCGGTCGGCGAGATAGCCGACTGCCTCGTCGTTGCTGAAGTCGGTCTGCCGCACCCAGCGTTCGGGCTTCTCGCCCCGTACGCGGTAGACGCCTTCCTCTTCGTCGAAGGCGACGGTGAAGCCCGCGTCGTCCACGGCCTTGGGTCGGATGACGATACGGGTCGCCTCCTCGTGCGGCTTCTCGGCACGGGCCTTGGCGACGAACTCGGCGATGGCGAAGGAGAGTTCCTTCAGCCCGGTGTGCGCGACGGCCGACGCCTCGAAAACGCGGTAGCCGCGGCTCTCCAGCTCCGGGCGGATCATCTCGGCCAGCTCCTTGCCGTCCGGGATGTCGATCTTGTTGAGGACGACCATCCGCGGCCGGTCGTCGAGCCCGCCGTACTGCTTCAGCTCCTCCTCGATGACATCGAGGTCGGTGACCGGGTCACGGTCGGACTCCAGGGTCGCCGTGTCCAGGACGTGCACGAGCACGGAGCAGCGCTCGACATGGCGCAGGAACTCAAGGCCCAGCCCGCGGCCCTCGCTGGCGCCGGGGATAAGACCGGGCACGTCGGCGATGGTGTAGACGGTCGAACCCGCCGTGACCACACCGAGGTTGGGCACCAGGGTGGTGAAGGGGTAGTCCGCGATCTTCGGACGTGCCGCGGACAGCACGGAGATCAGCGAGGACTTGCCGGCGCTCGGGTAGCCGACGAGCGCCACGTCGGCGACGGTCTTCAGCTCCAGGACGACCTCACCGGCCGTACCGGGCACACCGAACAGCGCGAAGCCGGGCGCCTTGCGGCGCGCAGAAGAAAGCGCCGCGTTACCGAGCCCGCCACGGCCGCCCTCGGCGGCGACGTACGTGGTGCCCTGACCGACCAGGTCGGCGAGGACGTTGCCCTTCTTGTCGAGGACGACCGTCCCGTCGGGCACCGGCAGGACCAGGTCCTGGCCGTCCTTGCCCGAACGGTTGGCGCCCTCGCCGGGCCTGCCGTTGGTGGCCTTGCGGTGCGGCGAGTGGTGGTATTCGAGCAGCGTCGTCACGTCCTGGTCGACGACCAGGATGACGTCGCCGCCACGGCCGCCGTTGCCGCCGTCGGGTCCGCCCAGCGGCTTGAACTTCTCACGGTGTACGGAGGCGCAGCCGTGGCCTCCGTTACCCGCGACGACATTCAGCTCGACGCGGTCCACGAAGGTGGTCATGGGGATTGCCTCCAGTACATACGGAAAAACTCATACCGAACAACACGCGAAAGGCGGACCCACTTCCCGTCAGAGAAGTGAGGTCCGCCCCAAGCGCAGAACGTTCCAGCAGTGCTGCCCAGCGACTCAGTCGAGGTCAGGCAACCGGAACGATGTTCACAACTTTGCGACCACGCGCGGTGCTGAACTCGACCGCACCGGGGTTGAGCGCGAACAGCGTGTCGTCGCCGCCACGGCCGACGCCCGCGCCCGGGTGGAAGTGGGTGCCGCGCTGGCGGACGAGGATCTCACCGGCGTTGACGACCTGACCGCCGAAGCGCTTCACGCCGAGCCGCTGCGCATTCGAGTCGCGCCCGTTACGGGTGGACGATGCGCCCTTCTTGTGTGCCATGTCTCGTCAGTCCCTTACTTCTTCGCGGCGGTGGGGATACCGGTGACCTTGATCGCCGTGTACTGCTGGCGGTGACCCTGGCGACGGCGGTAGCCGGTCTTGTTCTTGTAGCGAAGGATGTCGATCTTGACGCCCTTGTGGTGGTCAACGACCTCGGCCGTGACCTTGATGCCGTCGAGCACCCACGGGTCGCTGGTGACGGCGTCGCCGTCAACCACGAGCAGAGCGGTGAGCTCGATCGTGTCGCCAACCTTGGCGGTGGGAATCTTGTCAACCTCAACGATGTCGTCGACAGCAACCTTGTGCTGACGACCACCGCTGCGCACGATGGCGTACACGGATACTCACTCTCGCTCGATACGGAACTCCTGAAGCCAGCCGCCCGCACGGGCCGGGGCCCGAGACGATCCTGAAAGGGAGAGCGGCCTCCCCCGAAGGCCCGGGAGCCGAGGGCTCCGGAATTCCGGGAGGTAGGTGCTCAGGAGTGGACGTGCATAGACACGCCGAAGGTTCAGGGTACGGGGCGCCGGTACGGGGGGTCAAACCAGCCCTCGGAGCCCCTGGGCCTGGTGCTCTCAGCGCACCCAGCCCATGAGCGGCTCGGTGTCCAGCCGGATCCCGACGGGCGCGGGAAGCTCGACGGCCTTGCCGAACGGGATCCGGTCGGACCGCTCGTACCGCACGCCGTCCGGCACGCTGTGCACGATCACCTCGCAGCTGTCCCTGTCGATCAGGGCATAGACCGGGATCCCGGTCTCGGCATAGGCGCGCGGCTTCTCGACGCGGTCGCGCCGGTCCGTGTCGGAGTCGGAGTCGGAGTCGGAGTCGGAGTCGGAGTCGTACGAGGTGACCTCGACAACCATGAGTGCGGGGCCGGCATCGGCCCACTCTCCGTGCCCGACGAACACGTCGGCGGGCGCCAGCACGCCGTCGGGCCGCGCATGTCCCGTGCGGTAGGTCTCGACACGCAGCCCCTGGTCATGGACCCACAGCTCAGGGCCCGCCTGGATGCAGATCCGGGTCAGCCACTGAATGATCCGGCCGTGATCGCCGTCCGGAACCGGCTTGACTCCCAGTTTTCCGTGGATCAGCTCCGGCCTGAGCTCTTCCGCCTCCCGCGCGAGCGATCGGGCCACGGCTTCGAACTGCTCCGACAGCAGGTGCGGCCGGTCTGCGATCGCGGTCACGACGCCTCTCTCCTCCTGCGGCTCAGGGAACGCGGTCCGGGTCCCTCCGCTCTTCAGAATACGGACCGGGAACGGGAACGGCGGATCGTGTCGTTACCTCGATGAGCCGGGCGGCGAAGGAGCATGAGTGAACACGCGCCAGAAGGACCACGTCCCCGCCCCCCGAACCCGCTGGGACGAGATCAGGCCGGGCCTCTGGATGGGCGGCCATGTCTGGACGGACACCACGGGCCTGCTGCGGCCCGTGGTGGTCACGGACGAGTTCGACCTGGTCGTCAGCGCCTTCACCCGCCCGGACCACGGCCCCGACCCGGGCGTGGACCACCTGGTCGGCGAGATCCCCGACGCCTCCCTCACCCCGCCCCAGATCCGCACGGTGCAGACCCTGGCCACGACGACGGCGGACGCGGTACGCGACGGCAGGACCGCCCTCGTCCGCTGCTACTCGGGCTACAACAGGTCCGGCCTGATCGTGGCCCAGACGCTGATGGAGCTGGACGGCCTGGAGGCCGAAGAAGCAATCGACCTGATCCGCCGCCGCCGCTCGTCGTGGGCGTTCAACAACGGCCTGTTCGAGCACTACCTGACGACGGGCCTGGACATCACGTACGTACTGACGGACCTGAACCTCCCGGACTGACACCCGCCGCTCCGGCAGTCGGTCAGAGCGCCGCCAGCCACGCCGCCGTCTCGTCCGGGTGGCCGAAGCGGTGGACGGCGAGCGGGGCGAAGCGGGGATCGCTTGCGCGGCGGTGGATTTCGGCGCGGCGCGGGGCGTGTTGGGACCAGGCCCACCACACCGGGTGTTCGCGGCTCAGCCAGCCCCTCCACGTTTCCCTGTTGCCGCCGAAGATCCGCTCGCGCGTGACGGTGCGGCGCAGCGACCGGCGCAGGACGCGGGGCATGATGGCGCGCTTCGGATAGTCGAGCCAGACGACCGTGTCGGCCCGGTCCCACAGCAGGTCACGGACCTCCGGGTAGCCGAGGGAGTCCACGATCCAGCGGGACCCGGCGGTGAGCCGTGACACGTCTTCGGCGAACGTCTCGTTCGTCGCCCAGTCGGGGCCCGTGAAGTGGAGCGCGTCCATCTCGTGGTAGGTCAGGTCCAGACGGCCGGCCAGCGCTCGGGCGAGCGTCGATTTGCCCGCGCCGGTGACCCCCACCACCAAGATCCGTTCCACCCGCCGCACCCCAGAACAATTTTCTCGCGCGACCATGTCGAGAACCCGTGGCCCGCTCCGTCCCTGCTGTGAACGCGACCAGAATGGGTCGCACGCCGGCACCGAGGAGAACCATCATGGCCAAGTACCTGCTGCTCAAGCATTACCGTGGCGCTCCGGCCGCGGTCAACGACGTTCCCATGGAGAAGTGGACGCCGGACGAGGTCATCGACCACGTCCAGTACATGAAGGACTTCGCGGCCCGTCTTGAGGAGACCGGCGAGTTCGTCGACAGCCAGGCGCTCTCCCCCAAGGGGACGTTCGTCCAGTACGGCGGCGAGGGGCGTCCGCCCGTCACCGACGGTCCGTTCGCCGAGACCAAGGACCTCATCGCCGGCTGGATGGTGATCGACGTCGACAGCTACGAGCGCGCCGTCGAGCTGGCCGGGGAGCTGTCGGCCGCGCCCGGGGCGGGCGGGAAGCCGATCCACGAGTGGCTCGAACTGCGCCCGTTCCTGGGCGCGGCACCCACCGTCACGGAGTGAGCCGTACGTGAACGAGGTACTGCTCCGGAGCCTGACGCCGAGCGTCCTCGGCATCCTCGTCCGCCGCGGAGCCGACTTCGCGGCGGCCGAGGACGCCGTACAGGACGCGCTGGTCGAGGCGGTACGCGTCTGGCCGGCCGATCCTCCGCGCGACGCGAAGGGCTGGCTGGTCACCGTGGCGTGGCGCCGGTTCCTCGACGCGACGCGGGCGGACACCGCCCGCCGCCGGCGCGAGAACGTCGTGGACGAAGAACCGGCGCCCGGGCCCGCGCCGGAGGTGGACGACTCGCTCCAGCTCTACTTCCTGTGCGCCCACCCGTCGCTGACACCGTCGTCCGCCGTCGCGCTCACCCTGCGCGCCGTCGGCGGGCTCACCACACGCCAGATCGCCCAGGCGTACCTCGTGCCCGAGGCGACCATGGCGCAGCGCATCAGCCGGGCCAAGCGCACGGTCTCCGGCGTACGGTTCGACCAGCCCGGCGATGTCGCGACGGTGCTGCGTGTCCTCTACCTGGTCTTCAACGAGGGCTACTCGGGCGACGTCGACCTCGCCGCCGAGGCGATCCGGCTCACCCGGCAGCTCGCGGCGGGGATCGACCACCCCGAGGTGGCGGGGCTGCTCGCGCTGATGCTGCTCCACCACGCCCGCCGCGCCGCCAGGACCGCCGCCGACGGCAGCCTGGTGCCGTTGGCCGAGCAGGACCGTGGCCGCTGGGACACCAGGTCGATCGCCGAGGGCGTCGAGATCCTGCAGACGGCCCTCGCGCGCGACCGGTTGGGCGAGTTCCAGGCGCAGGCGGCCATCGCGGCGCTCCACGCGGACGCGCGCACGGCCGAGGAGACCGACTGGGTGCAGATCGTGGAGTGGTACGACGAACTCGCCGCGCTGACCGACAGCCCGGTCGTCCGCCTCAACCGCGCGGTCGCCGTGGGCGAGGCGGACGGCCCCCGCGCGGGCCTGGCGGCGCTCGATGCACTGGACGACACACTCCCCCGCCACACCGCGGTGGCCGCGTACCTCCACGAACGCGACGGCGACCTGACCACGGCGGCAAAGCTCTACGCGGAGGCCGCGAAGAAGGCCCCCACCCTGGCGGAACGCACCCACCTGACCCGCCAGGCAGCCCGCCTCAACTCCCGCCGCCCCCACTGACAACTCGCAGTTCGCCCGAAACAGAACGGTGCCCCGCCCTGTATGTGACAGGACGGGGCACCGGGGAGGTACTACCGAAGGCTCAGTCTTCGGTCGGTGCTGACACGCTCGGTGACGACGTCTGCTCGGCCGCCGAGGTCTTCTTCGACGCCGACTTGGCCGTCTTCTTGACGGTCGTCTTCTTGGTCGCCGCCTTCTTGGCCGTCGTCGTCTTCTTGGCGGCGGCCTTCTTCGCCGGGGCCTTCTTCGCCGTGGCCTTGCGGGCCGTCTTCTTGGCCGGGGCCGCGGCCGGAGCCTCGGACTCGGCTGCGGCGACGCCTGCGGGTTCGGCTTCCGGCGTGGGCTCGGTCGACGCTGCCACCACCACGACCGCCGCTTCCTCGGCGCCCGAGGGCGAGCCGGCGGGTGCGGTGGCCTTGCGGGTCGCGCGGCGGCGGGCCCTCGGCGGGGCGGCCACGGGGGCCTCCTCGGCCTCGGGAGCGGCCACGGGGGCTTCCGGAGCCGCCGGGGCGGGCTCCTCGGCCACGACCGGGACGACCACCTCGGCGGCCGTCTCGGCGTCCGCCGCCTTCGGCGAACCGGCCGGGGCCGTCGCCTTACGCGTCGCCCTGCGGCGGCCACGGCCGCGCGGCGCCGGCTCCTCGGCGGGAGCCTCCGGCTCGACGTCGGCCACGGGGGCCACCGGGGCCGGGGGCTCGGTGACGACCTCGGCCTCCACCGGCTCGGCCGTCCGCGGCGAACCGGCCGGGGCCGACGCCTTGCGGGACGCCCTGCGGCGGCCGCGGCCACGCGCCGAAGCCTCCGCCTCGGCCACGCTGTTGAACAGTTCCTCGTCCGGCGCGAACTCGGGCTCGGCGAACGGGACCGGGGTCGCCACCTCGGCGGCCAGCTCGGCCTCGGACTCCGTCTCCAGCTCGGGCTCGGTCAGGACGTCCGTGTACTCGTGCTCGTGGTCGTGGTCCGCACCCGAGGAACCGCCACGGCCGCGCTTCTTGGAGCGCTTGCCGTTGCCGCCGCCACCGGACGCCGTCGGCATCTCCATGTGGACGATGACGCCACGGCCGTTGCAGTGCACGCAGGTCTCGGAGAACGACTCCAGCAGCCCCTGGCCGACCCGCTTACGGGTCATCTGGACCAGGCCCAGCGAGGTCACCTCGGCGACCTGGTGCTTCGTACGGTCCCTGCCGAGGCATTCGAGCAGCCGGCGCAGCACCAGGTCCCTGTTGGACTCCAGCACCATGTCGATGAAGTCGATGACGACGATGCCGCCCAGGTCACGCAGGCGCAGCTGGCGGACGATCTCCTCGGCCGCCTCCAGGTTGTTCCTGGTGACGGTCTCCTCCAGGTTGCCGCCCTGGCCGGTGAACTTGCCGGTGTTGACGTCGACCACGACCATGGCCTCGGTCTTGTCGATCACCAGCGAACCACCGCTCGGCAGCCAGACCTTGCGGTCGAGCGCCTTCATCAGCTGCTCGTCGATGCGGTACGTCGCGAAGACGTCCACCTCGCTCGTCCAGCGCGTCAGCCGGTCGGTGAGGTCGGGGGCGACGTGCTCGACGTAGCCGTGGATCGTCTCCCACGCCTCGTCGCCGCTGACGATGACCTTGGTGAAGTCCTCGTTGAAGATGTCGCGGACGACCCGGACGGTCATGTCCGGCTCGCCGTAGAGCAGCGTGGGGGCGTTGCCGCCGCCCTTCGTCTTCTTCTTGATCTCTTCCCACTGGCCCTGCAGCCGCTCGACGTCGCGGCGCAGCTCGTCCTCGCTGGCGCCCTCGGCGGCGGTACGGACGATGACGCCCGCGTCCTCGGGGACGATCTTCTTGAGGATCGTCTTGAGCCGGGAGCGCTCGGTGTCGGGCAGCTTGCGGCTGATCCCGGTCATCGAGCCCTCGGGCACGTAGACGAGGTAGCGGCCAGGCAGCGACACCTGGCTCGTCAGACGCGCGCCCTTGTGGCCGATCGGGTCCTTCGTCACCTGGACGAGGACCGACTGGCCCGACTTGAGCGCGGTCTCGATACGGCGCGGGCCGTTGGCCATGCCCAGCGCCTCGAAGTTGACCTCACCGGCGTACAGGACGGCGTTGCGTCCCTTGCCGATGTCGACGAAGGCGGCCTCCATGGACGGCAGTACGTTCTGCACCTTGCCCAGGTAGACGTTGCCGACGTAGCTGGTGGCCTGCTCCTTGTTGACGTAGTGCTCCACGAGCACGTTGTCCTCAAGGACGCCGATCTGGGTGCGCTCGCCGTTCTGGCGGACGACCATGACGCGCTCGACGGCCTCGCGGCGGGCGAGGAACTCCGCCTCGGTGATGATCGGCACCCGGCGGCGGCCCTGCTCGCGGCCTTCGCGGCGGCGCTGCTTCTTGGCCTCCAGACGGGTCGAGCCCTTGATGGACTGCACCTCGTCCGAGCTGGTGCTGTGCTCCCTGTCGCGTTCGCGCTCTTCCTTCTTGCGCGGCTCGCGGACCTTGACGACGGTGCGCTCGGGGTCGTCGGCGCCGTTGCCGCTCTCGGCCTCGCCACCGCCGTCACCGCTGCGGCGACGGCGACGACGCCTGCGCCTGCTGCTGGACGAGCCGCCACCGGAGGATTCGGCGTCGTGGTCGTCGTTGTCGTCGGGCTCGTCGTGGTCGTCCGCTTCGTCGGACTGCTCGGCGCGGTCGGAACGTCCGCCGTCGTCGGCGTGGTCCGTCCGGTCCGCGTGGTCCGCGTGGTCGTCCGACTGCTCGTCCTGCGACTCGTCCGCGTCGGCTGCCTCACCGCGACGGCGGCGACGGCCGCCCCTGCGGCGGCGGCGCGACGGGCGGTCCTCGTACTCGTCGGTGTCGTCGGCGTCCTGGGCCTGCTCGTCCTCGTCGCCCGCTTCGTCCACGGGCTCCTGCGGCGTCTCCTGGACGGGCTGCGGGGCCTCCACCGGCTCGGCGGCGGCCTCACCACGGCGGCGGCGCCTGCTGCGGCGGCCCGACGGCTCGGCGGCGGGTTCGGGGGTGGCGGCGGCCGGTGTCCGGGCCGCCTCGTCGTGCTCGTCCGTGGGCTCGTCGTCCGAACCGCCCGCCGCGGCGGCTGCCGCAGCGGTCTCCGGGGTCTGGAACATCGGCTCGGTGAAGACGGGGGCCTGGAAGACGGCCACCGCGGGCCGGGCGGAGCGCCGGCGCGAACGCTCGGGCGCCGCCTCGGTCTCCCTGGCGGGCGCGGCCTTCGCCGGCGCGGCCTTCGCCGGCGCCGCTGCGGGCGTCACGGACTCGGCGGCGGGCTCGGGGCTGGTCTCGGGGGCCGCGGCCCTGCGGCGCGTACGGCCACGGGTGGCGGCCTTGCTGGCCGCCTCGACCTGCGGTGCGTCGGCGCTGATCTGCGCCACGGCGTCCTCGGGCAGGCTCTCGCCCGCCGCGACGCTCTCGCCTGCGGCGGCGCTCTCCTCCGGCTGCGGCGCACCGGCGGGCGCGGTGGCCCTGCGGGTGGCGCGGCGCCGGGCACGCGGCGCGGGAGCGGCCTCTTCGGCGCTCTCCTCGGCGGCGGGCGCGGGCTCGGCGATCTCCGCCGTCACCACGGGCTCCGCCGGCTCGGCGGTCACCTCGGGCGCCGCTGTCTTACGGGTGGCACGGCGCCGGGCACGCGGCGCGGGGGCCTCGGCCGGAGCTTCGGCGGCTTCCGCCGGGGCCTTCGTGGCGGCCGTCTCTTCGGCCTGCTCGGCGACGGTGTCGGCAGCGGCGGCCGGGGCCGCCGTCTTACGGGTCGCGCGGCGCCTGGCGCGCGGCGCCGGTGTCTCGTCGGCGCTGTCCGAAGCGGGCTGCTCGGCGGCGCTGTCGACCGCTGCGGGCTGGCTCACGGCCTGCTCGGCGGCGGGCTCGGCGACCGGTTCGGGAGCCGCTGCCTTACGGGTGGCTCGGCGCCGGGCACGCGGCGCGGGTGTCTCCTCGGCCGCGGGAGCCGCCGGATTCTCGCCGGGCTGGTCGCCCGCCGCTGGCGGCACGGTCTCGGACACGCTCGCGCCGGTCGCCTCGGCGGCCGAGGCCGTCCCGGACGGCGGTCCCGCGGGGCGGGAAGCCGCGCGGCGCCTGCGCCGCGGCGGCAGCGTGTCGCTGGGGGTGTTGTTGTCGTTCTCGCTGTTCTCGTTCCCGGCGTTACCGGGCGAAGTCGAGTCAATGGGCATGCGGGCGGTTCTCCCGTCACGCTCCCGGGCGCCGCGCCTGATTCCGGTCCGGCCGCGGCCCGCGCGATGCGCGGATTGCCGCCGTCCGGGGCGCGGGCGCCGCACGGGAGCTGCTGTGTCTGGCTCGCCGGTTCCCTACGCGGTTACGTACGGCCTGGCGAAAGTCTTCTGGTCTGCGCGCCGCCCGGCCCAGGTGGCTCCCGGATGCCAGGGCTGCGCTACAACGACCGCCCTACGCGGAACCTGCACCTTCCGGCGCCTTCGCGGCGGCGGGTCCGGCGGCCTTGGAAGGGCCGGCCAGGACTGCCTCGCGGTCGGGCGCGAGCGGGTCGGTCACACTGCCGGACTCCTCGTCGAAGAGCCCCTGCGCCAGCCTGGTCACCGCTGCGGGGACCGGCGGCGCCAGGTCGGCCACAGCTCGGAGACCGGACAGGACGTCGTCGGGTCGAACGGCAGGTGTCAGGTGCCGAACCACCAGCCGCAGTATCGCACAGGGCGTGTCCTGCGGCCTATCGGCCGGTGCGGTGGCCGACTCGTCGACCACTTCGAGGCCTGCCACGGCGCTGCGGGCGTCGAAGGTGCGGACGCCGTTCTTCATCAGCCGGGTCACTTCGACCGTCTCGGCCGCGAGGAAGGCGGACACGGCGTGTCCCGCCTCCTGCGGCTCCACGCCGACCAGCCGCAGCTCCCATACGGAAGCGGTCAGCCGGTCGGCGAGGCCCGAGGTACTGGCCTCGACGGCGTCGGTGATGTCCAGCCCCGCCGGCAGTGAAGCGTCCAGCAGGGCCCGCAGCTCCTCGGGGTCGCGACGGTCGGCCAGGGCGATCTCCAGGAACTCGGCCTCGCTGCCCGTGCCGGTGGGTGCGGCATTGGCGTACGACACCTTGGGGTGCGGAGTGAATCCCGCCGAGTACGCCATCGGCACCTCGGCACGGCGCAGTGCCCGCTCGAAGGCGCGCTGGAAGTCGCGGTGGCTGGTGAACCGGAGGCGACCGCGCTTGGTGTAGCGCAGTCTGATGCGCTGCACCGTCGGTGCGGGCGGCGGGCCTTCGGGCTGTCGCTTGCCCAGTGGTTCTCTCCTCGATGAAGGCGCTAGCCCTGATCGCTCAGGGACACTTCGGGTGCGGGCACCGCGCCGGGGACAGTCGTTGTACTACCCAGAGTACGCGTACGGTCCTCATTCGGTTCCCGAGGTCCCGGCTTCCCGGGCGGTCCGGCGAGTACCCGCCACGCGTCCTTCCGCGCCTGCCGCACGCTCTGCCGCGCGCCGCGGAACGTCTCGCGCGCCGCCCGGCCGGCGGCGAGCGACGCCGCCTTCGCCGGGGCGAGGACGCTGCCGCGTATCCAGTGACCCACCGGCGTGCACACGTACCGGTACGTCCAGCGCGCCGGCCGGCCGACAACGTGCCAGGCCAGCCAGGCGAGAGCGCGGCCCACAGCGTGCGACACGTACCCGGCGGCCCGCCAGCCGAAGGCGAGGGCCGCGCCGATCTCGCGCCCCACCGGTGCCAGGATCCTGCGGTACAGCCAGCCGAGGGGCGCGACCAGCAGGACGAGTACGAGCCATACGACGGCGGCCCACCCGGCGCGCGCGAGGAACACCAGGCCCCGGCCGATGCCCGCCAGCACCCAGGCGATGCCGTGGCCGACGGGGGTGAGCACGTCGCGGTACGTCCACGCGACGGGCACCACCAGCCCGTAGTACACCAGCGGTACCAGCACGTACCGCCACAGCGCCACCCACGGCCACACCAGCAGCGCCGTCCCCAGCCACCCCATCCCGTGGCCGAGCGGCGTGAGCAACGTCTCGTAGAGCCAGCCCAGCGCGCCGCCGATGCCACGGCCCGCCGGGGCGAGCACCTCGCGGCAGACCCACACCACGGGCACCACCAGCCCGTAGTAGACCACCGGCACCAGCGCGTACCGCCACAGCGCCACCATCAGCCACAGCAGCCCGCGCCCGAGGGGTGTCAGCAGCTTCTCGTAGAGCCAGACCAGCGGGACCTCGATCAGCACGTGCCCGAGCGTGCCGAGCGTGCGCCCCAGCAGCCGGGCGCCGACCGCCAGGAGGTCCCAGATCATCCGGACGGGCACGACGAGCACCAGCACCACGATCCGGACCGGGATCCGCACGGCCGCGGTCAGACAGCCCTCGCCGCCTTCGTACGGCTCCGGCGGCCGGCGGTTCGCGCGCGTCTGCGGCGGCTTGTCGAGGTCCATGCCACCAAGGACGCCTTAGACGCCTGTTCGGATCCAGAAGCGCAGCTTTCCGGCCCGCTGGTCCTCCAGCACACCGCCCGCGGCCTCGATCACCCGCCGTGAGGCGATGTTCGTGGTGTCGCAGGTGACCAGCGCCGACTCGATGCCGAGCCGGTGCGCGACGGGCAGCGAGCCACGCAGCATCGCGGTCGCGTGCCCCCGCCTGCGGGCGCTCGGACGTACGGCGTACCCGATGTGACCGCCGACCTCGGCCAGGAACCGGTTGAGCCGGTGCCGGACGGAGAGCCGGCCGAGGAAGGTGTCGCCCTCGACGTACCAGACCGTGGTCATCGGCACCCATCCCGCGACGCGCGGGGTCTCCTCCAGCGGCTCGGCGTTGAGCCCGGCCACGTACCGCGCGAAGACCTCGGGTCTGTGCCAGGTGTCGGCGTACTCCTCCATCTCGTGGACGAGCAGCGACCGTTCGTCGGCGCCCTCCTCCACGAACTCCTGCATCGCGTCGAGGAAGGAGCGGTGGATCCGGACGTCGGGGGCGATGAGGTGCGGCATCGCCTCATTGTGCAGGAAGGGGTGTTGACACGCCTGGCTAATGACATTAGCTTAATGGCTACACACCTTAACCAACCAGGGAGTGACCATGACGGAGTTCCTGAAGCTCGACGGCGGACAGCTCGCGTACGACGTGTCCGGAGAGGGCGGGCTGATCGTGCTCGCCCACGGAATGGGCGACAACAGGTCGGCCTTCCGGGCGCTGACCGACCTGCTCGTGGCGGCCGGCCACCGGGTCGCCTCCTTCGACCAGCGCGGCCACGGCGAGTCCAGCACCGGCTGGGACTCGTACACCCGCACCGACGCCGCGGGCGACATCCTCGCCCTGGTCCGGCACCTCGGCGGCGGCCCGGCCGTGATCGTGGGCCACTCGTTCGCCGGCGGCGCGGCGACCGTCGCGGCGGCCCAGGAGCCGGAGCTGGTCAGCGCGGTCGTCGAGATCGGCCCGTTCACCCGCGCTCAGAAGATGGACCTGGGCGCGCTCGTCTCCAACGGCCGCTACCGCAAGGGCCTGTCCCTGCTCACGGCCACCGGCCTGTTCCGCAGTGTCGGCGCCTGGAAGCGCTACCTCGACCACGCCTACCCGGGCGTCAAGCCGGCCGGGTACGCCGAGCACATCGCCTCCGTCGAGGCCGATCTGCGCAGGCCGGGCCGGATGGCCGTGGTCGCCAAGATGGGCATGTCGGCGCCGAAGGACGCCGGCGCCGCGCTCGGCTCGGTCCGCTGCCCGACGCT
This sequence comes from Streptomyces sp. NBC_00370, assembly GCF_036084755.1. Lineage (NCBI taxonomy): Bacteria > Bacillati > Actinomycetota > Actinomycetes > Kitasatosporales > Streptomycetaceae > Streptomyces > Streptomyces sp. NBC_00370. The sequence continues at coordinate 2,852,189 of NZ_CP107968.1, forward strand.
GATCGTCGAAGGCACCCTCGACCCCGACTGGGCCGACCCGAAGGCCGAGGGCGAGGCCATCGTGGCCGCGCTGCCCGCCGGGCTCGGCAGCCTCACGATGATCGAAGGCGCGGGCCACTACGCCCACGCGCAGTTCCCCGACGCCGTCGCCGCCGACATCCTCGCCTTCCTCAAGGAGGGCGCGCGTGCCTAGGGCCTCCCTCTCCGCCGACGCGGTCGTCGAGGTCGCGATGAACCTCCTCGACGAGAACGGCCTCGCGGCCCTGACCCTCTCGGCGGTCGCGTCCCGCGCGGGCGTCGCGACCCCGTCCCTCTACAAGCACGTACGCAGCCTCGCGGAGCTGCGCCAGCTCATGTCCGCACGGATCATGACCGAGATCGCCGACGAGATCGGCCACGCGGTACTCGGCCGCTCGGCCGACGAGGCCACCCGCGCGCTGATGCTCGCCTGGCGCCAGTACGTCGTACGCCACCCGCACCGCTACGCGGCGCTCAACCAGGCCCCCGACCCGGCGACCGCCGACGCCGGCATGCGGCTGATCGACATCATGCTGGCCACCCTGCGCGCCTACGGCCTGTCGGACTCGGCCGCCATCCACGCGGTCCGCTGCCTGCGCGCCACGGTCCACGGCTTCGCGCTCCTGGAGGCCGAGGGCGCGTTCGGCCTCCCGGAGAAGCTGGACGACACCTACGACCTGATGATCCACATGTTCCTCACCGGCCTGCCCACCGCGGAATGACACCCCGCGGTGGCGCCGGTGAAGCCGCTACTTGACGACCGTGAGGGGCAGCAGCTTCTTGCCCGTCGGGCCGATCTGGATCTCGGTGTCCAGCTGCGGGCAGACGCCGCAGTCGAAGCACGGGGTCCAGCGGCAGTCGTCCACCTCTGTCTCGTCCAGCGCGTCCTGCCAGTCCTCCCAGAGCCAGTCCTTGTCCAGGCCGGAGTCCAGGTGGTCCCAGGGCAGCACCTCTTCGTAGGTGCGCTCGCGGGTGGTGTACCAGGCGACGTCCACGCCGAAGTGCGGGAGCGTCTTCTCGGCGCAGGCCATCCAGCGGTCGTAGCTGAAGTGCTCACGCCAGCCGTCGAAACGGCCGCCGTCCTCGTAGACCGCGCGGATCACGGCGCCGGTGCGACGGTCGCCGCGGGAGAGCAGGCCCTCGACGATGCCGGGCTTGCCGTCGTGGTAGCGGAAGCCGATGGAGCGGCCGTACTTCTTGTCGGCGTGGATCTTGTCGCGCAGCTTCTTCAGCCGGGCGTCGGTCTCCTCCGCCGAGAGCTGCGGCGCCCACTGGAACGGGGTGTGCGGCTTGGGTACGAAGCCGCCGATGGAGACCGTGCAGCGGATGTCGTTCTGCCCGGAGACCTGCCGGCCCTCGGCGATGACCTTGACCGCCATGTCGCCGATCTGCAGCACGTCCTCGTCGGTCTCGGTGGGCAGCCCGCACATGAAGTAGAGCTTCACCTGGCGCCAGCCGTTGCCGTACGCCGTGGAGACCGTACGGATCAGGTCCTCTTCCGAGACCATCTTGTTGATGACCTTGCGCAGCCGCTCCGAGCCGCCCTCCGGGGCGAAGGTCAGACCCGACCTGCGGCCGTTCCTGGTCAGCTCGTTGGCCAGGTCGACGTTGAAGGCGTCGACCCGGGTCGAGGGCAGGGAGAGACCGACCTTGTCCTCCTCGTACCGGTCGGCGAGGCCCTTGGCGATGTCGCCGATCTCGCTGTGGTCGGCGGAGGAGAGCGACAGCAGGCCGACCTCCTCGAAGCCGGTGGCCTTCAGGCCCTTCTCGACCATCTCGCCGATCCCGGTGATGCTGCGCTCGCGCACCGGGCGGGTGATCATGCCGGCCTGGCAGAAGCGGCAGCCCCGGGTGCAGCCGCGGAAGATCTCCACCGACATCCGCTCGTGCACGGTCTCGGCGAGCGGCACGAGCGGCTGCTTCGGGTACGGCCACTCGTCGAGGTCCATGACCGTGTGCTTGGAGACCCGCCACGGCACGCCCGACCTGTTCGGTACAACGCGGCCGATGCGCCCGTCGGGCAGGTACTCGACGTCGTAGAAGCCCGGCACGTACACCCCGCCGGTCTTCGCCAGCCGCAGCAGTACGCCCTCGCGGCCACCGGGGCGGCCCTCCGCCTTCCAGGCGCGGACGATCTCGGTGATCTCCAGGACGGCCTGCTCGCCGTCGCCGATCACGGCGCAGTCGATGAACTCGGCGATCGGCTCGGGGTTGAAGGCGGCGTGCCCGCCGGCCAGCACGATCGGGTGGTCCACGGTCCGGTCGGCGGCGTTGAGCGGGATGCCCGCCAGGTCCAGGGCCGTCAGCATGTTCGTGTAGCCGAGCTCGGTGGAGAAGCTGAGACCGAAGACGTCGAAGGCGCCGACGGGGCGGTGCGAGTCCACGGTGAACTGCGGGACGTGATGCTCGCGCATCAGCTCTTCGAGGTCGGGCCACACGCTGTACGTGCGCTCGGCGAGCACGCCCTCGCGCTCGTTCAGCACCTCGTAGAGGATCATGACGCCCTGGTTGGGCAGCCCGACCTCGTACGCGTCCGGGTACATCAGTGCCCACCGGACGTCGCAGGAGTCCCACGGCTTGACCGTGGAGTTGAGCTCGCCGCCGACGTATTGGATCGGCTTCTGCACATGCGGGAGAAGGGCTTCAAGCTGGGGGAAGACCGATTCGGCAGGCATCAGGCAGATCTCTCAGAGCTGGGCGCACGGACTGTCGGGGACGGCCATCCAGACTACCCCGGTGCTCAGCCCGTCAGCGCCGACCGCCATTTCCTGCGGGACGACTCGGCCCAGACCACGGTCAGTTCACGCTCCAGCGCGGCCGAGCGCGCCTCCTCCTCGCCGTACAGGAGGCCCCACGTGAAGGCGGTCTCACCGGCGGCGTGCGCCGCTATGCCGATCTCGCGCAGCGTCTCACGTGCGACGACGCTGTCCTGGTGGTCGCCGAGCGTGCTCTGCACGTCCTTCACGCGCTTGCGGAACCGGTCGGCCGGCTTGCCGAGGGCCGGGGTCGCCGCCTCGGCCGCGTACCGGGCGCGCTTGGCCGCCTTGCGGGCGCTGTGCAGCGCCACGTCGCGCTCCTCGCCCGGGGCGAGGGACAGCGCGTGCTCGGTACGGCGGGCCAGCCGGGCGTAGTCCTTCAGCAGCGCCCGCGGCAGCACCGTGCCGGGGGTCCGCTCGGCGCCCTTGCGCAGCGGGGGTTCGGTGAGCAGCGCGTCCAGGGCGGTCAGCAGCGTGCGGTAGCGCTCGCTGTCGAGTACGGCGAGGGTGCGCTCGCGGGAGCCGGAGCGCCGGGCGACGCTCCAGATCCGCAGCCTGCTCTCCACCGGGCCGAGCAGCAGGGTCCTCGGTACGTCGTCGATGTGGGCGGAGAGCCGCTGGGTCAGCACCTCGTTGTCCCGGTCGACGCCCAGCTCGCCGGCGAGCCAGCGCAGCTCCGTGCCGATCGGGTCGGTGACCGACCGGTCGAGCACCTTCCGGTAGCTGCGGAAGGCGGAGCGCAGCCTGCGGGTGGCGACCCGCAGCTGGTGGACGGAGTCGGGCAGGTCGCGGCGGACGGCGGGGTCCTGGGTGACGATCGCCTCGATCTGGGCACGCAGATACGCGAGGACGTGATCGCCCGCGGTCCCGGACGGCCCCGTGGCGGCGCGTGCCGCCGGCGCGGTCTCCTGGAGCGCCCTGCTGAGTTTGGACGGCGCCACCGCCGGGCGCAGGCCCGCCTTGCGGAGCTTCTTCTCGACGGCGTCGAGGACGGCCGGGTCGGCGCCTTCGGCCAGTTCGACCTCGACCTCGGTCCAGGCGGCGGTGGCCGGGTGTCCTGCCACGGCTCCGGCGAGGCGCTCGGCGCGTACGGTGTCGACGCTCACCTCGGCCAGCCGTTCACCGTCGGCCGCGTACAGCTGGCTGACGTCCCGGGCGGTCCGCAGCCTGACGACGGGGACGAGCGGGGCGCCGAGGCTACGGGAGCTCGCGAGCGCCACCAGTTCGTCGGGGACGGTGTCGCCCAGCGGTGCCCGCAGCTCGTCGCGTATCCCGGTCGCGACGGGGAACTTGAGATGCCAGCCCGCGTCGTCGCCGCCCTCTCTACGGCGCAGCGTGAGCCGGCCGGCCGCGAGGCGCTGGTCGGCGGTGTCGTAGTAGACGGCGTCGAGTTCGACGACCCCCTCGGCGAGGACGGACGCGACGCCGCGGGCCCGGGTCAGGTCCGGGAGCCCGGCAGGTCCTTCGGCGTCCGGCAGCTCGGGGAGTTCGTACTTCCGTTCGATCTCGCGCTTGGTGTCCGCCATATAGGGAACCTAACCGCGATAACCATGCCTAATCGCCCGCGCCGCCACCGATGACGGTGGCGGCGCGGGCGAGGCGGATCACATGGGGCGGTGTCGCTAGGCGGACATCGGTCTCTGCACTCTGATCGACTGGAGCAGTCCCACCGCGATCCAGACCGCGAACATCGACGAGCCCCCGTACGAGACAAAAGGCAGCGGCAGCCCCGCCACCGGCATGATCCCGAGCGTCATCCCGATGTTCTCGAACGCCTGGAAACCGAACCAGGCGATGATCCCGGCGGCGACGACCGTGCCGTACAGCTCCGTCGTCTCGCGGGCGATCCGGCAGGCGCGCCACAGCACGACGCCGAGCAGCAGCAGTATCAGACCGGCACCGAGGAAGCCCAGTTCCTCACCGGCGACGGTGAAGACGAAGTCGGTCTGCTGCTCGGGCACGAACTGCCCGGTGGTCTGCGAGCCGTGGAAGAGCCCCGTGCCGGTCAGACCGCCCGAGCCGATCGCGATCCGCGCCTGGTTGGTGTTGTAGCCGACACCCGCCGGGTCGAGGTCCGGGTTGGCGAAGGCGGCGAACCGGTTGATCTGGTACTCGTCGAGGATCCCGAGCGCCGCGACCAGGAAGGCGCCGAGCACCCCGGCGCCGATCAGCCCGAGCACCCAGCGGTTGGCGGCGCCGGAGGCCAGCAGACAGCCGAGCACGATCACCGCCATGACCATCACCGAACCGAGGTCCGGCATCAGCATGATGATCGCCATCGGCAGGACGGCGAGGCCGAGCGCCTTGGCGACCGTGCGGTGGTCCGGATACGGCTGGTCCCCCGCGTCCACCCGGGACGCCAGCACCATCGCCATCCCCAGCAGGATGGTGATCTTCACGAACTCCGAGGGCTGGATCGAGAAGCCGCCGCCGATCACGATCCACGCGTGCGCGCCGTTGATCGTGGCGCCGAGCGGCGTGAGCACAGCGAGGATCAGCACCACGGACAGCCCGTACAGCACCGGTACCGCGCCGCGCAGGGTGCGGTGGCCCAGCCAGACCGTCGCGATCATCAGGCCGAGCCCGATGCCGGTGTTCATGACGTGCCGGATGAGGAAGTAGTACGGGTCGCCGTTGTTCAGCTGGGTGCGGTTACGCGTCGCCGACCACACCAGCATCGAGCCGATGAACGACAGCGCGAGGGCCGAGAACAGCAGCGGCCAGTCGAGCCTGCGCACCAGCGAGTCGCGGGCGGCGAGCTTGGCCCACGTACCGCGCTCGGGACCGTATCCGGAGACGGAGAAGCCACTTGTGCCGGCCATCGGTCAGTCCCTCCGTGCCGGTGTCAGGGGTGCTCCCGCGACCGTCTGGGTGCCGCCGGGATCGGTGGGGGCGGCGGGCGCCGACGGTGGCGCCGTCGGGTCGACCGGCTCCTTCTTCTTCGGCAGCTGGTACGGCTTGAGGGTCGGCGCGTCGATCGAACCGTCCGGCTGGATCTTGGGGAGCGTCTTGACCGGCTTGGGCATCAGGGCGTTCTTCGGATTCAGATTGCCGTCGGCGTCGATCCCGTACATCGCCTCGTAGATCTTGCGGACGGCGGGACCCGAACCGCCGGAGCCGGTGCCGCCCTGCGAGATCGTCATCACGATCGCGTAGTCCTTGGTGTAGGTCGAGAACCAGGACGTGGTCTGCTTGCCGGCGACCTCCGCCGTACCCGTCTTGGCGTGCAGCTTGATCTTGTCCTGCGGCCAGCCGCCGAACTGCCAGGCGGCGGTACCGCTGGTGACCACGCCTTCCAGCGCCTTGTTCATGTACGCCAGGGTCTGCTTGCTGTCCGGCAGCTTGCCCGCCACCTCCGGCTTGATCTCCTGCACCTTCTTGCCGTCGGCGCTGACGATGGCCCGGCCGAGTGACGGCTGGTACATCGTGCCGCCGTTGGCGATGGCGGAGTAGATCACGGCCTCCTGGATCGGGGTCAGCAGCGTGTCGCCCTGGCCGATCGCGTAGTTGACGGAGTCACCGGCGCGCACCCTGTTGCCGTCCACGCAGTTCTCGAACTCGATCTGCTGGACGTAGTTGCCGTCCTTCTTGCCCTGCTTGCACCACAGAGCCTTGTTGGCCTCCCAGTACGCCTGCTTCCACTGGCGGTCGGGCACCCGGCCCTTGACCTCGTTGGGCAGGTCGATCCCGGTCTTCTTGCCGAGCCCGAACTGGTGGGCCGTCTTGAAGAAGTAGTCCTTGGGGTGCTTCGGGTTGTTGCCGCCGTCCTTCTTCCACTGGTCGTAGGCCAGGTAGTAGAAGACGGTGTCGCAGGAGACCTCAAGGGCCCTGCCGATGCTGATGTCGCCGAAGTTCTCGCCCTCGAAGTTCTTGAACTCGCGGTTGCCGATGGTCATCGACGAGGTGCAGGGGTAGCCGCCGTCCGGCGCGTATCCGGCGTTGATGGCCGCGCTGGTCGAGATGACCTTGAAGGTCGATCCCGGGGCCGACTGACCCTGTATGGCGCGGTTCAGCAGCGGATAGTTGGACGACGCCTTGGTGAGCTTCTTGTAGTTCTTGGCGGAGATGCCGCCGGCCCACACGTTCGGGTCGAACGTCGGCGCGCTGGCCATCGCGATGACCCGCCCGGTGTGCACGTCCATCACGACGGCGGCGCCCGAGTCGGCCTTGTAGTAGCTGTTGGTGACCGAGTCCCAGGTCTTGCGCAGGGTCTTCATGGCCGCCGCGAGTTCCTTCTCGGTCAGCGCCTGGATCCGCGAGTCGATGCTCGTGACCAGATTGCTGCCGGGCACCGCGGGTGTCGCGCCGGCCTTGCCGATGACCCGGCCGAGGTTGTCCACCTCGTAGCGGGTCACCCCCGACTTGCCGCGCAACTGCTGGTCGTAGCTGTTCTCCAGACCCGCCCTGCCGACCGAGTCGGAGCGCAGCAGCGGGTTGTCCGTCTTCTCCGAGCCCGCCACCTCGTCGTCGGTGACCGGGCCGAGGTAGCCCAGCTCCTGCGAGGCGTTGGCCCCTGCGGGCGCCGGGTAGCGGCGCAGCGCGGTCGGTTCTGCGGTGATGCCGGGGAAGTCCTCGGTGCGCTCGCGGATCTGCAGCGCCTGCTGGGTGGTGGCCTCGGTGGTGACCGGGATCGGCTGGTAGGGCGAGCCGTTCCAGCAGGGCTGCGGGGTCTTCGCGTCGCAGAGCCTGACCTTCTGGATGACGTCGGCCGGCTTCATCCCGAGGACACCGGCGAGCCGGGTCAGTACGGCCTTGCCGTCGTCCGGCATCTTCATCAGGTCGGTGCGGCTGGCCGACACGACGAGACGGGTCTCGTTGTCGGCGAGGGGCACGCCCTTGTTGTCGAGGATCGAGCCGCGGACGGCCGGCTGGACGACCTGCTGTACGTGGTTGTTCTTGGCCTCGTCCGTGTACTCCTGGCCGTTGCGCACCTGGAGGTACCAGAGCCGGCCGCCGAGGGTGAGCAGCAGGGAGAAGACGAGGACCTGAATAACGATCAGCCGGATCTGTACCCGGGGGGTACGCCCGGTCTCCGGAATGTTGCTCACAGTCGTTTGACCCCCTTGATACGTCCGGCCCGTGCCGCGCGGCTGCGTGCCGTCTTGATCCGCATGCCGCCGCGCTGGCCGCCGATCTTCAGACCGGTGCCGGCGCCGAGCCAGCCGGCCGCCACGTCCGCGCCGCCCCCGCTGTTCTTCTGGCTCTCGGCGAGCGGGTCGTTGTCGGCGCGTCTGGCGAGCCACATGACCAGCGGGACCACGAACGGCGCCAGCAGCAGATCGTAGACAGCGGCGGTGAACAGCAGGCTGCCGAGACCCACATGGCGGGCGGCGGTGTCACCGACGAGCGCGCCGACGCCCGCGTAGAGCAAGGTCGAGCCGACGGCGGCCGCGACGACCGCGGTCATCGGCGCGAGCGCCGATCTGATCTGGCCCTTCTCCGGGCGTACCAGGCCCGCCGCGTAACCGATCACGCAGAGCACCAGCGCGTAGCGGCCGGCCGCGTGGTCGGCGGGCGGCGCGAGGTCGGTCAGCAGGCCGGCCCCGAAGCCGATGAAGGCGCCGGCCGTGTGCCCGTACACGAAGGCGAGAGCGAGGACGACGAGGAGCATGAGGTCGGGCACGGCGCCGGGCAGATGAAGCCGGGCGAGGACCGACACCTGGACGACGAGGGCGACCACGACCAGGGCGGTCGAGAGCAGAATCCGGTTGATACGCATGGGGATCAGCTCTATTCCTGCTCGTCGTACGGGTCGTCGCCGTCGCCCGGTGGATCGCCCGCGTTGTTCTGGGGCCGTACGGCGGCGTCGTCGGTGGTGAGATCGGGCGCGTTGCTCTGCACGCCGCCGTTCGGCACGGTGTTCGTACCGTCGGCGTTGGCCGAGGGGGTGACCGTGACGGTGACGGTGGGCGTCGGGGTCGCACGCGGCTTCGGCGGCAGCACGGTGTCGCGCGGGTCCGTGCGGGGTGCCTGGACGACCACACCGACGATGTCGAGCTTGGTGAAGCCGACGAAGGGCCGCACCTGGATGGTCCTGGTCAGACCGCCGTTGGACGGGTCGACCCGGACGACCTGGCCGACCGGCACCCCCGGCACGAACGGCTTGTCCTTGCTGGAGCCGAACGTGACGAGCCGGTCGCCCTTCTTGACCTTGGACTTGCCGTTGAGGAGCTGGACGGAGAGCGGCCGGTCGCCCTGCCCCGTCGCGAAGCCCAGCTCGTTGCTCTTCTCCATACGCGTGCCGACGGTGAAGTCGGGGTCGTTGGCGAGCAGTACGGTCGAGGTGCCGGGACCGACGGTGGTGACCCGGCCGACGAGTCCGTCGCCGTTGAGCACCGTCATGTCGCGCTTGATGCCGTCCCTGGCGCCCGCGTCGATGGTCACCGTCCAGGAGAAGCCCTGGGCCGCTCCTATCGCGATGACCTCGGCGCCCTTGATGCCGTACTGTCCCGCGCCGGCCTTCTTCAGCATGCCGTCCAGCTCACGCACCCGGCTGCGGTTGCGGTCGTCGCTGCCCAGCTTCTGCTTGAGAGCCGCGTTCTGCTGCTCCAGGGTGCTGATGCGGTTGTGGCGTTCGCCGGAGTCCCGTACCGCGCTTATGGCGTTCCCGACCGGGTCGACGCCTGCCGCGACGCCGTCCTCCACCGGACCGAGGACGGTGGCGGCGGCCTGCCGCGCGCCGTCGACGGGGGAATCCTCACCCCCGCGGATGTCGACCGTGATCAGTGCGAACGCGATGGCGATCAGCAGCACCAGGAGCAGACGACTCTCCTTTGTGTCCCTCACGTGCGGCGGCCGTGCCTTCCTCGTAGGAATGGTTGTGCCTGTATATCAACCGTCCGCCGGACGAAGAGAAGCCGGTCGTACGGCGGACAATTCGAGGATTTCGTCACCTGCGGGGCTGAGCGTCCAGTACCTGCTGGAGAGCCTCGAATTCCTCTACGCATTTACCGGACCCGAGTGCGACGGAGTCCAGCGGGTTCTCGGCGATATGGATGGGCATGCCGGTCTCGCGGCGCAGCCGCTCGTCCAGGCCGCGCAGCAGCGCGCCGCCGCCGGTGAGGACGATCCCGCGGTCCATCACGTCGCCGGACAGCTCCGGCGGGCACTTGTCGAGCGTCGTCTTCACGGCGTCGACGATCGCGTTGACCGGCTCCTCGATGGCCTTGCGGACCTCGGCGGCCGAGATGACCACGGTCTTCGGCAGTCCCGACACGAGGTCACGGCCGCGGATCTCGGTGTGCTCGTCCTTGTCGAGGTCGTACGCCGAGCCGATGGTGATCTTGATGCTCTCGGCGGTGCGCTCACCGAGGAGGAGCGAGTACTCCTTCTTGATGTGCTGGATGATCGCGTTGTCCAGCTCGTCGCCGGCGACCCGGATCGACTGTGCCGTGACGATTCCGCCGAGCGAGATGACGGCGACCTCGGTCGTGCCGCCGCCGATGTCCACCACCATGTTGCCGGTGGCCTCGTGGACGGGCAGTCCTGAGCCGATGGCCGCTGCCATGGGCTCCTCGATGATGTGCACCTGGCGCGCGCCGGCCTGGGTCGATGCCTCGATGACCGCACGGCGCTCGACCCCTGTGATGCCCGAGGGCACACAGACGACCACGCGCGGGCGGGCCAGATAGCGGCGCTTGTGGATCTTCAGGATGAAGTACCGCAGCATGCGCTCGGTGATTTCGAAGTCGGCGATCACGCCGTCCTTCAGCGGCCGGACGGCAACGATGTTGCCCGGCGTCCGGCCGATCATCTTCTTCGCTTCGGCGCCGACCGCGAGGATGCCGCCCGTGTTGGTGTTGATGGCGACGACGGACGGCTCGTTGAGTACGATCCCTCGGCCCCTGACGTACACCAGCGTGTTGGCGGTCCCGAGGTCGACAGCCATGTCACGGCCGATGAACGACATGTTGTTCCCCATGAGGATGCGTCTGGCCTTCCCAAATCGAGCGTTGACGGCTTTTCAGGATGGCGAGGTGGGTGGCTGTGGCTTGAGGCTTCATCGTAGTGCCGCCTGTACGCCGACGGCGCGGTGGCCCACCTCAATAATGGTGACGATGTGTTGGTGCGATGCGTTCCCGATGCCGGCTCGCATATGCCCATGGGCGACCGAATTCCTCCGGTCGCCCCAGACCATCAGGCTATTTGGCTGACAGCTGGTCAGGAAAGACCGGGGAAGAAAATCTTCAGTTCCCGAATGGCGGACTCCTCGGAGTCCGAGGCGTGGATGAGGTTCTCCCGGACGATCGTCCCGAAATCCCCCCGGATGGACCCCGGCGCTGCTGCGATCGGGTCAGTCGGACCCGCGAGCGCGCGGACACCCTCGATGACCCGCTCGCCGTCCACGACGAGCGCGACGACGGGACCGGAGCCCATGAACTCGACCAGCGGCTCGTAGAAAGGCTTGCCCTTGTGCTCGCCGTAGTGCTGCTCCAGCGTCTCCTGGTCCAGCGTGCGCAGTTCGAGCGCGGCGATGGTCCAGCCTGCCTTGCGCTCGATACGGCCGATGACCTCGCCGACGAGGCCGCGGCGGACGGTATCGGGCTTGAGCAGGACGAGCGTACGGCTCACGGTACGGGCTCCTTCTTGTGCGGATGCGGGATGCGGGATGCACCCGGCTCAGAGGCTACAGGGCATACCACAGCACCGATTACACAGCGTCAGGCTTTACGGAGGGACCGGTCCCGGCCGCCGTCCGCTCCTCCGCCTGCGCCGCCCAGCGGGCCTTCGCCGCGTCGATCGTGCGTCCGTAATGCACCGAGGCCCACCAGAGCGCGGCGAACGCCGCACCGAGGATGAACATCACCGGCACCACGAAACCGCTCGCGATCAGCGCGATCTGCAGCGCCCAGCCGAGCTGCACCCCGCCGGGACGGCCGAGCATCCCGCACAGCAGGAGCGACAGCAGCATCGCGACACCGCAGATCGTCCAGACCGTCCCCATCGACAGGTCGTCCGACTTCATCGCCACCAGACCGGCGAAACCGATCACGAAGAACTCGGCCAGCAGTGTGGAGGCACAGAGCATACGCATGGACCTCAGCCCCTTCCCAGGAGTAGCCGGGCCTCGCCGACCGTGATCACGGACCCCGTCACCAGGACACCCGCCCCGGCGAACTCGCTCTCCTCCTCGGCGAGCGTGATCGCCGCCTCGAGAGCGTCGTCGAGACGCGCCTCGACCTGCACCCGGTCGTTGCCGAACACCTCGACCGCGATCCCGGCCAGCTCGTCCACGTCCATCGCGCGATGGCTGGAGTTCTGGGTGACGACCAGTTCCTGGCAGATCGGCTCCAGCGCTTCGAGCACGCCGCGCACGTCCTTGCCCTCGCTGGACCCCACCACCCCGATGAGCCTGCTGAAGCCGAACGACTCGCTCAGCCCCTCGGCCGCCGCGCGGGCACCCGCGGGGTTGTGCGCCGCGTCCAGCACCACCGTCGGCGAGCTCCGCACGACCTCAAGACGGCCCGGCGAGGAGACGGAGGCGAACGCCGCCCTGACCGTGTCCATGTCCAGCCGGCCCGACTGCTCGGCGCCGATCCCGAAGAACGCCTCGACCGCGGCGAGCGCCACGGCCGCGTTGTGCGCCTGGTGCGCGCCGTACAGCGGCAGGAACACCTGCTCGTACTCACCGCCGAGGCCGCGCAGGGTCATCAGCTGGCCGCCGACCGCGATCTCCCGGGCCAGCACCCCGAACTCCATGCCCTCGCGGGCGACCTTCGCCTCCACCTCGGTGGCCTTCTTCAGCATCACCTGCGCCGCGTCCACCGGCTGCTGCGCCAGGACGACCGTCGCTCCCGGCTTGATGATCCCGGACTTCTCCACGGCGATCTCGCCCGAGGTACTGCCGAGCCGGTCCGTGTGGTCCAGGTCGATCGGGGTCACCACGGCGACCTGCGCGTCGATCACGTTCGTCGCGTCCCACGTGCCGCCCATGCCGACCTCGACCACGCCGACGTCGACCGGGGCGTCGGCGAAGGCCGCGTACGCCATGCCGGTCAGCACCTCGAAGAACGAGAGCCGGTACTCCTGCTCCGCGTCGACCAGTTCGACGAACGCCTTGATGTCCTCGTACGTCTCGATGAACCGCTCGGCGGAGATCGGGGCGCCGTCCAGGCTGATCCGCTCGGTGATCGACTGGACGTGCGGGCTGGTGTAACGCCCGGTGCGCAGCTCGAAGGCGCCGAGCAGCGCCTCGATCATGCGGGCGGTCGACGTCTTGCCGTTGGTGCCGGTGATGTGGATGGTCGGGTAGGCGCGCTGGGGGTCACCCAGGACGTCCACCAGCTTCTCGATCCTGACCAGCGAGGGGTCGAGCTTCGTCTCGCCCCAGCGCCCCGCGAGCTCCTGCTCGACGGCGCGCAGCGCCTTGTCCACCTCGGGGTCGGCGGGCCGGGCCGGCAGGCCCTCGTCCTGCCGCGGCTTCGCCTGGGCGCGCAGGGTGCGGCTGCCTGCCTCGATCACGGCGAGGTCGGGGTCGCGGGTCGTCTCGGCATGGACGATGTCGTCGAATTCTTCGTCGGGCTGGTCGGGCTGGTCGTCGCTCACACGACCAGTCTACGGAGCGGCAGGAGCGCCGGACGCCCCGGCGGTGGGCCGGGGCGTCCGGGTGCGGCGTCAGTCGTTCGGGTCAGCTCTCGGGCAGGCCCGCGATCTGTGCGGTGAGGCGGGCGATGTCCGCCTCGGCCTTGGTCAGCCGGCCGCGGATCTTGTCCACGACGTTGTCGGGGGCCTTCGCCATGAACGCCTCGTTGGCGAGCTTGGCCGTCGCCTGCGCCTTCTCCTTCTCCGCGTTGCCGAGGTCCTTCGTCAGCCGCTTGCGCTCCGCCTCGACGTCGATCGTCCCCGACAGGTCGAGGGCCACGGTGGCACCGGCGACCGGCAGGGTCGCCGTCGCGTGGAAGCCCTCGCCCTCGGGCTGGAGGCGCAGCACCTGGCGGATGGCCGCCTCGTGCGCCGCCAGGTCCGTACCGGACAGGTCGAGCCGGGCCGGGACCTTCTGGCCCTGCTGGAGACCCTGGTCGGCCCGGAAGCGGCGGACCTCCGTGACGACCTGCTGGAGGTTGCCGATCTCGCGTTCGGCCGCCTCGTCACGGAAGCCGCTGTCGACCGGCCAGTCGGCGATGACCACGGACTCCTTGCCGGTGAGCGTGGTCCACAGCGTCTCGGTGACGAACGGGACGACCGGGTGCAGCAGCCGCAGCGTGACGTCGAGGACCTCGCCGAGGACCCGTCCGGAGACCTTGGCCTGCTCGCCGCCGGCGAAGAACGTCGTCTTGGACAGCTCGACGTACCAGTCGAAGACCTCGTCCCACGCGAAGTGGAAGAGCGCGTCGGACAGCTTGGCGAACTGGTAGTCGTCGTAGAACGCGTCGACCTCCGCGACCGTGGCGTTGAGCCGCGAAAGGATCCAGCGGTCCGTGGCGGACTGCTCGGCGACGGGGGGCAGGTCGCCCTCGACCGTGGCGCCGTTCATCATGGCGAACCGGGTGGCGTTCCAGATCTTGTTCGCGAAGTTCCGCGAACCCTGGACCCAGTCCTCGCCGATCGGGACGTCGACACCGGGGTTGGCACCGCGCGCGAGCGTGAAACGCACCGCGTCGGAGCCGTACTTGTCCATCCAGTCCAGCGGATTGACCGCGTTGCCGAAGGACTTCGACATCTTCTTGCCGAACTGGTCACGGACCATGCCGTGCAGGGCGATGGTGTGGAACGGCGGGGTGCCGTCCATGGCGTACAGACCGAACATCATCATCCGGGCGACCCAGAAGAACAGGATGTCGTAGCCGGTGACGAGGACCGAGTTCGGATAGAACTTCTCCAGGCTCGGGGTCTGTTCGGGCCAGCCGAGGGTCGAGAAGGGCCAGAGCCCGGACGAGAACCAGGTGTCGAGGACGTCGGTGTCCTGGTACCAGCCCTCGCCCGTGGGCGCCTCGTCGTCGGGTCCGACACAGACGCTCTCGCCGTTCGGGCCGTGCCAGACAGGGATGCGGTGGCCCCACCACAACTGCCGTGAGATGCACCAGTCGTTGAGGTTGTCGACCCAGCCGAAGTACCGGGGCTCCATCTCCTTCGGGTGGATCGTGACCCGGCCGTCCCGGACGGCGTCGCCCGCCGCCTGGGCGAGCGGGCCGACCTTGACCCACCACTGGAGCGAAAGCCGCGGCTCGATCGTCGTCTTGCAGCGCGAGCAGTGGCCGACGGAGTGGACGTACGGACGCTTCTCCGCGACGACCCGGCCGTCCGCCCGCATCGCCTCGACGATCGCGGAGCGCGCCTCGAACCGGTCGAGGCCCTCGAAGGGGCCGGGCGCGGTGATGACCGCGCGCTCGTCCATGATCGTGAGCGTCTCCAGGCCGTGGCGCTGGCCGATCGCGAAGTCGTTCGGGTCGTGCGCCGGGGTCACCTTGACGGCGCCCGTGCCGAACTCCGGGTCGACATGCTCGTCGGCGACGACCGGGATGCTGCGGTTGGTGAGCGGGAGCTTGATCTGCTTGCCGATGAGATGCGCGTACCGCGCGTCGTCGGGGTGGACGGCGACGGCCGTGTCACCGAGCATCGTCTCGACCCGGGTCGTCGCGACGACGACCGTCTCGTCGCCCTCGCCGTACTTCAGCGAGACCAGCTCGCCGTCGTCGTCCTGGTACTCGACCTCGATGTCGGAGATCGCGGTCAGACAGCGCGGACACCAGTTGATGATCCGCTCGGCGCGGTAGATCAGCTCGTCGTCGTAGAGCTTCTTGAAGATCGTCTGGACGGCCTTGGACAGACCCTCGTCCATGGTGAAGCGCTCACGCGACCAGGCGACACCGTCGCCGAGCCGGCGCATCTGGCCGGAGATCTGGCCGCCGGACTCTTCCTTCCACTGCCAGACGCGCTCGACGAACGCCTCGCGGCCGAGGTCCTGACGGGACTTGCCGTCCTTGGCCAGCTCGCGCTCGACGACGTTCTGCGTGGCGATGCCGGCGTGGTCCATCCCCGGCTGCCACAGCGTCTCGTAGCCCTGCATGCGCTTACGGCGGGTCAGGGCGTCGATGATCGTGTGCTCGAAGGCATGGCCCAGGTGGAGCGAGCCCGTGACGTTCGGCGGCGGGATGACGATCGTGTACGGCTGCTTGTCGCTCTTCTCGTCCGCCTCGAAGTAACCGCGTTCTACCCAGCGCTCATACAGCTTCCCCTCCACCTCGGCCGGCGCGTACTGGGTCGGCAGTTCGGGGTTGCTGGCTGGCTGCGCTTGAGAGTTCTCGGTCACGCGCCCCAGTTTAGAGGTGTCACAGCCCTGTACTGAAACGAGTTGCTGGGTAACGGTGCGGCACCCGATGCCCCACGTCGCGCGACCTTCCGACAGGATGTTCGGAACAGATAAGTACACGGAGGGGAAAGCGCACATGAGTGACAACCAGCCGGGCCCGTACGGCGGGCAGCAGCCTCAGCAGCCTGGTCCGTACGGTCAGCCGGGCCCTTACGGCCAGCAGCCGCCGCAGGGCCAGCCTCAGCCCGGCTACGGTTACCCGCAGCAGCCCCCCGGGGTGCCCCCGCAGGGCCAGCCCCCGCAGCCCGGCTACGGCTACCCGCAGCAGCCCGCGGGCGCGCCGAACCCGTACGGACAGCCGGCCCAGCCGGGTCCCTACGGCCAGCCGCCGCAGCAGCCCCCGTACGGTGCGCCCGGCTACCCGCCGCCGGACGGCCAGCCCAAGAAGAAGAAGACCGGGCTGATCATCGCCGCCGTCGTGGTGGCGCTCGCCGTGATCGGCGGCGGCGCCTACTTCCTGACCTCCGGCGACGACGGCAGTTCGATCGCCGACGACGGCCCGCACAAGCTGGTCACACCGGCGACGGTGCTCAAGGGCGAGTACAAGAAGAGCGATTCGGCCGGCAGCGACAGCGGCATGACGCAGAGCGACCTCAAGGACGCCGAGAAGTGGGGCATCAAGAACCCCAAGGACGTCGACGCCTCCTACCAGTCGGGCAGCGAGGACGACCCGCTGAGCGCCAAGGCGCTGTCCTTCGGCGGGGTTTACGGTCAGATCGACGACCCGGAGAAGGTCGTCGACGCCATGTTCGCCTACCTGAAGACCCAGTCGCAGAAGGAGCAGAGCTCCGACGACAGCACCGGCGAGCTGGTGGGCAGCCCGAAGGCGGTCACGCCCGAGGGGCTGGACGGCGCGGTCATGAAGTGCCAGAACGTGAAGATCAAGGACAACGACCCGTCGGCCACGGCCAAGGGGCCGAAGGAGATCAACGTCCCGGTCTGCATCTGGGGCGACCACAGCACCGTCGCCTTCACCACGGCGGTCGATGTCGCCGGCGCCCTCACGGGCAAGGGCACGGACCTGGACGAGGCGGCCTCCATCGCCGCGAAGCTCCGCAACGACGTGCGCGTCAAGCTCTGACCTCAGGCACCCGGCGTACGACGAAGGCGCCCCACCGAACCGGTGGGGCGCCTTCGTCGTGTATCAGGTGCGGCCAGGCCCTACGCCGACTTCTCGTGCCGGCCGTCGTTCTTGACGATCCGCGGCTCGCGCGGGACCAGCGTCGGGTTCACATGCGAGTGGACCACGTCTTCCGTGATGACCACCCGGGCCACGTCCTTGCGGGACGGGACCTCGTACATCACCGACTGGAGGACTTCCTCCATGATGGCGCGCAGCCCGCGCGCCCCGGTGCCGCGCAGGATCGCCTGGTCGGCGATGGCCTCCAGCGCCGGGCGGTCGAACTCCAGCTCCACGCCGTCGAGTTCGAACAGCCGCTGGTACTGCTTCACCAGCGCGTTGCGCGGCTCGACGAGGATCTGCAGCAGCGCCTCGCGGTCCAGGTTGTGCACCGAGGTCAGGACGGGCAGCCGGCCGATGAACTCCGGGATCATCCCGAACTTCACCAGGTCCTCCGGCATGACCTCCTGGAACTGGTCGCTCGCCTCGATCTCGCGCTTCGAGCGGATCGTCGCCCCGAAGCCGATGCCCTTCGCGCCGGCCCGTGACTCGATGATCCGCTCAAGACCGGAGAAGGCGCCGCCCACGATGAACAGCACGTTCGTCGTGTCGATCTGGATGAACTCCTGGTGCGGGTGTTTCCGGCCGCCCTGCGGCGGTACCGAGGCCGTGGTGCCTTCGAGGATCTTCAGCAGGGCCTGCTGCACACCCTCGCCCGAGACATCGCGGGTGATCGACGGGTTCTCGCTCTTGCGGGCGACCTTGTCGATCTCGTCGATGTAGATGATGCCGGTCTCGGCCTTCTTGACGTCGTAGTCCGCGGCCTGGATCAGCTTCAGCAGGATGTTCTCGACGTCCTCGCCGACGTAACCGGCCTCGGTCAGCGCCGTGGCGTCCGCGATGGCGAACGGCACGTTCAGCATGCGGGCCAGGGTCTGCGCGAGGAGCGTCTTGCCCGAGCCCGTGGGGCCCAGCAGCAGGATGTTGGACTTCGCGAGCTCGATCGCGTCGTCCCGGTTGGCGCCGCCGCCGTTCTCACCGGCCTGGACGCGCTTGTAGTGGTTGTACACCGCTACCGAGAGGGCCTTCTTCGCCGGCTCCTGGCCGACGACGTAGCCCTCGAGGAACTCGTAGATCTCCCGGGGCTTGGGCAGTTCCTCCCAGCGCACCTCGGAGGTCTCGGCCAGCTCCTCCTCGATGATCTCGTTGCAGAGATCGATGCACTCGTCGCAGATGTACACACCGGGACCTGCGATGAGCTTCTTCACCTGCTTCTGGCTCTTGCCGCAGAACGAGCACTTGAGCAGGTCGCCGCCATCACCGATGCGTGCCACGAGGTGCTTCCCCTTCGCCTGGGAGCAGCTTGCTTCAGCGGCTCCTGTGCCTCATATCCGACGGTACCTTGCCCGGGCCCCCGTTCGGGCCCCCCTTGGCACGGTTCACATTCCCGGGCGACATCGTCGCCGCGACGCGGTGCGATCCGTGCCAAGAGCGCCGGGGCCTCAGGCTGCCGCTGCGGCCGTGGTCTTACGGGTCGAGACGATCTGGTCGACCAGACCGTACGCCAGCGCGTCCTCGGCGGTGAGGATCTTGTCGCGCTCGATGTCGTCGCGGATCTTCTCGATCGGCGTGGTGGAGTGCTTGGCCAGCATCTCCTCCAGCTGGGAGCGCATCCGCAGGATCTCGTTGGCCGCGATCTCCAGGTCGGAGAGCTGCTCACGGCCGGTCTGGCTGGACGGCTGGTGGATCAGCACGCGGGCGTTGGGCAGCGCCAGTCGCTTGCCGGCGGTGCCGGCGGCGAGCAGCACGGCTGCGGCGGAGGCCGCCTGTCCCATGCACACGGTCTGGATGTCCGGCTTCACGAACTGCATCGTGTCGTAGATGGCGGTCAGAGCCGTCATCGAGCCGCCGGGGCTGTTGATGTAGATGGAGATGTCGCGGTCCGGGTCCATCGACTCCAGGCAGAGCAGCTGCGCCATGACGTCGTTGGCGGACGCGTCGTCGATCTGCACGCCGAGGAAGATCACGCGCTCCTCGAAGAGCTTCGCGTACGGGTCGTACTCGCGCACGCCCTGCGAGGTGCGCTCCACGAAGCGCGGGATGACGTAGCGGTTGTCCACCTGCGGGCCGGTGTAGAGGCCGCTCGCGGAGTAGTCGTTCATGTGGGTGTTCACCATCCTGGTGGCGTTCGCTGGAAGGGGGCCTGGCCGGCTGATCGGGGGCTGGTCGCGGCGAGAGCGCTCAGGCCCCGGTGCCGCCGCCGCCCGGAACACCCGAAGCAGCGGAGATGATCTCGTCGATGATGCCGTACGACACGGCTTCCTCGGCGGTGAACCAGCGGTCACGGTCACCGTCGCGGATGATCGTCTCTTCGGTCTGACCGGTGTGGCGCGCGGTGATCTCGGCCATGCGCTTCTTCGTACGGAGCAGCTGCTCGGCCTGGATCTTGATGTCGGACGCGGTGCCGCCGAGGCCCGCCGAGCCCTGGTGCATGAGGATGTCGGTGTTGGGCAGCGCGAAGCGCTTGCCCGCCGTGCCGCCGGTCAGCAGGAACTGGCCCATCGAGGCCGCCATGCCCATACCGATGGTGACCACGTCGTTCGGGATGTACTGCATGGTGTCGTAGACGGCCATGCCGGCCGTGACCGAGCCACCGGGGCTGTTGATGTAGAGGTAGATGTCCTTCTCGGGCTCGGCCGCGAGGAGGAGCAGCTGTGCTGTGATCTTGTTGGCGATGTCGTCGTCGACCTGCTGGCCGAGGAAGATGATCCGCTCGCCGAGCAGTCGGCTGTAGACCTGGTCGCCGAGGCCACCACCGAGGGACGGTTCACCGGCGGCGTAGGGCATCAGATTCGTCACGTATCCACCTGCTCGTCTCTGACGGCTGCGGCCGTCTCAGCGTCTTCGTTCCGAGGGACGGGGAACTCCCCGAGCCTCGTATTCATGGACCCTAACGCGCTGGTGGGCGGGCGCCATCCCGCTTCCGTTGCTGTTCGCTGGGAGCGCAAGGTAGTTGGGGCTCCGTACGGCCCTGAGCGCCCCTCTGCGGGCCTTGGGGTCTTCCCCCGCCTGCGGGGTCCGGTGACGCCTTCCGACGCCTGTGCGAGGCCCCTGGACGCGGTCATGGAGGCGGGGAACGAGGCGGGCCCCGGACGCGTGTCGCGTCCGGGGCCCGTCACCGCGAGAGCGGGGCCGGCTCAGGCCTCGGTCTTGTCGGACTTCTCGGTGCCGTCGGTGTCGGCGGCGGGAGCGTCGGCAGCCGCCTCGGCAGCCGGGGTCTCCTCGTCGTCGGCGTCCTCGTCGTCGTCCAGCTCGACGGGCTCACCGTTGGTGTCGACGACCTTCGCCGCCTCGACGACCACGGCGAGCGCCTTGCCGCGGGCGACCTCGCCGACGAGCATCGGCACCTGGCCGCCTTCGACGACCGCCTGGGCGAACTGGTCGGGCGCCATGCCGGAGGACTGCGCGCGCCGCATGAGGTGCTCGGTGAGCTCCTCCTGGTTGACGTTCAGCTTCTCCTTGTTGACCAGCTCGTCGAGGATGAACTGGGTCTTGATGCCCTTGACCGCCTGCTCCTTGGTCTCGGCCTCCCACTCCTCCTCGGTCTGTCCCTGGATCTCCAGGTACTTCGCGAGGTCGAGGCCCATCTGACCGAGCTGGTGGTGCTCCAGGTTGTGCTTACGGGTGTTGATCTCGTCCTCGAGGAGCTTCTCGGGGATCGGCACCTCGGCCAGCTTCAGCAGCTCGTCGAGGACGCGCTCCTGGGCCTGGGTGGCCTGGTCGTACTGCTTCATGGACTCGAGGCGCTTGCGGCTGTCGGCCTTCATCTCGTCCAGCGTGTCGAACTCGCTGGCGAGCTGGGCGAAGTCGTCGTCCAGCGCGGGCAGCTCACGCGCGGCGACCGCGGTGACCTTGACGGTGACCTCGGCGGTCTTGCCCTCGGCTGCGCCGCCCTTGAGCTCGGAGGAGAAGGTGGCTTCGCCGCCGGCCTCCAGGCCGGTGACGGCCTCGTCGATGCCGTCGAGCAGCTCGCCGGAACCGATCGTGTACTCGACGGCGTTGGCGACGCCGTCCTCCAGGATCTCACCGTCGATCTTCGCCTCGAGGTCGATCGTCACGACGTCGCCCTCGGCGGCGGGGCGCTCGACGGGGTTGGTGGAGGCGAAGCGGTCGCGCAGCTGCTCGACCGACTTGTCCACGTCCTCGTCGGTGACCTCGACGGAGTCGACGGTGACCTCGATGCCCGAGTAGTCGGGGATCTCGATCTCCGGGCGGATGTCCACCTCGGCGGTGAAGGACAGCAGCTCGCCGTCCTTCAGCTCCTTGATGTCGACGTCGGGCTGGCCCAGGACATTGAGCTCACCCTCGTTGACGGCCTCGGTGTAGAACTTCGGGAGGGCGTCGTTGACGGCCTCCTCCAGCACAGCACCACGGCCGAACCGCTGGTCGATGACCCGGGCCGGGATCTTGCCCTTACGGAAGCCCTTCACCGTGACCTGCTGGTTGATCTTCTTGTACGCCGCGTCGAGGCTGTCCTTGAGCTCCTCGAAGGGCACCTCGACTGTGAGCCGAACCCGAGTCGGGTTCAGGGTCTCCACGGCGCTCTTCACGGTTCGGTCTCCTTGGTGGCTGATTCTTGGGTTCTGCTGTGTCCGCCGCACTGCGGCGGCCCAGCGGATTCGGCCCGGTTCCTCAGAGACTCTTCAGACACACGGGCACGCAGCTTGCATAGTAACCGCAAGGAGGAAGCGCCCCACAACGCGATCTTGAAGTGATGTGACTGATCTGATGGTCGGGGTGGCCGGATTCGAACCGACGACCTTCCGCTCCCAAAGCGGACGCGCTACCAAGCTGCGCCACACCCCGTCGGTGCGACACGTAGGGTACATGCCCGGCGCACGGCACAGGACTGCTTTTCCGGGCGCGTGGCGGACGGGCGCCACGGGTGTGCGGCGAACGCCGTGGAACCGCTACGATGCTCTCCGTACCGCGGTCGCCCGGACGGGCTGTTGGACGTCCGTGACCTGCGGTGCACGCGGGCGTAGCTCAATGGTAGAGCCCTAGTCTTCCAAACTAGCTACGCGGGTTCGATTCCCGTCGCCCGCTCAGAGCGCTCCACGGCCCGATCAGGTGAGTACCTCACCGGTCGGGCCGTTGTCGTTCCCGCGCCCGGCGCCGACCGGGGACGGCCGACGCGGGTCGGGGGCTCAGAAGTTGATCTGGTTGATCGTGTCGGCTATCGAGTTCAGGAACCGGTTCACCGACGGAGCCATGTCGGTGGAGGCCAGGAAGAACCCGAAGAGGATCGCGACAATCGCTGGTCCGGCCTTGATGGATCCCCCGCGGATGAGCACCACGAGGATGATCGCCAACAGCAGCACCACAGACAGTGAAATGGCCACAACTGATCACACCCTCGGTCGGTCCGCCTTGCCGGCCGCGGGACAGCATCACGTCGCCCACCCCGCTGTGACCATCGTGCCACCAACCTCCCCCCGGGTGTTGCCCGGTGACGAATCATCGCCGTCGGGTTCACGCCATTCGAACGCCCCGCGCGCCGTGGGGTCCGCGCCGGCGACGCGCGGGGGCGCGGCTCGGCCGCCGTCAATGCGAATACGAATTCGAGATCATCGTTTCGATGTACACACAGGTTATTCACAGACGTTTCGAGCGACCGCCCGACTGGTCCGGGTGAGGTAATTCACCCGAAGTCCACCCCCGTACGCGGGTTGCCGATATGCCCCGGTTAATGAGTGTTAAATGGTGCATATCGGCAGGTTGTTGTCGGTGTCAGATTTCACCGACCGGGCCCCGCGCGAGGTTTTACGAATTACATTCGGCGACGCTAGTGTGCGTGAGATGGTTCAGGCTCCAAACGGTTATGAGAGGACTCCGCTTCCCCCGACCCGGGAGGTCAGGTCCGGTCGGCACGGCTCCGCTACGGCGCTGTCGGCGCCCTCAGAGATGGCCGACACGCGCACGGTGGCCGATCGGCAATCCACAGAATCGACCGCGGGGCGACGCCCCGCGTCCACCAAGCGAGACGCGTTCTTCGACAACGCGAAGTATCTGGCGATCGTGTTGGTGGCCGTGGCGCACTCGTGGGAGCCGGTCATGGACGGCAGCCGCGCCACGAAGGCGCTGTACATGGTCGTCTACAGCTTCCACATGCCGGCCTTCATCATCATCTCCGGCTACTTCTCCCGGAGTTTCACGGCCCGCCCGCAGCAGATCAAACGGCTGGTCACCGGCGTTGCCGTGCCGTACATCGTCTTCGAGACCGGCTACTCGCTGCTCAAGTGGGCGGCCCAGGAGCCCCACAAGCTGTCGATAAGCCTCACCGACCCCTGGTTCCTCACCTGGTTCCTGATCGCCCTGTTCGTATGGCGGCTGACCACCCCGCTCTGGCGTGCGATCCGTCATCCGCTGCCGCTCGCCCTGGTGGTCGCGGCGCTCGCCTCGTTCTCCCCCGGCATCGGCAACGACCTGGATCTGCAGCGGGTGCTGCAGTTCCTGCCGTACTTCGTGCTGGGGCTGTGCCTCAAGCCCGAGCACTTCCAGCTGGTGCGGCGGCGTGAGGTCCGGCTGCTCGCGCTGCCGCTCTTCCCGGCCGCCGCCGTCTTCGCGTACTGGATCGCGCCGAGGATGCAGAACGGCTGGCTCTACCACAACACCAGCGCACAGCAGCTGGATCACGTGTGGTGGACGGGGCCGCTGATGACGGCGGGGCTGTTCTGCTGCTCCCTGCTGCTGACCGCGGGGTTCCTGGCGTGGGTGCCGCGGCGCGCGATGTGGTTCACGGTGCTCGGCACCGGCACGATCTGCGGCTATCTGCTGCACGGCTTCCTGATCAAGGGAGCGGGGTTCGCCGGGGTGTTCGACACGTACACCTGGCTGAGCGACCCGGCGGGCGAGGCGCTGCTGTCGGTGCTGGCCGCCGTGGCCGTGACGCTGCTGTGCACGCCGCCGGTGCGGCGGCTGTTCCGGTTCGCCACGGAGCCGGAGATGGCGTGGGGCTTCCGGCGGGACCTGGATCCCGCCGCGCCCGCTGCGGCAGCTACGGCGCGGCCAGCAGGCGGCGCATCGTCGCGTACTTCTCGGTGAGCCGGAGCCTGGTCGGCTCGTCGAGTACGGCGAGGCGTTCGGGATCCGCGTTGTGCGCCAGGTCGGACTCCTTGATCAGGAGCGCGCCCGGCGTGGCGACTATGCGCCGGCTGTAGGCGGCCAGGTCCTCGCCCTCCCTCTTGGTCAGGGCGAGGACCATCTCCTTGACGGGGTCGGGCAGTTCGACCGCTTCGAGCCAGCCGAGCGAGAGCGCCCCGTCCTCGATCGCGTCGTGCAGCCAGGCGGCGGCGATCTGCTCGTCCGTACCGCCGCGCGCGGCGACGCCCTCGGCGACGGCCTGAAGATGCTCGGTGTACGGACGGCCCGCCTTGTCGGTCTGGGCGGCATGGGCCTTGCGGGCGGTGGCTTCCACCTCGCCGAGGGTCAGATACGTCATGGCCCGAACTTTAGGCAGGCCAGTCCGTGTTTGGGTACGGGTCCGTGGGGGCGGCGGCCCGTGCGGGCTACGCGGCGGCGAAGGCCGGCGCGGTCAGCGCCGTCATCCGCGCCGCGATCCGGGCGGCGTCGGCGCGCGGCAGGCTGTCCGCGATCGAGCCGTCGGCGAGGAAGAGGACCCGGTCCGCGTAGGCGGCGGCCGCCGGGTCGTGGGTGACCATGACGACCGTCGCGCGCAGGGTGTCCACGGCGTCCCTGAGCAGGGTGAGCGTCTCGGCGGCCGTGGTGGTGTCGAGCGCCCCGGTCGGCTCGTCGGCGAAGAGCACGTCGGGACGGGCGACGAGCGCGCGGGCGATGGCGACGCGCTGCTGCTGTCCGCCGGACAGTTCCGAGGGGCGGCGGTGCGCCTTGTCGCCGAGGCCGACCTGGGCCAGCACCTCCGAGGTGCGGCGCCGGTCGGGGCGGTGTCCTGACAGCCGTACGGGCAGGTCGACGTTCTCCTGGACGGTGAGCGCGGGCAGCAGGTTGAAGGCCTGGAAGACGAAGCCGAGCCGGGTGCGGCGCAGGACGGTGAGTTCGTTCTCACTCATGCCCGTGATGTCGGTGCCGCCGAGCCGTACGGATCCGGAGGTGGGGCGGTCGAGCCCGGCGGCGCACTGCAGGAACGTGGACTTGCCCGACCCCGAGGGGCCCATGACGGCGGTGAACGTGCCGCGCGGCAGGGCGAGGTCGATGCCGCGCAGGGCGTGCACGGCGTTGGCGCCTTTGCCGTACTGCCGCCGTACGTCGACGAGTTCGACCGCCGGGGCGTGCCGGGCGTCGGGGGTGCCGTACTGCTGGTCGGAGCCGGTGCCGGTACGTGCGCGCCGCAGTCCCATGGTGGAGTCCGCCTTCTCTCGCCGGCTTCGCTTCGCCGATTCTGTGTGCCTTCGACGCTAGAGAACGCGCAGGTCCGCGGCCATGGAGTCCCCCGGCGGACCCGGGGTGGGGCTACCCCCAGGACCGGTTTTCAGAGTTGCGGAGTAAATCCTTTGGTAAACTAACCTTTGGCGTAGACTTGACTATTCGTTGACCTTGCATGCCCTGTACGGGAGGATTGAGCCCATCGGACACGCAGAGACCCTCATAGCCATGGGCGGCGCCTTCCTCGCTGCCGCCCTGCTCGCCCGCCTCGGCAGCCGTATCGAACTGCCCACCATCCCGCTGTTCATCCTGGCCGGGATTCTCCTCGGTCCGCACACCCCCGGCATCGTGCTGGTCTCCGACCCGCACGACCTCGAAATGCTCTCGGCCCTCGGCCTGGTGCTGCTGCTCTTCTACCTCGGTCTTGAGTTCCACATGGACGATCTCAAGACCGGCGGGCGCAAGATGGCGCTCGCCGGAGGCACCTATCTCGCGCTGAACGTCGGCGCGGGGCTCGGTTTCGGCTTCGCCCTCGGCTGGGGCATGTCGGAGGCGCTGGTGCTGGCGGGAGTGCTCGGTATCTCGTCGTCCGCCATCGTGACCAAGGTGCTGGTCGACCTCGGCCGGATCGGCAATCCGGAGACGAAGCCGATCCTCGGCATCATCGTCGTCGAGGACATCTTCCTGGCGCTCTATCTCGCCGCGCTCCAGCCGATCCTGTCCGGCGCGACCAGTTTGCAGGCCGCGCTGATGGACGGCGGGAAGGCGTTCGGGTTCCTGCTGCTGCTGGCGCTGGCGGCCCGGTTCGGCACGAAGGTCATCGGCCGGCTGATGAACACGAAGGACGACGAACTGCTCGTCATCTCCTTCCTCGGCGCCGCCGTGTTCGTCGCGGGCGTCTCCGAGTGGTTCGGGGTCGCCGACGCCATCGGCGCCTTCATGGTCGGTCTGATGCTCGGCAGTACGACGTCGGGCGAGCGGATCCGCAAGCTCGTCCACCCGCTGCGGGACGCGTTCGGCGCGATCTTCTTCTTCGGCTTCGGACTCTCGATCAACCCGGGGGATCTGCCGAGCGTGCTCTGGCCGGTGCTGGCGGCGGTCGGGGTGACCCTCGCGATGAACGTCTTCGCCGGTCTCGCGGCTGCGCGGGTCTACCGCTTCGGCGCGGGCCAGGCGGCGAACATCTCGACCACGCTGCTGGCGCGCGGCGAGTTCGCCCTGATCCTCGCGACGATGGCAGCGGCGGCGGGCCTGGACCCCCGACTGGCGCCGTTCATCGCGGGCTACGTCCTGGTGCTGGCCGTCCTCGGCCCCCTGGCCGCCGGCCGATCGGCCTGGCTGGCCCGGATCCTCCCGGGCTCCGCCTTCAGCCGCGCGGCCACGCCGGAGTTGGGCGCGGAGCCGACGACGGAACCGCTGCCGGAGCCTGAGCCGCTGGAAACGTCCCGACGGTCCGGGTGAGGCGCGGCATTCCCGGCTCAGGCCTCGCGGCAGATCAGCAGCAGGGCTCTGTCGTCGTTCACGTTCTTCGCCACCGCCTCGATCAGATGCCAGGCCGCGCCCTCGAAGCCCGCCGTCACATAGCGGTCGGCCTCGCCCGTGAGGCGGTCCACGCCTTCGGAGAGGTCGCGGCCGGGGATCTCCACCAGGCCGTCGGTGAACAGCATCAGTACGTCGCCGTGCGCCAACGAGCCCTTGACCGCGTCGAACTGGGCTCCGTCGTAGACACCCAGCAGCGGGCCCTCGCCCGACTTCTCCTCCCAGCGACCGCTTCCCGCGTGCAGTTGCAGGGCGGGCAGATGTCCCGCCGAGAGGAGTTCGTAGTCGCCCGAGTCGAGGTCGAGTACGAGGTGGATGGAGGTGGCGAAGCCCTCGTCCCAGTCCTGCCGGAGCAGATAGCCGTTGGCCGCCGGGAGGAAGCCGTGCGAGGGGAGCGAGCCGAGCAGACCGCCGAACGCGCCCGACAGGAGCAGGGCGCGGGAGCCCGCGTCCATACCCTTGCCCGAGACGTCGGTGAGGACGACTTCGAGCGTCCGGCCGCCGTTGGTGCGGGCGGCGACCACGAAGTCACCGGAGAAGGACTGGCCGCCCGCCGGGCGCAGCGCCATCTCGCGGTGCCAGCCCTCCGGCAGCCGGGGCAGCGCGCTCTGTACGCGGATACGTTCCCGCAGGTCGAAGAGCATCGTCCCGCCGCGCCGCCACGGCACCCCGACCCTGGCCCTGAACTGGGCGATGAGCAGCCCGAAGAGACCGCAGGCGGCGACCACGAGCACGGTGCCGGGGGTGACGCGTGAGGCGCCTTCGTCGTACGGGCCGAGGACTATCGATTCGACGATGAGCGCCACGGCGGACGCCGCGTACAGCGCGAGCAGGCTCGCCGGGCGCAGCAACAGCCCGCCGGCCACGATCGGCAGGACCAGCGCGGCGGGCGCGCACCAGACCGGGACGGCGAGGGTGGTGACGGTGATGGCCGGGATGAAGAGCAGCAGCCCGATGAAGGCGATCCAGTCGGAGCCGTCACCGCGGAAGTAGTCGACCCCGGATTTGCGCACGACGTTGCGGACCCGGTGCAGTCGCCTGCGCATCCGGGCCGAAAACGAGTCCGCTCCCGCGACACCGGCCATTGTTGTGGACCCTATCGATCCGGTCGCCCGTCGTGCAGGGGGACCCCCATGACATTGTGTTCGAAATCGGGTCGCCTTGTCACCGTAACCCCTGGTACTGATGGCATATGACCAAAGAGCTGCGGGTGCTGCGCACGTCGGAATGGGACCGTTGGTACGAGGCGTTCTTGCTCGCCTTCGGCGGGGCCGGGGAGTCCGCCGAGGAACAGGCGCTGTGGGCAGGACTGGCGGAGCACGACCGCTTCATCGGCGTCTGGGACGGCGACGAATGCGTGGGTACGGCAGGGGCGTTCAGCTTCCGGGTGACCGTGCCCGGCGGCGCTTCGGTGCCCGCCGCCGGCGTGACCATGGTGAGCGTGGGGGCGACGCACCGGCGGCAGGGCGTGCTCACGTCGATGATGCGCCGGCAGCTCGACGACGTACGGGAGTGGGGCGAACCGCTCGCGGTGCTGACCGCGTCGGAGCCGCCGATCTACGGGCGGTTCGGGTACGGCGCCGCGACGCAGAAGCTCTCGCTGGACATCGACTCGTCGCGGGTGCGGGTCGACGCACCGCTGGGGACCGACGGCGTACGGCTGCGCCGCGCGCGGTCCACCGATCCGGAGGTGCAGCGTGTCTGTGAGGAGCTGTACGCGGCGGACGTCGCTGTCCGCCCCGGTATGACGGCCCGCACGGCCGGGTGGGACCGGGTGCAGTTCTTCGACCCCGCGGACGACCGGCACGGCAAGTCGGCGTCGCAGTGCGTGCTGGCCGAACGGGACGGCGAGAGCGTCGGGTTCGTGCTGTTCCAGACCAAACCGGAGTTCGACACCAGAGGGCCCAAGGGCACGGTCCATCTCCATCATCTGCACGCGCGGGACGCGGCGGCGTACGCGGCGCTGTGGCGCTTCCTCTTCGACATCGATCTGACGTCCACGGTCAGCGTGAACAACCGCCCGGCCGACGACGCGATCCAGCATCTGGTCTCCGACGTGCGGCGCAGCAGCATGCTGCTGCGGGACGGGCTGTATGTGCGGCTCGTCGAGGTGGGTGCGGCGCTCGAAGCCCGCACGTACCAGGCGCCGGTGGATGTGGTGATCGAGGTCGAGGACAGCTTCTGCCCCTGGAACGAGGGGCGTTGGCGGCTCTCCGGTGACGCGAAGGGCGCGTCCTGCGAGCGCACGGCCGATCCGGCGGAGCTGTCCCTCTCGGCGCGGGAGCTGGGCGCCGCCTATCTGGGCGGGGTGACGCTGTCGTCGCTGGCTCGGGCCGGCCGGGTGCGGGAGCTGCGGGAGGGCGCGCTGGCCGCCGCTTCGCCCGCGTTCGCCTCGGACATCGCGCCCTGGCTGCCGCACGGCTTCTGAACGGTTCCGGTGAGCGGTTCCGGGCGGCGGGCGGCGGGAGCCGCTCGGGTAGAGTGAGGGCGTCTTCAGACACGTACGACCGAGGAGGTGGGACCCATTACCGCTGGCGCAGGCCGGGTGTCCCTCTCCCACGGCAGCGCGGTACGTCCGGCGTAGCCGGGCCCGCGCACCGGGGCCGAGGGAGCGCTCGCAGGCTTCCCGAAAGGCTTCCATGTCGACCTCACCGTCACCCCTTCCGCTCTCCGCCGTTGTCACCAGGCTCCGGGCCGCCGGCTGTGTCTTCGCCGAGGACGAGGCGGAGTTGATCCTCTCCACCGCCGCTTCACCCGCCGAACTCACCGCGATGGTGGAGCGGCGGGCCGCCGGACTCCCCCTCGAACATGTCCTCGGCTGGGCCGAGTTCTGCGGGCTGCGGATCGCCGTCGACCCCGGCGTCTTCGTACCGCGCAGGCGCACCGAGTTCCTGGTCCAGCAGGCGGCCGAACTCGCCGGCCCGGGCTCCGTCATCGTCGATCTGTGCTGCGGCTCGGGGGCGCTCGGCGCCGCGCTCGCCGCGCGCCCCGAACAGCGCGCGGCGGAGCTGTACGCCGCCGACATCGACCCCGTCGCCGTCCGGTGCGCGCGGCGCAATGTGGCGGCGGCCGGCGGGTCGGTCTACGAGGGCGATCTGTACGATCCGCTGCCCGCGTCGCTCAGGGGCCGGGTCGACGTCCTGCTGGCCAATGTGCCGTACGTGCCCACCGAGGAGATCGAACTGCTGCCGCAAGAGGCCCGGGTGCACGAGGCGCGGGTGGCGCTCGACGGCGGCGCGGACGGCCTCGACGTACTGCGCCGCGTGACGGCCGAGGCCGCGCGCTGGCTGGCGCCGGGCGGCCATCTGCTGTTCGAGACGAGCGAGCGGCAGACGGCGCGCGCGGTGGCCACGGTCGCGCGCGACGGTCTCAAGCCACGGGTGGCGGGCTCGGAGGAGCTGTTCGCCACCGTCGTCATCGGCACCCGGGCCTGACGTCCCTAGTCCCGCTGGCAGTTGGGGCACCAGAAGAGGTTCCGGGCGGCGAGGGGCGCCGTCCGGATCTCGGTGCCGCACAGCAGGCAGGGCAGCAGCGCCCTGCGGTAGACGTAGACCTCGCCGCCGTGGTCGTCGACCCGGGGAGGGCGGCCCATCGCCTCGGGGGTGTGTTCGGGGCGGACGGTGTCGATGCGGTTGTTCCGTACGCCTTCGCGCATCAGTCCGATCAGATCGGCCCAGACGGCGTGCCACTCGTCGTGGCCGAGGTCCTTGCCGGCGCGGTAGGGGTCGATGCCGTGCCGGAACAGGACCTCGGCGCGGTAGACGTTGCCGACGCCGGCGATGACCTTCTGGTCCATCAACAGTGCGGCGACGGTGACCCGGGAGCGGGAGATCCGCTCCCACGCCTTCTCGCCGTACGCCTCGGCCGCTTCGGGATCGTCGGTAGCAGCGCGCAGCGGGTCGGGGCCGAGGCGGTCGTGTATCGCCTGCTTCTCCGGCTCGGTGATCAGGGCGCAGGTGGTGGGGCCGCGCAGGTCCATGTACGCCGTGTCGTCCGCGATGCGCAGCCGGACGGTGTCCCTGGGCGGCGGGAGCGGCGGGGCGCCGAAGTGCACCTTGCCGAAGAGGCCGAGATGGACATGGACCCAGCCGGCGCCGCCGAAGCCGAGAAAGAGGTGTTTCCCGTGGGCGTCGGCGCCCTCCATGACCCGCCCGTCGAGCAGCGCCGCGCTGTCGGAGAACTTGCCCTGCGGGCTGCTGACCCGGACCGGCCGGCCGCCGAAGCGGTCGATGTGGTCCGCGGCGAGACGGTGGATCGTATGCCCTTCCGGCACGAAGACTCCTGAGCGACGGCGAACTGACGGTGCCGCCGGGCGCACGGCCCGGCGGCACGGTGGGACTCGGTGGGGCGAGGCGGGGGCGGGGCGGGCAGGGAGTGTCCGCCCGGACGAGACCGCGCGGACGCGACCTAGCCCTGCTGCGGGTGGTGCGCGGGGATCGGGGGGAGTTCGCCCGTCGCCTCGTACCGCTCCAGCATCTCGATCCGGCGCGCGTGGCGTTCGGCGCCCGAGTACGGGGTCTTGAGGAAGACCTCGACGAACGAGGTCGCCTCGTCGAGGCTGTGCATCCGGCTGCCGACCGCCATCACGTTCGCGTTGTTGTGCTCGCGGCCCAGCTCGGCGGTCTCCTCGCTCCAGGCCAGTGCGGCCCGTACGCCCTTGACCTTGTTGGCGGCGATCTGCTCGCCGTTGCCCGAGCCGCCGATCACGATGCCGAGGCTGCCCGGGTCGGCAGCGGTGCGCTGCGCCGTGCGCAGGCAGAACGGCGGGTAGTCGTCCTGGGCGTCGTAGATGTGGGGTCCGCAGTCGACGGGCTCATGGCCGTGGGCCGTGAGCCAGGCGACGAGGTGGGCCTTGAGTTCGAAGCCGGCATGGTCGGAGCCGAGGTACACGCGCATGAGGTGAGTGTGGCATGCGCGACGTTGGGTAGCGCTACGGGGTGCCTGGCGCCAGTGCGGTGTCGGCATTGTCATGTACTGCTCTGGAATAAGGAATCACATATGGCTCCCCTGCCTACCCCCACGAAGGAAGGCGGAGACCCCACCCAACCTGGGAATCCGCAATCGCCCGACGGCCTGCGGGCCGGCCTCAAGAACCGCCATCTGTCGATGATCGCGATCGGCGGTGTGATCGGGGCGGGGCTGTTCGTCGGCTCGGGCTCCGGTATCGCAGCGGCCGGGCCCGCCATCCTGCTGTCGTACGCGCTCGTCGGCGCGATGGTCGTGCTCGTCATGCGGATGCTGGGCGAGATGGCCGCCGCCCAACCGACGTCGGGCTCCTTCTCCGCCTACGCCGACCGGGCGCTCGGCCGCTGGGCCGGCTTCTCGATCGGCTGGCTCTACTGGTTCTTCTGGGTCGTGGTGCTGGCCGTCGAGGCGACGGCCGGCGCGGTGATCCTGGAGGGCTGGGTGCCCGCGGTGCCGCAATGGGCGTGGGCGCTGATCGTCATGGTCGTACTGACCGCGTCGAACCTCGCCTCGGTCGCCTCCTACGGCGAGTTCGAGTTCTGGTTCGCGGGTATCAAGGTCGTGGCGATCGGGGCGTTCGTCGTCATCGGGCTGCTGGCCGTCTTCGGCGTGCTGCCCGGCTCGCACAACGCGGGAGCCGGCTTCAGCCATCTCACCGACACCGGCGGGTTCCTGCCCAAGGGGCCCGGCGCGATCCTGACCGGGGTGCTGCTGGTCGTCTTCTCCTTCATGGGCAGCGAGATCGTCACGCTGGCCGCGGGTGAGTCGGCGGACCCGCGGGGCGCCGTGTCGAAGGCGACGAACAGCGTGATCTGGCGTATCGCGATCTTCTACCTCGGATCGATCTTCGTCGTGCTGACGCTCGTCCCCTGGAACGACAAGTCCATCGAGAAGGACGGCTCGTACGTGGCGGCCCTCAACTCGATCGGGCTGCCGCACGCGGGCGACATCATGAACGTCATCGTGCTGACGGCCGTGCTGTCCTGTCTCAACTCCGGTCTCTACACGGCGTCCCGGATGGCGTTCTCGCTGGGACGGCGCAAGGACGCACCCGTGGCCTTCGCCCGGATCAACAAGCGCGGGGTGCCGCAGGTGGCGATCCTGTCGTCCGTGCTCTTCGGCTTCCTCGCCGTCTGGTTCAACTACCAGTGGCCCGACACGGTGTTCCAGTTCCTGCTCAACTCGTCCGGGGCCGTGGCGCTCTTCGTGTGGCTGGTCATCTGCTGCACCCAGCTGCGGATGCGCGGCATCATCCTGCGGGAGAACCCGGACAAGCTCGTCGTGCGGATGTGGCTGTTCCCGTATCTGACCTGGGCGACGATCGTGATGATCGTGTTCGTCCTCGTCTACATGCTCACCGACGACTCCGGGCGCGACCAGGTGCTGCTGTCGCTGCTGGTGGCGGCGATCGTGGTGGCCGTCGCGCTGGTACGGGACCACCGCAGGCGGCAGAACGGCGGCGCGCCCGGCGCGGGAGCGGCGGGGTCAGCCCTTGCGGTTGACGAACGTCCAGGCGGCGGGGAAGGCACCGGTCGCGAGAGCGGCCTTCAGCCCGTCGCCGAGCAGGAAGGGCACAAGGCCGGCTGATATCGCCGCGCTCGTCGACATGCCGGTGGACACCGCCAGATACGGCACGCCCACCGCGTAGATGACCGCCGAGCCCAGCACCATCGTGGCCGCCGTGCGCAGCACGGAGCGGTCGCCGCCGCGCTCGGCCAGCGCACCGACGGCGGCGGCCGCGAGCAGCATGCCGAAGACATAGCCGAGGGAGGCGCCGCCGGGGCCGGAGCTGCCGGCCGAGAACCACGGCACGCCCGCGAGACCGACGAGGGTGTAGACGGCGAGGGAGAGGAAGCCCCTGCGGGCACCCAGCGCCGTACCGACGAGGAGCGCAGCGAAGGTCTGGCCGGTGACCGGCACGGGCGATCCGGGCACGGTGACGGAGAGCTGCGCCGCCACGCCGGTGAGCGCGGCGCCGCCGAGCACCAGCGCGATGTCGCGGGTGCGGGTGGCCGGCAGGAGGTCGGCGAGGACCGCTCCGGTACGGGGGGCTGCGGCAGCGGTGCTCATCGGGACTCCGGGGAGGTGCGGGGGCGGTTACGGTCAGCCTGACGGTAACGTACCCGCTCGCGCCGTGGCGCCGTCAGTTGTCCACAAAGCCGAGGTCAGAGCGTTGTCGGGGGCCCAACAACACCGGGCCCCCGCCGCGTCCGCGGGAGCCCGGTGCCGTCCGGTGCTGTCATGTGCCGTCCGTGGGAGAGGTCAGTCGAAGACCGGGCCCTGCGTCCTGGTGCGCTTGAGCTCGTAGAAGCCGGGGATCGAGGCGACCAGCAGCGTGCCGTCCCAGAGCTTCAGCGCCTCCTCGCCCTTCGGGGCGGGCGTGACGACCGGGCCGAAGAAGGCGACCTGCTCGCCGTCGGCGCCGGGGACGGCGATGACGGGGGTGCCGACCTCCTGGCCGACCTTGTCGATGCCTTCCTGGTGGGAGGCGCGCAGCTCGGTGTCGTACGTGTCGGAGTCGGCGTAGTCGAGCAGGTCGGCGGGGAGGTCGACGTCCTTGAGCGCGGCGGCGATGGCCTCGCGGGTCGGGCCCTCGCCGTTGACGTGGATGTGCGTGCCGAGCGCCGTGTAGAGCTTGCCCACGACCTCGTCGCCGTGCTTCTGCTGGGCGGCGATGACGACACGGACCGGCGCCCACGCCTTCGTCGCCATCATGTCGCGGTACTCCTCGGGCATCTCGTCGAGGCGCGGCTCGTTCAGCACGGCCAGGCTCATGACGTGCCAGCGGATGTCGAGGTCACGGCCCTTCTCCACTTCGAGCACCCAGCGCGAGGTCATCCAGGCCCAGGGGCACAGCGGGTCGAACCAGAAGTCGACGGGGGTCTTCTCGGACATGTCTCTCCTCTTACGGACTGCGGATACACCTCGCTGCGGCAACGTACCGGGCGGCCCGGCGCATTCCCCTTCGCCCCCTGTCAGCACCGCGTGCGAGGATCGGTCCTGTTCGTACGAGTCCCGAAGGAGTGTCCGTGCCCGGT
This sequence comes from Streptomyces sp. NBC_00370, assembly GCF_036084755.1. Classification (NCBI taxonomy): domain Bacteria; kingdom Bacillati; phylum Actinomycetota; class Actinomycetes; order Kitasatosporales; family Streptomycetaceae; genus Streptomyces; species Streptomyces sp. NBC_00370. The sequence goes on from NZ_CP107968.1 coordinate 2,887,337, forward strand.
GAGAATCTGTCCCGTGACGAGGCCCGCGAGCGGGCAGCCCTGCTGTCCGTGGACGGGTACGAGATCGCCCTCGACCTGCGCTCGGCGCTCGACGCGGAGCCGGGAGCGCAGGACGCGCCCGCCGCGTCCGGTGTGCCCGCGGGTGCGGCAGGGCCCCGTACGTTCCGGTCGGTGACGACGATCCGCTTCCGGTGCGCCGAGCCCGGGGCCGCGAGCTTCGCGGATCTGATCGCCCCGTCGGTGACGGCCCTGTCGCTGAACGGGCACGAGCTGGACCCCGCGGCCGTCTTCGACGGCTCACGGATCGCGCTCGACGGCCTCCAGGCGGAGAACGTGCTGGTGGTGGACGCGCAGTGCGCGTACAGCCGTACGGGCGAGGGCATGCACCGCTTCGTCGACCCGGAGGACGGCGAGGTCTATCTGTACACGCAGTACGAACCGGCCGACGCGCGGCGGGTGTTCGCCAACTTCGAGCAGCCCGACCTCAAGGCGCCGTACCTGTTCGAGGTGACGGCCCCCGACGGCTGGCAGGTCTGGAGCAACGGCGCCGGGACCCTGACGGACGGGGTGTGGCGGTTCGCGGAGACGAAGCCGATCTCGACGTACATCACGGCGGTCGTCGCCGGCCCGTACCACTACGTGAGCGACACCTACCGGCGCGCCCTGCCGGACGGCTCGACGCTGGAGATCCCGCTCGGCGCGATGTGCCGCAAGGGCCTGGCCCGGCACTTCGACGCGGACGACGTCTTCCTGCTCACCAAGCAGGGCCTGGACTTCTTCCACGACAACTTCGACTACCCGTACCCGTTCGGCAAGTACGACCAGGCCTTCGTGCCGGAGTACAACCTGGGCGCGATGGAGAACCCCGGGCTCGTCACCTTCCGCGAGGAGTACATCTACCGGGGCAAGGTCACCCAGGCGTCGTACGAGCGCCGGGCCAATGTGATCCTGCACGAGATGGCGCACATGTGGTTCGGCGACCTGGTCACCATGCGGTGGTGGGACGACCTGTGGCTGAAGGAGTCCTTCGCCGACTACATGGGCGTGTTCGCGATGGTGGAGGCCACCCGCTTCACCAACGGCTGGACGACCTTCGCCAACAACCGCAAGGCGTGGGCGTACCGCGCCGACCAGCTGCCGTCCACCCACCCGATCACGGCCGACATCCGTGACCTGGAGGACGCGAAGCTCAACTTCGACGGGATCACGTACGCGAAGGGCGCCTCGGTGCTCAAGCAGCTGGTCGCCTACGTCGGCAGGGACGCCTTCCTGGAGGGCGCCAGGCGCTACTTCAAGCGGCACGCGTACGGCAACACCCGTCTTGAAGACCTGCTGGCCGTGCTGACGGAGACCTCCGGCCGGGACCTGGCGGCCTGGTCGCGGGCCTGGCTGGAGACGGCGGGCGTCAACTCCCTGACCCCGCAGGTCGTGTACGACGGCGAGGACCGGATCACGGAACTGGCCATCGTCCAGGACGCGGCGGAGGCGTGGCCCGAACTGCGGCCGCACCGGGTGGCGATCGGCCTCTACCGGCGCACACCGGACGGCGGCCTCGACCGGTTCGCCCGTACGGAGACCGATGTCGTCGGCCCCCGAACGGTCGTGCCGGAGCTGGCGGGCGCCGAGCGGCCCGAGCTGATCCTGGTCAACGACGACGACCTGACGTACTGCAAGATCCGCTTCGACGCCGGTTCGCTGGACACCCTGCGCGCGCGGCTCGGTGAGCTGACCGACCCGCTGGCGCGCGCCCTGTGCTGGTCGGCGCTGTGGAACCTGACCCGGGACGCCCTGATGCCAGCCCGCGACTTCATCGCGCTGGTGCTCGCCCACGCGGGTCGGGAGAGCGACATCGGGGTGCTCCAGATGCTGCACGCCTGGGCGCGGTCCGCGCTGACCCGGTACGCGGCGCCGCAGTGGCGCGCGGAGGGCGGGCAGTTGCTCGCCGAGGGCGCGCTGAGCGAGCTGCGTACGGCGGAGCCGGGCAGCCAGCACCAGCTGACCTGGGCGCGGTTCCTGGCCGCCGTCGCCGCTTCGGACTCCGACTTCCAGCTGCTGCGCGGGCTGCTGGCGGGCTCGGCCAAGATCGACGGTCTCGATGTCGACCAGGAGCTGCGCTGGACGTTCCTCGAACCGCTCGTGGCGCACGGCCTGGCCGACGAGTCGGACGTCGCGGCCGAACTGGCCCGCGACGACACGGCGTCGGGGAAGCGGCACCAGGTGCGGTGCCTGGCGGCCCGGCCGTCCGCCGCCGTCAAGGCGCAGGCGTGGGCGCAGGTCGTCGAGTCGGACGTCCTGTCGAACGCGCTGGTGGAGGCGACGATCGCGGGCTTCGCCCAGCCCGGCCAGCGGGAGCTGATCGCGCCGTACGCGGAGCGGTACTTCGAGGCGATCGAGCGGGTGTGGTCGGAGCGTTCGATCCAGATCGGCATGGATGTGGTGAAGGGCCTGTACCCCGATCTCAAGGACGACCCGTCGACGCTCGAAGCGACGCGGGCCTGGCTCGCCGCGCACGAGGACGCGGCGCCGGCGCTGCGCAGGCTGGTGACGGAGGCGGCCGACGACCTGGCGCGGTCCCTGCGCGGTCAGGAGTGCGACGCCGCCGCCGCGTGAGCGGCAGAACGTGATCGGCAGTCGAACGTCCGTACTTTAGGACGAGCTTGTCCGGTTATGTCGACGAACGCGTAACAGGGGTTAGCGGAGGGTGAGCGCGCGGGGAGACCCGGGACATGAACAACAACACCCCCGTCACCCCCTGCCCCTTGAGCCACCTCACCGAAGGCGTGCGGCTGCGCGTGCTGTCGCTCGCCCAGCTCCGTGAGCACGGCGTGCCCGCCGCCAAGGCGCACGCGCAGTGCAGGCCCGACGGCCCCTGGCAGCAACTGCTGCCGGGGGTCTGTCTGTTGCACCAGGGTCCGCCGACCGGCGAGGAGCGGCTGCACGCCGCGCTGCTGTACGCGGGCCGGCCGAGCCCGGAGGGCGCGGCGGGGGTCCCCACGCAACCGTCGGACGGGTCCCGGGCCGCCGACGGGCCCCGGCCGCCCGCCGACTTCCCGTACGGCGCCGCGATGATCACCGGTCCCGCCGCGCTGGCGCTGTACGGCTTCGAGTCGGCGCCCTCGCCGCACGCCCTCGACACCGTCGACGTGCTCGTGGCGCGCACCCGGCGGCTGCGCTCCACGGGCTTCGCCCGGCTGATCCGTACACATGCCCTGCCCCGGTCCGTTTCGCTCACCGGTGTGCCGGTCGCGCCGGTGGCGCGTGCGGTGGCCGACGCGGTCGCCGACCTGTCCGAAGCGGCGGCGGTCGGGCTGCTGCTGGCCGAGGCCGTCCGCGGCGGCTACTGCGAACCGTCGGCGCTGGTGCGGGAGTTGAATCAGGCGAGGCTGCTGGCCCGGCCGCACGTGGTCGAGGCGGTGGACGCGCTGCTCGCCGAGGGCCGGGCACTGGCGGAGGGCCGGCTGTACGAGATGGTGTTCCTGAACGGGCTGCCCGACCCGGTGTGGAACGTGGAACTGCGGCTGCCCGGCGGTCCTTCGCTGGGCTGCGTGGACGCGTACTGGCCGGAACAGGCCGTCGCCGTCGAGTTGGACACCCGGGCGCCCCGGCAGGGCGGTGCGGGCGAGGACGAGGCGCTGTGGTCGCGGTACGCGCGCAAGCGCGAGCACCTGGAGCGGCTGGGTGTCACGGTCGTCCATCTCACCCCCCGCAAGCTGCGCGAATCGCTCGACCAGCAGGCCACGGTGGTGCGTACGGCACTGAGCGCGGCGGACGACCGCGATCCCGCCGCATACGTACTCGTCCTGCCCAGGTGACCGGTTCGTCCCCCTTGGCGTGGGAGTGACGGTGGCGGGTCTCCGCCATGTCCAGATCACGTAGCTGTCAACCCTGCACAAATCCCTGTCGATTAGGTAAAGCTGAGCGGTCATCCGGTGCCGAAATCCGGACTGTTCCTTTACACAACACAGGGATGCTGATGACCTCCGAATCCGAGAGATCCATATCCGGGCCGAGACGCGTGTCCCGGGTCGCGGCTGCCGCCGGACTGGCGGCAGCGCTGATCGCCTCCGGTGCTGTGCCCGCGTTCTCAGCGACGGGCGCCGACGACCCGGCCGCCCGCCCGAACGTCAAGCCGAGCGTCTCCCCCTCCGACAAACTCGGGGCGGTCGACGCCGACGTACTCGCCAAGGCCGAGGCCACGGGCGAGAAGAACGTCACGCTGATGGTCGCGACGGCGCCCGGGGCGACCGAGCAGGTCGCCGGTCAACTCGACGCCGTGCAGGGCGCTTCGGTCGGCAAGACGTACGACAAGCTCGGATACGTACGCGCCACGCTGCCGACCTCCAGGGCGAAGGCCGCGATCAAGGCGGCGTCGAAACTCTCCTCCGTCCAGGGCATCGATCTCAAGCAGGAGATCAAGCTGGACGACCCGTCGCCCGCCGGCACCACGGCCGACGGGGCGAAGGCGGCCAAGGGTAAGAACTCGGCCACCAAGACCTACCCCGGCCCGGACAAGCACACCCCGGCGAAGAACCCGTACAACCCCTCCTTCGAGACCGGCGCCGTCGACTTCGTCAAGCAGCATCCCAAGGCGGACGGCCGCGGCGTCACCATCGGCATCCTCGACTCCGGCATCGACCTGGGGCACCCCGCACTGCAGAAGACCAGCACCGGCGCCCGCAAGGTCGTCGACTGGGTCACCTCCACCGACCCGGTGGCCGACGGCGACGCCACCTGGCGCCGGATGAACGCCGCTGTCAGCGGGCCGGTGTTCACGGCCGCGGGCCGTACCTGGAAGGCCCCCGCCGGCTCGTTCGACTACAGCACCTTCTCCGAGGCGGCCACCCTCGGCGGTGACGAGGCGGGCGACCTCAACAGGGACGGCGACACGACCGACACCTGGGGCGTGCTCTACGACCCGGCCAAGGGCACCGTGCGCGTCGACCTCAACAACAACGCCGACTTCACCGACGACACCGCGATGAAGCCGTACAAGGACAAGTTCCAGATCGGCTACTTCGGCAAGGACGACCCGAGGACCGCGGTCGTCGAGCGCGTGCCGTTCGTCGTCGAGATCCGCAAGGACGTCGTCATCGACGCCGCGGGCACCACGTCCGACTACGTCAACATCGGTGTCATCCAGGCCGAGCACGGCACGCACGTCGGCGGCATCACCGCCGCCAACGGCCTGTTCGGCGGCAAGATGGACGGCGCGGCGCCCGGCGCCCAGCTCGTCTCGTCCCGCGCCTGCTCCTGGGGCGGCGGCTGCACCAACATCGCGCTGACCGAGGGCATGCTCGACCTCGTCGCCAACCGCGGTGTGGACATCGTCAACATGTCCATCGGCGGGCTGCCCCCGCTGAACGACGCCAACAACGCGCGCACCCTGCTCTACACCCGGCTGATCGACACCTACGGTGTCCAGCTGGTCATCTCGGCGGGCAACGACGGCCCCGGCACCAACACCATCAGCGACCCGGCCCTGGCCGACAAGGTCATCTCCGTCGGCGCGACCATCTCCAAGGACACCTGGGCGGCCGACTACGGCTCCGGCGTGACCAAGAAGAACGCCATGATGCCGTTCTCCGCACGCGGCCCGCGCGAGGACGGCGGTCTCACGCCGACCATCAGCGCACCGGGCGCCGCGATCAACAGCACCCAGACCTGGCTGCCGGGCTCGCCCGTCGCCGAGGCCGGGTACCAGCTCCCGCCCGGCTACTCGATGCTCCAGGGCACCTCGATGGCCTCCCCGCAGGCGGCCGGCGCGAGCGCGCTGCTGCTCTCCGCCGCCAAGCAGAAGCACATCGACCTCACCCCGGCGCGCCTGCGCACCGCGCTCACCAGCAGCGCCAAGAAGATCGACGGCGTGCAGGCCCATGAGCAGGGCGCGGGCCTGATCGACGTCGTCGGCGCGTGGAAGTCCGTGCAGCGCGGCGTCGACGCCCACGAGTACGCGGTCAAGGCACCGGTCGACAGCGCGCTCGACTTCGCGCTCGTGGACCCGGGCTTCGGCCCCGGCATCTACGACCGCGAGGGCGGTCTGAAGGTCGGCAAGGCCAAGACGTACGACGTCACCATCACCCGCACCACGGGCCCCAAGGGCGCCCTGGAGCACCAGCTCAGCTGGAAGTACGACGACGGCACCTTCCGGCTGCTCAGCAGCGGCAAGGTGCGGCTGCCGCTGAACCAGCCGGTGACCGTGACCGTGCAGGCCAGGCCCGGCTCGACCGGTGTGCACAGCGCCATCCTGCAGGCCGACGACAAGCGCACGGAGGGGATCGACAAGCAGATCCTCGCCACCGTCGTCGTCTCCAAGGACCTGGTGAAGCCCGGCTACACGTTCTCGGCGTCCGGCTCGGTGCAGCGCAACTCCACCAAGTCGTACTTCATCACCGTCCCCGAGGGCGCGAAGTCCCTTGAGGTCGCCCTCGGCGGACTCGCCAAGGGCAGCCAGACCCGGTTCATCGCCATCCACCCGTACGGCGTTCCGGTCGACGACACCACGACGACCATGTGCTACCCGAACTATGTGAACCCGGCCAACGTCTGCCGTCCGGATCTGCGTTCGTACACGGACCCGCTGCCGGGCGTCTGGGAGATCGAGGTCGAGGCGCGGCGTACGTCGCCGCTGCTCGACAACAAGTACAAGCTGGACGCGACCGTGCTCGGCGTCACCTTCGACCCGGCCGTGACCACCCTCCCCGAGGCCAAGATCGGCACCCCGACCCCGGTGGAGTGGAAGGTCACCAACGGGTTCGCGCCGATTGACGGCAAGCTCTCCGGCGGCTCGCTCGGCTCCGCGAAGGTGGACCGTCCGACGATCGCGCAGGGCGAGCAGCAGGTGACCACCGTCACCGTTCCCGCGGGCGCCGAGCGGCTCGACGTCGCGATCGGCAACCCCGCAGACACGGGCGCCGACCTGGACCTGACCGTCCTCAAGGACGGCGTGACGGTCGGGCAGTCGGCGGACGGCGACTCGGAGGAGGCCGTCAGTCTGGCCGAGCCCGCGGCCGGTACGTACACGATCCTGGTGGACGGCTACTCCGTACCCACGGGGTCGACCGCCTTCGACTACCGCGACGTGTACTACTCGGCGTCGCTCGGTTCGATCCAGGTGGACGAGGCGCAGCCGGTGAAGCTCGCCAACGGCGCCTCGGCGCAGGTATCGGCCGATGTCGTGGTGAGCAGCGCGGCCCCCGAGGGCCGGCAGTTCTTCGGTGATGTCCGACTGCTGAACGCACGCGGCACGGTCGCTGGCTCCGGCAGCGTCGTCATCGAGAGCGTCACTCCGTAACACCCGCTGTCCAGGGGGCGGGCGTCCGTGACGGGCGCCCGCCCTCCGGCATGTGGACAATGGAGTAGACAGGACGGGCCTGGTCAGACTCATCATGGAGCGGCAACCAGGCCGCTCGTTCGTGTACGTGTCCCTATGGAGGAGTCCCCGTGAAGGTCGGAATCGTCGGAGCCACCGGTCAGGTCGGCACTGTCCTGCGCAGGATCCTGGCCGAACGGAGCTTCCCGGTCACCGAGCTGCGGCTCTTCGCCTCCGCCCGGTCCGCGGGCTCCGCCCTCGACTGGCAGGGCGCGCCGGTCACGGTCGAGGACGCGTCTGCCGCCGACTACACCGGCCTCGACATCGTGATCTTCTCGGCCGGCGGCGCCACGTCGAAGGCGCTCGCCGAGAAGGTCGCGGGCCAGGGCGCCGTCGTGATCGACAACTCGTCCGCCTGGCGCCGTGACCCGCTGGTCCCGCTGGTGGTCTCCGAGGTCAACCCGCACGCCATCAAGGACCGCCCCAAGGGCATCATCGCCAACCCGAACTGCACGACGATGGCGGCGATGCCCGTGCTGCGCCCGCTGCACGACGAGGCCGGTCTGGTGGCCTTGGTCGCCACGACGTACCAGGCGGTCTCGGGCTCGGGGCTGGCCGGCGTCGCCGAGCTGCACGGCCAGGCGCAGAAGGTCGTCGCCGAGGCGGACAAGCTCACCCACGACGGCGGCGCGGTCGACTTCCCCGAGCCGTCCGTCTACAAGCGCCCCATCGCCTTCAACGTGCTGCCGCTGGCCGGCTCGATCGTGGACGACGGGTCGTTCGAGACGGACGAGGAGCAGAAGCTCCGCAACGAGTCCCGCAAGATCCTGGAGATCCCGGAGCTGAAGGTCTCCGGGACCTGTGTGCGGGTGCCGGTCTTCTCCGGGCACTCCCTCCAGCTCAATGCCCGCTTCGAGCGGCCGGTCAGCGTGGCGCGCGCGTACGAGCTGCTGAAGGACGCCCCCGGCGTGGAGCTGTCCGACATCCCGACCCCGCTCCAGGCAGCGGGCAAGGACGCGTCGTTCGTGGGCCGGATCCGTGACGACGAGACGGTGGTCAACGGTCTCGCGCTGTTCGTCTCGAACGACAACCTCCGCAAGGGCGCCGCGCTGAACGCGGTGCAGATCGCGGAGCTGGTCGCGGCCGAGCTGCGCGGCTGAGCCGCCCGGCCCTGTTCCCCCTGGCCGGTCCCGGCCGGTCCTGGCTGGTCCGGCCCGCTCAGTCCCTGCGCACCTCGTAGAGGAAGCAGCCGTACTCGACGGCCCGGACGTGGACGAGCGCCACGGCCGGGTCGGCGAAGGCCTCGGTGAACTTCTCGTCGAACGCCGCCTCAGCGGCGCGGGGGATCTCCAGCAGGCTGCCGCCGAGGATGTGCCCGTCGTAGCCGTAGCGCCGTACGGTGCGCAGCGCGCCGGGGGCGCCGAGCGGACAGCCGTCGCCGTCCGTGGGACCCGGGCACTCCTCGGCGTGGATGAAGACGGGCCCCTGCTCGTCGTAGGCCCCCGGGGCGGCCGAGGTCTCGGCCGCCCAGCGGCGCAGCGGGGCGTAGGAGACGAGCGCGAGGCGTTCGCCCGCCCGGCTGCGCCGCAGGCAGCAGCGCAGCGGGGCGCCGCCCTCGTCGTCGGTGAACGGGGCCAGGGGGCGGCCCGCGTCGTCGCGGTCACGGAGTTCCTTGAGTGCGGTCTGTCCGACCGGCCGTGCGTGGTAAGTGGTCACGGTCCGAGCCTGGCCCGGCGGTACGGCCGTGACCGGCGGTTTTCGGACCTCGCTGTCCTGTTCCGTGGCCGGAGGCGGCGCGTGGAAGGATGGGCGGAAACGTCACGAACCGAGGAGATGACCCGGGTGCCTGGCACAAATCTGACCCGCGAAGAGGCGCAGGAGCGTGCGCGCCTCCTCACCGTTGACTCGTACGAGATCGACCTCGATCTCAGCGGCGCGCAGGAGGGCGGGACCTACCGGTCCGCGACCACGGTGCGCTTCCGGAGCGCGGAGGCCGGGGCGGAGACCTTCATCGATCTGGTGGCCCCCTCGGTACGCGAGGTCGTCCTGAACGGCACGCCGCTGGACGCGGAAGGCGTCTTCAAGGACTCCCGGATCGCCCTGGCGGGACTGCGCGAGGGCGACAACGAACTGACCGTCGTCGCGGACTGCGCCTACACCAACACCGGTGAGGGGCTGCACAGGTTCGTCGACCCGGTCGACGACCAGGCCTATCTGTACACGCAGTTCGAGGTGCCGGACGCCCGGCGGGTGTTCGCCTCGTTCGAGCAGCCGGACCTCAAGGCGACCTTCCGGTTCACGGTGACGGCGCCGCAGGGCTGGACCGTGGTGTCCAACTCCCCCACGCCCGAGCCGGCGGAGAACGTCTGGCGCTTCGAGCCGACGCCGCGCATCTCGTCGTACATCACCGCGCTGATCGTCGGCCCGTACCACTCGGTGCACAGCACGTACGAGCGCGACGGGCAGTCGGTGCCGCTCGGCGTCTACTGCCGGCCCTCGCTGGCCGAGTACCTCGACGCCGACGCGATCTTCGAGGTCACCCGGCTGGGCTTCGACTGGTTCCAGGAGAAGTTCGACTACGCGTACCCCTTCGCCAAGTACGACCAGCTCTTCGTCCCGGAGTTCAACGCGGGCGCGATGGAGAACGCGGGCGCCGTGACCATCCGCGACCAGTACGTCTTCCGCTCGAAGGTGACGGACGCCGCGTACGAGGCGCGTGCCGAGACGATCCTGCACGAGCTGGCGCACATGTGGTTCGGCGACCTCGTCACGATGGAGTGGTGGAACGACCTCTGGCTGAACGAGTCGTTCGCCACGTACACCTCGATCGCCTGTCTGTCGGACGCGCCGGGCTCGCGCTGGCCGAAGTCCTGGACGACGTTCGCCAACTCCATGAAGACCTGGGCCTACCGGCAGGACCAGCTGCCGTCGACGCACCCGATCATGGCGGAGATCCGTGACCTGGACGACGTCCTGGTCAACTTCGACGGAATCACGTACGCGAAGGGCGCCTCGGTACTGAAGCAGCTCGTCGCGTACGTCGGCAAGGACGAGTTCTTCCGTGGCGTGCAGGCGTACTTCAAGGCGCACGCGTTCGGGAACACCCGCCTGTCCGACCTGCTGGGCGCGCTGGAGGAGACGTCGGGCCGGGATCTGAAGACCTGGTCGAAGGCGTGGCTGGAGACGGCCGGCATCAACATCCTGCGCCCGGAGATCGAGCTGGACGCCGCGGGGAACGTGACGTCGTTCGCCGTACGGCAGGAGGCGCCCGCGCTCCCGGCCGGCGCGAAGGGTGAGCCCGTGCTGCGGCCGCACCGGATCGCGATCGGCTGCTACGACCTCGACGGTTCGGGCGCGCTCGTGCGCAGCAGCAGGATCGAGCTGGACGTGGAGGGCGAGCGTACGGAGGTGCCGTTCCCGCAGAACACGCCGCGCCCCGCCGTGATCCTGCTCAACGACGACGACCTGTCGTACGCGAAGGTCCGGCTGGACGAGGAGTCGCTGCGCGTCGTCACGGCGCACCTCGGCGACTTCGCCGAGTCGCTGCCGCGCGCGCTGTCGTGGGCCTCGGCCTGGGACATGACGCGCGACGGCGAACTGGCCACGCGCGACTACCTGGCGCTGGTGCTGTCCGGCATCACGAAGGAGTCGGACATCGGTGTGGTGCAGTCCCTGCACCGCCAGGTGAAGCTGGCGCTGGACATGTACGCGGCGCCGGCCTGGCGTGAGACGGGCCTGACGCAGTGGACGGACGCCACGCTGGCGCATCTGCGCGCGGCCGAGCCGGCCGGCGACCACCAGCTCGCCTGGGCCCGCGCCTTCGCGGCGACGGCCCGCACCCCCCAGCAGCTGGACGTGCTGCAGGGCCTGCTGGACGGCACGGAGACGATCGAGGGCCTCGCGGTCGACACGGAGCTGCGCTGGGCGTTCGTCGAGCGCCTCGCCGCGGTCGGGCTGCACGACGAGGAGGAGATCGCGGCGGAGTACGAGCGCGACAAGACGGCGGCGGGCGAGCGCCACGCGGCGGCGGCGCGCTCGGCGCGGCCGACGGCCGAGGCGAAGGCCGAGGCGTGGGCGGCGGCGGTGGAGAGCGACAAGCTGCCGAACGCGGTACAGGAGGCCGTGATCGACGGCTTCGTCCAGGCCGACCAGCGCGAGCTGCTGGCGCCGTACACGGAGAAGTACTTCGCGGCGGTGGCCGACGTGTGGGGCTCCCGCTCGCACGAGATGGCCCAGCAGGTCGCGCTCGGCCTGTACCCGGGCATCCAGGTCGAGGCGGCGACGCTGGAGGCGACGGACGCGTGGCTGGCTTCGGCGGGTCCGAACGCGGCGCTGCGCAGGCTGATGTCGGAGTCGCGCGCGGGCGTGGAGCGCGCGCTGCGGGCGCAGGCGGCGGACGCGCAGGCGTAGGGCCTGGCCGGCCGGGGCGGGGGGCGGTCCTGCGGGACCGCCCCCCGTCCGGCACCGGTCGCCGAAGTCCCCTCCGTACAAGGGATGTTGAGAACGCTCCCCGGTGGGGCAGGTACCGCCCATGACTCTGAGCCGTCGCTCCCTCATACGCTCCGCAGCCGCCCTCACCACCACCGCCCTCGCCACCGGCGGCGGCATCGCGACCGCGCGCGCCGCGACCGCCCCGCGCATCGCGACCGGCCCGCGCATCGCGGCGGCCACCGGCAGCGCCGTTCCCGCCGACTGGATGGGCGGGCTGCCCGACGCGCTGTCACTGCTGCGGATGACCATCCCCGGCACCCACGACTCGGGCTGTACCGACCCCGACAACGGCACCGAGTGGTCACACACCCAGAACTGGGGCATCGCCGAGCAACTCCAGCGCGGCGTGCGCTTCCTGGACATCCGGGCCAACGGCCTCCAGGACCATCTCGACGACTCGTTCGGGATCTACCACGCCTCGTACTACCAGGGCATCACCTTCGACGGGGTGCTCTCGCAGTGCCGCGACTTCCTGCGGCAGCATCCGGGCGAGACGATCGTGATGCGGCTGAAGAAGGAGAACGGCACCAACAACGACGTCGGCGCGCGCTTCAAGGACGTTTTCGACGTCTACCTGGACGCCAAGGGCTGGCGCCCCTGGTTCCTCGTCACCGACCGGGTGCCGTCCCTGGGCGAGGCGCGCGGACGGATCGTCCTGATCGCCCAGTTCGACAACGACCTGCCGGTGCTGCAGTGGCCGGGCGGCGACAACGACTTCCTGTCGAACGAGTGGTTCTCGCTCCAGGACATCTACCAGGGACTGTCGTCGCCGTCGCAGAAGACCGGGAAGGTGACGCAGCAGTTCGACAACGCGGCGGCGGACCAGGACTCCGCGCTGATGTACATCAACTTCACCAGCTACGCGGGTGGGGGGTGGCCGAAGTTCAACGCGGACGCGATCATGCCGGGCGTGCAGAGCTATCTGGCCGCGCGGGTGTCGGACCGTACGCATCTGGGCGTGGTGCCGATGGACTTCCCGGACTTCCACTCGGACACGCTGACCACGCTGATCGACTGGAACTGGCACTAGGCCCTGTCCGGCCGAGGACCCGGGCTCACGCGTCGGGCGGCGCGCATTCGATGCCGGTGACCGCCGTCGCCGAGGGCGCGTCGCCCGGCGTGGGGGCGGCGCTCCCGCCGGGCCCGCGGGCGGTGTGGATCCGGAGCAGTCCCTCGATGCCGCGCTGCAGCGTCTCGCCGGCCAGGACCGGGTCGCCGAGGTAGCCCGCGCTCATCGCGCCGTCGCGGAGCATGACGAAGTGCCGCCCGGCGTGGTCGGCCTGATCGGTCGTGATCTCCGCGAACAGTCCGGTGATCGTCCGCAGGAACCACGCGCGGTGCGACACGACGGCGCGGTGGACCGGGTGGGCGGGGTCGGGGAACTCCGCCGCCGCGTTGAGGAACGCGCAGCCCCGGTAGCCGGGTGAGCGGATCTGCTCGACCAGGGAGGCGCCGATGCCCCGCAGGATGTCGTCGGTCGGCACGTCCGCGGCCGTCAGCGCGCCGATCTGGGTGCGGATCGCCTGGTCGACGCTCTCGATGTACGCGACGGCCAGCTCTTCCTTGCTGCGGAAGTGGCGGTAGAAGGTCGCGTTGGTGACCTTCGCCTCGGCGACCAGACGGTCGACACCCACCGTGTGGATGCCCTCCGCGTAGAAGAGCCGCGCGGCGGTCCCCAGAAGCCGCTCCCGGGCCTCGGAGACCTTCCTGCCGGTGCCTGTGCCGGATGCCGTCTGTGTCATACCGCCCATAATAGCGGGGAGAACGGTCTTTCTACCGGGTACGCCGCGCTCACTCCCCCCGCGCGCACAAAGGCGCCGTCCCGGCACATCGCGTGCCGTGCGGCGCCCAGCAGCTTCGAGCGTCAGCTCTGGCTCTGCTTCTGCTGCTTGCGGGACTTGTCGAGGACCGTCACCAGACCGGCGATGATGCCGAACAGCACCAGCGGTGTGAAGACGAACAGACCGAGCGTCTCGATCACGCTCAGGCCGGATCCCGGGTCGTCGCCGTCGTCCCGGGTCAGGGCCAGCGCCGGGGACGACATGAGCAGCATGATCAGCGTCGTACCGGCCGCGACGGCGCCGGCGCGCAGAGCGTTCTTCTTGTCCACGGTGCAAACGTAGCGAACGCCTACCGCCGCCGCGCGCGCGGGGGTGCCGTACGGGGACTCAGGACGTCCATCAGGGCACGCAGCCGGGGCGAGGCGACCAGCTCCTCCAGGGTGACCGGGCGGCCCTGCGCGTCGGCGACCGGCAGGCGCCAGTTGGGGTACTGGTCCCAGGTGCCCGGCAGGTTCTGCGGGCGGCGGTCGCCCACCGTGTCCGGCAGCCAGACGCCGACCATGCGGGCCGGGGTGCGCAGCAGGAAGCGGTAGACCGCGCGGATCTGCTCCTCCTCGTCGTCGCTGCCGTCGGTGAGCAGATCGAGTCCGGTGAGGTAGCCGAGCCATTCGGCCACCTCGGCGTGCTCCTCGGCCTGTTCCTGGGCGAGCGGCCTGGTGAGCAGGCCGAGGCGGTGGCGCAGCTCCACGTGCTCGCCGGTGAGCCGGGCGGCCGTGGACGGCAGGTCGTGGGTGGTCGCCGTGGCCACGCACCCGGCGCGCCAGGTCTCCGGTGCCAGCGGCTGTCCCGTACCGGTCCAGTCCCGCTCGAACCAGAGCACGGATGTGCCGAGCACCCCGCGCCGCTCCAGCGCCTCGCGTACGCCGGGTTCGACCGTGCCGAGGTCTTCGCCGATGACGACGGCGCCCGCGCGGTGCGCCTCCAGGGCGAGGACGGCGAGCATCGCCTCCGCGTCGTACCGGACATACGTTCCCCGGGTGGGTTCCTGGCCGGCCGGCACCCACCAGAGCCGGAACAGACCCATCACATGGTCGATCCGCAGCGCGCCCGCGTTACGCAGGAGGCCCTTCAGCAGGCCCCGGTACGGGGCGTAGCCGGAGGCGGCGAGCACGTCGGGGCGCCAGGGCGGCAGCCCCCAGTCCTGGCCGAGCGCGTTGAAGGCGTCCGGCGGGGCGCCGACGGACATCCCGGCGGCGAAGGCGTCCTGCTGGGCCCAGGCGTCGGCGCCGTCGGGGTGCACACCGACCGCCAGGTCGTGGACGATGCCGACGGCCATGCCGGCGTCGGCCGCGGCCTGTCCGGCCGCCGCGAGCTGCTGATCGGTCAGCCAGGCGAGCCGCGAGTGGAAGTCGACGCGGGGCAGCAGCTCACGGCGGGCGGCCTCGGTCTCGGCCGAGCGGGGGTCGCGGAGCCCGGCCGGCCAGTCGTGCCACTGCGGGCCGTACGCCTCGGCGAGGGCGTACCAGGTGGCGTGGTCCTCCAGGGCCTGGCCCTGGGACGCCAGGAAGGCGTGGTAGTCGGCCGTGCGGCCGGGGCCGAGCGGGACACCGGCCAGGATCTCCAGCGCCTCGCGCTTGAGCAGCCACACGGCGTCGCGGTCGATCAGCGCGCCCTTGTCGAGGACGGCGGAGCGCAGCTCGGCGGCCTTCACCAGCAGCGCGTCGAGCCGCGCGCGGTCGGCGCCCTCGACGTAGGCGTACTCGGGCACCGCCTCGATCCGCAGATGGACCGGGTCGGGGAAGCGCCGGGACGAGGGGCGGTACGGGGAGGGGTCGGTCCGCTCGCCGGGGACAGCCGCGTGCAGCGGGTTGATCTGGACGAATCCGGCGCCCAGGGCCCGCCCCGACCAGCCGGCCAGCTCGGCGAGGTCACCGAGGTCGCCCATGCCCCAGGAGCGGCTGGAGAGCAGGGAGTAGAGCTGCACCAGGAAGCCGTGGGTACGGCCGGGCGGCTGCGGCACCGTCTCGGGGGCGGCCACGAGCGCGGCGGCTGCGGTGCGCCCGTCGGGGGCGACGGCCGTCAGCCGGTGCACCCCGAGCGGAAGGGACGGCCACGTACCCCCTGCGGGCAGCTCCAGGGGATCGCCGGGCGCGGTCTCCGGATCGCGCTCCAGGTCGAGCACCAGCGTCGTACCCGCGGGCAGCGCGCGCACGGCGGCCGGCGGCTCCGGGTGCGCGGCGGCGCCCCACAGCACCAGCGTCGGGGGCAGCAGCAGGCGCGCCGCCGCGCTCTCCGCGCGCGTCAGGGCTTCGTCGACGGCGGCGGGCGTGGACGCGTCGACGCCGAGGGCGGCGAGCACCGCGACGACCGCCTCGTCGGACACCGGTACGTCGACGTCCGGCGAGGGCGAGTAGGAGGTGGCGACGCCGTGCAGTTGGGCGAGCCTGGCCAGGCCCATTCAGACTCCTGGGGACTCCGTGCCGCCGGCCGTGCCCGGCGCGGTCGGCTCACTGGTGAGCGGGGCGGTGTCGGCAAGCGGCGGCTCGCTGGTCAGCGGCGCGGCGTCGGCGAGTGGGGGTTCGCTGGTCAGCGGGCCGGGGACGGCCTGCGGCGGACCCTCCACCACCTGTTTGGACAGGGCCTCTTCGGAAAGGGGCCGTTTGGAACAGCCGGGCGGCACAAGTGCGGATGCGGCCATGACGGCGCCTCCCATGATCGGCGTAAGGGACACAGCAGCCCTACCCAGTGGGCGGAGCCGCAGACGTGTACGGCGGGTGAACGTGTTCCGGCTCACGATCCGTTCCCCCGCGCGTCAGCGCCTGTCACCCGAACGAGGCGCGCCGACCGGTCACTTGGACCGTCCGGCCGAACGGACTGCCCGAACCGGGCAGTGGGCCCCAAGTGAACACCCTGCCCTGCACACCGGGCAATTACGACACAGCGGCCACGCACATTGACACCTACCCGCCGGGGTGGTGGGCTCAGTGCCCCTCAGGCCCTGTACCGACAGGATCTGACAGGACGCAGGCGTGTGACCACGGAGCGGGACTACGGAGCGCGAGGGGATCAGGCGTGCAGCTGGGGCGCAGGAAGCGGACCGCGACGGCCGTCGCCGTCGCGGTGATCGGTGGTCTGCTCGGCGCCGCGCCGGAGGCGTCGGCGGCCCCGCACGACCCGGGTTCGCCGGCCGCGACCACCCCCGACCGCGACGCCGCGCCCGGCGTCCCGGCGGTGTGGCCCAAGCCGCAGACGATCCGGGCCGCGGGCCAGGCGGTGCCGCTGGGCGACGAGGTCGCGGTCGTGGCGGCCGCGGACGCCGACCCGTACGCCGTCGAAGCGGTGAAACACCTGCTGAGCCAGGCGGGCGCGCGGATCGTACGGACCCTTCCCTCGGCCGCCGCCGCTGCCTCGGTGCCGGGCCCTGTCGTCCTGATGGGCGGTACGGAAGCGCGGAGCGCGCTGCGCGCCCTGCGCGCGCCCGAGAGCGCCGATCTCCCGTCCGGCGGCTACCGGATCGCCGTCGGCGGTGTCGCGGGGCGCGGCACGATCGCACTGGACGGCGTCGGTGACGACGGGCTGTTCCACGCGGCGCAGACGCTGCGCCAGCTCGTGGTGAAGCAGCCCGCGGGCCCTGTGGTCCCGGGCGTCGTCGTACGCGACTGGCCGGGCACGGCGGTGCGCGGCACGACGGAGGGGTTCTACGGCACGCCCTGGGACCAGCGGCAGCGGCTGGCGCAGCTCGACTTCATGGGCCGCACGAAGCAGAACCGCTATCTGTACGCGCCGGGCGACGACCCGTACCGGCAGGCGCAGTGGCGTGATCCGTACCCGGCGGCGCAGCGGGCCGACTTCCGCGCGCTCGCGGAGCGGGCCCGTGCCAACCATGTGACGCTCGCCTGGGCCGTCGCCCCCGCGCAGGCGATGTGCCTGGCGTCGGACAAGGACGTCAAGGCGCTCAACCGCAAGATCGACTCGATGTGGGCGCTCGGGGTGCGCGCCTTCCAGTTGCAGTTCCAGGACGCGAGTTACAGCGAGTGGCACTGCGACGACGACGCGGACACCTACGGCTCGGGCCCGGAGGCGGCGGCCAGGGCGCACGCGCGCGTGGCCAACGCGGTGGCGGCCCACCTCGCGCAGCGCCATCCCGGGGCGGAACCGCTCGGGTTGATGCCGACCGAGTACTACCAGGACGGCGCGACCGCCTACCGCACCGCGCTCGGCAAGGCGCTGGACGGCCGGGTGCAGGTCGCCTGGACGGGCGTCGGGGTGGTCCCCCGCACCATCACCGGGCGTGAACTGGCGGGCGCGCGTGCCGCGTTCCAGCATCCGCTGGTCACAATGGACAACTACCCGGTCAACGACTACGAGCAGGGGCGGCTCTTCCTCGGCCCGTACACCGGCAGGGAGCCCGCCGTCGCGGGCGGTTCCGCGGCGCTGCTCGCCAACGCCATGCAGCAGCCCGCGATTTCCCGTATCCCGCTGTTCACCGCGGCCGACTACGCCTGGAACCCGCGGGACTACCAGCCCGACGCGTCCTGGCACGCGGCGATAAGCGATCTGGCGGGCGGGGACGTCAAGGCGCGTGAGGCGCTGACGGCGCTCGCGGGCAACGACTCTTCGTCCATTCTGAGTTCGACGGAGTCGGGCTATCTCAAGCCGCTGCTGGCCGACTTCTGGCGCACCCGTACGTCGTCGGAGACCGACCCGAAGGTGCGGGACAGCGCGGCGGCGCGGCTGCGGGCCGCCTTCACGGTGATGCGGGAGGCCCCGCTGCGGCTCGCGGCGACCGCCGACGGGCGGCTCGACGCCGAGACGCAGCCGTGGATAGAGCAACTGTCGCGCTACGGCAGGGCGGGCGAACTCGCCGTCGACATGCTCCAGGACGAGGCGCGCGGCGAAGGCTCGTCCGCCTGGCAGTCGTCGCTGGAACTCGACCCGCTGCACAAGGCGGTCAAGGCGAGCCGGGTGAAGGTCGGCACGGGCGTGCTGGACCCGTTCCTTGACCGCGCGGTCAAGGAGTCGTCGGCCTGGACGGGCGCGGGCAGGCCCGACGGCAAGGACGTCACCAGATCGGCGCACGCGTACACCGTCGACATCGGGAAGGTCCGCCCGCTCACCACGGTGAACACCATGACCGAGCCGGGGACGGGCGCGGGCGCGAGCGTCCAGGCGCATGTCCCCGGTGAGGGCTGGCGCACGCTGGGCCCGCTCTCGGCGACCGGCTGGACGCAGACGGACGCCAAGGGCGTACGGGCCGACGCGGTGCGGATCTCCTGGCAGGGCGCGGGCCCCAACAACGGCGTGTCGGGTCCCGGGACCACGGCCCCCGCGGTGCGCAGGGTGGTGCCCTGGTTCGGCGACGGGCCGCGGGCCAGTCTGGATCTGGCGCGCGGCGAGACGGACGCGGAGATCGGCGGCGGCCCGCAGAAGGTCGAGGCGCGGCTGGCGGCCGAGAGCCCGGGGGCGGTGCGGGGCGCGCTGACGGCCAAGGCGCCTTCCGGCATTCGGGTGAAAGTACCCAAGGAGACGACGGTCCCGCGCGGGCTCGGCACGACCGTTCCGGTGGAGGTCGCGGTCGAGCCCGGCACACCGGCGGGTACGTACGAGGTGCCGCTGACGTTCCACGGCGAACAGCGGACGCTGACGGTCCGGGCCTCGCCCCGTACCGGCGGCCCCGACCTGACCCGCGCGGCCGGTGCCACGGCCATGTCGTCCGGCGACGAGACGCCCGATTTCCCGGCGTGGCAGGCGATCGACGGCGACCCGGCCACCCGCTGGTCGTCCCCCGTCGAGGACGGCGCCTGGTGGCAGGTGGAGCTGGCGGCGCCCGCCCGGGTCGGCCAGGTCGTCCTGCGCTGGCAGGACGCCTACGCCGCCCGCTACCGCATCCAGGTGTCGGCCGACGGCCGGTCCTGGCGTACGGCGGCGACCGTCACCCAGGGCAAGGGCGGCCGGGAGGCGATCGGCATGGACGCGAAGGACACCCGCTTCGTACGGGTGCAGGGCGACGCGCGCGCCACCCAGTACGGCTACTCGCTGTTCTCGGTCGAGGCGTACGCGGTGGCGAAGTAACGCGCCCCCCGACCGACGACACCCCCTCCTGCGCCCGGCGGGTCTCTGTCCCACGTGGGCGGCGGGTATGTGGGTGCGTGCGGGTCGGGGCCGCGTCCCAGGCGTGAACGCCCGGCCGCCGTCCCCCGGTGGTCAGGCACGCCCGTGTGCCGACGGCCGGCCTGAAGGGGGTCGTGCAGGGGTGGTGTCCGGAGCGTAGAGCGTGATTTGTGGCGCATCTTTGCGGTGGCTCCGCGTCACGGGAGTACGCGCCGTAAATCATGCAGCGCAGGACACGACCCCGGAACGGCCCCCGGCACGGACAGCAACCCAGACCCGCAACCACGAACCCGCGCCGGGACGGCGAAGGCGCGCGAAAGCCGTGCCCGGCGCCCCACTGACGTGGGGTTTTGTGCCGGGCACGACAAAGGCCCGGATCCTCAGGCTGAAACGCCGTCGATCCGGGCCATCGCGTCCTGCGCGCCGTACGGTTGCAGGTACGGCATCCAGCGCGGGTCCCTGTGTCCGGTCCCGATGATCCGCCAGGCGAGTCCGGACGGCGGGGCCGGCTGTTGGTGGAGTCTCCACCCCAGCTCCCGCAGATGCCGGTCCGCCTTGACGTGGTTGCAGCGGCGGCAGGCGGCCACCACGTTGTCCCACACGTGCTGTCCGCCGCGACTGCGCGGAATGACGTGGTCGACGCTGGTTGCGACGCCACCGCAGTACATGCAGCGACCGCCGTCTCGGGCGAAGAGCGCACGGCGCGTGAGCGGCACGGGACCCCGGTAGGGGACCCGCACGAAGCGCTTGAGCCGTACGACGCTGGGTGCTGGCATGACACGGGAAGCGCTGTGCATGAAGGCGCCGGACTCTTCCAGAGAGACTGCCTTGTTCTCCAGGACGAGGACGAGCGCGCGGCGGAGCGGTACGACGCCGAGCGGCTCGTACGACGCGTTGAGGACCAGGACATGCGGCACGGATGCCTCCTATTACGCCGGCGGCGCGTGGCTCGCGCCGGGACGATCTGCTCTCAGTCTCTCCTCATGCCTGGTCGAAACGCCACCACGACCAGGTAACGGGCTCGGAGTGTTTTCGACCACAGCACGCCGCGGCGGCCCCCGCATCCGGTGCGCGGGAGCGCGTGAGCCCGGTCTCTCCACCGCTGTGAGCGGGGAGCGGGCCGCACGGCGCCGTTAGTCTGGTTGGCCTGTCCGGCAAGCCTGGAGGTTCTGCTCGTGTTCTGGTCCGCCCCGCCGGCCCCTGCCCCGTCGTCGCGCCCCGTCACGATCGGCGAGGCGACGGAACGGGCGACCGACGCGGCGAGCTGGGTCGGTGAGAACTGGTCCACCTGGCTGAGCATCTGCCTGCGGATCCTGCTGATCCTGGTGATAGCGCTGGTGCTGCGCCATCTGATCCGGCGGGCGCTGACCCGGCTGATAGCCCGGATGAACCGCAGCGTGCAGGCGGTCGAGGGCACGGCGCTCGGCGGGCTGCTGGTCAACGCGGAGCGGCGCAGACAGCGCTCGGAGGCGATCGGCTCGGTACTCCGTTCGGTGGCCTCGTTCCTGATTCTCGGCACGGCCGCGCTGATGGCGCTGGGCGCGCTGAACATCAATCTGGCCCCGCTGCTGGCCTCCGCGGGGGTCGCGGGTGTGGCGCTCGGTTTCGGGGCGCGCAATCTCGTCACGGACTTCCTGTCCGGCGTCTTCATGATCCTGGAGGACCAGTACGGCGTCGGGGACACCATCGACGCGGGGGTCGCCTCGGGCGAGGTGATCGAGGTCGGGCTGCGTGTGACGAAGCTGCGCGGCGACGGCGGCGAGATCTGGTACGTGCGCAACGGCGAGGTGAAGCGGATCGGCAACCTGAGCCAGGGCTGGGCCACGGCGGGGGTCGATGTCGTCGTGCGCCCCACGGAGGACCTGGAGCAGGTGCGTACGGTCGTCACCGCGGTCGCCGAGCAGATGGCCAAGGACGACCCGTGGAACGAGCGGCTGTGGGGCCCGGTGCAGGTGCTCGGCCTGGACTCCGTCCTGATGGACTCGATGACGATCCGGCTCGCGGCGAAGACGATGCCGGGCCAGGCGCTCGGTGTGGAGCGCGAACTGCGCTGGCGGGTGAAGCGCGCCCTGGACGCCGCGGAGATCCGGATGCTCGGCGCCGAGCCGGCGCCGCAGGAGGCCGAGGCGGAGGACCGGGCGGCCGGCACCGCGCCGCCGTCCTCGCTCGCCAACCCGCCGTCCGCCCCGTAACGGCACCGTTTCGGCGGTCATCCTCCGCCGCGTACGAAACCGCCCCGGAGGTAACGCTTTGGTTGCCTCGGGGAAGACGCTGCTCGTCGGGTATTGACGCGTCGCTTACACGCGGCCTACTTTCCTCGGAACCGGAATAGGAAACTTTCCTAACAATGTGGTCGGGAGAGCCGGGAAGCCGAGGGGCAGGTGTACGCCGTGAGCGGGACAGCCACACCGTCGCCGGGTACGCCGAGCGTGCTGCGGGCCATGAACGACCGCACGGCGCTCGACCTGCTGATCGCGCACGGTCCGCTGACCCGGACCCGGATCGGTGAGCTGACCGGCCTCTCCAAGCCGACCGCCTCCCAGCTGCTGACCCGGCTGGAGACGGCGGGCCTGGTCCGTACGACGGGCAGCCAGAGCGGCCGTCCCGGACCCAACGCGGTGCTCTACGAGATCCGTCCCGACGCCGCCCATGTCGCGGCGCTGGCCGTCGGGCACACCGGCATCAGCGCCCGGGTCTCCGACATAACGGGCGCCGTCGTCGGCGAGAGCCGGGTCGAGGCCGAGGCGGTCGCCGACGACGTACGGGGCCGGACGGCCCAGCTCGTCGCCGAGGCCGTCGACGGCGCGCTCGGCCAGGCGGGTCTCGACCACGGCGATCTGCACTGCGTGGTGATAGGCACGCCCGGCGCGATAGACCCGCACACGGGCGAGCTGCGCTACGCACCGCATCTGCCGGGCTGGCAGTCGCGGACCCTGCTGGGCGACCTCGCCGATGTGCTCGGCACCCCGGTCGTCATCGAGAACGACGTCAATCTCGCGGCGATAGCCGAGCAGCACGAGGGCGCGGCGCAGGACTACGACGACTTCGTGCTCGCCTGGGTCGACCGGGGTGTCGGCGCGGCGATCGTGCTGGGCGGCACCCTGCTGCGCGGCGCGACCGGCGGCGCGGGCGAGATCGGCTACATGCCGCTGCCGGGCGCTCCGCTGGCCCGTGGCGGCGACGAGAAGTGGGCGGCGGACGACGCGGGCGGCGGCTTCCAGAGCCAGGTCGCCAGCGCGGCCGTACGGAATCTGGCCGGCGGCCTGCCGCTGGCCGAGGCCCTGGCCGACGAGTCCGTACGGGCGGAGGTCGCCCACCGGCTGGCCACCGGGCTCGCCGCCGTGGTGGCCGTCGTCGACCCCGAACTGGTCGTCCTGTCCGGCTCGGTGGCCGAGGCGGGCGGCGAGGCGCTGCGGGAGCGGGTCGAGGCCGAGCTGACGGGTCTCGCCCTGCCCAGACCGCTGCTGCGGATCAGCGACATCACCGGTGACCCGATCCTGACCGGGGCGTTGCGCATCGCGCTCTCCCAGGCGCGCGACGCGGTCTTCGACACCACCTGAACCACCCCTCCGAACCGCCGACAGCACCCGCACCCCCAACATCGGCCCCCTACACCCCACTTAAGCGTTTTGTCATCATTACTCCCCCTCCCTCGTCCTCCCCCTCCTCCGTCCCCCTTCTTCTGCAAAGGAAGTCCGACATGGCGCGATGGCGTATACGCACTTGCGTGCCCGTGGCGCTCGGTGCGGCCGCGGCCCTGCTGCTCTCGGGATGTGCCAATCCGAGCACCGGCAGCAACACCGACGATCCGACCAAACCGGTCACGCTGAAGTTCTGGCACGGCTGGTCGGCGCCCAGCGAGGTCAAGGCGATCAACGAGAACATCGCCAACTTCGAGAAGCTGCATCCGAACATCAAGGTCGTCTCGACCGGCAACGTCAGCGACGAGACGATCAACCAGGCGCTGCGCGCCGGCGGCGGCGACGCCCCGGACGTGGTCACGTCGTTCACCACCAACAACGTCGGCCAGTACTGCTCGTCCGGCATGTGGGCGGATCTCGACCCGTTCCTGAAGAAGTCCGGGATCGACAAGACGAAGACGTTCCCGCAGACCCTGCTGGACTACACCCAGTACCAGGGCGTGCAGTGCGCCATGCCGCTGCTCGCCGACGCGTTCGGCATGTACTACAACAAGGACGCCTTCGACGCGGCGGGCATCACCCGGCCGCCGCACACCATGTCGGAGATGAAGGCCGACGCGGTCAAGCTGACCGAGAAGAACAAGGACGGATCGCTCAAGCGCGCCGGCTTCATGCCGAACTTCCAGCTCTACCAGAACAGCCCGGACCGGATGTTCGCGCAGTGGGGCCCGGAGTACTTCAACAAGGACGGCAAGGCCCAGCTCGCCGACGAGCCGAAGACCAAGGCGTTCTTCGACACCATGAAGTCCCTCTCGGACGCGCAGGGCGGCTACGGCGCGATGGAGAAGCTGCGCGCCACCTTCGGTGAGGAGATGTCCTCCCAGAACGGCTTCCTGACCGGCAAGCTCGCCATGCACCTCGACGGTGAGTGGCGCGGGCTGATGCTCAAGGACGCCAAGGCGAAGTTCACGTGGGGCGTGGCACCGCTCCCGGTCCCCGACGACCAGGCCGACACCTACGGGCGCGGCTATCTGACGGGCACCGTCGCCGGTATCTCGCACAGCAGCAAGCATCAGAACGCCGCCTGGGAACTGATGAAGTACCTGACGATCGACACCGGTTCCGTGGTGCACTTCGCCAACGCGATCCACAACGTGCCCTCCACCTTCGCCGCGCTCAAGTCGCCGACGCTGGACCAGGACCCGACGTTCCAGGAATTCATCAAGATCGCGCA
Organism: Streptomyces sp. NBC_00370; assembly: GCF_036084755.1. NCBI lineage: Bacteria > Bacillati > Actinomycetota > Actinomycetes > Kitasatosporales > Streptomycetaceae > Streptomyces > Streptomyces sp. NBC_00370. The sequence continues at coordinate 2,911,904 of NZ_CP107968.1, forward strand.
GAACCCGCACAGCGAGGCGATCCCGCCGTCCAACAACGGCGGCCAGTACATCAACTCGTTCGGTGACTTCTCGCAGTCCGTCGAGGCGGGCAGGACGAAGAATCTGCACTCGGCCCTGACGAAACTCGACGACCAGATCGACGCCGACAACGTCCAGTCGGAAAACTGAGGAGCCGGGTCATGGCAATGTCACTCTCCACCTCGGCGAAGGCAGCCGAGCCCGCCGCCGCGAAGTCACCGGGCAACAGCCCGCTGCGGCGCAAGCAGAATCGCAGCCGGCTGCGCACCCTGGGTTTTCTCTCGCCCTGGCTGATCGGCTTCTCGGTCTTCTTCGGATATCCGCTGATCGCGACCGTCTACTTCTCGTTCATGCACTACAACCAGATCAAGTCGCCGACCTTCGTGGGCCTGCGCAACTGGAAGTACGTGCTCGACCAGATGCCGCTGTTCGGTCCCGCGCTGTGGAACACGATGTGGCTCGTCGTGGTGATGGTCGCGCTGCGCGTGGTCTTCGGCCTCGGCGTCGGCATGCTCGTCACGAAGATCAAGACGGGGGTCGGGCTGTTCCGTACGGCCTTCTACATCCCCTACCTGGCCCCTCCGGTGGCCGCGACCGTCGCCTTCGTCTTCCTGCTCAACCCGTCGACGGGCCCGGTCAACAAGATCCTCGGCTGGGTCGGTCTGCACGGCCCGAACTGGTTCAACGACCCCAACTGGTCGAAGCCCTCGCTCGTCCTGCTCTCGCTGTGGGGCATCGGCGACCTGATGGTCATCTTCATGGCCTCGCTGCTCGACGTCCCCAAGGACCAGTACGAGGCCGCCGACCTGGACGGCGCGGGCTCCGTCGCCAAGTTCCGCTACATCACCTGGCCGGCCATCACGCCGATCGTGCTGTTCGCCGTCGTCACCGGTGTCGTCCAGACGATGCAGTACTACACACAGGCCCTGGTCGCGGGGAAGCTCGCCTCCGGTGTCTCGATCGGGCCCGGCACGGTGATCCAGCCCGGCTACCCGGACCACTCCACGCTGACCGTCCCGCAGCTCATCTACTCGCTGGGCTTCCAGAACTTCAACACCGGCGCGGCCTGCGTGCTCTCGCTCGTGCTCTTCGCCATCGCCATGGCCGTCACCCTTCTGCTGATGCGCAAGAGCGTCGGCCTCATCCCGGCGGAGGACTGAGATGACCACCACGACCCTGAACCCACCGGCGGCCGTCCCGCAGACCCGCCCCTCGGGACCCGACACCGCGCGCTTCCGCCGCAAGCGCGCCCTGAACTGGATCGCCGTGCACGCCCTGGCGATCGCGATGGCCCTGTTCTTCGTCCTGCCGTTCGTCTTCGTCTTCCTCACCTCGGTGATGAGCGACGGGCAGGCGCTGAGCGGCGATCTGTGGCCGACGTCCTGGCACTGGTCGAACTACTCGACGGTGTTCCACACCCCGGGCTTCCTGACCTGGTGGCGCAACTCGCTGATGTACGCGGTGCTCGGCACGGTCTTCACCGTCTGTTCGTCCGTGCCCGTCGCCTACGCGCTCGCCAAGTTCCGCTTCCGCGGCCGCCGGACGGCCATGGTGCTCGTCATCTCGACGATGATGCTGCCGCCCCAGGTCATCATCATCCCGATGTACCTGGTCTGGTCGCAGCAGTTCCACCTGTCGGGCTCGCTGTGGCCGCTGATCATCCCGATGGCGTTCGGTGACGCGTACTCCATCTTCCTGCTGCGGCAGTTCCTGCTGACCATCCCCAACGAGTACATCGAGTCGGCGAAGGTCGACGGCTGCGGCGAGTTCCGCACACTGCTGAAGATCGTCGTGCCGATGGCCAAGCCCGGCATCGCGGCCGTCGCCCTCTTCCAGTTCTTCTACTGCTGGAACGACTACTTCGGGCCGCAGATCTACGCGGCCCAGAACCCCGGCGCGTGGACCCTGAGCTACGGCCTGGAATCATTCAAAAGCGCGCACAGCGTGAACTGGAATCTGACGATGGCCGCGACCCTGCTGGTCATGGCCCCGGTCGTCATCGTCTTCTTCTTCGCGCAAAAGGCCTTCGTAGAAGGCGTCACCCTCACCGGAGTAAAGGGCTGAGAACCATGAAGCTCGCAGTTGTAGGCGGCGGATCGACCTACACACCTGAACTGATAGACGGATTCGCGAGGCTGCGGGACACCCTGCCCATCGAGGAACTCGTCCTGGTCGACCCGGCGGCCGACCGGCTCGACCTGGTCGGGGGTCTCGCCCGGCGGATCTTCGCCAAGCTCGGCCACCCCGGCCGGATCACCACCACGTCCGACCTCGACGCGGGTGTCGAGGGCGCCGACGCCGTGCTGCTCCAGCTCCGCGTCGGCGGCCAGGCGGCCCGCAACCAGGACGAGACATGGCCGCTGGAGTGCGGCTGCGTCGGCCAGGAGACGACGGGCGCCGGCGGTCTCGCCAAGGCGCTGCGCACGGTCCCGGTCGTCCTGGACATCGCGGAGCGGGTCCGGCGTACCAACCCGGACGCCTGGATCATCGACTTCACCAACCCGGTGGGGATCGTGACGCGCGCGCTGCTCCAGGCCGGACACAAGGCCGTCGGCCTGTGCAACGTCGCGATCGGCTTCCAGCGCAAGTTCGCCGACCGGCTCGGGGTCACCCCGTCCGAGGTGTACCTGGAGCATGTCGGCCTCAACCACCTGACGTGGGAGCGGGGCGTACGGATCGGCGGCCCGGACGGCGAGGACATGCTGCCCAAGCTGCTCGCCGAGTTCGGCGACGAGATCGCGGCCGACCTGCACATGCCCCGTCCGGTGCTGGACCGGCTCGGCGTCGTGCCCTCGTACTACCTGCGCTACTACTACGCGCACGACGAGGTCGTAAGGGAGCTGCGGACCAAGCCCTCGCGCGCCTCCGAGGTGGCCGAGATGGAGAAGCAGCTGCTGGCGATGTACGGGGACCCGGCGCTGGACGAGAAGCCCGCGCTGCTCGCCAAGCGCGGCGGTGCCTACTACTCGGAGGCGGCCGTCGACCTGGCGGCCTCGCTGCTGCGCGGCGGCGGCAGCCCGATCCAGGTCGTCAACACGCTCAACAACGGCACCCTGCCGTTCCTCGCGGACGACGCGGTGATCGAGGTGCAGGCACGGGTCGGTACGGACGGCGCGACGCCGCTCGCCGTGCCGAAGCTCGACCCGCTGTACGCGGGGCTCATCGCCAACGTGACCGCGTACGAGGACCTGGCGCTGCGGACGGCGCTGAACGGCAGCCGCGACGCGGTGTTCAAGACCCTGCTGGCGCACCCGCTGGTCGGCCAGTACGAGTATGCCGAGAAGCTCACCGACGAGCTGATCGCGCACAACCGGGAGCACCTCGCGTGGGCGTGAGCACTGCCGGCCAGGCGGCGGGACGCGCGAGCGTCCTGGCCGTCGACGCCGGGAACAGCAAGACCGATGTGGCCGTGATCGGCGCCGACGGCTCGGTGCTCGGCACCGGCCGCGGCGGCGGCTTCCAGCCGCCGATCGTGGGCATCGAGCAGGCCGTCGATGTGGTGGCCGCGGCGGTCGCCGAGGCCGCGGCGGCGGCGGGACTGCCGGCGAAGAACCTGGTCAGCCATGTGTCCGCGTGTCTGGCCAACGCTGATCTGCCCGTCGAGGAGCGGGAGTTGGCGCAGGCCGTGCAGGCGCGCGGCTGGGGTCTGACGACGGAGGTGCGCAACGACACCTTCGCGATACTGCGGGCCGGGCTGCCCAGCGGCGCCGAGCCGCTGGGGGTCGCCGTGGTCTGCGGCGCCGGCATCAACTGCGTGGGCATGCGGCCCGACGGCAGGACCGCGCGCTTCCCGGCCATCGGCCGCATCTCCGGTGACTGGGGCGGCGGTTCGGGGCTCGCCGAGGAGGCGCTGTGGTTCGCCGCGCGCGCCGAGGACGGCCGCGGCGAGCCGACGGAGCTGATGCGGACGCTGCCCGCGCACTTCGGGCTGACCACGATGTACGAGCTGATCGAGGCCCTGCACCTGAAGCACATCCCAGCGCTGCGCAAGCACGAGCTGACGCCGGTGCTGTTCGCGACGAGCGCGGCGGGCGACCCGGTGGCGAGAGCGGTGGTCGACCGGCTGGCCGAGGAGGTCGTCGCGATGTCGACGGTCGCGCTCGGCCGGCTCGACCTGCTGGACGAGGAGGCGCCGGTGCTGCTGGGCGGGGGTGTGCTGGCGGCCCGTCATCCGCGGCTCGACGACCGGATCGCGGAGCTGCTGGCCGCCAAGGCGCCGAAGGCGGTGATCGGCGTGGTGACGGCGCCACCGGTGCTCGGCGCCGGGCTGCTCGGCCTCGACCACATCGGCGCGAGCGCCGCCGAACACGTGCGGCTGCACACGCATTACGCGTGATCATTCCGCCGGGAAGGGGAACCGATCAGCGGGCTGTGACGTATTCATGGTGGGGAGAGCGCGCCGCTGAGGTGGCGCGATACGTACAAGATCAGTCAAGCGTGGTGTGATTGTCGGTCCCTGCGGCCATACTGCTGGCCGGGAGCTGTCCCCCGACCCACCGGGGGCCGGCCGGCCGTCGTCTACTGACCGAGGGGGAGGTCACGTGACATACCCGCAGAATGTGCGCACAGCGCCACCGTCGGCGCGACCGCCCGCGCCCGCGCAGCCGCCCAGGCCGCCGGCGCCGCCCGGCGTACCGCCGGCGCGGCGCAGCGCCTGGTCGGAGACCAGGGAGCGGCTGGGCTCGGCGGCGACGACCGAACCCGGCAGGCTGCGCATCATCGGCGCCGCGCTGGCGCTGCTGGTGCTGGTGTTCGGCGCGGTGACGGCCTGGCAGGCCTCCGACCGGTACGCGTCGGCCGACGACGTGGTGAACCGCAGTCAGCCGGTCAAGGACGCGGCGAACATCTACCGTTCGCTGGCCGCCGCCGACACGGACGCGGCGACCGGTTTCCTCGCGGGCGCGACCGAACCCCCCGACGTGCAGGCGGCGTACCGGAAGGACATCGCCACCGCTTCCGAGCTGCTGGTGCGGGTCGCGAAGAGCACGGAGGCGAACAGCGGCGCCGCGCGGCTGATCGCGGACATCAACAGCCAACTGCCCGTCTACACGGGGCTGATCGAGCGGGCCAGGGCCGCCAACCGGCAGGACCAGCCGCTCGGCGGCGCTTATCTGCGGTACGCGAACGAGCAGATGACCAAGGATCACGGTCTGCTGCCGAACGCCGAGGCCCTGTACAACGCGGAGACGAAGCGGCTGCAGGAGGATTCGGACCAGGCCCGGATATGGCCCTTCGCCGCGCTCGGCCTCGGGGTGCTCACCCTGGCCGTGCTGGTCTGGGCGCAGCGCCGTAACTACCGCAGCACCAACCGGGTGTTCAACCAGGGCCTGCTCGGCGCGACCGCCGCGACCACGGCCGTGCTGCTGTGGCTGATCGCCGGACAGGCGCTGAGCAGCTCGCATCTGGGTGACGCGAACACCCACGGACAGAGTTCGCTCGCGGTGCTCAACGAGGCCCGGATCAACGCGCTGAAGGCGCGGGCCAACGAGAATCTGACGCTGGTCTCCCGCGGTTCGATCCTCGCCGCCGACGGCATCAACGACAAGTACGAGGTCGACTTCAACGCGCGCATGAAGGACCTCGAATCCGAGCTCGGCCGGGCCAAGGGGCTCGCCGACGACGCCAAGGGGCGCGATCCGGTGACCTCCGCGATCACGTCGATCTCGGTGTGGGAGAAGCGGAACGACGAGGCCGACGCGGCCAACAAGAGCGGTGACTTCGAGCGCGCGCTGAAGAAGATCAACGGCGCGGGCGACACGGCCGAGGAGTCGTTCAACCAGGTGGAGAGCGCCCTGAACGAGGCGATCGGCCAGGAGCAGAGCGAATTCGACGCGTCGGCCGACGCGGGGCGCGGTGCGCTGACCTGGCTGGCGGCCGGCGCGGGTGTGCTGGCCGTCCTCGGGGCGCTGGGCGCGCTGCTGGGCGTGGGCCGCAGGCTTTCGGAGTACCGGTGAGAAGGGGAGCGATGAGTCCTGTGTCCGACAGGCTCCGCGGCTGGGGCGGGGTCACCGCCATGGGCGTGGCCTGCGCTGTGACGGCCGCACTCACCTTGCTGCCGCTGGCACACGGCGGGGCCGACAGCGCCGACGGAGGGCGGCTGGTGGCGCCGCACGGCACGACAGCCGTGCCCGCCAAGGCCGAGAAGTGCCAGGACGGGGACGCGCCGGAGGCGAGTCTGCCCGCCTCGGCCGCCACCGGACCGATCGTCGCCGACATGCAGCGGCGCAAGGACGGGCGACTGATCGTCGGCGTCGACCAGAACAGCTACGACTGGGGCTATCTCGACCCGGAGTCCAACGAGTTCGAGGGCTTCGACATCGACATCGCCCGCGCGATCGCCAAGAACATCTACGGCAGTGAGACGGCGGTCAAGTTCCAGCCCGTCTCCACGGCGCAGCGGATCCCCGCCCTGCAGAACGGCACGGTCGACATCATCGTCCGGACGATGACGATCTCCTGCGACCGGCGCGAGGACATCGACTTCTCCAGCGCGTACTTCAAAGCCGGCCAGCAGGTCCTCGCCCCCAAGTCGTCGGACATCACCGGCTACAACGAGACGCTGAAGGGCAAGCGGGTCTGCACGGCGACCGGTTCGTCGGCCGTGCAGGCGCTGGAGGGCGACAAGACGAACGGCGCGTTCGGCGCGATCTACTGGGACAGCGCCAACAACGAGGGCAACAAGCCGGCCGGGCAGAGCGCCGCCGACCTGAGCGTGCCGAACCAGCTGGACTGCCTGGTCAGGCTCCAGCTCGGGCTGGTCGACGCGATCGTCACGGACAATTCGCTCGCCGCCGGCCAGGCCGCCCAGGACCCGTCGGTCATGCTGAAGGGCCCGCCGTTCACGACCGAGTACTACGGTGTCGCGACCAAGCTGAGCAAGACCGGCGACAACGACCTGGTGCGCCGGATCAACAAGGTCCTGGAGGAGTACCGGGCGGGCGGGGCCAACAGCCCCTGGATGCGGTCGTACAACAAATGGCTCAAGACCGGGCTGCCGGGGATAGCCGGGCCGCCCGCGCCTACCTACAAGACCAACTAGACCGACTGGACCGACCGGACCAAGGCCAACGAGTCCCCCCACAGGGCGAAGCGGAGAGGTGATCGATGGGCGCCACGGGCTCCTTTCCCGGATCGTCGGGGACGCCACCGGTACCGGTCATGGACCGGGACGAGGTGGACCGGGCCCTCGCGCGCCTCGAAGCCGAGCACGAGGCGATCGAGACGTCACTGCTCGCCCTCCAGGACCACGCGGGCCGCAGACTGCTCGAAGGGGCGGCGCTCACCGGCGTCACCAAGGACCGCTGGACCTCCGTCGAGCCCACGATCACCCTGCTCTGGGCGTACTTCGACCGGTACAGCGACACCCTGACCGAGGCGCGTGAGCTGCGCGCCAAGCGGCGCTGGCCCAATCGCGAGGATCTTGAGGAGCTGACCGAGAAGCTGCGCGGCCAGGCGGTGACGGTAGCGGCGCCCGCCGCCGAGCACGGCATGCCGACGAGCATCACCGGACCGGCCAAGCTCGCCGAACGGTTCACGCTCGCCCAGCTGGTGACGCGGATGAACGACCTGTACGCGCGCTCGCTCGACATGGTCGTCGCCGCCGACGCCGTCTGGTCGGCGCTGCCCGCGCGGATCGACCTGCTCTCCACCGAGCTGCGGCGCACGCTCTCGCTCGCGCACTCGGTGGGGGTGCGGCCCGGCGAGCATCCGGCCGGTGACGACCTGGACTCGATCACCGACGAGCTGACCGCGCTGCGCGCCCAGGTGGTCTCCGACCCGCTGGCCTTCTGGCGTGCGGCGCCCGGCAGTTCGGCCCCGGGCGGCGGCCGTCCCGACACCGGGCGCTACGACAGGGCGGCCCGCGCGCTCGAAGAGGTACGGCGCGAGATCGAGGCCGTGCTCGCCGTCCGCAAGGACTCCGAGGAGCGGCTGCTGCGCCTGCGTGACGTGCTGTCACGCGCCGACCGCACGCTGGACGAGGCCAGGTCGGCGCGCGGTGAGGTGCTGGCGAAGATCGCCGCTTCCGAGGTGCCCGCCGTCAGCGGCCCGTCGGCGGTGCTGCACGAGCGGCTCTCGACCGCCGCCGAGTACCGCAGACATGCCCAATGGCACCGGCTTTCGCCGCTCCTGGAGTCCCTGGAGCGCGACGCCGAGGACGAACTGCTGCGCGCCCGTGAGTCGTTGACCGCGGTCACGGCGCCGCTCGCGGTCCGCGCCGAGCTGCGCGGCCGGCTCGACGCGTACAAGGCGAAGGTCGCCAGGCACGGCATGGCCGAGGACCCGCTGCTGATCGAGCGGTACGACGCGGCCCGCCGGATGCTGTGGAGCGCGCCGTGCGACCTGCGCGTCGCCGAACAGGCCGTGCTGCGCTACCAGCAGGCGACCGCCGAGGTCCTGGTGCCACGGCAGCAGCGCCAGCAGCAGCCGACCGACCGCGGGACATCAGGAACAGAAGGCGAACGGGGGGACCGATGAGCGGGACGGACGCGTGCCAGCGCCCGGGGTGCGAGGGCTCGTACGAGGACATGGGCGGCGGTGAGCTGTACTGCGACACCTGCGGTCTCGCCCCGGTGGTCTCGCCCACCGGGCAGGTGTCCTCACCGCCGACCGGTATCGCGGGCGGCGGGAAGAGCGGCAAGAGCGGCAGCTCCTCCCCGGCGTCGTCGCGCTCGTCCACGGCGGGCTCGGCGCGCTCGTCACGCTCCTCGCGCTCGTCGACGTCGCGGCGCTCCGTGTCGGGGCGGCTGTCGGGCTCCGCGTCCGGTCCCTCGGTCTCGGTCCGCGCCTCCGGCGGCTCCGCCTCCTCGTCGGGGCGCAACCGGCTCGGCGCGGGCCTGGTCTCCGTACCGGACGTGCCGCGCCCCGACCCCCGGTCGGCCGTGATGGAGCGTCCGGAGGTGCCGGAGCGCAAGCGGTTCTGCTCCCGCTCCGACTGCGGGGCGGCGGTGGGTCGCAGCAGGGGTGACCTGCCGGGGCGTACCGAAGGGTTCTGCACCAAGTGCGGCCACCCGTACTCGTTCGTGCCGAAGCTCGCCGGGGGCGACATCGTGCACGGCCAGTACGAGGTCGCGGGCTGTCTGGCGCACGGCGGGCTCGGCTGGGTCTATCTCGCCGTCGACCGCGCGGTCTCCGACCGCTGGGTCGTCCTCAAGGGCCTGCTCGACACCGGTGACGCCGACGCGATGGAGGCCGCGATCTCCGAGCGCCGCTTCCTCGCCGAGATCGAGCATTCGAACATCGTCCGCATCTACAACTTCGTGGAACACCTCGACCAGCGGACCGGCTCCCTGGACGGCTACATCGTCATGGAGTACGTCGGCGGCAAGTCGCTCAAGGAGATCGCCAACGACCGGCGCGGGCCCGCCGGGAAGCGCGATCCGCTGCCCGTCGAGCAGGCCTGCGCGTACGGCATCGAGGCGCTGGAGGCCCTTGGCCATCTGCACAGCCGCAACCTGCTGTACTGCGACTTCAAGGTCGACAACGCGATCCAGACCGAGGACCAGCTCAAGCTCATCGACATGGGCGCGGTCCGTCGGATGGACGACGACGAGTCGGCGATCTACGGCACGGTCGGCTACCAGGCGCCCGAGGTGGGAGAGGTGGGCCCGTCGGTCGCCTCCGACCTCTACACCGTCGCCCGCACCCTCGCCGTGCTCACCTTCGACTTCCAGGGCTACACGAACGTCTTCGTGGACTCGCTGCCCGACCCGGACCACATCGAGGTCTTCCGGTCGTACGAGTCGTTCTACCGGCTGCTGGTGCGGGCCACCGACCCGGACCCGGCGCGGCGCTTCTCCTCGGCCCAGGAGATGGCCGAGCAGCTGACCGGTGTGCTGCGCGAGGTCGTCGCCGTCCAGACGGGCCGGCCGAGGCCCGCGCTGTCGACGCTCTTCGGGCCGGAGCTGCGCGTCACGGACACGGAACTGTTCGCCGAGCTGACCGATGACGTCTCCGCCCTCGGGGCGCGCGTCGCGGCCTCCGCCGGCCGGCGCAACGGGCGCCGCGCGAGGGCCGCCGCCGCGCCCGCCGCGCTGCCCGGGCTGCCGCCCTCCCCCGGCGCGGCCTCCGGCGGTCAGCTTCCGCCGGGAGTCGGCGCCGGGGTGCTGCCCGCGCCCGGTGCCCGGCCGGGCGTCCAGGGCGCCGGAGGGCTGGATCCGGCGGCGCCCGCCGCACCGGCCCCCGCAGCGCCGGCATCCACAGCCCTGGCACCGGCCCCGGGCGCCGTGCTCGCAGGCGTGCCCGCGCCCCGCGTCGGCGGTGCGCCCGCGTCCCTGAACGGCGCGGCCGGTCCCCGGCTCGCGCGGCTCGACACCCGCGCCGTCGCGCTCGCGCTGCCGGTGCCCCGGGTCGATCCGAACGACGCGAACGCCGGCTTCCTCGCCGGGCTGATGGCGGCTGCGCCCGGCGAGCTGATCGCCGCGCTGGAGGCCGCTCCCGCCGACTCGCTGGAGCGGCGGCTGCGCCAGGTCCGCGCCTGGCTGGAGAACGGCGACTCGTACACGGCGGTCGAGGCCCTGCACACGCTGGAGTCGCGGCACCCGGACGACTGGCGGGTGGTCTGGTACCGGGGGCTCGCCTCCCTCGTCACCGGCGACCACGAGACGGCGGCGCTCGCCTTCGACGCGATCTACGACGCGTTCCCCGGCGAGCCGGCGCCGAAGCTCGCGCTCGGCATCTGCGCCGAGGTCCTGGGCCAGCTCGACAACGCGGCCGAGTACTACCGGCTCATCTGGACGACCGACCCCAGCTATGTCAGCGCCGCCTTCGCGCTGGCGCGGGTCCAGCTCGCCGCGGGGGACCGCGGCGGCGCCGTACAGACCCTGGAATCGGTGCCCGAGGCGTCCATCCACTACACGGCGGCCCGGGTGGCCGCCGTGCGGGCCCGGCTGCGCAAGCGCGCCGCCGCCGACCCGCTGCTGGACGATCTGCGAGCGGCGGGCGGGCAGGTGGAGGCCCTTCAGGGACTCGGACTCGACGCCGTACGGCGGGAGCAATTGTCCACGGAAGTACTCGGCACGGCCCTGGACTGGATACTCTCCGGGGGCCGGGGCGGACAGGTGGTGCAGTCCACCACCCTGCTCGGCACCGCGCTCGACGAACGTGGCCTGCGGCTCGGACTGGAACGTTCGTACCGGGTGCTCGCCCGGCTCGCTCAGCGCGGCGAGGAGAGGATCGAACTGGTGGAACGGGCCAACCGTTTCCGCCCCCGGACGTGGGTGTGATTGATGGCGCAGAAGCCCCATTTGGCTGCTTGGTCGACATGCCCCAGCTGCACGGAGCCGGTGGAGTCCGGCGACCGGTTCTGTGGTGCGTGCGGATACGACTTGACGGCCGAACCGCAGGCCCGGGGCGACCACCCCACCGTCGCGTTGCACGGCGCGGCGGGCCAGGCCGCCCCGGACACCCCCGCCCCCGGCCGGACCGCCCCTGACCGTCCTGGCGCCGACAACGCTGTCGCCTGGCCCGCGGCCGCGGGTACGGACAGCGCGGCGGCGGAGACACCCGTCCAGCACCCCGGCGAACTGCCGGGCCTCGACTCGGCGGGCGTACAGCTGTCCACGCACTCGGGCGACTTCGTACTGCCCGCCCCCGCCGGGCCACCGGCCGGAGCGGGGCCGGACGCGGCGCAGCCCGCCGTCGCGACGCGCGACGACTCACCGCGTACGACACCCGACCCGGCGGGCGACCCGGCGGGCGACCCCGCTTCGGCCGACCCGCGCGCCGCCGGCCCCGGCGCTGCGGCCGGCGGCGGCAAGCTCTGCGTGGCCTGCCGCAGCGGCCATGTCGACCCCGACGGCTACTGCGAGAACTGCGGCCATGCCCAGCCGCGCGAACGCGACCACGTCGAGCAGGAGCTGGACGCCGTCGCGGCCGTCAGCGACCGGGGGCTGCGCCACCACCGCAACGAGGACGCGTTCGCCGTCTCCTCGGCCGCCCTGCCGGACGGCTCGCCCGCCGTCGTCGCGATCGTCTGCGACGGGGTGTCGTCGGCGACCCGGCCCGACGAGGCGTCGGCCGCCGCCGCGGTCGCGGCCAACGAGTCGCTGCTGGCGGCGCTGCCGCTCGGTACGCACCCGCAGCAGGCGATGCACGAGGCGATCGTCGCGGCGGCCGAGGCGGTCAACCGGCTCGCCCCCGAGCCCGGCGGCGCCATGGAGCACGACCAGCACCGCCATCAGAACGCCCCCGCCTGCACGATCGTCGGTTCGGTCGTCGCGGGCGAGCTGCTGGTCGTCGGCTGGATCGGCGACAGCAGGGCGTACTGGATCCCGGACGACCGCGGCGGCCCGACCGCCCGGCTCACCGAGGACGACTCGTGGGCGGCGCAGATGGTCTCGGCGGGGCTGATGAACGAGGCGGAGGCGTACGCGGACGAGCGGGCGCACGCCATCACCGGCTGGCTCGGCGCGGACGCGTACGAACTGGACCCGCACACCGCCTCGTTCAAGCCCGACAGGGCCGGTGTCGTCGTGGTCTGCACGGACGGCCTGTGGAACTACGCGGAAGGCGCCGACGAGTTGGCCAGGGTCGTGCCCGCCGACGCGGCGGCTCGGCCGCTGCACGCCGCCCAAGTACTGGTGGGGCATGCGCTCGACGGCGGTGGCCACGACAACGTAACAGTGGCCGTCGTGCCGTTCGCCATGCCACGACAAGGGGCAGGATCCGCCTACAACAAGGCTTGAGCCCGTCTCTGCCCGCCAAAGACCCCATAGATCATTCATTGCCCCCTATGCCGTGTTCCGTTGTCCTACTTGTCCTTACGGTGCGCCGGGGCGCCAAGGAGCAGATACGAATGGCGAACTTCTCCAAGTCGAACGTGCCGCAGTTCAGCGTCGACGTGTACCAGAACGAGTACCTGCCCGAGGGCGGCCGTGAGGTGAACGGGATCGTCACGGTCACCTCGACCGGCGGCGGCACCACCGGCGGCATACCGCTGGCGGGCGCTTCGGCTTCGCCCACGACGCCGCCGGGGCACAGCCCGAACGCGGCCGTGGTGATCATGGTCGACTGCTCGGGTTCGATGGACTACCCGCCGACGAAGATGCGCAACGCGCGCGACGCCACGGCCGCCGCCGTCGACACCCTGCGCGACGGGGTCGCGTTCGCCGTGGTCGCCGGTACGCATGTGGCCAAGGAGGTCTTCCCCGGCAACGGCGCGCTGGCGGTCGCCGACGCGAACACCAGGGCCCAGGCCAAGGACGCCCTGCGCCGGCTGAGCGCGGGCGGCGGCACCGCCATCGGCACCTGGCTGCGGCTGGCCGACCGGCTGCTCTCGTCGGCCGACGTGCCGATCCGGCACGGCATCCTGCTCACCGACGGCCGCAACGAGCACGAGGCGCCGGAGGACCTGCGGGCGGCGCTCGACTCCTGCGCCGGCCGCTTCACCTGTGACGCGCGCGGGGTGGGGACGGACTGGGAGGTCAAGGAGGTCACCGCCGTCTCGTCCGCGCTGCTCGGCACCGCCGACATCGTCGCCGACCCGGCGGGCCTGGCCGCCGACTTCACGCAGATGATGGAGAACGCGATGGGCAAGGAGGTCGCGGACGTGGCGCTGCGGCTCTGGACCCCGGTCGGCGTGGAGATCCGCTTCGTGAAGCAGGTGGCGCCTACGGTCGAGGACCTGACCGGCCGCCGTACGGAGGCCGGGCCGCGCGCCGGGGACTACCCGACGGGCTCCTGGGGCGACGAGTCCCGCGACTACCACGTGTGTGTGGTCGTCCCCGAGGCCGGTATCGGCCAGGAGATGCTGGCGGCCCGGGTCTCGCTGATCCTGCCGGCGGCGCAGGGCGGCGCCCCCGAGGTGCTGTCTCAAGGACTGATACGAGCGGTGTGGACCGACGACATGGTCGCGTCCACCTCCATCAACCCCCAGGTCGCCCACTACACCGGGCAGGCGGAGCTGGCGCAGGTCATCCAGCAGGGCCTCGACGCCCGTAAGTCGGGCGACTTCGACGGCGCGACGTCGAAACTGGGCCGCGCCGTGCAGCTCGCCGCCTCTTCGGGGAACGCCGATACGGCGAAACTGCTTTCGAAGGTGGTGGACGTGGTCGACGCGGCGACAGGTACTGTGCGACTGAAGGCGAAGGTAACGGATGCGGACGAGATGACCCTCGAGACGCGGTCCACCAAAACCGTTCGCGTCAAGAAGTAGCGTCAACAAGTAGCGTCGAGTGACGGCCTGCGGGCCGGACGAAGGAAGGGGGAAGAGCCGACATGCCGACCTGCCCGAACGGACACCAGTCGGGTTCCGAAGACTGGTGCGAGGTCTGCGGCCATCGCATGGCCGGTCCTGGCCCCACCACAGGCGCCGTTCCGCCGCCTCCTCCACCGCCGCCCGCCGCCGGTGGCTACGGCTACCCGCAGGGCGGGGGCCCCGGTACCGTCCAGCAGGAGTACTGCCCGCAGTGCCGCACCCCGCGTGAGCCGGGAGCGCCGTTCTGCGAGGAGTGCCGCTGGAACTTCCTGACCAACACGGCGACGTCGTACACCCCGCTGGCCCCGGCCGGGCTGAACCTGCCGCCGGGCTTCCAGGCGCAGCAGCCGCCGCGTCCGCAGGAACCCGATCCGTACGAGTACCAGCGCTCGCGGCCCTCGCAGATCAACCGGCCGGCCGAGCCGCTGGCGTCCGAGCAGCCGCCGCAGGGACCGCGACCGCCCGTCCCGCCGTCGTTCCAGCAGCAGGGCCAGCAGCAGAGTCACCAGCAGGGGCCGCCCGCGCCGCCCTCCTACCAGCAGCAGGCGGGGCCGCCCGCGCCGCCGCAGCCGCAGGCGCCGCAGCGGACCCAGGCCGACGACGACTGGATGCTGCCGCCGCCCTCGCAGTCACAGCCGTCGTACCAGCAGCAGCCCGCGCAGGGGCAACAGCAACAGGGGCAGCAGCAACAGCAACAGCCCCCGCAGCAGCTGCAACAGCAGCCGCCCCAGCAGATGCAGCAGCAGTACCAGCCGCCGTCGCTGGGCTGGACCGCCGTCATCGGGCCCGACCGTGACTACTTCATGGCGATGATGCAGCGCAGCGGTCCCGAGGCGACCGGGCTCAATCTGCCCGCGTACTCCCCGGAGCAGCATCTGCCGCTGGCCGGCCAGCAGATCACCATCGGCCGCCGCCGGCACTCGACCGGCGAGTCCCCCGACGTCGATCTGTCCGTGCCGCCGGAGGACCCGGGCGTCTCGCACCAGCACGCGGTCCTGGTCCACCAGCCGGACGGCAGCTGGGCGGTGGTCGACCAGAACTCCACCAACGGCACGACCATCAACGGCGGCGAGGACCCGATACAGCCTTATGTCCCCGTCCAGTTGGAGGACGGCGACCGGGTGCATGTCGGTGCCTGGACGACGATCACGATCCATCGCGGCTGAGCGGCCAGACGTAGGGCCCCGACGGGTCGTCCAGCCAGGCCCACTGGCCGCCGTGGCCGATGGTGACGCCGAACCGCTCGCGCCCG
The DNA here is from genome assembly GCF_036084755.1 of Streptomyces sp. NBC_00370. Taxonomy (NCBI): domain Bacteria; kingdom Bacillati; phylum Actinomycetota; class Actinomycetes; order Kitasatosporales; family Streptomycetaceae; genus Streptomyces; species Streptomyces sp. NBC_00370. The sequence goes on from NZ_CP107968.1 coordinate 2,927,369, forward strand.
GGGCGGTGCTCGCGCTGCCAGAGCGAGTACGCCTCGTGCGGGTCGAGCGTGCCCGAGGTCAGCGTGAGCATGAAGCGGAAGAGGTCGTTCTCGACCGCGCGGCGCGGCAGTCCGCCGAGCCTGCGCCGCTCGGCGGCCTCGCCGCTCGGGGTGCCCCGCAGCGGTACGAAGTAGGCGGCGGTGTGCAGGAAGCGGCCCTCGGCCCTGGCCGCTTCCGTGCCGGCGGGGCCCTCCACCGTCAGCGCGATCAGGCCCGTGGCGAGCGGCGCGAGGATCCGGGCGCCGGGGGCGCACTGCGCGAGCCAGCTCAGCGGCACCGACGGCAGGGCGCAGGTCGCGATGATCCGGTCGAACGGCGCCCGCTCGGGGCAGCCGCGCGCCCCGTCGCCCGTCACGACGGCGGCCCGGTAGCCGGCCGCGGCCAGATGCCGGCGGGCCGACTCGGTGATCTCCGGGTCGAGATCGATGGTGGTGACCCGTTCGTCGCCCAGCCGGTGGGCCAGCAGCGCGGCGTTGTAGCCGGTGCCGGCGCCGATCTCCAGTACCCGGTCGCCGTCGCGCACGTCCAGCTCGGTCAGCATCCGGGCCATCAGGGACGGCTGGCTGCTCGACGAGATCAGCTCCCCGTCGCGCACCCGGGTGGCGAGCGCGCCGTCCGCGTACGCCCCCTTCAGCCAGCGGGCGCGGCGCGCGGGGTCGGCGTCCTCGCCCCACAGCCGGTCGAAGCCGCCGGGCCTGCTGACGAAGTAGTACGGCACGAAGACATGGCGGGGCACCTCCTGGAAGGCGGCCCGCCAGGCCGGATCGTCCAGCGCTCCGTCGGCGGCGATCTCCCGCACCAGCGCGGCCCGCGCCTCGGCGGCGACGGTGTCGCCGGGTCCGTACGCCTCGTGCCGGTCTGCGCCCATACCCCCACTGTCCTGGCTGGGCCTGCCAGAAGCGAGTGGGCGTCTGCGACCATGGACGGGTGAACGATATTCCGCGCGGCACGCTTCAGGAGCAGACCTTCTACGAGCAGGTCGGCGGCGAGGAGACCTTCCGGCGCCTGGTCCACCGCTTCTACCAGGGCATCGCCGAGGACCCGCTGCTGCGGCCGATGTACCCGGAGGAGGATCTGGGTCCGGCCGAGGAGCGCTTCACGCTCTTCCTGATGCAGTACTGGGGCGGCCCGCGCACCTACAGCGACCGGCGGGGCCACCCGAGGCTGCGGATGCGGCACGCCCCGTTCCCGGTGGACAGCGCGGCGCGGGACGCGTGGCTGGGCCATATGCGGGTGGCGGTGGACGAGCTGGCCCTCTCCCCCGAGCACGAGCGGCAGCTGTGGGACTACTTCGTCTACGCCGCCGCCTCCATGGTGAACACAGAGGGCTGAACAGCGGCTTCCGGTCACGATCTCGTCAAACCATGGCTGGAAAAGGTTTCCCTCGGCCCTCCTCTCTGACAGCATCCCGAATGGACGTTCGGGGGAATGTTCGGGGGAAGTGATCAGGTACCTCACGGGGGAACGGCTTGACGGGGTTCGTGTTTCTGCGCGTGCGCGCGCACCGACTGCTGCTCACGGCCGCGCTGCTCGCCGTCCTGCTGACCACGGCCGTCCTCGCGACGCTCGCCGCGTTCTCCGGTTCGATCGGCGACGCGGGACTGCGGTACGCGCTGCGCACCTCGAACGCCGAGGCCGCCTCGCTGGTCATCACCTCGCACAGCGCTGGCCCCGACAAGAAGGCCGCCGACCGGGCGGCGCTGACCGGTGCCCGGCGGTCCTTCGACGGGCTGCCGGTGAGCCTGCGCTCGTTCGACCGCACAGGCCCCTACGCCCTGCCGCGCGCGGTGGAGCCGGCCGCCGACCGCAAGAGCGGCGACCCGTATCTCACCCAGCTCGCCGCCGTCGACCGCTCACGGGTACGGCTGGTCTCGGGGAGCTGGCCCGCCACGGGCCGGGCCGGCGCCGGGGGCGTCGCCGACGTGGCCGTACCGGAGGCGGCGGCCGAACAGTTGAGGCTGCGGCCCGGCGCCCCGCCGCTGACCCTCACCGACCGGTTCGGCGGACCGCCGCTGCGGATCCGGGTCACCGGGACCTACCGGCCGGCCGATCTGACCGATCCCTACTGGCAGTTGGACGAGCTGGGCGGGCGCGGGGTGCGCCGGGTCTCCTTCACCACGTACGGCCCGCTGATCGCCGACCCCGCCGTGCTGGCGGGCGGCAAGGTCACCCAGGGCGACCGGTCCTGGCTCGCGACAGCCGACTGGTCCACATTCACCTCCGGCCGGATCGGGTCGCTGCGTACGAGCGTGAAGGGCGCCCAGAAGTTCCTCGGCGCCCAGAAGGTCTTCGCCGGTGACATCACCACCCGTACGGCGCTGCCCGATCTGCTCGACCAGTCGGAGCGTGCCCTGCTGGTGGCCCGCTCGACGCTGCTGATCGTCTCGCTCCAGCTGGTGCTGCTCGCCGCGTACTCGCTGCTGCTTGTGGCCCGGCTGCTGTCCAGCGAACGCGTCGGCGAGACCCAGCTGTTGATGGCGCGCGGCGCCTCGCGCCGCCGGGTCGTCGCGCTGGCGTCCCTGGAGGCGCTGCTGCTGGCGCTGCCGGCGGCTGTGGCAGCGCCGCTGCTGGCGGGGCCGCTGACCCGGCTGCTCGCCGGGCAGGGGCTGCTGGCCAGGATCGGGCTGCGCGTGGACACCGGTCTGACCGCCTCGGTGTGGCTGGTCGGGGTGGTGGCGGCGCTGGCCTGCGCGGCGGCCGTGGTCACGCCCGCGCTGACCGCGAGCACAGCGAAGGCGGGCCGGGCCCGCGCGCTGCCCGCGCCGCTGCGGGCGGGGGCCGACGTCGGGCTGCTGGCCGTCGCGGGGGTCGCGTACTGGCAGCTGGACCGGCAGACCTCGGGCAGCGGCGCGCTGAGCGGTGACCGGGGCGGCTCGATCGGCATCGACCCGCTGCTGGTCGTCGCGCCCGCGCTGGCGCTGCTCGCCGGGACGGTACTGACACTGCGGCTGCTGCCGCCCGCCGCCCGGCTCGCCGAACGGCGGGCCGCGAAGGGCCGGGGGCTGCCCGCCGCGCTCGCCGGGTGGCAGCTCAGCCGCAGACCGCTGCGCGGCGCGGGCCCGGTGCTGCTGCTGGTCCTGGCCGTCGCCATGGGCATGCTGGCGATCGGCCAGGGCGCCTCATGGGACCGCTCGCAGAGCGACCAGGCCGACTTCCAGGCGGGCGCGCCGCTGCGCGTGCTGGGCAGCCGCACCGCCCCGTTCGGCCAGGGCGGCGCGTACGCCGCGGTCCCCGACGTACGGTCGGCGGCTCCGGCGGCCCGCAGCGCCATGACGCTGTCGGGCAACCGCCAGGCGACCGTGCTGGCCCTCGACACCCGGGGACTCGACACCCGAGGAGCGGCCGGGGGCATCGGGCTGCGCGCCGACCAGTCGGACGGCGACGCCGCTGCCCAGGTCGCCGCGCTGCGCCCGGCGACGTCCGGGGCCGCCGTGGGTCTCGCGATCCCCGAGGACACCGCACGGGTCGTCCTCCCGGTCACCGTGGGACCGGGCTCGAAGGACCCCGTGCAGAACGGCACGGCGCTGAGCGTCTCCGCCACCGTCCAGGACCGGTACGGGATGCGCTCCACACTCCAGCTCGGCTCGGTGAAGCCCGACGGGCACACGTACGAGCGCACCGCCGATCTCGCGGCCGCCGCGAACGCCCCGGAGGGCAGGCCCGCAGGGCCGCTGACGCTGGTCTCGCTCCAGTTCGACGGCGTCCGGGGCCCGCTGGGCTCGGACCGGCTGCGGGTCACCGTCGGCCGCATCGCCGCGTACGCCACGAACGGCGCCCGCCGCACGCTCGGCGCGCCCGACAGCGGCGACTGGCAGGCGAAGCCGTCGGCCAACGACGACCCGCTGGATCCGGACGTGGTGGCGCCCCGGATCACCGAAGCACTGGGGTCGTCCGCCGCCGCGCCGTTCCATGTCACGTTCGCCACCGGCGAGAACACCGCCCAGTACGCCAATCCGCGCATCGTCACGCTGCGGATCAGCGCCCGTACGCCGAAGGCCGCCGTGCCCGCCGCCCTCGCCACCGACCGGTTCCTGTCGTCCAGCGGCGCCGCGAAGGGCTCCGTGATCCAAGTGCCGACCGCGGGCGGGAAGATCGACGTGCGGATCGCCGGCGTCGTACGGGCGCTGCCCACGACCGGGCCCGGCGCCGGCACGGCGGGCCGGGCACCGGACCCGGCGAGCGACGGCGGCTCGCTGCTGGTCGATCTGCGGGCCGTCAACGACGTGCTCGCCGGCCGGGCCGCCGACACGCTCCAGGCCACCGAGTGGTGGCTGTACCCCGCGCCAGGCACGGCGGCGAAGGTCGCCGCCACGCTGCGCGCACGCGGCGACATCGACCCCGAACAGGTCCTGGTCCGGGGCGAGACGGCCGAGCGGCTGCACAACGATCCGCTGGGCGCCGGGCCGCAGTCGGCGCTGCTCGCGGTGGCCGTCGTCGCCGCCCTGCTGGCCGCCGTCGGCTTCGGGGTGAGCACGGTCGGCGCGCTGCGCGAACGCTCGGCGGAGTTCGCCGTGCTGCGCGCGCTCGGCGCACCGCGCCGCCAGCTGGCCCGGCTGCTCGCCGTCGAACACTGTCTGCTCGTCGGCATCGCGCTGGCCGTGGGGCTCGCGCTGGGCGCCGTGCTGACCCGCGCCGTCGTCCCGCTGATCGTGCTGACGGGACAGGCCACCCAGCCCGTACCGGACGTGCTCGTACGACTGCCGGTCCACTCCGTGTTGCTGCTGCTGGCCGGGGTGGCGATCGGTCCGCTGCTGATCGTCGCCGCGCTCGCGCTGCGCCGGGGCGACCCGGCGAGTTCCTTGCGCGTCCAGGGAGGTGAATGACATGAGAGCCGTCGCCCCCTGGGTACGCACCCGGCTGCGCGCAGCGCCGGGACCCGCCGTCGCGCTGGCGCTGCTCGCGCTGATCACCGCGTTTCTCGCGGCGGCCTTCCCGCGCGCCGTCGACACGTACGAGGGCGCCGCGCTGCGCCACGAGCTGGGTGTGGCGTCGCCCGACCACACCGTCGTCGAGGTGACCCGCCCGCTGGATTCGGCCGGTCTCACCGGGACGCCCGGCCAGATCGAGCAGGAGCTGCGCCCCGGCTTCCTCGGCCCGCGCTACGACCGGGTCGTCGCCACGCTGCCGGAACCGCTGCGCGCCGACCCCGGGCAGTCGTCGTACGGGGTGCACACGCTGGAGGGGCTGAAGGCGGCCGACCCGTGGTTGCCCCGGCCCGAGGGGCTTGCCAGCGTCTTCACCCTGAGCACCCAGTCGGACCTCGCCGGGCACTCCCGGCTGCGCGAGGGACGGCTGCCGAGGGCCGCGGCGGGCTCGGTGACCGCGACGACCACGCAGGTCGAGGCCGCGGTCACCACCGAGAACGCCGGGCCGCTCGGCATCAAGGTCGGCTCCACGATCCATCTGCCGTCGACGGTCGGCCGGCAGACACTGGCCGTGCGGATCACCGGCATCGTCGAGCCGCTGCGGCCCTCACTGAGCTACTGGTCGGCGGAGTCATCACTGCGCAGGGCCGTCCTGACGGCGGCGCCCGGCAACGGCGGTCTGGTCAGGCACTACTGGGCGGGCGGGCTGCTGCTGCCGCCCGAGGCGGGGCCCGCGCTGCTCGGCGCCACCGACAAGGCCGAGTCGTACTGGCGCGTGGCGCCCGAGACGGCCGGGCTCAGGGGCGCCGACATCGGCCGGATCGACGACGCCGTCGCCTCGCTCGAACACGGCCCGCTCCAGACGGAGCTGCGCACGTCCGTCGCGCAGGACGCCGAGGCGGACTCCGGGCTCGACGACATCGTCACCGGACTCAGCTCCCTGCTCGGCGCCGTACGCCCGGTGGTCGCCGTCGCCGCCTTCGGCGCCGGTACGGTCGCCGGTGTCGTCCTGCTCATGGCCGCCGGGCTCGCCGCCGGCCGGCGCGGGGCCGAACTGACCCTGCTGCGGGCGCGCGGCGCCTCGGTGCGCGGCATCGCAGGGCGGCTGCTCGCCGAGACCGCGGTGCCGGTGCTGCCCGCGACGGCCGCCGGCTGGGGGCTCGCCGTCCTGCTGACGCCGGAGGGCCGGCTGCCCGCCTCGGTGCTGGCCGCCGTGGGCGTCGCCGTGCTCGGCTGCGGGGCACTGCCGGTGCGGGCCGCCATCCTGCACCGCAGGCCCCGGCTGCACGGCGAGCGCGACGATCTCGTACGGGCCAGGCCGTCGCGGCGGCGTACCGTCGCCGAGCTGACCCTGCTCGTGGTCACGGTCGGCGCCGTGGTCGCGCTGCGCCGCCGGGGTACGTCGGAGGGCGGCGTGGACCAGCTGGTCAGCGCGGCGCCGGTGCTGGTCGGGGTGATCGCCGCGCTGGTGCTCGGCAGGCTCTACCCGCTGCCGCTGCGGTTCGCCGCCCGGCCGATGGCCCGCAGGCGCGGCGCGACCGGGTTCCTGTCGCTGGCCAGGGCGGGCCGCTCCACCACCACGGCCGCGCTGCCGCTGCTCGCGCTGCTGATCGCGCTGACGACGGCGGCGTTCGGCGGCTCCGTGCTCGCCGGGATCAGCGACGCCCGTGACCGGGCCTCGCTGCTGTCGGTGGGCGCCGACGCCTCCGTCGAGGCGGTGGGACAGCTGCCGGCCTCGCTGGCCGGCGCCGTACGGAAGACCGACGGCGTGCGTGACGTGACGTCGCTCGAACGCGACGACAACCTGGACCTCGGCGACGTCCAGGGCGGCGCCGTCAGCGGGGTCGTCACGCTGCTCGCCGTCGACCCCGACTCGTACGCGCGCCTCGCCCGTACCACCGGCCGGGGCGCCTTCCCCGCCGACGAGCTGAAGCGTCCCGGGGCGTCGGGGCCGCTGCGCGGTATCGCGTCGCCCGGTGTCGCCGCACGGCTGGGCGACGGGAGCGCGCGGGTCGGCAACTCGTTCCGGATGTTCAGCGTCCGGGTGGCCGCCGTACGGGACGCGACGCCCGCCATGTCCGACGGCGACTTCCTCGTCGTCAACGCGGCCGACCTGCCCGAGCACCAGGACAACACCCTGCTGGTGACCGGGCCTTCGGTACGCGGCTCGGCGCTGCGGGCCACCGCGCACGCCGCGGGCGCCGGGCTCGATGTGCGACTGCGGTCCGAGACACGGGACGCGCTGACCGACTCACCGGCCCAGAGCGGCGCCGAACGCATCTACACGGTGGCCGTCGCCGCCGGCGCGGGCTTCGCGGTCCTGGCGCTGCTGCTCGCACTGCTCCAGGCCGCCCCCGAACGCACCGCGCTGCTGGCCAGACTGCGCACGATGGGGCTGACCCGGCCCCAGGGCAGACGGCTGCTGGTCATGGAGTCGATGCCGCAGGCCCTGCTGGCCGCCTGCGGCGGGGCGCTGGTCGGCTGGGCGGCGATCCGGCTGCTGGCGCCGGGCCTCGACCTGGCCCGACTGGCCCTGTCCGACCAGCAGTTCCCCGGCCTGACCGCCGTACATCTGCGCGCCGACCCCCTGTCGCTGCTGCTGCCCGCCGTCGGCGTGGTGGTGCTCGCCGCGGGGGTGGCCGTCGTCCAGGCGTGGCTGGCGACCCGGCGCACGACAACGACCGAACTCAGGGCAGGAGACCCGCGATGACCGAAATCTCGCTCGCCGAACTCGAACAGCGCGCGGCGGCCCGCAGGGACCGGCCCGAGTACGGGCACGACGCGCTGATCACCTGCGACCGGCTGGTGCGGATCTTCTCCACCGACGGTGTCGAGGTCCAAGCCCTGCAGGGCCTCGATCTGCTGGTCAGGGAAGGCGAGTTGATGGCTCTGGTCGGCGCTTCGGGCAGCGGCAAGTCGACGCTGATGAACATCCTCGCCGGTCTCGACGAGCCGACGGCGGGCGCGGCGCGGGTCGCGGGCCGCGACCTGCTGGCGATGGGCGCGCGCGAGCGGCTGCGCTACCGGCGTGAGGTCGTCGGGTTCGTCTGGCAGCAGACGGCGCGCAATCTGCTGCCGTACCTGACGGCGGTGCAGAACGTCGCGCTGCCGATGCAGCTGCGCGGCCGGGGCGGCTCGGGCGGCCGGGGCGGCCGGGGCAGCCGGGTCTCGGCGGGGAAGAAGGCCGAGCGCGCCGAGATGCTGCTGTCGATCCTGGAGGTCGCCGACTGCCGCGACCGGCGCCCGCACCAGATGTCGGGCGGCCAGCAGCAGCGGGTCGCGATCGCCGTCGCCCTCGCCAACGAGCCGTCCGTGCTGCTGGCGGACGAGCCGACCGGTGAGCTGGACTCGGCGACGGCGGAACAGATCTTCGCCGCGTTCCGCACGGCCAACGAGGAACTGGGCACGACCATCGTGATCGTCACGCACGACCAGACGGTCGCGAGCGAGGTCCGCCGCACGGTCGCGATCCGCGACGGCCGCACCTCCTCGGAGGTGCTGCGACGCACCGAGGTCGACGCGACGACCGGCCAGGAGTCGCTGGTGGCAAGGGAATACGCGATGCTCGACCGCGCGGGCCGCCTCCAGCTGCCGGCCGAGTACACGGAGGCGCTGCGCATGGAGCACCGGGTGATGCTGGAACTGGAACAGGACCACATAGGCATCTGGCCGGACGAAACACCTTAGTCGGAGGGCTCGGTTCGCCCTCTTTTTTGGGGGGCTCGGTTCGCCTCCGGGGCGCCTTGTGCCACTGTCGACGGTCGACCGTGCTCGGTCCGCTCGTTCCTCGCAGGCCTGCGTGGACTCTCCCTTTCGACAGCGGCGCGCACACCCCCTTTTTTTCAGGCTCGGTTCGCCTCCGGGGCGCTTTAAGCCACTGTCGACGGTCGACCGTGCTCGGTCCGCTCGTTCCTCACGGACCTGCGCGCGCTCTCCCTTTCGACAGCGGCGCGCCCCTTCGGCTCACTCGCCACGGGGTGGGCCGGGGCGCCGGGCCTGGCGTCGGGGCAGGCGTTATGCCGGGGTCACGCTGAGGCCCGGTAGGGAGCCGAGGCCGCCGGTGCCCGCCAGGCGGACCGCCGTCGAGCCGAACGGGGTGCGTAGCCGTAGCCAGCTTCCCGCGCCGAACAGCGCGGCCGGGGCCTCGTCGGCCGTCGGCCTCAGGAAGCCCACCGACTGGGCCGCGTGCACGGCGCGCAGCGGCAGGTCCGTGGTGCCGAGGGTTCTGGACCAGATCTCGTTGCCGATCCGGTCCCGCTCGGCGCGGGTGCGGTGTGCCTCCGGCAGTGCCTCGTCGCGGCTGCGGAACTCGGCGACGGCCGCCGCAACGGCGGCCCGCATCTGGGCGGTCCCCGGCAGTCCGTCGAGCTGGCGCCAGCCGCCGCGCGGCGGCAGCACCCCGGCCCACGGGGGGCCGGTCACCGGGGCCGGTACGGCGAACTGCCGCCCCTCCCCGATGCCTTCGAGCAGTTCGCCGGCCGAGACCGTGACGTCCAGCTCGGCGGGTTCGCCGAGCCGCACCGTACGGATGGCGAGCACGTCGAAGGACGGCGGCCTGCCGAAGACAGCGACCGCCGCTCCGCCGCCCTGGAGCCGGACGGCGGCGGCGCGGTCGTAGTGGATCAGCCGGCCGAGGAAGGCGGCGAGATCCGCCGCCTCTCCCGAGTCGGCGAACCGCAGGGTCTGCACCGGGGCCGTCATGCCGCGAGCGCGTCCTTCGGGTCCTTGTCGTTCGTGTCGTCGTCGTCCAGGTACTTCATGAGGAAGGACTTCTCCTCCTGGGTGATCCGCCGGGGCCGGCCCGCCGCGAGGTCGTACGGCACGACGACGGTCGCCGCCTGCACGTAGACCTCCGTGCTGCCGTCGTCCGCGGTGTCCTTGATCTCGTACGCGATCGTCAGCGACGCCGCGTTCAGCTTCGTCACCCACGACTCGATGGTCACCGGTTCGTGCCGGTGGACCAGCGGCCGCTTGTAGTCGATCTCGTGGCGGGCCACCACGGACCCCCCGGAGAACGACGGCGAGCCGTCCCCCGGCGCCAGCCGGAACATGAAGTCGATGCGGGCCTCCTCCAGATAGCGGAGGAAGACCACATTGTTGACGTGCCCGAAGGCGTCCATGTCCGACCAGCGCATCGGGCAGCGGTAGATGTGGCGCGCCATCGTCAGTCCCGGGTCAGCTTCTTGTAGGTGGCGCGGTGCGGACGGGCCGCGTCGGCGCCGAGCCGCTCGATCTTGTTCTTCTCGTACGACTCGAAGTTGCCCTCGAACCAGAACCACTTGGAGTCGCCCTCGTACGCCAGGATGTGCGTCGCGACGCGGTCCAGGAACCACCGGTCGTGGGAGACGACCACCGCGGCGCCGGGGAACTCCAGCAGCGCGTTCTCCAGCGACGACAGCGTTTCCACGTCGAGGTCGTTGGTCGGTTCGTCGAGGAGCAGCAGATTGCCGCCCTGCTTGAGGGTCAGCGCCAGGTTGAGACGGTTGCGCTCACCGCCGGACAGCACGCCGGCCGGCTTCTGCTGGTCGGGGCCCTTGAAGCCGAAGGCGGACACATAGGCGCGGGAGGGCATTTCGACCTGGCCCACGTTGATGTAGTCCAGCTCGTCGGAGACGACCGCCCACAGCGACTTCTTCGGGTCGATGTTGGACCGGCCCTGGTCGACGTAGCTGATCTTGACCGTCTCGCCGACCTTGATGGAGCCCGAGTCCGGCTGCTCGAAGCCCTGGATCATCTTGAACAGCGTGGTCTTGCCCGCGCCGTTCGGTCCGATCACGCCGACGATGCCCATGCGCGGCAGCGTGAACGACAGGTCGTCGATCAGCATCTTGTCGCCGAAGCCCTTGGACAGGTTCTGCACCTCGACGACGATGCTGCCGAGCCGCGGGCCCGGCGGGATCTGGATCTCGTCGAAGTCCAGCTTGCGCATCTTGTCGGCCTCGGCCGCCATCTCCTCGTAACGGGCGAGCCTGGCCTTGGACTTGACCTGGCGCCCCTTCGCGTTGGAGCGGACCCACTCCAGCTCTTCCTTGAGCCGCTTGGCGCGCTTGACGTCCTTCTGGCCCTCGACCTTGAGCCGCGCCTGCTTGGACTCCAGGTACGTCGAGTAGTTGCCCTCGTAGCCGATGGCGCGGCCGCGGTCCAGCTCCAGGATCCAGCCGGCCACGTTGTCGAGGAAGTACCGGTCGTGGGTGACGGCGACGACGGTGCCGGGGTACTTCGCCAGATGCTGTTCCAGCCAGGCGACGGACTCGGCGTCCAGGTGGTTGGTGGGCTCGTCGAGCAGCAGCAGGTCGGGCGCTTCGAGCAGCAGCTTGCACAGCGCGACCCGGCGCCGCTCACCGCCGGAGAGGTTGGTGACGGGCCAGTCGCCGGGCGGGCAGCCCAGCGCGTCCATGGCCTGCTCCAGCTGGGTGTCCAGGTCCCACGCGTTGGCGTGGTCCAGGTCCTCCTGGAGCTGCCCCATCTCCTCCATGAGGGCGTCCGAGTAGTCGGTCGCCATCAGCTCGGCCACTTCGTTGAAGCGCTTGAGCTTGCCCATCAGCTCGGCGGCGCCGTCCTGGACGTTCTCCAGCACGGTCTTCGACTCGTCGAGCGGCGGCTCCTGGAGGAGCATGCCCACCGAGTAGCCGGGCGACAGGAAGGCGTCGCCGTTGGACGGCTGCTCGATGCCGGCCATGATCTTCAGCACGGTGGACTTTCCGGCGCCGTTCGGACCCACCACACCGATCTTCGCGCCCGGCAGGAAACTCAGCGTCACGTCATCGAGGATGACCTTGTCGCCGTGCGCCTTACGCGTCTTGCGCATCGTGTAGATGTACTCAGCCAAGAGAAACCGTCCGGCAGATCGAGAAGGGCCAATGTGCGGCTCCGCCGCGTGAGGGCAGATACACCCATCTTGCAGCACCTCGGTACCCCAACGGAAACGGGTACCGGTGGCTGCCGGGGCCACTGCCCGGCAGCCGGTGACCGTACGGTCACTTTCCGCCGGTGGAGTTCTTCCTGCGGAGGAAGAAGACCGCGCCGCCGCCCACGAGCACGAGCACGATCGCGATGCCGGCGATGACCGGTGTGGCGTTGGACGAGCCGGTCTCCGCCAGCCCCTCGCCGCCCGAGTAGGCCGTGACGCCGTCGGTGGGCACCTCACCGGCCGAAGCGGGGCTGGGCCCGGATCCCGGCTGGTCGAGCGTGGTGACCGGGGCGCCGGAGACCGCGCAGTCCAGCAGCCCCTTGAAGGTCTCCTGCAGCCCGCCGGGTCCTTCGACGGTGAAGTCGTACGTCTGGTCCTCGTCGACCGGGACGGTGATGGTCCGGGTCTCCCCCGCCGCGACCGTGTGCCGCTGACCCGCCAGCTGGAAGGTGAAAGCGGCGTCGCCCTCGTTGACCGCCGTGACGTCCACCCCGCCCCTGGCGCAGTTCTTGGTCGCCGTCAGCGCCGGTATCGGCCCTCGCTTCGCCCAGTTCGCCGTGGCCGTCGCCGAGACGGTCGAATCGCTGGAGCCGGCCAGGATCTGCGTCTGGCTCTTGGTCACCCCGGCGAAGGCCCGGCCGACCGGGAGTGACGTCGTGGCCTGCACGCCGAGCTGCGCCGTACCGTCCGCCGCCTTGTCCGGCACGTCGAAGTAGAGCTGCGAGCCGTCCTTGGCCGAGGTCACCGGCTTGCCGTGCTTGTCGGTGACCCGGACGCCGCTGGCGGCGGCGTCGGCGGGCGGTACGACCGTGACGCTGTCGGTGTCGGTGGTGCGGACCGTGACCGGGCCGAGCAGGTCACCGGCCTTGCCGGAGACCGCCGCGGGCTGCAGCGTCAGCGACGCCTTCGGCTCGGCGGCGTCACGCGCCGAGCGCTGGAGGTAGTCCGCGAGCTTCTCGGCCTGCGGGTCGGTCGCGTCGACGTCGGCCCCGTCCGAGTACCGCCAGATCGCGACCTGCGTGCCGGCGGCTGCCGTCTTCTCCGTGAGCGGTCCGGTGCCGGCGGTCTTGGCGAGGCCGGAGAGGTCGTCCACCTGCGGGTAGGAGTGCTGGAGGATCCAGCGGATCTTGCCGGAGTTCTTGTTGGCGCCGAGGGACGTCTGGTCCCACGGCGTCTCCTGGTACTTCGCCTCGCTCTGCGTCGGGTTGTGGATGTCCACGCAGTACGTCTTGAGTCTGCCGCCGCCGTCGACGGTCATCTCGAACAGTCCGGCGGAGAGCGGCTGGTCCTTGCCGTCCGTGTGGAGCACAGCACCGTCGTAGGTGGTCAGCCCGTCGAGGGTGGCGGAGGCGCCGCCCTGGTACTGGGGTGTCTCGTCGTCGGCGGCCGCCGTACCGGCACCGGCCGCGGTGCCCATGGCCACCAGACCCGAGACGAGGAGCGCCGCGGCGAGGCGGCTGGTGAGCCGCCGTCGTACGGATGACACAGATATCGCAGAAAACACAGATTCCCCTCCGGGCGAGGGCCAGTGCCCCGTGAAGTACTCGAAGATCCTATGGAGGGGGTCCGACGAGATTCCCGGTCATGCGATCAGATAACCGTACCGACTCGGAATCGTTATCGACCGCCGGGTGCCCGTTCGGGACCCCCAACTGCCGCTCAGGGCGGCCCGGTCGGCCCGCCCGGCGGGGACGCGGACGGGGAGGCCGGTGGGGGTGCCGGTGGCGGCGCCGCCTTGACGACCCGGCGGAACGCGGCCGTTCCGCGCGTCAGATCATGTCCGACCGCCACGGCGTCGATCTCCACGGATGTCCGGCGCTGCCCCTCCCGCTCCTCCTCGCGCACCCGCAACCGGCCGTGCACCACGAGCGGTTCACCGACGGCGACCGACGCGGCCAGATTCGCCGCGAGGCTCCGCCACGCCCACACCGTGTAGAAGCTCGTCGGCCCGTCGGTCCAGACCTCGTTACGCCGGTCGAAGCGGCGCGCGCTCGCCGCGAACCGGAAGCGCGCCGTCGCGCCCGTCGCCGACTCCCTGAACTCCACGCCCGTCGCCGCGTTCCCCACCACCGTCACCACGGTGTCGTACATGACAGCCCCCTCTCGCCCAGCGGCGGTCCACCCGGCTCCGGGCCCGGTCCGTCCGGTCCGATCCGCCGTGTCTCCATGCTGGACCGGACCGCCGGAACCCGCTGGGGCCTGTGGACAAACCCGCGACGGGGGAAACGCCCGTCACCCGCCCGTGGCGCCGGACACCGTCACGTACTGCTCCCGCACCTCGCGGTAGCGCATCAGCTCCGCCGAGATCGGGTCGAGCACCTTCACCCGGCCGCAGCCGGCGGCCGCCTCGCGCAGCCGCCGTTCGGTGTCCTGCCCGTACCGCCTGGCCGGCCCCTTGGCGGCGGCGGCGCACGCCCACTCCACCAGCGGCCCGCCGATGATCCCGGCGAGCATCACCAACACGGGCGGCAGCAGCCCCGGTTCCAGTACGCCCACGATCTGGCCGACCAGCCACAGCGCGCCGAAGATCTGCAACAGCGTCATGGACGCCTGGGTCAGCACGGCCGCGGGCCACCACGCCGGGCGCGGGGGCCGGCCGGTCGCCCCGGCGGCACCCGACCCGCCGGACCCGCCCGACCCACCGGACCCGCCGGACCCGCCGGACGTACCCGGCGTGCCTGCCGCGCCCGGGGGCGCCGCGAGCACGTCCAGCGCCTCCGGCAGACCTTCCGCGCCACGTACGGCCGCCTCGCGCACCGCGAGCGCCCACGGCGCCGGCAGCCCGTCGGACGCCTCGTCAGCGACCGTACGTACCGCCTGTTCGACCCGCTGCCGCGCGGTCAGTTCCTCCTCCAGCACGACGGCCGCCGGCTGCGGGGTCTCGCCGCCGGGCGTGCGCTTGCCCTCGTACCAGCGCCACAGCCGCAGCCACGGCGTCCCGCACGCCCGGCTCGCGTTCCTGCGCCACTCCCGCTCGGCCGCCTCGCCCGCGGCCACCGCGCCCACGGCCCAGGCGAGCCGGTCGGCGAACTGGTCGCGGCAGCGCTCGTCGAGCCCGGCCCGGCCCTCGGCGACGTACGCGGAGCGCAGCCGTCCGGCCGCCGCCGTCACATCGGCGGAGAGGCGGCGCGCGGCGGCGTTGCGTTCCTGGACGAACCGGCCGAGCAGTTCGCGCAGTTCGCCGACGCCCTGGCCGCCGAGCGCGGAGACGGCGAGCACCGTCGCGCCCGGCTCGCCGTGTTCGCCGAGCGCCATGCCGTCCTCGTCCAGCAGCCGGCGCAGATCGTCCAGCACCTGGTCGGCGGCGTCGCCCGGCAGCCGGTCGACCTGGTTGAGCACCACGAACGTGACCTCGGCGTGCCCGGCGAGCGGGCGCAGGTAGCGCTCGTGCAGCGCGGCGTCCGCGTACTTCTCCGGGTCCACCACCCAGATCACCGCGTCCACCAGCGCCAGCACCCGGTCCACCTGTTCACGGTGGCGGGTGACGGCCGAGTCGTGGTCGGGCAGGTCGACCAGGACCAGGCCGTGCAGCTCCTCGTCGCCGTCGCCGCCCGCGAGCGGCCTGCGCCGCAGCCTGCCGGGGATGGCGAGCCGGTCGAGCAGCCCCGCTGCCCCGTCCGACCAGGTGCAGGCGATGGGCGCGGATGTGGTGGGCCTGCGCAGCCCCGTCTCCGAGATGGGCACCTCGGCCAGCGCGTTGAACAGCGTGGACTTGCCGCTGCCCGTGGCGCCCGCGATGGCGACGACCGTGTGCCGCGACGACAGCCGCTGGCGGGCCGACGCCTCGTCCAGGACGCGTCCGGCCTCGGCGAGCGTGGGCCCGTCCACCCGGGTCCTGGACAGGCCGATCAGCTCGCCCAGGGCGTCGAGCCGTACCCGCAGGGGGCCTTCGTACGCGCCGCCGATGGGGGTGTGCGGCATGGTGGCGCCGTCCTGCCCGCCGTCAAGGCCCTCCACTCCGCTCAGCCCGTCGAGCCCGGTCAGCGCGTCGATGCCCGCCACACCGCCCTGGGCGCCCTTCTCCCCCACCCGCCGGGCGATGAACCCGTCGTCCCAGCCGCCGGTCTGCTCACTGTTCTCGTCCGTCACAGCGGTCACGTCGGTCACTTCTCCTTCTGCAGTACGGACAGGGCGGCGATCAGTTCGGCCTGCGGCTCCGGGGTCACCCCGAGGGCGTCCAGGGGCGCGAGCCGCCGTTCGCGCTCCCCGCGCAGTACCCGGTCGACGTACGCCGTCACCAGCTCGCCGCCCCGGTCCCGCAGCCGCAACGCGGCTTGCGCGCCGATGAGTTCGGCGAGCCGTTCGCCGGCGAGCCGGGCCCTGCGGCCGCCGAGCAGCGCCGCCGCGAGCAGCGCGGCGACCGTGTCGGACTCGGGCGCCGCGTTGCGCTCCAACTGGCGCACCTCCTCCTCGGCCAGCTCCTCCAGCTCCCTGCGCCAGCGGCGTACGGCCATCCCGATGCGCTCGGAGGTCTCGGCGTCCCGGTGGCCCGGCGCTTCGAGCGCCGCGGCGGCCGGCTCGCGCCGCCACGCTTCCTCCACCCGCTCGTCGGCCGCCGCCACGGCGCACTGGAGCAGCGCGCCCAGGCTCTCCACGAGCGAGTCCAGCAGTTCCCGCGCCGAGCTGTCCCTCGGGTAGCTGCGCCAGCGGGTCCGCGCGTCCCCGGCGAGGACGGCGCCGCGCTGGGTCTGCCGGCGCACCCGGTCGCCCTCGGTGGTGTACGCGTCCTCGACGGCGCCCATCAGCCGTACGGACGCCGCGTACTGCGCGGCGACCGCTCCGGCCAGCTCCGGCATCCGCACATTGAGCGAGTCGACCACGCCCGACGCCGTACGCACCACGGCCTGCTGACGGGCCGCCGGGTCCTGCACCCGGTGCGCGAGCCAGGCGAGCAGCGGCGCGACGGCGGTGGTCGGCAGCAGCCCGCTGCCGCCGCCCGCCGACTCCGGCAGCTCGGGGATGGTGAAGCGGGGTACGTCGCCGAGCCCCGCCCTCGTCATCAGCGCGCCGTACTGCCGTGACACCTCGTCAACGACCTGATGAGGCACCCGATCGAGGACACTCACCAGGGACGCGTCGTACTCCTTCGCGGTACGGAGCAGATGCCAGGGGACGGCGTCCGCGTACCGGGAAGCGGTCGTCACCATCACCCACACGTCGGCCGCGCAGATCAGTTCGGCGGCCAGCAGCCGGTTCTCCACCACGAGCGAGTCGATGTCGGGGGCGTCGAGGAGCGCGAGCCCGCGGGGCAGCGAGGGCGCGGTGTCGATGCGCAGCGCGTTGGCCTCCAGGCTCTCCACGTCGCCGTCGCCGATGTCGTCCGCCTCGTCGGCCCCGCCGTCCGCGCCGTTCTCGGCCCGCTGGGGCAGCCATACGCGGGTGAGTTGCGGCAGCACCCGCACCCCCGCGAACCAGTGGTGGTCCTCGGGGTGACACACCAGCACGGGGGTACGGGTGGTGGGCCGCAGCACCCCGGCCTCGCTGACCCGGCGCCCCACCAGCGAGTTGACGAGCGTGGACTTGCCGGCCCCGGTGGACCCGCCGACCACGGCGAGCAGCGGCGCGTCCGGATCCTTGAGCCGTGGCAGCAGGTAGTCGTCGAGCTGCGCCAGCAGCTCGGCCCGCGTCTGCCGGGCGCGCGGGGCCCCCGGCAGAGGCAGTGGAAGACGCACGGCAGCGACACGGTCGCGCAGTGCGGAGAGTGCGTCGATCAGCTCAGGCCGTACGTCCAAGGTCACCACATGTGAAGAATGCCCAATTTTGGCAGCTTTTTGAAGCGTATGGCAATCTCCTGCGCGGCGTCAGCACCAACGGGACAGACCGGACGAGTGGGGCGCAGGCATAACGAGTGCACAACACCCGGGCCGCATGGCCGAAAAAGCGGTGCGGGAATCGCACCTGCCTGCGATTATCGGTTCGCTTCACTGAACCTCCACATCGTGCCACGCACGTGAAGCAACCGGGTCTAGGTGATCGGAGCCCTATCCTTGTCCCGGCAAGGTCACGGACGACACAACCGGACTCCAGGTCACCGAGGCCACGATCCGGCCCCCGTAGCTCAGTGGATAGAGCAGGTGCCTTCTAAGCACTTGGCCGCAGGTTCGAGTCCTGCCGGGGGCGCCAGCACTGACGTCGTGTCACTTCACGTCGTGCGCGGTGCGGGACGGCGGGGCGGTGCTCATCGCCCGAACGCCCAGGCCACCATCAGCGGGAACTCCTCCTGCCAGAACGCGCCGCCGTGCGCCCCGGCCCGTTCGGTCAGCACGACGTCCCCGCCCGCCTCGCGCAGCGCGTCCGCCCAGCGCGTCGCGTTTTCGCGGAAGAACGGCTCCGACGTGCCGGCGACGAAGTACGCGCGCGGAAGCGAGGCCGGCAGCAGGCCGGAGGGCCGGTAGCCGGCGCCCGGCGACGCGCAGAGGACCGCGCCGTACAGCTCCGGGTGGCGCAGCCCGACAGCGAGCGCCAGTTCCGCGCCGGCGGAAACACCGAACACGGCGGTGCGCCCGGCGGGCAGCGCGAGTCCGAAGCGCGAGCGCGCCCATCGGCGGACGTCGTTGACGAAGAACTCCTCGTGCGCCGCGAACCGTTCCGGGTCGAAGTCCGGTGAGTACTCATGGAGCCGCAGCGTCTCGTCGGTCGACCGGTGTGCGCCGACGATCATCGTGGCCGGCACGTCAACTGCCGCCTCCAGCACCGCGCCCCACTGTGGCACCAACTGACCGTCACCGGCGAACACGACCGCCTCGACCGCACTCGGCGGTACGTACGCCGTGACGTGCCGACCGCCGTCGTAGCCCAGAGTCCCGGTGACGAGTTCCCCGGCACCTGCCATGGTCACCCTCCTCGTCAGCAACGCGCGACTGTGCCGGGCCGATGCGGGAGTCGTATTCCCGGTCGCCTTCGGCGAACGGATCGAAGCTTCACTTGTCCGGCCGCAACCTGACCGTCACACCCTGCCTCTATGCGGATCGTGGTGGTCGAGCGCCTTGAGCGTGCCGGAACCGCCGTACGGCGTCGGCCGCGGCCTGGTCGAAGCCGCACACTGCTTCACCTTCTCTGGCGGCCTTCAGCTGGACGGAGGAGATGATTTCCCCCGTCCGGGATCAGTCGTCCAGGTCGATGGCGAAATCGACGATCGTCGTGTCTCCACGGCGCACGATCGGATGTGCTACCTCAACGATGCGGCCCGTGTCGGCGATGTGTCGCCGCGTGTAACGGAGGACGGGCACGCCCGCGCCAATCTTCAGCGTCGCCGCTTCCGCATCTGTGGGCATCGCCGCAGTGAACGACTCCGTAACGCGTGTCACGTTGATGCCAAGGGTGAGCAGTTGTGCCCGGGTGCCCCCGGGCCAGGGCTCGTGGATCGGGTCGGCAACCGGTGTGCCGGCAACGTCGGACCAGCGAACATAGCTGGTGGACATCTGCGTGGGCTGATCGTTGTCGTGGAACACGAAGTGCCGCGCCAGGAGCCGCTCGCCCGCCTCGCACTCGAACAAGGCAGCCAGTTCGGGTCCGGCCTGGACTTTCTCGAATCGCTTGTCGAGCCGGTACTCGGACCAACCGATGCCCTGATCCCGAGTGTACGGAGTGACCGGCGCGCCGGACTTGGCGCGATACCGGTCGGCGGCCATGCGGTGCACGGGCGGCCTGGCACGCACCCGGGTTCCAGCGCGGGCCCGGGATTCGACGGCGCCTTCATTGCGGAGTAGCCCGATCGCGTTACGGATCGTCGTTCCGGAAACCCGGTACTCCTGGCACAGCTCCGGGAGGGTGGGCAGCTGGTCACCCGGCCGCCATTCGCCGGAGGAGATGCGGCGCCGCAGGTCAGCGGCGATCCGTAGGTACTCAGGCTGTGCCACCGCCACACCACCGTCCCTCATGATCGCGTCAATCTGTACACACATACTCTCCCGACCCGCTTGACCTGTGCCAACTCGCACGACAATCTGAGTACAGATAACAACTATCCGTACTCAGATAACCACGGGATCCGAGGGGACAGTTATGCCCGAAACGGGGCACACCTGGCGCATGGTCTTCAAGGGCCACCCCGCCGAGGCGGTCCGCGTCCGACAGTGGACCCGCGGCCGACTGACGAACGGCGATGCCCCCGCCATCGCGAACGAGTTGTTCGTCGCGATCCTCGGCAGCCTCCCCTCTCGGCGTCCCGACGCCATCGAGATGACCATCTCCACCTCCGGCAACCGCGCCCGCATAAGCGCGACCGGATTCCTGCCGCTGCCCATCCTGCAAATCCATGGCCCCGGCGCCCTCATCATCGACCAGCTGACCCACTCCTCCGGCGTCTCCATCGACGGCTGCGGACTCTGGGCTCAGCTTCGGGCCGAGGTGGGCGCATGAGTCAGAAAGGCACACCCGTGACTCACGACACGCTCACCCGATGCGACAAGGCAAAAACACTCAGCGAGCACTTGACCCACGTGGGCGGCGACCAACGCTATCGGCACAGCGCCGGCACTGGTCGCACTCTGGGGTGCGCAACAACGGCGGCCCGATCATGACCGAAGCCATCAACATCCAGGCGCCCCTCCTCGAAGACAGCTCCCCGCTCGTGGTGAAACGGTGGCCGAGTAGCGACCGCTCGGTGGGCAAAGCTCGGCATCTTCTGCACCGGCACCTGGAGGCCTGGAACCTTGTCGGCCTCGCCGACTCGGCCCAGCTCGTTCTCTCGGAGCTGATGACCAACGCGGTGCGGCACGCACATGTCCCGGGCCGACTCATCGAGACGCGGTACGAGCGTCTGACGAACGGCGTGCGGATCGAAGTGCATGACGCCGCCGACACCAAGCCGCAGCTCCAAGCACCGACCCTGGACGCCGACTCCGGGCGCGGCTTGACACTCGTTGATGCCCTCACCGCAGGCCACTGGGGAGTGAGCGCCCGCGTAGGGGTCGGCAAGCTCGTGTGGGCCGTATGCACTGACGACGACAGCCAGCCCCGCAGCTCCTGAGATTGAACCCCCGTCCCTGACCGCAGATGACGGCGGGCGGGGGCAACCTCTCAGGCGTTTGACCCCAATGCCGGGGCCGGGTCGTCGCCGGCGGACCGGGCGACCGAGTCAGTCGGCCCGCGTCCGGCGGCGGCCCGTGGCGGACTCGCCCCGGCGGAGTTCGGTGAGGTAGCCGACGACCGCGTCGCGGTTGCGGGTCAGGACGTCGATACGTCCGGTCAGCCGGTCGCGTTCCTGTTCGAGTGCCGCCACCGTCTCGGGGGTGACGCCTTCGAAGACGATCGGATCGCGCGGTGACTCCAGGCAGGGCAGAATCCCGCGGATCACCTGCGTCGACAGGCCGGCGTCCAGCAGTTCGCGGATCTGCTGGACGCGGCCCAGGGCGCTCTCGTCGTAGTCGCGGTAGTTGTTGGGCCCGCGGGCCGACGTGATCAGGCCCTTGGCCTCGTAGAACCGCACTTGCCGCGCCGAGGCGCCCGCCCGTGCCGCCAGCTCACCGATACGCACACCGGCAGCGTACCGCTTGACCTTGACACCGGCGTCAAGGTTTGACGCTGTCCCTATGACTCAACTGAACGGAACCGTCGGCCCACGATTCGAACCCGTCCGCGACGCCGTGGCGGACCAGCTGCGCAGCGGCGCCGAGGTCGGCCTGTCGCTGTTCGTCGACATCGACGGCAGGCCGGAGGTGGACCTGTGGGGCGGCCACAGTGACGCGGCGCGCACGCGCCCCTGGGAGCGCGACACGATCACCAATGTGTGGTCGATCACGAAGAGCGTGACCAGCCTCGCCGCCCTGCTGCTCGTCGACGCCGGCGAGCTGGACCTGTACGCACCGGTCGCCCGCTACTGGCCCGAGTTCGCCGCGAACGGGAAAGAGCACGTCGAGGTGCGGCATCTGCTGTCACACACCTCGGGGGTGTCCGGCCTCGACCGCCCCGCGCGGCTCGACGACCTGTACGACGTGCGCGCCGCGGCCGCCCGGATGGCCTCCCAGGCGCCCTGGTGGCAGCCCGGCTCGGCCTCCGGCTATCACGTCCTGAGCTACGGCCATCTGGTCGGCGAACTGGTGCACCGGCTGACCGGCCGGTCGCTGCGCGACTTCACGCACCAGCACCTTGTCCGGCCGAGCGGCGCCGACTTCGGGATCGGACTGCGCGACGCCGACCTGGCGCGGGTCGCCGACGTCATCCCCCCGGCGATCGACGTCGATCCCTCGGCGCTCGGCCGCGACACCGTCGCGTACAAGACCTTCACCGGCCCCTCGTTCGGTGCGGGCGCGGCCAACACCCCTGCCTGGCGCGCCGCCGAGCTGGGCGCGGCCAACGGACACGGGAACGCCCGGTCGGTGGCCGAGATTCTCGCCCCCGTCGCCCGCGAGGGAGCCGCCGGCCACGGCCGACTCCTCAAACCGGCCACCATCGGCCGCGTCTTCGACGAACAGTCCAGGGGCACGGACCTCGTCAACGGGCTGCATCTGAGGTGGGGCATCGGATACGCGCTGCCCGACCGGCGCACCCTGCCCTGGATCCCCGACGGCCGGATCGCGTTCTGGGGCGGCTGGGGCGGCTCGATGGCCGTCCTTGACCTCGACCGGCACATGACCATCAGTTACGTCATGAACCGGATGGGGGCCGACATCCTGGGCTCGCAGCGGGCCGCGGCCTACATCACCGCCGTCTACCGGGCGCTGGGCGCCGCCGATCGGTGAGGGACGTGTCTCAGGACAGCGGCCAGTTGTGGAGCGCGGCGTCGGTCATCTCCTGGAGTTCGGCGCGGTCGACGCCGCTCGCGGCCTGGACGGCGATGCCGAAGGCCAGCGTCGTGACGTAGCGGGCCAGCAGGCCCGGGTCGGCCTCGGGCGGCAGGTCGCCCTCGTCCACGGCCCGCTGGAAGCGCTCGTGGACGCTGGAGTAGCTGTTGTTGCGCCAGGCAACGAGCAGGTCGCGGACCTCACGGCCCGAGTCGCTGACGGTCAGGGCGCCCTGGACGCCCATGCAACCGTGGGGCTGGGCCGGGCGGGTGGTGGTCCTGATGGTGCCGGCCAGGATCGCCGTGGCGACGCCGTGGGCGGTCGGCTCCTCCAGGGCGCGGGTCAGATAGGCGCTCGGGCCTTCGGTGTAGCGCTCCAGGGCCTTGCGGAACAGCCCCTCCTTGTTGCCGAAGGCCGCGTACATGCTGGTGGTGGAGATGCCCATCGCGCCGGTCAGATTGGCCAGGCTGGCCCCCTCGTAGCCGTGCTCCCAGAACACGAGCATGGCGCGCTCCAGGGCCTCGTCGGTGTCGAACCCCCGCGGTCGGCCGATCGGGCCGGTCTGTTTCGTCTCCACGCCTGTTGTCTCCACGCCCCCAGGTTACCTCTTCCGCATCGATCGCTACGGAAGTGCTACGTTCGAGTTCTGCATCGAGCGATGCGGAAATCGAAGGAGGTTGTCCCCGTGGGACTACTCGCCGGTAAGACCGCACTCGTCACCGGAGGCAGCGCGGGCATCGGCCTGGCCACCGCCGTAAGGCTGGCGGCCGAGGGCGCACACGTGTTCATCACCGGCCGGCGCGAGGCGGAACTCGAAGCGGCCGTCGAGGCGATCGGTCCGGCGGCCACCGGAGTGACCGGCGACATCGCGGACCTGGCCGATCTGGACCGGCTGTACGAGGCGGTCAGCGGCCGGGGACACGGCCTGGACGTGCTGTTCGCGAACGCCGCCGTCGCCTCGCTCGCGACACTCGACGAGATCACCGAGGAGCACTTCGACGCCCTCTTCGCCGTCAACGTCCGGGGCACGCTGTTCACCGTCCAGAAGGCGCTGCCGCTGCTCAACGAGGGTGCGTCGGTGATCCTGAACGGCTCCACCAACGGGGACGTCGGTGACGCGGGGCTCGGCGTGTACGCGGCGACCAAGGCCGCCGTCCGGTCGTTCTCCCGTACCTGGGCCAACGAGCTCAAGGGCCGCGGCATCCGGATCAACACGGTCACACCGGGCCCCACCGAAACCCCCGCCCTGGCCGCGCTCACCCCCGACGCGGAGCGGTTCCGGCGGGAACTGTCCGCGCGCGTGCCGCTGGGCCGGCTCGGGCACCCCGAGGAGGTCGCCGCCGCCGTGGCCTTCCTCGCCTCCGGGCAGAGCAGCTTCATCACCGGTTCGAGCCTGTACGTCGACGGCGGCCTGAACCAGATCTGAGAGGACGGTCGGCCGATGCCCGACAGCCAGCCCATGTCCGACGACGACCTGCGCGCGTTCTACCTGCGCTACGTCAAGGCCCTCAACGCCCATGAGTTCGACCACATGGACGAGTTCATCAACGACCGGACCACGCTCAACGGTGAGCCGGCCACCCGCGACGACCTCCTCGCGGTGCAGCGGCAGGACGTGGCCGCGGTGCCCGATCTGCACTGGGAGCTCAAGGAACTGCTCTTCGACGGGGACCGGTTGGCGGCCCGTCTCGTCAACACCGGTACTCCGGTGCGGGAGTGGCTCGGCGTGCCGCCCACCGGCGGCTCGTTCGAGATTGTCGAGTACGCCATCTACCAGGTCCGTGACGGGCGGTTCGTCCATATGACGGCCCTGCACGACGCCGGCGAGATGCGCCGGCAACTCACCAGCTGACCAGCTTATTTCGAGAGGAACACGCATGACCGTCACACTGATCACCGGGGCCAACAAGGGCATCGGCTTCGAGACAGCACGACAGCTCCTGGAGCTGGGCCACGACGTCTACATCGGCGCGCGTGACACCGAGCGCGGCGAGAAGGCGGCGGCGACGCTCGGCGCGCGATTCGTCCAGCTCGACGTGACCGACGACGCGTCGGTGAACAGCGCGCTGGCGACGATCGGCGCTGCCGAGGGCCGGCTCGACGTACTGGTGCACAACGCCGGCATCCTGGGGGCCGGAGTCACCGACGGCCCCACGGCGCTGCGGGCCTTCGACACCAACGCGGTGGGCATGGTGCGCGTCACGGAGGCGGCGCTTCCGCTGCTGCGCGAGTCCGCGAACCCGACCGTGGTGACCGTGTCGAGCAGCGCCGGGTCCTTCTGGGCGGTGACCAATCCGGAACGGCCCGAGTTCAACCTGCCGTTGGCGCTGTACTCCGCGTCCAAGTCGGCGGCCACCATGCTCACCGTCCAGTACGCCAAGTCCCAGCCGGGCATCAAGTTCAACGCGGTCGAGCCCGGCACCACAGCGACCGATCTGACCGCGGCGTTCGGCATAGGGAGGGCGCCCGAGGAGAGCGCCAGGGTCGTCGTACGGCTGGCCACGCTCGGCGCGGACGGGCCGACCGGGACGTTCCAGGACGAGAACGGGGAAGTGCCCTGGTAGGCGGCGGAGTTGGCGTCCCGTCCGGCGAGCGGCGTCAGGTGCGGGCCGCGAGGTAGCCGTCCGGGCGGACGAGGACGAGTTCGCCGGGGCGGGGCGCGTAGATCCGCTGGAACTCGCCCTGGCTGTCCACGATGTCGTCGCCGCCCCTGGCCCGCCCGGCGCTGGTGATCCGGTGGACGTGCAGATGGTCCGGGGTGGCGAGGGCGGGCAGGGCCGGGTCGTCGCTGTCGAACGCGATCAGGTTCCACTGCGGGCCCCGGAGCAGGTCGAAGAGGTCGCTGCCGAGCGCGGAGCCGTGCAGGCCGGTGACGTTGGGCGCGCGGTAGCCGGCGCTGCCGTAGCGCACGGCCAGGCCGGTGGTGGTCGCGTCGTCGGTGATCTCGCCGAGGGTCGCGCTCAGCGACGCGACGTCGCCGGTGGCCTGTTCGGTCGTCCGGTCAATCTTCTCCGTGCTCAGCGCAAGCACCTTGCGGGCGACGGGGATCCGCTCGGCGCCGTAGCTGTCCAGCAGCACGGGCGACGCGCCCCGCGTGACGGCGGCCAGTTTCCAGCCGAGGTTGTACGCGTCCTGGATCCCGGTGTTCATGCCCTGGCCGCCGGCCGGTGAGTGGACGTGCGCCGCGTCGCCCGCGAGCAGCACACGTCCCTTGCGGTAGTCCTCGGCCATCCGGACGTTGACGCGGTAGACCGACAGCCAGTCGGCACTCGTCAGCGTGACGGCGCCCGCGCCGGCTCGCTCGTCGACCAGCCGCTGGTAGAACTCCCTTGTCAGGGTGGCCGGTTGGGTGGCGGGGTCGGCGGGGGTCTGTATCTGCCACAGGTCACTGTGGGGCAGCGGCGTGAGGATCAGCATCCCGCCGTCGGAAGGCCAGACGTGCATCCGGGTGCGGTCGAGTCCTCCGGCGGTGACGTCCCCGATGTACCAGCGCTGCTCCTCGTTGGTCTCGCCCTCCAGCGGGACGCCGATCAGCTGCCGGACCGCGCTCTTCCCGCCGTCGGCCGCGACGACGTACCGCGCCCGCACGGCACTGTCACCCTGTGGCGTCCGCAGGCTGACCGTGGCCCCGTCCTCGTCCTGGACGAGATCGAGAGCCGTCACACCCCACTCCACCGCGCCGCCCAGCTCGTACAGCCGCTCGCGCAGCGCGTGTTCGACGTCGAACTGCCCGATCCACAGCGGGTCGGGGTACGGCGTGTGGAAGCTGTCCCTGGCACGGGCCGTGATCGAGGGCTGCTCGACGACCCCGCCGGACGGTTCGTGCAGCCGTACCGGGAGATCGGCCACGCCGTGCCGTACGACGTGATCGACGGCGCCGAGGTCGTCCAGCACCTCCAGCGTCCTGGGCTGGACGGTCTTCGCCTTGGAGGCCCTGTTGGGTGTGGTTTCGCGTTCCACGACGCGGCAGTCGACGCCCCGCCGGACGAGATCGCAGGCCAGCGTGAGCCCTACCGGTCCCGCGCCGACGATGAGGACGTCGGTTCCGGGCATGCCGCTTCCAGCCATGATTCCCTCTTCCGTCAAGTCTTTAGATGCGGTGCTGCATCTAATTTCACGCTACGGCAGCCTGATAAGATGCGCAAGTGCATCCAAAGAAAGCCGCAGAGCCGACGGAGCCCGCGCCGACGGAGCCCGCGCCGCCGCAACGCCGTCGCGGCGCGGCACTGGAAGAAGCGCTGCTGGCCGCCGCGTGGGCGGTGCTGCGCGAGAACGGCTATGCCGGGTTCACCCTCGAAGCGGTGGCCAACCGCGCGGACACCAGCCGTCCGGTCATCGCCCGCCGCTGGGCGACCCGCAACGACCTGCTGCACGCGACCATCGCGCACGCCGGCACGGCCAGGTCGCCCTCGCTGCCGGACACCGGCAGCCTGCGCGAGGATCTGATCGCCCTCATGCGCGAGATGAACGACGACCGGCTCGACTTCGCGACGGTGTTGGGCGTGCAGCTCGGCGGCTACTACCAGGAGACCGGCCGGACCCTCGCCGACGTGCGCGACATGATGGTCGACGCGCAGGAGCCGGTGGTCGACACGATCCTCGCGGCGGCGGTCGACCGCGGCGATGCGGACCCCGGTCGGCTGACGGCGCGCATCCGGTCGCTGCCCATGGACCTGCTGCGCCACCAGGTCTTCATGACGCTCCAGCCGATGCCGGACGAGGGCATCGTGGAGATCGTCGACACGGTCTTCCTGCCCCTCGTCCGCCCCGCTGGTTCGACGGGCACGTGATCAGCGCTCGGTGTCCTCGATCGTCTTCCAGGACGGACGCCAGACCGGCTCGGCGAGCGGTGCCAGGCTTCGGAAGTGCTTCATGACGGGCCGGAGTCCGGGGTGGGGGTTCACCCTCGGGATGATCAGCGAGAGCGGATAGGCGAGCGTCGGATTCACCACCGGGATGCGCCGCAGGTCGTAGTGGGGCGGCCAGATGTACCGGTCGCGCGAGCCCACGAAGGTCGCCATGTCGGCGGAGTCCGCGAGGATGTCCAGCAGTACCTCGTTACCGAAGTTGGGACCCGCCGCGTCGATGCGCAGATCGAAGCGGGTCGCCAACTCGTCGTAGAACTCGCCCCATTCGGTCTGCGGCGCGATCCCCGGCACCCAGATCCGATGCCCGCGCAGCCGGGACGGGGTCAGGGTGCGCGCGGAGGCGAGCGGGTGCCGGGGGCCGACGAGGAATTCCAGCGGGGAGTCGAAGGTGTGGATCATCCGCACGTCGCCCGGCAGCGCGGCCGGGTCGGTGACCGAGCGGAACGAGGCGTCGACATCGCCCGCCTGGACCGCGGCGACGGCCAGCCGCGGGTCGTTGACCCTGAGCGTCACGACATCGAGGTCGGTCCCGGGATGCGCCCGCCAGTAGTCGTGCAGGATGACGGCCTGCGCCGACCGCAGGCCGAGTACGTCGATCCGCAGGGCCCGCGAGCCCGGTCTGATCGCGGAGACGGCGCGGTCGACACCCGTGACGATGTTCCGGGCGTGCGGCAGGAAGGCCTGGCCGTCGACGGTCAGCTCGACGCCCCGGGCGGTACGGGTGAACAGGCTGACGCCGAGCCCGCGCTCCAGGGTCGCGATCCGCTTCGACACGGCCTGCTGTGTCACGCCCAGTTCGTCGGCCGCCTGCTGGAGCTGTCCCAGCTCGGCCGCGCGGACGAACGAGCGCACCGCCTCGGTATCCATCGCCCGATCGTATGCGCGCCCAACCGATGGTTGTGGCCTACCCCAACGGATGGTTGTGGCCGGCCGCCGTCACTTCGACTCGAGCCGCCCCAGCGGGTGGGGGCCGGCCAAGGACTCCTTCACCGCCGTCCAGCCGGCGCTGTCGATGCCGAGCGCGTGGCGCAGATAGGCCACGGTGACCTGCTGGAGCAGGGCGACGCGCTCGGGGCTCTCGTCGGTGGTCTCGGCGGCCCGGTAGCCGGAGATGCCGCCGAGGAAGTGCTCGGCCCCGAACAGGGTGAGCAGGCTCTTGTCGCCGGGGGCCAGGACGTACGGATCGGTTGTCCAGTCCGCTCCCCTGACGGTCAGCGGCAGGATGTCCTTGTCCCCGGCGACCACGAGCGCCGGGGCGCTCATGTGCCCGAAGTCCGGGTGCCGCAGCCAGGGAAGGTTCTCGGCGGCGAAGGGCGTCAGATCGTCGCCGCCGTTGCCCGCCGTGGCCAGCAGCACGCCCGCCTTGACCCTCGGGTCGGACAGGTCGTCCGCCTGCCCGGTCTGCGGGTCACCGACGCGCAGCCCCAGCAGGACGCCCGCCGTCTGGCCGCCGAAGGAGTGGCCGGCCGCCGCGACACGGGTCCGGTCCGTGCGGCCCGCCAGACCGGGGACGGCCGCCTCCAGCACGTCCAGGTTGTCGAGGACGTTCTTCATGTCCTCGACGCGGAAGCGCCAGAACCGCGGCCGGCGCGGATCGCCTTCGGGTACGCCCAGCGTCTTCGAGTCGAGGTGGGTGGGCTGGATCACCACGAAGCCGTGGGCGGCCCAGTGGTCGGCCAGCGGGCTGTAGCCGTCCAGCGACGAGCCGAAACCGTGGGCGAGCAGCACGATCGGCAGGTCATGTCCGGCCACCGGGGCGGAGACACGGACGCGCAGATCAGCGCCGCGCGCGGGTGGCGCGGGCAGCACGATCGGCTTGACGGTGACGACGGTGCCAGGGGCGGGCGTGGATGCGGTGCTGGTCATGGCGGGGCACTTCTTTCCTTGGGCGAGCTTTCACGCGTTACGCTAAAACCTGCCGCCGACGTCAGGGGCAAGCCGCTGTGACCTGGGGAGTGTCGTCGAAGTAGCGTCGTCCGCCCGCAGGGCGGGGGTGGCGGGCTCTGGTGCGTGCGGTCGCAAGGCGGAGGAGGGAGGGATGGCGGAGCCATCGCGACCGACGACAACGCCGCGAGCGTGCGTACCAGAGCCCGCCACCCAGACGGGACTTCGACGACACGACCTAAGGGGTGCACGATGCGTATCGGTGAACTCGCCGCCCGGACAGGCGTCAGCGTCCGGGCCCTGCGCTATTACGAGGAGCAGGACCTGCTGGCCTCGGACCGCAGCCCCTCCGGCCAGCGGCACTACCCGGAGAGCGCCGTCGAACGTATCGAGCTGATCCAGCAGCTCTACGCGGCCGGTCTGACGAGCAAGGGCATCGTGGAACTGATGCCGTGCGTCGTGGACGGCAACGCCACACCGGAACTGCTGGCCCGCCTGTCGGTGGAACGGGACCGTATCGACGGCCATATCGCCGAGCTGGTCGGCGCCAGGAACCGGCTCGACTCCGTCATCGAAGGCGCCGGCACCCATCTGCGTACGGGCCGCTCCTGCCGGAACAAGGACGCAGCCGACAGGAGCGTCACGGGCAAGGGCGCCATGGGCAGGGGCGTCACGGGCAGGAGCGCCGCCGGGCGGTGAGCCGCGGCAGCTCGCCGGCCACGGCTCAGCCGATCTTGCGGGCGACCGCTCCGTACATCGCGATGTCGCGGTCGTCCACGGCCTCCTGGCCGGGGACCGGCCGCCAGCGGTGCACCTGGGTGAGCCCGGGTTCGACGAGGGCCAGGCCGTCGAAGAAGGCCAACGCCTGTTCGTAGGTGCGCAGTTGCATGGGCATGCCCTGGCGCTTGTACTCGGCCGCGACGCGCCCCACTTCCTCGGGCGCGAAGTCGGCGGTGCCGATCGTCATCGCCAGATAGCTTCCGGTGGGCAGCGGGTCCAGCAGCCGCCGGACCAGGCCGTGGGCGTCGTCGGTGTCGAGGATGAAGTGCAGCATGCCGATGACCAGCAGCCCGATGGGCTCCTGCAGATCGAGCAGCCCCTGGAACTGGGCGTTGGTGAGGATCCTGGCCGGGTCGCGCATGTCGGCGTCGACGTACGCGGTGCGGCCCTGCGAGGTGCTGGTCAGCAGGTTGCGGGCGTGGGCCAGGACGATCGGGTCGTTGTCGACGTAGACGATCCGCGAGGCCGGCGCCACCTCCTGCACGACCTGGTGGACGTTGGGCGCCGTGGGCAGGCCGCTGCCGATGTCGAGGAACTGCCGGACCCCCGCCTCCGCCGCCAGATAGCGCGAAGCACGCTCCATGAAACGGCGGTTGGCCCGCATGTGCACCGGCAGCGCCGCCCACTCCCGGCACATCGCGTCCCCGGCCTCCCGGTCCGCCGGATAGTTCGTCCGGCCGCCCAGGATGTAGTCGTACACCCGGGCCGAGTGAGCCACCCCTGTATCGAACGGATCCCGCCCAACCTTCCCCGGAGTCAAGGCCGCTCACTCCTCTCCACAGAACACGCGGCACCGCCGCGTCGCCCGGCACGGACCTGGCACGAAAACTGGCACGAAACCCAAGACATAACCCGTCCGGCCCGCACCACCACGCAACACACCCGATCGAGGGCGCGCCCCGCACCCAGGTGCCGACCCCGGTGCGAAAGGGGGCTCAGCGACACCCCGGGCGGGTCTCAGCCCTCCTGACGCGGGCGTCAGACCGAGATCCGCGCGTCGGCCGTCCGCAGGCCGTTCTCCTCGGCGTAGCGGGCCAACGTCTCGTCCAGCGCGGCCAGTTCGCGCAGCGCCGTGTGCAGGCGCTCGGCGCGCGGGCCCGTGGGGGCGTGCAGTTCGGACCGCAGGTTCTGTACGAGCGGGCTCACCCGGGTCCAGGCGCCTTCGGGCTCCCCCGTCGCGAAGCGGCGGTCCAGGGCCCGGAGGGACTGCACGAACGCTTCGGTGATCCGCTCCACGCCGTCCGTGACGTGCGGCGGCAGGTCGATGTCGATGTCCGCCGCCGCCGCGAGCGAGCGGGCGTGGCCGGTGGCGGTGGTGAGGAGCGCGAGGCGGTTCTCGGCGCCGCGTGCGCGGCCGCCGAGCGGCATCCGGATCAGCGGCCTGGCGGCGCCGGTCACCTGGAACAGGGCCGCGTCCACCCCGCGGGCGGCGCCGCGCAGCCGTACCGGCGCCGCCGGCTCCGTCCAGCGCAGCACCAGCTGGGACAGCAACTGCTCGACGGCGGCGGTGTATCCGCGTTCCGCCTCGCGCCTGATCTTCCTGCTGGACACGGGGAAGATCAGCGCGGCGCAGCCGGTCGCGACGAGGATGCCGAGGCCGTTGTCGAGCAGCCGCTCGGCCAGCAGGTGGTCCATGCCGCTGTACGGCGTGGTCATGCCGTACAGCTGGATCAGGGCGACGACGAGTCCGACGACCCAGTACGCGTACTGGCGCCCGATGCCCCACGCGCCGATCGCGAGCCCGGCCACGATGACCAGCAGCGTCAGATAGACGTGCCCGGGGCCGATGAGCCGCAGCAGGGCGATGCCGACCACCGCGCCGACGACGGTGCCCGCCATCCGGTGCGCGAACTTGCGCAGCCGCTCGTGCGTGGTGCTCGTACCGAACAGCGTGATCATCACGCCGACCAGGCCCCAGTAGAAGCGCCGCGGGTCGATGGCGTCGGTGATCGGGCAGACGATGGCGGCGGCGACCACCGCGTGCAGCGGCAGCCGTAGATAGGGGACGGCGCGCCGCCAGCCGTGGACGCTCTGGGCGGCCGACACCCGCCGGGCGACGGCGCCCGTGCCGGCCGGCCGGTTCTGCTCCAGCAGGACGCTGGGCTGGAACGGGACCTTCGCCGGCGCGGTGGGTGAGTTCCAGCCGAGGCTGAGCCAGTGACCGAGCGAGTCGGCGAGGGAGTCCAGCAGACGGCCGATCCGGTCGGCCAGCGCGACCGCCTCGGCCTCGTCGGCGCCGACGGCCTCGTACCGGAGAGCCGTCGCCTCGTCCCTGATGCGCAGGGCCGCCGTCCTGAGCGTGTCGGCGCTGCCGAGCGGGGTGTCCCTGGCGACGCGGAGCCCGGCCAGGACCGTCCGGCGCAGTGACGGCGGGATCGGGAGCTGGGTGAGCCGGCCCGTGGCCCGGCCGATGCCCTGAAGGGCGAGTTCGGCGTCGAAGAGGTAGCGGTGCAGCAGCTCGGCGGAGTCCGGGTTGGCCGCGACCTCGGGCTGGGCGAGCCGGCCGTCGATGGTGAGCGTGGTCGCGTTCAGCCGCCGCAGGCCGCGCCGCATCTTCTGCACGGCGGCGGCCTGGGCGGCGGCCCGGTCCCCGCCCCGGTCCCCCGCCCGGTGGGCCGCGGGGGCCAGCGCCTCGGCGGCGGACCCCGCCACGCGGCGCGCCTCGATGACGAACGCCCGCTGGGTACGGAGCAGATCCTCGCGCGGCATCGGGTAGCAGAGCAGCAGCCGGGCGGCGAGGACAGCCGCCGCTGTCGCCACGGCGACGACGAACAGCTCGCCGCAGAGGTTCAGGGGGACGGCCGCCATCATGCCGACCATCAGGGAGTTGAACAGCATCATGCCGGTGAGCAGCGCCAGCGCCCCGAACCGGGCGAGGAAGAACGTGACGCCGAGCCCCACCACCATCAGGGAGAGTTCCAGGCCCCTGTCGTGGCTCAGCCACGCGGCGAGCGGCAGGACCGCGGAGAACGGGAACGGCATCCACATGATGGAGCGCGCCAGCCGGGGCACCGTGTTCTCGGCGACCGCGAAGGCGCTCATCAGCCCCATCATCCCGCCGACCATCATGCCGAGCATGGCGGGCACGTCGAGGGCCGCCGCCAGGCCGTAGCCGACGGCGAGCGCGGTGACCATCGAGACCAGCGAACGCCATCCCGCCTGGAGCTGGCCCAGACCCGGGTCGGCGGCGAGCACCCAGTCCCACCAGCGTCTCGGCCCCTCGACGCGGCGCGGCGCCAGGGCGTCCTCGCGGGTGGTCACGGGCAGGGTCGGTGAGGCGGTGGTCAAGTGGTCTCCGGGCCGTGGGGGGTCGCCGGTCCGTCCCGGACCGGAAATACGTGCATACTGCAACTATATAGGACCGGAGCGGCGCTGCCCCGTGCCCGAGCTGTGATCTCCGTCGCCACAGCCCGGGAGGAGGGACCGCACGGGCTCAGCCGAAGTCGACGACGACGCTGCCCAGTCCGCCGAAGCGGGCCTCGAAGGACTTCGCCTGCCCGATCTTCTCGCCCGGCAGCAGGGACCCGGTGATGATCCGCTGCCCCGGCTCCAGCGCGAGCCCCTGCCGGTGCAGGACCGCGCACACCCGCGCCAGCGACACGTACGGGTCGTCGAGTACGTCGGGACCGGCCGTGCCGGTGCCCAGCAGCTCGCCGTCCTTGCGCAGCTCGACCGACAGGGCGTCGAGGTCGAGGCTGTCCGGGCTGTGCTCCTCACCGACCACGAGGCCCCAGTTGTTCATGCCGTTGCCGATCCGCACCGGCATGGACACGCCCTCCGGCAGCCGGCGCGAGATGATCTCGAACGAGGGAGCCACCGCGCGCACGGCGGCGCGGGCCTGTTCGGGGGTGACGCCCGCACCGCCGATGTGCTCCCCGATCGTCAGACAGATCTCCGCCTCGACGGCCCCGTTCGGGATGGCCGAGGCGTCCAGCCGCTCCCCCGACGCGTGGATACGGCCGGCCAGGATGAAGCCGAACGGCCGGAAGTCCTTGCCGCCCCTGTCGCGTGCGCCGCGCGAGGTCCAGGCGACCTTCCAGCCGCCCTGTTCCTCGCCGGCCGCGCGCCAGAGATCGAGGACCGCGAGCTGCAGCGGCAGTCCGCTCTCCACCGGCTGCCCCTCGTAGGCGAGCAGTTCGGCCGGAGCCCGGCCCTCGACCAGCTCACCGCGCGAGATCGCGTACAGGGCACGCGCCGCCGCTGCCCGGTCCGGCTGCCCGCCGGACTCCGTCGCGTCCGGCACGGCGCTCACGCGTCCTGCCCGAAGTGCAGGCGGCGGTACGGGATGCTGATGACGGACGTCGATATCCGTACGTCGATGATGGTGGCGACCGGGTCGGCCAGGTACTCGGCGACCGCGGGCGCCAGGTCCTCGATCTTCGTCACGAGCGCGCCACGGCCGCCGAGCGCGCGGCCGACGTCGCCCAGGTTCGGTGTGGTGACCCGGGCCAGGTCGGCGTTGAGGCCCTTCGCGACGGCCTTGTGGTACTCGGCGCCGAGCAGCTGGTCGTTCATGATGACGACGAGGAGCGGCAGCCCGTAACGCACCGCCGTCTCGAACTCGGGCAGATGCATCATGAAGCCCGCGTCGCCCTCCATCAGGAAGGTGGGCTTGTTCTCCGTCGCGACCATGGCGCCCATGGCGGTGGTCAGGCCCTGCCCGATGCAGCCGAAGTGCTGGTTCATCAGGATCATCCGGCGCTGCTTGGTCATCAGGATCGTGGAGAAGCAGATGTTCTGCCCGCCGCCGATGACCAGGCCGACCTCGGCGGGGATCTGCTCGTCCAGGATGCGGCACACGTCACGCGGGTCGACGGTGTCCGGCTCCAGGTCGTAGTGCTGCTTGTCCTCGAACGCCGTGACCAGCCGCTCCTTGACGTCGGGGGTGCGGTATCCCGACTGGCGGACACCTCTCTCGTCGAGGACGCGCTTGAGTTCGGTGATGCCGGCCTTCGCGTCGGACTGCACGTAGACGTCGGCGGAGCGGCCGTCGCCCATGACGACCTGGGGCTTGGAGTCGATGTGGATGAACTTGGCGCCCGGGTACAGATAGCCGTGCTCGGTCGTGTACTTGTTCAGCCCGGCGCCGACGGCGATGACCGCGTCGGCCTCCTGGAACAGCTCCATGGCCGTCTTGGTGGAGTACAGCCCCGAGATGCCGACGTGGAAGTCGTCCTCGTTCAGCCAGGTCTTCGCCATGAGCGTGGTCGAGATGATCGCGCCGGTGGACTCGGCCAGCTCCAGGATGGCCGGGCCGGCGCCGGAGCGCTGGGCGCCGCGGCCCACGATGAGGACGGGCCGCTCGCTGTTGGCGAGCACGTCGGCCGCCTTGGCGATCGAGACCGGGTTGGGGAAGACCGGGTCGGCGTTGAGCAGGTCCGCCGACGGTACGTAGACCTCCTCGTCGTCGAACGGCTTCTGCTGGATGTCCATCGGCGCGCTCAGCAGGATCGGCCGTGACTCGGTCTTGGCGCGGTAGAACGCCTGCTGCACCGCCTCGTACGCGTTGTCCGGCGTGGTCAGGTGGACGAACCCGGACTCGCACGCCTCGGCGAAGCGGCCCTGGTCAAGGCGCTGGACGTACGAGTCGTCGCCCGAGGGCGCCTCGCCGACGAAGGCGACCAGCGGGGTGCGCGCCCGGGAGGCGACGAGCAGGGTCGTCGCGAGCTGGGCCACCCCCGGGCCCGATGTGGTGGTGGCGACGCCGGGGGCTCCGTCGGTACGGCCCCAGCCGTCGGCCATCGCCAGGGCACCGCCTTCGTGCCGCGCCTCGAAAAGCTGGACGCCGAGCCTGTCCAGCTCGTTCATCCAGTACATGTTGGCGTCGCCCATCATGCCGAAGACGGCAGTGGTTCCCTCGGCCGCGAAGGCGCGCGCCAGAGCCTCGTATACCTTCATCGAACGGTCCTTTCTCGGCGCCACGTTCCAGCGCACTACGAGATTGTATGCTGTTAGCATACAACATGAGTTTGAGCCTGGGATAGCCTCTGCAGTAGAAGCTGACTGCGAAGATCGGCAGGTTCGCCAGGGGTACGCACCTCTTGCTCACCGCCACCGCGGGCTGTGCAACGATGCGTGTATACGATTAAAATGGTCTGATCGGCTCGACCGGCCGGCCGTCTCCCTCTAGCTAAGGATCAACACCGTGACTGTTCGCTCGACCGGACCCGACGGTGAGCACAACCCCGTGCTCGCGCGTCTGATTCTCGCCGGCGACGGCCAGGCACCGGCCCGGGGCAGCATGCCCGAAACGGTCGCCGCCGCCTTGCGGGAGGCCATTTTGGACGGCGGTCTCGCGCCGGGGTCCTGGCTGCGCGAGGCCGAGGTGGCACGTGAGTTGAAGGTGAGCAGGACGCCGGTGCGCGACGCGTTCCGGATCCTCGCCTCGGAGGGCCTGGTGAACATCAACGCCAACCAGGGCGCCCTCGTCACGCCCATGACCAGCGACGACGTTCTGGAGTTGTATGTGATGCGCGAGGCGCTCGAAGCCCTCGCCGCCCGGCTCGCGGCCCGGCGGGCCCCGCAGCGCTGCTTCGACGAGTTCTCCACGCTGATCCCCACGATGAAGGAGGTCGGCGAGAGCGGTGACTTCCGCGAACTGTCCAAGCTGAACTTCCAGTTCCACGCGATCATCAGGGACGCGGCAGGCAACCGGTATCTGGAGCGCGCCCTGACCCAGGTGCAGAACGCGGCCCGCCGGTTCCCCGACCCGACCCTCGGACTGCCGGGCCGGGTGACCGAGTCGATCAGCGAGCATGTCGCGCTGGCCGACGCGATCAGCCAGGGCGACGCGGCCAAGGCGGAGAAGCTGGCCAGCGAGCACATGCACCACCTGTCCGAACTGCGCATCCGGATGCTGCTGCACAACTGATCGCGGGAAGCTGCGAGGTGAGACGGCCGTCGTGCCGGGGGTTACGACACGGCGGCCGTCGGGGCGGTGGACAGCCCCTCCTCTTCGATCATGGCCCTGATCCGGTCGCAGTACGCCACGAACTGCGGGTCACGGCGGAGTTCGGGCCTGCGCGGGCGCGGGATGTCGATCTCGATCGTCTCGCGGATCCGGCCGGGCCGCGCGGTCATGACGACCACCCGGTCGGCGAGATAGACCGCCTCGTCGATCTGGTGCGTGATGAACGCCGCCGTCTTGTGCGTGCGCTCCCAGATGTTGAGCAGTTCCGTCTGCATCGCCTCGCGGGTCTGCGCGTCGAGCGCCGCGAACGGCTCGTCCAGCAGCAGCAGTTCGGGGTCGACGGCGAGTGCGCGGGCCAGATTCACCCGCTGTTGCATACCACCCGACAGCTCGCCGGCGAAGGAGTGCTCGAAGCCTTCGAGACCGACGAGACGGATCAGGTCGCGCACCGTCTTCTTGGCCTCCTTGGACTTCGTACCGCCGCGCATCTCCAGGCCGTAGGTGATGTTCCCCTCGACCGAGCGCCAGGGCAGCAGCGAGGGCGCCTGGAAGACCACCGCCCGGTCGTGCCCCGGGCCCTTGATGGCCTTGCCGTTGACCTCGATCACCCCGCCGGTGATCGGTACGAGTCCGTCGATCGCCTTGAGCAGCGTCGTCTTGCCGCAGCCGCTGGTGCCGACGATGCAGATGAACTCACCTTTCTCGACGGTGAGGTTGATGTCGTGCAGCGCACGCTTGGTGCCGGCCCGCGCCGTGGTGTACTCGACCGAGACATCACGGATGCTGAGGCCGACCCCGCGGCTGTCGCCCGGCTCGGCGGAGCCGGGCTTGGAGACCGGGGTACGGGTGGAGACCATCTGTCCTGCTCCCTCTGTCGGACCGATCGTGCCCGCCGGGGCGGCGGGCACGGGACGAAGCGCTCCTGCGGACCGCTTCACCGGACGGCGGGCTGCCGCCAGGACTGGAACCTCCGCTCGATCAGCCCGAGGATCCAGGTCGACACCAGGCCGAGCACGGCGATGATGACCACGCCGGCGAAGACCAGGTCGGTCTGGAAGGTGTTGCCCGCGACCGCGATCAGGTGCCCGACACCGGTGGTCGACGCGTACAGCTCACCGACGACGACGCCGGTCAGCGCGTGGCCGAGCCCCGACCTGATACCGCTGAGGATGTACGGCACGGACCCCGGCAGCGCGATCGTCCGGAAGATCTTGAAGTCGCTGGCGCCGAACGACTTGGCCATGGTGAGCAGTTGAGGGTCCAGCGCCTTGATGCCGGTGATCGTGTTGATCAGGATCGCGATCAGCGCGCCCAGGAAGACCACGGCGATCTTGAGGTTGATGCCGATGCCGATCCAGATGATCAGCAGCGGCAGCAGCGCGACGCGCGGCACGGCGTTCAGGAACGTCACGAACGGGTCGAAGATCGCCTCGACCGGCCGGTACCAGCCGATCAGGATGCCGGCCGGGATGGCCACGACGATCGCCAGCAGGAAGCCCCAGCCGAACTCCTGGAGGCTGACCGACAGGTTCGGCCACAACTGGCCCGTGGTGGCCAGGTTGGAGAGGGTGTTCCAGATGCGGTGGGGCGAGCTGCAGAACAGCGGGTTGACGATCCCCTGGTCGCTGACCCACTCCCACAGCGCCAGGAACACCAGCACGGAGGCGATCCCGATCAGCGTCATGGAACGGCGCTTGAGGAATCCCGAGAACCCCTTGTCGGACGGGTCCGTCTTCTTCGGCCCGTCCACCGGGGGTATCGGCTCCGCGGGCAGTGTGGCGGCCTCGGTCACTGAAGTCGTCTCCATGACGCTGACCCGTTCCTCCCCCGACTTCACGGCCGGCTCACTAGTGCGTGGGAATTGACGAAGGCGACGCTCTCGCTGAACAGCGTGGGTGCGTCGTTGTCCAGCGTGGCGACGTGATAGCTGTCCGGGAGCACCACATGGCGGTGCTGCTCCGCCGAGAAGGCGTCCACGAGCATCGCGAGATCGGCGGCGGCGACGACATGGTCGACGCCGCTGGTGACGGCCAGCACCGGCAGCTTGACGGTGCGCAGCCCGGCCCGTACCAATGCGCCGAAGGCGGCCAGCGAATGGGCGGCCCGCAGCGACGTCCTGTCGTAGCCCACGTCTTTCACACCCGGCTTCCTGATGTCGCCGACGGCCGCCGGTACGGAGCGTCTGATGTACCGCATGAGGCCCAGTGCCTTCGGCGTCCCCTGCGGCGGCGAGAACATGGGGTTGACGGCGACGACCCCGGCGATGTCGCCGGCGCGCTGCTCTGCCAGGCGCAGCGCGAGGGTGGCGCCGAGGCCGAGGCCCATCACGAACACCTGGTCGTGCGCGCCCTTCAGCTCGGACAGGGCGCGCTCGGCGCCGTCGTACCAGTCCTGCCAGGTGGTGCGGTGCAGGTCGGTCCAGCGGGTGCCGTGTCCGGCGAGGCGCGGGATGCTCGCCGCCATGCCGGCGGCGGCGAACGCCTCGCCCCACGGCCGCAGTCCGCTCGGTGAACTGCCGAAGTCGTGCAGCAGCAGCACGCCGACGGTCGCGGCCGCAGCGGCGGGCGCGGCTGCCGGGGCCGGCGGCCGCTCGTCAGCTTTTCCCGGCGACGCCACGGCCTGCTCGGCTGCGGGCACCGCGGCCGGTGCGGGGGCGACGACCGCGGGGCCGAGCGTGGTCGAGCTGCTGGCGCAGCGCATCGACAGGGCCTCGACGAAGTCGGCGGTCATCCGGCGGACGACCGCCGTCGCCGCGTTCTCGATGACGGAGGCGAGCTTGCCGTTCAGCTCGACCTGCCCCGACACGGTGCCGACGGCGCTGCCGTCGTCGCCCTCGACCACCGTGAACTCGGCGGTGGCCTGGAACTTCGTACCGCCCTGGCCGTCACGGCCGCTGGCCACGACCTTGCCCCAGCGGGCCTCCCTGTCCAGTTCGAGGAGGATCTTGCCGGCGAACTTCACGCGCAGCGCGCTGAACTTCACCGTCATGGTGCCGTGGTAGCTGCCGTCCTCCCGCTGCTCGCCCAGTTCGGCCCCGGAGACGCACTCGACGACCGCGTGCGGGTCGGACAGGACGGCGTAGACCTCGTCGGGAACGGCCGCGACGCTGAATTTCTCATTGATCTCGATCATGGGACTGCCAATCAGCTGGTATGCGCCGAAGGGGCGTTCGGGACGGGCAGGGGGCTGTTCATCGCGAGGTGCACCGTCGGCGCTTGCGACGCGTTCCAGTTGCGATGCGGGGTCCCTGCCGGGAAGACGACGAGCGTGCCGGGGGTGGCGGAGAAACGTTCCCCCTCGACTTCGATCTCCATCGTTCCCTCAAGGATGTAGAAGATCTGCTCCCACGCGTGGGTGTGCAGACCGCGCGGCGACCCGCCGCCCGGCGGGGTACGGATGTAGCCCACGGCGAGATGGTCGCCGCCGCTGGTGTGGTCGATGAGTTTCTGGGAGAACCGGTCGGTGTCCGTGAGCTGGGCGAGCCGGTCGAAGTCGAGCTGCCGGACATGACGGAAGCCCTGGTCGGTATCCATTCAGCTGCTCCCGTCGAAGGTGCCGGTCAGGGCCATCAGTTCGGTGATGTCCGGGGTGTCGGCGACGGCCCACCAGGCCTGGCGGATCCGGTCGCGGTCCGGCCCGGACAGCCGGCGCGCGCTCGCCGCGTCGAATTTCGCGTCGATGTCGGCCCGGGACATCGGGTTCCTGAAATGCCCCCGGTGGAATCCGACTTCTTCGCTGAACCGCTCGCCGTCGGTCGCCGTGACGATCAGCCGGGCGCGCGGCGCTCCGGAGATCCCCTTTCCCGGCGGCCGGAATCCGGCGGTGAATTCCTTGTCCTCGGTGACGGAGATCTTGCGCATCACGGGCCGCAGCGCGGGATCGGCGATCCGCTCCGGGGTGAAGGAGGTCTGGGTGTCGATGTGCCCGTCGACCAGGGCGAGGGCCAGCAGGTACGGCAGGCTGTGGTCGGCGGTCTCGCGGGTCGTCGGGTCCCACTTCGAGGGGTGCATCGCGATCTCGTGGTACGCCTGCCAGTACGTCTCGATCTCGATCGACTCGATCCGCTCCACCGGCCGCCAGGCCCGTACGGCCGGGATCAGCCCCAGCAGCGCCTGGCTGTGCGTCTCGGCGGGGTACTGCTTGAGATGCGAGATCTGCACGACCATCCGGCCGCCGGGATCGGCCGGGAGCGTCAGCTCGAAGGCGCCGGTGACCTGCTCGAACAGGCCCGACTTGCCCTCGAAGGGCTCGTCGGGCCCGGTCATGCCGTGCCGGGCGAGCCGGACCGCGAACAGCGCGCTCTGCATGGCGGAGGCCGAGGCGCACCCCTTCCACATGGAGAGCAGCCCTGTCCTGTTCACCCGCAGCGGTATGTGCGGGACCAGCGCGAGCGAGACCGCGTTGGCCAGCTGGTCCTCGGTGAGGTCGAGCATCCGGCCGACGGCGAGCGCCGCCGCGACTCCCATGAAGGTGCCCTGGTCCCAGCCGCGCGCCCGGGTCGGCGCGACATTGCCGAGGGCGCCGAGCAGTTCGTAGGCGAGGGTGACGCCGAGCAGGATCTGTTCGCCGTTCGCGTGGACCGTCTCGCCCGCGGCGATGACCGCCGGGATCATGTCGCTGGGGTGGCCGCCGCCCTGGGCGAGCATCCCGTCGTTCCAGTCGTACGCGCGGACCATGCTGGTGTTGGCGAAGGCCGCCAGCTCGGGTGTGGTGCTGAGCCCCGCGCCGAAGACGGTCGCCGGCCGGTCACTGTGTACACCGCGTACGGACTCGACAGCGATACGGGCCGATTCGGCCAGCGAACCGACGACGGCGCAGGCGACCGAGTCGACGATCCGGTCGACCGCTGCCGTGCGTACGGGCCCGGTCAGCTGGTCGGCGCCGAATGACCTCGCATAGCTGACCAGCTGGTCGGTTGTTTTGTCCACGCGCTGAACCTCCTCGCTTTCGCGGAGTTCGCTTGAATTCGCTTGCATTCGCTGCCGAAATGGGAGACCCGTTTTGACCGGCTTCTTGCCGGAACGGGTTCAGGGGCGGATAGTGATCGCGTGGTCGCGTCACCACCCTGTCCCTGAATTGCATACCGCGTGTATACGTGACGGTATTCTCGTGTTCCCGTGGCGTCAAGGGTCGTGCGGGTCAAGCCGCGGCGGCTCCCGCGCCGGCCATCCGGCCGAAGACGGCGCCGTTGGTCAGCCCCGAACCGCCCGGATAGTTGAAGTAGAAGAGCCCGCCCACGAGTTCACCCGCGGCGAAGAGTCCGGGGATCGGTTCGAGGCCCGTGTCGAGGA
Source organism: Streptomyces sp. NBC_00370 (assembly GCF_036084755.1). Lineage (NCBI taxonomy): Bacteria > Bacillati > Actinomycetota > Actinomycetes > Kitasatosporales > Streptomycetaceae > Streptomyces > Streptomyces sp. NBC_00370. Next base: position 2,969,641 of record NZ_CP107968.1, read on the forward strand.
CGCGCGCCTGCTGGTCGATGCGCAGCCCGCCGAAGGTGTACGTCACCCCGCAGGTCACGGCATACGCGGAGAACGGCGCGGTGTCGAGGGTGTTCGCCCAGTTCGACTTCGGTACGTCGAGGCCGGTCGCCGAGCGGCCGTCCTTCACGTTGGGGTCGAACGGCACCGACTGGTCGACGGCCGCGTTGTACGCCTTCGCCTCCCGCAGGAACGCGTCCACGTCGATGCCGTCCAGCTTCTTCGCCAGCTCTTCGAGCGAATTCGCGGTGACCCGGGTGGCTTCCTTGATGTGGTACTCGTCGCGCAGCAGATGCTGCACCTTGCCGTCGAAGACCTGCCAGGCGACCTGGTTCGGCTGCTCCAGGACACGGCGGCCGTACATCGCGTACGTGTAGTTACGGAAGTCGGCGCCCTCGTCGATGAACCGCTTCCCTTCGGCGTTGAACACGACGCCCCACGGATAGCTGTGCTTCTGGAAGCCGTCCCCCACCGCGAGATCACCGAACTCGGGGGCGTTCAGGTCCCACTGCACCGCGTGGCAGCCCGACCAGTTGCCCGCCGGGCTCGCACCGATGTCGAGCGCCATCCGGATGCCGTCGCCGGTGTTGTACGAGCTGCCGCGCACCCGCGCGAGGTCCCAGCCGGGGCCGAGGTAGCGGGTCCGCCACTCGGTGTTGGCCTGGAAGCCGCCGGCCGCGAGCACGACGGCGTCGCAGTCGATCGTCTCGTCCTGCCAGCCCGACCGTACGGCGACGCCGCGCACCCCGTTCGGGCCGGTCTTCAGATCGATGGCGCGGGTGTCGTAGCGGACCGTGACGCCCGCGTTCTTCGCCGCCTTGACCAGGAACTCCATCAGCCCCTGGCCACCGCCGACGGCCTCGATCGTCAGCCCGCCCCAGAAGGTGTAGCGGCCTTCGACCTTGAACGCCTGCCGGCCGTAGATCGGGATGAAGCGCACGCCCTGGGACCGCATCCACTGGAGGGTGGGCAGGCTGCGCGAGACCAGGGTCTGCGCCAGGTCGGGATCGGCGCGGTACTTGGTCACCCTGGCCAGGTCGTCGAAGAACGCCGACTCGTCGTAGCGCCCGAAGTCGGTGACCTCGCGCAGTTCGTCGCTGAGGTCGGGCACGAGGCTCAGGATGTCGTCCACGCCTTCGTACGCCACCCGCATCGCCCCCGCGGTGAAGGCGGTGTTGCCCCCGCTCCTCGCGAACGGCGCCCGCTCCAGCAGGGTGACCCTGGCGCCCTTCTCGGCCGCCGAAAGGGCCGCGCAGAAGCCGGCGTTGCCGCCGCCCACGACCACCACATGCTTCTTGGTCTGCTCACTGCTCACGTTCGATCGCACCTCTTCATGTGTCTGCCAGGAGCCTTCAGTTGCTGACGATCACGGTCTTGAGCTGGGAGTAGTGCTCAAGCGCCGCGAGCCCCTTCTCCCGGCCGAGGCCGCTGTGCTTGTAGCCGCCGAAGGGGGTCTCGACCCCGCCCATCGGATAGCGGTTGATCTGGATCTGACCGGCTTCGAGCCGCCGGGCCAGCCGGTGCGCCGTGCCGATGTCCCGGGTGAAGACACCGGCCGCCAGGCCGTACACCGAGTCGTTGGCGAGGGCGACCGCCTCGTCGAGGTCGTCGAAGGTCAGCACGGTCTGTACGGGGCCGAAGATCTCGTCCCGCGCCACCCGCATGCCGTTGCCGACCCCGGTCAGTACGGCCGGGGTGACGAAGTGCCCGGCAAGGCCCTCCGGGCGGGTGCCGCCCACGGCCAGTACGGCCCCCTCGGCGACACCGGAAGCGATGGCGTCGAGCACCTTCTCCAGCTGCTGCGCCGAGGCGAGGGGCCCGAGGTCCGGGTCGTCGAGGCCCGGTCCGACCGTCAGATGGGCGACGGCCTCGGCGAGGCGCTCGGCGTACTCCTCCGCGACCGAACGGTGCACCAGCAGCCGGGTCGTGGCGAAGCAGGACTGGCCCGCGTTGCGAACGACGGCCATGGCGCCCGCCTGCACGGCGGCTTCGAGGTCCGCGTCGGGCAGCACGATCGTCGGGGACTTGCCGCCCAGCTCCAGATTGACGCCGATGATCTTCTCGGCGGCCATCCGCAGGATCTGCTTGCCGGTGGCGACAGAGCCGGTGAAGCCGACATGCGCGACGTCCGGGTGCCGGACGAGACTCGCCCCCGCCGTACCGCCGCGGCCCGCCACGATGTTGCACACCCCGGCGGGCAGTCCCGCCTCGGTGAACAGCCGGGCCACCGCCAGACTCGACAGCGGGGTGACCTCGGACGGCTTGACGACGACGGTGTTGCCCGCCGCGAGACAGGGCGCGACGCCCCGGCACAGCTGACTGACCGGGGAGTTCCAGGGCGTGATGTGGCCGACGACGCCGTACGGCTCACGCAGGGTGTACGACCAGTAGTCGCCCTCACCGGGGATGGTCTGCCCGTACAGCTTGTCGGCGGCGCCCGCGTAGAACTCGAAGTAACGGGCGGCCGTTTCGACGTCCGAGCGCGCCTGGCGCAGCGGCTTCCCGGTGTCGAGGGTCTCCAGCCGGGCCAGTTCGGGGGCGGCGCGCCGGATACCGGCCGCGATGTCGGCGAGGATCCGGCCGCGCGCCACGCCGCCGAGGTCGCGCCAGGTCCGGACGTACGCGGCGCGCGCCGATACGACCGCCAGGTCGACGTCGTCGTCCGTGGCGTCGGCGAGGGTGGCCAGCTGTGCGCGGTCGGCGGGGTTCTCGACGCTCAGCGCCGGGCCGCCGCTGTGGTGCCACTCGCCGTCGACGAAGGCGCTCGGCAGGGGGCCTTCGGGAAAGAAGAGGGCCAGTTCGGGCCGCATCTCCGGTTCGGACCGCATCACTTCACCTCCGCCGGCCAGACGACGATGTCGGCGGGTTCGACCGTGCCGCCGTCGAGCACGGCGCGCGCGTTGCGGTGGGCGCGGCCGATCACCCGGGGGAAGTTGTTCGCGACCGCTCCCCCGACGTGCGGGGTGAGCACGACGCGCTCCAGGCCGAGCAGCGGCGAGTCGGCGGGGATCGGCTCGGTCTCCGTGACGTCGAGTCCCGCGCCCAGCACCCGGCCGTCCTTGATCGCCTGGGCCAGGGCGTGTTCGTCCACGAGCGAGCCGCGCGCGGTGTTGATCAGGATCAGCCCCGGCTTGGTCCTGCTGAGCACATCGGCGCCGATGATCCGGTCGGTCGCCGGGGTGCTCGGCAGATGCAGCGACAACACGTCGGCCGTGGCGACGAGTTCGTCCACGGACACGTACCGGATGGCGCACTCCGCCTCCACCTCGGGCGCCGCCCTGCGCAGGTCGTGGTAGATCAACTCGACCCCGAAGCCGCCGAGTCTGCGGGCGACGGCCTGGCCGATATGGCCGAGGCCGAGCAGTCCCACGGTCTTGCCGAGCAGCTGGAAGGACTCGGCGCGCAGCGCCTCCTTCACCACCTGCCCGGTCCTGGCCGCCTCGGTGGCCTTGGGCAGATTCCGCCCGACGGCGAGGGTGAGCAGGACGGCGAGTTCGGCGACGGCTTCGGCGTTGATCCCCGCCGCTTTCAGTACGACGACCCCGCGCGCGGCAGCCGCCTCGCTGTCGATCTTGTCGACGCCGACGCCCAGCTTCTGGACGAGCCGCGCCTTGGGAGCGGCGGCGAGGGTGTCCGCGTCCACCGCGCCCCACATGGTCAGCAGCACGGTGGCGTCGGCGGCGGCGGTGCGTTTGGCGGCGGCCGAGTTGTCGGGGACGAAGACGATCTCGAAGTCGGTCCCGAACAGCTCCGTGATGACGTCACGGGAGGCGGGCGGCATGAAGTCGAGTACGGCGACGGTAGGCATGGTCATCTTCCCTTCACCCACGCAGCAGTTCGAAGAGGACCCGGGAGGGGGCCGGGTCGACATGGGCGCCGATCAGTACGGGCCGGTCGCCCTGGATCCCCTTGGCGACGGCGGCGCGCAGATCGTCGGCGTTGTCGACGTCGAGCCCTTCGATGCCGAAGGCGTCGGCGAGCTTGGCGCAGGAGAACGACGGGAGCTTCACCCCGACCGGTGTCAGCTTCCGCCGCTCCTGCTTCACCTCGATCTGGGTCAGCGCGCGGTCGATGATCGCGACGAAGACCGCGGGCGCGCCGTCCTGCGCCGACACCATCAGTTCGGTGGCTCGCATGAGCAGCGAGCCGTCGCCGAGGAAGGACAGCACGGGCCGGGCGCCCGCCCTGCGGGCCGCCACCGCCGCCGGGATCGAATACCCCATCGTGGAGAGGGCGTTGGAGGCCAGGTAGTGGTCGGGCACGGTCGGCTCGCTCAGCATGGCGATCAGCGGCTTGCTGAATCCCGCGTCGGCGACGAGATAACCGTCAGCGGGCCAGGCGTCCAGCGCGGCGTCGACCGCGTGCGCGACCGACAGACCGGCGGAGCCCGTGGGCAGCAGACTGGCGCGCAGGGTGAAGCGGTACGCGGCGACGTCGGCCGGAGTCCACCGCGAGGCGCCGCCGCCGCGCGCGAGCAGCGCGGTCAGTACCGGTTCGGGGTCGACGACGTACTGCTCGGCGAAGGGGTTGCCCCACTCGGTGAAGAGGGAGTCGGTGATCGCGACGGCTTCGGCGCCGAAGCACCACGCCTTGTTGTAGTAGTCGAAGGACTCCGGGTCGATCATCAGCACCAGGTCGCTTCGGTCGAGGAGTTCCTTCTCCAGCCGTCCGTTGAGGAAGGTGCCCGCGAAGTACGGCGAGCCGCCGTGCAGGACACCCTTCTGCCGGGAGGTGGTGAACACCGGAATCCGGAAGGCTTCCGCGAAGGCCGCCACCGTCTCGGGGCTGACCCGGCGGTGCCTGCCGCCGAGGACCAGGGCGGGTCGCTCGGCGCGATCGAGCCGTGCGGCGAGTCCTTCGAGCGCCGCGCCGTCGGCGGGGGCGCCGGACGGCCGGCTCGCCGCTGTCCAGTGCGCCCGCAGCCGGGAGACGGCGAGCGCGGCCGCCGCGTCGTCGGCCGTGGACTCGGCCGTGGCGACGGCGTCGGGTATCTCCAGATACACCGGGCCCTGCCGGCCGGTCATGGCCTCGTCGACCGCCCGGCCGATCACGGCGGGCACGTCCATGTCGGCGGTGAGCTTCGCCTGCCACTTGGTCGAGGGCGTCACCAACTGCTCGATGTTGAAGCCCTGCCGGACGACGAACGGCAGCCGGCCCGCCGGGTGCTGGCCCGAGATCAGCAGCAGCGGGACCTCTTCGAGATAGGTGTTGAGCAGGCCGTTGACGCCGTTGCTCACACCGGGCGCCAGCGAGAGGACGACGACGCCCGGCAGCCCGGTCAGCTGGGCGTCGGTCGCGGCCATGATGACGGCGGACGACTCGTTGAACGCGGTGCAGTACTCAAGACCCACGGCGGCGAAGGAGTCGAGCAGGGCCATGTGGTCCTCGCCCGGCAGGCCGTACACGCGCCGCAGCCCCAGGCCGTGGAGCGTCTCTGCTACTTGCTGACCGATGATCACAAACCCGATCCCATCTCGCGCCGGACAGATGACATGCGCCGATTGCATGCGTCAACTATGCAAATACAGGTGACTGAATACCCTGGTTTGCGCGGACATATGGTGCGCTAACTCAACTGCGGAGACCCTGTTCGGAAACACGCAGGAAGCATTGCATGCAATCGCAGCGTACGCTCGGGGCAGTGCGAGAGCAAGAGGGGTCAGCGCTCGGGCTCGCGCTCGGCCACGGCGCCGCCGCGGTCCGCGTCGCCGTCCGACTCCTCGCGCAGCGCGGCGGCGAAGCGGGCTCCGATGGCGGGGCGGCGGGCCAGTACCGCCATCGCGACCCCGATGGCGAGCAGCGCGGCGAAGCCGCCGACCAGCACCGACCAGCGCGCCCCGAAGGTGCTGCCCAGCCACCCCACGATCGGCGCGCCGAGGGGGGTCGTGCCCTGGAAGACGATGACGTACAGCGCGATGACCCGGCCGCGCATGTGCCGCGGGGTCGACATCTGCACGGCGGTGTTGCAGCTGTTCATGAGCGTGATCGAGCAGAGCCCGATGGGGACGAGCATGACCGCGTAGAGCGGATAGCTGGGCATCAGCGCCCCCGCCGTCATGCACGTGCCGAAGGCGAGCCCCGCGAAGATCAGCAGTCGCAGCCGTGGCCGCTCACGGCGGCCCGCCAGCAGCGCGGCGCTCAGCGAACCGATCGCCATCACGGAGCCGAGCAGCCCGTACTCCCGCGCACCCCGGTGGAAGGCCCCGGTGGCCATCAGGGCGTTGGTGATCTGGAAGTTGAGGCCGAACGTGCCGACCATCCCGGCGATGAAGAAGATCAGCAGCAGGTCGGGCCGTGAGCGCAGATAGCGCACCCCCTCCCGCACCTGACCACGGCCGCGCGGCAGCCGCTCGCCCAGGAACATCTCGGCGGGCCGCATCCGGATCAGCGCGGTCAGTACGGCGACGAAACTGCCCGCGTTGATCAGGAAGGCGGGCCCCGTGCCGAAGTCGGCGATCAGCACGCCCGCGACGCCGGGGCCGATCAGCCGGGCGATGTTCATGGACGCGCTGTTCATGCCGATGGCGCTCGTGACGTCCTGCCGGGCGACCACCTCGGAGGCGAACGCCTGGCGCGCCGGGTTGTCGAAGGCGGCGGCGAGCCCGAGCCCGAAGGCGCAGACGAACACTTCCCACAGCTCGACGGCGCCGGTCACCACCAGCAGGCCGAGGGTGAGCGCGCTCAGCCCCATGACCGTCTGGGTGCACATCAGCACCCGGCGCTTGGGGAACCGGTCGGCCAGCACCCCGGCGTGCGCCGAGAGCAGCAGCAGCGGCGCGAACTGGAGCCCGGTGGTGATGCCGGCCGCGAGCCCCGAGTGATGCGTCAGCACGGTCAGCACCAGCCAGTCCTGCGCCGTGCGCTGCATCCACGTGCCGGTGTTGGACAGGACGGTCCCGGAGACCCACAGGCGGTAGTTGCGGGTGCGCAGCGCCCGGAAGGCCGAGGTCACAGGCTGCCGCCGAGGAGGCCGGTCAGCGGCCTGACGTCGGGCAGTCCGTCCAGTACGCCGAAGAGTTCCAGCGAACGCGCCACCTGCCCTGCGGGCAGTACGGTCCCGGCGCAGTCGCGGTACTTCTCCGCGAGATCGGCCGCGCTCAGCGGGAGCCCGCCGCGCGGGTCGCCGCGCGAGAAGTGGACGCGCTCGGTCAGCTCGGGCCCGTCCACCAACCGGACCACCACCTCGACGTAGTTCAACTCGGGGTCGGCGGCGGGCCGGTCCGGGTCGGCGACGGGCCGTACCCGCGCGAGCAGCCGGCGCGCCCGCGGCCGGGCCACCTGCCCGTCGGTGAAGGCATCGATGCCGAGGCCGCCGTCGAGGACGGCGGCGGCCAGCACGTACTGCATGCTGAACTTCGCCTGGAGCCCGGTCACCGGCGCCGGATACGTCATGGGCCCGACCCGCCCCGCGGCGTCGACCTCACCGGCCGGCATCCGGACCTCGATCCGGTCCACGTCCGCCGCGCCGAAGCCGTGCCGGCGTACGAGGGTGAGGATCGCGTCGGCCGCGCGGTGGCCCCGGTTGCAGCAGGGGTACTTCTTCACCGCGATACCGGGGTCGAGCACCTGCCAGCCGCCGGTGGCGCGCGGGCTCCCGATGGCGGCCGGGTCGCCGTCGCCCGGCGAGAAGACGGCGGTGAAGCCGCGCTCACCGTCGAGCACGGACGGCGTCGCGGTGAACCCGCGCCGGGCGAGCAGCGCCGCCAGCAGTCCGGCGCGTGCCGCGTTGCCCGCGTGCAGCGGCTTGGTCATGTAGCCGAAGTTCAGCCGGAGTCCCGCCGCGCTCGAAGCGGCGATGCCGAGCGCCGTCGCCGTCCGCGCCGGGCCGAGCCGCAGCAGCCGGGCGCTCGCCGCTGCCGCGCCGAGCACGCCGAGGGTCGCCGTGGAGTGGAAGCCCTGGCGGGCGTGCGAGGGGCCGAGGCTGGCGCCGACCCGGGCGGCGGCTTCGAGACCGAGGACATACGCGGTGATCAGCTCGGCACCACCGGCGCCGACGAGTTCGGCGGCCGCCAGCGCCGCGGGGACGATCGTCGCCGACGGATGACCACGGATCGCGGCGTGCGTGTCGTCGAAGTCCAGGGCGTGCGCCGCCGTCGCGTTGAGCTGCGCCGCGTCGAGCGCGCTGCCGCACCGGCCCGAACCGAGCAGGGTGGCACCGCCGTCGGGCGGGGTGTCCGGGGCGAGTACGTCGCGCAGGATCCGTACGCACTCCTCGCCGCTGCCGGCCAGCGCGACACCGACGGTGTCGAGCAGCGCCCGCCGCGCCGCCTCCCTGGCCTCGGGCGGGATGTCCTGGTCCGTGGTGTCGTGGACGAGGCCGGCGACACCGGCCGTCAGTGAGTGACCGGCGGACAGGGCATGGTCGGCGGGGCTCATCCGGGCACGTCGAAGGTCAGCTCGGTGAGGTCCGCGATCTCACCCGCCGTGAAGCCCGGTGCGGTCGCTTCGAGGTGGAAACGGCCGGCGGTTCTGCGCAGCACACACAGATCGGTGACGACGAGATCGACACAGCCGGTGCCGGTCAGCGGGAAGGTGCAGCGCTCGACCAGCTTCTGGGAGCCGTCGTTGGCGAGGTGCGGCATCATCACGATCAGCGTCGCGTCGCCCGCCGCCAGGTCCATCGCCCCGCCGATCGTGCCGCCCTGCCGGTCGGCGGTCGCCCAGTTGGCGAGGTTGCCCAGCGCGTCGACCTGGAGGGCGCCGAGGATCACCACGTCGATCTTCCCGCCGCGCACCATCTCGAACGAGGTGAGGCTGTCGAAGAAGGCCGCGCCCGGGTCGAGTCGGACGTAGCCGCTGGCCGCGTTGTAGATGTCCTGGTCGTAGTCGGCGGCGGTGGCGTCAGGCCCGGCCCCGAGCATCCCGTTCTCCGCGTGGGTGACGACGCCCCGGCCCTCGGTGAAGTTGGAGACGACGGTCGGGATGCCGAGACCGAGGTTGACGTACGCGCCGGACGGCAGCAGCCCTGCCGCCACCCGCCCCATCTCGCGCCGGGTCCAGCCGGGCTTGCCGCCGTACCGGACAGGCGTGTCGATGTCGACGCCGCCCCGGCGCTGCTTCGGGAACGGGACCGTCTCCGGGGCCTGTTGGAGCACCCGGGTCACGAAGGTGCCGGGCAGGTCGACCTCGTCCGGGTCGAGCCAGCCGTCCACCACCTCGCGCGCCTCGACCACGACCACCTTGGCGCTCTTGGCCATGCTCGGGTTGAGGTTGGCGCCGACGCCCCGGAAGGACACGTTGCCGTACCGGTCGGCGCGGTCGGCCCTGATGAACGCGAAGTCGAGGCTGATCGCCCGCTCCAGCAAGTGCGGTGCGCCGTCGAACCACCGGACGTCCTTGCCCTCGGCGACCTTCGTGCCGTATCCGGTACGGGTGTAGAAGGCGGCGATTCCGCTGCCGCCGGCCCGCAGCCGCTCCACCAGCGTGCCCTGCGGCACCAGCTCGATGCCGATCTCCCCCGAGCGGATGTACTCGTCGGCGCCGCGCGAGATGGAGACGGTGATGTGCCGGATCCGGTGGTTCTCCAGCAGCGTCCAGATCGAGTTGGGGTTCCCGCCGACCGAGTTGGCGACGACACGCAGGTCTTTCGTACCCCGCTCCAGCAGGGCCGGGATCAGCGCCGCGTAGGTGCGGGACGGGCCGAAGCCGCCGATGCCGAGGCTCGCTCCGTCGGCGATGCCGGCGACGGCCTCGGCCGCCGAGGCGACGCGTTTGTCGATGGTCATCGGAGCGCTCACCTCGCCGGGCGGAAGCGCGGCAGGGCCGTACCCTCCGCCGTGCGGTGGAAGACGAGTTCGACGGCCTGGCCGATCTCGACCGCGTCGGTGTCGCAGTCCACGATGTTCGTCATCACCCTTGGCCCTTCGGCGAGTTCGACATAGGCGAGGACGTACGGAGCGTCGGCGTAACCGCCCGTGCCGCGCCGGACGACCGAGTACGTGTAGATGTGACCGCGACCCGACGCCTGTTCCCACACCGTCCTGGTCGAATGGCAGAACGGGCAGACCGGGCGCGGGTACCAGATCGCCTCGTCGCAGACGGTGCAGCGGCGCAGCAGCAGCCGCCCTTCGGACGTCGCGTCCCAGAACTCCCGCAGCTCGGGCGCGACCTCCGGCGCGGGTGCGAACAGCGCCGGTTCCTCGACGACTTCACTCGCCGGGTACGTCATGCGTCCTGCCTTCCGAGCACGAGTACGGCGCTGCGCATCCGCGCTGCCAGGTCGCCGCCGATGCCGCTGACGAGGGCCAGTGCGCAGTCGGGAACCTGCACAGGGGCGTTGGCCTCCTCGCGCAACTGCCGTACGGCTTCGATGATTTTGGTGATGCCGCCCCGGTTGGTGGGGTGGTTGTTGGCGAGGCCGCCGCCGTCGGTGTTGAACGGCAGCTTCCCGAAGGGTGCGACGAGACCGCCGTCCTGGACGAAGGCGCCGCCCTCCCCCTTGGCGCAGAAGCCGAGGTCTTCCAGCTGCTCGACGACGGCGATGGTGAACGAGTCGTACAGCGACGCGTAGTCGATGTCGGCGGGTGTCACGCCCGCCTCGGCGAAGGCCCGTGGCCCGGCGGAAGCGGCGCCGGTGTAGGTGACGTCGACCTTCCCGCCGTCGCTGTGCTTGGCCGCCTCGCCGTGGCCGAGTACGGCGACCGAGCGGCGCGGCAGGTCCCGGGCGATCTCCGGGGAGACGAGCACGATCGCGCCGCCGCCGTCGGTGACGACACAGCAGTCCCCCCGGTGCAACGGGTCGCTCACCAGCGGCGAGTTGAGCACGTCATCAACCGTGAGCCGCTTGCGCAGGAAGGCGTTCGGGTTGTGCTGGGCGTGCAGCGACGCGGCGACCTTGACCTCCGCCAGCTGCGCGCTGGTCGTGCCGAATTCGTACATGTGGCGGCGCGCGGCGAGCGCGTAACTGGCCAGGGGCGGCCGGGCGCCGAAGATCAGCTCGAACGGGTCCTCGGGTGGGGCCGCCCCGCCGCCGGCGCCGCTGCGGGCCTTGCCCGCCAGCGTCACCAGCGCGACGCTGCACTTGCCCATCGCGATGGCCGCCGCCGCGTGGCCCACGTGGTAGAGCGGGGATGCGCCGCCGCTCTCCGTGGAGTCCAGATAGGTCAGGTTCCGCAGGCCGAGGTAGTCGGCCAGGGACAGGCCGCCGGCGCCGGGGGTGTCCCGGCCGGTGAACAGACCGTCCACGTCGTCCAGGGTCAGCCCCGCGTCGGCGACGGCGCCGAGCGCCACCTCCGCGTGGATCTGCGGCACGGACGTGTCCGGCAGTCGGCGCCCGGGGTGCTCGTAGGCCCCGACGATGAACGCCTTGCGTTTGATGCTCACTTCGCACTCCTCGCTCGTCGCCCCGCCACCGGGCCGGGATTCACACCAGGGCGGGCAGCACGTGTTCGCCCAGCAGCTCGACGCTGTCCGGTACGCCCTTGAGCCCTCTGTTGTGGCTGGCCATGCTGATCTGGGTCACTCCCATGGCCTGCAACTCCCGCAGCCTGCGCACCACTTCCTCGGGTGTGCCGACGACGCCGAACCGCTCGGTGAAGTACTCGGTCAGCCCCAGCTCGTCCATCAGCGGGCCGTTCTGCGCCGATGTCCCCTTCTCCGAGTAGTCGAAGCGCTGCTGGTAGAGCCGGAGTTGGGGATACAGCTCCGCCGGGACGTGCTTGCCTTCGAAACCGGCGCGGAACGCGTGGTTGCCGACGGACGCCAGGCTCTCCTTGGCGCGGTACAGCGCGTCCTCGTGGGTCAGCGCGATACCGCTGCGGGTGTCCCACCAGATGTCGAGCTCGGCGGGGTCGCGCCCCGCCGACCTGGCGCCGGCGTGGATGGTGTCGAGCGTCTCGCGCACCACCTCGGGGGTCAGGCCCGAGCCGACGAAGACCCCGTCGGCGATCTCGCCCGCCATCCGCAGCATCCGCGGCCCCTCCGCGACGAGGTAGAGCGGCACCTTGTGGCCGAGCTTGCCCGCCCACGGCAGCCGCACGTGCCGGTCGCCGAAGTCGGCCCTGCCGGTGTGCAGCAGGTCGCGCAGGGCCAGGAAGTACTCCCGCATCTCGGCGACCGTCGCGGGCTTCAGCCCGGCGTTGCGTACCGCGCCGTCGCCCCGCGCGATCAGGCAGAACGCCCGGCCGCCGCTGATCACGTCGAGGCTGGCCAGCGCGTTCGCCATCACCCCGACGTCGCGGGTGACGGCGTTGGTAACGCCGGGGCCGAGCAGCGCCCGCTTCGTACGCGTGGCGGCGAGACCGAGCGCCGAGAAGCACTCCAGGTTGTTCAGCTGGGTGTCGCCGACGGAGATACGGTCGAAGCCGTAGCCGTCGGCGCGCTCGACGCGCTCGGTGAACGCGGACGCGTCGAACTGCCCGTCCCGCTCGGTGGGCGGCGCCGATATCCGTACGGTGATGCGCATCTACGACTCCTCGAAGTGGGCGAGCAGGGCGATGGGTTCGCCGATGTCCGCGGCGTTCTCGACGTCCCACCACGCGGTGCGGATGAGTTCCTTCTGCGCGCCCCCGACCACGCCCAGGCAGGTCTTGTCGAACTTGACGTCGATGTCCTCCCGCGTCATCGGATCGCGGAAGTGGCCCTTGTGGTAGCGCAGTTCCTCGACGCGCTCCTCGCCCGAGCGGGTACGGAACACGGCGCGCACCGGATGGGCCCTGGTCACCCCGTCGACCTGGGACCTGATGTGGCTGAACTCGTCGCTCGCCTTGACCGTGATCTTCCGCATGACGGGACGCAGCGCCGGGTCGAGGAACCGCTCCGGGACGTACGAGTCGAGGGTGATCCCGCCGTCCACGAGGGCGACGGCGAGCATGTACGGCAGGCTGTGGTCGGCGGTCTCGCGGGTCCGCGGGTCGTACTTGGGCGGGTCGGCGACATGCCGGGTCGCCCGCTCGGACATGGTGATCTCGATCGACTCGATGTCCTCGACCGGACACCAGGCCCGCAGCTCCGGCACGAGGTCGAGCAGCCCGAGCACCTGGCTCTCGGCGGGCACCGTCTTCTGGTGCGCCATCTCCATGACGCTGGGCCCGCCGGGCAGCACCGGCAGTTTGGGCTCGAACTCCCCGGTCACCGACCAGAGTCCGTAGTACCCCTCGACCGGGTCGGGCGCCGAGGTGAAGCCGTCCCGCGCCAACTGCGCGCTGAACAAGCCGTTGCGTACGGCGAAGGCGGTGGAGGCGCCCTTGGTCATCGACAGCGCGCCCCACCGGTGGACACCGAGCGGCAGCGCCGTGGTCAGCGCCAGCGAAGCGGCGTGGCCGAGCTGTTCGCGGTCGAGGCCGAGCAGCCGGCCGGCCGCGAGCGCCGTGGCGGCGCCCATGAACAGGCCCTGGTCGAAGTTGACCCGGTCGGTCGAGGCGCCGAGCCCGCCGAGGAGTTCATAGGCGAGGGTGATCGCGATGAGCACGTCCGTCCCGCTGGAGTGGGCGATCTCGCCCGCCGCGAGGATGCCGGGGATCATGTCGCTGGGATGGCCGCCCGCCTTGGCCTGCATGCCGTCGTTCCAGTCGTACGTCCGCACCATGACGGCGTTGGCGAAGGCAGCCATGTCCGGTGCGACGCCGTGGCCGTGTCCGATGAGCGTGGCCCCCGGCTCGCCGCGCGAGGTGGCGGCCAGCTTGGCGGCGATCCGGGCGGGCTCGGCCTTCGTCCCCGCGATGGCGACGGCGATCGTGTCGAAGAGGTGGTTGCGCGCCGAGGTCAGCACCGGTTCGGCGAGATCGTCCTTGGTGAAGGCGCGGGCATAGTCGACGATCCGTCCGGTCGTCCTGTCCACGAAAGGCTCCTGTTCGTCGTGCGGTCGGTACGGGTCGCCCCGCCCGCTGAGGTCAGTCGGCCGCCGGCAGCCGTCGGAAGCGCGGGATGTGGATCCCGTCGGCGACCCGGTCGAAGACGACCTGGAGCGGGTCCCCGACGGCTGCCGTCTCGTGGCCCTCGCCGACGACATTGCTGAACATCCGTGGCCCTTCGGCCAGTTGGACGATGACCAGGTTGTAGGGGACGTCCGCCCGGTAGGCGGGGTGGAAGGCGCGCCGGTAGACGGCCTTCGAGAAGACCTCGCCGCGCCCCGACAGGTCCGTCCACTCCAGGCGCCCGGAGATGCAGCGCGGGCAGAGCGGCTGGATCGGGAAGCGGATGTGACCGCAGTCCAGGCAGCGCTGCATCCGCAGGGTGCCGTGTGCCGCGCCCGTCCAGAACGGTTCGTTGTGCTCGTCCACGGTGGGCAGCGGCTTCGGCGGAAGTCCGGGCTCGGGCGCGGGCTCGGGCGCGGATTCGCGTTCGGGGGTGGTGTGCGAGTCGGCCATGTCCGTCAGCCCTTCGTCAGAACCAGCGCGCTGGCGGTGTTCAGGACCAGGCCGCGCCCGCCGACCAGCGCCACCTCGGCGTCGGGGACCTGCCGCGGTCCTGAGGCGCCGCGCAGCTGTTCCACCGCCTCGATCAGCGTCCACCAGCCCTGTGGGTGCCCGGCCGAGAGATGGCCGCCGTGGGTGTTCACCGGCAGCTCGCCGCCGAGGGTGATCCGGCCGTTCTCGACGAAGGCGCCGCCCTCGCCGACCCCGCAGAACCCGGCGTGCTCCAGCCAGAGGATGACGCTGATGGTGAAGTTGTCGTACAGCTCGGCCACATCGACGTCCGAGGGCCCGAGCCCCGCCATGGCGTAGGCGCGGTCCATCGCCGCCTTCTGGTGCGGGCCGTACCACCAGTCCTCGCACTCGTGGTCCTGGGTGATGAAGCCCTGGCCCATCCCGGCGACGGTGACGGACGGCTGGGCGAGGTCCTTGGCGCGCTCGGCCGACGTGACGATCACACACGCCCCGCCGTCGCTGACCAGGCAGCAGTCGAGCAGATGGAACGGCTCGACGATCATCCGCGACTCCTGGTGGTCGGCGAGGGTGATCGGTTTCCGCATCATCGCCGCCGGGTTCAGCGCCGCGTGCGAGCGGGCCGCCACGGCGACCTCGCCGAGCTGTTCGCTCGTCGTGCCGTACAGCGCCATGTGCCGGTCGGCGGTGAGCGCGCTCCAGGTCGCCGCGCCGAACGCGCCCCAGGCGGAGTTGTTGGCGGTCTCGACGCCGAGATAGCCGCCCGCCGCCTGGAGGGGGCGCTTCTTGCCGGTCTTCGCCGCGTCGCCGAAGCAGCAGGCGACATAGTCGGCCATGCCCGCGTTCACCGCCATCGCCGCCAGCTGGACGAGGTTGCCCGCCGTGGCGCCGCCCATCGCGAAGCTGCCGGTGTACGCGGGGTTGATGCCCAGCGCGCGGCCGAGCCGCAGATAGTCCAGCGCCCAGTGCATGTCCGTCGTACCGGGCTCGGAGACCAGCCCGTCGATGTCGGACTTGCGCAGTCCGGCGTCGGCCAGCGCGAGCGTGAAGGCGTCGGTCTGGAGCGAGAGGTTGGTGGAGCCCGGCAGCTTGCCCTGCGGGGTGAGCCCGACGCCGACGATGGCCGCGCCGCCGCCAGGGGCGCTCACTTGAGAACCCCGTCCTCGACGAGCCGGTCGATCTCGGCGCCGTCCAGGTCGAGCAGCCGCCCGCAGACCTCGCGGGTGTGCTGGCCGAACAGCGGCGCGGGCGTGCGCATCACCGGCTCTTCGAGCGCCGGCAGCCGGAACGGCGGTGCGTTGTACACGCTGGGACCCATCTCGGGGTGGTCGAGGACGGCGAAGTGGCCGCGGTGGCGCAGCTGCGGGTCGTCGTCCACCAGGTCCTGGTACGTCTGCATGACGGCGGCGGGGACGCCGCGCTCCTGGAGGCGTCTCATCAGCTCGAAGGCGTCCCGGGTGCGGGTACGTTCGGCGAGTTCGGCGTCCAGCGCGTCGTGGTTGCGGTGCCGCTCGGCGAGGCTGGTGAAGCGCGGGTCGGCGGCGAGTTCGTCGGCGTCGAGTTCACCGACGAGCCGCTTCCACTCCTCGTCGGTGGCGACGGCGAGCGCGAGCCAGCGGTCGTCGCCGGCGCAGGGGTAGACCCCGTGCGGGGCCGCCTCGGCCGACCGGTTCCCCCGGGGGCCCTGGTCGACGCCGTTGACGGTGTGGTCGAGGATCGTCGGCCCGAGCAGCGAGACCATCGTCTCGGCCTGCGAGAGGTCGATGTACTGGCCCTCGCCGGTACGCCTGCGGTGCCGCAGCGCCGCGAGCAGCGCGAACGCCGAGTGGGCCGGGGCCGCGACATGGTCGGGGTAGTTGGTGCCCGTACCGACGGGCAGCCGGCCGGGCAGCCCGGACAGGTGGTAGAGGCCGGTGAGCGCGCTCACGGTCTGGCCGTAGCCGACGAGCGAGGCGTCGGGCCCGTACGCGCCCTGCATGCCCATCTCGATGTAGATGATGTCGTCCTTGACGGCCCGTGCCTCGTCGTAGCCGAGGCCGAGGCCCCGCATCGTGCCGGGGGTGAAGTTGCTGGTGACGATGTCGCTCTGGGCGATCAGCCGCAGTACCAGCGCGACCGCCTCGGGGTGTTTGAGGTTGAACGTCACGCTGAGCTTGTTGCTGTTGCGGTCGGCGTAGTACCCGCTGCGGTTGACGCTCCCGGCGCGGTCACCGTCGCGGAACGGCGGCAGGACGCGCAGCCGGTCCATCCGCTTGGACGACTCGACGCGGATCACCTCGGCGCCGTGGTCGGCGAGCGTACGGGTCGTGTAGGGCCCGGCGCCGAGCCAGGTGAAGTCGACGACGCGGACCCCGCGCAGTGGCAATCCCGTCATCGCTTCGCTCCCGCTGTGGTGGGGTCCGTGGTGGGGTCTGTTGTCGCACCGGCCGGGCCGCCGGCTGCGGCGAGTTCGGCGTATATCTCGGCGGTGTGCTCGCCGAGGCGCGGCGCCGGGCGGTGCACCCGGGCCGGGGATGCGGCGAGTTTGTAGGGGGCGCCCGGCATCCGCAGGGTGGTCCCGGTGGCCGGGTGCGGTACGTCCACGAAGTAGTCGCGGGCGGCGAGCTGCGGGCTGGCGACCAGGTCGGCGGGGGTGTTGACGGGGCACAGCGGCAGCCGGATGCGCTTGGCCGCCTCGTACAGCTCGGCCTTGGTGGAGCGCAGCGCGAGCCGGTTGAAGATCGTCAGGAACTCCGCCTTGCCCTCGGCGCTCATGGCGAACTCGTCGGACTTCCACTTCGGGTCGCGCAGTCCCGCCGCGCCCTCGACGCCCTCGCCCTCCAGCCAGCCGACGAGCTCGTCCCAGAACACCCCGAGGCCCTTGGCCAGCAGATAGACATGGCCGTCCGCGCACGGGTAGACCCCGACGCCGGCCTGCCGCTGGTCGACGCCGTTGCGGTGCTTGACGACCTTCTCCAGGTCGTAGAACTGCACGGCGTTCTCGTGTGCCATGACCACGCACTCCTGCGCCGACACGTCGACGAGCTGTCCCGTACCGGACTGTTCGGCCTCCAGTACGGCGAGCATCGTGCCGACGGCGGCGAACTGGCCGGCCGCGAGGCACGCCTGGTCGCCGAAGGCCCGTACCGGCGGCCCGTCGGCGTAACCGCCCAGCGACAGCAGGCCGCCCATCGCCATCAGGACGATGTCGGTGGCGCGGTAATCGACGTAAGGACCGTCGAGGCCGAAGGGCGTCACGGCCGTGTAGACCAGCCGCGGGTTGAGCGCGGAGAGCTGCTCGTGTCCGAGGCCGCGCCCGGTCATCGCCGACGCCGCACCGCTGCCGTCGAGGACCACGTCGTACGTGGTGGCGAGCCTGCGGAAGGTGTCCTGCCCCTCGGCCGAGTCGAGGTCGAGGGTGAGCCCGCGCTTGCTGGTGTTGAGGTACGCGAACTCCAGGCTGCGCTCCAGGCCCGGCTCACCGGCCACGAACGGCCCCCGGCCGCGCTCCGGCGCGCCGCCGGGCGGCTCCACCAGGACCACCTCGGCCCCGAAGTCGCCCAGCAGCTTCCCGGTGTAGGCACCGAGCGGTCCTGCCACCTCCAGGACCCGCAGCCCGGCGAGCGGTCCTTCCGCGCTGTTCGGGCCGTCCGCGCTGTTCATGATCACGCCTTCCTCGGTGTCTCGGTCTGCGCCTGGCGCCGCTGCGCTTCCTTCACCTTGTCGATGACGGTGCGCACCGGTGTGCGGGCGCCCTTCTGGTCGGCGCCGGGCCGGATGATCATCATCGTGAGACCTTCGGGGCCCGCGGTGAACGGGCCGTAGGGGGTTCTCGCGTCGGTGAAGTGGACGCTGCCGGGGGTGAGGATCTCCCCCGCCATGTCCACCGTCCCGGCGATCACCACCTGGAACTGGTCGTAGTCGTGGAAATGCGCCTCGGACTGATAGCCGGCGGGCACGTCGAGCACATGGACCCAGTGGCCCTCACCCTTGAGCCCCATCAGTACGTAGGTCAGGCCCTCCCTGCCCCGGGTGGGCTCGACGTCCTGCATCCGGACGGAGATCTCCCTGCGCATCGTCAGGTCCCTTCGTGTCGTGGGACGGTTCGGCGTCGAGGAAGACCTCACCGTCGAGCACGGTCACCGGGTACGTGGCCAGCGGCACCCGGCAGGGCCCCGCGAGGGCCGCGCCGGAGCGCAGACTGAAGGTCCCCAGATGCCAGGGACACAGCACGGTGCGCTTCCAGGTCACAGCTCCCTCGATCAAGGGGGCTGCTCTATGGGTGCAGATGGGAGAGAATGCGTACACCTCGTCCGTGATGAGTACGACTGCCACATCGCGTCCCTCGACGGTCACGAGGACCGGCTCCAACGGGACGAGATCCGCAAGTGCTGTGAGTCGCCGCACTTCACGCCCTCCGATCGAGGCCGTCTGTGATTGTATGTGACTTGTACACAATATGAGTGCCACCTACAGACGTCAAGAGTCCGTTGTCCGATTTCTGCCCCGGGAGAGTTCCACCGTGATCACCGTCGCGATCCTCGACGACTATCAGAGCGTCGCCCTCACCAGCGCCGACTGGTCCGCGCTCGACGGCGCCGCCGAGATCACCGCCTTCGCCGACCATCTCGCCGGCCAAGAGGCGCTCGTCCACCGACTGGCGGATTTCGACGTGGTGGTCGCGATGCGCG
Organism: Streptomyces sp. NBC_00370; assembly: GCF_036084755.1. Classification (NCBI taxonomy): domain Bacteria; kingdom Bacillati; phylum Actinomycetota; class Actinomycetes; order Kitasatosporales; family Streptomycetaceae; genus Streptomyces; species Streptomyces sp. NBC_00370. Next base: position 2,988,653 of record NZ_CP107968.1, read on the forward strand.
AACGCACCCCGTTCCCCGCCGAGTTGCTGCGCCGGCTGCCCCGGTTGCGGCTGCTCGTCACCACCGGGGCGCGTAACGCGTCGATCGACCTGGCGGCGGCAGCGGCCCAGGGGGTGACGGTGTGCGGCACGGGCGGGTCCGGCGCCCCCACGCCCGAACTGACCTGGGGGCTGCTCCTCGCACTCGCCCGTGCCATCCCCGCCGAGGACGCCGGCGTACGCGCGGGCGGCTGGCAGTCGACCGTCGGCCGCGCGCTGGCGGGGTCGACGATCGGCATTCTCGGTCTGGGCAGGATCGGCCGGCAGATCGCCGGCTACGCCGAGGCCTTCGGTATGGAACGCATCGCCTGGAGCCAGAACCTGACGGCCGAGCGCGCCGCCGACTCCGGGGTCCGGCTGGTGACCAAGGACGAGCTGTTCCGCGAGGCGGACGTCGTCTCGGTCCATCTGCAGCTGTCCGAGCGCACCCGCCATCTGGTGGGCGCCCCCGAACTGGATCTGCTCGGCCCCGACGGGTTGCTGGTGAACACCTCGCGCGGGCCGATCGTCGAGGAGAAGGCACTGGTCGAGGCCCTGCGTACGGGCCGTATCGGCGGCGCGGCCCTCGATGTGTTCGACACCGAGCCGCTGCCGTCCGACCATCCGCTGCGTACGTCACCGAACACCGTGATCACGCCGCACATCGGTTACGTCGAGCGGGAGACGTACGCGCGGTTCTACCGCGAGGCCGCCGAGGACATCGCCGCCTGGCTGGGCGGCGCGCCGGTCCGGCTGCTGACCTGATCAGCGGGGCGGGCCGGCCGGGTCGTCGACCGGGTGCGCGGGGTCAGGAGGCGGGGGCCGCCGCGTCCAGCTTCGCGCCCCAGGTCTTCTTCAGGAACCCGGAGTCCTTGAGCTCCGTCGTGAACTTCGTGTTGAAGACCTTGTCGAGGGTGAGGCTGCCGAACCGGGCCGAGTCCTCGTCCTTGAGACCTTCGAGGATCGCCGTACCCGCGGGCACGTTCGGCGTCGGGTCCATGACCAGACCGCCGGGCGTCGCGTAGTTGGTGTAGCCGAGGATGGTGTCGTCAGCGTCGGCCTTCGAGCCGGTGTACTTCGCGATGACGTTCAGCGAGGTCTGCTTGTTGGCGGGGTCCTGGAGGTACTTCACGGCCTCGGTGATGGCTTCGAGGAAGGCCACGACCGTCTTGGGGTTCTGCTCGCCGAAGCTCTTCGAAATGGTGACGGCGCTGCCGGTGAGCGGTTCCTTCGTCTGGTCGAGCACCATCTTCATGCCCTGCTTCTTGGCCGCCGTCGCCGTGGGCTCGGTGAGCACCGTACCCGCGACCTTGCCGGTGATCAGCGAGGCGAGGCGCGCCGACGACGTCCCGGTCGGCAGCAGCGTGACCTTCTTCGCGTCCACCCCCAGCTTGTCGAGCGCCAGCCGGGTGGACAGCTCCGTCGAGTCACCGGCGGCCGAGATGGAGAGGGACTTGCCCGCCAGGTCCTTGACGTTCTTGATGCTGGGCGGCGTGAAGAACTTGAAGTTGTTCAGGATGCGCAGGTTTCCGACGATCTGTACGGGAGAGTTCGACGCGACCGCCTGGAACGTGGTCGTGGCCTCACCGATGTAGAGGTCGGCGCCGCCGGAGATCACGGCGAGGGCGCCGACGTTGCTCGTCGCCTGCACCATCTTCACCTTCAGCCCGTGCTTGGCGAAAATACCCTCGTCCGCCGCCAGCCACAGTGGCGCCTCGCTGGGTGATGATGTTCCGTAGGTGACGGTGAGGTCGCTCTTCTCCGGACCGTCGCCGCTGGTGACCTTCTTGCTGCCGCCGTCCGAGCCCGAACCTGACGAACACCCGGTGGCCACGAGGGCGACGCCCACGGCGACAGCGGCCCAGCGGAGGTGCGGCCTCCGCGCGTACGGACGGCTGGCCGAGCTGATGTTTCTGGTCATCTCCGACTTCACTCCCTGGTAGTGCGTGACGGGAAAAGACTGCATGCTCGTTGTATGCGATGTGATCTGCGTGACGTTAACTCGGCACCTGACGAAGGTCAAGCAATCCGGCCAGAACCGGTACCAGACGGACCTTGTCTGTCCGTAATCTTCCTTGACGGGACGGCGACAGACACTCGCGGTGTATACCGGGGATGCGTTGAATCGGTTCACACCCCGCACACACCCAAGGCCCGGAGTCGGAACTCCGGGCCTCGGGTGTGCGGTGCGCGTCGGCGACTCAGGGTTTGCGGGCCACTCCCGCGTAGATCGAGACCGCCGCCTCGGTCGCGCCCTCGACCGACGAGCCGTCCGGCCGCCAGTCCTGCGGGACGACGAGGCCGGGCTCCACGAACTCCAGCCCTTCGAAGAAGCGCAGCACATCGGCGCGCGGCCGCACCTGCGCGGGAATGCCGCCGCTGCGGTAGACCTCGATGACCCGTTCCCACATCTCGGGCGCGAAGTCCGGCGTGCAGTGGGACAGCACGAGATAGCTGCCCGAAGGCAGCGCGTCGAGCAGCCGCCCCACCGTCTCGAACGGCTTGTCCTCGTCGGGTACGAAATGCAGCAGCGCGTTGAGCGACAGCGCGACCGGACGCTCCAGGTCGATCGTCTCGTGCAGCCGGCCGGCGGTGAGGATGGTCTCCGGGTCCCGGACGTCCGCCTGGATGTAGGCGGTGCGCCCCTCGGGCGTGCTGCGCATCAGCGCCTCGGCGTGCCGCAGCACCACCGGGTCGTAGTCGACGTAGACGACATGGGCGTCCGGGGCCGCCTGCTGCGCTATCTGGTGGAGATTGGGCCGGGTCGGGATGCCCGTACCGATGTCCAGGAACTGGCGGATGCCCGCCTCCTCGGCGAGCCAGCGGGTCGCCCGGTGCATGAACCGGCGGTTCACCCGCGCGCAGATCTTGATCGTCGGGAACACCGACTCGACATTGGCCGCCGCCGCTTCGTCGACCTCGTAGTAATCCTTGCCCTGCAAGTAGAAGTCGTACATCCGCGCGGGGTGCGGCTTTGTCGTGTCGATCTCGTCGAGCGACGGGTGATCGAGATCCGTCATGCTGGTCCGTCCGTTTCTCGGGTCGCGAAACTACAGCAGGAAGTCGGCAAGGCCATTCTTCGCGCCTTCGACGAAACTGGCCATGGCGTCGGCCGAGCAAATCAGCGCGGGACCCGTCGGATCGGTGGACTGGCGGACCGCCACGTGTTCGCCGCCGAGCTTCTTCGCCTCGACGCAACTGCCGCCGTTGGGACCGCTCCAGGGCTTCTCCCAGCCCTCGGTGCCCAGGTCGTCGGCCGGCATGCCGTTGTAGATGTCCCGCATTAGAGCTCCTTGCGTATGTTCTGGAGAAAATCGCGCGAATCGGAGACCGAAGCCGCCCGCGCGGAAAGGCTGTCCAGCACCTGGAGATAGGCGGCGCTGTCCGGACGCCTGTCGAGATAGACGGCGCCGGTGAGATTCTCGGTGTAGACGATGTCGGGGAGTTCGGTGATGTCGAAGCGGAAGAGATGGAACGGGCCGAAGGCGCCCAGATGCGGCCCGACGGCGAACGGCATGATCTGCAGCGTCACATTGGGCAGTTCCGTCGCCTCGATCAGCCGGCCGATCTGCGCCCGCATCACCGCGGGCTCGCCGACCGGCCTGCGCAGCACGGCCTCCTCCATCAGGATCCACAGCACCGGCGCCTCGGGCTTGGTCAGCAGCTGCTGCCGCTTGATCCGCAGCGCGACCCTGCGCTCCAGCTCGTCGACGCCGCCGTGCGAACCGGCCCCGAGCACCCCGCGGGCGTACTCCTCCGTCTGCAGCAGACCCGGCACATAGTGCGGCTCGTACGTCCTGATCAGGCTCGCCTCGTCCTCAAGGCTGACGTAGGCACTGAACCAGGCAGGCACCGCGTCGCGGTAACGATGCCACCAGCCGGGGCGGTTGGCGTCCCGCACCAGCTCCATGAACTCGTCGGCCTCGGCCTGCGCCACCCCGTACTTCTCCAACAGCGCCCGTACGTAGGGAGGCTTCAGACCGACCTCGGAATTCTCCATCCGCCGGATCGTCAACGGCGTCACGTCGAGGACCCCGGCCGCCGCTTCCCGCGACACCCGCGCCCGCTCGCGCAACGCCCCGAGCCGTTTGCCCAGCACCATACGGAGAACCGTCGGGGCACTCGCCGCGCCTCCGGCGCTTCCCCCGCTCCCGCTCCCCGCACTTCCCGGCCGGACATCAGCCACGGCTCACCCCACCTCCTGACGGCATCTCACCGTCCGAAGTCTGTCAGGTAGTTACTGCTCCATCCAGAGCGATGACAAGCATTCTGAAATTATCAGATAGATCGGTTGCGAGCTGAGAGTGACAACGCGCATAGTGAACGGGTGGCTCACATCACGGCACACCGTGCACACAGGCAACCCTCGTTCGGCGCTGGGGAGTTACGGAGCGGAGCCCGAACGCTGCCGCGCCGGCCCGAAGCGGCGGCCAGGGCCAGGAGCTGGGTGCGCGACGAGCTGCGCCACCACGACCTGCCGCAGGACGTACGGGACGACGCCGTACTGGTGATCTCCGAACTGGTCACCCATGCCGTCCTGCACGCCACCGGCGCCACGGTCAGCTGTGAGGCCCGGGTACTGGCCGGCTGTGTGCATCTCGAAGTGCGCGACGGGGGCCAGGTCTCCGCCGGCGGACACGGACTCCTCCTGGTGGACCGGATCGCCGAGGCGTGCGGCGCCAGGCCGGCCAAGGACGGCGCGGGGCGCGCGGTCTGGGCGACACTCCCCTTCCGCCCCGCCGACTTCCGTACGCCGACGACTCCCCGGAGCAGGGGTACGCAGCCACGATGCGCGAGATGACGGGGACCGGGGCAGCCGAGGAGCAGGAAAGACAGGCCCTCGCTCAGGCCCTCGCCGCCGAGTTGCTGCGCCGCGCCGCCGAGGACAACAGCGCCACGGCCGAGGCGCAGCGGCTGCCCGCGACCCATCTGCGCAGGGCGCTCGCCCGGTGCAGGGCCGAGAACGCGGAGGCGCTGCGCTCCGTCGTCACGGCGCACGGCTGGCCGACGGCGGCGCTGGTGGGGGCCGACGCCTCGACGGCGGCCCTGATGATCCTGCTGCACTCCGACGATCTCGCGTTCCAGCTCACCTGCCGCGATCTGATCGCCGAAGCCGTGGAGGCGGGGCTCTGCTCGCCGATCCACGGCGCCTATGCCGCCGACCACTGCGCGGTCGCGCTGGGCAGGCCGCAGTCGTACGGGACCCGTTACACCCCGCTGGGCCGGCCGTATCCGCTGCTGGACCCGGAAGGTGTCGACGACAGGCGCCTGGCGGTCGGGCTGCGGACGATGGCGGCGGAGCAGCGGGCGCTGACCGAGATCCGGCTGCGCCAGTCGAACCGCGCGTCGGCCTGAGGCCTTTGACGGCTGGTCAGACAGCCGCAGCGACCAGGAGGGCGAAGGCGGCGACGGCCAGCAGCGTACGGACGAGATGGAAGCGGTTCCAGCGCGTCTCGAACGCGGCGCGTGTCTCGCCGTCGGAGCGGCCGGCCGGTGACCCCGCGGCCAGCGCGTTGTTCAGCGGTACGTTGCCGGCGACCGTGACCAGGTGGTTGAGGACGGCGCACACCAGCCCGGCGAGTACCAGCCACCGCTGGGTGTCCGTACGCCCGTCGACCGGTACGAACAGGGCGGCGGCCGGGAACGCCACCTCGGCGAGGAACACGAGAAGGAAGACCGGGCGCGGTACGTATTCGTTGATCCTGCGCGCGGTCACGACGAACTGTTCGTCGGTCAGCCGGGCCAACGCGGGCATGATGCCGGTCAGGAAGATCAGCATCATGCCCGCATACAGTCCGGTGGACATCACGGCGAGCGCGATCAGCAGGGTGGCCATGGCGCACATCATCGCCCATGGCCGGGCGGGGCTGCCGGGAAATATCGCCCCTCGGGTCCGCACGGGTTTGGCAAGGAGTCGCCACTCGCTGAACTGGGTCTTGTCACGGAATGCGATCGTGTGAGTACATGGAGTGGCGCGGCTTCGAGGGGACGACGGGGGTGGTCAGCCGTGGCAGATGTTTCAGGCTCGGTGCTCAACAGGTCGATGCCGGTGGGGCGAATGACACTGGAACCGACGTTGGAGCCGGTGGTGGGGGTCCGTCAGGTGGCGGCGGCGTTGACCGCGCTGATCCGTTCCGCCCGGCAGGAACTTCTGAGTTTCGACGAGCCGGAGGGTGAGTCGCTCGCGGACGCCGCGGGCCGGTGGGCCGAACCGGCGTCGACCGTGGCGATACGCAGGATCGTGCCGCGAACCGACCCCGGCGGGCTGGTGGTTCCACCGCAGGGCGGGCCGTCCGGTGCGCTGGGAGCGGCGTCGGGTGTGCTGGGCGGGGCGTCCGGTGCACTGGGAGCGGTGTCCGGTGGCCCGGGCGGGGCGGGTGAGGCGCGGGAGTCCGATGCCGTCCCGTTCCGGATGGTGCTGGTGGACCGCTCGGTGGCCGCCGTGCCGCTCGATCTCCAGTATCCGCAGGACGGGCTGCTGTTGATCCGCGATCCGGTGGTGGTGCGGGCCCTGGTCCGTATCCACCAGACCTGGTGGGAGGCGGCGCAGACACCGGTGCAGCCGGTGCCGCGCGGGCTGCGCCCGGTGCTGGAGGCGCTGCTCGCGGGGCTCACGGACGAGGCGGCGGCGTCGCGTCTCGGTATGTCGAACCGCACATACAGCCGCCGGGTGTGCGAGTTGCTGGCCGCGCTCGGTACGGCGAGCCGCTTCCGGGCAGGGGCGGAGGCGGCCCGCCGGGGCTGGATCTGACCGGCCGGCGGCGCCCCGGCGGGGCCGACCGCTACGAAACGATGTCCTTGCGGGCGAAGCCCCGGAAGGCCAGCGCGAACAGCACCAGCGCATAGGCGACGGAGACAGCCGCGCCCTTCGCCATGCCGGTCCGTTCCAGTTGCGGCTGGAGCGCGTCCACCCAGGCGAACTGCCAGTGCGCGGGCAGGAAGTCACGCCAGGAGCCGAGTGCGGTCACGGCGTCCAGCACATTGCCGATGATCGTGAGTCCGACCGCGCCGCCGACCGCGCCGAGCGGAGCGTCGGTCTTGGTGGACAGCCAGAACGCCAGTCCGGCGGTGACCAGTTGGGAGACGAAGATGAAGGCGACGACGAGCGCCAGCCGTGGCACGGTGTCGCCGGCGGCCAGGGAGCCACCGGTCGGCAGCTCCAGCGGACCCCAGCCGTAGGCGGCCGTCCCGGCCGCCAGGGCGACCAGCGGCAGCAGCACCATCGCCGCCGCACTCATCAGGAGCGCGACCGCCAGCTTGCTCCCGAGCAGCCGGGCGCGCGGCACGGGCGCGGCCAGGAGATAGCGCAGCGAGGACCAGCTCGCCTCGGAGGCCACCGTGTCCCCGCAGAACAGCGCGACGGGCACCACCAGCAGAAAACCGGCCGACACGAAGAGGGAGGTGGCGGCGAAGTTGGCGCCGGAAGCGGTCGCCGTGTCCATCAGCGTCACGCGTCCGTTCGCCCCGCCGGGGGTGCCGCCGACGGCGAAAGCGACGATCAGCACGAAGGGCAGGACGGCGAGCACGATCCCCATGGCCAGGGTCCGCCGGCGCTTCAACTGCCGCTTCAGCTCGACCCGGAGCGGCAGGGTGTGCCGGGCGCGGTAGCCGGGGGCGGAGTCGGTCAGCACGCTCATGCGGAGCCTCCGGAGATCAGGGTGAGGAAAGCGTCCTCCAGGCGGCGGTGGGGTCCGACCCCGGTGATCGCGACATCCAGCCGGACCAGCTCGGTCACCAGGCTGTTGGTGGAAGCGCCTTCCAGCCGTACGAGCACCCCGTCGTCCGTGCGGACGGCGGAGCCGATCCCGGGCAGCGCGGCGATCTTCTCCACGACCGGTTCGGGCACCTCGCCTTCGGTGGTGACGAGCAGGGTGTCGCCGGAGCCGACGATCTCGGCGACCGGGCCGGTCTGGACGAGTTGGCCCCGGTGCATGACCACCAGATGTGTACAGGTCTGTTCGACCTCGGAGAGGAGGTGGCTGGAGACGATGACCGTGCGTCCTGCGGCCGCGTAGCGGATCATCACGTCCCGCATCTCGCGGATCTGCGGCGGGTCGAGACCGTTGGTCGGCTCGTCCAGGATCAGCAGATCGGGCATACCGAGCATCGCCTGGGCGATGGCGAGCCGCTGCCGCATGCCCTGCGAGTAGGTGCGGACGGCGCGGGCGAGCGCGTCGCCGAGACCGGCGATCTCCAGCGCCTCGTCCAGCTGGGAGTCCTCGGGGGGACGGCCGGTCGCGGCCCAGTACAGCTCCAGATTGGCCCGCCCCGACAGATGCGGCAGGAAGCCCGCGCCTTCGACGAACGAACCGACCCGCGACAGCACGGGAGCACCCGGCCGGATCGCCTGGCCGAAGACCCGGATCTCCCCCTCGTCGGGGGTGATCAGTCCCATCAGCATGCGCAGCGTGGTGGTCTTGCCCGCGCCGTTCGGCCCGAGCAGTCCCAGCACCTGCCCCTTCTCCACCCGGAAGGAGAGATCACGAACGGCATACCGGTCGGCGGACTTGGCGTAGCGCTTGGCGAGATCGGTGATCTGCAGCGGTACGCCGGCGAGCGCCGGGTCGGGCGGCGGGGTCGCGCCCCGGCGCCGGGCGGTCAGCAGCAGCGCGGTCGCGATCAGCAGCCCGGCCGCCGGGAGTCCCCAGACCCACCAGGGCACCGTGGCCGCCCCGGTGGTCAGGGCGGGGACGGTCGGCACGGCCAGGGGGCCGTCCACGGAGACGCGGTAGCCGGCAGGGGCGGTCGGTGAGGCGTAGGCGAGGTCGGTGGCGGCGAAGACGACCCGCAGCCGGTGACCTGCCTGCACCTGGCGGTCGATGGCGGGCATCGTCACCGTGACCGTCCGGCCCTGCCGGGCGTCCTCGATCCGCAGGGGGGTGACGAGTTGGGAGGGCAGCACCTGCTGTGTGCCGTCGGGGCCGACGTCGTAGACCTTGCCGAAGAGCACCGCGTCGCCGTTCGCGGTGACCGTGGCCCGGACGGTGGGTGAGCCGGTGATCCGCAGCGAGTGTGCGAAAGGAGGTGAGTCGAAGTGGGCGAACTGGCCCGGGAAGTCCAGCGACAGACCGAGTCCCGCGCTCGACAGCTGGGACAGACCGCCGCCGAGGCCGCCGAGGCCCGGCACGGAGGAGATGGCGGGCGGGCTGCCGCCCGCCGGGTTCTGGACGGACTGCGCGCCGCCGCTGAGCGGCACGGACACAGTCCCGCCGCCAAGCCCCGGGTAGTGGTCGGCGCTGGCGCCGCGCAGCAGGGTCTGGCCGTCGGTGGAGTCGACGCCGCCGGAGCGGCTGACCCGGAAGGCGGGCCCGGTGTCGGCGCCCGCGTCGTCCTTGAGATAGCGGTCGAACCAGGAGCTGATCCGGCCCTCGATCCGGTTCGCCTCCAGATCCCCGCCGTCGTGGCCGCCCGCGATCCAGTCGACGTCGACGGGGGCACCGTTGGCACTGATCGTCTTCGCCATGGTGTCGGCCTGGCCGAGCGGGAAGAGCGAGTCGGTCTGGCCCTGGACGATCAGCGCGGGCACGTCGATCCGGTCGCCGATCGCGGAGGGGCTGCGGGTGGCGAGCAGTTGACGCGCCGCCGCGTCCGGTTTCCCGGAGACGGCGACCCGCTGGTACATGTCGCAGAGCTGCTTCTCGAAGGTCGAGCACCCACCGCCGGTGGAGAAGAAGATCCCGGCCCAGAGCTTCTTGAACACCCCGTCGGGCATCAGCGCGTCGGCGAGATTCCAGTAGGTGATCTCGGGGGCGATGGCGTCGACCCGCTTGTCGTAGCCGGCGGCGAGCAGCGAGATGGCGCCCCCGTACGATCCGCCGGTGACGCCGACGCGCGGGTCGCCCGCCTTGTCGAGCCGTACCTCGGGGCGCTTCGCCAGCCAGTCGATCAGCCGGGAGACGTCCTTGACCTCGTAGGCGGGGTCGTTGAGCCCGATCTTCCCGGTGGACCTGCCGAAGCCGCGGGCCGACCAGGTCAGCACGGCGTAGCCGTCGCGGGCCAGCTTCTCGGCCTGGCCGCGTACGTCGTCCTTGCTGCCGCCGAAGCCGTGCCCGATCAGCACGGCCGGCCTGCGTCCGCTGCCCGCCGTGAAGTACGACGTGTCGATCCGCGCCCCGGGCATCCGCATCACCTGGTCCTGGCGGTGCACGGTGGGCGCGCCGTCCGAGGCGACGGCGGTCCAGGTGCCCGCGCCGACGAGTACGGCGGCTGCGGCGAGCGCGGCGAGCCATCGCGCGCGCAGCCCGAGCCGACGGGGGGTGGGGATGTCCATACTTGAACCCTAAGCGGACCGGCGGGCCGTCCCTACCCGCGCCGGTCTGAACCCGTCGGCCTCCTCAGGCAGTACGGCCGCGCCCCGCCGTACACCAGCTGCGGTACGTGGCGGTGGAAGCCGCGCGGCAGAACTCAGTGGTTGCGGGGGAAGCCGAGGTCGACGCCGGCGGGGGCCTCGGACGGGTCGGGCCAGCGGGTCGTGACGACCTTGCCCCGGGTGTAGAAGTGCACGCCGTCGTTGCCGTAGATGTGGTGGTCGCCGAAGAGCGAGTCCTTCCAGCCACCGAAGGAGTGGTAGCCGACGGGCACCGGGATCGGCACGTTCACGCCGACCATGCCTGCCTCGACCTCCAGTTGGAAGCGGCGGGCGGCGCCGCCGTCGCGGGTGAAGATCGCGGTGCCGTTGCCGTAGGGCGAGGCGTTGACGAGGGCGATGCCCTCTTCGTAGGTCGCCGCGCGCAGCACGACCAGGACCGGGCCGAAGATCTCGTCGCGGTAGGCGTCCGAGTCGGTGGAGACCTTGTCGAGCAGGGAAAGCCCGATCCAGTGGCCGTCCTCGAACCCTTCGACGGTGTGGCCCGTGCCGTCCAGGACGACCTCGGCGCCCTGGGCGGCGGCGCCGGTGACGTACGAGGCGACCTTGTCGCGGTGGGCCTTGGTGATGAGCGGGCCCATCTCGGAGGCCGGGTCGGTGCCGGGGCCGATGGTGATCTTCTCGGCGCGTTCGCGGATCTTGGCGACGAGTTCGTCACCGATCGCGCCGACGGCGACGACGGCGGAGATCGCCATGCAGCGCTCCCCCGCCGAGCCGTACGCGGCGGAGACGGCGGCGTCGGCCGCCGCGTCGATGTCGGCGTCCGGCAGGACCAGCATGTGGTTCTTGGCGCCGCCGAGTGCCTGGACGCGCTTGCCGTTGGCGGAGGCGGTGGCGTGGATGTGGCGGGCGATCGGGGTGGAGCCGACGAAGGAGACGGCGGCCACGTCCGGGTGGGCGAGCAGTGCGTCCACGGCGACCTTGTCGCCGTGCAGCACGTTGAGCACACCGTCCGGCAGTCCGGCCTCGGAGGCCAGCTCCGCCAGCAGGTTGGCGGCGGACGGGTCCTTCTCGCTGGGCTTGAGTACGAAGGTGTTTCCGCAGGCGACGGCCAGCGGGAACATCCACATCGGCACCATGGCGGGGAAGTTGAAGGGGGTGATGCCGGCGACGACGCCCAGCGACTGGCGGATCGACGCCACGTCGACCCGGCTGGAGACCTGGGTGGACAGCTCGCCCTTGAGCTGGGTGGTGATCCCGCAGGCCAGTTCGACGATCTCAAGGCCGCGGGCGACCTCGCCGAGCGCGTCCGAGTGCACCTTGCCGTGCTCGGCCGTGATCAGCGCCGCGATCTCGTCACGGTGCTCGTCGAGCAGCGCGCGGTAGCGGAACAGCACGCTGGTGCGCGCGGAGAGGGACGAGGTGCCCCACGTCGCGTACGCGGCCTTCGCCGCCGCGACGGCGGCGTCCACCTCTTCCGTGGACGCCAGCGCCACCTGGGTGGTGACGGCGCCGGTCGCCGGGTCGGTGACGGGACCCCAGTTGCCCGAAGCACCCTCGACGGTCTTGCCACCGATCCAGTGGTTGACGCTCTTCATGCGTTGCTCCTTCACAGATGACGGCGCCGGGCTGCGACATGCCTGTCGTACACCTCGCGGGCCTCGACCGCCGCCGGGCGCGTCGCGGTCTCGGCCACGGGAACATCCCACCACGCCTGGGCCGGCGGCACCCCGGACACAGTGTCTGCCGTTTCGGTCTCCACATAGACACATGTGGGGCCGTCGGCCGCACGCGCTTCGGCGAGGGCTTCCCGCAGGTCGCGAATGGTCTTGGCACGGATCACCCGCATCCCGAGGGACGCGGCGTTGGCCGCGAGATCCACCGGCAGCGGGGCCCCGGTGTACGTCCCGTCGTCGGCCCGGAAGCGGTAGGCGGTGCCGAAGGACTCGGCGCCGACCGAGGCGGACAGACCGCCGATGGAGGCGTAGCCGTGGTTCTGGATGATCACGACCTTCAGCGGCAGCCGCTCCTGGACGGCGGTCACGATCTCGGTCGGGTTCATCAGGTACGTGCCGTCGCCGACCAGCGCCCAGACGGGCCTGCCCGGCGCGGCGAGCTGGACGCCGATGGCCGCCGGAATCTCGTAACCCATGCAGGAGTAGCCGTACTCGACGTGGTACTGGTCGCGGGAACGGGTCCGCCACAGCTTGTGCAGATCGCCGGGGAGCGAGCCGGCCGCGTTGACGAGGATGTCCTCCTCGGTGACGAGTTCGTCGAGCACGCCGAGGATCTGCGACTGGGTGGGGCGCAGCAGGTCCTCGTCGGTGGCCAGCGCCGCGTCGACCCGTTCCTCCCACCACTCCTTGTCCTCGCTGTATTCGGCGACATAAGAGGCGTCGGCGGCGTAGGCGGTCTCGCCGAGCCCGGCGGTGAGCAGTTCCAGGGCCGTACGCGCGTCGGCGACGAGCGGGTGCGCGGCGAGCTTGTGCGCGTCGAAACTCGTCACGTTGACGTTGAGGAACCGGACGGCCGGGTTGGCGAAGAGGGTGGCCGACGCGGTGGAGAAGTCCGACCAGCGGGTGCCGACGCCGATCACCAGGTCGGCGGTGCGGGCCAGTTCGTCGGCGGTGGCGGTGCCGGTGTGGCCGATGCCGCCGATGTCGCTCGGGTGGTCGTGGCGCAGCGCGCCCTTGCCCGCCTGGGTGGCGGCGACGGGGATGCCCGTCGCGTCGGCGAAAGCGGCGAGCGCGTCCTCGGCGGCGCTGTGGTGGACTCCGCCGCCGGCGACGAGCAGCGGGCGCCGGGACTGCCGTACGAGCGCGAGGGCCGCGTCCAGTTCGGCCGGGTCGGGCGCCTGGCGGCGGACCCGCCAGATCCGCTCGGCGAAGAACTCCTCCGGCCAGTCCCACGCCTCCGCCTGCACGTCCTGGGGCAGCGCGAGGGTGACGGCTCCGGTCTCGGCCGGGTCGCTGAGCACCCGCATCGCGGCGAGCGCCGCCGGGATCAGCGCCTCGGGCCGGGAGATCCGGTCGAAGTAGCGGGAGACGGGCCGCAGCGCGTCGTTGACGGAGACGTCGCCCTGGGAGGGGTCTTCGAGCTGCTGGAGCACCGGCTCGGCGGGGCGGGTGGCGAAGGTGTCACCGGGCAGCAGCAGCACCGGCAGCCGGTTGATGGTGGCGAGGGCGGCGCCGGTGACGAGGTTGGTCGCGCCGGGGCCGATGGAGGTGGTCACGGCATGGGCGGAGAGGCGGTTGCTCTGCCGGGCGTAGCCGACGGCGGCATGGACCATCGCCTGTTCGTTGCGCCCCTGCACGTACCGCATGTCGGCGCCGGACTCGACGAGCGCCTGTCCGATGCCCGCCACGTTGCCGTGGCCGAAGATGCCCCAGGTGGCGTTGATCAGCCGCTGCCTGCGGCCGTCCCGCTCCGTGTACTGCCGGGAGAGGAAGGTGATCAGCGCCTGCGCGACGGTCAGGCGGCGGGTGCCGGTGCCCGGCACGTTGCCGTCCGCGCCCGGTGCGTCGCCGGTGCGCGGGCCGTTGGCGGTGGTCATGACGTTGCCTCCGCTGGGTTGGGCCGCGGCGCCGTGTACAGCGGCAGCCGCGGGTCGACGTCCTGGCCGGGCCAGGTGTCCCGGATCCAGCCGTGGTCGGGGTGGTCGCTGATCAGCCACTCCCTGGTCTCGCCGGGACCTGCCATCACGTTCAGGTAGTACATGTCGTGTCCCGGCGCCGCGACGGACGGGCCGTGCCAGCCGTCCGGGATGAGCACCGTGTCACCGCTGCGGACCTCGGCCAGTACGTCACTGCCGCCGGGCCGCGAGGGTGAGACACGGTGGTAGCCGAGCGCGGATCCGGCGCCGTGCGCGCCCGGGTCGATCTCGAAGTAGTAGATCTCCTCCAGCACCGACTCGGCGCCGGGGAGCGGTTCGTCGTGCTTGTGCGGCGGGTACGACGACCAGTTGCCGCCGGGGGTCAGCACCTCGACGGCGATGAGCCGGTCGCACGCGAAGACGCCGGCGGCCGCGAAGTTGTTGACCTGGCGGGAGCAGCCGCCCGCGCCGCGCAGTTCGACCGGAACCTCCGATGCGGGGCCGTAGCGAGCGGGGAGTCGTCGCTCGCACTTCGCTCCTGCCAGGGCGAAGCGGCCTCCCGCATCGGAGGAGATCTGGGCATCGGCGTCGCGCGGTACGTAGCCGAAGTCCGTGACGCCGCTGAACACGCTTTCTCTGCCCAGCAGTTCCATGACCTCACCCTCGGTACGCACCGTACAACCGCCGTTCAGCGGAATGACGATCCATTCGCTGTCTCCGGTGGCGAACGCGTGGGTGGCGCCGGGCGCGAGCTCGACGACGCGCAGCGCGCTGTGGGTCCAGCCGGCCCGCTCGGGGCCGATGTCGAGCGCGTACGGCCCGGCCGCCGCGCTGCCCGCCGGCACGTACAGCCGCGCCTTGTCCTGCTCGGTCGTCATACCTGTTTCCTACCCTTCAACCGCCCGCCTGGGCAGTCCCATGACCGTCAGAGCAGTCCTACGGCCGTGTCGACGGCTCCCGCCACGTCCCCGTCGGCCGGATAGAGCAGCGAGCGCCCCACCACGAGACCCTGCACGGTGGGCAGCCGCAGGGCCTTGCGCCATTTCTCGTACGCGCCCTCCTGGTCGCCGCCGATCTCGCCGCCCAGCAGGACAGCGGGCAGCGTCGAGGTCTCCATGACCCGGGCCATATCGTCGGGGTCCTCGGTAACGGGAACCTTCAGCCAGGTGTACGCGGAGCTGCCGGCGAGACCCGACGCGATGGCGATGGAGCGGGTCACCGCGTCGGCGCTCAGGTCGGTACGGAGCCGTCCGTCGACCCGGCGGCAGACGAACGGCTCGACGAAGACGGGCAGCTTGCGCTCCGCCATGGCGTCGACGGCGCGCGCCGCCGAGTGGATCGTGTCGAGGGAGCCCGGGTCGTCGTAGTCGATGCGCAGCAGCATCTTGCCGGCGTCGAAGCCGTGCCCGGCGATGTCCTCGGGGCGGTGTCCGGTGAAGCGGTCGTCGAGTTCGAACGCGGCGCCCGCGAGTCCGCCGCGGTTCATCGAGCCGATGACGACGCGGTCGTCGAGCGCGCCTATGAGGAGCAGGTCGTCCAGGACGTCGGCGCTGCCGAGCACCCCGTCCACACCGGGCCGGGAGAGGGCGAGGCACAGCCGCTCCAGCAGGTCGGCGCGGTTGGCCATGGCGAGCCGCCGGTCGCCGACGCCGAGCGCGCCCCGGGCGGGGTGGTCGGCCGCGATGATCATCAGCCGGCCCGGCGGGCGCAGCAGCGGCCGGCGCACGCGCCGGGCGGCCGCCTCGGCGACGGCTTCCGGGCGGTGCGCGCGCAGCTGGACGATCTCGGACACATCGACGCGGGTCACGAAGCGGCTCCGGGGGTGGGCAGGGGGCCCTGGTCGGGGACCGGGCCGCCGGCGAGTACGTGGGTGACCTCGCTGTCGTACGGCATCGCCGACGAACAGGCGAGGCGGGCGGCGACGATGGCGCCCGCGGCGTTCGCGTAGCTGATGGTGCGCTCCAGGTCCCAGCCGGACAGCAGTCCGTGGCAGAGCGCGCCGCCGAACGCGTCACCGGCGCCGAGTCCGTTGACGACCTCGACGGGGACGGGCGGGAGTTCGGCCACGGCGCCGTCGCGGTGGACGGCGAGCACGCCCTTGGGTCCTTGTTTGACGACGGCGAGTTCGACACCGGCGGCGAGCAGCGCCCGTGCGGCGGCGTGGGGTTCGCGCTCGCCCACGGCGATCTCGCACTCGTCGAGATTGCCGACGGCGACGGTGGCATGGCGCAGGGCGGCCCCGTACACCTCGCGGGCCTCGGCGCCCTCCGGCCAGAACATGGGGCGCCAGTCGAGGTCGAAGACCGTCGTCCCCGACCTGTCACGCGCCTCAAGGGCGGCGAGGGTCGCGGCGCGGCTGGGTTCGGCGCAGAGTCCCGTGCCGGTCATCCAGAAGATCCTGCCGGCCCTGATGGCGTCGAGATCCAGCTCGTCCGGGTGGATCTCCAGATCGGGTGCCTTCGGCTGCCGGTAGAAGTACAGCGGGAAGTTGTCCGGCGGGAAGATCTCGCAGAAGGTCACCGGGGTCGGGTACCGCTCGACCGCCGTCACCCAGCGGTCGTCGACGCCGAAGCCGCGCAGCTCCTGGTGGAGGTAGTCCCCGAAGGGGTCCTGCCCGGTGCGGGTGACGACGGCGACGCGGCGCCCCAGCCGGGCGGCGGCGACGGCGACATTGGTCGCGGAACCGCCGAGGAACTTGCCGAACCTGTCCACCTGGGCCAGCGGGACCCCGGTCCGCAGCGGGTAGAGGTCCACCCCGATCCGGCCCATCGTGATCACGTCGTACGGTGCGGACATGGGCGTCCCTTCAGCTCGACGGCGCGACCGATGCCCCCGATCTAATGCCCCGGCCGGCAGTGCTGTCAACAGTTTGTCCTTACATTCGGACGAACCCTTGACACCTTTTCCTCATGGCCGGAAAGCTGACCGGTATGACCTCTTCCTCACCCACACTGAACCGCATCCGCGTCGGGTCGGCACCCGACTCGTGGGGGGTGTGGTTTCCCGACGACCCCCAGCAGGTCCCCTGGCAGCGCTTCCTGGACGAGGTCGCCGGCGCGGGCTACGAGTGGATCGAGCTCGGCCCGTACGGCTACCTGCCCAGCGACCCCGCCCGGTTGCGCGAGGAGACCGGCAGACGCGGCCTCAAGGTGTCGGCCGGCACGGTCTTCACCGGGCTGCACCACGGCCCCGCCGTCTGGGAGAAGACCTGGGCCCATGTCGCGGACATCGCGGAGCTGACCCGCGCGACGGGCGCGGAGCACCTGGTGGTGATCCCGGCCTTCTGGCGCGACGACAAGACCGGCCAGGTGCTGGAGGACCGCACGCTCACCGCCGGGCAGTGGCGCGATCTGACCGAGCAGACCGAGCGGCTGGGCCGCGAGGTACGGGACCGTTACGGACTGCGGATCGTCGTCCATCCGCACGCGGACACCCACGTGGACACCGAGGAGAACGTCGCGCGGTTCCTCGACGCGACCGATCCGGAGCTGGTCTCGCTGTGCCTGGACACCGGGCACTACGCGTACTGCGGCGGCGACAGCGTCCGGCTGATCGAGACGTACGGGGAGCGGATCGGCTATCTCCACCTCAAGCAGGTGGATCCGATGATCCTCGCCGAAGTCGTCGCGGGCGAGGTGCCGTTCGGCCCCGCCGTGGCCCGCGGCGTGATGGTCGAGCCGCCCACCGGGATCCCCGCGCTCGGACCCGTCCTGAGCGCCGCCGAGGGGCTCGGCGTCGATCTCTTCGCCATCGTCGAGCAGGACATGTACCCGTGCCCGCCGGACAAGCCGTTCCCGATCGCCGAGCGCACCCGCCGCTTCCTGCGGAGCTGCGGCGCCTGACGGCACACCGCCCCATGTGCCGCATGCGTCACCGTTATTGATGTTCTGTCACACATGTCTCCGTTACGCGGGTATCCCGTTCCAGGAAGGCGACAAGCGCCCTCGCGCCATTACTCTGCGTGCCTGATTGGGCACAGGCTGGGTTGATCATCGGCGAGAGGTGCCATTCAATGACGGACAAGCGGCTCTGGTCCTACAAGGACATCGCGGCGCACATCTCCGTACAGCCGGACACGGTCCGCTCGTACCGCAAGCACGGGCTGCTCCCGCCCCCCGACCACGTGGAGAACGGCAAGCCGTACTGGTACGCGGACACCGTCCGCACCTGGGTCGCCAACCGTCCCGGCAACCGGGGCGGGCGCTGACACGAGCCCATACCCCCTAGGGGTAGCATTTCAGCTGACTCTGTCAGCAAGGCCCCGAAGAGGAGATTGTCATGACTGCCGAGGCACCGGCCGGCACCACCCCGGCCACCGGCTCCTTCACCACCGTCTACCAGGTCACCGGGATGAGCTGCGGGCACTGCGAGGGGGCCGTCAGCGGCGAGATCTCCGCGCTCGCCGACGTGGTCTCGGTCAAGGCCGAGGCCGCCACGGGGCGCGTCACGGTCGTCTCGACCACGGCGCCGGACGAGGCCGCCGTACGGGCGGCGGTGGACGAGGCGGGGTACGAACTGGCCGGGCTGGCCTGACCAACTCTTTGCCGCGGTGCCGCCTTCACATGGGGCACAAGTCCTTCACAAAGAGACCTAGATCACATAGATTTATGGGTAACCATTCAGGGACCTGGCGTGTCTAAGAGGACGATGCCAGAGAGAACGTCTTGGGGGACGTTCATGGGATGTCTTGGGGGACGTCCCAGGCAAGCGATTGGCCGGGGCACGTGCACCGGGGAGCTTGAGCGGCCCTCCCGTGCGTACGTACCCCGGTCCGACCGCACCCGGGTGACCGCAGGTGGTCACCCGCACAGCGCCCGGCCCGGATCCCGTGGGGGGAATCCGCTCCGGGGATATGGAAAGCGCCCCGTTCGTCAACCCGTGGGGGGATTGGCGGCGGGGCGCTTTTCGCTTGAGCGGCGCGGTTGTACGGGCCCGTCAGCGACCTTCGACCGGCACGAAGTCGCGCAGGACCTCGCCGGTGTAGATCTGCCGCGGACGGCCGATACGCGAGCCCGGCTCCTTGATCATCTCGTGCCACTGGGCGATCCAGCCGGGCAGCCGGCCGATCGCGAAGAGCACGGTGAACATCTCGGTCGGGAAGCCCATCGCGCGGTAGATGAGGCCGGTGTAGAAGTCGACGTTCGGGTAGAGCTTGCGCTCCACGAAGTAGTCGTCGGCCAGGGCGTGCTCTTCGAGCTTCAGCGCGATGTCGAGCAGCTCGTCGGTCTTGCCGAGCGCCGACAGCACGTCGTGCGCGGCAGCCTTGATGATCTTCGCCCGGGGGTCGAAGTTCTTGTAGACGCGGTGCCCGAAGCCCATGAGCTTCACGCCGTCTTCCTTGTTCTTCACCTTGCGGATGAAGGAGTCGACGTCGCCGCCCGCGGCCTGGATGCCTTCGAGCATCTCCAGCACCGACGCGTTGGCGCCACCGTGCAGCGGGCCCCACAGGGCGCTGATGCCGGCGGAGATCGAGGCGAACATGTTCGCCTGCGAGGAGCCGACCAGCCGCACGGTGGAGGTCGAACAGTTCTGCTCGTGGTCCGCGTGCAGGATGAACAGCTTGTCCAGCGCCGAGACCACGACCGGGTCCGGCTCGTACTCCTGCGCGGGGACCGAGAAGGTCATCCGCAGGAAGTTCTCGACGTACCCGAGGTCGTTGCGCGGGTAGACGAAGGGGTGACCGATCGACTTCTTGTACGCGTACGCCGCGATCGTCGGCAGCTTGGCGAGCAGCCGGATCGTGGAGAGGTTGCGCTGCCGCTCGTCGAACGGGTTGTGGCTGTCCTGGTAGAACGTGGACAGCGCGCTGACCACGGAGGACAGCATCGCCATCGGATGCGCGTCACGCGGGAAGCCGTCGTAGAACCGCTTGACGTCCTCGTGCAGCAGCGTGTGCTGGGTGATCTCGTTCTTGAACGACGCAAGCTCGTCCACGGTCGGCAGCTCGCCGTTGATCAGCAGATACGCCACCTCGACGAAGCTCGACCCTTCGGCCAGCTGCTCGATCGGGTAGCCGCGGTACCGCAGGATGCCCTGCTCGCCGTCGAGGTAGGTGATGCCGGACTTGTAGGCGGCGGTATTGCCGTACCCGCTGTCCAGCGTCACAAGACCGGTCTGCGAACGGAGCTTCCCGATGTCGAAGCCCATGTCGCCGACGGTGCTGTTGATCACCGGATAGGTGTACTCGCCGTCGCCGTACCGCAGTACTACCGCGTCGTTGTCGCGTTTCTCGCTCACGTCATCCCTCACCGACGTAGTGCCTCTTCTTCGAGGTGCCCTGACTGTCTCTACCATCCCCCATTTGGCGCAGGAGAGTGCACTCGGGGTCGACCATTGGGCCTATTGGCGGCACTGAGTGCCGCCAACCTGTTCATCCTGCCCCCTTCGCCCTGGTTCCGGAAGTCCCCGATGATGTTTCGCACGCTCATCCGGTGCCGGCGAGCCGGTGGTCCAGCGCGGTGAACCGTCTGCCTGCCGAGACCGTGCGCACCGCCTGCCCTATGGCCTTGCGGGAGCCGACCAGCACGACCAGCTTCTTGGCCCGGGTGACCGCCGTGTAGAGCAGATTGCGCTGGAGCATCATCCAGGCACTGTTGGTCACCGGGATGACCACGGCCGGATACTCGCTGCCCTGCGAGCGGTGGATCGTGACCGCGTACGCGTGCGTCAGCTCGTCCAGCTCGTCGAAGTCGTACGGCACCTCCTCGTCCTCGTCCGTCAGCACCGTCAGCCGCTGGTCGTCCAGGCTGAGCGAGGTGACCACGCCGACCGTGCCGTTGAAGATCCCGTTCTCCCCTTTATCGTAATTGTTTCTGATCTGGGTCACTTTGTCCCCCACGCGGAAGACCCGGCCGCCCAGCCGCTTCTCCGGCAGCTCGGGTCTGGCGGGCGTGATGGCCTGCTGGAGCAGCCCGTTGAGCGCCCCGGCCCCCGCAGGGCCCCGGTGCATCGGCGCCAGCACCTGCACGTCCCTGCGCGGATCGAGACCGAACCTGGCCGGAATCCGCCGGGCCGCCACATCGACCGTGACCCGGCCCGCGTCCTCCGTCTCGTCCTCGACGAACAGGAAGAAGTCGGCGAGCCCCTGGGTGATCGGCGGCACGCCCGAGTTGATGCGGTGCGCGTTGGTGACCACACCCGACTGCTGGGCCTGCCGGAAGATCCGGGTGAGCCGCACCCGGGGCACCGGGCCGCCCTCGGCGAGCAGATCCCGCAGCACCTCGCCGGCGCCCACCGAGGGGAGCTGGTCCACATCGCCGACCAGCAGCAGATGGGCACCCGGTGCCACCGCCTTGACCAGCTTGTTGGCGAGCAGCAGATCCAGCATCGACGCCTCGTCGACCACCACCAGATCGGCGTCCAGCGGCCGGTCCCTGTCGTACGCGGCGTCCCCGCCCGGTTTCAGTTCGAGCAG
This sequence comes from Streptomyces sp. NBC_00370, assembly GCF_036084755.1. NCBI lineage: Bacteria > Bacillati > Actinomycetota > Actinomycetes > Kitasatosporales > Streptomycetaceae > Streptomyces > Streptomyces sp. NBC_00370. Next base: position 3,009,982 of record NZ_CP107968.1, read on the forward strand.
CCGGTGCACCGTGGACGCCTCGGCGCCGGTCAGCTCCGCCAGCCGCTTGGCCGCCCGCCCGGTCGGCGCGGCCAGCACGACCTTGGCCTTCTTGGCCCGCGCCAGCTCCACGATCGAGCGGACGGTGAAGGACTTGCCGCAGCCGGGGCCGCCGGTCAGCACGGCGACCTTCTCCGTGAGCGCGAGCCGCACCGCCTGCTCCTGCTCGGGCGCCAGCTTCGCGCCCGTGCGCGTGGCGAGCCAGCTCAGCGCCTTGTCCCAGGCCACGTCACGGAAGGCCGGCATCCGGTCGTCCCCGGTCCGCAGCAGCCTGCGCAGCTGGGCGGAGAGGGACAGCTCGGCGCGGTGGAAGGGGATCAGATAGACGGCGGTGACCGGCTCGCCGCCGTCGGGCCCCGGCACCGTCTCCCTGACGACGCCCTCCTCGTCCGCCGCCAGCTCGGCGAGGCACTCGATGACCAGCCCTGTGTCCACCTGGAGGAGCTTCACCGCGTCCGTGATCAGCTGCTCCTCGGGCAGGAAGCAGTGCCCCTGGTCGCTGGACTGGGACAGCGCGTACTGCAGGCCGGCCTTCACCCGCTCCGGGCTGTCGTGCGGGATGCCGACGGCCTGCGCGATCCGGTCCGCGGTGAGGAACCCGATGCCCCAGACGTCGGCCGCGAGGCGGTACGGCTCGTTCTTGACGACGGAGATCGACGCGTCGCCGTACTTCTTGTAGATCCGCACGGCGATCGAGGTGGAGACGCCGACGCCCTGGAGGAAGATCATGACCTCCTTGATGACCTTCTGCTCCTCCCAGGCGACGGCGATCATCTTCGTCCGCTTGGGGCCGAGGCCGGGCACCTCGACGAGCCGCCTGGGCTCCTCCTCGATGATCCGCAGGGTGTCCACGCCGAAATGGCCGACGATCCGGTCGGCCATGACCGGCCCGATGCCCTTGATCAGTCCGGATCCGAGATAGCGGCGGATGCCCTGGATCGTCGCCGGAAGGATCGTTGTGTAGTTCTCCACGGTGAACTGCTTGCCGAACTGCGGATGCGAGCCCCAACGGCCCTCCATCCGCAGCGACTCGCCGGGCTGGGCGCCGAGCAGCGCGCCGACGACCGTGAGCAGATCGCCGCCCCGGCCCGTGTCGACCCGCGCGACCGTGTAGCCGTTCTCCTCGTTGGCGTAGGTGATCCGCTCGAGAACGGCTTCGAGAACGGCGAGCGAGACGGGTGCGTTGGACATGATCCGACGCTACCGCCGCCGTCCGACAACGCGACCGGCCTGTGGACAACCGCCTGTGGACAACCGGCCGTCCGGGGGCGGGACCGACGAACAGACGAACAAGGGGCCCGGTCCTCACGGACCAGGCCCCACGTGTTCCCCCCACCCATCAGGCCTTCCCGAATCCCCCCAGATCCCTCCCCGGAAGCCCTGATGCCATGTACGACACGCGTCCGTGCCGAAGGGTTGCACGACTTCGTCGGTTATTTTCCCGGGGCTACTCTCCGGACCGCAGCGCGTGCGTCACGAACCGTTCCGCGACCTCGGTGAGCAGGTCGACGCCGTCACGCGCCCACAGCTCGTCGTTGAACAACTCGACCTCGATCAGCCCCCGGTAGCCCGTCGCGTCGACCCGCTCGCGCCACTCGCGCAGGTCGACCGCCCCCTCGCCGAGCTGGCCGCGGCCGTTCAGCACCCCGGCGGGCAGCGGCGTGACCCAGTCGGCGAGCTGGAAGGAGTGGATCCGTCCGGCGGCCCCCGCGCGCGCAACGGCGGCGGGCGCCCGGTCGTCCCACCACAGGTGGTACGTGTCCACGACCACGCCGACCTGGTCGGCGGGGAAGCGTTCCGCCAGCTCCAGCGCCTGGTCCAGGGTGGAGACCACACAGCGGTCGGAGGCGAACATCGGGTGCAGCGGTTCGATCGCGAGCCGTACGCCGCGTTCGCCCGCGTACGGGGCGAGTTCGGCCAGCGCGTCGGCCACCCGCTCCCGGGCGGCGGGCAGGTCCCGGCTGCCGGGCGGCAGCCCGCCGGACACCAGGACGAGCGTGTCGGTGCCCAGAGCCGCGGCCTCGTCCACGGCCGCGCGGTTGTCGGCCAGCGCCGCCGCCCGCTGCCCGGGGTCGGTCGCGGTGAGGAAGCCGCCACGGCACAGCGAGGTGACGACGAGCCCGGCGTCGCGCACGAGTCGGGCCGCGGCCTGGACGCCGTACGCCTGGACGGGCTCGCGCCACAGTCCGACGGCCGGGACGCCGAGCCGAACGCACGCCTCGGTCAGCTCGGGCAGCGACAGCTGCTTGACCGTCATCTGGTTGATGCTGAAGCGGGCCAGGTCCGCGGCGGACAGTTCGCTCACCGTGTCGCTCACTGGTCCACCCCGTACACCCCGAGCAGGGTCGCCATCCGGGTCTCGGCCAATGCCGGGTCGGGGAACAGGCCGAGCCCGTCGGCCAGTTCGTACGCGCGTGCCAGATGCGGCAGCGAACGCGCCGACTGCAGCCCGCCGACCATCGCGAAGTGGTCCTGGTGCCCGGCCAGCCAGGCGAGCAGGACGACCCCGGTCTTGTAGTAGCGGGTCGGCGGCTGGAAGAGGTGCCGCGACAACGCGACCGTGGGGTCGAGCAGTTCGCGGAAGCCCTTGCTGTCGCCGGTGTCCAGGACGCGTACGGCCCCGGCCGCCAGCGGTCCGAGCGGATCGAAGATGCCCAGCAGCGCGTGGCTGAAGCCGCGTTCGTCGCCCGCGATCAGCTCGGGATAGTTGAAGTCGTCGCCGGTGTAGCAGCGGACCCCGTCCGGCAGCCGGCGGCGCAGCTCCACCTCGCGCCGCGCGTCGAGCAGCGAGACCTTGATCCCGTCGACCTTGTCGGGGTGTTCGGCGATGACCCGCAGGAACGTCTCGGTGGCGGCGTCCAGATCGGCGCTGCCCCAGTAGCCGGCCAGCGCGGGGTCGAACATCGGCCCGAGCCAGTGCAGGACGACGGGCTCGGCCGCCTGGCGCAGCAACTGCCCGTAGATGGCGCAGTAGTCGTCGGGAGACTTCGCGGCGGCGGCGAGGGCGCGGGAGGCCATCAGGATGGCCTGCGACCCCGTCTCCTCGACGAGCGCGAGCTGTTCCTCGTACGCGGCACGCACGCGCGCCAAAGTGTGCTCCCCCGGGGGGAGTTGGTCGGTGCCGACGCCGCAGGCGAGCCGGCCGCCGGTGGCCTTCGCCTCGGCGGCCGAGCGGCGGATCAGCTCGGCGGCGCCCGCCCAGTCCAGGCCCATACCGCGCTGGGCGGTGTCCATCGCCTCGGCGACACCCAGGCCGTGCGACCAGAGATGGCGCCGGAAGGCGAGGGTGGCGTCCCAGTCGACGGCCGCCGCCCCGTCGGGGCTGGTGTCGGCGTACGGGTCGGCCACGACATGCGCGGCGGAGAAGACCGTACGGGACGTCAGGGGCGGCCCGCCCACGGTGAAACGGGCCGGTTCGGCGCGGGGTTCGTACGTGCGCACCCCGCCGTCGGGTGCGGGCAGCCGGAGCGTCACAGCGTCAGCTCCGGCACCTCGAAGCGGCGGCCCTCGGCCGACGAGCGCAGGCCCAGCTCGGCGAGTTGCACCCCGCGCGCCCCTGCCAGCAGGTCCCAGGGGAACGGCTCGTCGAGCGCGACGTGGCGCAGGAACAGCTCCCACTGTGTCTTGAACCCGTTGTCGAACTCGGTGTTGTCCGGGACCTCCTGCCACTGGTCCCTGAACGGCTCGGTGGCGGGCAGGTCCGGGTTCCACACCGGCTTGGGGGTGGCGCTGCGGTGCTGGACGCGGCAGCGGCGCAGCCCGGCGACGGCCGAGCCGTGGGTGCCGTCGACCTGGAACTCGACGAGTTCGTCGCGGTTGACCCGTACCGCCCAGGAGGAGTTGATCTGGGCGACGGCTCCGCCTGCCAGCTGGAAGATTCCGTAGGCGGCGTCGTCGGCGGTGGCCGCGTACGGCTTGCCGCGCTCGTCCCAGCGCTGCGGGATGTGGGTCGTGACCTGCGCCTGGACCGTGGTGACACGGCCGAACAGCTCATGCAGCACGTACTCCCAGTGCGGGAACATGTCGACGGTGATGCCGCCGCCGTCCTGCGCACGGTAGTTCCAGGAGGGGCGCTGCGACTCCTGCCAGTCGCCCTCGAAGACCCAGTAGCCGAACTCACCGCGTACGGAGAGGATCTGGCCGAAGAAGCCGGCGTCGATCAGCCGCTTGAGCTTCAGCAGACCCGGCAGGAAGATCTTGTCCTGGACGACGCCGTGCTTGATGCCGGCGCTCCGCGCGAGGCGCGCCAGGTCGAGCGCGCCGTCGAGATCCGTCGCCGTCGGCTTCTCGGCGTAGATGTGCTTGCCCGCCGCGATGGCCTTCCTGACGGCTTCGACGCGGGCCGACGTGACCTGCGCGTCGAAGTAGATCTCCACGGTCTCGTCGGCGAGGACGGCGTCCAGGTCGGTGGACCATTCGGTCAGACCGTGCCGCTCGGCGATCTCCTTGAGTGCGTGCTCCCTGCGGCCCACGAGAACCGGCTCGGGCCACAGGACGTCGCCGTCCCCGAGGCCGAGGCCGCCCTGATCGCGGATCGCGAGGACGGACCGCAGCAGATGCTGCCGGTATCCCATCCGCCCCGTGACGCCGTTCATGGCGATCCGCACTGTCCTGCGTGTCACGAAGTTCCCTCCATACGACCCTAGCAAGCGCTTTCTATACGGTATGAAGCTAGCCTGCGACCACGGTCGGGGACAAGAGCCCCACCGCGATCCGCTGTATCACCCATGGACCGAGCCCCGACGGAGGAACCGCGATGACAGTCACCCTGGCGGATGTGGCGGCCCGCGCCCGGGTGTCGCCCGCCACCGTCTCGCGTGTGCTGAACGGCAACTACCCCGTCGCCGCCGCCACCCGGGACCGGGTGCTGCGGGCGGTGGACGACCTCGACTACGTACTCAACGGCCCGGCCAGCTCGCTCGCCGCCGCCACCTCCGACCTGGTGGGCATCCTCGTCAACGACATCGCCGACCCGTTCTTCGGGATCATGGCGGGGGCCGCGCAGGCGGAGATCGGCGGTCTGGAGAGCGGGGGCCGCGCGGGCGGCGAGAAGCTCGCCGTCGTCTGCAACACCGGCGGCTCGCCCGAGCGCGAACTGACCTATCTCACCCTGCTCCAGCGCCAGCGCGCGGCGGCCGTCATCCTCACCGGCGGCGCCCTGGAGGACCCGGCGCACATCGCGGCGATGGCGGCGAAGCTGGCGAGGCTCGCCGACGCGGGCACGGCGGTCGTGCTGTGCGGCCGGCCGCCGCTGCCGGACAGCGAGGCGATCGTGGCGTCGCTCGCCTTCGACAACCGGGGCGGCGGACGGCGGCTGACGGAGCATCTGCTCGCGCTCGGCCACCGCAGGATCGGCTATGTGGCGGGCCCGCAGGAGCGCACCACGACCCGGCACCGCCTGGAGGGCCACCGCGAAGCGCTGCGGGCCGCCGACGTGCCCGAGGACCTGACGGTCGACCAGGACCTGCTGACGTTCCACGGCCCGTACACCAGGCGCTCCGGGTACGAGGCGACGGTGGAACTGCTGCGCCGCGCCCCCGACCTGACCGCCGTGGTCGCCGCCAACGACACGGTCGCGCTGGGCGCCTGCGCCGCCATACGCGACAAGGGGCTGCGCATCCCGCAGGACGTCTCGGTCGCGGGCTTCGACGACCTGCCGTTCTCGGTGGACGCGGTCCCGGCGCTCACGACCGTACGGCTGCCGCTGTACGAGGCGGGCGCGCGGGCCGGCCGGCTGGCGATGGGCCGGGAGACACCCCCGCCGGGCGGTATCGCGACGATCTCGGCGGAGCTGATGGCACGCGCGTCGACGGCGCCGCCCCGGGGGGCGTGAGGCGTCCGCGCCCGCTGAGTGGGCAGAGGTGAGAACCGGAGCCGACGTGTACGCGGCCCTCGCCCTTCGGAAAGGAACCATCACGTGAAGTTCGCGTTCTCCACCCTGGGAGTGCCGGGGCTGCCCGTCTCGGACGTGCTGGGACTCGCCACCACCGCCGGCTACCAGGGCGTGGAGCTGCGGGCCCACCCCGAGGAGCCCGTGCATCCCGGCATCGGGCCCCGGGAGCGGGCCGCCGTGGCCGACGAGTTCAAGCGCGCGGGGGTGGAGATCCTGGGGATCGCCGGATACGCGCGGGTCGCGGACCCGGCAGCCGACGACGAGGCGCTGCGCGCCGAGCTGGAGGGCCTGCTGCGCCTGGCGGCGGATCTGGGCGCGCCCTTCGTCCGCGTCTTCCCCGGCGGCGAGGACGCGGCGGAGCCGTCCGAAGCGGACGCCGCTGCGGCGCGCCGGCTGGGCGCGGCGGCCGAGGTGGCGGCCGACCTCGGCGTACGAATCCTGCTGGAGACCCACGACTCGCACCGCACGGGCGCGGCGGCGGCCCGGGTGGTGGGCCCGGTGGGCCACCCGCAGGTGGGCGTCCTCTGGGACCTGATGCACACCTGGCTGGGCGGCGAGTCCCCCACCGTCACCCACGCGGCTCTCGGCCCGTACCTCGGCTACGTCCAGGTGAAGGACATCGCGTCTGCCGACGACACCACTCCCCTGGCCCTGGGCGCGGGCGTGCTGCCGCTGGCAGAGTGCCTGTCGCTGCTGGCCGACGACGCGTGGGTCTGCTGGGAGTACGAAAAGCGCTGGTACCCCGCGGCAGCCGCCCTCCCGCCCCAGCTGCGCGCGGGCCGCGAGTACCTGGCGTCGCTGCGCGCCTGAGGCCCGGCCGGACGCCGGCCGCACGCCGCCTGCCCCGCGAGGCGCCGCGCGGCGCTGTCGTGGCGGGCCCCGCGCGTCCTCCTTTCAGCCGCGCACCCCTTGACTGGTAGTTACTTTCTGGATAACGGTGAACCCCTGAAAGTTTCCTTCACCCCTCACAGCGCACGGCCGGAAGGAGCACCTGTGCACGACCGGAACATCTCCAGACGCACCCTCCTCAGCTCAACCGCCGTAGCGGCGGCAGCCGTTGCCTCGACTGCCGCCGTCACCACGACCGCCACGGCGGCGGTGCCGGGGCGACGGGACAGTGCGCGTGCGCGCGCCCGTCTCCGCCGCGTCATCGCCCGGATGAGCCTGGAGGAGAAGGTCGGGCAGCTCTTCGTCATGCGGGTGTACGGGCACTCGGCGACCGCTCCCGACCAGGCGGACATCGACGCCAACCTCACCGAGATCGGCGTCCGCACGGCGGCCGAGCTGATCGAGAAGTACCACGTCGGCGGGATCATCTACTTCGCCTGGGCGCACAACACCCGCGACCCGCACCAGATCGCCGCGCTCTCCAACGGCATCCAGAAGGCCGGTCTCGCCAAGGAGACCCCCGTACCGCTGCTGGTGGCCACCGACCAGGAGCACGGCATCGTCTGCCGCATCGGCAAGCCCGCGACGCTGCTGCCGGGCGCGATGGCGTACGGGGCCGGGCGCTCGCACGACGACGCCCGTACGGCGGGCCGGATCGCCGGTGCCGAGCTGGCGGCGATGGGCGTCCGGCAGGACTACGCGCCGGACGCCGACGTGAACGTCAACCCGGCCAACCCCGTCATCGGCGTACGCTCCTTCGGCGCGGACCCGCAGGCCGTCGCCGGCCTGGTCGCCGCCCAGGTCAGCGGGTACCAGAGCGCCGGGATCGCCTCCACGGTCAAGCACTTCCCTGGGCACGGCGACACGAAGGACGACAGTCACTTCGCCATCCCGACCATCAACCACACCGTCGAGCAGTGGACGGAGATCGACGCCCCGCCGTTCAAGGCCGCGATCGACGCAGGCATCACGGCGATCATGACGGCGCACATCATCGTCCCCGCCCTCGACCCGAGCGGTGACCCGGCGACGCTCTCGCACCCCATCGTGACCGGCGTGCTGCGCGAGCAGCTCGGCTACGACGGTGTCGTGATCACCGACGCGCTCGACATGGCCGGCGTACGGGAGAAATACGGCGACGACCGGGTGCCGGTCCTCGCCGTCAAGGCCGGCATCGACCAGCTGCTGAACCCGCCGGACTTCCCGCTCGCCTACAACTCCGTGCTGGCGGCGGTCAAGAGCGGTGAGATCAGCGAGGAGCGCGTCGAGGAGTCCGTCCTGCGCATCTTCGAACTCAAGGACCGGCTGGGCCTGTTCGACGCTCCGTACGTCGCGGAGCGGGAGGTGGACCGGGTCGTCGGCACCCGCGCGCATCTGGCGGCGGCCGACCGGATCGCCGAGCGGACCACCACGCTGCTCGTCAACAAGGACGGGCTGCTGCCGCTGAGCCGCCGCAAACAGCGCGAAGTGCTCGTCGTCGGCGCCGATCCGGCCTCGCCCTCGCTCTCGGACGGACCGCCCACCAAGGTCGTCGCGGGCGCCCTGACCGAGCTGGGCTTCGACGCCACCGCCCTGTCCACCGGTACGGCCCCGACGGCGGCGCAGATCGACGCGGCGGTCGCCGCGGCCGAGGGCAAGGACGTGGTGGTCGTCGCCACGTACAACGTCTCGGCGACCAGCTCGCAGCGCACGCTGGTCAGTTCACTGATCGCGACCGGCGTACCGGTGGTCACGCTCTCCATCCGCAATCCGTACGACATCGCCCAACTGCCGGACGTACGCGCCTCGGTCGCCGCCTACGCCTGGACCGACGTCGAACTTCGGGCGGCGGCACGGGTGATCGCGGGCAAGGCGCGCCCGCGCGGCCGGCTGCCCGTCCCCGTACAGCGCGCCGACGACCCGGCGCGGGAGCTGTATCCCATCGGGTACGGGCTCGGTTACTAGGGCCGTCCGGCCTGGACCCCGGCATGGCTGAGGGCGGGAGAGGATTCCTCTCCCGCCCTCAGCACCGGCGAGTTACGGCCTCAGCGCCGGCTCCCGCTCGATGTTCCGTGCGTCGAGCTTCGCGTCGAAGCGCGCCAGCGGCTTCGCCTTCGCCTCGTCCTGCTGGACGGCGGCCGGTGCGACGCCCGCCCAGTCCAGGATCCTGGCCGTGGCCTTCGCCTTCTGGTCGGCGACCAGACCCGCCACGTTCGCACCGTGGTTGGCACCCGGCGCCGTGAACACGTAGCTGTCACGCGCCCCGTGGCCGACCCGGAAGCGCTCGGAGCCCCACGGGTCGTTCTGCCCGTACACGAACAGCATGTGGTCCGCGTGGTGCCGGACCCAGTTGTCGACGTCCGGCATCACCCGCGGGTCGAACTTCATCGGGATGTCGCGCGGCACGAAGTTGCGCGGCGGCTGGTAGCCGTAGCGGCTCAGGTTGCCCAGGTACGGCTGCTTGATGTCGGGCGAGCCGAGCTGCGTGCCCGCCTGGTAGTAGTACGGCGTGTACTGCTCAAGACCCTGGTCCGTGTAGGCGGAGGCGCCGGAGATCTGGTCGACGATGTCGTAGATCTCCTGGTCGGACGCGGTGGCGGCCGGGATCTCCGCGCAGTCGGACACCAGGCTGTACTGCCAGAACGCCCAGACGAAGTCGAGGACGACGGCCTCGTACGCCTTGTCGAGCGTGCCGACGGTGGTGAACGTGGCGCCGTTGGCCTCCGCCCACTCCTTGTACAGCTTCTCCAGCGGCGCCCGCCGGAGCAGTGCCTCGCGCTGCACCGCGTCGAGCTTGTCGCGGCACTCCTTGGTACCGACCTGGGTGAAGAACCGGTCGTACGCCGAATCCTCCTTGTTCACCACGTCGTTGGGCGCGACGTACGCGACGACACCGTCCATGTCACGCGGGTAGTAGCGCTCGTAGTACGTGGCGGTCATCCCGCCCTTCGAGCCGCCCGTGGCCAGCCAGTTGGCCCGGTAGATCTTCTTCAGCGCGCTGAAGATCCGGTGCTGGTCGCTGGCCGCCTGCCAGATGTCCAGCTTGGACCAGTCGGCGGGCTGCGGCCGGGACGGGGTGAAGTAGCGGTACTCCAGCGAGACCTGGTTGCCGTCCACGATCTGCGTCGGCTCGCTGCGGCTCGCGTTGGTGGAGACGTTGTAGCCGCCGGTGAAGAAGACCGTCGGCCGGCTGGTGTCCTTGTGCAGCAGCGTCAGCCGCTGCTGGAAGGTGCCCTTGGACGGGTGGCGGTGGTCGATCGGCTGGGTGTAGTTGAGGACGAAGAAGCGGTAACCGGCGTACGGCTTCTCCTGGATCAGGCTCATCCCCGGGATGGCGAGGATACGGTCCTTGATGTCCTGGGAGGCCGTGGCGGCCCCGGCGGTCTGGTGGGCCGCACTGTCACGTTCGGCGGCGGTGGCCGCACCGGCTGTGCTCGCCGCGCCTATGAGCAGCACGAGGGACAACAGCCATCTCAGCGCCTTGCGCATTCACACTCCCTGTGTTCATGTCAGACGCCGCGAACCTAACCCGTCCCCGACCCGCACCGCCAGACCCCCACCCGCACCGCGGGGGCCCTCACACCACGGCGGGCTCGCCCTCGCCCACGAATCCCTCGCCGATGAAGCTCGCCCACAGCCGCGCGTACCGCCCGTCCAGCGCCAGCAGTTCGCTGTGGGTGCCGTCCTCCACGACCCGGCCGTGGTCCATCACGACCACCCGGTCGGCGCGCGCCGCCGTGGTCAGCCGGTGGGCGACCACCAGCGTCGTACGGCGTCCGCTGAGCCGGTCGGTCGCCTGGTTGACCAGGGCCTCGCTCGCGAGGTCCAGCGCCGCCGTCGCCTCGTCGAGCAACAGGATGTCCGGGTCGACGAGTTCGGCGCGGGCCAGCGCCATGAGCTGCCGCTGGCCCGCCGACAGGTTGCGGCCGCGCTCGGCGACCTCGTGCAGATAGCCGCCGTCCAGCGTCGCGATCATCTCGTGCGCGCCGACGGCGCGGGCCGCCGCCTCGACCTCGGCGTCGGTCGCCTCGGGCCGCCCGTACGCGATGGCGTCACGGACCGTACCGGCGAACAGGTACGCCTCCTGCGGGACGACGCCGAGCCGGTGGCGGTAGGCCGTCAGGTCCAGGTCGCGCAGGTCGACGCCGTCGGCCGTGACCCGGCCGCCGGTCGGGTCGTAGAACCGGGCGACCATCTTGACCAGCGTCGACTTGCCGGCGCCCGTCTCGCCGACGAAGGCGACGGTCTGGCCCGCCGGGATCCGCAGATCGACCCCGCGCAGCGCCGCCTCCTCCTTGCCCGCGCTCTCGCTCGTGTACGTGAAGTCGACGTCCTCGAAGGCGATCTCGCCGCGCAGCGAGGTGACCACCACCGGCTTCCCCGCGGCGACCGTCGAGGTGGGCTCCTGGAGCAGTTCCTGGATCCGGCCCAGCGAGACCGTCGCCTGCTGGTAGCCGTCGAAGACCTGCGACAGCTGCTGCACCGGCGCGAAGAACAGGTCGATGTAGAGCAGGTAGGCGACCAGCGCCCCGGTGGTCAGCGTGCCCGCCTCGACCCGCCCTGCGCCGACGATCATCACGGCGGCGGCGGCCACCGACGACAGCAGCTGGACGAAGGGGAAGTAGACCGAGATCAGGAACTGGCCCCGGACCCGGGCCTCGCGGTAGTGCTCGCTGCGGGCCGTGAACCGCGCGTCGCCATCCCTCTCGCGCCGGAACGCCTGCACGACGCGCAGTCCAGAGACCATCTCCTGGAGGTCGGCGTTGACGACGCTGATGCGCTCACGCGCCAGCTGGTACGCCTTGACGCTCTTGCGGCGGAAGAAGAAAGTACCGGCGAACATCACGGGCAGGGTCGCGAAGACCACCAGCGCCAGCTGGATGTCGATGACCATCAGCACCGCGAGGATGCCGAAGAAGGTGACGACGGAGACGAAGGCGGTGACGAGTCCGGTCTGCAGGAACGTGGACAGCGCGTCCACGTCCGTGGTGATCCGGGTCATGATCCGGCCGGTCAGCTCGCGCTCGTAGTAGTCGAGGCCGAGCCGCTGGAGCTGCGCGAAGATCTTCAACCGCAGTGCGTACAGCACGCGTTCGCCGGTGCGGCCGGTCTTGCGGGTCTCGCCGATCTGCGCGGCCCACTGGACGGCGACCACGAGCAGACCGAGCGCGGAGGCCGCCCACACCGCGCCGAGCGCCAGCTTGTTCACGCCCTCGTCGATGCCGTGCCGGATCAGGATCGGCAGCAGCAGGCTCATCCCCGCGTCCACGGCGACGAGCGACAGGCTCACCAGCAGCGGCAGCCCGAAGCCGCGCAGCAGCCGGCGCAGACCGTACGACTCCTCGGCGGCGACCGCGCGTGCCTCGTCCACCTCGGGGAGGTCCGTGGCCGGCGGCAACGCCTCGACCTGGGCGAGCAGTTCGGGTGTCGCGCCGGGCGCGGCCGAGTCCGGGTGCGGGGTCTCGTCGCGCTCCCACAGCGCCGACGTGATGCCGCGCTCGGCGTCGAACTCGGCGTCCAGTTCCTCCCGTACGGTGTGCTCGTCCGCCAGTGCCGCCTCGGCGAGCGCCTCCGCGTCGGGGAGCGCCACATGGCCCGGCGAGACCTCGCCCAGCTCCTCGGGGTCGGTCAACAGCCGCCGGTAGAGGGCCGAGTCGCGCTGCAGCTCCTCGTGCGTGCCGATGGCGGCGAGCCTGCCCGCCTCAAGGACGGCGATCCGGTCGGCGAGGTTGAGCGTGGAGCGGCGGTGGGCGATGAGCAGCGTCGTCCGCCCGGCCATCACCCCGCGCAGCGCCTCGTGGATCTCGTGCTCCACCCGGGCGTCGACCGCCGACGTGGCGTCGTCGAGGAGCAGCAGCCGCGGGTCGGAGATGATCGCGCGGGCCAGCGCCACGCGCTGGCGCTGGCCGCCGGAGAGGGTCAGCCCCTGTTCGCCGACCTTCGTGTCGTAGCCGTCGGGCAGCGCGCTGATGAAGCCGTGGGCCTGCGCGGCGCGGGTGGCGGCGTAGATCTCCTCGTCCGTGGCGTCCGGCTTGCCCTGGGCGATGTTGGAGCGGACGGTGTCGGAGAACAGGAAGCTGTCCTCGGGCACGAGCCCGATCGCGCCGCGCAGCGAGTCGTACGTCAGCTCGCGCACGTCGTGGCCGCCGACGAGGACGGCGCCGTGCGTCACGTCGTAGAAGCGCGGTACGAGCAGCGAGATGGTGGACTTGCCGCTGCCCGACGAGCCGACGACGGCCACGGTCTCGCCGGCCCGCATCTCCAGGGAGAAGCCGTCGAGTACCGGCCGGCCTTCCTCGTACGCGAAGGACACGTCGTCGAACTCGACGGACGTCTCGGCGTCGGCGGGCAGTTCCTTCGTGCCCTCGGACATGGTCGGTTCGGTGTCGATGAGTTCGAGGACCCGCTCGACGCCCGCCCTGGCCTGCTGCCCGATGGTCAGCACGACGGCGAGGCTCCTGACCGGGCCGACGAGCTGGGAGAGATACGTGGAGAAGGCGACGAAGGTGCCGAGGCTGATGTGGCCACGGGTGGCGAGCCAGCCGCCGAGGGCCAGCATCGCGACCTGGCCGAGGGCGGGTACGGCCTGGAGCGCGGGCGTGTAGCGGGCGTTGAGCCGGATGGCGCGCAGCCGCCCGGCGAACAGCCGCCTGCCGACCGCACGAAGCTTGCCGGTCTCCTGGTCCTCCTGGCCGAAGCCCTTGACGACGCGCACCCCGGTGACCGCGCCTTCGACGACCCCCGCGACGGCGGCGGCCTGCGACTGGGCGTACCAGGTGGCGGGGTGCAGCTTGGTGCGGCTGCGGCGGGCGATGACGTAGATGGCGGGGGCGACGGCCAGCGCGATCAGCGTGAGCGGCAGCGAGAGCCACGCCATGATCACCAGCGAGACCACGAAGAGGAGGAGGTTGCCGATCGTCATCGGCAGCATGAAGAGCAGGCCCTGGATGAGCTGGAGGTCACTCGTGGCGCGCCCGATGACCTGGCCGGTGGAGAGCTTGTCCTGGCGCCGCCCGTCGAGCCGGGTGATGGTGCGGTAGATCTCGGTCCGCAGATCGTGCTGGACGTCGAGGGCGACCCGGCCGCCGTGGTAGCGGCGGAGGTACGTCATGAAGTAGACGACGACCGCCGAGGCGATCAGCAGGGAGGTCCAGACGGCGAGGGAGCGGGTGCCCGAGCCGATCACGTCGTCGATGACGATCTTGGTGATCAGCGGGATGAAGGCGGTGACGGCCATGGCGACGAGCGAGGCGCCGAGGGAGATCAGCACCTTGGTGCGGTAGCGCCAGGCGTATCCGGCGAGCCGCCGCACCCAGCTCCGCGCGGGGGCCTCACGGTCGCCCGCCCCGCCCTGCGCCGCGCCCCCCGCCCGGCCTTCCCCCGCCGTCGGTTCCTCCGCCGCTGTCCTGTCCTCCGCCTGTCCTGCCGCCACCGATGCCGCCTCCCGCTGTGCTGTTCTGCCGGAAGGCTCCAACGTAGGCGACCTCGCGTTTCATCCCGCCGTAATAAATACGGGCCCTTGGTCCTAGGACCCTTCGGGGAGGTGTGAGGGCGCGAACATCTTGAGCAGAGCCGGGAGCACGACCACCGAGGGACCTGGCGTCGCCAGGGCCTTCGCCAGGTCGTCGCGGAGCGCGTCGATGCTGGTACGGGTCGCCGGGACGCCGAAGGACTCGGCCAGCGCGACGAAGTCGGGGCGGGCCAGTTCGGTGCCCGTCGTCTCGCCGTACGCGTCCGTCATGTACTCGCGCAGGATGCCGTACCCGCCGTCGTCCACAATCAGCCAGGTGACTGACAGGTCGTACTGGCGTGCGGTGGCCAGTTCGGCGATGGAGTACATCGCGCCGCCGTCCCCCGACACGGCCAGCACCGGCTTCGTACGGTCGGCGACAGCGGCGCCCAGCGCGGCCGGGAAGCCGTAGCCGAGGCCGCCGGCGCCCTGGCCCGAGTGCATCGGGCCCGGCCAGGCCGACCAGGCCCAGTACGCCAGGATCGTCATGTCCCAGAAGCTCGGCGAGGTCATGGGCAGCGCGTCGCGCACGGAGGCGAGGATCCGCTGCTCCACGCTCAGGTCCTGTGCGGCGAGCCGCGTCCGTACCCGCTCCAGGACGGTACGGACCGACGCCGTGGCCGCCGCCGACGCGACCTGGAGGTCGGTGCGCTCGGGCACCGAGTCCAGCAGGGCCGCGAGGGCGGTCCTGGCGTCCGCGTGGATGCCGAGCGCCGGGTGGTTGGACTCCAGCTTGCCGAGGTCGGCCTCGATGTGGATCACCCGGCCGCGCGGCCGGAACGTGTGGTAGTTCGAGGTCAGTTCGCCCAGTCCGGAGCCGACGACCAGCAGCACGTCGGCGTCTTCGAGGAAGTCGGTGGTGTGCCGGTCCTCCAGCCAGGACTGGAGCGACAGCGGGTGCTCCCAGGGGAAGGCGCCCTTGCCGCCGCAGGTGGTGACGACCGGCGCAGCCAGCTTCTCGGCGAGCGCGCGGAGCTTGCCCGCCGCGTCGGCCCGTACGACCCCGCCGCCCGCGATGATCGCGGGGCGGGCCGCCTGCGACAGCAGATGCGCGGCGACGGCCGTCAGCTCCGGGCGCGGGTCGAGGTCGCGCGGGGTGGCGTCCATCGCGGAGACCACCGGGAGCGTCGTCTCGGCGAGCAGCACGTCCTGCGGGATCTCCACCCAGACCGGGCCGTGCGGGGCGGTCAGCGCCGACTCCCAGGCGGCGGCGATCGCCGAGGGGATCTGCGAGGCGGTGCGCACGGTGTGCACGGACTTCACGATGTCGCGGAACGACGCCTGCTGGTCGCGCAACTCGTGCAGATAGCCGTGCCGGCCGCCGCCGAGCCCGGCCGACGGCACCTGGCTGGAGATGGCCAGGACGGGCGCGGAGGCCGCCGCCGCCTCCTGGAGCGCGGCGAGCGAGGTCAGCGCGCCGGGCCCGGTGGACAGCATCAGCGGGGCGACCTCGCCGGTGACCCGGCCGTACGCGTCGGCGGCGAAGCCCGCGTTGTTCTCGACGCGCAGCCCGATGTACGTCAGGTCGGAGCGGCGCAGCGCGTCGAACATGCCGAGCGCGTGCTGGCCCGGCAGCCCGAAGACGGTGGTGGCGCCGAGGCCGTACAGCGACTCGACGACGAGGTCGCCGCCGGTGCGCCCGGCGGGCGGCGCGAGGGCCGCCGCCGTCTGCTCGGGGGTCAGCCGGACCGGTTCGTCGTGGTGGTCGTGTGTCACTGCGCAGCAGCCTCCAAAGCCTTCGCGTCCGCAATCTGCCGGGACATGATCGTCGTCAGCTCGTACGCGGTGTGCGATGCGGCCACGGACGTGATCTCCGCATGATCGTACGCGGGGGCCACCTCGACCACGTCGGCCGAGACCAGCCGGCAGGAGGCCAGACCACGGATGATCTCCAGCAGTTCGCGCGAGGTGAGACCGCCCGCCTCGGGCGTTCCGGTGCCCGGCGCGTGGGCCGGGTCCAGTACGTCGATGTCGACGGAGATGTACAGCGGCCGCTCGCCGATGCGCTGGCGCAACTGGTCCGTGACTTCGGCCACACCGCGCCGCATGACGTCGGCCGATGTGACGATGCCGAAGCCCATCTTGGCGTCGTCGTCCAGATCGCTCTTGCCGTAGAGCGGTCCGCGCGTGCCGACGTGGGACAGCGCCTCGGTGTCGAGGATGCCCTCCTCGACGGCCCGGCGGAACGGGGTGCCGTGGGTGTAGGCGGCGCCGAAGTAGGTGTCCCAGGTGTCCAGATGGGCGTCGAAGTGGAGCAGCGCGACCGGGCCGTGCTTCTTGGCGACGGACCGCAGGAGCGGCAGCGCGACGGTGTGGTCGCCGCCGAGCGTCATCAGCCGGGCGCCGGTGGCGAGCAGCGCGTCGGCTGCGCCCTCGATGGTCTCGACGGCCTCACCGATGTCGAACGGGTTCGCCGCGATGTCGCCGGCGTCGGCGACCTGCGCGAGTGCGAACGGCGAAGCGTCCTGCGCCGGGTTGTAGGGGCGCAGCAGCCGGGACGCCTCGCGGATCGCGTTGCCGCCGAAGCGGGCGCCCGGCCGGTAGGAAACGCCCGCGTCGAAGGGGACGCCGACGACGGCGACATCGGCGCTGCCGACCTCGTCCAGCCTGGGCAGCCGGGCGAAGGTGGCGGGTCCTGCGTAGCGGGGGACGCGGGAGGAGTCGACGGGGCCTCGTGGCTGCGCGGTGGCGCTCATGCGTGCTGCCTGCTTTCTTCGGTTTTCGGGTGTTCCGGCGCCGGGTCGGGACGGCCGGCCAGGCGCTCGCGCCAGGCGGCCAGTACGGCGGGGTCGGTGGGCTTGGTCGCCAGGCTGACGGCGACGTAGGAAGCGAGCGAGGAGAGCAGCCCGTAGTAGATCGGCTCGTTGGCGAGGACGCCGTAGCCCGCCATCAGCGCGACGACCACCACGCCGCCCACACTCACCCCGGCCAGCGCGCCGTTGACGTTGCCGCGCCGCCAGAGCAGGCCGCCGAGGATCGGTACGAGCAGCCCGCCGACGAGGAGGTTGTAGGCGACGGTCAGCGCCTGGACGACGTCGTTGAGCGCGATGGCGATGGCGATCACGCCGACACCCATGAGCAGGATGAAGGCGCGGTTGCCCCTGACCTCGTCGCGGTCGCTCCCGTCCTCGTCGCGGACCCTCCCCCGCAGCCGGGACCAGATGTCGTTGTTGGCGACGGTGGCACAGGCGATCAGCGCGCCCGACGACGTCGACATGACGGCGGCGAGCGCGGCGGCCAGCACCAGACCCCGTACGCCCACCGGCAGTTCGTCCTTGACGATGGTCGCGAACGCGTCGTCCGCGCTGCCCAGGTTCGGGTACAGCACCTTGGCGGCGGTCCCGATGACCGCGCCGGCCAGCGCGTACACCAGGCAGTACGTCCCGGCGACGGTGCCGCCCCAGCGGGCGACCTTGTCGCCGCGCGCGGTGAACACCCGCTGCCAGATGTCCTGTCCGATGAGCATGCCGAAGGTGTAGATCAGCACATAGGTGAAGATCGTCTCGCCGCCGATCCCGAACGGTGAGAAGTACGTGTGCGGCAGCCGGTCCTTCATCTCGGCGAAACCGCCCGCCTTGGCCACGGCGATCGGCAGCAGGAGCAGCAGCACGCCGAGCGTCTTGACGACGAACTGCACCATGTCGGTGAGGGTGATCGACCACATGCCGCCGAGCGTCGAGTACGCGACGACGATCGCACCGCCGAGGATGATCGCGACGGTCCTGTTCATGTCGAACAGCACGTCGAAGATCGTGGCGTACGCGATGGTCGAGGTGACGGCGAGCATCAGCGTGTAGGCCCACATCACGACGCCGGAGATGAGCCCCGCCCGGCCGCCGTAGCGCAGGTCGAGCATCTCGGAGACGGTGTAGACCCGGAGCCGGGCGATGCGCGCGGAGAAGAAGATCGACAACGCCAGGATGCCGAGGCCGATGGTGAAGACCATCCAGGCGCCCGACAGGCCGTGCGTGTAGCCGAGGCCGACACCGCCGATGGTGGAGGCGCCGCCGAGGACGATGGCCGACATCGTGCCGGAGTACATCCACGGACCGAGCCTGCGGCCCGCCACCAGGAACTCGCTCTTGGACTTGGCGCGGCGCATGCCCCACCAGCCCATGGCGAGCATGCCGAGGAGATAGACCACGATCACCGCGTAGTCGACACCCATGGTTGTCCTCCGTCTCGTCGGCTGCCTTGCGAGAAGACGCTAGGTGGCCACCGGCAAACGAAGAAGTGTACGTTTCCTCTGTTCTCACCGCCGCAGCTGGATGGATCATCCATGCCGGACCCCACAGCGTCCCCGCCCACCCCGCCGATCCCGCTGAGCGCGATGCTCGCGGACCGGAAACTGGACCTGAGGCTGGTGGCGGGCCCGTCGGCCGCCGCCGGCGTCGACATCGACGTACCGGTGCACTGGGTGCACACGTCGGAGATGGCCGACCCGTACCCGTATCTCCTCGGCGGTGAGCTGCTGCTGACCGCGGGCGTGCAGCTCACCGGCGCGAACGCCGACCGCTATGTGGCGCGGGTCGTCGAGGCGGGCGCCGCGGCGCTCGGCTTCGGGGTGACACCGGTGTACGACACGGTGCCGCCCTTCCTCGTCGAGGCGTGCGAGCGGCACGCGCTGCCGCTGCTGGAAGTACCGCCGCACACCCCGTTCACCTCGGTGGCGCGCGGGGTGTGGCGGCTGATGGCGGAGGCGCGCCACCGCGAACTGCGCCGGGTGACCGAGGCCCAGCAGGGCCTGGCGGCCGCCGCCGCGCGCCCCGACCCGGTACCGGCCGTCCTGCGCCAGCTCGCGGTACGGCTCGACGGCAGCGCCGTCCTGTTCGCGCCGGACGGCACGGAGCTGCACGCGACGGGCAGGGCCCAGTCGCCGGCGACGCGCGAGGCGCTGCGCCGCCTGGCGACGGTGGTGACCCCGCAGACCACCGCGCCCTCCGCCCCCACCTCGGCGACGGACACCGCGGACAGCACCCACCTCACGGCGTACGCCCTGGGTGACAGCGAGGGGCCCGTCCTCGGCATCGCGGCGGCGCGGCGCGACCCCGGCGACCACACCGTCGCGGGGGTCGCCGTCGTCCTGCTGTCGCTGCTGACCGCCCCCCACCAGGGCGCGGCCGAAGCCGGCCGCTCGGCGGCGCTCGTCCGCCTGCTGCTGGGCGCGCCACCCGCCGAGGCGGCGCCCCTGCTGGGCCCGGGCCCCTGGACGGTGGTCCACGCCCGCGGCGGCGCCACCCCGTTCGCCGCAGGCGCGCTGGCCGCCGCGCTGGGCAGCGCCCTGTACGAGACGGCCGGGACCGCCGTCCGCGTCGTCACCGACCGCGAGGTCACCCCCCAGCCCGGCTGGACCCTGGGCGTGAGCGATCCGGTCACCCCGCCCGACCTGCCGACAGCCGCCCTGCGCGCCGAACGCGCCCTGCACCGCGCCGAGGCCACCCGTACCGCCCTGGTACGCCACCACGAGACGGGCCTGACCGGCCTGGTGGCCCCGGAGGAAGCCACGGCCCACGCCCGCACCCGGCTGGCCCCCCTGACCGACTCCCCCGCCCTGCTGGACACCCTGCGCACCTGGCTGTCCCTGCACGGCAGCTGGGACCGCACAGCGGTGGCCCTGACCATCCACCGCAACACGGTCCGCCAGCGCATCGCCCGCTGCGCGACACTCCTGGAGACGGACCTGGACGACGCGGACGTCCGCATGGAGCTGTGGTTCGACCTGCGCTGGCTCTGACGACCTGCGGAGTCCAGGCCCCGCTACCTCGGGTCACTCGCTGTCAGAGTCACGTCTCCCCCAGGCACGCTGCAGTCTTTCGAGCCGCTCCAGGGACCATGAGGTCCAAGGATGTTCGGTCCCCAGGACGCGCGCCCGCGTGTGCGCCACCAGCTCAGCCTGTGCCACTGCCTCGTCGAGCAGACCAAGCTCGCCGAGCACCCGGCTTAGTAACGCGCGAGCGGCGAGGGTCTTCGGGTGCTCCGGTCCGTAGGTGCGCTCAAAAGCTACGACCACGTCGCGGACGAGGGGCAGCGCCCGGGTTTGCCGTCCGGCGACGATCAGCGCGAAGCCGTAATTCAGCTCAGCGCTCAAGGTGATCGGGTGCGCCGGGCCGATCACGCTGTGGCAGTCGGACAGCAACTTGGCTCCGCCGACCGGGTCCAGCTCGGCCTCGGCAGCAAACTCCAGCAGGTATGTCCGCGCGATCAGCGTCGACGGGTGGCTCGCGCCAAGCGCGGCGGCCAGGCCGTCAATCGCCTGTCGCAACATCGACGCTGCCTCAGCCTTCCGGTCAAGCGCCCAGGCGAGCACCGGAGAGAGCCCCACACAGCACTCCAGCGTTTCGACGGCACTCGCGCCAAAAGCTGCGGTGCAGTCCGCGAGAGCGAGGCGATGGACCGCCTCCGCCTCCTCGTACCGCCCGAGCCGGTAGAGGGACCGCCCCACACGCCGGCGGAGTGCGATCACCGCGGGGTGGTTCGGCCCGAGCAGCCGCGTCCCGCGCGCCACCGCGTCCTGTCCTACCGACAGGGCGGAGGCGAAATCTCCCGCCCGGTGAAGTGCGACCGCGAGCCGCAACGCGCACTCCAGCACCCGTGTCGCCGCCGCCTGTTCCACCTCGGTCCACTGAGCCGCCCGCCGCAGCAACGCCAGGGTGTGCGGCACGAACGGAGCGATGGGCGGATCCTCACGCGCCCACGGTTGCGTCACATCCGGCAGCACTGCGCTCAGCAGCTCTGCGGCTACGCCCACGAGCAGGTCTCGCTGCTCGGCCGGGGTGCCCCGAGCGATGCTTTCCAGCAGTACACCGTGGGTCCGCAGGCAGCGGGGCGGA
The DNA here is from genome assembly GCF_036084755.1 of Streptomyces sp. NBC_00370. Lineage (NCBI taxonomy): Bacteria > Bacillati > Actinomycetota > Actinomycetes > Kitasatosporales > Streptomycetaceae > Streptomyces > Streptomyces sp. NBC_00370. The sequence continues at coordinate 3,031,121 of NZ_CP107968.1, forward strand.
CCGGGTACCAGGCGGGTGAGCGAGTGGTCGAGCAGACCTCGGAGCGCCGTTTCCACCCGAGCGCGAGGCAGCAGCGCGCCGATACCCGTTCCTGTCAGCAGGGTGAGCGGCAACGGGTCGTGGGACCAGCAGCCGAGCAGCTGCATCAACCGCGTGGCTTCGGGCAGGCCTTGGGCGCGCAGTGCGTCCAGTGACAATTCCCACGTACTGCTGGCGAGATGGCGGGACTGGTGGTCACCGCGGTACGTAGCCCCTTGGTCCAGGAGGTCGATGGGATCAGTCCCGTCGCCTCGGTCCAGGGCCCGGCCGTACTCCGCCATGCTCCACGGGCTGATCACCTGATGTGCCAGATAGCCGCCGGCAAGGGTGAGTGCCAGTGGCAGTCGGCCCAGCCGATCCGCGATCTCGGCCGCCTCCTCCACTGTGCCGCTCTCCGGTGCCAGGTCGCACAGCAGTTGCGCCGCGTCCTCCCGTGGCAGGACACCGACGTGGTGCAGCGTCGCCCCGGGCCACCAATGGGGGGCGACCTGCCGGGTGGTGACCAGTGTGATGCCGCGCGGACTGGTGCGCAGCCAACTGCCGTCGCGGAGTATGGCCGGGTCATCGGCGTTGTCCATCACCAGGAGCCACGGCTGGTCGGACCGGTCCAGCCGGTCCCACACCAGGTCGGCAGCCGCGCGCAGGCCGTTGCGCGCGGCGGTGAGCTCCCCCTCGCTCGCGCCACGGTCAGCGGCGACGGCGAGCATTCCCGCGCGTAGTGAGGCCAGATCGGGGGCGTTCACCCACAGTCCGACCCGACCGCCCTCGGCAGTTGCGAGACGAAAAACTTCCGAGGCGACGGCGGTCTTACCGCAGCCGCCCAGCCCGTGCAGGACGTAGACCTGATGAGCCCCGCCGTCTTCGAGGGCGGTCCGTAGCTGCGTCATCAGCTCCAGCCGATCGCGCAGGACCACCGGTGCGCGCCCCACCGCCGGTTGTCTGACGGAATCGGGCGCGGCACCGACCGTGAAGGCACCGTGACCGTGATGATGGTGCTCGGTGATGTGCTGATCCCCACGGCTCTGATAGACCCGGCCGTCGCCCTCAGCCCGTCCCTCGGTCGATCCGCTCACCGTTCGGTGATACGCAGGTCGCGACCTGCCTGGTAGATCCTGGCGTTGCCGGCGGCGCTGGCGCGCTGTGAGAAGGTCACATCGGCGTCGGTACCGGGCGCCAGATCGTTCAGCAGCTTCCGCAGCTCCACCGCGAGCTGGGGCTGTTCAGTCAGCAGCCGCCGAATCCGGCCCTGCCACTCAGCGGCCAATTCCTGCTCGGCGGTCGGATCTGCGGCCAGGTCCTCCCGGGTGCTCTGGAGTTCGTCGGCCACCGCGTCGGCACGCTCGGGCCGAGCCCGCTGCCACAGGGCGACGACCCCGTCCCTGGTGCGCTCCCAGGCGTCCGTCGCCATCAGAGCGACGAGAGTCGCGCTCGCGCTCTGGGCAAGCATGGTCAACTCCGAATCCATGGCGCATGCTCCTGCCGCTGCGGTCTCCTTCCCACCGTCAGTGAACGGTGGGCGGCCCGAGCGGGGCGATCTCCCGCTCGAAGAACTCAGAAAAATCCTCGCCCTTGGCATACAGGGATTCGAACTCCGAGGTCGTTGTCTTGATCTCGTCAGGTTCGGTGAACCGAAGCGCCCCTGCTCCCTTCAGATCGTCGTCGTAGATCACGGCGTACATCACCGAACTTCCGAGGATGACGATCTCAGGCACCTGCGTTTCGCGCTCCAGATCAGCGATTTCCCGGGCATCCAAGACCCGGATCTGTTCGCCCAGTTCCGACCGGAGCCGGAAGGAGTTCATCTCCCATTGCAGGTAAGGGGAAACCGGGAACTCAACGACACGAATCCTGCGGAATGCCAGACTCCGTCGCGCGGCATCCCGGAAATAGGCGGCAACCGAATCCCGCTCGCTCTCGATCAGCCGCAACGCCCCTGCCCAGTCCCCGGAAGCGAAGGCGTCCCAACTCGGCGAGCCCTGTTCTCTGAAGGTCTGGCCGCGCTCGATCTTGGCAAGGAGGCTGATGTCACTCTCGTAGACCCGGCCGAAGTCGGCGAGATAGTCAGGCCTCTTGAGGAGCTCGCCGGCACCGTCGCGGAAGCAGTCAAACATTAGGAATATCCGCCTTCGCCGCGATGAGCATGTTTCTGGGAATGACGACGAGACGCTCATCGAGGCCGACGGAGACTCCGTCCGGCAGGCGGCTCCCGAGGGAAGCGGTGAGGTCGCGTCCGATCACAGCGATGTCGCCGTTCTCCAACTCCCAGATGTCCGGGCATTCGGGGCCGGAGTTGGTAGCACCCAGCTCCAGGGCCGACTTTCCGAGGCGTCTTTTGAAATCTGTTTCCGGGTCCGCTTCCCACGGTCTGCTCATGCTGCCGCCCTCCCGCTCCACTGCGGGTCAACCTACCAGCGCTCGCTCGCCAAAGTCCTTGTCAAGTAGGGCATTTGGCCTGTTCGAATGAGCCGTTCAGCTGGGCAGGCCCAGTTCCCTGGCGATCAGCATGCGCTGGACCTCGCTCGTGCCCTCGCCGATCTCCAGGATCTTGGAGTCGCGCCACATCCTGGCCACCGGGTACTCGTTCATGAAGCCGTAGCCGCCGTGGATCTGGGTGGCCTCGCGGGCGTTGTCGACCGCGACCGTCGAGGAGTAGAGCTTCGCGAGGGCCGCTTCCTTCTTGAACGGTTCGCCGTGGACCAGGCGGGACGCCGCGTCGCGCCAGCCGATGCGGGCCATGTGGGCGCGCATCTCCATGTCGGCCAGTTTGAAGGCGATGGCCTGGTTGGCGCCGATCGGGCGGCCGAAGGCGTGGCGTTCCTTGGCGTAGGTCACCGACTCGTCCACACAGCCCTGGGCGAGGCCCGTCGCCAGGGCGGAGATCGCGATCCGGCCCTCGTCGAGGATGCGCAGGAACTGGGCGTAGCCGCGGCCCTCCTCGCCGAGGAGGTTCGTCAGCGGGACCCGTACGTCGGCGAAGGACAGTTCGCGGGTGTCCGAGGCGTTCCAGCCGACCTTCGAGTACGGGGGTGCGACCGTGAAGCCGGGGGTGCCGGAGGGGACGATGATCGAGGAGATCTCCGGGCGGCCGTCCGGCTTGCGGCCGGTGACGGCGGTGACCGTGACCAGGCCTGTGATGTCCGTGCCCGAGTTGGTGATGAAGCACTTCGTGCCGTTGATCACCCACTCGTCGCCGTCGCGCACGGCCGTCGTGCGGGTGCCGCCCGCGTCCGAGCCGCAGTCCGGCTCGGTCAGGCCGAAGGCGCCGAGCAGTTCGCCGGCGCAGAGCCGGGGAAGCCATTCCTGCTTCTGCTCCTCCGTGCCGAAGCGGAAGACGGGCATCGCGCCGAGCGAGACGCCGGCCTCCAGGGTGATCGCCACCGAGGAGTCGACACGGGCCAGCTCCTCCAGGGCGATGCCGAGGGCCAGATAGTCGCCGCCCATGCCGCCGTACTCCTCGGGGAACGGCAGCCCGAACAGGCCCATCCGGCCCATCTCGCGCACGATCTCGTAAGGGAACTCATGGCGCTCGTACAGGTCGCCGATCTTGGGTGCGACGACCTCGTGGGCGAACTCCTCGACCGTACGGCGGAGTTCTTCGTGCTCGGTCGAGAGACGGTGGTCCAGGGACATCGAAGGTCACTCCTTGGGCGAGAGGGCGCGGACGGTGCGGGACGGGCTCGGGCGGCCCAACTGGTCGGCCATCCAGAGGCTGGTGGCGGTGAGCTTGCCGAGATCGACGCCCGATTCGACGCCCAGGCCTTCGAGCATCCACACGAGATCCTCGGTGGCGAGATTGCCGGTGGCGCTCTTCGCGAACGGGCAGCCGCCGAGGCCGCCCGCCGAGGCGTCCACGGTGGTCACGCCGTGCTGGAGCGCGGCGAAGGTGTTGGCCAGTGCTTGGCCGTACGTGTCGTGGAAGTGCACGCCGATGACGTTCGTCGGCACGCCCTCCTCGTTGAGCTGGGCGAGCAAGGTCTGTACGTGGCCGGGTGTGGCGACGCCGATGGTGTCGCCGAGGCTCAGCTCCTCGCACCCCATGTCCAGCAGGGCCTTGGCGACCCTGACCACCTGGTGGACCGGGACCGGGCCCTCCCAGGGGTCGCCGAAGCACATCGACAGATAGCCGCGGACATGGACCTTCGCCTCCCGCGCCCGGGTGACGACCGGCGCGAACATCGCCAGCGACTCGTCCACCGTGCGGTTGAGGTTGGCCTTGGCGAACGACTCGGTGACGCTGCCGAACACGGCGATCCGGCGGGCGCCGAGGGCGACCGCGCGGTCGAGCCCGCGCGCGTTCGGTACGAGGACCGGCAGCCGGACGTCCCCGAGGTCGGCCAGCAGGGGGAACAGCTCTTCCGCGTCGGCCAGTTGGGGCACCCACTTGGGGTGGACGAAGCTGGTCGCCTCGACCGTGGTCAGCCCGGCGTCGGCGAGCCGGTGGATGAACTCCGCCTTGACGGCGGTCGGTACGACCGTGCTCTCGTTCTGCAGGCCGTCACGGGCGCCCACTTCGTGGATCCGCACGCGCGGCGGCAGGCCCTGCGCCGCCACGGGCATCGGCAGTCCAGCGGTCATGACTCCTCCTGCGGTGTGACCACGGCCAGTACCTGGTCCATGGCGACGGTCGAGCCCGGCGTCACGTCGAGTGCGGTGACGGTGCCGGCGTGCGGGGCGGAGATGACGTGCTCCATCTTCATCGCCTCGACCACGAGCAGACTCTGGCCCGCCGCCACGTCGTCGCCGACGGCCACCTTCACGACCGTGACCGTGCCGGGCATGGGCGCCGTCAGCGAGTCCGTGGCGCCCGCCCCCGCCGCCTCGCGCAGCGCTGCCTCGACCGGGTCATGGTCCTGGACGTGCCAGCTGTCGCCGTCCCTGCCGAGCCAGTCGCCCGCCCGGTCGAAGGTGTACGTCATCCCGTCCACGGTCACCGTGACCCGGCCGGGCTCCACGTGACTCCGGTCGGCGGGCGGTGCTTCCTGAGCAACGGGTTCGAGTCCCGCGATGCGCAGCGGGTGCGTCACGGGCAGCGGGGTGCCGCCCATCCGCCAGCCGTTCGGTACGGAGAAGGGGTCCACCCAGCCGGTACCGGCGCCCGGCGCCAGCTCCGCCTGCCGGACGGCCGCCGCTGCCGCGTACACCTCGGGCGGCACCTCCGTGTCCACCAGGCCGTCCACCTCGCGCTCCACGAGACCGGTGTCCAGATCGCCGGCGACCACCGAGGGGTGGGCCAGCAGTCTGCGCAGGAAGCCCGCGTTCGTCGGGACGCCCAGGGTGACCGTCGCGGCCAGGGCGGCGCGCAGCTTGCGCAGCGCCGTCGCCCGGTCGGGTCCGTAGGCGATGACCTTCGAGAGCATCGGGTCGTAGGCACTGCCGACCTCGGCGCCCTCGACCAGGCCCGAGTCGGTCCGCACCCCGTCGCCGCGCGCCTCGCGCAGGGCCAGCACCCGGCCACCGGTGGGCAGGAAGCCACGGGCCGGGTCCTCGGCGGAGAGCCGGGCCTCCACGGCATGTCCGGTCAGCGTGATGTCCGGCTGTGCGAAGGGCAGCTTTTCGCCCGCCGCCACCCGCAGCTGCCACTCGACCAGATCGAGGCCCGTGACGAACTCGGTCACCGGATGCTCGACCTGGAGCCGGGTGTTCATCTCCATGAAGAAGTACGCGGACGGGTCGCTGCCGGGGACGATGAACTCGACCGTCCCCGCGCCGGTGTAGCCGCAGGAGCGCGCCGCCGAGACCGCGGCTTCGCCCATCGCCGCGCGGGTCGCCTCGTCCAGCAGGACGGAGGGCGCCTCCTCGATGATCTTCTGATGGCGGCGCTGGAGGGAGCACTCACGCTCGCCCAGATGCACCACGTTCCCGTGGCCGTCCGCCAGGACCTGGATCTCGATATGGCGCGGGCGGTCGATCCAGCGCTCCACCAGCAGGGTGTCGTCACCGAACGAGGCGCGCGCCTCCCTGCGGGCCGCAGCGATCTCCTCGGCCAGCGCCCCCTGCTCGCGCACCAGCCGCATGCCCTTGCCGCCGCCGCCCGCCGACGGCTTCAGCAGCACCGGCATGCCGATGTCCGTGGCCGCCACGACCAGCTCGGCGTCGGTCAGTCCGCTGCCCGACGAGCCCGGTACGACCGGCACCCCGGCCGCCGACACCGTCTCCTTGGCGCGGATCTTGTCGCCCATCAGCTCGATGGCGGGCGCGGGCGGGCCGATGAAGACCAGCCCCGCCTGGGCGCAGGCGCGGGCGAACGCCCCGTTCTCCGCGAGGAAGCCGTAGCCCGGGTGCACCGCCTGCGCGCCCGTGCGGGCCGCCGCGGCCAGCAGCCGCTCGACGGAGAGATAGCTCTCCGCCGCCGCCGCTGGGCCGAGCCGTACCGCCGTGTCCGCCTCCCGTACATGCCGGGCGTCCGCGTCCGCGTCGCTGAAGACCGCGACCGAGCGGACCCCCAGCGCGCGCAGGGTACGGATGACGCGCACCGCGATCTCGCCGCGGTTGGCGACCAGGACCGTGTCGAACATGCCCACCCTCATTCCGCCCTCACCATTGCCGCCGTCAGACCCGTCAGACCCGTCACGTCCGCCCTCACATCCGGAAGACGCCGAAGCCGGGCTCACCCAGCGGCGCGTTGGCGCAGGCGGTCAGCGCCAGGCCCACCACCTGGCGGGTCTCCAGCGGGTCGATCACGCCGTCGTCCCACAGCCGGGCCGTGGCGTAGTACGCGTTGCCCTGGGTCTCGTACTGGGCGCGGATCGGGTCCTTGAACGCGGCTTCCTCGTCGGCGGGCCACTCCTCGCCGCGCCCCTCGATCTGGTCGCGCTTGACCGTCGCGAGCACCGAGGCCGCCTGCTCGCCGCCCATCACGGAGATCTTGGCGTTGGGCCACATCCACAGGAAGCGGGGCGAGTACGCCCTGCCGCACATCGAGTAGTTCCCCGCGCCGTACGAGCCGCCGATGACGACCGTCAGCTTCGGAACGCGGGTGCAGGCCACGGCGGTGACCATCTTCGCGCCGTGCTTGGCGATGCCGCCCGCCTCGTAGGAGCGGCCGACCATGAACCCCGAGATGTTCTGCAGGAAGAGCAGCGGGATACCGCGCTGGTCGCACAGCTCGATGAAATGCGCGCCCTTCTGGGCCGACTCCGAGAACAGGATGCCGTTGTTGGCGACGATGCCGACCTGATGGCCATGGATGCGCGCGAAGCCGGTCACCAGCGTCGTACCGAACTCGGACTTGAACTCCGCGAACCGCGAGCCGTCCACGAGCCGGGCGATGACCTCGCGCACGTCGTAGGGCGTACGGGAGTCGACCGGCACCGCCCCGTAGAGCCCGGCGGGATCCGCCTTCGGCTCCTCGGCCGGCTCGACGGACCAGGGCAGCGCCCCGCGCCCGGGGAGCGTGGAGACGATGGTCCGGACGATCCGCAGCGCGTGCGCGTCGTCCTCCGCGAGATGGTCCGTGACGCCCGACGTACGGGAGTGGACCTCGCCGCCGCCCAGCTCCTCCGCCGTGACGACCTCGCCCGTCGCCGCCTTCACCAGCGGCGGGCCGCCCAGGAAGATCGTGCCCTGGCCGCGCACGATCACGGCCTCGTCGCTCATCGCCGGGACGTAGGCGCCGCCCGCCGTGCACGAGCCGAGCACGGCCGCGATCTGCGGGATGCCGGCGCCGGACATCCGGGCCTGGTTGTAGAAGATTCGGCCGAAGTGGTCGCGGTCGGGGAAGACCTCGTCCTGCATCGGCAGGAAGGCGCCGCCCGAGTCGACGAGATACACGCACGGGAGGCGGTTCTCCAGGGCGACCTCCTGGGCGCGGAGGTGCTTCTTCACCGTCATCGGGTAGTACGTGCCGCCCTTGACCGTGGCGTCGTTGGCGATCACCACCACCTCACGGCCGCTGACCCGGCCCACCCCGGCGATCACGCCGGCGGCGGGCGCCGCGCCGCCGTACAGCCCCTCGGCCGCCAGCGGCGCCAGTTCGAGGAAGGGCGAGCCGGGGTCGAGGAGGGTGTCCACCCGCTCGCGCGGCAGCAGCTTGCCGCGCGCCGTGTGCCGGGCGCGGGCCTTCTCACCGCCGCCGAGCCGGGCCGCCGCCAGCCGCGCGCGCAGATCGCCGACCAGCTCGGCATGCGCTTTCTCGTTGGCCCGCCACGTCTCCGACGCCGGATCGGCGGCGCTCGCCAGCACCGGTGCCTGCTGCATTCCCTCGCGCCCCCACACTGATCGACGGCCGATCGGCAGGACCGGCGCGTGTTAATGACCGTTAACGTACGCCTTCAGGTTAACGACCGCTAACACCTCTGTCTAGAATGAATTCCCATGAGCACCAGGACCGCGGCCCCCACCCGCCGCGAGCAGATCCTCAGCGAGGCGGCGCGCCTCTTCGCCGAGCGTGGTTTCCACGGCGTCGGCGTGGACGAGATAGGGGCGGCCGTGGGCATCAGCGGCCCCGGCCTCTACCGGCATTTCGCGGGCAAGGACGCCATGCTCGCCGAACTGCTCGTCGGCATCAGCCACCGCCTGCTCGACGGCGGCCGGCGGCGCGTCGGCCCCGCCGCAACGCCGGGCACACCCGCCGACCCCGCGGCGGTCCTCGCCTCGCTGATCGACGGCCATATCGACTTCGCCCTCGACGACCGCCCGCTGATCACGCTGCACGACCGTGAGCTGGACCGGCTCAGGGACAGCGACCGCAAGCTGGTCCGCCAGCTCCAGCGGCAGTACGTGGAGCTGTGGGTCGGCGTCGTACGGGAGGTCTACCCGGGCGTGCCGGAGGCGCAGGCGCGCGGCGCCGTGCACGCCGTCTTCGGGCTGCTGAACTCGACGCCGCACTTCTCCTCGTACCGAGGCGGGCTGCCGAGCCGCGCGGGCACCCAGGCCCTGCTGCGCACGCTGGCGCACGGCGCGTTCGCGGCCCTCGGCGCGAGCGCCGGCACCGCCGCCGGCCCGTCCTCGATGTGACTAGGACGCCTTGAGCGCGGCCAGCTCCGCCGCCAGCTTGTCGACCGGCTGGAACGTCGCTCCCAGCAGCGCCACGTGCTTCCAGGACAGCGTGCCGTCCGGCGCGATCAGGAACACCGACCTGCGCAGTCCGATCCCGGGCGCCCCGATGCCGAAGGCCTTGACCACCGTCCGGTCGGTGTCGGCGAGCAGCGGGAACCGCAGGTCGTTCTTGCGCGCGAACGCCTCATGGCTGTCGACGTCCTGCGGGCTGATGCCCCAGACCTCGGCCCCCAGCTCCGTGAACCGCTCAAGACCCGTCGAGTACGAGCACAGCTGCTTGGTGCAGACGCTCGTGTCGTCGCCCGGGTAGAAGGCGAGGACCAGCGGATGCCCACGCCGCTCGTCGAGGCGGTAGTCGCGCCGTACGAAACTGTCGCCTTCGAGCACACCGCCGGGGAGGGTGAAATTCTCCACCGCGCTGCCGATACCCGGTCCTGCTGCCATGGGACGCTCCTCGCCGCTCGACCCCGGCGGTACCCACCGGTAGCGGTACGGTACAGCGACTCGTCCAGGGATCGGGACCAGAGGCGGGCCGGGGGCCGCTGACGGCACAATGGACGCATGCCGATACCCAGCCGAGTCGCGCTCGCCGACCATCTCGTCCGTACCCGTATCGCCGGAGACGTCGCGACACCCCGTGACAACAACCTCTCCCATTACCGCAAGCTCGCCAACGGCGACCGCCACTACTGGCTGGGTCTTGAACTGGGCGACCGCTGGACCGACGAGCAGGACGTGCTCGCCGTGATGGCCGAGCGGTGCGGTGTCAACGACGACCCGCAGTTCCGGCACGGTCAGGACACCATCGATCCCGAGCTGACCATCGACGCCCTGGAGCGGATGGCGGCGCGGCTGCGCAAGGCGGTGGCGGGCCGTGAGCGGGTGCTGTTCGCCACCGGACACCCGGGCGGGCTGCTCGACGTCCACCGGCAGACGGCCGACGCGCTGCGCGCGGCGGGCTGCGAGATCGTCCGGATCCCCGGCGGGCTCACGGCCGACGAGGGCATGGTCTTCCAGTTCGCGGACGTCGCGATGCTGGAGCGGGGCGCGACCCTGTGGCACACCCACTCGCCGGAGCCGATGCGCGCCATCCTGGACGGTCTCGAACGGGACGGCAGGCCGCAGCCCGACCTGGTCGTCGCCGACCACGGCTGGGCGGGCTGTGCGGGCCAGCGCGGGCTGGACTCGATGGGGTACGCGGACTGCAACGACCCGGCACTGTTCATCGGCGAGGCCGAGGGCACGCTGGAGGTCACGGTCCCGCTGGACGACCACGTCACCGACCCGCGCTTCTACGACCCGATGACGGCGTACCTGCTGAACGAGGCCGGTCTCGTCTGACGGGCGGACGGGCGGACCACCCCCGGCAGCCGCCCCCGCCCCCGGCCCGCGCCGCCGCCGGCACGCGCCGACCCCGGCAGCCGCCCCGGCCCGCCTCAGGCGCCTCAGCCGCGCGGGACGCGCATCACGCCTTCCTGGATCACCGAGATCGCCAGCCGCCCGTCCTGCGTGAAGATCCGCGCCTGCCCGAGCCCGCGGCCGCCGGACGACGAAGGGGACTCCTGGTCGTACAGCAGCCACTCGTCGGCGCGGAACGGCCGGTGGAACCACATCGCGTGGTCCAGGCTCGCGCCGACGATGTCACCGACCGCCCAGCCGCCCCTGCCGTGTGCCAGCAGTACCGAGTCGAGCAACGTCATGTCGGAGACGTACGTCGCGAGGCACACGTGCAGCAGCGGGTCGTCGGCCAGCTTGCCGTCCGTGCGGAACCACACCTGCGAGCGCGGCTCGCGCGGCTCCCCGACGCTCGCGTACGGCGGCCCGTCCACGTACCGCAGGTCGACGGCGGCACGTGTCTCCAGCAGCCGGTCGACGACGGCCGGGTCCACGAACCGGTCCGCGTAGCGCGGCAGCAGCTCGGCGGCGGACGGCAGGGTCTCCGGGTCCGGCGCCTGCGGCATCCGCGCCTGGTGGTCCAGCCCCTCCTCGTACGTCTGGAAGGACGTCGAGAGGTGGAAGATCGGCTGGCCGTGCTGGACGGCCACCACCCGGCGGGTGGTGAACGAGCGCCCGTCCCTGATCCGGTCGACGGTGTAGACGATCGGCGCGCCCGGGTCCCCCGGGCGCAGGAAGTACGCGTGCAGCGAGTGCGCCGTACGGTCGTCGGGGACCGTACGGCCCGCGGCGACGAGCGCCTGGGCCGCGACCTGGCCGCCGAAGACGCGCGGCACGACCGACGGGTGGCTCTGGCCGCGGAAGATGTCCTGCTCGATCCGCTCCAGGTCGAGCAGAGCGAGCAGGGAATCCAGTGCTTGATTCATGGGTACGAGTCTGACTCAGCCGGTTTCCGTGCGGGTTACAGGCCCATGGACTTCGCGATGATCATCTTCATGACCTCGCTGGTCCCGCCGTAGATGCGGTTGACGCGGTTGTCCGCGTACAGCCGGGCGATCGGGTACTCGTTCATGTAGCCGTAGCCGCCGTGCAGCTGGAGGCACTTGTCGATGACGCGGTGCGCCACCTCGGTGGTGAAGAGCTTCGCCGAAGCGGCCTCGGCCGCCGTCAGCTCACCCAGGTCGTGCGCTTCGAGCGCGCGGTCCACGACGGCCTCGGCCGCGTCCACCTCGGCCTTGCAGGCGGCCAGCTCGAACTTGGTGTTCTGGAAGGACGCCACGGTCTTGCCGAAGACGGTCCGCTCCTGGACGTAGTTCTGCGCGAACCTGACGGCCGCCGCCGCCTGCGCGTAGGCGCCGACGGCGATGCCGAGGCGCTCCTGCGGGAGGTTCTGGCCGAGGTACGAGAAGCCCTTGTTCTCCTCGCCCAGCAGATCCTCGACCGGGACCTTGACGTCGGTGAAGGACAGCTCGGCGGTGTCGGAGGTCTTCAGGCCGAGCTTGTCGAGCTTGCGGCCGACCGCGTACCCCGCGGACTTCGTGTCCACGACCAGCAGCGAGATGCCGAACCGCCGGTCCTCGGGGGTGGCGGGGGACGTACGGGCGCAGACGATGACGCGGTCCGCGTGCACCCCGCCGGTGATGAACGTCTTGGCGCCGTTGAGCACGTAGTGCGTGCCGTCGGCGGAGAGCTTGGCCGTGGTCTTCATGCCGGCCAGGTCGGATCCGGTGCCCGGCTCGGTCATCGCGATGGCGAACATCGTCCGGCCGCTGACGAAGTCGGGCAGCCAGCGCTTCTTCTGCTCGTCGGTGGCGTACGCCTTCAGGTACGGCAGGCAGAGCGCCACATGCACGCCGGAGCCGCCGAAGGAGACACCGGCGCGGGCGGTCTCCTCGGAGATGATCGCCTGGAACTTGAACGAATCCTCGCCGGCGCCGTCGTACTCCTCGGGCACCTCTATGCCGAAGACGCCCAGCTCGCCGAGCTTGTAGTAGAAGTCACGCGGCGCGGCACCCGCCGCGTACCACTCGTCGTAGACAGGGACGACCTCGGCCTCGATGAAGGCGCGGATGGTCTCGCGGAACGCCTCGTGGTCCTCGTTGTAGACGGTACGCCGCACGGTACGGGCCTCCTCTGCGGCTGACCGCCGCCACGGGTGTTTGTCTAAGCGCTTGCTCAGTACAAGTTACCGGGCGGTTCGTACGGGTGTCCAGAGTGAGCCTGCGCACGCCGGCTGTCCGGCGCGCGCAGGCTCATCGCCGTCAGCGGAGAGCCGCCGCCTTGGCCACCGCGTAGTGGTTGGCCACCCTCGCGGCGCCGAGCGCGCTCGGGTACACGGCCGTCTCGTCGAGCTGCCCGTTGAAGAAATTACTGGTGGGCGCCGAGGGCCAGCCGGTCAGCGTGTCGGCGCCGACCCGCCAGTAGCCGGTGGCCACCGCCGAGGTGGTGACGGTGTTGTTGCCGACGATCTTGCCGTCGACGTAGAACCGCATGCCGCCGGTGCCCTGCGCCGCCACGACCTGGTGCCAGGCGCCGTTGTTGTACGCCGCCGGGCTGACCAGCGTCTTGACGCCGCCGCTGTTCACACCGAAGACGAGCTTGCCGTTGTTGGCCATGTACACGTTTTCGTCGTGGCGCTTGCTGGCCGCGGTCGTGTTGTCGCCGAACCCGATCAGCATGCCGCCGGTCTTGGTGGTCGTCTTGAACCACGTCTCCAGGGCGTACGTGCTCGGCTGCGCGATGCGCCGGTCGGCGTAGAGCCACTGGGTCGTGCCGTTGAAGCCGATCGCGGTGGACGGACCCGTCGTGGCGCCCGGAGTCTGGCGCAGCGCGGGGGAGTTGACGTGCACGCCCGAGTTGTTCGCGCCGGACAGATCGGCGACGAACGGGGTCGCCGGGTCGTCGTAGCGCCAGTAGAGCTGCGCGCCGTCGGCGATGACGGTGGCCGGGTAGTTCTGCGTCGCCGAGGCCGCCGTCACGGACGCGGTCGCCGACAGGGCGCTGGTGTTGCCGGCCGCGTCGGACGCGGTGACCCGGTAGGTGTAGCTCGTGCCGGCCGTGACCGCGGTGTCCTTGACGGTGACCTGGGGCCGCGCCCACATCAGCGAGTCGCCCTGCACGGTCGCCAGCGGTGTGGTGGAGCCGTTGCGGTAGACCTTGTACGTCAGCCGCGAGTCGTCCGTGTCGTAGCTGGAGCGCCAGCGCACCTGCACCTCGCCCGGCTTGACGCTGGTCGCCGAGACGATCGGTACGGTCGGCGCGCCCTTGTCGCCGGTCGAGGCGAACCGGGTGAGCCCCTGCGCGGGTGCGCCGTTGACGGTGGTGAACTCCCCGCCCGACCAGAGGTACTGGGTGCTCCCCGACGTCGCGATGGTGAGGGCGCGCGGGCCGATCTGCTCACCGATGCCGTCGTTGGTGTTCGGGAACCAGCCCAGCTTGCCGATGGCCGTGGTGGGCTGCGCCAGGAAGTGGTGCCGCGCGCCGTCGGGGAACTCCCCGACGCTGGAGCAGTCATGGGCGTGCGAGGCGCTGTAGAGCACCCGCTGGTACGCCTTCAGCGCCTGCGTGGCCCCCAGGCAGGTGTCGCGCCAACGCTGTTCCAGCGTGTCGGCGTTGAGGGCTATTCGGCCGTCGAAGACACCGCCGCCGGTGCCCTCGTTGCCGGTGTAGATGCCGGACGCGTCGGTCTCGACGGCCTTGACCACGGAGGTCGGCGGGATGAATCCCGGGTACGCCTTCGTCACCGCGCCGGACGTGGCGTTCACCACGGCCAGGGCGTGCGAGGCGGTCCCGTTGACGGTGTTGAAGTCCCCGCCGAGCACCACGTTCGCGCCGTCGGAGGTCACCGCGAGGGCGCGGCCCGGCTCGTCGGCGTTGGCGGTGAAGGGCAGTACGGCGGCGTCGGCGAGCCCGACGGCCGCGTAGCGCTGCCGCGTCACACCGCTGACCGTGCTGAAGTCGCCCCCGGCGTACAGGGTGTCGTCGGTGACCGCCAGCGTCCGCACGGTGGCGGAGAAGACGGGGCGGAACGACGTCTTGGGTGTGCAGGTGGCGATGTCGATGGCGGCGAGGCTGCTGACCGGTGTGCCGTTGACCGCGCCGAAGTAACCGCCCGCGTAGAGCGTCTTCTTGTCCGGCGAGACGGCGAGCGCGCGCACGGTCGCCGTACCGCTGCTGAGCGTGAAGGACAGCTTGCATCCGGTGGGCGCGCCGGTCGCGGCGTCGAACGCGGCGAAGTTCACGGCGGGTTGGGCGGCGCCGGCCGCGCCGTCGGGCGGTCGCAGCGCGGAGAACGTACCTCCGGCGAAGACGACACCGTCGGTCTGGGCGAGCGCCCAGACGATCCCGTTGGTCTGCCATGTCGGCAGGTCGTCGGCGGTGAACCCCACCGGCGGCGTGACCGCGACCGCCTCGGGCGCCGCGATCACCCCCAGGCCGACGGTGGCGAACGACAGGACGAGAGCCGCGGACAGGGCTCTTGATCTACGCATGGTCCCCCCAGTGCTGTGTAGCGCGAAGAATAGGAGCGAATCGCCCGGGTCAACCACCCCGCACGGCATAGCACTTGGCAAAAACGTGCGAATGGTATGATCACGATCAGCACTTCAGCCTTCCCGGCGCGGATCCACACCGCCGGGGAGGCTTTTTCGCGTGCTCCGACGCGCACTCCCCACTCCCACGACAAGCCCTGGACAAGGACGTGCCACTCCATGACCACAGAGACGAACGCGGCCGCGGCGGCGGGTACCTGGACCCTCGGCGATCTGACGGTCAACCGCATCGGCTTCGGCGCGATGCGGCTGGCCGGCGGTGTCGCCTTCAGCGACGGGCCATCGGCCGACCGGGAGCGGTCGATCGGTGTGCTGCGGCGCGCCGTCGAGCTGGGCGTGAACCACATCGACACGGCGTCGTTCTACTTCTCACCGCTGCGGTCGGCCAACGAGCTGATCGACACCGCGCTGGCGCCCTACCCGGACGATCTGGTCATCGCCACCAAGGTCTGGCCGGGCCGCCATCCCTCCGGCGAGTGGTGGTGGGCCTCCCCCGACCAGCTGCGCGGACAGGTCGAGGAGAATCTGCGCCAACTGGGCCGTGACCACCTGGACCTGGTGAACCTGCGCGTCCCGCGTGGCCGGCCGACCGGCCCGGTCGCCGAGCACTTCGGCGCGCTGGCCGCCCTGCGCGACGCGGGGCTCATCCGCCACCTGGGCATCTCCAACGTCACACCCGGCCAGCTGGCCGAGGCGCAGTCCGTCGCGCCGGTGGTCTGCGTACAGAACCCGTACGGCGTGGGGTCGCCGGCCGAGGAGACGCGGTTCGTCCGGGCCTGCGGCGAACAGGGCGTCGCGTACGTGCCGTTCTTCGCGATCGCCGGAAGCGGACAGGAGGCGGGAAACGTCACGGCCGAACCCGACGCGGTCCACACCGTCGCACGCGCCCACGGCGCGACACCGGCCCAGGTCCGGCTGGCGTGGACGCTGCACCAGGGCCCGCACGTACTGGCCATCCCGGGGACCGGGAACCCCGGCCACCTGGCCGAGAACATAGCGGCGGGCGCGCTGCGCCTCTCGGACGAGGAAGCGGCGCGGCTGCTCTCCTGAAAGGCCTGCGGCGACCCTCGCGCCCCCTCCCCCGGTGTCCGGTGCGACCTGGGTGTATGCCTGTCCCTGACCGAGGTAAGCGCGGGCGGAGGGGGACCAGGAGATGGCGAACGGGCGGGCGCGGGCGCACGGCTCGGGCAGAGCGCCGGGCAGGACCGGTGCGGGACGGCGGTCGCCGGGCCGGGTGCGGTTCACGGGCGTGCTGCTGATCCTGCTGGCCCTGATATCGGCGGCGCTCTGCTTTTACGCGTTCACCGCGTGGCTGCCCGCCGACCGGGACCGGTACCAGGACTACCGGGCGGCCGGACCGTGTCCCGCCCACCCGGCGGAGCAGGTGGCGGCAGACTGCCTGAGCACCTGGCACTTCACCGTCGTGAACACGGTCGTCAAGACCGGGAAGGGCGGCCACCTGTACGCGAACCTGAAGGACGAGGGCTCCTGGCGGGGCCGGGTGAACTTCGGCGACCCGGGACCGCTCCTCGACCGGCTGAAGCCGGACGACCGGGTCACCGCGACCGTCTGGCGCCGCGACATCGTGGTGCTCGGCAAGGACGGGGTCCGCCAGGACAGCTCCGACGCGCCCCGCGACGAACTCCAGATGAACGCCGCCCTCGGTCTGTTCGGCGCGTTCGTCGCCGCGCAGGCGTTCGTGTTCGGCGCGGTACGCCTCGTCCGGCCGCGCCGCCACGGGCCCTTCACCTGGAACCCGTACGGCAGGCGGCTGCTCGTCACGAGCGCCGCCGTCTGCTTCGGGGTGGGGCTCCCGGCCGTGTGGACCGGCATCCCCTGGTGGACCGTGCCCACCCTCACGATCCCCCTCGTACTGGTCATGGCGGTGGTGCTGTACCGGCACCAGCCGCACCGGACCGCAGCCCTGTGAGAACGACATCCCGGAGACCCCTATGACCTCCCAGCCGCCCCTGCTCGCCGTCCCCGACGCCGAGCTGGCCGATCTGCGCGCACGGCTGCGCAACACCCGCTGGCCGACCCCCTGGCCCACGACCGCGGCCGGCACCGAGCCCGCACCAGGCACCGGCTGGGAGGCCGGCACCGACGCGGGCGAGCTGCGCCGGCTCGTCGCCTATTGGGCCTCCGACTACGACTGGCGTGCGCAAGAGGCCGCCGTCAACGCGCTGCCGTCCCGGTTCGCCGACATCGACGGAACGCCCGTCCACTACCTGCGCTTCGACGGCGAGCATCCCGGCGCCCTGCCGATCGTCCTGACCAACGGGTGGCCCAGCTCCTTCCTCGAACTGACCGCGCTCGCCCGCCGGCTGGCCACGCCTTCGCGGTACGGGGGCGAAGCGGCCGACGCGTTCACCGTCGTCGTCCCCTCGCTGCCCGGGTACGCCTTCTCGCCGCAGCGGCCCTCGCTCACCGACCCGGCGCCGCAGACGCACGAGCTCTGGCACCGGCTCATGCGCGACGAACTCGGCTTCGAGCGCTACGCGGCGCACGGCGGCGACCTGGGCGCCGGCATCACCTCCCGGCTCGGCGAGGCACATCCCGAGGCCGTGGTGGGCATCCATCTGATGGCGGTCGCCGCACCGGTCTCGTACGACCCCGCCGGCGTCACCCCCGAGGAGCGGGCGTACCTCGACTCCGTCGCCGCGTGGTCCGCCGAGGAGGGCGGGTACCAGCACGAGCAGAGCACCCGCCCGCTGACGCTCAGCTACGGTCTGGCCGACTCGCCGACCGGGCTGCTCGCCTGGATCGTCGAGAAGTACCGGGCGTGGAGCGACTGCGGCGGCGACCTGTCGTCCCGGTTCAGCGACGACTTCCTGCTCACGCAGGCGTCGCTCTACTGGTTCACCGGCACCGTCTCGACCTCGTTCCGGCCGTACTACGAGTACGCGCAGGGGCTGACGCGCCGGGTCGAGCGGGTCGACGTGCCCACGGCCGTCGCGCTGTTCCCTGCCGATCTCACGCAGCCGCCCCGCAGTTGGGCCGAGCGCACCTACCACGTGACGAGGTACACCCGCATGCCCCGGGGCGGGCACTTCGCCGCCCACGAGGAGCCCGGACTCCTCGCGCACGACCTCACCGAGTTCTTCCGCGGCCTGCGGTAACGGCAGCCCTGAGGTAACGGGAGCCCTCCATACCGGAGGGTAAGCAAGGGTAGGCTAACCTTCCTCGGACTGCCCGAACCGCCCCACCGTACGGAAGCGAACCACCATGCCCAGCACCCGCACCATCCCCCTCACCCGCCGTGGCCTGCTCGCCGCCGGAGGCGCCGTCGGGCTCGGCGCCACGCTGGCCGCCTGCGGGGGCGGAAAGGGCGGCAAGGAAGACGGCGGCGCGAAGGGCGCGGACGGCGACACGGCGGGCCCGTGGGCGTTCACCGACGACCGCGGGCAGCGGGTGAAGGCCGACAGCACGCCCAAGCGCGTCGTCGCCTTCACCGGGACCGCCGCGGCCCTGCTCGACTTCGGCATCGAGGCCGTCGGCGTCTTCGGCCCCACGACCACGAAGGGCGGCAAGCCCGACCCGCAGGCCGGTGATCTCGACGTCGGCAAGGTGACGGTCCTCGGCAACGTCTTCGGCGAGTTCAACGTCGAGAAGTACGCGGCGCTCAGCCCCGATCTGCTCGTCACCGAGATGTGGGTCAAGGACGCGCTCTGGTACGTGCCGGACCAGTCCAAGGACAAGATCGCCAAGCTCGCCCCGACCGCCGCCCTGTGGGCCGCGCAGACCACGATCCCGAAGGCGATCCAGCGCCACGCCGACATCGCCGGCTCCCTCGGCGCCGACCTCACGGCGGCCAAGGTCGTCGACGCCAAGGCCCGCTTCGAACAGGCCGCCGGCCGGCTGCGCGAAGCCGCCAAGTCGAACCCGGGCATCAAGGTGCTGATCGGTTCGGCCAGTCAGGACCTCTTCTACGTCTCGCTGGCGAAAATGGCCGCCGACACCCTCTACTTCCAGCAGCTCGGCGTGGAGTTCATCACGCCCAAGGTCGACTCGCAGGGCTTCTTCGAGGATCTGAGCTGGGAGAACGCGGGCAAGTACGCGGCCGACATCATCATGATGGACAACCGCTCGTCGGCGTTGCAGCCGTCGTCGCTGACCTCCAAGCCGACCTGGCTCCAACTGCCGGCCGTCAAGGCAGGACAGGTCGTACCGCGCGTGGCCGAGCCGATCTTCTCCTACGACAAGTGCGCGCCGATCCTGGACGATCTGGCGAAGGCGGTCCGGACGGCCAAAAAGGTCTCGTAGAAAAGACCGTTCCGCGGGCCCCCGGGAATCCGATGGAAGAATTACCGCATGGCGGAAATCATCCAGAAGGACGGCACCTGGGCCTTCGACGGGGACACGGTCCGCATCGTGCCCGGTCATGACAAGGGGGTGGGTCTGCTCCGCAGCACGCTCGGCGAAGTCGCCGTGCCGCTGGAGGCGTTGGCCGGCATCGCCTTCGAGTCCGGCCGCCGCTCGGGGCGGCTGCGGCTGCGCCTGCGGGACGGCGCCGATCCGCTGCTCCAGGTGACGGGCGGCAAGCTGGACGACGCGTCCGACCCGTACCGGCTGACGGTGGAGAGCGACCGCTCCGGCGTCGCCGAGTACATCGTGGACGAGGTGCGTACGGCCCTGCTGCTCGACGGGGTGGAGTCGGGCCCCGTCGACCGCTATCTGCTGCCGGGGCCCGCCCTGCCGCTGACCGTGGGCGCGGGCGACGCGACCGTCACGTTCGACGGCGAGCGGGTCCGGCTCGAATGGAACTGGAAGACCGAGGACTCCAAGTCGTCGGGCGGCCCGCGGACCATCGAGATCGGCGATCTCGACAGTGTGGAGTGGCTGCCGAGCGCGGGCCTCGACAACGGCTATCTGCGCTTCCGGGTCGCCGGGGCGGCGCCGTCCGCCACCCCGCCGAAGCACGACCCGTACGCGGCGGAGCTGTGGGGCTTCAAGAAGGACCCGCTGATGGCGCTCGTCGGCGCCGCGGTGGTGGCCAGGCTGCCCCACCCGCGCGCCGCACGCCCGCCGGCCGCCCTCGACAGCGGCGAGCAGCCGGTGGACACGGTGAAGGAGCCGTCCGCCGGCGACCACGACGCGCTGCTGCGGCGGTTGCGGGAACTGGGCGAGCTGCACCAGGCCGGGATACTCACGGCCGACGAGTTCACCACCGCGAAACAGGCCCTTCTCAGACATCTGTAGGAGCGGGCGAGCGTAGATTCCCTCCCCCTCCTGCCCGAAATCGGGCAGGATTCTTGCAAACGGCCTGACCGACCCGCAATATCAACGGGTGCTCGAACGACGCCCGTCGCATGACGACCTCATCGACCATCTGGTCGGCAGCACCGCGCTACGGCGCGGCGAAGCCGCCCGGGTGGTCCTCGACGTGCTGGCGTACTTCGACGAGACGGCCGAGGAGTTCGTACGGCGCAGACACCGGGAGCTCCAGTCCGGCGGCGCCACCAACGCGGACATCTTCGAGCGGATAGCGGCCGAGCTGCCGCATCGCGCCGTGGCGCCGCCGGAGCTCTCGCTCCGGCAGCTGCGGCGCATCGTCTACGGCTGAGCCGGAACCGAAGCCGGAGCCAGAACCGGTTCTGGAGCCGGAACCCGGTGACCCGGTCAGGGCGGGTCACCACCTGGAGCACGCACCCGTAAATCAGGAGGGGCAAGAACCGTATGTGCGGAATCGTGGGATACATCGGCAGGCGGGACGTGGCTCCGCTGCTGCTCGAAGGGCTGCAGCGGCTGGAGTACCGGGGGTACGACTCCGCCGGCATCGTCATCACGGGAAAGCCGGCCGCGGGCAAGGCGGCGGCCCTCAAGATGGTCAAGGCCAAGGGCCGGGTCCGCGAGCTGGAGGCCCGTGTACCCAAGCGGTTCGCCGGCACCACCGGTATCGCGCACACCCGCTGGGCCACCCACGGCACCCCCAGCGACGCGAACGCGCATCCGCATCTGGACGCCGAGTCGAAGGTCGCCGTCGTGCACAACGGCATCATCGACAACGCGTCCGAGCTGCGGGTGAAGCTTGAGGCCGACGGGGTGGTGTTCCTCTCCGAGACCGACACCGAGGTGCTCGTCCACCTCGTCGCCCGCTCGCAGGCGCCGACCCTGGAGGAGAAGGTCCGCCAGGCGCTCCAGCTGATCGAGGGCACGTACGGGATCGCCGTGCTGCACGCCGACTTCCCCGACCGGATCGTCGTCGCCCGCAACGGCTCGCCCGTAGTGCTCGGCATCGGCGAGAAGGAGATGTTCGTCGCTTCGGACGTCGCCGCGCTCGTCTCCCACACCCGCCAGGTCGTCACCCTCGACGACGGCGAGATGGCCACCCTCAAGGCCGACGACTTCCGTACGTACACGACGGAGGGCTCGACCACGTCGGCGACGCCGACCACCGTGGAGTGGGAGGCCGAGTCGTACGACATGGGCGGCCACGACACGTACATGCACAAGGAGATCTCGGAGCAGGCCGAGGCCGTCGACCGGGTGCTGCGCGGCCGGATCGACGACCGCTTCTCCACCGTGCACCTCGGCGGTCTCAACCTGGACGCCCGCGCGGCGCGCGGGGTGCGCCGGATCAAGATCCTCGGCTGCGGGACCTCGTACCACGCGGGCATGATCGGCGCCCAGCTGATCGAGGAGGTGGCGCGCATCCCCGCCGACGCGGAGCCGGCGTCCGAATTCCGCTACCGCAACCCCGTGGTGGACCCCGACACGCTGTACGTGGCCGTTTCGCAGTCCGGTGAGACGTACGACGTGCTGGCGGCCGTGCAGGAGCTGAAGCGCAAGGGCGCGCGGGTGCTGGGTGTGGTCAACGTCGTCGGTTCGGCGATCGCCAGGGAGACGGACGGCGGTGTGTACGTGCACGCCGGGCCCGAGGTCTGCGTGGTGTCCACGAAGTGCTTCACCAACACCGTGGTCGCCTTCGCGCTGCTCGCGCTGCATCTGGGCCGGATCAGGGACCTGTCGGTCGCCGACGGCAAGCGGATCATCGACGGGCTGCGCCGACTGCCCGCGCAGATCGACGAGATCATGGCGACCGAGGACGACATCAAGGCGCTCGCGGGTGAATACGCGCAGGCCAAGTCGATGATGTTCATCGGCAGGGTGCGCGGCTATCCGGTGGCGCGTGAGGCGTCGCTGAAGCTCAAGGAGGTCTCCTACATCCACGCGGAGGCGTACCCGGCGTCGGAGCTGAAGCACGGTCCGCTGGCGCTGATCGAGCCGGCGATGCCGACGGTGGCGATCGTGCCGGACGACGATCTGCTGGAGAAGAACCGCGCGGCGATGGAGGAGATCAAGGCCCGCAGCGGGCGGATCCTGGCGGTGGCGCACCAGCCGCAGCCGAAGGCGGACCACACCATTCTGGTGCCGAAGAACGAGACGGAGCTGGACCCGATCCTGCTGGGCATTCCGCTCCAACTGCTGGCGTACCACACGGCGCTGGCGCTGGGCCGGGACATCGACAAGCCCCGCAACCTGGCGAAGTCCGTGACGGTCGAGTAGCCGCCCCCTTCCGACCCGCCCCGCACGGCCTGCCCCGCACGGGACGGCCGGCCCCGCACGGGCCGATCTGGCCCCGCACGGGCGAGAGCGCCCCCGGCACGGCATCCGCCGTACCGGGGGCGCTCTCTCGGACGGGGCCGGCGCTTGCCCGAACGCCGGCCCGCGGCTGCCTGGCCGTACGGGGTTCACGGGGTCACCCCGGAACGGCCCAGTGCCCCTCCCGGCAAGCTCTGCCTGTCGCGCGAGCATTGCCGGGCACGGCACTAGCCGGTGGCCGTCACTCCCCGGCCGGCAGCACGGTGGCGCGGCAGGGCGGTCGGCCAGTGGGCGAGCGCCGCCGTCGCCACGTACCAGGAGGCGACGCCCGCCACGGCGGCGACCCAGCCGCCCACCTTGGTGAGACCGCCGCTGTCCGCGAACTGGGCGATGCCGAGCAGCAGCAGCCCCACGAAGAGCAGGCCGTACGTGCCCTGGAGGAGCGGTCCGTAGCCGGAGGCGCCGATGGTGAGGCTGAGGGCGAGGAGCGCCCACAGGATCAGGAAGAGTCCGGCCGTCTCGGAGGTGACGGCATCGCCCGCTCCGGTCCCCCAGGTGAACCAGAAGGCGCCGAGGCCGGCGAAGGCCGTGCCGGTGAACGCGTTGCCGGCGCGGAATTCGAGGAGGCCCGCGACGAAGAGGGCGACTCCGCCCACGTACAGGGCGAGCGAGACGGCGCTCGCCGCCGTGACGCCGTCGATGACGCCGGTGTGGCCCACGCCGAAGGCGAGCAGGGTGAGTCCGAGGGCGAGATGGCCGAGAACCGAAGTGGATGTGTTGCTTCCCGCAGAGACGTCGTTGTCCACGGCGGGCTCCCTTCTGAGGTGCTGTTCTGCTGTGTCCCAGCGACTCTTTATCTACCCTTCACAAGGACACAATCCACCTCTGCGCGTGAGCAAATTCACGCTGGGCGCAAGGAAGTTGACGCTGCGTCGTCACTGATGTGACGCCTGATCAGGAAGTGGTCAGGAGTTACGGATTGTCCGCCGTTACGGGACGACGACGACCGGACGCTGCGCGCGGCGCGCGAGCCGGCCGGCCACGGAGCCGAAGATCCGTCCGACGATGCCGTGCGTGGAGCCGACGACGATCGCGTCGGCGGAGTACTCCTGGCCGACCTCTTCGAGTTCGTGGCAGATGTCGCCGCCGCGCTCCACGAGGATCCAGGGGACGTCGCTCAGATAGTCCGCACAGGCCAGTTCGAGGCCGAGCACTTCCGTGCGGTGGTCCGGGACGTCGACGAAGACGGGAGGTTCGCAGCCGGCCCATACGGTGGTCGGCAGCCGGTTCGCCACATGGACGATGATCAGGCCCGAGGCGAGCCTGGTGGCCATGCCGATGGCGTAGGACAGGGCCCTCTCGCTGGAGGTGGAGCCGTCGAAGCCGACCACCACTCCGTGCCGGAAGGCCGGGTCGCAGGATGCGCGCGTCTGTTCCGCCGCTCGCAGGTCCGACAGTGGGTCGGCTACCTGCTTGCGGTCAGCGGGTTCGGGGATTTCGTGACCGGCCATTGGCGTCTCGGCGAAAGAGATCCTCTTGAGAAGGAGCAACAATTGGCGTGGCAGCGTAACGGTCTGAGCCGTGTCCGGGAATCATCTTCCCAAGCCCATACCCCCAAGGGTACGGCGGCACTCCTCTCCTGCCCAGTGCTGGCCGCCCCACACGCGGCGTTCCAGGGAGCATGCACGAGCCCGCCCAGGATCGCAATGCCCGGTGGCGTCTACAGCCGTTGACGCCCGGGGGCCGAGGCCGGGGACGGTCCGGATGCCGGTGCCGGCACGGTCCGGATACCGGCACCGGTACGGTGCGGACGCCGGTCCCGGTACGGTGCGCGAGCCGTTCCGGTACGGTGCGGCGGCCAGCCGGAGCAATGCGCAGTGACCGTACGGCGCCGCCCGTCGTTGCCCATCGGCCACGTCGCCGCCTACAAGGAGCTCCCGTGCCCGCGCCTTCGACAGCCTCGTACCCCGCCCAGACCGGCACGCCCCCTGTCACGCCCCGTCCGCGCCGTACACACCCGCCGGTTCAGGACAGCGGCGCCGAAGCCGCGCCGCGTACGGCCGGGAACGCGGCCGTACCGGCCGTTCCAGCCGTTCCGGCCGACGCGGCGGGCGAGGTGATCCGCTGGGCCGTGTTCAGCTGTCTGCTGGTACCCGTGGTGCTCGTGGTGTACGGAACGTCGGTCGGCGGCGCGGCCGTCGCGGCCCTCGGTCTCGCCGCCGTCACGACCGGATGCCGGCTGTTGCTGCGCCAGTCCGAGCGGGCCGCCGCCCAGGTGCGCGCCGCCGAGGCCGAGTCGGCGGCCGCGGCGGCCTTGACGGCCGCCGGGGACGGGCGAACGGAAGCACGGGGGGCGCACTGGGGCTCACGCGCGCGGGAGGAAAGTGCGCCGGGTCATTGAAGCCGCCGTTCGCCCACACCCGGCTCTTTTCGGCCAACTTCACCTGCGTGCCGAACCCTTGGCGAAATGGCCTGTCAACCCCCTTGTCACCAGGGAAGAAAGGACCGCTACGGTCTCCCGCACCCTACGGGGATGGGCCATGCGCGTGAGGCGTACTTCCCTGCACGGCTTGTGAGTGGAACGCTTCGTGATCGAATGCTTCGCGCCAAGTTGCCTTGTCGACATAACGCCGGATGAAGAACTCTGTCACGCCGGCACCACGGAACACAGTAGATTCGATCATGAGCATCGAAGGCTGGGGACCCGTGCAAAACCGAGGGGAATCGTGCAGGAGCGAGAGGCCCGACAAGAACGGGGAGACGCGAACACCGAGGGGGGCTTAGCGCCATGAGCCAGGACTCCACTGCCGCACCGGAGTCAGTACGGAAGCTTTCCGGGCGTCGCCGCCGGGAAGTCGTCGCCGTGCTGCTCTTCAGTGGTGGGCCCATCTTCGAGAGCTCGATCCCGCTCTCCGTGTTCGGCATCGACCGCCAGGACGCCGGCGTTCCCCGCTACCGCCTGCTCGTCTGTGCCGGCGAGGAGGGACCGCTGCGGACCACGGGCGGTCTCGAACTCACCGCGCCGTACGGACTGGAGGCGATCAGCAGGGCCGGCACGGTGGTGGTGCCCGCCTGGCGGTCGATCACCTCGCCGCCGCCGCTGGAGGCGCTGGACGCGCTGCGCAGAGCGCATGAGGAGGGGGCCAGGATCGTCGGGCTGTGCACCGGCGCCTTCGTGCTCGCCGCAGCGGGGCTGCTGGACGGCCGCCCGGCGACCACGCACTGGATGTACGCGCCGACGCTCGCCAAACGCTACCCGTCGGTCCATGTGGACCCGCGGGAGCTGTTCGTCGACGACGGGGACGTACTCACTTCGGCCGGCACAGCGGCCGGAATCGACCTGTGCCTGCACATAGTCCGGACGGACCACGGCGCCGAGGCGGCGGGCGCGCTCGCCCGCAGGCTGGTGGTCCCGCCCCGGCGCAGCGGCGGTCAGGAGCGCTATCTCGACAGGTCTTTACCAGAGGAGATCGGCTCCGACCCGCTCGCCGAGGTCGTCGCCTGGGCGCTGGAGCATCTGCACGAGCAGTTCGACGTGGAGACGCTCGCCGCCCGCGCGTACATGAGCCGCAGGACGTTCGACCGCCGGTTCCGCTCGCTGACCGGCAGCGCGCCGCTGCAGTGGCTGATCACCCAGCGGGTGCTCCAGGCGCAGCGGCTGCTGGAGACCTCCGACTACTCCGTCGACGAGGTCGCGGGCCGCTGCGGCTTCCGCTCGCCGGTGGCGCTGCGCGGTCACTTCCGGCGTCAGCTGGGCTCGTCCCCGGCCGCCTACCGCTCGGCCTACCGGGCGCGCCGCCCGCAGGGCGATCCCGCGGCGCAGGGGGTCATGGAGCCGGTCGTACCGGCGCAGGCGTCCACGCAGTCCCGGCGGACGGCGGCGGCGGCCAGCGCCTCGGGTCCGGTGGCGGCCACCTCGGCCGTCGCGGAGTCCGACAAACCCGGTTCCGACACGTACGCGACAGGTCTGGGCCGACCGAGTCTGCCAGGTCAGCGCAGCGCACCGTAGGGTAAGGCGCATGAACGATCGAATGGTGTGGATCGACTGCGAGATGACCGGGCTCTCGCTGGCGCAGGACGCACTCATCGAGGTGGCGGCCCTGGTCACCGACTCGGAGCTGAACGTGCTCGGGGACGGGGTGGACATCGTCATCCGCCCGCCGGACGCCGCGCTGGAGACGATGCCCGAGGTGGTGCGCAAGATGCACACCACCTCGGGCCTCCTCGACGAGCTGGCGGCGGGTACGACGCTGGCCGCCGCCGAGGAGGAGGTCCTGGCGTACGTGCGCGAGCACGTGAAGGAGCCGGGCAAGGCGCCGCTGTGCGGCAACTCGGTCTCCACCGACCGCGGCTTCCTCGCCCGCGACATGCAGTCGCTGGAGGGCTACCTCCACTACCGCATCGTGGACGTCTCCTCGGTCAAGGAGCTGGCCCGCCGCTGGTACCCCCGGGCGTACTTCAACAGCCCGGACAAGAACGGCAACCACCGCGCCCTGGCCGACATCCGCGAGTCCATCGCCGAGCTGCGCTACTACCGCGAGGCGGTCTTCGTACCGCAGCCGGGCCCGGACTCCGACACGGCGAAGCAGATCGCGGCGAAGTACGTCCTGCCCGCCGAGTAGACCGCCCCGGCCCACCCCCTCGGAGCCGCCCCCGCAGGCCACCGAGGGCCGCGCCTGACCCGCATCAATCCGGGCGCGAGCACCCTCGGGGACCCTGTACACTTTTTCTCGGCCGGTAGGGCAGCACGAAGCCGGTCGTGGTGGGTATAGCTCAGCTGGTAGAGCACCTGGTTGTGGTCCAGGATGTCGCGGGTTCGAGTCCCGTTACTCACCCTGATTGATCGAGGGCTGACCTGTGGAAACGGGTCAGCCCTTCGTCATACGCACGCCGGCCGCTGCCCACGATCGCCGTCCCCGCCGGGGCGGCCTGCACTGGACCTCCTGGGCCGAGCAGAGGGCGCCTGCGTGCGCCCAAGATCAGGCCAGCGCGTCAATGGCCTTCACGATCAGCGCCCGCGCGCCGGCCCCGTACACGGCCATGCTCCGCAGCTCCTCGAACGCCTTCAGATACAGGGCGATCTCCGAGGGCTGGGTGACGCGCACCGTCGCTGAGATGAGTTCAACCGAGACAAGGGCGTCGTCGTACATGTGGAAGGTCTCTCGCGGCCAGTGCGCGCGCCCAGGGCTGCCCGTCGGGACGATGCCGAGGGATACGGCAGGCAGTTCGCCCACGGTCAGCAGGTAGCCCAGCTGGGCCGCCATGGCGTCCGCCTCAGCCACCTGGTAGCGCAGCGCGGACTCCTCGATGAGGAGAACGAACCGGTGTCCGGCTTCGTGGATGATCCGCGAGCGTTCGACCCGTGCCTGCGCGGCCTCGGCACTGTCGTCAACCGGCAGGGACCTGAATGCCGCTGCGCCGGCGAGGACGGCGGCGGCGTATCCCTCGGTCTGGAGCAACCCCGGGATCAGCGTCGAGGAGTACACCCGGAACAGACTCGTGTCGTGGAAGAACTGCACGAGGCTGGTCTGCAAGGCCCGGAGCCCGCTGCGCATCTGGTCGCGCCATTCGCGGTACATGGACTCGGCGTTCAAGGACTGCGCGACGAGGTCCTCGGCCTGGCCGTCCTGCTCGCATGCCGTGCACCAGAGCCGTATGTCCGTCGCTGACGGCGCTGTCCGGGCGTTCTCGATGCGGCTGGTCTTCGAGTGCTGCCATCCGCATCGGCGGGCGAGGTCGACGACGGTGAGCCCCGCCGCCTTCCGCATGTCACGTAGCCGGTGAGCGACTGTTTCGCGTGCTGCTTGTGCGGAGGACGACGGGGACGCGGGCATGAAGTGGCCTGTCGGTGCGTGTGCTTACTGGGGCTTGTACTCGTCGTGCGGGATGCCACGCTCCCAGACCGTTTCGAACGCGGCGGAGCAGAGTTTCACCACGTCGCCGCGGTGCTCAACCTCCGGGCCTGCCGAAGCGCCTTCACCTGTGAAGTGATTGAACAGGACGACGTCGTCATCGAACAGCCAGAAGTCGTTTCCTGGCAGCGGGATGTCGGATGCCCGGCGCCGGGGCAGCCACCGCACCAGTTCGCCGGCGGCAACGTTCGTGAACGTCCCGTCGTACAGGAAGCGGGTGTAGTCGCTGACCGGCTCCGACACGATCCGTGCGCGGCGTATGACGATGCCTCGCGCCACGGCTTCCTCGACGAGCGACAGCCACGGCCGCCACCAGGACGCCCGGTCAGCCGGGTCGTGGCGGAAGCCGCCGCGCCATTGGGCGAAGGGACCGCTCTCGTAGTCGACGCCGTAGGTGTCCCGCATCTCCAGGTGGACGGCGGAGCGGGTGCAGTTGGCGATCAGCTCATCGAACGTCTGCCGACTCGACGGCATCACACGCCTCCCTGATCATCTGCGCCATGCGAGCGGGCATACGGACCACGGCTTCGCCCGCAGGGATGCCTTTGCCGTGTCCGGGCAACTCGAACGCAGCGCATTCATCTGACAGTTGTTCGCCCGGCTCCCATCCCTGAAAGACGAGTTCTCTGTTCCCCTCGTCGACCCACACCGTGGGGCTCTCGTTGTCCCCGGTGTTCGGGTCGATCCCGATGAACCTTAGTGTCATGATCCACCTCTTCCAACGTCATGTGCAGTCTGTGCACCACCGTCCTCCGCACCCTAACGAGCGGTCAAGGCCGCCTCCGGACAACCCCGTTCGGGCTCGTTGCATAGACATTTCTGCACATCGCTGGCGTCCGCGATCGGCGTCTTCCTACGGTCACGCCATGGACGCAGCCGAGCACTACGCATCGGACGCCGCCGAGTCCACCACTCCGCAGGCGGATGCCACTGACCAATCCGGATCCCCTGGCACGCGGGTCGTCGTGGACGATCAGGGCCGGGGCGGCCGTGTGGTCTTCGAGGCCGACGGCGCGCTGTACCTGCGGCTGTCGCGGGTCCCTGCCATGTGGACGGTGATGGCGAACACGGTCCGCGCCGCCACGGAGTCCGAGACGGCCGAAGCCGCCCGCGTACGGTTCCGCCGCCTGATGCCGTACTCCGCACCCCCGCTGGAGAGCCTCGGCCCGGTCCGCCATGCCGACGGGTCGCCCTTGCGGGAGGCGCTGTGAGCGAGGAATGGCAGTACCAGGACAGCCCACGGGGAGCACAAGGCCACCTCCAACGCGTGTCCGACTCGGTGGTCGCCCCTGATCTCTGGGCCTCATACGCGGAACTCCTGGACCACGTCGACGGGGACCTGGACGACCTCGGCGACCACACCAAGGGCTGCACCAAGTGCCGGCTGTCCCACGACGGTTCCATGTGCCACACCGGGCACCAACTGTGGCTCAAGGCGAGGAAGACCCGATCATGACCGAGACCACCACCATCCGGGTCCCCCTTGTCGAAGACTCGCCCCCACTCGTCGTCAAGCGCTGGCCAAGACATCCCCGCTCGGTACACAAGGCGCGGCATCTACTGCGCCGGCATGTGGACGCGTGGGGCATGAGCCGCCTCGCCGACTCCGCCGAGCTGGTCCTCTCCGAGCTGGCAACCAACGCCGTACGGCACGCCCACATCCCCGGACGTCTCATCGAGACGCGCTACGAACGCCTCACCAACGGGGTACGGATCGAAGTGCACGACGCCGGGGACACCAAACCGGAACGCCGCGAACCGTCCGCCGACGACGACTCCGGACGCGGCCTGACACTGGTGGACGCACTCACCGACGGGCAATGGGGGGTGAGCGCCCGCACGGGAGTCGGCAAGCTCGTCTGGGCGGTCTGCACGGACGCGGGCGAGCCGCACCCCGGCCATGAGACCGTCGAGGGCCAAAAGCGGATGACGCCCTTCTCTCCCGAGGTGACCCGTGCCGATCCCGACACTCGCTGACCGCCTGCGTGCCTGTCACCGCTCCGCGCTTCACCTGGAAATGCGGGACGGCTACATGCGGTCCGACCCACGCTTCATCGCCTGGCAGAGCGGTGTACGGGCCGATCCGGCGCACGAGGATCCGCAGGCGCGGCCATGGCTGGACCTGGTCCGGGAGACGGCGGGCCGTGGGGTGGATGTGCGTCGCGCGCGGATCGTGTCCGAGCCGGTCTCCGACTACATCCGGTTCGAGCATCACCTCACCGCGGGCAACATCGCGGCGGGTGAACAGGTGCGCTGGCTGCCGCGCAGACGCGCCTCAAAGCTTGCGCTCCCGGGAAACGATTTCTGGCTGTTCGACGGCCAACTGGTGGTGTTCCTGCACTTCGACGGCAATGGCGAACTACCACCGGACGACGAGGAAGTCAGCGTCGATCCGGCAGCGGTCGAACTGTGTGCGTCCGCTTTCGAGGCGGTCTGGGATCGTGCCGTACCGCACGCCGACTACCGCCTCGCCTGACAGGTCCGCGCCGTCGAACGACGACATCCCGGATTTTCGCACGGGTCGGCAAGGGGCGGCGGTCTGATGCCATTGCGCGCAACGATGTGCTGGATTACACGACCTGACACTCCGGCATTCGCCTTCACTCACCATGAAGGGCGAAGGACCGATCCGTGGAAGCGGATCGGCCCTTTGTCATAGGCTGATCTTTCATGGACACCGCCGATCTCATCGAGCAGCTGGATCCGGCCGTCGACGCCTTCGTTCCCGAACTCGGGCGGCGGGCGCGGCTGCGGAGGGAGGCCGGCGAGGTCGAGGCGCGGTGGCCGAGTGGTGTTGGGCGGCCCGCTTTGTTCGGAGTTGCCGTTGGGGTCAAGGATGTCGTGCGGGTCGACGGGCTGCCCACGCGGGCCGGGTCCGCGGTGCCCGCGCGGGTGCTGGACGGGGCGCAGGCGGCGGTGGTGGACCGGTTGCGGGCGGCGGGGGCCGTGGTGGCGGGGAAGACCGTGACGGCGGAGTTCGCCGTGCTCGCGCCGGGGCCCACCCGTAACCCGTACGACCCCGCGCACACGCCCGGTGGTTCGAGCAGCGGCTCCGCCGCCGCCGTCGCGGCCGGGATGGTGCCGCTCGCGATCGGTACGCAGACGGTCGGGTCGATGATCCGGCCCGCCGCGTACTGCGGGATCGTCGGGTTCAAGCCGACGTACGGGCGGATCCCGGTGGCCGGGGTGATCGCCAACGCGCCCAGTCTGGACACCGTCGGGATCTTCGCCCGTGAGGTGGCCGGACTCTTGCCGGCGGCCGGGGTGCTGTGCGACGGATGGCGGCCGGATACGGGCGGCGGGGGTGCGGGCGCTACGCGTCGTGCCGTACTGGGCGTACCGACGGGACCGTACCTGGAGCGGGCCGAGCCGGTGGCGCTCGCCGCTTTCGAGGCGCAGACGCGGGTGCTGCGCGACGCCGGGTTCACGGTGCGCGAGGTGCCGGTGATGGCGGACTTCGCCGCGACCGAGCGGCAGTTGTTCGTGCTCAACCGCTACGAGACCGCGCGGGTGCACGCCGACTGGTTCGTCCGGTACGAGGAGCTGTACCGGCCCGAGACCGCGGCGGCGATCCGCGAGGGGCAGGCGGTCGACGACGCCGCTCACGCGCGTGCCCTGCGCGAGCGGGACGGCTTCCGGGCGCGGACACTCGCCGCCATGGACGACGCCGGGATCGATCTGTGGATCACCCCGGCGGCGACGGGGCCCGCCCCGCTCGGGCTCGGTTCCACCGGCAGTTCGATCATGTGCCTGCCCTGGAGCAACGCGGGGATGCCGTCGCTGACCGTGCCCGCCGGGCACGCGCCGAACGGGCTGCCGCTCGGGTTGCAGTGCGTCGCCCGCCCGGCCGCCGACGAGCAACTGCTGGGCTGGGCAACGCTGGTGGAGTCCGCGCTGCGCGGCGCGCTGCCGACCGCGCCACCCGCCGTACATCGCTGACGCGAGGCCGTCCCCGGCGACCGCTCCGTTCGACTTGTGAACGAGGGCCGGGAGAACGCCGGGAGAGCGCTATCCCAACGCGGGCTCCGAAGCAGGGCCGCGTGATGCTCAGGACACGTTCGGGAAACATAACCGCCTTCGACTCTTGACACCCGCCCCTCCGAGGAAGCAACCTTCCGGCAGCGCGATTTGGGAGCGCTCCCACAGCCGTAGCGTATGCCGGATTTCCTCATCGGCCCGGCGTGGTGCGCACCGGCCCCGCCCGGAACGTCCGTCCCACCTGGAACAAGGAGCAAGCGAATGCGCATGCGCATCACCCGTACCACCGGCGGGCACAGCCGCAGAGCGGCGGCCGTCGCCACCACGGTGCTGACGGCATCGGCCCTGCTGCTGACCGGCTGTAGCAGCGACTCGGACAGCTCCGACTCGGCCAAGGGGTCGGACGCGAGCGGGCCGATCACGCTGACCGTCGCCGACTTCGGTCAGTTCGGCTACAAGGAGGCGGGGCTGTTCGCCAAGTACCACCAGCTCCACCCGGACATCACCGTCAAGGAAGACGTCACGGCCGACGAGAAGGTCTACTACCCCAAGCTGCTCCAGGAGTTGAATTCCGGCAGCGGTCTCGCCGATGTCCAGGGCATCGAGGTCGGCCGGATCAAGGAGGTCGTGGACACCAAGGGTGACCAGTTCGCCGACCTCAGCAAGGTCATCAACGTCGACGACTGGGTCTCCTGGAAGGAGAAGCAGGCGACGACGTCCGACGGCGCCGTGATCGGTGCCGGTACCGACATCGGTCCGATGTCGCTCTGCTACCGCCCCGACCTGTTCAAGAAGGCGGGCTTGCCGACCGACCGCGAGGCCGTGGCGCAGAAGATCGCCGGCGGCTGGGAGGACTACCTCAAGCTCGGCGAGCAGTACAAGGCGAAGGCCCCCGCCGGCACGTACTTCATGGACTCGGCGAGCGCCATGTACAACGCCGTGGTCAGCTCGAACACCGAGCAGTACTACGACAAGGACGGCAAGCCGATCTACAAGGACAGCCCCAGCGTCAAGCAGGGCTGGAGCCTGGCCGGCGAGGCCGCCGCGAAGAAGCTGACCCAGGGACTCGCGCAGTTCAGCGACCCGTGGGTGGCGGCGCTGCGCAAGGGCTCGGTCGCCACCGTGGCCTGCCCCGCCTGGATGGCGGGCCAGATCTCCACCAACTCGGGCAACGCCTACAAGGGCAAGTGGGACATCACCCGCGCGCCCGGCTCGACCGCTGCCAACTGGGGCGGTTCGTTCCTGTCCGTGCCGAAGGGCGGCAAGCACGTGAAGGAGGCCGGCGAGCTGGTCAAGTGGCTGACGGCGCCCGAGCAGCAGGCCGCCGTGTTCAAGGCCATCGGGGTGTTCCCGTCCAACAAGGGCGCGTACGACCTGCCCGAGGTGCAGAACGCCAAGCTTCCGTACTTCAACGACGCGCCGATCGGCAAGATCTACGCCGACGAGGCCAAGGCCATCCCGGAGGCCGTGCTCGGCCAGAAGGACGGCGTGATCAAGGACACCATCTCCACCCAGATCAACAACATGGAGCAGCGCGGCACCAGCCCGGACGACGCCTGGGACGCGGCCACGAAGACGATCGACAAGGCCATCGGCTGACCCTCGGCCCGCGCATCGGCTGACCCTCGGCCCCGCGCACCGGCTGACCATCAGCCTCCGCGCCGGCTGCCACTCAGCCCCCGCACCGGCTGACCGTTCGATCCTCGCCGGTGCGGGCGGCCCCCCGCCGCCCGCACCGGTCCCGCCGTACCGCCCACCCCCCGCCCCAGGGAAGGACTCCCACCCGTGGCAACCACGATCCCGGCCCGGGACGCCGCCACCCCGCCGCCCGGCCCCCCGAAGCCCGTGTCCACCGAACGCCTGGCGTGGCGCAGCCGGCTGTGGCGGTTCGACGACAAGGCCTCGCCGTACGCGTACATCGCCCCGTTCTTCCTCGTCTTCGCCGCCTTCGGGCTCTTCCCGCTGATCTACACCGGCTGGATCGCCCTGCACCGGGTGGAGATGACCGGTCTCGACCAGATGGAGTGGGTCGGCTGGGAGAACTTCGGCAAGATCCTGCACGACTCCGAGTTCTGGACGGCCGTCTCCAACACCTTCCTGATCGGGGTCATTTCGACCGTCCCGCAGCTCCTCGTCGCGCTCGGTCTGGCGCATCTGCTCAACTACAAGCTGCGGGCCAGCACGTTCTTCCGGACGCTGATCCTCACCCCGTACGCCACCTCGGTGGCATCCGCGGCGCTCGTCTTCGCCCTGGTCTTCCGGGCCGACGGCGGTCTGCTGAACTGGCTGCTGCATTTCATCGGCCTCGGGCACACCAACTGGACCAACGGCCACTGGACTTCGAAGATCGCCATCTCGGTCATCGTGATCTGGCGCTGGACGGGCTACAACACACTGATCTATCTGGCGGCCATGCAGGCGGTGCCGACCGATCTCTACGAGGCGGCCTCCCTCGACGGCGCCTCGCGCTGGCAGCAGTTCCGCAAGGTGACGATCCCCTCGCTGCGACCGACGATCCTCTTCACCATCGTCATCTCGACCATCGGCTCCATGCAGTTGTTCGGTGAGCCCCTGCTGCTCGAAGGCGGCACGCTCGGCCAGACCGGCGGCAACGAGAACCAGTACGAGACGCTGAGCATTTACCTCTACAACTACGGCTGGAATCTGGGACATCTCGGTCCGGCCGCAGCGGTGGCCTGGGCGATGCTCGCCCTGCTGCTGATCATCGCGGCGATCAACTGGCTCTTCAGCCGCTTCGTGCGCAAGTCCGCGGCCTGACCCGCCCGACCGGGAGCGATACCCCATGACCCTGACCAGCCCCACCACCGCACGGCAACTCGCCCCGCCGGCACGGGCCGACACCGCGGCCGCGCGCCGTCCCGGCCGGTTCAAGCCCGGCGCGGGACGGCAGTTGCACGGCGGCCCCTTCGCCTACATCGCGCTGATAGTCGTCGGCATCGGCTCGATCCTGCCGCTGTACTGGACGCTGGTGGCCGCGTCCCACACGCAGGACGAAGTCCTCGCCACCACACCGCCGTTCCTGCCCGGCTCGCACCTCTTCCACAACCTGGACGCCGCCTGGACCCAGGCGCACCTCGGCAAGGCCATCGTCAACAGCGTGATCGTGTCGGGCTGCATCACGGCGGCGACACTGTTCTTCTGCACCCTCGCCGGTTACGCGTTCGCCAAGATGCGTTTCCGGGGCCGGGGTTGGCTGATGACGTCCGTCATCGCGACGCTGACGATCCCGCCGCAGCTCAGTGTCGTCCCGCTCTTCATGCTGATGTCGAAGATCGGCTGGGGCGGTGATCTGGAGTCGGTGATCTTCCCGACCCTGGTGAGCGCCTTCGGTGTGTTCTTCATGCGGCAGTACCTGATCGAGGCGCTGCCGTACGAGCTGATCGAGGCGGCGAAGGTGGACGGCGCGAACAACTTCCGGATCGTGCGCAGCATCGTCCTGCCGGTGGCCCGGCCCGCGATGATGGTGCTCGGAATGCTTACGTTCGTGCAGGCGTGGAATGACTTCTTCTGGCCCTATCTCGCACTCAACCAGCAGAATCCGACGCTCCAGGTGGCCCTCGGCCAGCTGAGCGCCTCGTACACCCCCGACCAGTCCATCGTCATGGCGGGCGCCCTGATCAGCACTCTTCCGCTGCTCCTGGTGTTCGTGCTCTTCGGCAAGCAGATCGTCGGAGGCATCATGTCGGGCGCGGTCAAGGGATGACGTCCTGTCGTCCCTGATCGTCCGAGGGGCCCGGAAACCCGGGCCCCTTACGCTTACGCCCTGCCCCTGTACGCCCACCTTGGGAGCGCTCTCACAATGACCGCCGTACGAACCGAGACCACCCTGCAAGCAGCGGCCGCCGCGACGGACTTCCCGACGGGCTTCGTCTGGGGAGCGGCCACCGCCGCCTATCAGGTCGAGGGCGCCGCCGCCGAGGACGGCCGCACGCCTTCGATCTGGGACACCTTCAGCCGTACGCCCGGCAAGGTACGCAACGGCGACACCGGCGACATCGCGGCCGACCACTACCACCGGTTCCGCGACGACGTCCGGCTGATGAAGGAGCTGGGCCTGAAGGCCTACCGCTTCTCCATCTCCTGGTCGCGGGTGCAGCCGACCGGCCGCGGCCCCGCCGTCGAACGCGGCCTGGACTTCTACCGCAGCCTCGTCGACGAGCTGCTCGAAGCGGGCATCGCGCCCGTCGCCACCCTCTACCACTGGGACCTGCCGCAGGAGTTGGAGAGCGCGGGCGGCTGGCCGGCCCGGCAGACCGCCGAGCGGTTCGCCGACTACGCGTCGATCATGGCGGGCGCCCTCGGCGACCGCGTCGGCATGTGGACCACGCTCAACGAGCCGTGGTGCTCCGCGTTCCTGGGGTACGGCTCCGGCGTGCACGCGCCGGGCCGCACCGAGCCCGCGGCGGCGCTGCGCGCTGCCCACCACCTCAACCTCGCGCACGGCAGGGCGATGGAGGCGCTGCGCGCCCAGCTCCCCTCGACTGCGCAGACCTCGATCACCCTCAACCTGCACCAGGTCAGGGCGCTGACCGACAGCGAGGCCGACGCGGACGCCGTCCGCCGGATCGACGCCGTCGGCAACCGCGTCTTCACCGGGCCCATCCTCGGCGGCGCCTACCCCGAGGACCTGATCGCCGACACCTCGCGGTACGTCGACTGGTCGGAGCTGGTGCACGACGGCGACCTGGCCGCCATCTCCCGCCCCATCGACGTCCTGGGCGTCAACTACTACACGCCGACGGTGGTCTCCAACCCCGGTACGGGCGTGGGCGATTCACGCGACGACGGGCACGGCAACAGCCAGCACTCGCCGTGGCCGGGCTCCGAGCACGTCGCCTTCCACCTCACCGAGGGCAAGCGGACGGCGATGAACTGGGCGATCGACCCCAGCGGTCTGCACGACCTGCTGCTGCGCCTCACCCACGACCACCCCGGGCTGCCGCTGATGGTCACCGAGAACGGCGCGGCGTTCGACGACTACGTCTCGCCCGAGGGCCGCGTCGAGGACCCCGAGCGGATCGCGTATCTGCACGGCCATCTCGCCGCCGTACAGCGGGCGGTGGCCGCCGGCGCCGATGTCCGCGGTTACTTCCTCTGGTCGCTGATGGACAACTTCGAGTGGGGTTACGGCTATTCGAAGCGCTTCGGCGCCGTCTACGTCGACTACGCGTCGCAGCGCCGTATCCCCAAGGCGAGCGCGCACTGGTACGCGGACGTGATCCGTGGCAACGCGCTGCCGCAGGCGCCGCAGGAATGACGAGGCGCGCCCCGGCCGGGTGGGGGGTGGGGATCCGGCCGGGACGCGCGTGGGGGGTTGGCCGACCTGTGGTCGGCCTGGGGTGATGGCTACATGGGGCGATCGGCTACTTGTAGGCGCCGAACGCCTTGGTGAAGGCCAGCGGCTGCTGGTCGATCGAGCTGCACGAGGCGTCCGCGCTGTTCTTCGGCCCGCCCGGGCAGGCCTTGTCGCGGGTGCCCGACCACATCGCCAGCCAGCCGATGCCCTTGGACTTCGCGAAGTCGACGAGCTGCGTCGCGTCGTCGACCTTGAAGACCTCGGTGCTGACGTCGTTGACGCCGATCATCGGTGTGACGGCGACGGCCTGCCAGGCCGCGGCGTCCGAGAGGCCCAGCACGCCCTTGATCTGGGCCTGGGTCGCGGTCGCCGCCTGGATGGCGTAGCCGCCCATGTCACCGCTGTACGAGGCTCCGTAGTCCATCGCCATGATGTTGACCTGGCCGACCTTCACGCCGTTCTGCTTGGCGTTGCCGATCAGGTCCACGCCGGGCTGGGTCAGCCCCTCGGGCATCACCGGCAGGGTGAAGGAGACGTCGAGGCCGGGGTGGGCCTTCTGGAGCTGCGCGATGGCCTGGGCGCGGCGGGTGTTGGCCGCCGTGTCCGGCAGGGCCGCGCCCTCGATGTCGAAGTCGACCTTGGTGAGCTTGTAGGCGTCGACGGCCTTGCCGTAGGCGGCGGCCAGGTCGGCGGCCGAGGAGCAGGCGCCGGCCAGTTCGGTGCCCGAGGCACCGCCGAAGGAGACCCGTACGTCACCGCCGTCGGCGCGCAGGCCGCCGATCTGCGCGGCGACCGCGTCGCTCGCGAGGTCGCTGACGCCGCCCCACTTCGGGACGCAGCCGCCGCCCGACGTGATGAAGGCGAGGGTGAACTGCTTGACGCCGGTCTTGGCCGCCGTGTCCGCGAGGTTGTAGGCGGGGTAGAGCGAGGTGTCGACGTACGGTGCGAAGCCGGCGCTCGCCGCCGTGCCGCTGCCGGACGTGGGGGGCTGCGACGTCGCGGGATCCGAGGGGACGTCGGTGGGGTCGGCGTCCTTCGTCGGCTCGGTGGTCGGCTCCTCGGTCGGCCCGGTGGTGGGCTCCGTGCCGGGCTGCTCCTCCGTGGGGCGGCCGCTGGGCTGGGGCGTCGCGCCGTCGTCGACCGAGCACTTGACGCCGTCGATGAGGCACGAGGCCGGGTCGGCCGCCGTGGTCGCGTTGCCCGCCGCCTCGGTGACGAAGCCGACGGTGGCTGAGGCGCCGGGCGCCAGGTCCTTGTTCCAGTCCTCGGGCTTGACGGTGACGTGCCGGCCGTCGACGCTCCGCACGCCGTTCCACAGCGAGCTGATGGTGGTACCGGCCGGCAGGTCGAATTCGAGGACCCAGCCGGACTTCGCCTTGCCCGTGTCGTTCGTGATGACGTACTGGCCGGTGTAACCGCCGGTCCAGGAGCTGGTCTTCGTGTAGGCGGCCCCGACCGCCGCCGCCTGCGCCGTGCCGGTGAGGGCGAAGGCCGCTCCGCCGCCGACGACGGCCGCGACCACCGCTCCGATCGCCTTGGTCCTGCGCTTCGCCAAGCGGCGGTGCGTACTGCTGCCCATCGCGTTCCTGCCTCAGTGTTGCGGTGTGTGGGGGGTGGTGGGCAGCACGCTAGCCCCAGCAGATCCGACAAAGTGCCCGTAATGGAAGGCCGTTGATGTTCTTAGGGTGCGCTTAAGGAACGCATGGGGGCTGATTAAAGGTTCAGACCTCTGCCGGAGTGCGACCTGACGCACCGCGTCCCCGCCTGCGCAACCGGTGACCCCGGGTGCGGTCGGGAGAGCGCCTGCCGTCAAGGCCGATCCAGATCCGCACCTCGGTGCCGCCCAGCACGGACCGTCCGATCCGCACGTCACCGCCGGTCGACTCGGCCACCCGGCGCACGATGTCCAGGCCGAGTCCGGTCGAGCCCTCGCCGCCGCCGCTGTTGCCGCGTACCAGCGCGGCGCCCGGGTCGGCGATACCGGGTCCCGCGTCCGAGATCAGCAGGATCACGGCGTCGTCGCCGTTGTGCACGTCCACGGAGAAGGCGGTGCCCTCCGGCGTGTGCCGGAAGACGTTGCCCAGCAGCGCGTCGAGCGCGGCGACCAACTCCGGGCGGCCCACCGGGATACGTACGGTCTTGTCGACGCCCGCCAGCCGCACCTTGCGGCCCTCGTCCTCGGCCAGCGCCGACCAGAAGTCCATCCGGTCGCGCACCACTTCGGAGACGTCGCAGCCGACGCCGAATCCGGCAGCCGCCGTCTGCGGCTTGGCGTCCCTGGCCGTACGGATGATGGTGTCGACCTCGCGCTCCAACTGCGCGACGGCCGCCCTGGTCTGGTCGGCGGCCGGACCGTCCCCGAGCGAGGCGGCGTTGAGGCGCAGCACGGTGAGCGGGGTGCGCAGCCGGTGCGAGAGGTCGGCTGCCAGCTCCCGTTCGTTGGCGAGGAGTTGGACGACCTGGTCGGCCATGGAGTTGAACGCGACGGCGGCGGAACGCAGTTCGGGCGGCCCCTCCTCGGGGACGCGCGCGCCGAGCTTCCCCTCCCCCAGCGCGTGCGCGGCGCCCGCGAGCCGCTGGGCGGGCTCGACCATCCGTACGCCGAGCCGGTCGGCCACGGCGACCGACCCGACGACGAGGGCGGCGCCGACCCCCGCGAGGACCAGCCAGGCGGTGGTGACCCCGTTGGAGACGTCCCTCTCCGGGACGTACACCTCGACGACGGCGATCACACCGCTGCCGAGCCCGGTCGGCTGGAGCAGCACGGACCCGCCGGGTACGTCGGTGATGGAGGCGCGGCCGAGCCGCTGCACGGTCCGTACGTCCTTCTCGGCCGCCCGGCGCGTACCCAGCTCCAGCGGCCGGCTGCCGGCCGCCCGGGAGGCGGGGATATGCACGGCCATCTTCCGGTCCGACCCGGCGGAGGTGGAGTAGACGGCCCGCTCCAGCTGTTCGCGGTCGTCGGTGATGGTGAGGGTCGGGGCGATGGTGGCGGCCTGCCGCTCGGCGTTGCTGAACGCCCGGTCCCTGGCGAGTTCCTTGACGACGAGTCCGAGCGGAACGGCGAAGGCGACGACGACCATCACGGTCACCGCCAGGGAGACCTTGACCAGGGCCCATCTCATCGCGGTGGCTCCCGTCTCATTGCGGTGGCTTCGGCTTCATTGCGGTGGCTCCAGTTTGACGCCGACGCCGCGCAGGGTGTGCAGGTAGCGGGGCCGCGCGGCGGTCTCGCCCAGTTTCCTGCGCAGCCAGGACAGATGGACGTCGATGGTCTGGTCGTCGCCGTACGCCTGCTGCCACACCTCGGCGAGGAGTTCCTTGCGGGCGACGACCACCCCCGGCCGGCCCGCCAGGAACGTCAGCAGGTCGAACTCCCGCCGGGTCAGGTCGAGCCGGGTCCCGTCCAGCTCCGCCTGGCGGCGCAGCGGGTCGATGGAGAGCCCGCCGACCTGGATGACGCGCGAGGGGGCGACCTCGTCAGGGGTGGCCCGTGAGCGGCGCAGCACGGCCGCCATCCGCGCCGACAGGTGCTCGACGGAGAACGGTTTGGTGAGGTAGTCGTCGGCGCCGTCGTTGAGCAGCCGGACGATCTCCGTCTCGTCGTCACGCGCCGTGGCGATGATCACCGGCACGTCCGTGATGCCCCGCAGCATCTTGAGCGCCTCCGACCCGTCGAGATCGGGCAGGCCGAGATCGAGGATCACCACGTCGAAGCGGAAATGGGCCACTTCGCGCAGCGCTTCCAGAGCCGTACCGACACTCCGTACGGTGTGCGCGGCCTCGGTCAAGTGCCTGATGAGGGCGGAGCGCACGAACTGGTCGTCCTCGACGACGAGCACACTTGCCATGGGCCGCACCGTACGCCATTCGGGTGAGCCCGTAGGGCACTATGGCCCCGATGCGTAGCAGAGGACTCGTCCACGCGGTCGCGTGGCTGTTCGCCACAGGGGCGGCGGTCACGCTCTCCTGGTGGGGCGTGCACACGGTCATGGCGGGCACGGCGTACGACCCGCCGCGCGCCCTGCCGATCACGGCTGCCACCTCGGCGACGCAGCCGCCGCCGCTGCCCGCCTCCACCCAGCGGCCCGCGCCCCCTTCGCCGTCACCGTCACGCTCGGCGCCGGAGAAGCACGCGCAGCCGTCCACATCACCTTCGCCGTCGCACGGCACGTCGGGCGGCGGATCGGACAGCGGGTCGCAGGGCAAACCGTCGAAGAGCGCGCCGGCGCCGGACGCGGGCAATGTGAAGAGCTACCAGGTCGACGGCGGCCGGGTCGTCTTCGACATCGGCACCGCCTCGGCGGAGTTGGTCTCGGCGACCCCGAACGCGGGCTGGCAGATGCAGGTCTGGACGGAGCCGACCTGGATCCGGGCGACGTTCACCCGCAACGGCCGCGAGGTGTCGGTGTTCTGCACCTGGAACGACCATCCGCCGGTGGTCCAGTTCGACGACCGGTGACACACGCGGCAGTTCAGTCGAAGGTCCCCGGCGGCGGCGCCGGTGACGCCTTGGCCTTCACGTCCGTGACGGGCGCGGCGCCGCCGGTGAAGTCGGCCAGCGCGCGACCGTGTTCGACCCGACCCGGGTGCGGATCTGTCGCGACCCGCCGGGTCAGCTCGGTGACCGGCAGTTCGCGTGCCGAGCCGAGCAGTACGGCGTTGCCGAAGCGGCGCCCGCGCAGCACGGCCGGGTCGGCGGCCAGCGCGAGATGCGGGAAGACGGTGGCCGCGGTGGCGATCTGGCCGCGCAGGTGGGCGAGCGGCGGACCGTCGGCGAGGTTGGCCGCGTAACAGCCGTCGGGGCGCAGCACGCGCCGTACGTCCGCCAGGAATTCGGCGCTGGTGAGATGCGCCGGGGTACGCGCGCCGTCGAACACGTCGGCGATCAGCAGGTC
This sequence comes from Streptomyces sp. NBC_00370, assembly GCF_036084755.1. Lineage (NCBI taxonomy): Bacteria > Bacillati > Actinomycetota > Actinomycetes > Kitasatosporales > Streptomycetaceae > Streptomyces > Streptomyces sp. NBC_00370. Next base: position 3,073,749 of record NZ_CP107968.1, read on the forward strand.
GGCCCAGCCGTCCGGCAGCTTGGCGAGTCCGGCGCGCGCGTCGGCCGACCGGACCCGTATCCGCGCGTTCGGGTCCAACGGCAGCTCGCGCCGTACGAGTTGGACCAGCGCGGCGTCGGATTCGACGATCTGCTGGGTGGCACGCGGCCGGGAGGCCGCGATGTAGCGGGCGAGGGTGAAGGCGCCGCCCCCGAGATGCACGACCTGCGGGGGCCGGTCCTGCGGCATGACGAGATCGGCCGCATGACCGATTCTGCGCTGGTAGGCGAACGAGAGATGGGCCGGGTCTTCGAGGTCCACGTACGACTGCGGAGCGCCGTCGATCAGCAGCGTCCAGGCGCGCGGCCGCTCCCGGTCGGGCCTCAGCTCGGCGAGCCCGCCGGCGACGGTCTCGGCCACGGACTCGGCCGTGTCGCGGGTACGCCGCGTCTTCTTCGCCACGGACCCATTATCGGGCCACGGGTCAGCCCGGCTACCGGCAGCGGTCGGCAGCTGCCTGCTACCGGCAGCGGTCGGCGGCCTCGATCATCCGGGCCGCCTCGCCGAGCGCCTTCCGCAGGACGGCCGGGTCGGTGACGGGACCCGCCGTGTCCGGCGGCAGCAGCCAGCCGGTCCCGACGACCGGCGGTTCCTCGGCGGGGATCCGCAGTCCGCGCCCGTCGGTCCTCGTACACGCGCTGCCGGGGACGTCCCAGGCCTCTGCGGTGCCGGGCGGGACCAGAAAGCCGAGGGTGTCGCAGGATCCGTCGTGCAGGACGGGGCCCACCTCCGGCGTGGTGCCGCGGCGCAGGATGTCCACCGCCTCAAGTCCCTGCCGGGCCGGAACCGTTACGAGGTCACAGGGCTCCGTCGCATCCCCGGGAGGTGCGCCGTACTCCTGGTTGGGCGTGTGCTGAACAGTCGTTCCTGAGCCAGGGCTGGCTTCCATGCCGACCTCCACATCCAACAAGGGAAACAACCTCCTCGTCGCTGAAGAACACGTTCTGCGTCTCCAGATGGTTCAACGCGGAACAACGTCAACAGCTACGGCGGCACACCGCCGCAAAGGATGGCACTTCATGGCAGATCATGGGTGAGATATCCGGTTTGTAGGCAAACCCTGCGTAAGTGGGTCGTCACAGCAGGTACGTTCTTGCCCCGCCGGACCAAGAGAGGGCTCCGCCATGGCGTCGTCACGGGCAGTTCCCAACCTCGTCTTCCGTCGGCTGCGGGGCAACCGCTCGCCGGGCGAGTTCGCGGCCGCCGTGCGCAGGGCCGCACGGGAGATCGGTGAACACGTCGCGTGCGACGCCCGTTATATCGGTCGGGTGGAGGCAGGCGAGATCCGCTGTCCCAACTACGCGTACGAGCGCGTATTTCTCCATATGTTCCCCGGGCTCGCCCTGGCGGACCTGGGCTTCTCGGCACGCGAAACCGTACGCGGCCGGGCGGCGCGGCCCGTCGTGGACAGGCCGGACCACAGCCATACCAGCGAGGAGAGCGACGTGCTGCGTCGCGCATTCATGACGAGCGGCACCGCCACGGTGGCGGCTGCCGCCTTCGGTCTCGGCACCGCGCCCGCCGTCGCCGTACCCACCGCCGCCCTGCCCGCACCCCGGCGGGTCGGCGAGGCCGAGGTCCGCGCCGTCGAGGAAGAGGTACGCCGGATCCGGCTGCTCGACGACCGGCACGGCGCCGACGGGCTCTACCGCAGGGCCGCGCTGCCGCTGCGCAACGCGTACGCGCTGCTCGACGCGGGCGCGGCCGCCAGCAGATCCACCACCGACCGGCTGCATTCGGGCGCCGGCGAACTCGCCATCTCGGTCGGCTGGCTGGCGCACGACTCGGGCCGCTTCGACGAGGCGCGCTCGCACTACGCCGAGGCGCTGGCGACCGCGCGGGTCGCCGACGACCCGGCGCTTGAGGCGCACGCGTTCTGCAACACGGCGTTCCTCGCCAAGGACGCGGGCCGGCACCGCGAGGCGGTACGCGCGGCCCAGGCCGGCCGGCGGGCCGCGCGGCATCTGTCGTCGGCCCGGCTGCTGTCGCTGCTCGCGCTGCGCGAGGCGAGCGGCTGGGCCGGGCTCGGCGACCGTACGGGCTGCGAACAGGCGCTGCGGCAGGCACACGACCTGTTCGCCGCGGGCCCCTCGGACGCCGACCCCGAGTGGATGTCCTTCTTCGGCGAACCGGAGCTGGAGTGGCTGGAGGCGCAGTGCCACGCGACGCTCGGCGACTGGGCCGCCGCGGCGGGGCACGCGTACCGGGCGACGGTGCTCCAGGACCCGCGCTTCACCCGTAACCTCGCGCTCTACCGCGCCGAGTTGGCCACCGACCTGGCGCGGGCGGGAGCGCCGGACGAGGCGGCTGCCGCCGGGCAGCAGGTGCTCGACCTGCTGGACGAGGTCCAGTCGGCCCGGATCCAGCGGATGCTCGCGACGACGGCGCGGGTGCTGCGGCCGCAGCGGCGGCTGCCCGAGGTGAGCGCGTTCCTGGACCGCCACGCGGTGACGGACCCGCGCGCGATGTGAGGCCGCGCGCCGGACCCGTACCCGCACGCCGCCCCGGCACTTCGAGCGCCGTCCCGGTACCCGTGCGCCGCCCTCATACCTCCGCGCGCCGGACCCGCTGCCGTAGAACCTCCGGTCAGCCCTCCAGATGCGCCGAGTCGTTCCAGACCTCGACCGCCGGCGCTTCGTACGCCCAGCCCAGCACCGAGACCGACGCCGGGTCGAGCCTGATCCGCGCCGCGAACGACACGTCCTCCCCCAGCCAGCGCGCCCCGATCGCGCGCAGGATGTGGCCGTGCGCGAAGACCAGCACGTCCCGGTCGGCCGACCTGGCCCACTCCACGACCTCGTCGGCGCGGGCCGAGACGTCCGCCAGGGTCTCCCCGTCCGGCACGCCGTCGCGCCAGATGAACCAGTCGGGGCGGTCCGACTTGATCTGCGCGGGGGTCAGTCCCTCGTAGCCGCCGTAGTCGAACTCCAGCAGCGCGTCCCACGGCTGGGCCCGGTCCCCGAACCCGGCCAGCTCACAGGTCTCGGCCGCCCGCACCAGCGGGCTGGTGCGCACCTCGGCGCCCGCGAGCCCCGACCACGGTGCGCGCTGCAGCCGTTCGCCGAGCAGCTTGGCGCCCCTGCGGCCCTCGTCGAGCAGCGGGATGTCCGTCCTGCCGGTATGCCGGCCGGACAGCGACCAGGCCGTCTGACCGTGCCGGACGAGCAGGATGCGCGGTGCCATGGAGGCTCTCCCTGGAGGTGTCACAGACAAGTGCCGGTCCATCATCGCGCACCTGACCTCAGGGCAACCTCCGGGCGGATCTTCGCGTCCCTCACCATTGGGGTGATGATGTTTCGTACGTTGATCCGAAGGACACCCGCCGAGAAGGCCAGGCGTACGGCACCGTACGGTTGAACGTCGGCCAAAAGCTGCATTACAACATGATGGAGATCGTCCGGATGTCGTACAGCACCAGCGAGCCGCAAAGGCGGCCGCGCCCCCGGCCTCGCTGGTGGGCGGAGCTGTTGCTGATAGTCGTCGTCTACGCCGCCTACTCGGGCGGCAGACTCCTGGCGCGCGGTGACGTCTCGACGGCGGTCGACCACGGACTGACGATCCTGCGCATAGAGCAGACGCTCTTCCTCAACGCCGAGCACCCGCTCAACCGGCTGTTCACCAGCACCCCGGCCCTCGGCATACCCGCCGACTTCGCCTACGCGTCGCTGCACTACCTCGTGACCCCCGCCGTACTGATCTGGGTCTTCCGGCGCGGCCCCGCCGTGTACCGGGCGGCGCGCACCTGGCTGATGCTCTCCACCCTGCTCGGGCTGGTCGGCTTCACCCTGCTGCCCACCTGTCCGCCCCGGCTGCTCAGCGCCGGACACGGCTTCGTCGACACCATGGCGCAGTACAGCTCGTACGGCTGGTGGGGCGCGCAGGCGAGCGCGCCGCGCGGGCTTGGCGGGATGACCAACCAGTACGCGGCGATGCCGAGCCTGCACGTCGGCTGGGCGCTGTGGTGCGGGGTGCTGTTGTGGCGGCACGCGCGCACCCCGCTGATGAAGTGGCTGGGCGTGGCCTACCCGCTGCTGATCGCCGTGGTCGTGATGGGCACGGCCAACCACTACCTGCTCGACGCCGTGGCCGGCGCCGCCGTGATGGCGGTCGGCGCGCTGCTCACCAAGCCCGCGCTCGCGCTGGCCGACCGGCTGCGCGACCGGATGGACGAGACGGCGTCGACCACCAGCTCCCGCCTCACGCATGCCGTGCTGACTCTGCTGTCACACCCCGCAGCCGCCCCCCGCAGGACCGCGATTGTCAGCGGTGGGTGCGAGACTTCGGCGGGTGAGCGATTCCCCGGGCAGCGGGCCCGCACCAGTACCTCCGGCGCAGCCGCCGTCGATCCCGACGACGAAGGTCCCGAAGGCGACGCCGCAGGCGTCCCGGACGACACTCAGGCAGCGGCTCGCTGAGCTGCGCGGCCCCGCCGTCGCACCGCACCCGCTGGACGCACGCGCGCTGGCCGCTCTCGCGGCGAACCCCGGCTGCCGCAGACGCGCCCTGCTGGACGGCGCGGGTGTGGACAAGGCGGCGCTCGCCACCGCGCTCGGCTCACCCGCCCCCTTCGGCCAGTCCCAGTTCGCCTTCATGCGCGGGAACGCGTTCGAGGCGAAGGTGAAGGGCGACGGCGGTACGGAACTGCTGCGGCTGGTGCACGAGCGGCTCGGCACCCGCAGCCCGGTGCCGTCACCGGCCCCCGTGCCGGGCGACTCGCTCGTACCGGACCTGTCGGCCGCGGGGCCCGAGGGCCGCACGGCCCGTACGGCGCTGGCGCTGCGTGAGGCGACCGTGGCGGGCGGGTGGACGTTGCTGGACCATCCGCTGCTCGCGCTCGAAGTGGCGGGCTCACCGGCGTATCTGGAGCCGGACGCCGTGGTGGTGCATCCCGACGGCCGCTGGACGGTCGTGGAGATCAAGTCGTTCCCGATGATCGACGGTTCGGCCGACGCGGCGAAGGTGGGCGCCGCCGCGCGCCAGTCGGCCGTGTACGTGCTGGCGCTGGAGCAGGTCGCCGCCCACGCCCCGGGCGCCTCGGTGGACCACCGGGTCCTGCTGGTCTGCCCCAAGGACTTCTCCAACCTGCCGACGGCCTCGGTCGTGGACGTCCGCAAGCAACTGGCGGTGACCCGCCGGCAGCTGGCGCGGCTGACCCGGATCGAGGACATCGCCGCCACGCTCCCCGACGGCACGACGTTCGACGTCGAGCTGCGCTCGGGCGAGGAGCTGACCAGCGCCGTCGAGTCGGTGCCCGCCGCGTACGCGCCGGAGTGCCTGGCCGCCTGCGAGCTGGCGTTCCACTGCCGGGACCGGGCCCGTACGGCGGGCGCCGTCGAGTCGCTGGGCCGTGGGGTACGGGGCGAGCTGGGCGGCCTGACCACGGTCGGCGCCGTGCTGGCGGCGGCGCACGGGGAGGCGGGCGACCCCGCCGATCCGACGGTGGCCGCGCTGCGCAGGGCGGCGGCGCTGCGGGCCGAGGCGCTGGCCCAGGCGCAGGTGCCGAGGCAGGCCGAGGCGCCGACGCGAGGGCAGGCCCTGGAACAGGCCCAGGTTCTGGAGCAGGCGCGGGCGGGCCGCTGATGTCGCTGATCAGTACGCTCGCCCGGCTGGAGGCGGTGGAGAGCGGCCGGGCCAGGCCGCTGACGACCGTCCGGCACCGCAGGATCTCCCCTGCGCCGCTGGTCCTCGTACCGCTCACCACAGCGGGCGAGGCGGGCGCGCCGCTCGGCGCGCTCGTCGGCACGGACCGCACGGCGCCACGGCTGCTGACGGTGGCCCAGCCGCGCGACCGCGACCTGCGGTTCGCGTTCCTCGCCGAGCTGGCCGACGCCGTACTGCCGTATCTGGAGTCGTACGCGGACGACGTGGAGCCGGCCGAGCGCAGCGAGAGCGACCCGGAGACGGGGAAGCGGGTCAAGGTCGAGGTGGAGCTGTGCGCCGACGCGCCGCAGCTGATCGTGCCGAACAGGCCGGGGGTCGACTTCGTACGGCTGCTGGGCCGTTCGATGCGGTTCCGGCGCACGGCGGAGGACGACCCGGACACCCCGTACCCGGCGCCGGCGCGGGTGCCGCTGCTCGGCCGCTGGCTGACGCACTACGGCGAGCGCGCCCGGGTGCCGGGCTCTTCGCTGCTGCCCGCCATGACGGATCTGCTGAACCGGCACTGGGCGACGGGCCAGTCGAATCTGGAGGACCAGCACCTGGGCGCGCTGCTCGCGTGGATCGACCCGCCGGACGGTCTCACGGGCGCCGAGGCGGCGCTCCGGGCCGAGCTGCGGCGGGACGCGACGGGGCAGCTGCTCTGCCCGCCGGCCGGGCCCGCCACGGACCCGGCGTTCGACAACCGGCTGCTGGCCCCGGCGATCGACCGCTACGACCGTGCGCGCCAGGCGCTGGCGTCCGCCGAGGAGGGCGCGTACGCCGACGAGCAGTTGGGCCGGCTGACGGCTGCCGAGCGCGACATCCGCGAGCTGCTGGCCGGTGTCATGCGGCCGACCTGGGACGCGGTGTGGCACGGCCTCGACCTGCTGCGCGAGCTGCCGGAGGGCGCCCGTGTCACCGACCGCTGGACCCGCGACCGCTGGTCGTTCACCGGCCACCGGGACCGGGTGCGCGCGGGCGAGCCGCCGCAGCCCCGGCGCGACGACGCGGTGACGGCGGCGCGCAAGCTGGCGGCGCGCGAGAGCGCCCAGGCCCAGCTGGAGGCGCAGGAGGCGCTGGACGACCCGCTGGTGCTGGCGGGCCGCCGGCTGGCGGGCGAGGCGTTCGTCGGGGAGGTGACGGAGGTGGTGATGGCGTACAGCGAGAGCAAACGCCCCGCGCCGCGTCCGCTGGTGACGGTGCGGACGGACGACGCGCCGCGGCTCGGTGAGCGGACGAAGGTGTACCGCTCGCTGGACGGCAAACCGCAGTCGGCGGAGTTCGTCGAGTCCCCGCCGGCCCCGGACGCGCAGGTGGTGCTGCGGCTGACCGACCGGATGGGCCGCAGCAAGGAGCCCGCGCCGGGATCCGTGCCGGAGAAGGGCGATCTGATCGCCTGGACGCTGTTCGAGCACGACCAGCGCGGCGGCGCGAAGCTGCCCGACCCCGAGGACACGCCGTGGACCCACGGCGGCCCTCCGGACACCGACCGGACCCCGACCCTGCCGGAGCCTGATCCGGTAACGGAGGAGGATCTGCTGTGACGGCCCCGCCCCTGACGTTCGACCCCAGCGCCGAAGCCACCCGCGCCACCGACGCGATCCTGTACGACACGCTGCACAGCGCGCATCGCGGGATCGTCGTGGACTCCCCGCCGGGCGCCGGCAAGTCGACGCTCGTCGTGCGCGCGGCGCTGGAGCTGGCCGCGGCGGGCCGGCCGCTGATGATCGTCGCGCAGACGAACGCGCAGGTGGACGACTTGGTGACGCGGCTCGCCGAGAAGGACCCCGAGCTGCCGGTCGGCCGGCTGCACAGCAACGACCCCGATCCGTACGACAAGGTGCTGGACGAGCTGCCGGGCGTCCGCAAGTCGGCCAAGGCCGCCGATCTCGCCGGGCTCGACGTCGTCGTCTCCACGGCCGCGAAGTGGGCGCATGTGCAGGGCGTCGAGCCGTGGCGGCACGCGATCGTGGACGAGGCGTACCAGATGCGGTCCGACGCGCTGCTGGCCGTCGCCGGGCTGTTCGAGCGGGCCCTGTTCGTCGGCGATCCCGGCCAGCTGGACCCGTTCAGCGTGGTGGGCGCCGAGCAGTGGGCGGGCCTGTCGTACGACCCCTCGGCGAGCGCGGTCTCGACGCTCCTCGCGCACAACCCGGAGCTGCCGCAGCACCGGCTGCCGGTCTCCTGGCGGCTGCCCGCGTCGGCGGCGCCGCTGGTGTCGGCCGCGTTCTACCCGTACACCCCGTTCCGCAGCGGCACCGGCGACGGCGACCGGCTGCTGGGTTTCACCGTCCCGTCCGACGGCTCGGGCCCCGACCGGGTGCTGGACGAGGCGGCGGCCTCCGGCTGGGGCCTGCTGGAGCTGCCCGCCCGCCGCACACCCCGTACGGACCCCGAGGCGGTACGGGCGGTGGCGACGGTCGTCCGCCGCCTGCTGGACCGCGGCGGCGCGGCGACCAGCGAACGCTCCGACGAACCGGTCCCGCTGACGGCGGACCGTATCGCGGTCGGCACGGCCCACCGCGACCAGGCGGCGGCGGTCCGCGCCGCCCTCGCCGAGCTGGGCGTGACCGGCGTCGCCGTGGACACGGCGAACCGTCTGCAGGGCCGCGAGTTCGACGTCACGGTCGTCCTGCACCCGCTGTCGGGCCGCCCGGACGCCACGGCCTTCCACCTGGAGACCGGCCGCCTCTGCGTCCTCGCCTCCCGCCACCGCCACGCCTGCATCGTGGTCTGCCGCGCCGGCGTCCCCGAACTGCTGGACGAACACCCCTCGACGGAACCGGTCCAGCTGGGCGTGACGGTCAAATTCCCGGACGGCTGGGAAGCGAACCACGCGGTGCTGGCGCACCTTTCCGCACACCGGGTGAACTGGACCCCATGAGGCGTACTTGCGCCGGGTTGGACAATGGACGGTGGCCGAGCAGCACCTGACCGACATCGGCAGGCACGAGCAGGAGGAAAACACATGCGGGATCCCGAGCGGAGCGAGCGGCGGCGGCTGCGGCCCGCGCCTCTCCTCTTCGAGCCCTCCGAGGCGGTGGCCGACGCGGAGCACTTCTTCGACCTGGAGTCCATCGACGACCCCGCCGCCCTGCTCACCCGGGCCACGGAGCTGACGCTCGCGTTCCGCGCGGCCACCGACCGGGCCGTCGAGTTCCAGGCGGTCGCGGCGGCCCAGCTCGCCGATCCGCGGCGGTTCGACCGGCTGACGGCCGCGGACATCGCCGAGCGCGCGGAGTGGACGGAGGACTACGCGAAGCGGATGGTCGAATTCGGCCGTGACCTGCTGCGCGGCGAGGGTCTCGCGGAGAAGTGACCGGCCGGGCGACCCGGCCGTCACCCGTCACCGGCACGGCGACTGCCTCCGAGCGGCCCCGTGGCCGCCTGTGACAGGTCTCGTGGCGGGCCCTGACCGGCCCGCCAACCACTCATATGGCATATGCCGGGACGTAGGTTACCCCCGGGCACCGCGCTCTGTCCCGGCTTCGGGAAACTCTCAGATACAGAACCGTTACTGCCGGTAGATCTTGTTGCCATGACCGCATGGCTACGAGATGAATCCCCGCTGAGCCCCGGCACGAGTGACGACGAGCGCCGGACCGACATCTTCGGCCTCCTCCGCGACGAGGGCTCCCACCAGACCGGTCAGGTCACCCCTGCCGGTGCGGACTGGCTCGCCTCGGCCGGTCCCTGTCCCCGGTCCACCCTCTCCCTCTGGGCGGCCCGGCCGACCGCACCCGGCGTGCTGCCCTGCGGCTCCGCCTTCGACGTGGTGAACACCCCCGCGATGTTCGGCCGCCGGATGCTGGACCGGCTCTGGGGCGAGGGCCCCGGGTCGGGGCCCGTCGCGGTGCACCGGGGCAGGACGCTGCTCTTCGCCGCCCCCGGCACCGCCCAGCGGTTACCCGCCCTGCTGTCCTGGGAGGAGTGGGGCTGCGCGGCCGACGACGAGGGCCAGGAGGCCGGCGTACCGCCGCTGCTGTGCCACGGCACCGGCGACGCCGTGACCGTACCCCCGCTCACCCCGGGCGCGACCGGGGCCGCCGCGGGACCCCGCTGGGTGGTGGCGCCGGACACCCGGCACCCCTGGCTGCCGGGGCCCGAGGTGCTGCTGTGGGCCTGTGTGCGGGCGGTCCGCTCGGCGGCCCGTGCGACGCTCGCCACAACGGCGGGGCGGCTGCCGCGCTCCTGCTCGTGACCGTTCCGCCGGACCCGCCCTGACCACGGCATACGGCCTCGGATGCGGCCTCCGTAACCGATTTTTCTTCCGGCCGATCCGGGTGCTAAGGTCTACGACGTCAGCAAGCGCCGCTAGCTCAGTTGGTTAGAGCAGCTGACTCTTAATCAGCGGGTCCGGGGTTCGAGTCCCTGGCGGCGCACAGACAGGGAGAAGGCCTCTCGCTCCGGCGAGGGGCCTTCTCCCGTCCTGCCATCGCTTACTCCGGCGGGCTCGTCGTGATCTTCACCGTGTACGCGCCGGTCGACGTCCGGTCCGCCACCTCCACCGTGATCCGCTCGCCGTTCCCCGGGACGGTGAAGGTCTCGCCCACCCCCAGCGGCGCGTCGGCCAGCGGCGGATACACCGACCGGTCCCAGCACGCCTCGCTGTGCGGATGCGTGTCCACCACCTCGATGGGCCCGCCGCCCGACGCCGTACCGCCGCGCACCTTGTAGATCAGCACGCCCTCGGTGCAGGTGTGCGCGTCGTTGCCGGTCGCCGCCCGCGCCTCGATCGCCACCGCACTCTCCGCGCCGGTCCTGACCACCGCGAGCCGGGTCCCGGCGCGCCCGCCGACAGCCGGCGCCGCCGCGATCGGCTCCAGCGTCAGCAGGGTGGTGCCGGTCGGCCGGACGCAGCGCACCTGGCGCGGGTCCAGCCAGCCCATCTTCCACTTGTGCCAGCCGAAGAAGTCGGGCGCGAGGCCGAACTGGCTGCCCATCACGTCCCAGTCGCCGACGTACGTGTCCCAGTCGCCCTTGCCGTCGGCCGGCCGGTGGTAGAGGTCGGCCAGGTCGAAGACATGCCCGGTCTCGTGGGCCAGCACATTGCGGTCCGGCGGATGCCGTTCGAAGACGGTGACGGCGCGCTTGATGTCCGTACCGTCCGCCCGCATCGGCGCGTCGAAGTTGACGACCTTCGTGGCGTCCGAGTCGACCCCCGGCGCGTCCGGGTCGGCGACCAGATAGACCAGGTCGTACTTGGAGAAGTCGACGCCGGGGTCGGACACGCGCAGCGCGTCGCGCAGATACGCGGCGCGGTCCACCGGGTCCCAGTCACGCGTTATGCGGTACGAGGTCGACGGGTGCGGCATCGTCAGCCAGCGCTTCCCCGGGTGTACGCGCAGCGCGAACTTCCCGTACGAGGCCCGCTCGTAGAACTGGCTGGTGGCGGGGAAGTGGTCGGCGACCAGGTCGCGCGGCTCGGTCAGCGGCCGGGAGTCGGGGAAGGACAGGAAGATCATCACGGCGTCGAGCGCGTGGTCGGGGCGGGGGTAGGCGTTGTTCCAGGTGTCGAGCCCCGCCGAGTGGTGCACGGGGGTCCTGGGCAGCGCGCAGGCACCCATCGACGTGGGCGTCGCGGCCACGGTCGGCCCGGCGACCAGCGAGGTGGCGGCGAGCGCCATGAGGGAGGTCAGGGCGGCCGCGACGCTGCGCAGCCGCGGCCGGTCCACTCCCCCGGGTGTCTGCTGACGCTCCACGTCGACCTCCGGCTACGGAATGCGGGACACCTCACCCACCTTGTTCTGGTTTCGGATGGAATGCCCTGTTCCAATGCCCCAATCGAGTGGGGAGCCCGACACCCCGGGGTTACACGGAAAGTCACAACCGATCACGAGGCGGCCGGCCTGGGCCACAGCCGCGCAGAAACGATCGTCCGATGACAGATCGTCGGCGCTCCGTTATCCCGTTCATCACGACGGAGCTGGAACGGGCCCCCTCAAAACCTCTATGATCGGCACACTTTCCCGGCCCCGAAAGGCCCGACCACCCCTGTACGACACGACTGCACCGCGGGAGCGAGCCGTGAGCGCAACCTCCGAAGGGCCGCGATCAGCGGCAGTCGCAGCGCCCGGTGACACCCAGCCGTCCGTCGGTGACACACCCCCGTCCGTTACGGAGCGTCACCCGGTAGGGAGAACAGCCACGGCCAGAGCGACGGCAGGCGGATCGGCGGCAGCCCGAACACCGTCCGAGCTGCGCGACTACCGCGCCGCGTTCCAGGCCGCCCAGCTCGCGATGGCAGTGCTGGACCACGACGGCGCCGTCGTCAGCGCCAACGAAGCGCTCGGCGAACTGCTCGGCACCGAGCCGGCCGCGCTGCGCGAGCAGCCGGCCGCCGACCTGGTCGACCTGGCGTCGGACGCCCGTACGTGGCACGCGTACCACGAGGTGCTGGGCGGCCGGCGGGCCCGCTTCCGCTGCACCCGGCGGCTGAAGCACGCGGAGGGCCGCGCGCTGTGGGCCGAGGTCACCGTCGCGCCCGTACCCGAGAGCGAGAGCGTGCTGCTGTCGATCGCCGACATCAGCGACCGGCGCGAACTCCAGGCGCGGCTGCGCCACTTGCAGATGCACGACCCGGTCACGCGGCTGCCCAACCGGGCGCTGTTCTTCGAACGGCTGTCCTCGACGCTGGGCGCCTCGCCGTACGAGAACGACGAGACGGCCGGTGAGTTCGGCGATTTCGGCGAGGGCGGCGCCGATGGCAGAACAGGGCGGATCGGTCTCTGCTACCTGGACCTGGACGGCTTCAAGGCCGTCAACGACACCCTCGGACACCGCGTCGGCGACCGGCTGCTGGCCGCCGTGGCGGGCCGGCTCACCGAGTGCGCCGACCACGACAGCCGCACCCGCAGCGGTAACCACCTGGTCGCGCGCCTCGGCGGCGACGAGTTCGGCATCCTCGTCGAGGACTCCACCGGCACGGAACAGCTGACCGCCCTCGCCCGCTCCGTACTGGCCGCGCTCCAGCTCCCGTTCGACCTCGCCGGACAGCGGCTCTCCGTCTCCGCCTCGATCGGCGTCGTCGAACGCACCGCGGCCGGCACGACACCGACCGCCCTGATGCAGGCCGCCGACACCACGCTGTACTGGGCGAAGGCGGACGGCAAGGCCCGCTGGACGCTCTTCGACCCGGAGCGCAACGCCCACCGGATGACCCGTCAGGCGCTCTCCTCCACCCTGCGTCCCGCGGTCGAGCGGGAGGAGTTCGTACTGGAGTACCAGCCGCTGGTGGGCATGGCCGACGGGACCGTACGGGGCGTGGAGGCCCTGGTCCGCTGGAACCACCCCCAGTTCGGCACCCTCGCGCCGAACCGCTTCATCGGCATCGCCGAGGAGGACGGCTCGATCGTGCAGCTCGGTGGCTGGGTGCTGCGTACGGCCTGCCGCCAGGCCAGACAGTGGCAACAGGAACACCCGGACGACGAGCCCCTGTTCGTGAGCGTCAACGTCGCCGTACGGCAGGTGTGGGACTCCGACCTGGTGTCCGACGTGGCGGAGATCCTGGCCGAGACGGGCCTGTCACCGGCCCTGCTCCAACTGGAGCTGACGGAGTCGGCGGTGATGGGCTCGGCGGGCCGCCCGCTCCAAGCACTGCAAGCGCTCAGCGAGATGGGCGTACGGATCGCCATCGACGACTTCGGCACGGGCTACTCGAACCTGGCCTACCTCAGCCGTCTCCCGGTCTCCGTCCTGAAACTGGACGGCTCCTTCGTCCGCGGCTTCCGCTACGACGAGGGCGCCCACCCGAGCCCGGCGGACGAGATGATCGTCGAGGCCCTGGTCCAACTCGCCCACCGCCTGGGCCTGACGGTCACCGCCGAATGCGTCGAAACGGCAGGCCAGGCGGAACGCCTGCGCGGCATCGGCTGCGACACGGGCCAGGGCTGGCTCTACTCCCGCGCGGTGTCCCCGGACCGCATCACCCGCCTCCTGACAGACCGCACGAGAGACACCGCACGGACACCCGTCATCACCCCCCAACGCGTCTGACCACCGCCGTCGTCGCCGTCGGGATATGAGTGGCCCGACCGCATGCCCGATCGTTAGCCTCGGCTCCCATGAACCAACGGCGGCGAAAGAAGCTCACCCGACGTCTCTTCGCAGCGATCCTGGAGGGCGACACCACCGCTGTGAAGACACTCCTCCGCGCCGGGATCGACCCGAACCGACCGGACAGCCAGGGCACCACCCCGCTGTACGAGGCGTCCGTGAACGGCAAACCCGAGATCGCCCACCTGCTCCTCCTGGCCGGCGCCACCCCGAACACCGAAAGCACCGGCCCGGGCGCGGAAGGCACCCCACTGTGCGCGGCCGCCTCCTGGGGCCACACAGAAACGGTCCGCACCCTGCTGACCCACGGCGCCGACCCGAACCTCCCCGAGGACCACGGCACAGGCTGGACCCCATTGAGGTGGGCAAACCACGACCCCCACCCCGAAACGGCGGATCTCCTGACCGCATGGGGAGCCACGCCCGCAACAGACGCTGGCGCGTGACGCTCCGGGCGTCCTGTCGGCCTTCCCTCACGCGCCGTACGCTGCTGCTCATGCCGACATCCAGCGTCACGGTTCGCACCCTCGACGGTCTGCACCTGGCAGGCACCCTGGTGATGCCCCGCGAGCATCCCGGCGGGGCCGTCGTGCTCGTGCACGGTGGCGGTGTCACACGCGAAGAGGGCGGCTTCTTCGGGCGCCTCGCCGACGGTCTGGCCGCCGCAGGCCTCGCCTCGGTGCGTTTCGACCTCCGCGCGCATGGTGAGAGCGAAGGCCGACAGGAGGAGTTGACCCTCGCGGCCGTCCTCAACGACATCCGCGTCATGCTGGCATTCGCCCGCGCCCGCGTCGACACTCCGAACGTGACGCTCCTCGGGGCAAGCTTCGGCGGCGGGATCTGCGCGTACTACGCCGCCCGGCGACCGGCCGAGGTCTCCCGCCTGGTGTTGTTCAATCCGCAGCTGGACTACAAGCAGCGCACCATCGACAGCCGCTCGTACTGGATGGACGACAACATCAGCGACGAGATGGCCGCAGAGCTGAACAAGCAGGGCGCGATCCAGTTCACGCCGACCCTCAAGCACGGTCGCCCGCTGCTCAACGAGGTGTTCTGGCTCAAGCCCCAGGAAGCCCTCGGCGACGTGCAGGCACCGACACTCATCGTGCACGGCGACGCCGACACGCTCGTACCCGTCGAGTCGTCCCGCGCGGCGGTCCCCCGTTTCAACGCGCCGTGCGAGCTCGTCGAAGTACCCGGTTCGCAACATGGCTTCGCCATGCACGACGATCCGCAGTACCTCGACCCCAAGAGCCGGGAGTATCAGGCATTCGTCATCCGCACCGTCACCGACTGGCTGACGGCCTAAGCCGCCCGCAACGACGCTCGGAACTCACGTACCGTCGGCCGGCTGTCCCACCGCGCCAGGGCTTGCAGCGTTTCGTTGAGTACGCGCACCGTGCGTTCCGACTTCATCGCACGAGCGACCGTGGCGGATACGGCACCCACGCGGGCCGCTTCGTCAGGTTCACCGCTCAGTGCCAAGGCGGATGCGCGCCGTGCGTTGAAGAAGCCACCGTCCCGCACCGAGAGCGTCCCGGCGCGCATGGCTTCGTTGAACACTTCGACAGCCATGCCTGGCTTGCCGGCCTCTGTGTAGCTCACAGCGTTGCGAAGCAGCAAAGTGTGCTCGGTGTAGTAAGCACCAAGACTTGATGGGTCGTCGGCTGCCTGCGAGAGCAGCGCCTCGGCCGCCGCGAGTCTGTCCTGGACAGCCGTCAAGGGCTCTCCCACCATGGCTGCCCCGAGTGCTTCTTGCTGCGTGGCCTCGGCCTGGACGCGCAGCGGCAGTTGCCAGCGAGCGTGCCGGGCGGCTTGGGCGAGGGTCAGGACCCGTACCGCGTCGCGGCTGTCGTATGCCATCTGCGACTTCTTCAGCAGTACGTACCCTTGCAGCGCGGGGTCGTCCGCTTCCTGCGCCCATTCCATCGCTCGGTCGTACCAGAACCCGGCGCTGGTCGGCTCATGCACGTCGCGATAGAGCCATCCGGCGAACTCGGCCCCGTCCGCACCGACCGACAGCAGTTCCCGCCGCACGGCAGGCTTCACATCGCGCGCGTGGTGGTCGATCACAGCGAGCAGGCCGAGTACCACCGGCAGCGTCCGGCGTGGGCCGCGTGCGCCGTCGTCCCGCTTGGCGGCGTCGAGTTGGCCACGGAAGTAATCGACGACCGGCTTGTCCAGGTGGCGCCGGGCATCCGCGAGCGCGGCGGTGACGCGCTGGAGTTCCTCCCGGCCGAGGCCCGACAGGGCTGCGGCGGCAATGCCGCCTTTCAGTACCGACCGGCGATTGAGTGGGCTCATGGCTTCGTGCTCCGTGCTGCTCGCGGTGTCGCTCGGCTGGTCAGCGAATGCCGCCGATGGGTCGGACAGGCTGCCGGACACGTTGACGCTCCGGGCTTGAGCATCGCCGGGCAGCTTGAACCACAGTAGGTCGGCAGGCACACCCAAGCCATGCGCCCATCTCATGAGCTTACGAAGGTCGTGCGGCGGACTGTCGGCGCTCTCCATGCGGCTCAGTTGCGCTTGCGTCAGCCCCAGCCATCCGGCAAGAACCTCTTGCGACACCGCTCGGCCATGCCAAGGGTGTGTGCGGTAGGCGTAGAAGACACGGCCGATGTGCCAGGCCTCCAGCGCCTCACGTAACCGTTCGTCCTGCCAGAAATCCGCAGGCACATCGGGCGCTTGGCTGACATCCGCGCTCGTCTGCCGCCGCCCGCACGCGCCGCACAGCGTGCCTCGGTTGTCGCGGGCCAGTCGTGTGCCGCACGGGCAGATCCGAATCTGTTGCTGTGCCATTTCGTACCCCAAGGCGGCGCGGAGCGATGTGCGATGTGCGATGCCAAGCCTACGGACGGTAAGCAGCTGATGTCCGGCTGTCCATGCAGCTCACGCATAACTTCGCATGCGGCGCCGCCATGACGATCCGCTCGCTGCGCCGCCCATGCTGCGTGTGTCCTCAGCCCCTCGAAGCACAGGAGCAACGGCATGGAGACAGCAACGCCCCGGCCCCGCTTGTACGGCTACTTCCGCGTCCTCGACACCATGGACGAGGCGACCGTGCGGAGAGCCCGCCAGACGCTTGCGGACTTCGCCGGGCAGGGCGGGTTCGAACTGGCGGACATCTTCGAGGAGGACGGCCCCGGCCATCGCTTGCAGGTGTGGCACGACATGGTGGAAACCTGCCGGTCGGAAGCGGCGCCCGCGGTCGTGTCCGTGAGCATGGACAGCTTCCACCCCGAACCCGAGCTGGCGGCGTTCATGCGCGACGAGCTGGCCGCGAGGATCAAGGGCAGCGTGTTCGTCGCCACCACGACGCGCGGCGAGGCAGACCATGATGGCTGAGCCCCATGTCAGCACGCTCGTACTCGACGCCAAAGCCGAGGCGGCGCCGTGGGCCAGGCGGCATGTGCGTGACGTCCTTCGTGCTTGGCAGGTGGCCGACGAGAAGATCGACACGACCGAACTGGCCGTCTGCGAACTGGTGTCCAACGCCGTACAGCACGTTCCTCCGGAGACGCCGGCTGGATCCCTCACACTGACCCTGCGCCATGACGAATCCCAGCTCATCGCCGAAGTGGCCGACCCCAGCGATCGTCCGCCCATCGCCAACGCCCGCCCCTCCGAGGACGCGGAGAGCGGCCGAGGGCTGCTGATCGTGGGCGAGATCTCAAAGGAATGGGACTACTGCCTTCTGCCCACGGGCGGAAAGGTCGTCTGGTGCGTCATCTCCTTGACGTAAGGCTCGACTACGCGTCTGACCGCTTCGCGCTTGGTGCGGTGATTCAATGGGGCTCTCGTTGGCCTGAGTTGACGAGGTCACCCCCACTCATCGCACCTCACCGCAGGAGTTCCCATGGCCGACAGTGCCATCGGTAGCGCGCATTCCCTCTTCAAGGTCATCGAGACCGGCGACGCGGCGCTTGCCGCCGAGGTTGTCGGCGCTGACTTTCGTAATCGGGAGTCTTTCAACTCGCCCGTCGCCTGTGCGATCCCCGGTCCTGCCGGGGTGCTTGCCTCCGGGGCGTGGATGCGTTCGGCCTTCGACGGTCTGCGGTTCCCCGTTCTCGACACGGGTGTCGACGCCGAGCGCGGTCAGGTGTTCGTCCGGGTGCGGATGCAGGGGCGGCAGACCGGGCCGTTCGTGCTCTTTCGTGACGAGAAGCTGGACAAGATCGTCCCGCCGACCGGCCGTGAGATCGACTACGAGCAGATCCACGTACTGACGGTGCGCGACGGGAAGGTGGTCGGGCACGAGGCCGTGCGGGACGACATGACCATGCTCGGGCAGCTCGGCGTCTTCCCGCCGACGCCCGCCATGGCCGCGCGGCTCGCCGCCTGGAAGCTCACCGGGCGGGACCGGCGTGCGGCGGCCGAGGTCTCGGCGCTCTCGGCGCGCGCCGCTGAGACCGCGAAGTAGCTGGGCGGTGCGGCACTGACGGTCCGTCACTGGAGTTCGCCATCATGGTGACACTGCGTATCGTGCGCGGTCATCGTGAGAGGGGTTTCTGTGACCGGTCGACGTGACGTGCTGCGGCTGGGGGCCCGGGCCGCGGCCGTGGGGATCGTGGGTGGGGTTGCCGCCCGGGGTGCGGGGGCGGCCGTGGCGCGGTCCGCCGTGCCCGGCGCCGCCGCCTGGAGCGCGCTGCGCAAGCAGCTCAGTCCGGCGGCCGGACTCTACCGGCCCGGCCAGGACGAGTACGGCCTGCTCGCCGTCCCCGACAATCTGCGGTACGCCGACGTGTGGCCCGCCGGGATCGTGGCCTGTGCGACCGAGGGGGATGTGCGCAGCGCCGTGCGGTGGGCCGGGGAGCACGGGGTGCCGTTGGCGACGCGGGCCGGTGGGCACAATTACGCCGGGTACTCGACCACGCGCGGGCTGCTGATCCAGCTGCGGCGGATGCGGCAGGTGGCGGTGACCGGGGGCCGGACGCTGACGGTGGCCGGCGGGGCGACCAACTCGGACGTGTACGCGGCCAGGGCGGCCAACCTGTACTTTCCGGGCGGCCGTTGTCCGGGCGTCGGGGTCGCCGGGCTGACGCTCGGCGGCGGGCTCGGCTTCAACGACCGTAAGTGGGGCATGACATGCGACCGGCTGCTGTCGACCCGGGTGGTGCTGGCCGACGGCAGTGTCGTGCGGGCGAGCGAGCGGGAGAACGCCGATCTGTTCTGGGCCTGCCGGGGCGGCGCGGGCGGCAACTTCGGTATCAACACCGGCTTCACCTTCGACGCCGTCCCCGTCGGTGAGCTGCGGGCCACGGTCTTCGACCTGACCTTCGGGCTCGACGCCGGGGTCCGCGTCATGGCCGAGCTGCAGGATGCCCTGCGGGCCGACGTGGCGGGCGACTTCGACGTACGGGTCGGCTTCTCGCACCCGGGCAGCGGCGCGCCCGTACTCAATGTGCTCGGTCAACGGCTCGGCACGGAGGACGAGTTGCGCCGCGCTCTGGCCGGGGTGCTGGACCTGGAGATGGACCGGCTGGTCATCGAGGAGCGGCAGTTCTGGGCGGCCCAGGACTTTCTGATGGCGGCGCCCGAGGTGGGCGCGATGGCCTCGAAGTCGCTGGTCCCCGACCGGTGGCTGGAGCCGCACACGGTCGAGTCCGTCATCGGGTGGGTACGCGACTGGCGCCCCGGACCGTCCGGCGGCACCGGCTACATCACCCTCTTCGCCATGGGCGTACGGAGCGACGCGCCCGGCCCCGGCGAGACCGCGTTCCCGCACCGGGACGCGACGTTCGTCATCGACATCGGCGCGCACTGGAAGGCCGGTACGCCGGACGGCGAGGCGGCCGAGCTGGTGAACCAGACGCGGGCGGCGCACCACACCCTGAGCCGCCAACTGGGCACGGACGCGGCCTATGTGAACTTCCCCGACCCCGATCTGCGGCCGTGGCGGTCCGCGTACTACGGCGCGAACTACCGGCGGCTGACCGAGGTCAAGCGGCGTTACGACCCGACGGGTCTCTTCCGCTACGCCCAGGGCATCGAGGCGGCCCCGGCCGGCGTGCGCTGAGCGGCAGTCCCGTACCGCGGTCGGCACCTGCGGGGGTGGCCGATTGTTCCGATCCGTTTGTTCACCGTCCCTTCCAGGACACTGAACAAACTTTTCGCGCTACACATGTCGTGACGGTCGGCGCGAGCGCCGCAGTAATGACACGCAGCGCATTGGGGGGAACAAGGCTGTGTTACGTCTTCACTTCACCGCCGAGGATCTGGCACGCGTCCAGGTCGCCACGGAACTCGATCCGTTATGGGAGACGGTGCTCGGCCTGCAGCAGCTGCACTGTCCGGGGCGGGGCGCACCTGTCTTCCGCACCTGGCGCCGCCGCGCCCTCGACGTGGTCGCACAACGGCAACTGACCCGATCGGTGTGGCTGTTGGCAGCGCTGACCCCGAACAGGGGCTACACGCCCGACTTTCTGACCCCCGCCGCGGCGGCTGCGGGCTTCGACTGCGGCCTCGACGCGATACGGGCCACCCGCCCGGGGCGGCTGCGGCGTGAACTGCGCCAACTGGGCGGCGGGGTGACCGCGCGCCGCACCCCGCCCCGGCCCTGGCTGCGGGATCTCGCGGGCGGCGACCACGACCGGATGGCCGACCTGGCCGCCGCCGTCCGTACCGTCCACCACGCGGTGATCGCCCCGGACTGGACGGACGCCCAGACCCTGGCCGAGGGCGACCGCGCCCTGCGCGCACGGGCCCTGCGGGACGGCGGCGTGCACGGACTGCTCAGCTCCTTCGGCCCCGGCATGCGCTGGGAGCCGCCGGTGCTGCACGCGGACTATCCACTCGACCGCGACCTGCGGCTCGCCGGGCGGGGACTGCGGCTCGTCCCTTCGTACTTCTGCTGGCGTACGCCCGTGTCCCTGGCCGACCCGGAGTTACCACCGGTCCTGGTCTACCCCGTCGGGCACGACACCTCCGACAGCGTGACCGGGACCACCCCGCAGGCTCTGCACGCCATCCTCGGCCGTACCCGCGCCCGTACGCTCGCCGCCCTGCACGACACCGCCACCACCGGCGAACTCGCCCGCAGACTCCGTGTCTCCCCCGCGTCCGCCAGCCAGCATGTGCACGCGCTCGCCGCCGCCAACCTGGTCCACAGCCGGCGCATCGGCAATCACGTCCTGCACTCCCTCACCCCGCTGGGCGCCGCCCTGCTGCACGGCCGCATCCCCGCCGGCAAGGCGCTGACCTGAGCTTTTCAGGCCTCGCTGAAACGCCTCGTGCTCCGGTCGGCCGGACCGCACCCTGGTGGGGAGACGGCCGTACGGCACCGGCCCAACCAGGGAAACGTCACGGGGGAGCGGTCATGGCACTGTTGCGAAGTGCGGGCGGGGGACGCCGGCTTGTCGCTGTCGGCGCTGTCGTGGCCTGCGCGGCCCTGGCGGTGCCGGCGGTCGTCCACGCGGTCTCCGACCCACCGTCCCACTCCACCGCCTCTCACTCGTCCGCCGGCTCCGGGCGGCAACCGGCGCGCGAACCGACCTCGCGCGAGAAGAGTCTGCTGTTCACGGCGGACCAGATCCTGCTCCGCGACTGTATGGCGAGGCACGGATTCGTCTATCTGCCGGTGAAGGAGAACCCGGTCCCGGACGCCCGGGAATTCCCCTACGTCATCGACGACGTGGCCTGGGCCCGTGAGCACGGATACGGAAGCGACATCCAACGCGCGCTCGCCCGGGTGCGGGCGACCGATCCCAACCAGCTCTACTTCCGCGCTCTGCCGTCCGGACGCAGGGCCGCAGCACTCAAAGCGGCCAACGGCGAACGAATGGAGGGCGTGACGGCGAAGGCCCCGGACGGCATGGTCGCCCAGCGCAGCTCCGGGGGCTGCCAGTCGGATGCCGACCGGACCCTGTACGGAAACCTCCAGGAGTGGTTCCAGGCAGAGTTCACCGAGGACAGCCTGACCGGGATGCGACAGTCCGACGTCAACGGCGACCCCCGGTTCGCCGAGGCCGTGAAGCCCTGGGCCGCCTGTATGCGCAAGGCCGGCCACCCCTACCCGAGCCCGGCCCGGCTGCGGGCTCAACTGCCTCCGCCGGAGCACCCGTTGCCCCGGACGGAGGAGGTCAGGCTCGCCGTCGCCGAAGCCCGGTGCGCGATCACTTCGGGTCTGGCCAGGACGGCGGATGAGCTGGACCGGCAGTACGCCGACAAGCTCCGGCGGCAGCACCGTTCCGCCGTCGAGACCAGGCTCCGCCTCCAGCACGCCGCACTGCCCCGCGCCCGCGCCGTCACCTCGGCAGCCGGCACGGATTCGTAACCGCGAGAAAACCGCGCGACAGCTGCGGGACAACCGCAACGAGGACCCAACGAGGAGAAGACATGCGCAAGGTACACACCCTCCTGATCGGCACGGCGATCGCGGCACTGGCCGTGGGCGTCGCGCCCCTCACCGCACAGGCCTCCGAATCCGCTCCCCCGGCCCCGGCCGCCACCGGGTTCCTCCATGTCTACTACGACACCGGATACACCAACTGGTGCGACGACTGGTCCGGCGAGGCTCCGGACTGGGGCTCGTGCCGCAACCAGGTCAGCTCGCTCCACAACGACGGCTACCCCGGCGCCCTGGATGACGTATGGGTGTACTGGGGGCTGAACTACACGGGCGCCCGGAGAGGCGTCGCCAACGGTGTAGGTCTGTCGGATCTGCGTCTCTACGCGTTCGACGCGAACACGGGCTCCGGCTCGGGCCAGGCGCTCAACAACAACATCTCATCCCACAGGTGGGCCAACATTTTCTGAGGGACGCCCCCTCACCGCTGGTCACCGACCACCGCAGCCGCCCGGAGCAGCGCCTCTTCGCGCTCCGGGCTGATGCCCTTCGCCTCGCGGCCCGTACGGGACGGACCGAACGCCTCGTCCATGCCGCCCGGCCCGAACAGCCAACTCGCCGTGTCCCGTACGGACTCGGCGACCGGGCGGCAGCGCAGACCCGCCCCGATCGCCTTCGCCGAGCTGGGCCGCCAGACGGCCGTGAATTCGCCCTCGCGCGGTGCCCACAAGGGCAGTTCGGTCCACACCGCGATCTCGTGCTCGGTCAGGATCTCGTCGGGCACCCACACCAGTTCGGCCTTGCGGCCGGTCTCGGCGAGGCAGAGGTCGAGGAACTCGCCCCACGTCGTGTTCGCGGGCGTACCGCTGACCAGGTACGTCCCCGAGTCCTCGGCCTCGATCCGGTCGAGGCCGAAGATCGCGATGTCCCGTGCGTCGATCAGCTGCATCTCGTTGTCCGGCGCGCCGGGCGCGGCCACCCGGCCGCCCTGTGCGGTGCGCGACAGCCACCAGGTGAGCCGCTGCGCGCGGTCATGCGGGCCCATGATCAGGCCGGGTTCGAGGATCAACGAGCGGCCGGGGAAGCCCTGTTCGACGGCCAGTTGGCAGCCGACCTTGAGCTTGCCGTAGTCGCCGTCGTCGGGTCCCGCCTGCGGATCGCCCCCGTGCTGGGGCGAGTTCTCGTCCACCGGCTCGGAGGGCCAGCCGGGGCGCGCGTTGATGGAGGAGACGAACAGGTAGGTGGCGGCGGCGGAGGCGAGCGCGGCGACCGAGGCTCCGACGACCTTGGGGACATAGCCGCAGACGTCCACGACCGCGTCCCACGGGCCGGCTTCGGCCAGCCGCGCCAGGTCCTCTTCACTCTCCCGGTCGCCGCGTACGCTCCGCGCGCCCGCCGGGTCGGACTGCGTCTTCCCCCGGTTGAAAGTGGTCACGTCCCAACCACGTCGCAGTCCCTCCTCGACGAACGCCCGTCCGAGGAATACCGATCCGCCGATCACCAGAAGTCTCATGTGCCCGAGTGTGGGCGACGGCTGCCGCGAGCGGAACCGCAGTCTGCCGAGGGCAGATCGCGGTTCCGCCAGCATCGCAAGCACCGCCAGCACCGCCAGCACCGCCAGCACCGCCAGCAGCGGAAGCGGCCGACCCGTCAGGCCGTCGGCAGCCCGTACTCGTCCGCGATCAGCTCGTAGCTCCGCAGCCGCGCCTCGACCCCGTGCGCGTTGGCCGTGATCATCATCTCGTCCGCGCCCGTTCGCTTCTGCAGCCCGTCAAGGCCCGCCCTGACCTCGTCGGCCGTGCCGTGGATGAGGTTGCCGAGCCAGCTGTTGACGAACTCCTCCTCCATCGGGCTCCACGGGTGCGCCTCGGCCTCTTCGGGCGTCGGCACGAG
Source organism: Streptomyces sp. NBC_00370 (assembly GCF_036084755.1). NCBI lineage: Bacteria > Bacillati > Actinomycetota > Actinomycetes > Kitasatosporales > Streptomycetaceae > Streptomyces > Streptomyces sp. NBC_00370. The sequence goes on from NZ_CP107968.1 coordinate 3,097,660, forward strand.
CCCGGGGCGGCCGGTGCGCAGCCGGACCATCGACAGGGCGCCGGTCATCACCTGGCGGCGCGCCTCCTTCTCGGTCTCGGAGGCGAAGGCGCCGACGCCGATCATCGCGTACGGCGCGTCGAGGAAGACCGAAGGGCGGAAGGACTCGCGGTAGAGGTCCAGCGCGGGGATGGTGTTCTGCGCGGAGAAGTGGTGCGCGAAGGCGAAGGGCAGTCCGAGCATCCCGGACAGCTGGGCGCTGAACCCTGAGGAGCCGAGCAGCCAGATCGGCGGCCGTCCCGTCGGCCCCTGCACCGGTCCGGGCACGGCGTGGATACGGGAGTACGGGTGGCCGTCGGGGAAGTCGTCGTCCAGGAACCGGGTCAGCTCGGCGACCTGCTGCGGGAAGTCGTCGGCCCCCGCGTCGGGCCGGTCCGTGCGGCGCAGCGCCGCGGCCGTGGCGCCGTCGGTACCGGGGGCGCGGCCGAGGCCGAGATCGATACGGCCCGGCGCGAGCGCTTCGAGCGTGCCGAACTGCTCGGCGATCACCAGCGGCGCGTGGTTGGGCAGCATCACGCCGCCCGAGCCGAGCCGGATGCGCTCGGTGTGGGCGGCGAGATGGGCGAGGATCACCGCGGGGGACGAGGAGGCGATGCCGGGCATCGAGTGGTGCTCGGCGAGCCAGTGCCGGTGGTAGCCCCTGCGCTCGGCCAGCTGCGCGAGCGCGACGCTGTTGCGCAGGGCCTCCGTCGCTGTGGTGCCGCTGCCCACCGTGGCCAGGTCCAGTACGGACAGCGGTACGGGTGCGGTCCCCAGTGCCGTGCCGCGGATGTCCGTGCCACTGATCGCGTCGTCCACGGGTGAAGCCTTCCTGCGCGGGAATTACGGATAACTCCCGCGTAACAGGAGGGGTGCTCCGGTTATTCCCCGGCGAGGCGAGGTGAGGCGACGTGAGGCGAGGCGACAGGAGGACCGCCGGACCGCTGGGAGGGCCTACGACACCCGCTTCGCGAACAGCGTGCCCAGCTTGGGGGCCCAGGCCTGCCGCTCAGCGAGCCGCAGACCCTCCCAGACCGTGACCTGGTTCGCGGTGAGGACCGGCTTCCCGAGGATCTCCTCCAGCTCGGGCAGGTACGCCGCCGTGTGCAGCGCGGTGTCCGGCAGGAGCACGACCTCGGCGTCCGGGTGGTCGCCCGCCCTGGCCAGCTCCAGCACCTCGTCGCGGCCCCAGGTGCCGACCTCGGCCGCGGTGATGATGCCGCTGGCCCGGTCGGACACGACCTCGGCGCCCGACGCCTTCAGGAAGTCGGTGAAGTAGCCGGTGACGTCCTCGGGGTACGTGGCGGCGACGGCGACCCGTTCGGCGCCGAGCGCGGTGATCGCGTGGGCGAAGGCGAACGACGTGCTGGACGCGGGGAGTCCGGCCGCCAGGGCCAGCGTGCGCACCTGCTCGTGCGCGCCGTCCCAGCCGTACACGAAGCTTCCGCTCGTGCAGGCCCAGACCACCGAGTCGGCGCCTGCCAGCCGCAGCTCCTCGACGCCCTCGGCGAGCCGCTCGTCGGCCCCCATCCGGATCAGCGCGTCGACGCGGTGGGCGTCCTCGCCGATCTCCGTGTGGAACAGCGGCAGCCTGATGTCGCTGTCGAAGAGCATCTCGATGCGCGGATAGTCGTCCTCCGCGGAGTACCCGGGATAGAGGAGTCCGACGGTCGTCATGTCCAGCCTTCCTGTTCGTCCGGCGGCTGCTCCGGCGGCTGGATCTGCTTGGGCAGCACCGGTTCCTGTACCTGGAGCACGGGCTCCGACAGCACCGGCCGCGCCGGAGGCGGGTCGAGCAGCAGTCGCTGGTACGGACCGACGGCGTGTGCGCCGAGCTTGCGCAGTGCGGACCACATGGTGACCTGGTTGGCCGACAGCACGGGTATGCGCAGTTCGGCCTCCAGCTGCGGTATCACGTCGTACGTCGCAAGGTTGGTGCAGCTGATGAAGAGCGCGTCGGCCGCCCCTACGACGGCCTGCCGCGCCATATCCATGACCGAGCGGTACGGGACCTTCCAGATGTCCCGGGTCAGCCCCAGAAAAGCGCGACCAGTGACGGCTACCCCCACCTCTGCCAGGTACTCCTCAAGCGAGCGGGTGACCGACTCCGTATAGGGCGTGACCAGCGCGATCCGGGTGGCGCCCAGCTCGGCCAGCGCCTCGACGAGGGCGCCGGAGGTGGTGACCGACGGGACGTCGCCCGCCCGGGTCATCGCCTCGCACATGGCGCGCTCGCCGGCCGGGCCGCCGACGAAGCTGCCCGAAGCGCAGGCGTAGGCGATGACTTCGGGTTCGGAGGCGCCGAGCGCCCGTACCGCCTCGTCGAGGGTTTCGTGCTCGCTGACCAGCCTGGCGAGGTCCAGGGACACCTCGACGGGCACGTACGGGGTTCTGGTCAGCCGCAGCGAGATGTTGTCGGGTACCCAGCGCCACAGTTCGCGGTCGAGGGCGAAGTCGAAAGGAGCGACCACACCCACACCACGCTGCGGCTGCGGCCCGCCAAGAAAGGAGACATTCAACACTGGCCCCCTTACGGACCGGTCGCGGAGCAGCCGGTCATCGGGTCTTGTTGACGAAGGTAGGAGCACGGTGCGAGCGTGGTCAATCCGTACAAGTCAGACGTTGCATCGAATTTTCCCGAGCGAAATCTGCGCACCCGCCGCAGCGCCGGCTCCGGCTCCCCCACACCGCACCGAAGGGGTTCGACCCGATGGCTGATCCGACCCTCCTCGTCCTGGAGACCGACCCGCCGCCGCGGCTCGGTCGGCTCACCGGGCGGGCCACCGTCCGGTACGCGGACGAGTCCAATCTCGCCGAACAACTCCCTTATGCGGACGCCCTGTTGGTCTGGGACTTCAGCTCCGGAGCGGTCCGTGACGCGTGGCCGGGCGACGGGCCGAGGCCGCGCTGGGTGCACACCGCGAGCGCGGGTGTGGACAAGCTGATGTGCCCCGAGCTGATCGCGTCCGACACGATCGTCACCAACGCGCGCGGCATCTTCGAGGAACCCATCGCCGAGTACGTCGCGGGGCTCGTCCTCGCCATGGCGAAGGATCTCCCCGGGACCCTGGAGCTGCAGCGCCGGCACCGGTGGCGGCACCGCGAGGGGATACGGGTCAGCGGCAGCCGCGCGACCGTCGTCGGCTCGGGCCCCATCGGGCTCGCCGTCGCCGCGACGCTGAAGGCGCTCGGGGTGACCACGGCCGTCACCGGACGGACGGCGCGGCGCGGCATCCACGGTCCGGAGCAGCTGCCCCGGCTGCTCGCCGGTGCGGACTGGGTGATCTGCGCGGCGCCGCTCACCGACGACACCCGCGGCATGTTCGACGCGCGCCTCTTCGGGCTGATGCAGCCGTCGGCGCGCTTCATCAACGTGGGGCGGGGGCAGCTCGTGGTCGAGGACGACCTGGTCGCGGCGCTCACCAGCCGGTGGATCGCGGGCGCGGCGCTCGACGTGTTCGAGCACGAGCCGCTGGACGCGGCGAGCGCGCTGTGGGACGTGCCGGGGCTGATCGTCTCCCCGCACATGAGCGGCGACACCGTCGGCTGGCGCGACCGGCTGGGAGAGCAGTTCATCGAATTGTACGAACTTTGGTCCGCCGGAAAGCCCCTCACGAACGTGGTCGACAAGAAACGTGGGTACGTGACCGGCCATGACTGATCCGACGTTCCTGACCGACCTCACGGCGCGGCAGCTCGTCGCCGGCTACGAGAGGGGCGACTTCTCGCCCGTGGACGCGACGCGCGCCGTGCTGGACCGTATCGAGACGGTACAGCCGCTGGTCAACGCGTTCACCAGGGTCGACGCCGACGCGGCGCTCGCGCAGGCGGAGGCGTCCACCGCGCGGTGGCTCAGAAAGGAGCCGCAGGGGCTGCTGGACGGGGTGCCGGTCTCGGTGAAGGACCTGATCCTCCAGCGCGGCGGCCCCACCCTGCGCGGGTCGAGGACCGTCTCGGCGGCCGGCGCGTGGGACGAGGACGCGCCGTCGGTGGCGCGGCTGCGGGAGCACGGCGCCGTGTTCGTCGGCAAGACGACGACGCCCGAGTTCGGCTGGAAGGGCGTCACGGACTCGCCGCTGACCGGCGTCACCCGCAATCCGTACGACCTGCTGCGCACCTCGGGCGGCTCCAGCGGGGGCAGCGCCGCCGCGGTGGCGCTGGGCGCAGCGCCACTGTCGATCGGTACGGACGGCGGAGGTTCGGTGCGGATCCCGGCCTCGTTCTGCGGGATCTTCGGGCTGAAGCCGACGTACGGGCGGGTGCCGCTGTATCCGTCGAGCCCGTTCGGCACGCTCGCGCACGCGGGTCCGATGACGCGGGACGCGGCCGACGCGGCGCTGCTGCTCGACGTGATCAGCGGGGCCGACTGGCGCGACTGGTCGCAGCTGGCCCCGGCGCCCGGCGTCAGCGGCGCCCTGGACAGCGGGGTGCGGGGGCTGCGGATCGCGTATTCGCCCACCTTCGGCGGGCAGGTCGCGGTACGCCCCGCCGTGGCGCACGCGGTACGGCGCGCCGTCGGCCGGCTCGCCGAGCTCGGCGCGTACGTCGAAGAGGCCGATCCGGACAGCACGGACCAGGTGGCGGCGTTCCACACGCTGTGGTTCAGCGGGGCGGCCAGGGTGGCGCAGCCGCTCGGCGCCGACCAGCGCGAGCTGCTGGATCCGGGGCTGCGGGAGATCGTCGCCGAGGGGGAGCGGGCGAGCGCGCTCGACTATCTGACGGCGGTGGACGCGCGGATGGATCTCGGCAGGCGGCTCGGCCGGTTCCACGAGACGTACGACCTGCTGGTCACGCCGACGCTGCCGATCACCGCCTTCGAGGCGGGGGCCGAGACGCCCGGGGGCAGGGGTGGCCGCTGGACGTCCTGGACGCCGTTCACGTACCCGTTCAACCTGACGCAGCAGCCGGCCGCGACCGTGCCCTGCGGGGTGGACGAGGACGGGCTGCCGATCGGTCTGCAACTGGTCGCCGCACGGCACGCGGACGCGCTGGTGCTGCGCGCCGCGCACGCGCTGTACGAGTCGGGCGCCGCCCGGATCCCCGCGCCCGCCGGGGCCCCTACGCCCGCCGGAAGCTGAGCGTCTCGTCCACGGCGCCGGCCCGCCAGAGGTCCTGGCAGGCCTCCGCCATCGCGTCGAGCCCTTCGACCACGGAGCCCCAGACGATGCCGGGGACCCAGCCCACGTCGCCGTTGATCAGGAGATTGTTCCGCTCGTAGAACAGCGCGAGGTCCACGACCGTACGGCGGCCCCGTACGGCCTGCTCGTCGTATCCGTACGAGGCGGCGCCCAGCTCCGCCTCCGAGAAGGTGAAGTAGCACAGATCGCCCGGGATGGGGGTGATGGTGGGGTTCTCCAGCGGCGGTTCCTCGGCGGCGAACGCCGGGAACAGGGCGTAGATCTCGTTGCGCGCGTACTTCGCGTGGTAGACGTCCGAACCGAGCGGCAGCGCCTCCCACACGGCGGCGCATGTGACCGGCGCCCGGTCGTCGAGGAGCTTCGCGGTGCACTGGACCCCGCGCTTGTCGAGTGATACCTGCACATAGCGCTCTGACATCCTCGCAGCTTGCCCGGCCCCGGCTGATCGCACACGCCACCACGCGGACCGATCGGATCAGGCCACAGGAAGGTCTCCTTCCGGGCACTGTTTGGTTACACCCCCCAGGGGTCACGCTTAGAAATCCGGAGTCGGGCAGGTGCCCCCCATTGTCCGCAGCGTCTGACCACGTTGTCCCGATCCGAGGAGATTTCGATCCATGGCTGACTTCCCGAACCTGTCCCGCCGGGGCTTCCTCAGCCGCTCCGCGGCCGTCGGTGGACTGCTCGTCGTACCTGGTGCGCTGGCCGCGTGCAGCAAGACCGACAGCGGCGCGAGCACCGGCTCAGGAGCGCTCGACAAGCTTCGTAAACAGGGGTTCGTCCGGGTGGCGTACGCCAACGAGGCGCCGTACGGCTATACCGAGGGGGGCAAGCTCAAGGGCGAGGCCCCCGCGCTGCACCAGCAGATATTCAAGGCCCTCGGTGTCGACACACTGAAGCCCACGCTCTCCGACTTCGACGGTCTGATCCCGGGGTTGCAGGCGGGCAAGTACGACGTCGTCAGCGCGGGTATGGCGATCACGCCCGAGCGCTGCGCCAACGCCCTGTTCTCGGAGCCGGAGTTCATCTCCCCCACCGCGATGATGGTGAAGAAGGGCAACCCGAAGAACGTCACCGACCTGCCGTCCGCCAAGCAGGCCGGCATCACGATCGGTGTGATGGCGGGCGCCGTCGAGTCCTCGTACGCGGAGGGCGCGGGCATCGACTCGGGCAAGATCAAGACGCTGCAGAAGCCGCAGGACGGCGCGGACGCCGTCAAGAGCGGCCGGATCGACGCGTTCCTGCTCACCGGCATCTCGCTGCGCTGGCTCGCCAAGACCAACCCGGAGACGGAGGTCACCAAGGCCTTCGTGCCGGAGCTGAAGGGCAAGCCCCAGTACAGCCCGGGCGGCGCCGTCTTCCAGAAGGGCAACGAGGACCTGCGGGACGCCTTCAACAGGGAACTGAAGAAGATCGTCACGGACAAGTCCCGTTATGTGGAGCTGCTGACGCCGTACGGCTTCGGCGCCACGGAGATCCCACCGGCGACCCTGAAGACCGCCGACCTCTGCAAGGGATGACGGGACCGAGCCGGTATGGGCGACTTCTTCACCACATTCTCCAACGACCTTCCCCAGGTGCGCTCAGGACTCTGGGTGACGGTCCAGGCCACGCTGCTCGGCGCGGCCCTCGCCTTCGTCCTGTCGCTGCTGCTGGGCCTGATGGCGGGCAGCCGGCTGGCGGTCGTACGGGTGGTCTCGCGCATCGTCGTCGAGTTCTTCCGCGGCACGTCGCTGTATGTCCAGCTGTTCTGGCTCTACTACGCGATGCCCCAGCTGACGGGATATCAACTCACCTCGATGATCTGCGGTGTCGTGGCCTTCGGGCTGAACTTCGGCGCCTACGGCTCCGAGGTCGTACGCGGCGGCGTCAACGCCGTACCGCGCGCGCAGTGGGAGGCGGCGATCGCGCTCAACATGAGCCCGTACAAACGGATGACGCGGGTGATCATGCCGCAGGCGTGGGCCCAGATGATCCCGTCCTTCACCAACCTGCTGATCCAGCTGCTCAAGGCGACCCCGCTGCTGTGGCTGATCTCGGCGGCCGACCTGATGACCGTGATCCAGCAGATCAGGGACCGCACGGGTGAGTCCCTCACCTCGTACGCGACCTTGCTGGTCTTCTACTTCGTCCTCGCCTACATCCTCACGATGCTGATGAACCTGCTCGAACGGACGGCCAGGGCCAGGCTCGGCCAGCGGCCGGACAAGCGCAGTCTGCTGCGCAGCCGCAGCGCCGGCGACCCGGCGCTCACCGGAGGTGCGGCCCAATGAGCAAGTTCGACTGGAACGCGGCATGGGACGCACTGCCCCTGCTGCTCAACGGGTTCAAGATCACCCTGCTGGCGACGGTGCTCGGCACCCTGGTCGCCGCCGTACTGGGCCTCGCCATCGCGGTGGCGGGACGCGCCCCTTCCCGGTGGGTGACGGTGCCGGTCCGCGCGGTGATGGAGTTCATCCGCTCCACCCCGCTGCTGGTGCAACTGGTCGGCGCGGCAGCGGTGTTCGCCTCCACGGAACCCCTGGTCATCGGGGTGATCGTGCTGGGCATCCACTACGCGACGTACACCTCCGAGGTGTACCGGGCCGGGATCGACGGTGTGCCGAAGGGCCAGTGGGAGGCCTGCCGCGCGCTGTCGATGTCACCACGGCGGACCTGGCAGGCCGTGATCCTGCCGCAGGCGGTGCGCAACGTACTGCCCGCCCTCGGCAACTACGCGATCTCCATGTTCAAGGAGACCCCTTTCCTGGCGGTCATCACGGTCCAGGAGATGGTCTTCGAGGCGCGGAAGTACGCGGGTGACCACTTCCAGTACACGGAGGCGTTCACCCTCGCCGGACTGATCTTCCTGATCGCGAGCTACCCGACCTCGCTGCTGATGAGAAAGCTGGAGAAGAGCCTTGGCCACTGACCCTCTGCCGCTGCAGAAAACCTCGTCCCCGCAGGACGCGGCTCCCGGGGGGCCGCTCGTCCACTTCGACCAGGTCGTCAAGCGCTACGGCGACCATGTGGTCCTCGACCAGCTGGACTTCGCCGTGCGGCGCGGCGAGCACGTCACGCTCATCGGCCCCAGCGGCTCGGGCAAGACCACGATCCTGCGGCTGCTGATGACGCTGGAGAAGGTCAGCGACGGGGTGATCTGGGTGGACGGCGAGCCGCTGTCCCACATGCGCACCTCCGGCGGCGGGCTGAAGCCGGCGGGCGAGAAGCAGCTGCGCGAGTCCCGCAAGAAGATCGGCATGGTCTTCCAGCAGTTCAACCTCTTCCCGAACATGAAGGTGCTGCAGAACATCACCGAGGCGCCGGTCAACGTCCTCGGCGTCAGCAAGGAGGAGGCCGAGACCCGGGCGCGTGAACTGCTCGACATGGTCGGTCTCGCCGACAAGGTCGACGCGCACCCCTCGCAGCTCTCCGGCGGCCAGCAGCAGCGGGTGGCCATCGCCCGCGCGCTGGCGATGCGGCCGGAGATCCTGCTGCTGGACGAGGTGACGTCGGCGCTCGACCCGGAACTGGTCGCGGGGGTGCTGGATCTGCTGCGCGAGATCGCGCGGACGACGAATATCACCATGCTCTGCGTGACGCACGAAATGAATTTCGCGCGGGACGTCTCGGACCAGGTGCTGATGTTCGACTCGGGGCGGATCGTCGAGTCGGGAACCCCGGAGAAAATATTCTCCGACCCGGAGAACGAACGCACCAGGGAATTCCTCAGCGCCGTTCTGTAAAACAGCGCTCGCGAATTACCGTGTGGCATATGCCACGACGACGCGGCCCCGCATACGGTGCGGGGCCGCGTCATTCTTTCCCCAACAGCCGCCCCACCGCACGGGATTGGCCGTTATCGTGAGAGACGGGCAACCGAGAGCCCCGAGGGGGAGCCGTGGTGCTGAAACGGGAGCCGACCGCGTCGTTCCACTCGGTCCGCTACATCCTGCGCGTTCTCGAAACGGTCTCCCAGCACGGCGGCGGGGTCACGGAAACCGTGATCGCCCGCGAATCGGGACTGCCGCCGCTCCATCTGGCCCCCATATTGCGCATGCTGCGCCGCGAGGGCTATGTCGAACGGCTGCCGGACGGCGCGTACGCCGCCGGTGCCTCGCTGGTGCTGCTCGGTTCGGACGCCACCCGCCGGCAGGCGCTCGAAGCCAAGCTCCAGGAGACCCTGTCGGCGCTGCGCGACACCGTCGGGGCGGCCGTCTACGTCAGCCGGTACATCGACGGCGAGGTCAGGGTCACCCAGTTCGCCGCGGGGCCGAGGACCCCGGCCGTCCGGGAGTGGGTGGACTTCCGCTCAGCGGCCCATGCCAGCGCGGCGGGCAAGTGCCTGCTGAACCAGCTCGACCAGAACGGTCGCAGGGACCATCTGGCCCGGCACAAGATCGCCCGGCTCACCTCGCGGACCGTCACCAACGAGCGCCAGCTCTTCTCCCGGCTCGACGCCCAGCCCGCCACGGTCCCGGTGCTCGACCTCCAGGAGTACGCGGTCGGCACCGTCTGCGCCGCGGTCCCGCTGTCGGCGGGCGCCGCTGTCGGCTGCCTCGCGCTCTCCCTCCCGGTGGAACACGCCCACCGGCTGCGCGCCGCCGCCGAGACCCTGAACCGCAGGGCGGCGCCCGTGGCGTTGTCACTCACTTTCTGAGGGTATTATTTCCGGGTCGGCAAGCGCCGCTAGCTCAGTTGGTTAGAGCAGCTGACTCTTAATCAGCGGGTCCGGGGTTCGAGTCCCTGGCGGCGCACGCGACGAAAGGGCCCCGCACCGGTGACGGTGCGGGGCCCTTTCCTCACGGCCACGGGTGGGGCCGTGTCAGACGACCGAGCGGTTGCCGTCCACCGCGGGGGTCGAACCGAAGATGTCGACCGCGTGGTAGTACGTCCAGGCGGTCGCGTCGCACGTCGCCTTCGTCGCACCGCTGTAGGCCGTGCAGACCTGCTTCAGATCCGTGTAGAGCATGGTGTCGAGCCGCGCCTTGTTGGCGTCGAACTGGCCGGCCGCCTTGTAGTTGCGGTACCCGAAGTCGTGCCGCGCACACGACGTCGCGAAGGGGAAGCCGAACGGGTTGTCGGGAGAGGTCGAGCAGTAGTCCGTCGACCAGTCGAAGGCGTACGCGGACCAGGCGCCCTTGTCGTTGTTCGCGGCGACCCAGGCGTTACGGCTGGCGGCGGTCGGCTGGGTCAGATTGCTGAGCACCTGCGGCTTGTCGGCCGGCGCGGCCGATGCCTGGCCGGTGGACAACAGCGCTGCGGGAAGGGCGAGTACGGCTGCGGCGAGCGGAAGCGCGAGACGTCTGTGCATTCGATTCCTCCGGTGGGGGACGGGGCGGCGCCCCGTGCTGTGACACGGGGCGCCCTCAGCCTTGCCGAACCGTTCGCCGTACGGGTCTACGCGCGGTGACCGGCTCCGGAATCGTCCCCCATTTCACGCCGCGGGCAAACCCCCCGGACCCCAACTCGCACCCGAACGGAGCTATTTTCCATACGAGTTACCAGGAGGTTCGTACGGTGTGCACGGAATCTCCACACGCAGTCGGGTGGGGCCGCCCTGGGGGCTGAACAGGGCCAGCCTGCCGCCGAGTACGGACACCCGGTCGGCCAGACCCGTCAGTCCGCTCCCGCCGTCGCTACGCGCGCCGCCCACGCCGTCGTCCTCGATCTCCACCACGAGCCGGCCCGCGCGGTAACCGCCGTCCACCGAAGCCCGGTTCGCACCGCTGTGCCTGGCGACATTGGCCAGCGCCTCGCACACCACGAAGTACGCCGCCGCCTCCACCGCTTCCGGCAGCCGCCCGGCCAACTCCAGTGTCACGTCGACCGGTACGGCGGACCGGTCGGCCGCGTCCGTCACGGCGGCGGCGAGACCGTAGTCGGTGAGGACCCTGGGGTGGATGCCCTGGATCAGCTCACGCAGCGACTCCAGCGCCAGGGACGCCTCCCGGTGCGCCGTGTCCAGCCGGTCGGCGACCGGACCGGGCGGCGCGTCGAGCCGGGCGAGCCCCAGCGTCATGGTGAGCGCCACCAGCCGCTGCTGCGCGCCGTCGTGCAGATCGCGTTCGATCCTGCGCCGCTCCGCCTCGAACGCGTCGACCAACCGCACCCGGGAGCTGGCCAGTTCGGTCACCCGCCGGTCGAGGGGCGACGCGCGCTCCGCCAGCAGGACCCGGGCCAGCTCGGCGCGCGCACCGGCGATCACACCGAGCCCGTAGCAGCAGACGGCGAGCAGCAGCACACCGAGCACGGCGCTGCCGGCCGCCGCGGGCCAAGTGGTGACCGTCCACAGTTTGGCCACCCGCACCTCCTGTCCGTCCCCCCAGGTGGCCAGGGCGACGGGCGTGCCGATCAGGACGACCGGCAGCCCGGCGCCGAAGGCGAAGGCCAGCGCGTCCAGCGGCCACAGCACGAGCGCGAACAGCAGCGCGTACCCCAACTCCCGCCAGGTCGCCCGCTCCTGGCAGCGGGTGCGTACCCAGGGCCACAGCCCCGCCTCGGCGGGCCTGCGGTGCGGATCGGTCAGCGGCCGTGCGTCGACCAGCCGGGTCCTGCGCCGCTCCAGCGCGGCGACCGGCAGCCCGCCGAGCGCGAGCGCGGCGAGCAGCGGCAGCCCGATCAGCACCGGCGCGAGCACGCCGCCCACCACCCCGAGCACCACCGCGACGACCAGCACGACGACCCCGGCGGGGACTCCGCTCAGCAGATAGCCGGCGCAGCGCCATGGCCACGGCGAGAGCAGGAAGTCCGGCCTGGCCAGGGCCTGCCACACGGTTCGGGAGCGCATACCAGCACCGTAGAAGGCGGGTCGGCGCGCGGGCCATCCCACTGGACGGTGCGGCCGGGGTAGGGCCTGCCCTACCCCAGGACTCGGCCCTGCCCTGGTGTGCCCGGCGGTCCGGGCCTGTGGAGTGGAGCCATGGCAAACGACGCGATCCAACTCCGGGCGGTGAGCAGGGTGTACGGCTCGGGAGACAGTGCGGTCACCACGCTCGACGACGTCTCGCTGTCCTTCCCCACCGGCACGTTCACCGCCGTGATGGGCCCGTCCGGGTCCGGCAAGTCGACGCTTCTGCAGTGCGCGGCCGGGCTCGACCGGCCGACCTCGGGCTCGGTGACCATCGGCGGTACGGAGCTGACCGGCCTGTCCCAGACCAAGCTGACGCTGCTGCGCCGGGGCCGGGTCGGCTTCGTCTTCCAGGCCCTGAACCTGCTGCCCGCGCTGACCGCGGCGCAGAACGTCGCGCTGCCGCTGAAGCTGGCGGGCCGCCGCGTGCCGAGGGCCGCCGTACGGGCAGCACTCGACCAGGTGGGGCTCGCCGACCGGGCCGGGCACCGGCCCTCCGAGCTGTCCGGCGGGCAGCAGCAACGCGTCGCGCTGGCACGTGCGTTGATTACCCGCCCGGAGGTGCTGTTCGCCGACGAGCCGACGGGCGCGCTGGATTCCCGCAGCGGCCGTGACGTGCTGGCGCTGCTGCGGGACATGGTGGACGGCGAAGGGCGGACGGTCGTCATGGTCACCCATGACCCGGTCGCCGCCTCGTACGCGGACCGCGTGGTCTTCCTCGTCGACGGCCGGCTCGGCGGCGAACTGCTCGCTCCGACCGCCGAGTCCGTCGCCGCGCGGATGGCCGGACAGGAAGCCGAGGCCGTCGCGTGCTGAGCGTCGCGCTGCGGACCCTGCGGGGCCGGTGGACCAGCTTCGCAGGCTCCTTCGTCGCCCTCGCCCTGGGCGTCGGGCTCATCGCCACGACGGGCCTGGCCCTCGCCGCCAGTCTTGCGGCGCCGGCGCGCCATCCGGAGCGGTTCGCCGAGGCCCCCGTGGTGGTGAAGGGCCCCGACACCCTGCGGGTGCCGACCCCGGCCGGCGAGCGGGTACGCCCGCTGGCCAGGCCACGGCCCGTACCGGCCGGGCTGGTGCGGGAGTTGGCGGGCCTGGGCCGTACGGTCGAGGACCGGTCGTTCCCCGTACGCGCGGTCGGCGGCCCGGCCGGTCTGGTCGGCCGTCCGTGGTCGACGGCCGCCTTCGCGCCGTACCGCGTCGACCGGGGCAGGGCCCCGGTGAGCGCCGACGAGGCGGTGGCCACCGGCAGTTGGGCCCGGCCGGGGCAGCGGGTACGGACCGACCAGGGCACGGTACGGATCGTGGGCACCGTAGGGGACCTCGGTATCGAGCGGGCGCTCTTCTTCACCGACGCACGCGCCGCCGAACTGGCTCCGTCCGTGTATCAGTTGACCGTCGCCGCAGATGCCGGAGCGGTACGGGCGAAGGTCGCGGGCAGTCCCGGGGTACGGGTGCTGACCGGTGACGAGCGGACGTACGCGGACCCCGACCCGGACCGCGACAGCGAGGCGCTCGTCACGGTGAACGTGATGCTCGGCACCGCCGCGGGGGTCACCGGTTTCGTCTCCGTCTTCGTCGTCGCCTCGACGTTCGCCTTCGCCGTGGCCCAGCGGCGCCGCGAGTTCGGGCTGCTGCGTACGGCGGGGGCGACGCCCGGCCAGCTCCGGCGGACGGTGGCCGCCGAGGCGCTGCTGGTGGGCGTCGCCGCTTCGGCCACCGGCTGTCTGCTCGGCGGCCGGGCCGCGCCGCTGCTCGCGAAGTGGCTGGTGGACGAGGGGATCGCGCCGCCCTGGTTCGCTGTCGGCGACGCCGGCTGGCCGTATCACGTGGCCTTCTGGAGCGGGGTGGCCGTGGCGCTGTGCGGAGTGGTCGCCGCGTCCTGGCGCGCGGGCCGGGTCGCTCCCGCCGAGGCGTTGCGTGAGGCGTCCGTGGACAGCGGGACCATGACGTGGGGCCGCTGGGTGCTCGGCGGCGGGCTGCTGCTCACGGGCGTCGGGTTGCTGGCCTGCACGCTGCTGACCGGCCCCGGCGAGCTGTTGCACCGCAAGACGTACACCAGCAGACCGATGCTGCTGATCACCGCGCTGGCCCTGCTCTCCCCGCTGCTGGTAGGGCCGTTGACCCGGCTCGTGGCCTGGCTGCCCGCCAGGCTGCCGGGCGCGCTGGGCATGCTCGTACGGGAGAACGCGGCGGCCGGCCTGCGCCGTACGGCGGCGGTCGCGGCGCCCGTGCTCGTCATGGTCGGGCTGACCGGCTCGCTGCTCGGCGCGACGGCGACGCTGAACGCGGCGAAGGCGTCGGAGACCCGCGCGCGGACGACGGCCGACTTCGTGGTCGCGGCGACGGACTCCCCGGCCAGCACGAGCGGGACGGGTCTGGCCGCGCGGACCGTCGAACGGCTGCGCGCCGTGCCGGGCGCCGAGGTCTCCCCCACGGCGGCCACGGCCGTCTACGTACTGGAGGACGGAGTGGCGCTCATCGAATCCGACGCGCGTGCCACCGCCGATCCTGCGGCCCTGGCCGACACCGCCCGACTGCCGGTCGCCGCAGGCCGGGTGAGCGATCTGGACGACGGCTCGATCATCGTCAACGAGGAGTGGGCCCGGCACACGGTCGGGCAGCACGTCGCGATCTGGCGCGCGGACGGTACGCGGACGACGCTGCGGATCGCCGCCGTCCTGCGCACGGGCACGGGTGGCAACGGCGTCTATGTCACCCCGCGCAACGCGGCGGGCGCACCGGTCGACCGGGTCGATGTCCGGGTCACCGGAGATCCCGCCGCCGTGGCGGCAGGACTGCGCCGCGCGCTCCCGCCGTTCGAGGGCCGGGTCTTCAGCAAGGAGGAATGGATCAGGGCCAGTTACCCGGAGACGAACGCCCGGACCCGGATCGGCTTTCTGCTGGTCCTCGGCATCGCACTCCTCTATACGGCCATCGCGCTGGCCAACACCCTGGTCATGGCGACCGCCGACCGGGTCCGCGACCTCGCCGTACTGCGCCTGGCGGGCGCGACCGACCGGCAGGTGCTGCGGCTGGTCGCGGCCGAGGCGCTGACGGTCGTGGTGGTGGGGGCCGTGCTCGGACTGCTGGTGGCCGGGGTCAACCTGGCCGGGATGTGGGCGGCGCTTGCCGTGCTGCGGGTGCCGTCGGGGCCCGTACTGCCGTGGGCCGCGCTGGGCGAGGTGGTGGCCGCCTGCGGGCTGATCGCCGTGGTCGCCGCCGTGGTCCCGGCGGCCCTGGCGCTGCGCCGCCGCCCGGCCGAACTGGCAGGCGCCGCAGGGTGAACGGCGCTCGGGGAGCGCGGCACCGTCGCCGCACTCCCCGAGGCCGTTCGGTCACGCGTCGGAAGCCGTCACGCTTCGTCAGCTGTCACGCTTCCTGAGCCGCCAGGCACCCGGCCCGGACGTCAGAACTGCACGTCCGAGCAGGCGTAGAAGGCGTTCGCCGTGTCGGCGATCGTCCAGACGGCCAGGATGATGTGCCGGCCCGTACGCTGCGGCAGCACTCCCGAGTGCGAGAGCGTCGCCGGCGGCTGCTGGTTGTTGTACGGCACCGTCAGGAACGGCTGGGTGTCGAGGGCCGCCCGGGTGAGCGGCTGCGACGGGTTCCAACCGTTCTTGGTGATGTAGTACTTGAAGTCGGTCGTGGCGTGCCGTGCGGTGAACTGCCAGCGGAAGTTGTAGCTCTGGCCCGCCGTGACCTTGGTGGTGGGCCATCCGGTGCCGCCACGCGGGTCGTTGAGCTCGGCGAACTGGCTGAGCCCGCCCGCGCAGATCTTGCCGTCGGCGGGACCCGCCGCCGGGAAGCCCTTGGGCCCCTCGACGCTCTGCGGCTCCCACTGGATGTTGCCGCAGTTCTGCACCGTGCCGTTGGCACAGAGCTTCTGGCGGCTGATGGGTGAGTCGGTGTAGCCGTGGCTGCTTGCGCTGCCGGTGGCGAGCAGGGTGACACCGGTGACCGCGAGGCCCACGAGGGCCGCGCCTATCTTGCTTCTTCGCATGCTTCGCTCCAGAGAACGTGGGGAGTTCGGTGAGCCGTCTTGCACGCGTGCAGTGGGACCTTCGAGCGATGGAACGGTTGAACGGCGGAACGGTGGAGCAGCCCGACCGCAGACCCGATTCTGCGGTCTAGACCAACCCTCAGAGTATTAACGAACCTTGACCATGTCCATAACAACTGCGGTCCGTTGTCAGAATCGGTCGGCGCCCGCGTGCCGCCCCGTGTAGAAGGCCACCGTCAGGTCCTTGACGAGCGCCTTGCGCTCGTAGTCGTCCAGCTCGACCAGGCCGCGCGAGGTCAGCCGGTGCACCGTGTCGTCCACGGCGTCCACCACCGCCGTCAGCACGCTGTCCCGGTGCCGGGCGTCCAGCGCCGCGATCCGGCTGCGCTGCATCGCCTCGGCGATCTCCGGCGCGTACTCGATCCGCGTCGGCTGCGCCGAGAAGACGTCGACCCCGACCGACCGGCACTCGGCCGACAGCATCCTGGTCAGCGCGGCGCCGACGGCCTCGGCGTCACGCAGGGTCGGCACCGTCTCGTGGAACGCGTCGGCGGGGAGCTGCGAGAGCACCCGCGCCATGGCCGCCTCGACCTGCTCGCGCAGATACTCCTCGTGGTCCCGGACGCCGAGCGTCGCCTGCACGGTGTCCATGACCCGCCACACCACCAGCACGACGACCCGCAGCGCCGTGCCGTTCGCGTCCACGGCCGGCATCGGCTCGCTCCGCCAATGCCGCAGCCGTACGTCCACCCGGCGGCGCAGCAGCAACGGGCTGACCCAGAGCAGCCCCGTACGGCGCACACTCCCCCGGTACTCGCCGAACAGCGTCAGCACCCAGGCGTGCCCCACCCGGCCGCGGCCGAGCCCGCCGAAGGTGAACAGCACGACGAGCACACCGAGCGTGAGCAGCACCCACTGCCCGATCCCGATGCCGTGGTACGGATGCGACGACAGCCGCGCCATCCGGACCAGCTCGGCGGGGACAGCCCCGGCCCACCACAGCACGGCCGCGCAGCCGACGAGCGCGCACAGACCGACGAACGCGGCGGCCCAGCCCGGCAGTACGGGCCCCGCCCGCTCCACGAGCCGGGTGTCGACGGGTGTCGCGGGGCGCGCGGGCACGGCGCCGACCCCGGCGGGCGCGGGCACCCGGCGGACCCTCGGCTGCTCGCCGGTGCCCTGCCGCTGCCCGGCGACGGCCCGCGCCTCGTCCCTGAACAGCAGGTGCACCGGGATCTCGTGGGTGCTCTCGCCGACGATGAGCGGGCTCCAGCGGGTGGTACGCCCGTCGGCGGCGCGGGTGTCGTTGACCCGGCTCTCGCTGACCGGCACGACGTGCACCGGGGCGTCACCGAAGGGGAGTTCAGCCACCGGCGCTTCGTCGACGACGGCCTCGATCACCGCGGTGTCGCTCAGCGCCGGCTCACGCGGGGCCGGCTCGGTCA
The DNA here is from genome assembly GCF_036084755.1 of Streptomyces sp. NBC_00370. Classification (NCBI taxonomy): domain Bacteria; kingdom Bacillati; phylum Actinomycetota; class Actinomycetes; order Kitasatosporales; family Streptomycetaceae; genus Streptomyces; species Streptomyces sp. NBC_00370. Next base: position 3,115,087 of record NZ_CP107968.1, read on the forward strand.
GCACCGGCTCGTCCACCGCGGGCTCACCGACCACCGGCTCACTCACGACCAGCTCGCCCGTCACCGGCTCGCCCGACACCAGTTCGCGCACCACCGGCTCGCTCACCGGCGGGCGCTCCTCGGCGGGCGCCTCGGCCACCACGGGCTCCGGAGTCGGCGTCTCGCTCTGCTGGTCCGGTACGAACGGTTCGGCGACCGGCGCGGCGGCCGGAGCAGCGGGCACGTCCGCCTCGGCCGCCGGCTCCCCGGCCACCGGGGTCGCGGCCGTCGCCTGTGTCACGTCCGTCACGTCCGTCACGTCCGGCCCGGTGCCGAGCGGCATCGCGCCGAGCGGCTCGCTCCCGTCACCGCTCGGGCGCGAGGTCATCGTTGTCATCCTTGCCTCCGTCATGCGAAGAGTCGTCGCCAGGTCTCGGCTCCGGGGTAGCCGTCCGCCGAGCTGCCGCCCCAGCCCTGGGCGCGTTGGAACGCCTGGACATTGCGCCGGTCCGCCTCACCCCAGCGCTGGGTCGGTCCGGAGACGTAGTACTTGCCGAAGCCCTTCTTCACGAGCTGCTTGCCGAGCTGCTCGACGTACTTGTTGGACTGTCCGGGCCGGAAATAGCGAGCACCGGGGAACGCCGGCGCCTTCGTACCGGCCGAACCGCCCTTGCCGCCCGCGCTCGTTCCCGTACCGCCCGCCGCGCTCTTGCCGGGGCTGCCGCCCGCGCCGGCGGGCGCGATGTCCTTGCCCAGGTGGTCGACCAGATACCGCCAGGTGTCGATGCCCGGCAGCCCGTCCGCCTCGGCGCCGCGCCAGCCCTGGGCGAGCTGGAACGCCTTCGTCGCGTTCTTGTCCGCCGTGCTCCAGCGTGGCCCGGGGCCCGTCTTGTAGTAGCGCTTGGCGCCGCGGTCGATCAGCATCTTGCCGAGCTGGGTGACGTACTTGTTGTCGGCGCCTGGCCCGAAGGACTTCGCGCCGGGGAACGGCGTTCCCTTCGTACTGCTCGCCGCGCCCGCGTTCCCCTCGGTCAGCCCCTTGTACCGGTAGGGCACGTAGCGGTCGGAGTTGCTCCAGTACGCCATCGGGGTCGGCTGCACCCGGGTGTACGGCGTGGTCTGCTCGTACGCCATGTAGGTCGAGTGCGTGTAGTCGGTCCAGCCGCCGAAGATCGTGACGTGCGAGCCCTTGCTCGGGTCGGCCGGGTTGTGGAAGAGCAGCATGTCGCCGGGCTCCAGGTCGGCCCGCGCGATCTTCACCCCGAACTTCGCGAGGCTGCCCGTCCACTCGTTGCCCGTCAGGTTCCAGGCCATCGAGACGAAGCCCGAGCAGTCCTGCCGGTATCCGTCGGACCAGAACCTGTTCATGCTGTACGGCACCTTCGCGCTCACCCACCGCTTGGCGCGGTTGATGATCTCGGCGCGGGTGCTCTTGCGCAGCGTGCCCGGCTGGCCCGCGCCGGGGCCCGAGGTCGGCGGGCCGTGCAGCGGACCGCTGTCGCCCTGCGGGGTCGAGGGATCAGGCTCGGCGGCCGGCCTGCCGGCCGCCGTCGTACCGTCGGCCGTCGATTCGTCGGCTCTGCCGAGTGCGGGGACATGACCCGGTCCTGCCGCCTGCGCGGCGCCCGCTCCCGTACCGCCCAGGACGATACCGGCGGCGGTGACCAGCACCAGCGCCTGCCGGGCGCTGTGCGCGGCACGGCCTCCGGTACGCGCGGACAGGCCCCGGGCCGGATCGCGCCGCTGTTCGGCGCATCCGGCGCAGGGGCAGTCGAGAGCGGGCTCGTACTCTTCGAAGACCGGGACGGTCATGCGATCCCCTCCACTCATCAAGATCCTTTGCCACAGCTGCTGCACGGGGTAATTGTCTCAACTGTCCTGACAAGTTGCATTTTGACGGATCAAAGGTAATAAAAGACCATCCAACAGGCATCATCAAGCATTTACCGGCTGGATCACCCCTGCCGATCGGGTAGAGTTGTCCAGGTCAGCAGGCGCCGCTAGCTCAGTTGGTTAGAGCAGCTGACTCTTAATCAGCGGGTCCGGGGTTCGAGTCCCTGGCGGCGCACGCACAGTCGAGGCCCCTTCACGGGATGTGAGGGGGCCTCGTCCGTTGCGGCCGGCAGCGCGGCCGGACCGGCAAAGTGACGCGAGTCATGCAACCGGAGGCGCGCGTTTCGTTATCTTCAACGGGGGTGGCTCCGCCACCGAGACGTCCGGGCCGGTGGCTGAGGGGGGCCGTACCCGGGTGAACCGACCGACCATCACGCAGCGCGTATGCGTGCAGGGGGACTGCTCATGACGTCGACGCCCAAGGGCGCCCGGCAGGACAACGACTCTTCCCGGACCACCCAGCTCCGAATACCCTCACAGCTCGGACACGGCGGTTCGCGGCACCGGCAGCGGAAGTCCGACGCACTCCCCCGGTACGACTACGAGCACTACAGCCGCCTCGCCGGGCCGCTGACCACGCCCGACCCGGCCAAGCCGTACACCGTGCAGTACCGCTCGCTGCTCTCGCAGGAGTCGCACCGGATACGCGCCGCCCTGCTGCTCGGCGCCGCGCCGCTGCTCTCGCTCGGCCTGTTCGCCTGGCTGATGCAGCCTCAGCACTGGACGAAGCGCGACCCGAACCTGCACAACCCGACGCTGCTGGTGCTCGACATCGTCATGCTGGTCTCGATCGGCCTGATCGAACTCTTTCGAACGCTGAACGTGCTGTCGAACGCGCACGCGACCCTGGTCGCGCGCGATCCGATCCCCGTCGTGCCGGAGACCGGCACCCGCGTCGCCTTCCTCACCTCCTTCGTGCCGGGCAAGGAACCGCTGGAGATGGTGACGAAGACGCTGGAGGCCGCGGTCAGGATCCGGCACCGCGGTCTGCTGCACGTCTGGCTGCTGGACGAGGGCGACGACCCGGCGGTCAAAGAGGTCTGCGCCCGGCTCGGCGTGCACCACTTCACCCGCAAGGGCGTCGCGCACTGGAACCAGGCCAAGGGCGCGCACCGCGCGAAGACGAAGCACGGCAACTACAACGCCTGGCTCGACGCGCACGGTTCGGCGTACGACTTCTTCGCCTCCGTCGACACCGACCACGTACCGGCGCCCAACTACCTGGAGCGGATGCTCGGTTACTTCCGCGACCCGGACGTCGGCTTTGTCATCGGACCGCAGGTGTACGGGAATTACGACTCGTTCGTCACCAAGGCGGCCGAGTCGCAGCAGTTTCTCTTCCACGCCCTGATCCAGCGGGCCGGCAACCGCTACGGCGCGCCCATGTTCGTCGGCACGAGCAACGCCGTCCGGATCAAGGCGCTCCAGCAGATCGGCGGGCTCTACGACTCGATCACCGAGGACATGGCGACGGGCTTCGAGATGCACCGCGCCACCAACCCGGCGTCGGGCCGCAAATGGCGCTCGGTCTACACGCCCGACGTGCTGGCCGTCGGTGAAGGGCCGTCCGCCTGGACCGACTTCTTCACCCAGCAGCTGCGCTGGTCGCGCGGCACGTACGAGACGATCATCAAGCAGTACTGGAAGGGCTTCTACTCGCTGCCCGTCGGCAAGCTCTTCAACTACACGATGATGATCATCTTCTATCCGATGTCGGCGCTCAACTGGATCCTGGCCGCGCTGAGTTGCGCGCTGTTCCTGGGCATGGGCGCTTCGGGTGTCGAGATCGACCCGGCGATCTGGATGATGCTGTACGGCAACGCGACGGCGCTCCAGATCGGCCTGTACATCTGGAACCGCCGGCACAACGTCTCCCCGCACGAACCCGAGGGCTCGGGCGGCCTCGCCGGTATGGCGATGTCGGCGCTGTCGGCGCCGATCTACGCCCGCTCGCTGCTGGACGCAGTCCTGCGCCGCAAGAGCAAGTTCGTGGTGACGCCGAAGGGCGACTCGTCCAGCCCGGACACCCTCTTCGGCACGTTCCGGATCCACCTCTTCTTCATCCTGGTCTTCGGCGGGTCGCTGACCGCGTCGTTCTTCAACGGCCACAGCCACCCGGCCATGATCACCTGGGCCTCGCTCGCCCTGCTGATCACGGCCGTACCGATCCTGATCTGGCGCTGGAGCATGCGGCAGGACCGCAAGCGGCCGAAGGCAGCGCTCCCACCCCCGGCGCCGGATGCCGCCGAGCCGGATCCCGGGCCGCGCGTCCCGCAGCAGGCTTATCCGTGGGAGCGGTACGAGCGCAGTCCTGCGGCATCCATCGACGAACAGACGATCCAGATCTCCCTTGGGGGACGTAAGAAATGAGCGCGACTCCCGTCCGGCGCGACCACCGTAAGATCCGCGCCCGTCGGATAGCCATCGTCTCGGCGGTGGTCCTGGTCGTGGCCGGGTTCAACGGCCCGGCGATGTACCGCTTCGGCTCGGACCAGTACCACCACTACAAGATCAACCAGGCCTCCTACAAGGAGGCAAACGGCCACTGGGACTTCCTGGACGTCCCCGCCAAGTTCAAGATCAATACGATCCACGCCTCACTGCTGCACACCGGCAAGGTGCTGCTGATCGCGGGCTCGGGCAACAACCAGCAGAACTTCGACGCGGGCAAGTTCCAGTCGGTGCTCTACGACCCGGCGGCCAACACGTACAAGATGATCCCCACGCCCAAGGACATGTTCTGCTCGGGCCATGTCCAACTGGCCAACGGCAACCTGCTGGTGGCGGGCGGCACCAAGCGGTACGAGAAGCTCAAGGGCGACGTCACCAAGGCGGGCGGCCTGATGGTCGTCCACAACGAGGACCCGGACAAGCCGATCACCCTCCCGGCGGGAACCGTGTTCACCGGCAAGGAGAACGGCAAGACGTTCGTCTCCAAGGACCCCGTCCTCGTGGAGAAGGCCACCAAGGTCTTCGACAAGACGACCGGCGCCTTCGTCCGCAACGACCCGGGTCTCGGCCGCATTTACGTCGAGGCCCGCAAGTCAGGGACGAAGTACGAGACCGGCACCGAGGACAACTACCGCGTCCAGGGCCTCAAGGGCTCCGACGCGCGGAACGTCTACGGCATCGCGCAGAAGCTCGCCCTGGACAAGAAGGACTTCCAAGGCATCAGGGAGGCCTACGAGTTCGACCCGCTGGCGGAGAAGTACATCACCGTCGACCCGATGAACGAGGCCCGCTGGTACCCGACGCTGACCACGCTCAAGGACGGCAAGGTCCTCGCCCTCTCCGGCCTGGACGAGATCGGCCAGATCGTGCCGGGCAAGGACGAGATCTTCGACCCGAAGACCCGGAAGTGGAAGTACACCGGGATCATCAGGAAGTTCCCCACCTACCCGGCGATCTTCCTGATGGACAACGGCAAACTCTTCTACAGCGGCTCGAACGCCGGCTACGGCCCGGCGAAGGTCGGCCGCGACCCCGGCATCTGGGATCTGAAGACGAACAAGTTCGACAAGATCCCGGGCCTCGGCGACGCCGACCGGATGGAGACGTCGGCCACGGTCATGCTGCCGCCCGCCCAGGACCAGAAGTTCATGGTCATCGGCGGCGGCGGGGTCGGCGAGTCGGCCAAGTCCAGTGACAAGTCCCGGCTGGTGGACCTCAAGGACGCGGATCCGAAGTTCACGGACGGGCCTTCCCTGGAGAAGGGCACCCGCTACCCGAGCGCGTCCCTGCTCCCCGACGACACGGTCCTGGTCACCGGCGGCTCGGCGGACTACCGCGGGCGCGGCGGCTCCAACGTCCTCCAGGCGCGGGTGTACGACCCGAAGACCAACAAGTACACCCGGGTCGCCGATCCAGCCGTGGGCCGCAACTACCACTCGGGCTCGCTGCTGCTGCCGGACGGCCGGGTGCTGGTCTTCGGCGGGGACTCGCTCTACGCCGACAAGGCCGACACCAAGCCGGGCGTCTTCGAGCAGCGGATCGAGATCTACACCCCGCCGTATCTCTTCCAGGGCGCACGCCCCGAGGTGACGGGCGGTCCGCAGACGGTCAAGCGCGGCGACTCGGGTCTCTTCACGGTCAAGGACCCGTCGTCCGTGAAGACGGCCAGGCTGATGCGCCCCGGCGCCGTCACACACGTGACGGACGTCGAACAGCGCTCGGTCGCGCTGGACATGAAGAAGACGGCGGAGGGCATCGAGGTGACCGTCCCGGACAACAGCGCGCTGGTGCCGTCCGGTTGGTACATGCTCTTCGTGACGGACGCCAAGGGGACGCCGTCGAAGGGCGTCTGGGTCAACGTGCCGTAAGCCGGACTTCGCGGTGCGCCCCAGGGGCAACTCACTGGGGCGCAGCGCTATTCGGAGTTGCGCGCCAGCTCCAGCGCGTACCGCGGATACCACTCGCCTGCCTTCGGACCGCCCTTGCAGGTGCCGTCCGACTCCCCCGGACGCTTGATCCACAGATACGCCTTGACCAGCGGGTCGCCGGTCTTCGTCGTGGGCGGCTCGCCGAGGGCGCGGCCCGGCGGGTTGCACCAGTTCTCGTTCGGATCGCCGCCGGAGTAGGGGCCGTTGCCGTTGCGGCTGGTGTCGATGACGAACGGTTTGTTGTTCACCTTCGCCGACAGGCTCTTGCCGAAGTCGCGGCTGGCCTGCGTCGGGTAGAAGTTCGACACATTGACGGAGAAGCCGTCCGCCTCCGCGATACCGGCCCGCTGGAGCGGCTGGTACAGGGCGTCGGGGCTCTGCCAGCCCGCGTTCCCCGCGTCCAGGTAGACCGTTGTGGCCGGCTGCTTCTTGAGCCGCTCGACGGCCCCCTTGAGCAGGTCGTAGCGCTCCTCGCCGAACTGGTCGGGGGTGCAGCCGTCCACCAGGTGCAGCACGGCGTCCGGTTCGAGGACGACGGTCGCCCGCCGGTCGCCGATGCCGTTCGCGACCTCGTCGACCCACTTCCGGTACGCGTCACCGTCCGACGCGCCGCCCTGGGAGAACTGGCCGCAGTCGCGGTGCGGGATGTTGTAGAGCACCAGCAGCGCGTCGCGGCCGGCCTTGGCCGCCGCTTCGGTGAACCCCTTGGCCTGGCCCTGGGGGTTGTCGGGGCCGATCCACTCGGCGGCCGGCTGGTCCGCGATCTTTCTGATCAGCTCCGCGTTCTTGGCGCTGTCGTCGGTGTCCTTCTTGCTGTACGCGGCGACCTGCCGGGCCGCGCTGCCGTCCGGGTTGACCCAGTACGGATCGTCCGCCTTGGGCCGCTGGCCGATCTGCGGCCGCTCTCCGCCGTCACCGCCGTCGTCGCCGCCCGACGAACACCCGGAGACCAGCACCACCGAGGCGGCGGCGACGGCCGCCCCCACCCGGGCGACGGTCCGCCCACTGCGGCGACCGGGATTCCTGCGGTACATCCACTCCCCCTCGGCGCTTCGACACCCGGGGACAGGACCGGGCGCATTCATCCTGGCACACCCGCCGGGCGGCCGAGCGCGGCGAAAACCGCCCGTGCGGGGGATCGGATTCCCCGCACGGACGGTCTCTCACCCGGAAAGGGCGGGCAGTTACTCTTCGCGGGTCACGTCTTCGCCGCCGTCAGATAGGCGGACACCACGACGTTCGCCGTGTACTCGTTCGTCTTGCGGTCGAAGGTGCCACCGCACGTGATCAGCCGCAGCTCGGCCCGCGACTTGTCGTGCGACCCGTAGACCTTCTTCGCGTCGAAGTGCTTACGGCTGAAGACCTTGACGTCGTCGATGGTGAACTCGGCGACGGAACCGTCTGTCCTGGTCACCCGGACCTTCTCGCCGGCCTTGGCGGCGCTCAGGCCGTAGAAGACCGCGGGCCGGGTCTCGGTGTCGACATGGCCGACGAACAGTGCGGCGCCCTTGGCGCCGGGCTGCACACCCCGGCCGTACCAGCCCACCGTGCCCGGCGCCGAGAACGGCGGCGGGTCGACGGCTCCCGCGGCGTCGAGCCCGCGGGAGACGACAGGCGCGGTGATCCCGATGGACGGGACGTCCACGCGCTCCGGCTTCGCGGGATCGAGCGGCGCCCTGGCCGGCGGCATCGGCACCCCGAGCGGCCGGCCGACAGCGGCCACGTCGCCCGTGGTCGGCGCCGAGCTGCCGAAGCCCGAGCCGTCGGCGACACCGCGTCCCCACAGCCACAGACCCAGCAGCAGCACGGCCCAGGCCACACCGGTGATCAGCCGGCCGGATCCCGCCACACCCTTCCCGGCGGACACGTCAGTCCGTGTTCCGGCCGGCGGCACGCTCGCGACGCGCACTCCTGAAGGCGACGGCGACCGCGGCCACACCCGCGAGCACCAGACCGATCAGGGCGTGCTGGGTCCCGGCACCGCTCGCCTGGGCGGAATTCTGGGCGTCGGACCGGCTGTCAGACTGGTCACCGGACGCCAGCGTCGCCGTACCGCCACCGCCTGCCCCGACCGGAGCGACGGGCTGCGGGTACGAGTGGTCCCCGGAGTGATCGTTGTGATGGTCCGACTTGTGCACGATCTGGACGTTGCCGACGCCGGAATGGTCGTGGCCGTCACAGTTGACGTTGATCTCGTAGCTGCCCTTGTCGGCAGAAGACCTGATGGTGGCGGAGCCGTAGAGCGGCAGCCGCGATCCGTGGTCCCTGTCGTGGTTCTTGCCACCGGACAGATCCACATCGGCGACGAACGCGTCGGACGAGACGTTCGCCCAGTTCTTCTTGCAGCCGTCGACCTTGAGCTGGACCTCGCCGCCGGGGGCGATGGTCGAGGGGGTGACCGTGACGCTCACACCGTCGTGAGCCTGGGCGGCCGTGACGCTTATCGCGGGGGCCGCCACGAGTATGGCGATCATCCCTGCGGCACGGAGAGCGAGCAATCTTGAACGCATGGTGAACCTCCTGATAGAGGAAGATTCACCCGCGCCGCCCGTTTCCGCATCCGCAGGGATCGGCCCAGGAGCGTAAAAGCGCCTCTGACGTGCTCAGATGCGATCGACCAGATCGGCGATCGAGTCAACGACGGTCGAAGGCCGGAACGGATACCGGTCGATGTCGGCCGGCGTCGTGACCCCGGTCAGCACGAGGAACGTCTCCATGCCGGCCTCAAGACCCGCCAGTACGTCCGTGTCCATCCGGTCACCGATCATGGCGCTGGTCTCCGAGTGGGCACCGATGGCGTTGAGCCCCGTACGCATCATCAGCGGGTTCGGCTTGCCCGCGAAGTACGGCTCCTTGCCGGTCGCCTTCGTGATCAGCGCGGCCACGGCGCCGGTCGCGGGGAGCGGTCCCTCGGCCGAGGGACCCGTCTCGTCGGGGTTGGTGCAGATGAACCGCGCCCCGCCGTTGATCAGCCGGATCGCCCTGGTCAGCGCCTCGAAGCTGTACGTACGTGTCTCGCCGAGCACGACGTAGTCGGGCTCGTGATCGGTGAGGATGTACCCGATGTCGTGCAGCGCCGTGGTCATCCCGGCCTCGCCGATCACGTACGCGGTGCCGCCGGGACGCTGGTCGTCGAGGAACTTCGCGGTCGCGAGCGCCGACGTCCAGATGTTCTCGACGGGCACACTGAGCCCCATCCGCGACAGCCTCGCCTGAAGGTCGCGCGGGGTGTAGATGGAGTTGTTGGTCAGCACGAGGAAGGGCTTGCCCGACTCGCGCAGTCGCTTGATGAACTCGGCTGCGCCCGGGATCGGAACCCCTTCGTGAATGAGGACACCGTCCATGTCGGTGAGCCAGGATTCGACCGGCTTGCGCTCTGCCACTGAAGTGTTCTCCGCTCTGCGACGACCATGTGCGACACGCCCAGCCTAACCAGCGCGGACAGCCGCGGCTCAGCTGCCGGTGGCGGACTTCCAGGCGTCGATGTACGAGTCGAGGTTCTTGTCGATGTCGGTCCAGTCGGGCTGGAAGACGTCGACGCCGTCGAGGAGCTTGCCCAGCGCGGTGGCGTTGGCGTCGGTGGGCCTGATGTCGGAGCGTGCGGGGAAGCCGCCGCCGATCGAGGTGACCTGCCGCTGCTCCTGCTCACTGAGCATGAAGTCGAGGAGCTTCTTGCCGTTGGCGGTGTGCGGGGCCTTGCTGACCAGTCCGGCCGCGTAGGGCAGCGCGAAGGTGGACGGCCGGGCCGCCCCCTGCTTCTTCGGGAACCAGATGGCGAGGTTCGGCATGGACGTGGCCTGGGCGAAGTTCATCTGGACGTCACCGTTGGCGACCAGGATCTCGCCCTTGTCGACCTTGGGCGCCAGCTTGGAGGTCGAGGACGACGGGCCGACGTTGTTGGCCTGGAGCTTCTTGAGATAGTCCATGGCCGGCGCCTTGCCGCCGAAGTCGTGCATGGTCTGGATGACGACGGCGGTGCCGTCACCCGCGACCCCGGGGGTCGAGTATTGGAGCTTGTTCTTGTACTTCGCGTCGAGCAGCTCCTCCCAGGTGGTGGGCGGCGTGGTCAGCTCCTTCTTGTTGAGCACGAAGCCGAAGTAGTTGTTGACGACCGAGGTCCACCTGCCGTCGGCCGACTTGTCGCCCGCCCCGACCTTGTCGACGCCGGCCGGCTCGTACGACTGGAGCAGCCCCTTGCTGTCGGCCTGCTGGATGAACGGCGGGAGGGTGACCAGGACATCGGCCTGGGTGTTGGTCTTCTCGCGCACGGCGCGCTGCACGACCTCGCCCGAACCGCCCTCGACGTACTTGACCTTGATGCCGGTCTTCTTCTCGAAGTCCTTGAACAGCTGGTCGTACCAGCCGTCGCCGTTCTCGCCCTTGAGGCCGTCGGCGCTGTAGACGGTGACGGTCTTCGCGTCGGACGCGGCCGACGAACCGCCGCAGGCGGTGAGCGAGGCGGCCACGACGAGTCCGCCGCTGACGGCGGCGAGCGGCTTGATAAAGGTGCGCATGACGTTGTGTTCTCCCATGAGTGCGAGCGGCGAGAAGCCGCCTCGGCGGTACGTGATTTCAGCGGTACGTGGTTTCAGCGGAACGTGGCTCTGGTTCTGATCCGGGACAGGCCGAGGAGGACGAGCAGCGTGGTGGCCATCAGCACCACGGCGACGGCCGATCCGGTGAAGAGGGAGCCGCGGTCGGTCGCTGTGAAGATCCGCACCGGCAGGGGCATCCAGTCGGGCGGGTAGAGCGTCATCGTGGCGCTCAACTCGCCCATGGACAGGGCGAAGCAGAGCCCGGCCGCCGCGTTGAGAGCGGGCAGCAGCAGCGGCAGCCTGACCCGCCACAGCACGTACGAGGGCCGCGCGCCGAGCGAGGCCGCGGCCTGTTCGTACATCGGGTCGAGCCGGGTGACGGCGGCGGACACCGACTGGTGGGCGAAGGCCGTGACGAGGACGGTGTGCGCGAGGATCACGATCCACCGGGTGCCGTTGAGCAGGACCGGCGGCTTGCTGAACGCGACGAGCACCGCGAGTCCGACGACCACCGACGGCACGGCGACCGGCAGCATGAACAGCGCGTCGAGCGTCCGCCGGCCGCGCTCCTTGAGCGCGGCTCCCGCGAGCGCCGCCCAGCTCCCGAAGGTGAGCGCGAGCAGGCTCGCGGCGACGGCGGTGACCAGGCTGGTGGTGAGCGCCTGGAGCGAGTCGCCGCGCACGGCGGAGCTGTAGTTGGCGGCGGTCGGCCCCGAGGGGAAGGCACCGGACCAGTGGGTGGCGAGCGAGGCCGCGAGTACGACGAGCAGCGGCAGCGCGAACAGGGGCAGGAAGAGGACGAAGAACACGGCCCAGGCGGTCCACCGGCCGCCGCGGCTATGCACCAACACGGCGGCTCACCATTCGGTAGAGGGAGTAGAGACCGACCGAGATCGCGACGTTGACGACGGCGACCACACAGGCGGCCGGATAGTCGGATTCGAGGATGGCCTTGCTGTAGACGAGCATCGGCAGCGTCGTGACGCCCTTGGCGCCGGTGAACAGGACGATGCCGAACTCGTTCAGGCACAGCACCAGCACCAGACTCCCGCCGGCCGCGAGCGCGGGCAGCGCCTCGGGGAGGATCACCCGGCGCACGATCCTGGCGGGCCGCGCGCCGAGCGAGGAGGCCACTTCGAGCTGTGCGGTGTCGAGTTGGGAGAAGGCGGCGAGCAGCGGCCGCATCACGAACGGGGTGAAGTAGGTGATCTCGGCGAGCAGCACACCCCAGGGGGTGGTGAGGAACTGGACGGGTCCCGACGCGGCGCCGGTGACATCGGTCCAGACGCCGTTGACCATGCCGACGGTGCCGTAGACGAACAGCAGCGCGAGCGTGATCAGGAAGGAGGGGAAGGAGAGGAAGACGTCGATGAAGCGCGCGACGGCGCGGCTGCCGCGGAACGGCACGAAGGCGATGACGAGCGCGAGGACGAAGCCGAGGACAAGACAGCCGGCGGTGGACCCCACGGCCAGCCACACGGTGGTGGTGAGCGCGTCGCGGAAGGCCGTGGAGGCGAAGACGTCGGCGTACGGCTGGAGGGAGTGGCCGCCTTCGTCGAGGGTGAAGGACTGCTGGACGACGAGGGCGAGCGGATAGAGGAAGAACAGCCCGAGGACGAGGACGGGCGGCAGCGCCCAGAGCAGACGCCGGGCTTTTTCGGTGGCGCGGACCGGAGGCGGCGGGGCGGCGGGCGGTGGCGCGGCAGGCGGTGACACGTCGGTGAGCGGGGGCGGTACGACGGCGGACGTGACGTCAGACATCGCGCCCGCCTCCCGCGCCCGCGCCGACGCTCGCCGCCGCGCTTTCGGCGACTGCGGCCGCCGCGCCCCTGGACGCGTCGGCGGCCTCGCCCATCGGGAGCAGCACCGCGTCCTCGGCGGCGAAGTGCACCGTGACGTCGTCCCCCAGCTCCGGGGTGACCCGCAGCTCCCGTACGTCCGCCTTCACCTGGTGCCCGGCGACGTCCACGTACAGCCGGTGCGTCGAGCCGCGCCACTGCACTTCGGCGAGCGTGCCCCGCAGCGCGTTGGGGCCCTCCCCGAGGCCGACCAGATGCGGCCGTACGCACAGGGTCGCAGCGGCGCCCTCGGCCGCCGTGCCCGTCGGCAGCTCGATCCGGGTGCCGGCGAAGGTGACGGCGGAGCCGCCCACCGCCACCCGTACCGGCAGCAGGTTCGCGTTGCCGACGAAGGACGCGGTGAACTCCGTGCGGGGCGTGCGGTACAGCTCCTGCGGTGTGCCGCAGTCCCGCAGCCGGGCCTGGTCCATGACGGCGATCCGGTCGGCGAGGGTCAGCGCCTCGACCTGGTCATGGGTGACGTACAGGATCGAGACGTCCGGCAACTCCCGGTGCAGTCGGGCCAGTTCGCCGAGCATGCCGGAGCGGAGCCGGGCGTCGAGCGCCGACAGGGGCTCGTCGAGCAGCAGCACCCGCGGCCGGATCGCCAGCGCACGCGCGATGGCGACGCGCTGCTGCTGGCCGCCCGACAGCTCGCGCGGGTAGCGCTGCGCGTACGCCGCCATGCCGGTCAGCTCCAGCGCTTCGGCGACCCGCCCGGGTATCTCGGACCTCGGCACCTTCGGGTCGCGCCGCGCCTTCAGTCCGAAGGCGACGTTGGCCTCGACCTTCATGTGCGGGAACAGCGCGTACTGCTGGACGACCATGCCGATGCCCCTGCGGTACGGCGGCAGCGCCGTGACGTCCCGGCCGCCGATGAACACCCGCCCGGCGGCCGGCCTGACGAACCCGGCGACGGCCCGCAGCGCGGTGGTCTTGCCCGATCCCGACGGGCCGAGCAGCGCCATCACCTCGCCCGGCTCCACGCTCAGGTCGAACCCGTCGAGCACGGTCTGCGTGCCGTACGTGACGCTCACCCGCTCGAAGCGGATGCCGCTGTCGGCGTTCGTCGGGTCGGTGGTCACCGCGGCGGCGGTCATCGCGTGCCGTCCCTGCGGTCGAGCAGCGCGGGCAGGTCGGCGACCGACGCCAGGACGTCCGTGGCGCCCGCGCCGCGCAGCGCGTCCTCGTCGTGCGCCCCGGTCAGCACCCCCGCGACGACCCCGGCGCCCGCGCGGACACCGCTGAGCATGTCGTACGAGGTGTCGCCGACGACGGCGACCTGGCGCACCCCGTCGGCCGCCGCCGTCCGCAGGAACGCGGCGAGCACCATGTCCGGGTACGGGCGGCCACGGCCCCCGGCGTCGGCCGGGCACAGGGTCAGCGCCGCGAGGTCCTGCCAGCCGAGCGCCGTGAGGATCGCGTCCTGGGTGACGCGGGCGAACCCGGTGGTCAGCACGACCGTACGGCCGGCCTCCCGCAGTCGCGCCACGGCGTCGGCCGCGCCCGGTACCGGCTCGATCAGACCGTCGTCGACGAGGGAGCCGTAGGCCTCCTCGAAGGCGGCGTTGGCCTGCTGGGCCAGTGTCTCCGTACCGAACAGATGGCGGAAGACGGAGATCTTCGATTCGCCCATCGTGGCGCGTACGTAGGCCAGTTTGTCGTCGTGGTCGGGCGAGCCGGGCTCGACGCCGAGCTTCTGTGCGGCGGTGGAGAACGCGCGCTCCACCAGTCCGCCGTCGGCGACGGTCGTGCCCGCCATGTCGAGCACGACCAACGAGATCGTGTCGGTCAACTTCCTCACCAGCCCAGTTCGTTCGCGGTTGTCTCGGCGATGGCGGGCGCGCAGGTCATCCCGCGTCCGCCGGGCCCCGTCACCAGCCACACCCCGTCGCGTACCTGCTCGCGGTGGACGACCCGGCTGGTGTCGACGCACTGCGCGTACACCCCGGCCCAGCGCCGCCGGATCCTCGGCAGCGGCCGTCCGACGAACGACTCGACGACGGTCGTGAGGTGTTCGTACGGATCGGCCAGCAGGTCGAAGTCGAAGGGGTGGTCGTAGGCGTGGGTGTCGCCGATGGTCAGCCCGCCGTCGAGGCGCTGCACCATGAGCAGTTGCATCCGGTGTTCGTCGGCGACGGGGGTCTGCGGCTGACCGGAGTTGAGCGCGTCGAGCGCCTCTCCGGCGTACGCGGGGTAGTAGCGGAAGCTGTCGGCGTCGGCCACCGACGTGGTCAGCTCCTCGCCGAGCGGGTCGGTCTGCATCATCTGCAACCGGACGCGCCGTACGGGCAGTTCGGGGGCGAGTTCGCGGACGAGCCCGCCGAGCCAGGCGCCCGTGCACAGCACGACGGCGTCGCCGGTGTGCACATCGCCGTGGTCGTCCCGTACGGCCGGACCGCTGCCCGCGCCGGACCCCGTACGGCCGGGCTCGATGACCTCGCGGACCTCGCGCCCGCCGAGGTAGCTGTACCGCCCGGATGCCAGCAGGGCTTCCTTCAGGGCGAGTTGGGCGGTGCGCGGCTCGACGGCCGCGTCCCGCTCGCACCACAGCGCCGCGGTGAAGTCGCCGCGCAGGGCGGGGTTGAGTGCGCGCGCCTCGTCGGCGCCGAGCAGCTTGTGGCCGCGCGGACCGGCGTCGGCACGTGCGGTCACCGCCTCGGCGACGGCCAGCTCCAGCTCGGTGCGTACGGGGGTGAGCGAGCCGTTGGCCCGGAAGCCGACGCCGGGCACCCGGCCGCCGATCTCCTCCCACAGCTCACGGGCGCGCAGGGCCGTCTCCAGCTCCTCGCCGCCCGCACGGCCACTGACCCAGATCTGCCCGAAATTACGCAGCGAAGCCCCGCGCGCCTCACTCTCGCGCTCGATCTGTACGACCTCGTGACCACGGCTGATTGCGTGCCAGGCGTGCATGGTTCCCACCACGCCGGCTCCTACGACGATGACTCTCACGGCGGCAACGCTCCTCGCGACGGGTGGCTCACGGCGGTCCGGTCGGCGACGGGACGGTGAACGACGCCCCAAGCTTGGACCAGACCCGTTACGTTCTCGTTATACACGGCGGCTCCTGAGGAACCGTCGTGGGACCCCGGCGTCAGGTCTTGCGTCAGGCCTGGCGTCAGGCCTGGCGGGGCGTGCCCAGGTGGGCGGAGAAGCTGAACCGGTCGCCCCGGAAGAGGGTGCGCACCCGCTCCAGGGGGAGCCCGTCGGTGTCCCGCGAGACCCGGTGGATCAGCAGCATGGGGAGAGCGGGCGGCGTGCCGATGAGCAGGGCTTCGCGCGGGGTGGCGAGGACCGTTTCGATGCGTTCGTCGGCGTCCCCGAAGGCGACGCCGAGCCGGTCGCTCAGATAGCCGTAGAAGGACGAGTCCGGATCGAAGTCCGTGTCGAGGGACGGCACCCGGGCCACCGAGACGTACGTGCTCTCCAGGCCGACCCGCTCGTCGTCGGCGAGCAGCACCCGCTCCATGTGCCAGACGGGTTCACCGAGCGCGGCGCCGGTCTCGGCCGCCAGTGCGGGGGTGCAGGGGAAGCGGTCGAGGGAGATCAGCGCACGGCCCGGGGTGCGGCCCTGGCGGCGGACCCCCTCGGTGTAGCTGGCGAGCGACAGCGGCTGCTCCAGCTTCGGTCCCGCGACGACCGTGCCCCGGCCCTGGCGGCGGAGCCGTCCCTCCAGGAGCAGTTCGCGCAGCGCCTGCCGCACGGTCTCGCGTGACACCTCGTACCGCACGGCGAGGTCGCGCTCGGTGGGCAGCAGGCCCCCTTCGCCCAACTCGTCGATCAGCAGCGCGACATGCGCCTTGACCGCGTAGTACTTGGGGATCCGGCCGTGCTCAGGGATCCCGGAGCGAACGGGTGCGCCAGGTGCCTGGTCGTAGGGGTAGTCCACGGGGGGATGTTCGCACGTGGCGGTGGGACGGGCCGGAGCGGGCCAGGTCAGCGCCGTACGGTACGCAGGCGGCGGATGCCTACGAACAGCGCGACGCCCGCGACGAGCAGCGCCGCGCCCGCCGCGGTACGGCCGAGCAGGCCGCCGAGGCCCGTGCTGGCGAGTTCGGGGAGGCCGGGGGCGTGCGAGGCGGTGTCGCCCGAGGGGCGGCCGGACGGCTCGTGGCTGCCTGGCGCTTGGGTGCCGGGTTCCTGGGTGCCGGGGCGGGTGGGGGCGGCGGAGCCGTCGGCCGTGCTGTCGTTCGTGCTGTCGTTCGTCGGACCGGCGGTCTCGTCCGTGCCTCGGGGCGTCCCGGTGTCGGTGCCTGTTCCGGTGTCGGTGCCTGTTCCGGTGTCCGTGTCGCCCGATGCCGTGCTGTCCTCGGGCTCGTCGCCCTTCTCCACCACCGCGAAGCGGTAGGCGTTGGACTCACCGACCCAGTCACCGTCGTCACCCCGGCGCTGCACGGTCGCCGCGCTGACGGCGATCTCGTTCGGCCGCGCGGCGCCGGTGAAGACGAATCGGGCGCGGACCGTGACCGTCCCGCCGGGCGGTACGACGAATCCGGCGGTACGGGCGTCGAGGACGCCGATCGTCTCGTCCTCGTCGGACTTCTCCAGCGCCAGCGGACGCCAGTGCCCCTTCGGGTCGGTGAGTTCCAGCCGTACCTGCGCCGTGGTGAGGGCCCGCTCCCGGTCGGTGAGCACGACGACGGGGTGGATGTCGCGGCACAGCGCGTGGGTGGTGTTGGTGAGGTCGAGGTACCAGGTGCCGGGGCCGCCGCCGGCCCGGTAGCTGTCCGGGCCGCCGTGGATCCGGGTCTTGATGGGGAACGCGCGGTCCGACTCCTTGCCGCAGCCCGGCGCGGGTGCGTGGGCCTGCGCCCGTGCCTGTTCCGGCGCGTGTGCCTGCGCCTGCGCGGCCACGACGGGCGGCGCGAGGACGGCGGCGGTGATTCCGATGGTCAGAGCGGCGTGACGCAGTCGCATGGGGAGTCGCCTTTGCTGATCGCGGGCGGTCGGCAGCGGGCCCTGGACGGGTGTCAGCCCCCGACGCTGCCACGCCCGTGCGGACCGCCCCCGCAGCCACGACCAGCAAGGGGTCAGACAGTCATACGAATACGTCCTAACGGCCCAGTCTCGTCCCGTTGCTCCGCCCGAACACCGGCGCCAGGACGAGCTGCGCCGCACCCTCGGCCACCTGATGCGGGCCGCCGCCCGCCGCGGCGACGGGCACGGGGGCGCCGTCCCTGGCGCGAGCGGCGAGGACGGCCGCCACGCCCCGTACGAAGTCCTCCTGGTGCGCGTCGACCGTCCTGCCGCCGAGCAGCACCCGGTGGATGCCGAGCAGTTCGACGAGGTTCGCCGCCCCGTGCCCGAGCACCCGCGCCGCCTCCGCGGGCTCGCCGCGCGCCACAGCGGCCAGGCACAGCGCCTCGATACAGCCGTGGTTCCCGCAGTGGCACAGCGGCCCGTCGAGCTGGACGACCTGGTGACCGAACTCGCCCGCGCCGGTGTGGTCGCCCCGGTGCAGTACGCCGTCGAGCACGAGTCCCGCGCCGAGCCCCGTACCGAGGTGCAGGTAGGCGAAGGAGTCGCCGGGGCCGCGCGGGGCGAGGCCCAGGGCCGCCGCGTTGGTGTCCTTGTCGAGGACGACCGGCAGGCCGAGCCGGTCGGCGAGGGTGGCGCGCAGCGGGAAGCCCGCCCACTGCGGGAAGCCGGTGATCCGGCGGGTGACGCCGGTGGTGTGGTCGAGGGGGCCCGGCATGGCGACCCCGACGCCGAGCGGCTCCCCCACGCCACTGGACGCGGGCGCCGGCCGCGCCACCCCTGCCCCCGCCGCGTCAGCCGGTGCGGCGTCGGCCCGTACCGCGTCCGCCCGTACCGCGTCCGCCCGTACCGCCGCGACCTGCGCTGCGACCTCCGCCACCACCCGCTCGGCGCCCGCGCCGAGGTCGAGCGGGCTCGTCCTGACCGCGACCCGGGTGCCCGCCAGGTCGACCAGGACGGCGGTCAGCTCGTCGCGGTCCAGGTGCAGCCCCACGGCGTGCGCGGCCGAAGGCACGAGGCGCAGCACCGTACGGGGCTTACCGCCGGTGGAGGCCCGGCGGCCGGCCTCGGCGGCCAGCCCGTCGGCGCGCAGTCTCGCGGTGATCTTGCTGACCGCCTGCGGGGTGAGCCCGGTGCGCTCGGCCAGCTCCAGCCTGCTGATACCGGCGGCCCCCGCCGCACGGAGCAGGTCGAGCACGAGCGCCGCGTTGTGCCCGCGCAGCACCGGGAGATTGGCCCCGGGCCCGGCCCACTCGCCGGCTGCCGCGCCGCTCGTCCCGGCCGCTGCCGTACCGCCCTTCCCGCCGATTGCGGCGCTGTCCTTCCCGGCCACCCCGTCGCTTCTCTCCGCGCTCTCCACCCGGCCATTGTCCCCCGCTCTTGCACTTTGGCAACAGCGTTGCTTAAGTGGAGGCATGACTGAGACAGGGACTGACACCCGCGCCCCGCTGCGCGTCGGACTCGTGGGCTACGGCCTCGCGGGGTCCGTCTTCCACGCCCCGCTGATCACCGCGACGGACGGACTCGTCCTCGACACGATCGTCACGTCGAGCGAGGAGCGCAGGGCGCAGGCACGCGCCGAGTTCCCCGACGTCCGCTTCGCCGGATCGCCCGACGAACTGTGGTCGCGCGCGGACGAGTTGGACCTGACCGTCATCGCTTCCCCCAACAAGACCCATGTGCCGATCGCGACCGCCGCGCTCAAGGCGGGACTGCCGGTCGTCGTGGACAAGCCGATCGCCGGAACGGCCGCCGAGGCGCGGGAGTTGGCAGGCATCGCCGAGGAGCGCGGACTGCTGCTCTCGGTCTTCCAGAACCGCCGCTGGGACAACGACTTCCGTACGGTCGCCCGGCTGATCGAGACCGGTCAGCTCGGTGACGTCCAGCGCTTCGAGTCCCGTTTCGAGCGCTGGCGGCCCCAACTGAAGGGCGGCTGGCGCGAGTCGGGTGCGCCCGAGGAGATCGGCGGACTGCTGTACGACCTCGGCAGCCATGTCGTCGACCAGGCGCTGACGCTGTTCGGCCCGGCGGTACGGGTCTACGCGGAGTCGGACGTACGCCGGCCGGGGGCCGAGGCCGACGACGACACGTTCATCGCGATCACGCACGCGAGCGGGGTCCGCTCGCATCTGTACGCGAGCGCGACGACCGCCCAACTCGGCCCGCGCTTCCGGGTGCTGGGCTCGGCGGCCGGCTATGTGAAGTACGGCCTCGACCCGCAGGAGGCGGAGCTGCGCGAGGGCAGGCGCCCGGTGGCCGGGGAGAGCTGGGGCGAGGAGCCCGAATCGGCCTGGGGCCGGCTCGGCGCCGGCGAGTCGCCGCTGACGGGCGGCGGCACTCCCGTAAGGACAGAGGCCGGGGACTACCCGGCGTACTACGCGGCGGTCGCCACGGCGCTGCGCGACGGCGCCGCACCGCCGGTGACCGCGTACGAGGCGGCGGCGACGCTCGACGTCCTGGAGGCGGCCCGCCGCTCGGCGCGCGAAGGCATCACCGTCACCCTGGAGGCCCGCTCATGAACACCGCACCCACCTTCTCGGTCGAAGAAATCGAAGCGCAGGAGCGGGAGTTGGTGCTCCCCCACTTCACGTACGAGGACGCCTGGCGGCTCGGCGGCCTGCTGGCCGAAGCGGCGCGCGCCGCCGAAGCCCCCGTCGCGATCGACATCCGGCGCGGCGCCCAGCAGCTTTTCCACTGCGCCCTGCCCGGCTCCAGCGCGGACAACGACGCCTGGATCGACCGCAAGCGCCGGGTGGTCGAGCGCTACGGCGAGAGTTCGCTGCTGGTCGGCAGCCGTTTCCGCGCGAAGGGCTCGACGTTCGAGGAGTCGTCCCGGCTCGACCCCGACGCGTACGCGGCGCACGGCGGTTCGTTCCCGATCGCGGTCCGTGGCGCCGGTGTCATCGGCACCGTGACCGTCTCCGGACTGCCCCAGACGGCGGACCACGCGATGGTCGTAGCGGCCCTGACGCAGCTGCTGAACGACTGACAGTTCAGGCTGCCGGTTCACGCCGCCAGTACAGCGCGCCGGTTCACGCCGCGAGTTCACGCCGCCGGTTCAGGCCGCGGCGAGCAGGTCCAGCGACACCTGCCACAGCCGCGCCGCCGCCTCCGGGTCGCGGGCGTGGTCGGCCACACCCTTGCGCGGGCCGCCCGGTACGTAACGGGCGGCCTCGTTGCAGTCGTCGAAGTACCGGCCGCCCACGCCTTCGAGCCGGGGCGAGGTCGCCAGCAGCACGGATGTGGCCGCGCCCTGCTCGGGCGTCTTGAACTCGTAGCCCGAGGCGACGGCCGCGTCCAGCTCCTCCGTGCTCATGTGACGCGTCAGGTTCGTCAGGACGGCGCCCGGGTGTGCGGCGTTGACCGTGATCCCCTCGTCCGACCAGCGCCGGTTCGCCTCCACGGCGAACAGGGCGTTGGCCGTCTTCGACTGGCCGTAGGCGACCGCCGGGTCGTACGGGCGCCGACGGAAGTTGATGTCGTCGAAGTCGACCGGTGTCTCCACATGCCCGACGGAGCTGAGCGACACGACACGGGCCCGTCCTGCGGCGGCGAGCGCCGCGTGCAGCCCGGTGGTCAGGGCGAAGTGGCCGAGGTGGTTGGTGGCGAGCTGCAGCTCCCAGCCCTCCCGGGTCCGGCGCTCGGGTGTGTACATCACGCCCGCGTTGTTGACGAGGATGTGCAGCGGCCCCTCCCAGCCGGCGACGAACGCGGCGACCGACGCCTGGTCGGAGAGGTCCAGCGGTGCGACGTGGAGCTGCTTGCTGCCAGTGGTCGCCGTGACGTCGTCGGCGGTGCGCCGCCCCGCCTCGACGTCACGCACCGCGAGCGTCACCTCGGCGCCCGCCCCTGCGAGGGCCCGTACCGTCTCGACACCGATGCCGGAGGCACCGCCGGTGACGACGGCGCGGCGGCCGGTGAGGTCGACGCCTGCCACGACGTCGGCCGCCGTGGACTTCGCGTTGAACGACGTGGTGATGAGATTGAACTCAGTCATGGGATGTCCTGTCTGTCACGTCCGAAGAGCTCGGCCCGTGCTTCCAGGCAACCACGCGACGGCCCCCTCAGCCACGGCGGAGAGTGACCTGCCCGTGCCCCGGGCCCGGCGTACCGGGGGTCCGGCAGAACCCCTCTCGTGAGGCGCGCCGGCCGGGGGCCGTGCCTACGCTGGGACCATGGGCGGCGACAACGGGACGGGCGGCACGGCGAACGGCAGCGCGGCGGCGGGCGGCGGCAACTCCGAGCTGCGGGAATTCCTGCGCTCGCGCCGCGCCCGGATCACCCCCGAGGAAGCGGGCCTGCCCCCGCAGCCCGGCAGCCGCCGGGTGCCGGGGCTGCGCCGCGAGGAGGTCGCGCAGCTCGCGGGCGTGAGCATGGACTACTACGTACGTCTTGAGCGCGGCCGCAATCTGCATGTCTCCGAGAGCGTGCTGGACGCCGTCGCCCGCGCGCTGCGGCTGAACGAGACCGAGCGCGGCCATCTCTTCACCCTCGCCAGGCCCACCCGTACCCGCCGCAGGCCGCTGCCGCCGCAGCGGGTGCGCCCCGGCCTGTACCGGGTCCTGGAGACGATCACCGAGACCCCGGCGCTGGTGCTCGGCCGCCGGCTCGACGTACTCGCAGCCAACCGGATGGCCCGCGCGCTGTACACCGACTTCGACGCGCTGCCGCACCGCGAGCGCAACATGGCGCGCTTCGCGTTCCTCGACGAGGGCGCCCGCGCGATGTACGGCGACTGGGACCAGGCGGGCCGCAGCATGGTCGCTTCCCTGCACCTGTACGCGGGCCGGCACCCGGACGATCCGCAGCTCGCCGAGCTGATCGGCGAACTGTCCCTGCGCAGCGAGGACTTCCGGCACTGGTGGGCGGACCACGACGTACTGCGCCACTCGCACGGGGTGAAGGTGTACCACCACCCGGTGGTCGGTGATCTCACGCTGAACTACGAGGCGTTCACCCCGAACGACGACCCGGAGCAGACGCTCGGCATCCACACGGCGGAGGCGGGCTCACCGTCGGAGCAGGCGCTGCGGCTGCTGGCGGCGTGGAGCAGCGAGAGCCTGGGGGCGGACGGGGGCGACGGAACCGGCAGGTCCGGCAGGTCCGGGGGCGGCGGGGACGAGACCGCCGCCCCCGGACCTGCCGCCGCCCCCGCCAAGGGCGCTACGCGTCCTTGAACTCCTGGCGCTGCCGGCCAAGGCCCTCGATCTCCAGCTCCACCACGTCACCGGCCCGCAGATACGGCTTCGGCTCCGGCTGTCCCATCGCCACACCCGCCGGCGTACCGGTGTTGATGACGTCGCCCGGGTAGAGCGTCATGAACTGGCTGACGTACCGCACGACCTCCCCCACCGGGAAGATCTGGTCGGCCGTCGTACCGTCCTGCCGGACCTGGCCGTTGACGCTGAGCTTCATGGCCAGTGCCTGCGGGTCGGGCACCTCGTCGGCCGTGACCAGCCACGGGCCGAGCGGGTTGAACGTCTCGCAGTTCTTGCCCTTGTCCCACGTGCCGCCGCGCTCGATCTGGAACTCGCGCTCGGAGACGTCGTTGGACACGGCGTACGCGCCGACGTGCGCGAGCCCGTCCTCCGCCGAGTCCAGATAGCGGGCCGTGCGGCCGATGACGACCGCCAGCTCGACCTCCCAGTCGGTCTTGACGCTCTTGCGCGGTACGAGCACGGTGTCATCAGGTCCGACGACTGTGTCCGGCGCCTTGAAGAAGATGATCGGCTCGGGCGGGGCCTCCGCGCCGGTCTCCCGGGCGTGGTCGTGGTAGTTCAGCCCGATGCATACGATCTTTCCGATCCGGCCGAGCGGCGGGCCCACCCGCTGCCCGGCGCCGCCCTCCAGCACGGGCAGTTCGCCCGCCGCCGCGGCCGCCCTGATCCGGTCGAGCGCGTCGCCGTCGGCGAGCAGCGCCCCTTCGATGTCCGTGACCTGGCCCGACAGGTCGCGCAGGGTCGTACCGTCCTGGTCGAGCAGCGCCGGCCGTTCGGCGCCTGCCGTACCGACACGCAGCAGCTTCATGTATCTGACTCCCTCTGGTCGCACGTGCCCCGGCCGACGGGTGCGGCCGTCGGCGGGATCGTCCGATCGTCCAAGACATCCGATCACTGTGCAAGGGCCGATTCACACCGTGGACCGGGTCCGCACCCCCGGCCGGTGAGCGACCGCAGCCCCGGCCGGAACCGGGCCACCCGCCCGGCCGGTGTCAGACGGCGGGCGACAGGGCTCCGACGGCGGGCATGTCGCGGTAGAGGAAGTACCGCTCGCAAGCCGTCCATGTGGTGCTCGTCACGACGTACAGCGCGGCGGCCAGCGGTACGAAGCCGACGGTGAACAGCGTCGCGAAGGACATCAGCGGCATCAGCTTCGTCATGGCCCCGAGCCCGGCGACGGGCGCCCCGTCGGGTCCGGCGGCCGCCGGGGCGGGCGACTTGGCGAGCTGGATCTTCATCCGCCGGTAGTTGAACGTGGCGACACCCGCGACGATCGCGAAGAGCGCCAGATACACGAGCCCCGCCCCGCCGAACAGCCCGCCGTGCGCCAGCGCGTCGCTCCAGCGGTCGCCGAGCGGGGCGGCGAAGAGGTGGTGGTCGAGCAGCCCGTTGGGCCCGTCACCGATCTGCTTGCGCGAGAAGAGGTGGTACATCAGGAAGAACGCCGGCATCTGGAAGAGCCCCGGCAGGCAGCCGGAGAGCGGGGAGACCTTCTCCTCCGCGTGCAGTTCCATGATCGCCTTCTGCAGCCGCTCACGGTCCTTGCCGTGCTTCTTGCGCAGTTCGGCGAGCTGCGGCTGGAGCCTGGCGCGCTCCTTCTGGCCACGGGCGGAGGCGCGGGAGAGCGGGTGGATGGCGAGGCGTACACAGGCGGTGAAGATGACGATCGCCGCCGCGGCCGACGAGGCGTGGAACAGCGGCTGGAGCAGATCGGCGAAATTGGTGACCAGACTGGCGAACACAGACATGAGCCAGGACATGGGAGCCCTCCGAGGGGTCTCGTCGTGCCGGATGGACAGACAACTCGGCATGACGACCCGCGGGGGGTCAGGCAGCTCAGCTAGCTGGTCGCACTGCCCCTACGCGGCCGTCGGAAGACGACGGCCGGGCGCTCGGGGCCTCGTACGCCCCCGGGCGTCGGGATCCCGCTGCGGCAGGAAGGCGGTGCGCTGCTCGCGGTCGCGCATGGCCGTACGTACCCGCTGACGCGGTACGGCGGGCACAGCGCGGGCGGAGATGACGGCGCACACGACGAGCGCGCTGCCGACCGCCGCGGTGGCGGCGAGGGCGACGGCGGCGGAGAGGCTGCCGGCGTCGACGAGCAGGACCTCGGTGAGGACGAAGAGCAGCAGCCCGGTGGGGTTGGGCAGCCGCCGGGGCAGCCGGGGCCGTGTCGGTAGCGCTGCGCTGCCGGCCATGGTGGGTGCCCCCCTCTCGCTTCGTGGGTGTCCTCAGGTGTGCTCAGGTGTCCTCCAGCCGTTATACACGACGGCCCTCGCGTACCCCGAAGGAGTTGCCAGGAGGAGTCGCCCGGAGGAGTCGCCCGGCCGGTGGGCACGGCTACCCGCGCGCAACGGGTGCGGACGGCTACCCGCGCGCAGCCGCCCCCGCCTCGTCCCGCAGCACGCCGGCGCCGGTGTCGGCGAGCACGTCACCGTCCGGCCGGGGGCCCCGACGATCGGCGGGCCCCGCGTACGTCACGGCCACCGCCACCACCAGGTTCAGGGCGAGCCCCACGATCCCCGCGTTCAGGCCCCGGACCGGATCGTGGTCGGTGAAGACCAGGGCGCACACCAGCGCCACCCCGACCGTGAGCCCGCTCAGCGCGCCGGTCAGGGTCAGCCGCCGCCACACCAGCGCGAGCAGCAGCATCGGCAGCAGCTGCGCCATCCCCTCGTACGAGATGAGCGAGAGCCGCACCAGCGTGTTCGGTACGGCGTACGTCATGACGAGCGCGACCACACCGGCGACCACCACGACGACCTGTGCGGCGCCCTTCTGCCTGGCCTGCCAGCGCGGTACGAGCGACAGCACGCTGCGTCCCCACATCGTCCCGATGACCAGCATGAACACGGCCATCGGCACGACCGACGACAGTGCGGCCGCGACCCCGACCACCCCCACCACCCAGGCGGGCAGCGAGTCGACGACCAGCTTGAAGAGCGCGAGGTTCGATTCGGCGCCGGCCAGGCCGGGGACGACGAACAGCGCGGCGAGTCCGAGCAGCATCGGGACGAACAGCAGCACGTTGTAGGCGGGCAGCCAGATCGCGTTGCGCCGCAGCGCGTCGGCGCTGCGCGCGCCCAGGTAGCCGGCGACGGTGGTCGGGAAGATCACCACGGTGAGCGCGTTCATCAGGGACGTGGTGACGAACCACGCGCTGCCCATCCCGCTGTGCCCGTGCCCCGGCAGCGTCAGCCACTGGCGCTTCTCCGCGACGACGCGGTCGAGGAGCGGCCCGTACCCGTCGAAGTAGTGCAGCGGGACGTAGACGGCGAGGAACGCGAGCGTCCCGATCACCATGACGTCCTTGAGCACGGACACCCACGCGCTGCCGCGCAGCCCGCTCACGACGACGAAGCCGGTGGTCACGGCGAAGGCGATGAAATAGGCCCAGTTGAGGCTGATCGCGCCGTACGAGATGGTCGAGACGACCACGCCCATGCCGGTGATCTGGAGCTGGATGTACGGCAGCAGGAAGACGGTGGCCAGCACCGCGGTCAGCGCGCCCAGCCAGGGCCGGCCGAAGCGGTGGGCGATCATGTCGGTGATGCCGACCAGCTGGTGGCGGCGGGCGTAGCTCCAGAGCATGGGCCCGACGACGTAACCGACGGCGTACCCGCAGGACATGTACGCGACCACGTACAGCACCGGCGCGCCGAAGTCGTACCCCCAGCCGGCGCCACCCAGATAGCTGAAACTGGTGTAGCCCTCGCCGGCCATCAGCACCCAGATGAACACGGCCCCGAGGCTGCGCCCGCCCACGGACCACTCGGCGATCCCGCCGGTCTTCCCGCCCCGGCCGCGTACGGCGAGCAGGCCGAGCACGACGGTCGCGACCATGAAGACCCCGAAGATCGAGGTGGCGACGGCGGCGTTCACTCGCCGTCCTCCGGCGACTGCGGTTGGTGCCGGTGCTGGTGCTCGCGCTGCTCGATCAGCCGCTGATCGCCGCGGTAGGCGCGCCAGACGGCGAAGGGGGTGAGGAGCGTGGACACGAACAGCCAGAAGGGCAGGAAGGGAACGCCGGCGATGACGGGGTCGACGCGGTTGACCCAGGGGACGGCCACGAGGAAGAGCACGAAGGGGACGAGCAGCCAGAGCAGATGGGGACGTTGTAGGAACACGGCAGCACACTACGGGGACAGGACGAACGACCCCCCACCCGAATATGCCCCCCACCACACCGCCACCTCCTCCCCACCTCCCCTCACCTCACCTCACCCCGGCGGACCGACAGGTAACGCCCCGGACGGGAACAACACCTGCCCCGGCCCTCGGGCAGCAGTACCGTGTTGACCATGCGCCCCGACATGTCTGCCGACCACATCACGGAAGCCGAGCGCCTGCTGCGCACGGCGGCCCGGTACCCCGAGGACCACGAGCCCCTGCTCCTCCAGGCCGCCGCCCATCTGGAGCTGGCCGACGCCCGTGACCGTGCCACCGGCCTGTACGACACCCTCCTTGCGGCCTCCCCCGAACACCCCCAGCTGGTGAAGGCGCTCCAGGCCGCCAACCTCTGGGAGTACGGCCACGACGCCGAGGCCCGGGTGATCATCGACGGACTGCGCGCCGCGGAGCCGCTGGACCCGGCACCCTGGGAGATCCTGGCCGAGACGCTGGAGAAGCACGACGAGCTGGAAGCGGCCCACGACTCGTTCACCACGGCCCTGAACCTGCTCCTCACCCCGGGCGAGGAGGTCCCGTACCCCACTCACTCGCTGCTGATCGGCCGCCACCGGGTGCGCAGAATGCTGGGCCTGGCCCACGACGACTGGGACGGCCTCGCCGACCGCGTCAACCCGGCGTCCGTCACCCTGGACGAACTCCACGACCCCAAGCGCCTGTGGACCCTGGGCTCCGACAACCCCGCCGAACTCCAGGCCGAGATCACCCGCCTCCGCGCCGAACTGGGCTCCTACCGCACGGCCCTGTCCCGGCCCTTCCCGGTGGCGGTCCTGCACTGGCCGGCCCCGGAACTCACCGAACTCCTCGCCGCGTACCCGACCCTCTCCGCGGAATACCCGTCCCGCGAGGCCCACCTGTCGGCCCTGGAGACGTCCCTCCGCGAACTGGCAGCGGCAGGCACCCCCAACCTCGGCATCGTCACGGGCACGGTCCCCTCGTACGAGGCCTTCGCCGCCTCGGAAGCCACGCCCCCCTCGGACCCGTACCTCCTCCCCCAGTACGCCACAACCCTGGCAGCCCGAGGCCGAGCCACCCCCTGGCCCCCAGCCAGAAACGCCGCCTGCTGGTGCGGCTCAGGCCACCCCTACCGCGAATGCCACGGCGCCGTCTAAGACGTAGTAGCGGCAGATTCCGTCGACTGCCTGTCCTCAGTACGCGCCTTACAGTAACTTCAGGTCAACGCTGAACAATTGACGGGCTGCAACTCCCCCCACGCAGGCCCAGTCTCCTGTGTGGGAGGAGAGTCATGCGCCAAGAGCCTGCTGCCGACTGGGAGTACGAGGTCCCTACGAGCGGGAGTAAACGGCTCCCGCCCGACTCGGGGTACGTGGACGCCCTAAAGAACCAGGGTTACGGCTTTGAGGTGGCGGTCGCCGACCTCATCGACAACTCACTTGACGCCGGCGCCCAGAACATCGTCGTGCACTTCCTCCGCGACGACAATCGACTGCTGAGTCTTCTGATTGTCGATGACGGCCACGGAATGAAGGATGCCGACCTTGACGCGGCAATGACCGTTGGCAGGCGCAGGGCGTACGACGACCAGGCTCTTGGCATGTACGGCACTGGACTGAAAGCAGCGTCGTTATCTCACTCGGATGCGCTCACCGTCGTCAGTACGACGAAGACAAGCCGAGCCGCTGGACGGCAGCTGACCTCAGCTTCCCTCGCCGACGGCTATCGCTGTGACACCGTCACGCCTCGTTACGCGCAGACGCTCATCGACCGCTACGACGGCATCATCCAGTGGCACGGAACGATCGTCCGCTGGGACAAGGTGCGAGCCTTTGAAACAGTAGAGAGCAGCCAGACCGACCGCTTCCTGTCCGAGGCCATCCAGAAGCTGGAAACACATCTCGGTCTGTACCTCCACCGCTTCCTCGACAGGGGCGCCCTGAACATCGATATCGTGATCGAAGATGTCCACACAGGCGACGAACTGGACCACACCGGGGTGGAGCCCCTCGACCCGTTCAACTACCGGGTGCCAGGCAAGAGGGGTTACCCAAGCGAGTTCACCGCGCCGGTCGAGGGCATCGGCGAACTGCGGCTGAGGGCCCATATCTGGCCAGCCAAATCACCACGCGCTGAGTACAAGCTGATCGGTCCGCTGGCTGAGCGCCAGGGCTTCTACTTCTACCGCAACAACCGCTTGGTCCAAGCCGGCGGCTGGAACGGCCAACGAGGCAGCAAGGACACCCGCCTCAACCTCGCGCGGATTGAACTCGACCTCCCTCCCCGGCGTAACAGCGTCTTCAGCCTCGACGTGAAAAAGGAGGGCGTCACAGCCACACAGGCGTTTGCGCGAGGTATCGAGAAGGCGGTAGACACCGAGGGGCGGAGCTTCCATACATATCTGGAAGACGCACAGTCCGTCTATCGTGAAGGCTCCTCTCGTACCGAGATCACTCGCAGACCGGTGATTCCGCCGGGCAAGGGATTCGATCCGCGCATCAAAGATGCGATCCGCAAAGAATTGCCCGAAAAACGCGGCGAGGATGCAATCTCAATCAGTTGGGATACTCTTCCCGCCCACCGTTTCTTCGAGCTAGACCGCGAAAACCGGATTATCCAGCTCAACAGAGATCACCGCGATGTCTTCAACGTCGGCCAGCATGGCGGATCTAACGATGCTCCTGTACTCAAGACCCTCCTTTATCTAATGCTGGAGGAACTGTTCGGCTTCGCCCGCTGGGAGAAGAAGCGAAGCGATCAGGTTGATTACTGGAACAGTATCTTGCTCTCCGCTGTCAACGTACAGCGTGACCGGTACACCAACTGAAGAGGCGTGCCTTATGACCGACAACCTGGTCGAGATCCATACAGCGGCGCTCAGCGGAATGCTTCGCGGCCCCAAGACCTTCGCGAAATGGATTCAACTGGCCGCCGAAGATGACTTTCCCGGAGCCGATCTGAGCGAACAATCCTTCGAATCACAGATCGCTAAGCCTGAGAGCGGCCTGACCGCACTCTGGGAAAGAAAACTTACGGAATGGGATTTCGAGGAGCGACCTACCTGGTCATCGAGTGCCGCACGCACCGAGGAGCGGCGCTCTGATCAATATCGATTGCTTGGGTTCGGGGAAGCTCTATGCAAAACATTGACACACACGATTGAAATCTCAAAAGAACCTAGACCGGCAGTCGTCTCTGAGAAATTTACACACTGGTATACGAAAGAACGCGCTGCAGCGCGCTCCTTCTACTGGCCTGCCTACGAACACACGCTCCGCGCCAAAGGCTGGAGCGCGGCAGCGATCGCAGGGCTTGATCAGGCAAGCAGTGCCGTGGTGGAGCGCCTGACCGATCCAGAACAGGAAGAGCAAAGGCAAGCCAAGGGGCTGGTCGTCGGATACGTACAGTCGGGCAAGACCGCCAACTTCACCGGCGTGACGGCTAAAGCCATTGACGCCGGCTACCGCCTGGTGATTGTTCTTGCAGGCACCCTGAATCTCCTGCGAGCCCAGACGCAGCGCCGCCTTGACATGGAATTGATCGGTCAGGAAAACATTCTGCGGGGCGCGGACCCTGGCGACCTGGACACCCTGGTCGGCATCGACTACGTCGGGGACGACGAGGACTGGCCGAAGTTCGTTTCTCACGGGGGCCGCCCCTCAGCTCTCGGTGCCTTCGATATTGAACGTCTCACTACTCGCAGCGACGACTACAAGAGCCTCTTCCAGGGAATTCGCGCACTGGAATTTGAGAAGCGCGAGCCGAAGATTCCCCTATACGATCCACGCAACCTCCACCGAGCCGCCGCCCGAGTCATGGTCGTCAAGAAAAACAAGTCAGTCCTGGCTAAACTAGTGACAGATCTGAAGCAAATCCAGAGTCTTCTTGGAGAGATTCCGGTACTAATTATCGACGATGAATCCGATCAGGCATCAGTTAACACTTCAAACCCCACCAAGTGGGAGTCAGGCCAGACAAACCGAACCACCATTAACGGCTTGATTTCCCAGCTTCTCCGGCTTCTGCCGCGTGCTCAGTATGTTGGCTACACCGCTACGCCCTTCGCTAACGTATTCATTGACCCTAGCGACGCCGAGGACATTTTCCCGCGAGACTTCCTTATCTCGCTACCACGGCCGACCAATTATATGGGTGTCCAGGACTTTCACGACCTGAACCCCGGCGGCACCGCCGAGGAGACCCATGTTCGGAGCATCTGCGAAGACACAGGCGATCTCCTGCAGGAAGCCATGGACGCCTACGTTCTGAGTGGCGCCCTCAAGCTCTACCGTGCTGAGCGCGACGTCGACGACGGTCCCTTCCGGCACCACACGATGCTCGTGCACGAGTCGGTAAAAATGGATGACCATGCGGAACTCGCCCAGCGAATCACCACTATGTGGCATCAGGCTGCTTACACGGGCCAAGAGGGGCACGACCGGCTTGCCGCTCTACTTGCCACAGACTTCTCGCGCTACGTCTCGAAGGCCCTCCCCACACCGGACTCATACGCCGGCCTGAAGCCATATGTCTCCCGGGCTCGCCAGCTCATCAATCGAGGCGGCCACCCAGTTATCGTCGTCAACGGCGACACTGACAGCTACTTCAGCTCAGTGGGTCTGGATTTCGATCGGACTCCCAACGTATGGAAGATCCTTGTCGGCGGAACCAAACTCTCCCGCGGTTTCACTGTTGAGGGACTCACCATCACCTACTACCGCCGTACGACGCGGCAGGCCGACACCCTCATGCAGATGGGCCGGTGGTTCGGCTTCCGCCCGGGGTACCGAGATTTGGTGCGCCTGTACGTCGGTCGTGAAGAGCTTTTGACCAAAACAAAAACGGTCGACCTGTACGAGGCGTTCGAGGCGATCTGCCGAGACGAAGAGAACTTCCGCTCGCAACTGTCGCAGTACGCCGAACTGGTCGACGGTGAACCTCAAGTGACACCCGCCCAGATCCCTCCGCTGGTCTCACAGCACCTTCAGTGGCTCAAGCCGAGCGGCAGCAACAAGATGTACAACGCAGAGGTCGTTGAGATCAGGTCACCCGGCCAGTGGGTAGAGCCTACGGCCTATCCGACCAGCGCTGATGATCTCCGTCATAACACGGAGACCTGGCTGCCCAGCCTTGAGTCCCTCAGCGCGGACGTGATCGCATTCGTCACGCTGAGCGATACAGACCGCGGTAACTTCACCAGCTACCCCGCGCGGGCCACGGTCCTCAACCACGACAAGCTGCTGGCCGTCATGAGCGCCCTCACCTGGGGCCGCCCAGACTTGTTCGCGCCTCATCTCGCCTATCTCAAAGACGCCAGTGACGCCGGCTGCGCCACTGATGACTGGGCGCTAATCCTTCCTCAGACTTCCGGCAAGACAAGCGTGGCAGCCAAATTCGGAGCTTCGCAGCCACTCACTCTGGTGGAGCGAAGCCGAAACGGCCGTGGTGTCTTCAACCGGGTGTCCGGCGTCGCTCATCGACAGTCAGCGGAGCGAATCGCCGGGCTTCGCTTGCCTACCGATGACGACCCTTTCGCCACACAGTTCCACCAGCCTCGGCGCGGGGCCGTGTTGCTCTACCTAGTAGCAGAACCCGGGCTCGGTGCGCCCGGAGAAGTCCTCCCGGCCGGCACCGCAGATCCAGCCAAGATCATCGTGGCGGCGTCATTTATCCCAGCGGCCGCTCCGACCGCCCTACGCCAGCCCATGGTGCGCTTCCGTACCATTGACTCGGCTCAGCAAGGCAAAGCAATCATCGAAGCTATCTGAGCTCCATACACCGGCAACAAGCAGAGCGGGAGCACAACTTCCCCGATGGCGTCACTAGTCCTGCAGCAACTAGGCGAAACATGCACAAATACCGAGAATGGGGAGCACCCACTCCTGAGTCCGGTGGCTGACGTGCAACTACAGGCTGTCCTCGCCTGGTTTTTAGATCACCACGTCGCGGAGCTCTACACCGAGGCAATCCGCAACTCCATCGACTACGTGCTCGACGGAGCGCGAACCGGCCGCTTCGATCTGCGGTCCCCTAAGGTGCATCCCGGAGAACGGGCCTCCGTCGGTGCGAAGCTGGAGTACGAAGTCCTGCGGGTATTCAGCCTCCCGAAGAGCAAGCCGCTCGATACGTTGGTTTCCGAGATTCCCGTGGACATCAAAGCCACCATCGGAAAAAACTGGACGATTCCCACCGAGGCTCACTGTCAGCTTTGTATCTGTACTCAGATAGATCTCACCAGGAACCGGCACCGCACTTGGCTTGTCCGCACCCACCGCTCTTGGCTGTACCGAGGGGCAGGCAACAATGACGGCAAGCGTGGTCTCGCCGCACAAGCACGTGACCAATGGTCAGTCCCCCTCTACGACTGGACAGCTCTTCCTGTCAATCCCCTCACATTTCTTACTGAGGAACAAGCGGACCAGGTACTCGCAGAAAAGCCTGGACAGGTGAAGCGTCTGCTGATGATGTTCCGTTTTCTCGAGGGACGGATCATTCCCCGGAATGTCATTCTCACCGTAGGTGCAGGCAATGGCGACCCAATGCGCCGTGCCAGGCAAGCACGGGACGAAGCAGCCGAGGAGGGGCTGACGTTGCTGTGCGGCGACTGGGTAGAGTCGCGCGACCAGGCAGCCGCTCGTGGTATCTCATTGCGGCCTGGCGAGTGGATCGCCCTGAGTGACAAGCAAGATGAGGCGGGCAGTGTGGGCGGCGGGACCGGCTCGGTCTGAGGCCGCACGACTCCGAGGAGAGCAGACGACAGTGCCGGATCCCGAACCATGGACCCCGCCCGACGGATCATGGGCTTCGTCCGCAGCGCGACGCCGGAACATGCAGGCGATCAAGAGCCGGGACACCAAGCCAGAACAGGTCGTCCGACGCCTCGTTCATGCCCAGGGACTGCGGTACCGAGTAGCTGCCAAACCGCTGCCAGACCTACGCCGGACAGCTGACATGGTCTTCCGCCCGGCGAAGGTAGCGGTGTTCATCGACGGCTGTTACTGGCACGGCTGCCCCGACCACTATGTGCCCCCGAAGACAAACGTGGGGTACTGGTCGGACAAGGTAGCTCGCAATATGGCCCGTGACCGCGACACCAACAGACGCCTTGGAGAGGCGGGATGGACCGTGCTCCGGTTCTGGGAGCACGAGTCACCCGGCGAATGCGCGTCCGCGATCGGAGCCGCTGTCCGGCGCAACAAACACTCAACGTGAAAGTGGCCGTCACCGCTAGCTGATTTTTGCTCGCATCTCGGCAAACTTAAGATGCCGTTCGTGGTCAGCCTGGCCCACAAAGCCCTTGAATCCTGCAAGCCGGTACGACCGGACGTCCTCCAGCTCCTGATGTTCAATGATGAAATCACGTGCCAGATGGGCGATGGAGCGCTCGAACTCACCAGGTTCGAACTTTCCACCGATAGCCTTCTGAAGCTGAGCAACCGTGGCAAACCCGTCCGCGCTATGCAACGCCCTGTACAGAGGGTCGTGC
The DNA here is from genome assembly GCF_036084755.1 of Streptomyces sp. NBC_00370. Taxonomy (NCBI): domain Bacteria; kingdom Bacillati; phylum Actinomycetota; class Actinomycetes; order Kitasatosporales; family Streptomycetaceae; genus Streptomyces; species Streptomyces sp. NBC_00370. The sequence goes on from NZ_CP107968.1 coordinate 3,149,536, forward strand.
AGAACCTCAGACGCGACTGTTTCCCTGTCGCGCTTCACGCCTTCATGCCTCAGAGCCCTGGCGATACTCGTACCAACCGCGCGGGCGACCGGCGGAGGAAACGCATTGCCGATCTGCCGGTATTTGCTCGTCTTACGTCCGCTGAAGTCCCACTCGTAACCCTCTTTCGGATCCCAACCTTGCAGCACGGCAACCATGTCCGCCGTAAGCCTCGGGCTCTCGTCCACGGGGAACGTCGCGTCAGGCGCCTCATCCCAGACTCCCATGGCATCCACCCCTAGCTCCGCCCATGCTCGCTTGGCTCGCGTCGGTCCGAGGTCAGCACCACCGTGCTTTTTTGATCCACCGACGATAGTGGGGGCGATGTCGTTAGCTCGTGCCGCCCAGGCATCAGCCCCCGGCCATCCATTCTCTGCCATCAAATTGCGGAGTACGGAACCAACCGTCTTGCTTGTACGCTCCTCCGTAGGCCAGTGAAACCACGGAACGTCCGCATCTCGCAGAGCCACAAGCACGAAGCGGGGCCGTAGTTGGGGAACGCCGAAGTCCGCCGCGTGGAGGAGACGCCAGTCGGACCAGTAGCCGAGTTCCTCAAGTCGATCCTTCATATGCTGCCGATAGGCGGAGAACCGCTGGGCGGAAAGGCCACGGACATTCTCCAGCATCAGTGCGTTTGGCTGCATCGTGCCGGCAAGCTCAACGGCCCAGGCGAACAGGTCGCGCTCGTCAGTCGCACCAAGCTGTTTACCCGCGATGGAGAACGGCGGGCAGGGCACGCCGCCAGCCAGCAGATCAATACCCTTGTACTCGGGCAGTTGAGGATTCCAGGTAGCCAGATCGGCTACGTCCCCCGTCTTCACGTCCCAGTGGCTGCGGTTCAGCTTCAGCGTCTTCACCGCGTTTGAGTCGATCTCGACTGCGAGGCGATGCTCAAAGCCCGCCTTCTCCAGTCCAAGTGCCTGGCCGCCTGCTCCGGCACAGATCTCGATCACGGTCAGATCGCGATCACTGGGGCTCATCGACTTCTCCTGGCTTGACTCAATACGAACGTGCAAGTCTCGCAGAGGTGCTGGAGACCAGCCAAAGGGTGGGTCTCGGCACACACTACGACCAGGAAGTATCACAGGCACCACTGACAGCCAGGGCACCACTCAGCAACTGAGCCCTTCAACCGATTTCATCCGCTTTGAACAACTTTCCCCGTCACGACCGCAGCAGGTCCCGAAGATCCTGCTGCATCTGCTCCCGGACCGCGGCGGGAAGCTGTCGGTACATCCCCCACGCGCGTTCAGCCGGGCTCAACGGCCGCACATCGCCTGCCATCCACGCCAGCAGCTCCCTCTTGTACTTGAGGGGGAGCTGCCCGACCCGGTCCCAGACCTGGTCACGCCCCATCTGGACGCCGGTGAGATTTCGCACCGCCTCATTACAGCGAGCGCACTCCGTGATCAGATCCTCAGCATTCGCAGCACTCCCTGACGCATGTGGATTCACATGGCCAAGCGTGAGCCGGGCATGAGAGCCGGGCTCTTCCGGGTACGCCTCGGCCGCCGCAATCCCACATCGGCGGCACATGTGCCCGTCCCGCTCGTACACATAGCGACGCGTCTTGGCACTGATCTGACGCAAGCCCGCCGCCCGGTGCTCCTGCTCCCAGACCGGCAGCCCAATCTCTTCCAGGTACAGCTGGTCGGGCTGGAGACTCGGCATATCCCTGTTCGTTCTGATCACCCAGCCCGCCGGCCGCAGATCACGCATGCGCCGGTCTACCTGTTCAGCGCCAGTGATCGCAGCACGCAGCGCCGCTTTCGAGAACGTCCCCCGCACGCCGATCTCGTCGCGCAGCCAGAGCGCGACCCGAACCCGCGTGCCCAGCTCCACATTGCGCCAGTCCAGATCGCCAGTTGGCATCAAACACACAGCCTTAGGTCGAACAAATTCTCCAACGATGCACCCTTCGAGTGATGATCTTAGCTTGCCGCCACTTGCCGCGGCAAGTGGCGGCAAGCTGCGAACAGACCACGGCATCCGCCGCTCGGTGCGGCGCAGCGAAGGGGACTTCCCGCATGACTCAGACAAACGGCAGGCCAGCCGACGTCGACCTCAGATGCGTAGAAATCTGTGCAGGGGCAGGAGGGCAGGCCCTCGGACTGGAGCGCGCCGGTTTCGCACACACAGCGTTGATCGAGCTTGATGGAGACGCGGTCGCCACTCTCCGCAGAAACAGGCCTAGTTGGAACGTGCTGCACGCGGACGTGCGGTCTCTCGAACCAAGCCAACTGCGGACAGGCGGCGAAGACGTCGGACTGCTTGCCGCTGGGGTGCCCTGCCCACCATTCTCGCTGGCCGGCAGGCAGCTTGGCGCCCACGACGAACGTGATCTCTTCCCTGCCCTGCTGAAGCTCACCGCAGCACTGAAGCCCAAAGCAGTGATGGTGGAGAACGTCAAAGGCATCCTGCAGGCCAAGTTCAGCTCATACCGGTCAGGCGTCCTGCGGGAGCTCGCAGCTCACGGATACCAAGCAAGCTGGCGCCTCCTCCGGTCTTGCGACTACGGAGTACCTCAACTCCGGCCCCGGGCAGTACTCGTCGCCCTGCGTACCGACACCTTCCCCCACTTCAGCTGGCCAGAGCCCGCTAGCTGTGCTGAGACAGCCCCGACGGTCGGCTCGGTGCTCTACGAGTCGATGGCGTCACGCGGCTGGGAACTCGCCCGCCAGTGGGCTGACAGTGCGACGCGTATCGCCCCCACGCTATGCGGCGGTTCACGTAAGCATGGCGGCGCCGACCTCGGTCCGTCTCGCGCACGCCACGCCTGGTCGAGGATGGGGGTGAACGGATCCAGCGTCGCCGATGACCCGCCACTCCCAGGAGCAACCCTGCCCGTGAAGCTCACCGTCGTGCAGCTGGCACTTCTCCAGAGTTTCCCGGCTGACTGGATATTCTCAGGCGGAAAGACGTCTGCTTACCGGCAGGTAGGCAATGCCTTTCCGCCGCCCGTGGCCGAAGCTGTGGGCCGAAGCCTCGCTCATGCGCTGCTTCAGGCTGAGACCTCGACGACTGACGGCATACCCCAGACAGTTCCGACGGCGTATCCGTAGGCGTCAGAAATCGATGCCAGGTGCTGGACCTGATCAGAGTTGCCGCGTCTGAGCAGGTCCAGCCCCCCTCCTCACCAGCCAAGGCGGCGCCGCACGGCGGGTGTCCTCACCGAGCGGCGACAGCATCGACATGGCTCAGAAGCGCGCGAACGTCTGCCATATCCATGCCGGCGGCGGCGGACGGTTCTTCCTCCAAGTCCGCCAGTTGCTGAACGGACGGGTCATCAAGGATCTGGCCCATGAATTTCAGCTTCTCTTCGAGCCTCATCGCTACGATCTCGTCAATCGTTCCTTCAACGGCTAGTACGGTCACCCGCGTTTCCGTGCCGGGTGCCAGCCCCAGCCGGTGGATACGGTCCAGGCTCTGCAGGAACCGGCCAGCCATGAAGTCGCGGTCCACATAGACCGCGTCGTGGCATACCTGATGCAGGCTGATGCCTTCACCCAAAGTCGCCGGGTTGGAGAGCAGGACGTGGCAGTCAGGGTCGTCGCGGAAGCGACGGAGCTGCTCCTCACGGTCGGGCGTACCTCCGTGGACAACCGCGGGCTGGTACGCCGCGAACATGCGCTCCATCGTGGTGAGGCTCCGGACAAACGTTGTCCACACCAGAGTCTTGCGGCCGGCCGCTGCGTTCTCTCCGACGATCTTTACCGCTTCCTTGTACTTCGGAGAGAGTTCGTGCTGCGGAAGCATCCGCATGAGTGAGTACAGAGATTCATTCTCCGGCACCTCCAGCGGCGGTACTTGATACGTCAGCGGCTCATACCTGCTACCGCCCTCAACCAACAACGCAGGACTCGTCGCTGCCATGAGCAGCCGCAGCATCGCCTTGCCGAGAGCATCAAAATCAGAGCGCGATGCCTCCGCCCGAGCCGTGAACCGGCCTACGAGCGCGTCGTACACCTCCCGGTGCAGGACAGGCATCTGCAGGTACCTGATACGGGTCTCGAAGGGCGGCAGTCCCAGCTCGTTCTTGGTAGTTCTGGTGAACAGCGGTCTCAACACGGAACTTGCATAGGCGAGGTCGCCTCCCGCAACCGCCTGCGTGACAACACGGCGACCGTGTCCAGGCCACACAAACGACAGCAGGTTCTCCAAGTCCCGTGCCCCGTTCGGAGCGGGTGTCCCAGTGAGGATGAGCCGCCGCCTGCTCAGTGGGCCAAGAGCCATGCAGGCACCGCCGTAGATCCCCCGAGCACCGAGCTTCATTCGGTGCGCTTCATCCAGGATCACCATCGAAGGCGCCGCCCGGAGCCAGACGGCGAGCGCGGTGAGGGACCGGTCCAGACGCTCGTAGTTGACAATGAGGATCTCCGCGCTGGGGTCAGGGCTCCGCTCCATGACGACCGTGAGCGGCGGCTCTTCAAAGCAATGAGAACTCTCAAACAGCCAGGACTCATAAGCAGACTTGGGGCTGACGACGAGCAGCCGACGGACCTCTCTCCGCTCGCGCATCGCGGCATACAGCGCCAGGCCGACACGGGTCTTCCCCGCCCCCGGCACACTGAAATTGGCGCCGTGCTGCATCGAGAGCAAGCGTGCGATGTCCCTTCGCTGAAAGTCGGTAAGGTCCGCGCGCCAGTCTGGGCCGATCGCCTCGTCCAGTGCTTGACCAGCCAACGGCGGCACGGCGTCGAACGGCCGGTGAAGCTGCTGCTCGGCCTGGTCCGCGTCCTCAAGAACGCTGCTGACCAGGGAGAGAAGATCGTCATCCCACTGGACTGACTCCCCGTCTGACCAGTCAGCGAGGACGTCAATGCCCACCAGGAAATCATCGAGGGGCAGTTCAAGGGTGACGGGCCCGCGCTGGCTGCCCGAGGGGAAATGAGCCGCCAAGCGCGTTAGCTCAGCACGATACGTCTCAGCTGCGCGCAGCACTGCCTTGGTGCGCGATACGTCGAAACCGATCCGCAGAGACGGTTCTGCCAACTCCGTCACGACGCCTCCGGACGCAGGGCATCGACCAGCCATGCCACACCGTCGCCCGGCACCTCGATGCTCTGAGAGGCCGCGCGGGCGAGCCTGTCGAGACTGGTCCGCAGAGCGAGGACGGCTTCATCAAAGGTTTCTTCATCGAGACTGCGAGAGGCCCGGGCCAGCGCCATGTCCGTGATGCACTGGTCGATGTCCTGGCAGGCATCGTGGAGACGGTCAGGGGCAGCCTGCTTACGCTTACGAACCCTGGCGTCCTTGCCCGCAGGTTCCAGCGCATCTTCAAGGGCACGCTTCGCCTGCTTGTACACAGCCGCAGCCTGCTCGTGCTCCGCCGTGGAAACGCTGTCTACCGCCCGTTCGACCGCCTTGGCACGCAGCACGGCGTCGGTGAACGAACGGGCAGCGGATACATCCGGTGACGCAGACCGTACTGGCCGGTTGATTCCAGGGATTCTGCGCTCGACCGTCTCGGCCGGCGCCGCCTTGAGATCCTCCGGCAGACGGTGTTCCAGGTAACGGCGCCTGAAGTCCGTTTCAATAAGCCGGACGTCAGTCTTGGAGAAATCCATCACGATCGCGGCGAGGCGGTTTTCCTTGAGGAGATCTGCCTTTTCCCGGTCGCCCTTGGACTCTTTGCTGTAGGCACGGTGGAGTTCTCGGAGCTTCTCCTGGGCGTCTTCGAAGTCCATCAGCCGCAGCTGGGCCTGATCCGACTTGGAGCGCTCGGTCAGGTCTCGCAGGCACGACAGCACCCAGAGGTCCTGTTCCGCCGTCGCCGGGCGGATTCTGAACTCCTTGGCAACGTCAGCAAGTGGACGGCCGGCTGATACTTCCTCATCAATGGTCAGCAGACGGTTGATGTAGGAGTACGGACGCCGTGTGTCATGCCGGAGCTGCAGAGACAGCTCCACGGCATTGATGTCCGCCCAGGTGCAGGACTCGGGCAGTACGCCAACACGGATGTGAGCAACACTCAGTTCGCGCAGCGCCGCCGCACGGGTGTTGCCGTTGACGAGTACACCGTCACGGGTGATGAGTCCCGGCTCGTTCTGCCGGAAGTCCTTCAGGCTTTCCTTGAGATCCTCAAAGTCCTTGTCCCGCTTCGCCGGGTCGGACGGCTCCGCCTGGAGCAGGTACTCAAGGTAGTCCTGGCTCTCTGGAGTCCACGGATCGGCGTCCAGCGCCCGGTCGCGTGCCGCGTCGAAACTCCGCTGGGCACGGATGCGATGGGTGCCGGGATTGTAGTAGAGCGACTCAACCGGCATATCAATGACCTGGACAACGTGCGGCTTGGTACGCCACTCGATCGTCAAGGTCTCCTGGAGACCGGAACCGGAGGCGAGCTCCTTGAGCCGCTGCTCCACCAGGTCCTGGTTCTCGGTGGCGCGGGGCGGCCGGCCGAAGTCGTTACTCACTCTGCATTCTCCTCATATCGGGCTTTAGACGGCTCAGTTGACGCTCCTGGTGGGAGGAATCAGACGTACCTCCCACCAGGAGTAAAAGTCAGTCGGCAGGGCGCAAGAGCGCCTCACGGACCTTGGTCCTGGACTCGGCCGGCAGGGAACGGTAGTCGGCCCAGAACTTCTCCACGGAGCTGAACTCGCGCTGATCGGCCGACACCCACCCGGTGAGCATCTTCCGCTCAAGAGCACCCAGCCCCTGGATGCCGTTCAGCAGCGCTCCAAGGTCCACAGCCTGTCCCCGCCCACCCACACGGCAACGGTTGCATTCAGCCACAAGCTCGACCGTGTCGGGACCCGACGGCTGCTTCACCCTCCGACGGGCAATGTCCAGCTGCGCCGTCTCGTAAGAGCCGGCATAGGTCTGCCCTGGGGCGATGCCACAGGACCGGCAGAGATGCCCGTCTTTTGCCAGCACCTCACGACGCTGGGTCTGAGTCACCGAGAGTCCTGACTTGGTGGCCTTCCCCGGCTCCCAGACGGGCGCTCCCTGCTTTACGAACCTCAGCTCGTGCTGTCCAAGTGACAGATCTTCGCGGTGGGTATCGATCTGCCAGTCATGATCGCGCAGATCCCGTACCCGGCGGTCCGCCTGACTGATGCCGGGGAAGGCCACGTTGATGTCTTCCTTGGTGAAGACGTTGCCCTCACCGATCTCAGCGAGCAGCCACAGGGCGGCGCGCTTCATCGTGCCGTAGCTCTTATCTGTCCAGGAGGGCAAAGCCATCACGTTCCCCTTACCTCAGTGTCGAGACCTGCGTGAACACCGCACTAGAACCAGAGAAGACCTGAGCCATGACGGTTCCAGCGAGAGCTCAAGCCTTGCCTGGCGTAAGGCCCTTGCGCCAGTCTCTGGGGAGTTTCGAGGGGTAATGGAAAAGTTGAATGTCTTCCCGCTCAAGGCATGCTGACGGACAATCAGAAGTGTTTAGTGTTGCGTCCCCTGCATGCCTGGAGGAGCTCTCTTGCCGCACAGACCACCCCGGAAGTGGAAAGAGCTTCCTGCCCACTGCACCGAGGCACACCGACGGTTCGTCACGGCCCTCCGTGCCCTGCGGGAGTGCAGCGAAGAGACGCAGGAGATGATCGCCCACCGCGCCAATCAGTCGTACTCGACCCTCTCCAACCACCTGAATGGCGGGCGAGTGCCGGAGATCCAGCTACTCACCAGCTTCTACAAGGTGGTCAGGGAGGACGCGCTCGCGTCTGGGCACACGGTGCCGCACACTCTCGACGCTCTCCTTGAGATGCGGGTTCACGCACTGGAGAAGCACTGCGCCTGCTGCACGGTCGGGTTTCCCTCCGACGTACCGGCGGTCACCACCGTTGTCGCTCCGCAGCCTCCGCCAGAGCCGGCTTCGCGGCGCGTTCGGCGCTCTCCCCGTAAGCCACGGACCGTTCGCTATGCGTCCGGGCGCTCTTTTTCTGCCCTCACGGCACGGGCAAGGGTGCCGGTCCCCCTCCCCGCGGGGGACCGGCACCCTGAAACGCAGCTTGAAGAACAGTGGGCTGAGCTCGGCACCTTGCGGCGCTATCTTTCCGAGGGCCGTGACAGGGACGCATTCATCATGCTGTGGAGTGCCGCTACAAGACTCCCATCGGCTGACGTCCCAATTGTCGTCTCAGCGTGTCGCTCAGCAGGACTGGACGAGGAAGCGAACACCGTCCTCACCAGTGCCGGCAGGCGCGACGCGCAAGCCGTCCTTAACATCGCATCCGCCTTCCACGACAGGCAGCTCTATGCCGACGCCAGCCTCATACTGACCACCGCCACGGAGGCGCAGCAGGAACAGAACTAACCCGTGGGTCCGGAGATCGACAGGTCCCCCGACTGGTCTCTCGGGGAGGCATCCGCGGGTGTGAGGGCTGGCAGGTGGGGGCGGGTGGCGTTGGGTGGGGGGTGGGGCTGTTAGCTTCCCCCGCATGATGCGACGTGTGCCGGCTACCGGCGACGAGAAGGAAAGTCTGTACGTCAGTCTCGACCGGCATCGTGACGCGGTGTTGTGGAAGCTCGACGGGCTTGACGAGGAGCAGGTGCGGCGGCGGATGACGCCGTCGGGGACGTCGTTGCTCGGGTTGGTGAAGCATCTGGCGTGCAACGAGTACGGGTGGTTCTGCGAGACGTTCGGGCGCGGCATCGAGACGCTGTGGTTCGATCCCGAGGCCGGGGAGGACATGAGCGTCGAGCCCGACGAGAGCACCGCGAAGATCGTGCACTTCTACGGGCGTTCGCGGACCGAGGCCGACAAGGTGATCTCGGAGCTGGCGCTCGACGATGTCGGGACGTCCTGGCGGGGCGAGACCGTGTCGATGCGGTGGGCGCTGATTCACATGATCGAGGAGACCGCGCGGCACGCCGGGCATATGGATATTTTGCGTGAGCTCGTCGACGGCGCCACGGGTGATCATCCGCCGCTGTAATCGGTTCGTCGGTGATCCCCGCGAGCCGGTACGGTACGCGAACTACTCATGGGGAGGGCATCGTTGATGCAGGTGGGAAGACGAAGACCGGTACGTGGCGCCGCGTTGCTGGCGGGGGTCCTGGCGTTGGTCTGTGTCGCGGGGTGCGGGGCGCGTGACCCCGACAGGGCGCGGTCTGGTGAGGGGCGCGGCGGGCGTGGGGCGGCTGCTGTCTCGGCGGAGGGGTCGGCTGAGCGGCTGGAGCGGGACGGGACCACCATCACCGTGGGCGATTCGGCCGCCGAGCATGCGTTCATGCTGTACGAAGATCCCCGTTGTCCGGTCTGCCAGGAGTTCGAATTGACCGGGGGTGCCAAGACGATCATGGCGTCCGTGCGGAAGGGCGAACTGAGGGTCCAGTACACCTTGGCTTCCTTCCTGGACGACAGACTGGGGGGACACGGGTCGGTCAAGGCGGTGAACGCGCTGCGCGCCGCTCTGGAACAGGGGAAATTCGCGGAGTACCACGACGTGCTCTACGCGAACCAGCCCCCTGAGGAAGTCGACGGGTTCACCGACGGCGAGTTGCTCGCGCTCGCCTCGAAGGTGCCGGGTCTGCGGAGCGAGAGGTTCGACTCGGCGGTCAGGACGATGCGTTACCGGGACTTCGTCGAAGCGTCGGAAAAGGCCTACGAGGCGGACGGCGCCGGCGGGACACCCGAGTTGCGGGTCGACGGGATCGTTCTCCCTGACGGGGCGCGAGGGTTGATTTTCGACAAGGAGTCGACCTCGAAGCTCATCGACATCGCCATGGGCCGGTTCCGGCCGGACCCGCCACGAATGCCCGCCGAGGGCTGAGGTTCGGGGGGCGGCGCGGGCGGCGGTTCCGGTCAGGGGTGCGGGCGTACCACCACCGACGGGCGGTCCTTGCGGGCTTCCGCCAGGCGGAGTTTGGTGAGGACCGCCGCCACCAGCTCCTGCGGGTGGTCGCGGACCAGGGCCGGGACCGCGCTCACCACGTCCACGCCGTGGGATTCCAGGAGCAGTCGGCGGCGGAGCGTCGCGCGGTACGCGGTGATGCCCAGGTGGTACTCCTCCGAGTCGACCTCCAACGCCACCCCCGCGTACGGCCAGTACGCGTCGGGTCTCGCCAGGAACGCGCCCGAGGCGGTGAGGAGGGTGGGGTTCCACAGCGCAGGCGGGACGCGGGCAGCGGTGAGGACGTCGCGGGTCTCGCCTTCGGCGATCGACCGTACGCCCACGCGCAGTTCGTGGATGACGGCGCGCAGCGCCGGGTTGCGCAGGGCGTGGGACGCGCGGAGTTCGGCACGTAGATCCTCCGGATGACAGCTGGCCCTCTGGACGGTGTTGGCGAGCACCGCGCGCACCCGGTCCGCCGATGGTTCGTGGCGCGCGAAGTCGGACGCGGCACGGACCGGGCGTACGCACGGGATGCCGTTGACGAGGAGCGTGGGCGGCCAGCGGGTGGTGCGGCGCAGCCGGACGTACGAGGTGTCGCGCAGGCTGCGGCGGGACGCGACCAGCACCTCGGCGCGGTCCGTCGCCACTCCCCGCACCCCGTACAGCGCGAGCGCCGCCTCGCCCGTCAGCACCGCCGTCGCCCCGGACATCGCGCCCGGCCCGGCGCCCGGCCCGGCGCTCGGCCCAACGCTCGGTCCGGCGCTCGGTCCGGCCTCCGCCCCCTCCACCGGGCAGGCGCCCGCGCCGCGCGCCGTCACCGCGTACAGGACCGCGCCCAGCAGCCGCTGCCGCGCGTCCGGGTCGCCGGTCTGTATCAGCACCACCCCCGGCAGCAGCCGCTGCCAGGGCCCGCCGCTCGCGCAGCGGCGGGCGGCGGTGCTCGGGCTCAGCCCGGTGGCCCGCAACTGGCGGGTGGTGGCCAGCCGTAATTGGCTACGGGCCAGACGATTGACGGCCGCGTCCGCGGCAGTGGTTCTTGGCATGCCGGTTCCGTGCCCGGCCGTCATGGACGGGTAACCAACCGTCACTCACTGTTACGTTCTTTTGCGTCCCCCGTTGCGTTCCGCACCTTCCGCTCCTCGTTACGCTCGACAGCGACCAAGAACAGACAGCCAGACAAGGGTGGGAAACAACATGGCCAAGATTCCGGCCGCAGCCGTCGCGGCAGGCGGGCTCGTCGGCGGCTACGCCGTCGCACGCTGGACGAAGAAGCGCCCCCTCGGCGGCGTGGCGCTGCTCGCCGCCGGCGCCGTCGCTGCGACCCAGTGGCAGCAGGCCGCGGGAACGAAGGCGACCGTCGCCCTGAGCAGCGCGTACGTCGCCGCCTTCGCCGGGTCGCACCCGCTCGCGAAGAAGCTCGGCGCCTGGCCCGCGGTCTTCGCCTCCGCCGGCACCGTCGCCGCCGCCTCCTGGGCCGTCACCCGGCGCGCGCAGAATTCCTGACCGCCGCTGAACGCCCATGGGGTCCGCTCCGTATCTAAGAGCAACTCCCCCATGGTGATCGGGCGCGTGAGCGGATCAAGAGGATCCGCTCACGCGCCCGGTGCTTTCACGCCCGGTGCTCTCACCCGCGACTCTCACGCACCCAGCGCCTGCGTGACCGAGTAGATGACCAGCCCCGCCAGCGCACCGACCACCGTGCCGTTGATCCGGATGAACTGCAGGTCACGACCGATGTGCGCCTCGATCTTCTTCGACGTGTCGTCCGCGTCCCAGCTCGCGACCGTGTCCGAGATCAGCGACGTGATCTCCGAGCGGTACGTGGAGACGACATACGCGGCGGCGTCCTCGATCCAGCCCTCCAGCTTCCCCTGGAGCCTGCTGTCCGTCGCCAGCCGCGCGCCCAGCGAGAGCAGCGAGGCGCGCGCCCGCAGGCGCAGTTCGCTGTGGTCGTCGTCCGCCGCCGAGATGATCATGGCGCGTACGGAGGACCAGGCCGAGGCGATGACGTCCTGTACCTCGGGCCGCGACAGCAGATCCGACTTCAGCCGCTCGACGCGCTCCTTCGTCTCGGCGTCCGACTGCAGGTCCGCCGCGAAGTCCACCAGGAAGCGGTCGATGGCGCCGCGCGCCGGGTGGGCGGGCATGTCGCGCATCTCGGTGAGGAAGCGCAGCAGCTCCTTGTAGACGCGGTCGCCGATCTTGCGGTCCACGAACCGCGGCGTCCAGCCGGGCGCGCCGCCCTGCACCGCGTCCATCACCGAGTCGCCGTGCATGACCAGCCAGTCGTGCGCGCGCGAGCAGATCAGGTCGACGGCGCGGTGGTGCGCCCCGTCCGCCACGACCTTGTCGAGGGTCTTGCCGATGCCGGGCGCGACCTCGGCCGCGTTCGCCCTGCGGGTGATCGCCTCGCCGACGACCGCCTGGACGTCGGAGTCGCGCAGCACGGTCAGGGCGCCGCGCAGCGCCGTGGAGAGCTCGGCGGTGACCCGGTCGGCGTGGTCGGGCTCCGCGAGCCAGGCGCCGAGCCTGCCGCCGATGCCGAGGGCGCGCAGCCGGGCCCGTACGACGTCGGCGGAGAGGAAATTCTCCCCGACGAACGCGCCGAGCGACGTCCCGAGCTGGTCTTTCTTGTTCGGGATGATCGCGGTATGCGGGATGCGCACGCCCAAGGGGTAGCGGAAGAGCGCCGTCACGGCGAACCAGTCGGCCAGCGCGCCGACCATGCCCGCCTCGGCCGCCGCAGCGACGTAGCCGGGCCAGCCGCCCACGCCCGAGTTCTTCGCCCAGGTCGCGAGTACGTAGACCACGGCGACCAGCAGCAACAGGCCGGTGGCGGTGGTCTTCATCCGGCGCACACCGCGGCGCTTCTCCTCGTCCGCCGCCGTGTACGAGAACGCCGGCAGCGGCGACCGCCCCCCGGGCCCCGGCCCTCCTGAACCGGGCCCCGACCGTCCTGAACCGGGCCCCGAGCCACCAGACCCTGACCCTCCGGACCCCGGCCCCACCGAGCCCGGCCCCGCGGAATTCGGCGCGCCGGGAACCTCCGGGGCCTCCGCGGCCTCTTCCCCTGTGCCCGCGTCCGCCGGGGCGCCGTCTCTTGACGCCTCGACCGGATTCGTACGTTCCATGCGCTCCACCCGTCCGCGTACGCATTCGTTCCTCAGACCTGCCCGTAAGACCTGCCCGTACGCATTGTCCCTCTTGAGGTACTCCCGGGGCGCACGACGAGTTCCCTCGTCATGTCGGATGATTGTCAGAGCAGTGAAGAGTGAGGGGAGCCGGGGGTATGACCAGAAGACACGGATATGCCCTGTTCGGGTCGCTCGTCGGGGTAGTGACCCTGGTGTGTGCAGCCATATTCGCCGGGTTCACCTTCCTCGGCCCCTCGCCCCTGCGCGCCACCGACCAGTCGAAGAACCCCGGCGAGACCCATAACCGGCTGAGCAGGGCGGCGCCCGCGGCGTCCGGCGCCTGGGTCGGCTCCTGGGCGGCGGCGCCCGCGGGGGCCGAGCCGGGGCTGCCGAACGGGCTCCCCGGCCGCTCCATCCGCAACGTGGTGCACACCAGCATCGGCGGCACCGGCGCCCGGATCACCTTCTCCAACCGTTTCGGCTCCGCGCCCCTCATGATCGGCCACGCCTCCGTGGCGCAGCAGTCGCAGCGGTCCGACCCCGGCAGCCGCAGCGGCGGCGCCCAGGCCCTCACCGGCACCATGCGGCGGCTGACCTTCGGCCGCCACGCGGTCGTGACGGTCGCCCCCGGCCGGCAGATCGTCAGCGACCCGGTGCGGCTGCGCGTCCCTGACGACAGCGACCTGCTGGTGACGCTGTACACACCGGTCGCGGGTGGCTCCGTCACCTACCACGCGCACGCCCAGCAGACCTCGTACCTCGCGACCGGCGACCGTACGGAGGACGCCGGCGGCGCCGCGTACACCCGGCCGACCACCCACTGGCGCTACGTCACCGGCGTCGACGTCCTGAACCAGCGCGCGCGGGGCGCCGTCGTCACCTTCGGCGACTCGATCACCGACGGCCAGGGCTCGGCGCAGGGCCGCAACCACCGCTGGCCCGACGTGCTCGCCGACCGGCTGCGCGAGAGCCGCTACGGCGTGCTCAACGAAGGCATCGGCGGCAACCAGCTGCTGAACGACGGACTCGCCAGGGGCGCGGGCCAGAGCGGCCTCGCCCGCTTCGACAGCGACGTGCTCGACCGGGCCGGCGTCAGGACCGTCGTCATCGACCTCGGCATCAACGACATCCTGCGCGGGCAGCAGCGCGACCCGTCCAGGATCACCGCGGGTCTCCGCGCGCTCACCCGGCGCGCACACGCCCACGGGCTGCGCGTGGTGGGCTCCACGCTGACCCCGATGGGCGGCCACATCGGTTTCGACGCCGGCCAGAGGGCCGTACGGGACCAGGTGAACGCCGCGATCCGGGCGGGCGGGATCTTCGACTCCGTCGTCGACTTCGACAAGGCGCTGCGCGACCCGTACGCCCCCGACCGGCTCGCGCCCCGCTACGACTCGGGCGACGGGCTGCACCCCAACGACGCCGGGTACGAGGCGATGGCGCACACCGTCGACCTGGCGCAGCTCACGGGCAAGGCGGCGGCCACACAGCTCTGACGGCGGTTACGACGGACAGCGCACCGGCCACGGACCACGTACCGGCCACAGGCCCGCGCGCACCGGCCACCGTCCACGTACCGGCCACAGGCCCGTGCCGACTACAGGCCGCGCACCGGCCACGGGCCACCTACCGGCCACCGGCCACGTACCGGCTACAACTCCTTGCGGGGCGACCTCTTCTTCTCCAGCCGGTCCCGCTCCCGCTGCTCCTTGAGCCGCCGCTTGTCCGCCTGCCGCAGTTTGCGGTCCACCCCGACCCCGCCCATCAGCGCGAACCCGGTCACGATCACCTTCGGCGAACCGGCGCTGATGCCGCCCTCGGCGCTGCTCCCCGACTCGCCGAAGCCGCCCATGAAGCCCCAGCCGGTGACCTCGACGTCCATGTCCGGCGGTACGACGACACCGACACCGCCCATGAGGGCGAAGCAGCGGATCACGGTCACCCGGTCCTCGAACCGGGCCTCGCGCAGATCGATCTCGCCGCCGCCCATGAACACGGCCGCGGTGAACTTGCGGCCCACGGTCCAGCCGCCCTTGCGGCCGAAGCCGCCCCAGAACGCGAACGCCCCGCCGGAGGTGGCCTTTCCCCGCCCGACCAGACCCGCCCAGCGGTCGCCGCCCTCGTGCCGGGCCGCGTCCCCGCCCGGCCTGCGGGCCAGGTCCGTCGTCGTCCCCGGGGCGGGCAGGTCGCGCACCAGCGGCGTCAACTCACCGTGTGTACGGGCCTGGTAGGCCGCACCGAGGCGTTCGTCGAACTCCTCCATGTCGAGCCGGCCCTCGGCCACGGCCTCGCGCAAGCGCTCGGCGACCTGTTCCCGCTCGGCATCAGAAGCGCGCGTCTCGCCCCGTTCATCGGTCATGTCAGCAGACTAGTAGCCGACGAGGCGCACGTCACACAGCCGATCGGTCCGCGTACATCTTGGCGATCACGGCCTCGATGTCCGGCTCCCGCACCGACAGGTCGACCAGCGGATACGCGGCCGCCACCCGCGCCACGAGCGGCGCCGCCGACTGCGTCGCGGGGAACGCCAGCCACTGCCGCGGCCCGTCCACCCGTACGACCCGGGCCCCCGGCGCCTCGATCGGCGGCAGCTCGCGCTCCAGGTCCACCACCAACGTCCGCTCGCTCTCACCGACTTCGTGCAGCCCGGCCAGCGAACCGTCGTACAGCAGCCGGCCGTGGTCGATGACCATCACCCGCTTGCAGAGCATCTCGATGTCCGTCAGGTCGTGTGTCGTGAGCAGCACCGTCGTGCCGCGCTCGGCGTTCAACTCCCGCAGGAACTCCCGCACCTTGGCCTTGGAGATCACATCGAGCCCGATCGTCGGCTCGTCCAGGTACAGCACCTCAGGATCGTGCAGCAGGGCCGCCGCGATGTCGCCGCGCATCCGCTGGCCCAGGGAGAGCTGTCGTACCGGTACGTCCAACAGGTCGGCCAGGTCGAGCAGTTCGACACAGCGCTCCAGATTGGCCCGGAACCGCGCGTCCGGGACGCGGTACATCCGGTGCATCAGCCGGTACGAGTCGATCAGCGGCAGGTCCCACCAGAGCGTCGTCCGCTGGCCGAAGACCACACCGATGCGCTGCGCGAGCCTCGTACGCTCCCGGGACGGATCGATGCCGGCGACCCGCAGCCGGCCCGCGCTCGGGGTCAGAATGCCGGTGAGCATCTTGATGGTGGTCGACTTGCCGGCCCCGTTCGGGCCGATGTAGCCGACCATCTCGCCGCGCGGCACCCGGAAGCTGATGCCGTCGACCGCCCGCACCTGGTGCTTCTCGCGGCGCAGCCGGCCGACCTTGCGCCGGACGTCGAAGACCTTCTCGATCCCGTCGAGTTCGATGAATTCCGCACCGCTCGTACCCATGCCCACTCCTCCTCGCCGTCGCCGTTCGATCCGTCTTCAGCTGCCGGTGCTGCGGTACGCCCGCAGCCCCGCCCGCCACAGCACACCGGCCAGCGCGCAGCACACCACCGCCACCACCGGGGGCAGGAACGCCACGAACTCCGGCAGCCCCAACGGGTCCTGCCTGTCGAGCACATACAGCGCCGGCAGCCAGTTGACGAAGGCCAGCGGCACCAGGAACGTCACCCCGCGCACCAGGTCCTTCGCGAACAGTCCCGGCGGGTACTGGAGCAGCGTCGTCCCGCCGTACGTGAAGGCGTTCTGCACCTGCGAGGCGTCCTGCGCCCAGAACTGGAAGGCCGCGCCGGCGACGAACACCGCACCGAAGATCACCGCGCCGCACACCACCATCATCGGCACCATCAGCACCCGCAGCGGCGTCCAGTCGACGTCCAGCACGGCGAGCGAGTAGCCCAGCACCAGCGCGCCCTGGAGCACCCGGCCGAACCGCCGCAGGGCGAACCGGTCGGCCGCCATCTGCGCGAGCACCGGCACCGGGCGCAGCAGCAGTGTGTCGAGCGTGCCGTCCCGCACCCGCGACCCGAGCCGGTCCATCGAGCCCACCGTCAGGTCGGTGAGACCGAACGCCACCGTCGACGTGCCGTAGAGGAAGGCGACCTCCTGCAGCGAGTAACCGCCCAGCGTGTCCACGTGGTTGAACATCAGCAGGATCGTCACGAAGTCGAAGGCCGTCGCGGCGAAGTTGCCGAACGCGGTCATCACGAACGACGCGCGGTACGCCATCGTCGACCGCAGCCACATCCTGACGATCAGCAGGTAGGCGCCGAGGCCGTCCCGCAGCGCGGCCCACCGCGTCGACCGGGGAACCCACACCTCACCGGCGGGCCCCGCCGCCCCCGCGACCCACTCGGTCGTTCCAGCCACTCCGGACTCAGCCACCCTGGACCACCACTCTCCTCGTCGCGACTCCTTGCAGCGCGCGCCCGGCCGCCAGCAGCGCCGCCGCCCACCCCGCCTGGAACGCGTACGCCCGGACCAGCTCCCACCCGGTGCTCTTGCCGAGGAAGACATCGGCGGGGATCTGGAGCATCGAGGCCCAGGGCAGGGCGCGCGACACCTCGCCCAGCAGCCCCGGAAAGAGCGTCAGCGGCAGCAGCATCCCGGAGAAGAACATCCCGGCGAGACCGGCGATCTGCGCCGCGCCGGCCCCGTCCAGCAGCCAGAACGCGGACAGCGCGACGAGGTAGCGGATCGCGAAGCTCACCACCACACCGAGGGCCACGGACAGCAGGAACGCCAGCCAGGTCAGCGGGTTCACCGGCAGCGCCAGCTCGAAGGCGAGCGAGCCGAGCACCATCGGTGCCACGCCCCGGCCGATCAGATGGAACGCGGCTCGGCCCAGATCGCCCGCCAGCCACCACAGTTGGAGATCGGCGGGCCGGTACAGATCGACGGCGATGTTGCCGGTGCGGATCCGCTCGATCAGTTCGTCGGCGAAGCCGCCGCCCATCATCTCGCAGGTCATCAGCAGGGCCTGGCCGAGCCAGACGAAGGTGATCGCCTGTGACAGGTCGTATCCGCCGAGTCGCGGCCGCTCGTGCCACAGCGCGATGTAGGTGTAGGTGATGATGAAACCGAAGACGGTGTTCGTGAACACGCCCGCGACCGTGGCCATCCGGTACGTCGCGTAGCGGCGGAACCCGCCCCTGGCCACCAGCCAGTACAGCCGCACGGCGCTTCCTCCCCCGGTCGAGGCCCCTGCGGACAGCGAAAAGCGCCCGTCCAGGCACCAAAGCGCACGAGCCTAGTCCGGCGGAGCCGAGCGGCGCGAGGGATTATCCGCCAGGTCACCCGTACGGGAATGCGGTGCGGCCCGGGGCGGATTCCTGCTCACCCGGGGCGGATTCGTGCTCAGCCGGGGCGGACTCCTGCTCACCCGGAGCTGATTCCTCCCCGCTGCCCGTGTTTCATCGCACTCGGCAGCGTTTCTTCAGGGTGTAACGCGATTCGCCTGATACGACACCGTTACGCCGGAGAGTGAACCGCCGGCGGCGGCCGAGGAGTCTTCCCACATATGAGCGACGAGCCACAGCAACAGGGGTGGGCCCCCCGGGACCCCACCGAGGGCGGGCCGGCGCCGGACCCGTCCGGCAAGGCCGGCAAGAAGGGCAAACGGCCGAAGCGCACCGGCTGGCGCCGGCTCTTCCCGACCTGGCGCATGTGGCTCGGCGGGATCGTCACCCTCGCCGTGATCCTCGTCATCGGCTTCATCGTGGGCTACAAGACCGTCGACATCCCGTCGGCCAACGCCGCAGCCACCGCCCAGTCCAACGTCTACCTCTACGAGGACGGCACCCAGATCGCCCGTGACGGCGAGATCAACCGCGAGAACGTCCAGCTCGCGCAGATCCCCAAGCACGTCCAGCGCGCCGTACTCGCCGCCGAGGACCGGGACTTCTACAACGAACCGGCCGTCGACCCGCAGGGCATGGCACGCGCCGCCTGGAACACCGTGACCGGCAAGGGCACCCAGGGCGGCTCCACCATCACGCAGCAGTACGTGAAGAACTACTACCTCGGCCAGGAACAGACCGTCCTGCGGAAGTTCAAGGAATTCTTCATCTCGATCAAGCTCAACCGCGAGCAGTCGAAGGCGGAGATCCTCCAGGGCTATCTGAACACCAGCTACTTCGGCCGCAACGCCTACGGCATCCAGGCGGCGGCCCAGGCGTACTACGGCAAGGACGTCGAGGACATCAGCACAGCGCAGGGCGCGTATCTCGCGTCACTGCTCAACGCGCCCAGCGAGTACGACGTCGTCGCCCACCCGGAGAACAAGGCCGCGGCGCTCGCCCGCTGGAACTACGTGCTCGACGGCATGGTGAAGGAGGACTGGCTCACCCAGGCCGACCGGGCGACGCTGACCTTCCCGACCCCCGGCAAGTTCAAGCCGTCGACGGCCGGACTCTCCGGACAGCGCGGCTACATCGTCCAAGCGGTCAAGGACTACCTCACCACCAACAAGATCATCGACGAGAACACCCTGGCCAGCGGCGGATACCGGATCGTCACCACGCTGGAGCGCAAGAAGCAGGACGCCTTCACCCAGGCCGTCACCGACCAGGTCACCTCGAAACTCGACCCGAAGAAGCGCAAGGCCGACCGCAACGTCCGCGTCGGCGGCGCCTCCGTCGACCCGGCGACCGGCAAGGTCGTCGCCATGTACGGGGGCATCGACTACACCAAGCAGTACGTCAACAACGCCACCCGCCGCGACTTCCAAGTCGGCTCCACCTTCAAGCCGTTCGTCTTCGCCTCGGCCGTGCAGAACCGGTCCGAGACCCAGGACGGCGCCCGCATCACCCCCAACACCCGCTACGACGGCACCAATCAGCGCATGGTGCAGGGCCCGGACGGACCGACCGGCTACGCGCCGTCCAACGAGGACGACGTGTCGTACGGCGACATCACCGTCAGCAAGGCCACCGACAAGTCCGTCAACGCCGTCTACGCGCAGATGGCCGAGGACGTGGGCCCGCGCACGGTCAAGGACACCGCAGTCGCCCTCGGGATCCCGGCGACCACCCCCGACCTGTCGGCCACCCCGTCCATCGCGCTCGGCCCGGCCACGGCGAGCGTCCTCGACATGTCCGAGGCGTACGCGACGCTCGCCAACCACGGCAAGCACGGCACGTACACCCTGGTCACCCGGATCAGCAAGAACGGCAGCGCGCTCAAGCTCCCCGAGCAGAAGACGCGGCAGGCGGTCAGCAGGCAGGCCGCCGACACGACGACGTCGATCCTGCGCAGCGTCGTCGAGAGCTCCGGCGGTACGGGTACGGCGGCGCAGAGCGCCGGGCGGCCCGCCGCCGGCAAGACCGGCACGGCCGAGGACGACAAGGCCGCCTGGTTCGCCGGGTACACCCCGGACCTCGCGACCGTCGTCGCCATCATGGGCGCCGACCCGGAGACCGCCAAGCAGAAGCCGCTGTACGGGGCGCTCGGCCAGGAGCGGATCAACGGCGGCGGCCCGCCCGCCCAGATCTGGGGCCAGTACACGGCCGACGCGCTCAAGGGCACGCCGGCGAGCACGTTCCACCTGAAGCTCCAGAAGGGCGCCCAGGCGACCCAGCCGCCCCCGGACAACGCGTCGGACGAGCCGTCCGACCCCGGCCAGACGCAGTCGCAGGACCCGGGGACCGGAGGCCGGACCGGCGGTGACACCGGCGACCAGACACAGGGCCAGACGGGCGGCGGCGACACCGGAACCCCGACCCAGGGCCAGACAGGAAGCCCCGACGGCGGCCAGACCGGCAGCCCCACCACCGGCGGCACCGACCCGACGGGCGGCGGTACGGCCGACGGCGGTACGGGGGACGGCGGCACCGGAGGCGACGGGGGCGGCGACACCGGCGGCGGGGGCAACGGCGGGAACGGCTCCGGGGGTGACGGGAGCGGCGGCAACGCCAACGAGGGACCGAGCACGGGAGGCGGCACCGGCGGCCTGCCGGGGCTGACCTTCTGACCCGCACGCGAAGGCGGGGCTGTCAGTGACCCGAGGTCGCTTTCAGCCCCACCACCGCCACCAGCAGCAGACAGACGAAGAAGATCCGGGCCGCGGTCACCGGTTCGTGCAGCACCACCATGCCGAGCACCGCCGCACCCGCGGCCCCGATGCCCACCCACACCCCGTACGCCGTACCGATCGGCAGCGTCTTCGCGGCCTGCGACAGCAACAGCATGCTCGCGACGATCCCGCCGGCGGTGAACACGCTCGGCCACAGCCGGGTGAACCCGTCCGTGTACTTCATCCCGATCGACCAGGCGATTTCCAGCGCACCGGCGACAACAAGCAGAACCCAGGCCATGACGGCCACCTCCGACAGAACGACGCGGACAACAGGTGCGTCGTCTTTCGGTTCACCCGGTACGGCGCGTCTCGTCGGGGTCCCTCAACCGTAGCAAACTACAGATACAGCCCGGTGGAGTCCTGGGTGCCCTCGAAGCGGTCGGCGGCCACGGCGTGCAGATCCCGCTCCCGCATCAGTACGTACGCCACGCCGCGCACCTCGACCTCGGCGCGGTCCTCCGGGTCGTACAGCACCCGGTCCCCCGGCTCCACCGTGCGCACGTTCTGTCCGACGGCCACCACTCCCGCCCAGGCCAGCCTTCTGCCCACGGCCGCCGTCGCGGGAATGACGATGCCGCCGGACGAACGCCGCTCGCCCTCCGGGATGTCGGTCCTGACCAGCACACGGTCATGGAGCATCCGGATGGGCAGCTTGTCGTCACGGGAGGTGTCGTGGGTGTTGTCGCTCACGTCCACGAACCTACCTGTCCGCGACGACCCGATACGCCAGAGGGGTCATCAGCGGCGGCGGCGCACCGACGCGAACGTCAACAGCCCCACCACACCCACCGTCAGCAACACCACAGGAACGATTCGCTCAAGACGCGGCGCACCGTCGTCCGAAACGAACTGTGCCCGCACGTCCGACACCGTCTTGTTCACGGCCACGAACGCCCGCCCGGCCGTCTGATCCACCGTCGAAGCCACCTTGGCCCTGGCGTCGCCCACGATCGTCTTCGGGTGCACCCGCACCCCGATCTCGTCGAGCGTTTCGGCAAGCTTCCCGCGCCTGCGGACAATGTCCGCCTCGATCTGCGCCGGGGTCCTGGATTCCGACACCGCGCTGCCTCCGTCGTCGTGTCCTGTAGTTCTTCGCCGACAGTCTGTCAGCTCAGCGGCCACCGCACCTGACGGCACCCCCTATTACGCTCGGCCGCGTACCGGTACCTCCACCGGACACACCACCGGACAACTTACGGAGAACCATGAGCGAGCGACTCAACCCCGGCGACACCGCCCCCGCATTCACCCTGCCCGACGCGGACGGCAACGACGTGTCGCTCGCCGACCACAAGGGGCGCAAAGTCATCGTTTACTTCTACCCGGCTGCGCTTACCCCCGGCTGCACGAAGCAGGCCTGCGACTTCACCGACAACCTCAACCTGCTCACGGGCGCGGGCTACGACGTCATCGGGGTCTCCCCCGACAAGCCCGAGAAGCTCGCCAAGTTCCGGGACAAGGAGAACCTGAAGGTGACGCTGGTCGGGGATCCCTCGAAAGGCGTCCTCGACTCGTACGGAGCGTTCGGCGAGAAGAAGATGTACGGAAAGACCGTGACCGGCGTCATCCGGTCCACCGTGATCGTCGACGAGGAAGGGAAGGTCGAGCGCGCGCTGTACAACGTGCGGGCCACCGGCCACGTAGCGAAGATCATCAAGGACCTCGGGATCTGACACCTTCTGCGGCCGGAGCCCCGCCCCGGCGGGGCTCCGGTCGGCACTCTTCCGGTTTGCGATCGCTCAGGCCGCGCAGAAGGTTCCTTTGGACGTGCGACAGCCGAGGGAAGGAACCACACCATGGCCGGCCCGGACGACGAGGAGATGGCCGACCCAGCGGCGGTCAGGCGCCACCCCACGCTCTTCCGTACGATCAAGCAGCGCAAGAACCCCAAGCTGCGGCGGTCGGACATCACCGTCACCGACGACGCGGCGGTCAAGCGCGCGGTCAAGGCGGCGGCCCTCGGCAACGCCATGGAGTGGTACGACTTCGGCATCTACGCCTATCTGGCGTCCACGATCGGCCGGGTGTTCTTCCCGTCGGGGAACGACACCACGGAGCTGCTGTCGTCCTTCGCCACCTTCGCCGTGGCGTTCCTCGTACGGCCGATCGGCGGCATGGTCCTCGGACCGCTGGGCGACAAGATCGGCCGCAAGAAGATCCTCTCGCTCACCATGCTGATGATGGCGGCGGGCACCTTCTGCATCGGACTGATCCCGTCGTACCACTCGATCGGCTTCTGGTCCCCCGTGCTGCTGATCGTGCTCCGGATGGTGCAGGGCTTCTCGACCGGCGGTGAGTACGGCGGCGCGTCCACCTTCATCGCCGAGTACGCCCCCGACAAGCGGCGCGGCTACTTCGGCAGCTTCCTGGAGATGGGCACGCTCGCGGGGTACGTCGGCGCGGCGGGCCTCGTCACGCTGCTGACCGCCGTGCTCGGCGACGGCAGCCTGGACTCCTGGGGCTGGCGGATCCCGTACCTGGTCGGCGGCCCGCTGGGCATGGTCGGCCTCTACCTGCGGCTGAGGCTCGACGAGACGCCCGCCTTCCAGAAGCTGGAGGCGGAGAACGTCCGCGCGTCGGAGGCGGCCGACCCGGTCGAGACCAGCGCCAAGGGCGACCTGGCGAACATCTTCCGGCGCTACTGGCCGACGCTGATCCTGTGCATCGCGCTGGTCGGCGCGTACAACGTCACCGACTACATGCTGCTGTCGTACATGCCGACGTACCTCACCGACGAGCTGGGCTACGGCGACACCCACGGGCTGCTGATCCTGCTCGGCGTCATGGTCGCGCAGATGCTGGTCATCAACCAGGTCGGCCGGCTGAGCGACCACTACGGCAGGAAACCGCTGCTGATGGCGGGCATGCTCGGCTTCCTCGTCCTGTCGCTGCCGGCGTTCCTGCTGATCCGCGACGGCGCGGTCTGGGCGATCATCGTCGGCCTGGCCATGCTGGGCCTCTCCCTGGTCTGCCTCCTGGGCACCATGTCGGCGGCGCTCCCGGCCCTGTTCCCCACGGAGGCGAGGTACGGCGGCCTCTCGGTCGGCTACAACATCTCGGCGTCCCTCTTCGGCGGCACGACCCCCTTCGTGATCACAGGCCTGATCGCCCTGGCCGACACGAACCTGATGCCGGCGTTCTACGCGATGGCGGCGGCGCTGGTCGGGGTGATCGCGGTGGCGGTGATGAAGGAGACGGCCCGCCAGCCCCTGGCGGGCTCGCCCCCGTCGGTGGAGTCGAAGGAAGAAGCAGCGGAACTGGCCCACGCACAGGTGGTGGAACCGAAGTTCTGACACGTGACGGCGGGACGGGGGATTCGTTACTCCGTACGGGGCCGCGAACGTACGGCCGGAACGGAGCGCCATGTCCGGGCAGGACGAACGGAACAGGCTGAGCGCCGCTGTCGCCGCGTCGGTGAGCTGGGCGGAGCTGACCCGCCGCCTCGGCCTGCGGGAGAGCGGCGGCCGGCGCCGTACGCTCCAGCGCCACGTGGCCGCGCTCGGCCTCGACACGAGCCACTTCCGACGGCGGAGCCCGGGGCGGACGTACCCCGACGAGGCCATCGCGGCAGCGGCAGCCGACTCGTCGACGCTGCGTGAAGTGGCGCTGAAACTGGGCGCGCGCCCCGCGTCCGGCACGCTGTCGCACATATCGCGGCGGATAGCGGCGGCGGGCATCGACGTCAGCCACTTCGCGGGCATGCACCGGGCGGGGCTCCAACTGCCGTTCAGCGCCGCGGAACTCACGGCAGCCGCCGCTACCGCCGACAGCATCCGGGGTGTCGCACGCGCACTCGGCGTCCCCGACGACGGCCGGTCCCGCGCGGCGCTCGGCCGCATGCTCAAGGAGTACGGGATCGACACGGCGCACTTCCGCCACGCGCGGCTCGCGATCCCGGAGGCAGCGCTGCGCGAAGCGGTCCCGCGGGCCGGCAGCTACGCCGATGTGATGCGGGCGCTCGGCCTCCCGGTCCGCGCCACGAACCATCGTCGGGTTCGCGAGGCCGCCCGCCGGCTCGCACTCGACACGAGCCACTTCAAGCGGCGCGGCTGGGCGACGGTACGTCACCGCGAACCGAGGCCGGTCGCCACTCGCACGCTCGTCGTTCTCCCCGAGGGCTCGCCCCGTACGAACCGCGACCGGCTCCATCAGGCCCTGCAGGAGGTAGGAGTCCCGTACCGCTGTGAGTCCTGCGGGAACACCGGGAGCTGGCTGGACCGGCCGATCACCCTCCAGATCGACCACATCAACGGCGACTGGCTCGACAACCGCGCCGAGAACCTGCGGTATCTGTGTCCCAACTGCCACGCGCTCACGGACACCTGGTGCCGTAACCGGCGCGCCCGTTCGGCGGACGCCGGTTAGCCACGTGCCTTCGCCGCCACCTGCCCGTTAGCATGGTAGGCGGCACGCGGCCGTGTCGTAACTGGCAGCCGAGCTGGGTTTAGGTCCCAGTGGGAGAAATCCCGTGTGGGTTCGAATCCCACCGGCCGCACAGACGGAAGGCCGCCCCGGCGCACCAGCGGGGCGGCCTTTCCTGCTGCTCAGCCCAGCAGTTCGCGTACCACCGGGACCAGCGCGCGGAATGCCTTTCCGCGGTGGCTGATCTCGTTCTTCTCCGCCGGGGACAGCTCCGCGCAGGTGCGCGTCTCGCCGTCCGGTTGGAGGATCGGGTCGTAGCCGAAGCCGTTCGTGCCGGACGGGGCCGGGCGCAGGGTGCCGCGGAGTTGGCCTTCGACCACGCGTTCCGTGCCGTTCGGGAGGGCCAGGGCTGCCGCGCAGGCGAAGTGGGCCGTGCGGTGGGGGGCTGCGATGTCGGACAGTTGGGCGAGGAGCAGGTCCAGGTTGGCCTGGTCGTTGCCGTGGGTGCCAGACCAGCGGGCGGAGAAGATGCCGGGGGCGCCGCCGAGGACGTCCACGCAGAGTCCTGAGTCGTCGGCGACCGCGGGGTGGCCGGTGGCTTGGGCGAGGGCGTGGGCTTTGAGCAGGGCGTTCTCGGCGAAGGTGACGCCGGTTTCCTTGACGTCGGGGATCTCGGGGTACGTCTCGGCGCCGACGAGGTCGTGGGGCAGCCCCGCTTCGGCGAGGATGGCTCGGAGTTCGACGATTTTCCCGGCGTTGCGGGTGGCGAGGATCAGGCGGGTCATGCCTCGATTATCCGGGTGTGCAGACCTTGCCGATTTCACCGGCCGCGTCGGTGACGGGGGTGAGGTCGGGGGTGTTGTCGCCGTCGGCTATCGCCTTGCGGACGTTGTCGACGCTCTTGTCGAGGTCGTCGACCGCTTTGCTGAGGTCGGCGTTGTCGGTCTTGTCCTTGAGGCTCGACAGTTCGCTCTCGATGTTGTCGAGGGCCTGGTCGGCCTGCTGGGGGTCGTTGCCCGCGTTGGCGACGGCCGTCTGGAGGCTGTCGACGCTGTTCGCTATGGAGTCGGCTGTCTGGACGCAGTCCAGGGCCTTGTCGAGGGCTCCGCAGCCGGCCGCCGTGCCCATGGTGAGCAGGGTGGCGGTGACAACTGCTGCGACTCGGCGGCGCGTTGGCATGGTGGTTGGTCTCCCCCGGGTGTGTGGACGGGCGCACGGTTCAACCCGTACGCCCGTACCTGTAATGACGCCCGAGGGCTTCTCTTGGTTCCCTCTTTACCTTCGGACCGTGTCAGTTGCCGAGGGTTTCTTCGAGTGCCTTGGTCTGCAGGGCCGCCAGGTCGACGCAGCCGGCGGTGGCGAGGTCGAGCAGCAGGTTCAGTTCGGCGCGGTCGAACGGCTCGGCCTCGGCCGTGCCCTGGACCTCGACGAAGCGGCCGTCGCCGGTGCAGACGACGTTCATGTCGGTGTCGGCGCGCACGTCTTCCTCGTAGCAGAGGTCGAGGAGCGGCGCGCCGTCGACGATGCCGACGCTGACGGCGGCGACGGTTCCGGTGAGCGGTTTGCGGCCGGCCTTGATGATCTTCTTGCCCTGGGCCCAGCTGACGGCGTCGGCGAGGGCGACGTACGCGCCGGTGATGGCGGCGGTGCGGGTGCCGCCGTCGGCCTGGAGTACGTCGCAGTCGAGGACGACGGTGTTCTCGCCGAGCGCCTTGTAGTCGATGACGGCGCGCAGCGAGCGGCCGATGAGCCGGCTGATCTCGTGGGTGCGGCCGCCGATCTTGCCGCGTACGGATTCGCGGTCGCCGCGGGTGTTGGTGGCGCGGGGCAGCATGGAGTACTCGGCGGTGACCCAGCCTTCGCCGCTGCCCTTGCGCCAGCGGGGTACGCCTTCGGTGACGGAGGCGGTGCAGAAGACGCGGGTGTCGCCGAAGGAGATGAGGACGGAGCCCTCGGCGTGCTTGCTCCATCCGCGTTCGATGGTCACGGGGCGGAGCTGGTCGGGGGTGCGGCCGTCGATTCGAGACATGGCTCCGACCCTATCGGGACATGCGTCGGGGCCTGTTCCTCGGTTCGGAACAGGCCCCCTGCGGGTGACTCCCGGCCGGTGCGTGCGGCTACATCATGTCTTCGATGTCGGAGGCGATCGGGTCGGCGTCGGTGCCGATGACGACCTGGATCGCCGTGCCCATCTTGACCACTCCGTGGGCCCCGGCGGCCTTGAGCGCCGCGTCGTCGACGAGGGAGGGGTCGATGACCTCGGTGCGCAGCCGGGTGATGCAGCCCTCGACTTCTTCGATGTTGTCCAGCCCGCCGAGTCCGGCGACGATCTTCTCAGCCTTGGTGGCCATGTCTTTCTCCCTGACTCTCGAAAAGCTCTGTCGCGGCCCAGCGATGGCCCGTTTTGTCACGTTAACTCACGGTTGGCCCATCTTCGCGGGCGGGTCATCGTCGCGTAGCTGAAGATGACGAGCACCGGGAGCCTACCGCAACTGGTCTACACCACTTCGTCTCGCTCGCACGTCCGGGGAGGACGCCGATGAGTTCCGACAGCACGACCGGCGCCGCCGCACGGGGCAAGCGGTGGTGGAACGTGCTGTTCCAGGGGCTGCAGAAAATGGGCCGCAGCCTCCAGCTGCCGATCGCCGTGCTCCCTGCGGCCGGCATCCTGAACCGGCTCGGCCAGCCGGACGTCTTCGGCTCCGACGGGCTCGGCTGGGACAACGTCGCGAAGGTCTTCGCGTCCGCCGGCGGCGCCCTGCTGGACTCCTCGCTCGGCCTGCCGCTGCTCTTCTGCATCGGCGTGGCGATCGGGATGGCGAAGAAGGCCGACGGCTCGACGGCCCTGGCCGCCGTCACCGGCTTCCTCGTCTACTACGCGGTGCTGCACGCGTTCCCCGTCGACTGCGACGGCGGCTCGAAGTTCACCGGCGCCGGCATCTGGAGCGGGGTGTGCGTGACCCCGGACGGTACGACGGTGACGCAGGCCGGGTACCAGAACCCGGGCGTCTTCGGCGGCATCGTGATGGGCCTGCTGACGGCGTGGCTGTGGCGGCGGTTCCACCGCACCAAGCTGGTGGACTGGCTGGGCTTCTTCAACGGCCGCCGGCTCGTCCCGATCATCATGGCCTTCGTCGGCCTGCTCGTCGCCTCGCTCTCCGTCTGGGCCTGGGAGCCGGTCGGCGACGGGCTGACCAGCTTCTCGAAGTGGCTGGTCGACCTGGGGGCGTGGGGCTCGGGGATCTTCGGTATCGCCAACCGCGCGCTGCTGGTGTTCGGGCTGCACCAGTTCCTGAACACCTTCGTCTGGTTCCAGTTCGGCGACTTCACCAAGCCCGACGGCACGGTCGTGCACGGCGACATCAACCGCTTCCTCGCGGGCGACCCGACGGCGGGCCAGTTCACCACGGGCTTCTTCCCGATCATGATGTTCGCGCTGCCGGCCGCCGCGCTGGCGATCTACCACTGCGCCAAGCCGCATCGGAAGAAGGCGGTCGGCGGCCTGATGCTCTCGGTCGCCCTCACCTCGTTCGTGACGGGCATCACGGAGCCGATCGAGTACTCGTTCCTCTTCGTCGCCCCGCTGCTGTACGCGATCCACGCGGTGCTGACCGGTGTCTCGATGTTCGTGAGCTGGGGCCTGGGCGCCAAGGACGGCTTCAGTTTCTCGGCGGGACTGATCGACTACGTCATCAACTGGAGCCTGGCGACGAAGCCTTGGCTGCTGATTCCGATCGGGCTGTGCTTCGCCGTGGTGTACTACGCGATCTTCCGCTTCGTGATCGTGAAGCTCGATCTGCAAACCCCGGGCCGCGATCCGGACGAGGTCGAGGACGATATCGAGCAGGCGAACACCAAGGAATAACCCCAGTTCAGCACTGCCGTCAAGGCCCCCCGACATCGGTCGGGGGGCCTTGGTCACGAGTTGGACGCGATGTCGGGAACAGAGGTTTTCGACGGTTCCTTATGCAACCCCTACCGTGTTACAACTGGTCTACACCACTGATTGGTGTAGACCACGTGGCCGCGGCGCCGCGTTCCTTTTCGCTGGAGGAAGTTGATGAGTACGGCCACCGCGCAAGCGGCCCCGGCGCCCGCCAAAAAGCGCGGCTCCGGTCTGTTCCAGGGACTGCAGAAAATCGGCAGGAGCCTTCAGCTGCCGATCGCGGTCCTGCCGGCCGCGGGCATCATGGTCCGTCTCGGCCAGCCCGACATCTTCGGCAAGGACGGTCTCGGCTGGGACCGGGTCGCCGACGTCTTCGACAAGGCGGGCAGCTCCCTCACCGGCGCCCTGCCCCTGCTGTTCTGCATAGGCGTGGCGATCGGCTTCGCCAAGAAGGCGGACGGCTCGACCGCGCTCGCCGCGGTCGTCGGCTTCCTCGTGTACCAGAAGGTGCTGCAGGCGTTCCCGGTCGCCGACGCGGTGATCAACAAGGGCGCCGACACCCCCGCCGTCTACAACGACCCCGGGGTGCTCGGCGGCATCATCATGGGCCTGCTGTCGGCCGTGCTCTGGCAGCGCTTCCACCGCACCAAGCTGGTCGACTGGCTGGGCTTCTTCAACGGCCGCCGGCTCGTGCCGATCATCATGGCCTTCGTCGGCGTGGTCATGGGTGTCTTCTTCGGTCTGGTCTGGGAGCCGATAGGCGACGGCATCACCAACTTCGGCGAGTGGATGACCGGCCTGGGCTCGGGCGGCTCCGCGCTGTTCGGTCTGGTCAACCGCGGCCTGATCCCGATCGGGATGCACCAGTTCGTCAACACCGTCGCCTGGTTCCAGCTCGGTGACTTCACCAACTCGGCGGGCGAGGTCGTCCACGGCGACATCACCCGGTTCCTCGCCGGTGACCCGTCCGCCGGCATGTTCCAGGCGGGCTTCTTCCCGATCATGATGTTCGGCCTGCCGGCCGCCGCGCTGGCCATGGCGCACACCGCGCGCCCCGAGCGCCGCAAGGCCGTGACGGGCATGATGCTCTCGCTGGCCCTGACGTCCTTCGTCACCGGTGTGACCGAGCCGATCGAATTCTCGTTCATGTTCATCGCGCCGCTGCTCTACGTCCTGCACGCGGTGCTCACCGCCGCTTCCATGGCGGTCACCTGGGGGCTCGGCGTCCATGACGGCTTCAACTTCTCCGCAGGAGCCATCGACTACGCCCTGAACTGGAACCTCGCGACGAAACCCTGGCTGATCATCCCGATCGGCCTGGTCTTCGCGGCGATCTACTACGTCGTCTTCCGGTTCGTCATCGTCAAGTTCGACCTCAAGACCCCGGGCCGCGAGCCCGAGGAAGAGGTCGAGGACCTCACCAAGGCGTAGCCGCAGCGCACACGTTGAAGCCCCGCTCCCCTTTGGGGGACGCGGGGCTTCTCGCGCTGTGTGAGCGTCAGATCTCGTACACCGCGCCGGGCGCGGCCAGTTCGACCGGACCTTCGTAGACCGCGCGTGCGTCGTTGAGGTTCCGCTGGGCGTCGGTCCACGGCGGGATGTGCGTGAGGACGAGCCGGGCGGCGCGGGCGCGGGCGGCGTGTGCGCCGGCCTCGCGTCCGTTGAGGTGGAGTCCCGTGATGTCTTCCTTGCCATGGGTGAAGGCGGCTTCGCACAGGAAGAGATCGGTGTCCTCGGCCAACTCGACCAGCGGTTCGCACACGCCGGTGTCGCCCGAGTACGTGAGGGAGCGTCCGTTGTGCTCGACGCGGATGCCGAAGGTCTCGACGGGGTGCGCGACCTTCTCCGTACGCACGGACAGCGGCCCGATCTCGAACGAGCCCGGCTTGAGCGTGTGGAAGTCGAAGACCTCGCTCATGGACTTGTCGGTCGGGGTGTCGGCGTACGCGGTGGTGAGGCGTTCCTCGGTGCCCTCGGGTCCGTAGACGGGGATCGCGTCGCAACGCCCGCCCTCGAACCGGTAGTAGCGGGCGACGAAGTAGCCGCACATGTCTATGCAGTGGTCCGCGTGCAGATGACTGAGGAAGATGGCATCGAGGTCGTAGAGACCGACATGGCGCTGCAACTCGCCCAGGGCGCCGTTGCCCATGTCGAGGAGCAGCCGGAAGCCGTCGGCCTCTACGAGGTAG
Organism: Streptomyces sp. NBC_00370; assembly: GCF_036084755.1. NCBI lineage: Bacteria > Bacillati > Actinomycetota > Actinomycetes > Kitasatosporales > Streptomycetaceae > Streptomyces > Streptomyces sp. NBC_00370. Next base: position 3,180,920 of record NZ_CP107968.1, read on the forward strand.
CTGGAGCAGGCCGATCCCACGGCGGGAAAGGAGCCCGAGCAGCCGACGACGGTGAGCTTCATGGAGCGTGAACCTCCGTGCGTGGACGGTGGGCGACGGGGGTCGTTCAGTTTGTCGAGCGTAAGGCGCGAAACGGCTGGTCGCTTCCCCAGGACCCCGCGTTGTGGGGGAACTCACCTGCTGTGTCACCGGTTCGGATGGACGGCGCGCACGCGGGTGACGGGCTCGGGCGCGGGTACCTTCGGTGACATGAATACGTGGTGGTGGCTCGCACTGATCGCCGTACTGCTGCTGGGGGCGATCGCGTCGGTCGTGGACGGCAGGGCCCGCAGCCCGCGCCGCCCCGGCGGCCGCACCCGCCCACCGGGCCGCCCCGGCCGTACGGGCCCGCGCGCACCGCGGCCGGGTGAGATCTGGTGGGCCATGGTCCCGTTCGAGGACGGCCCGGGGTCCAAGGACCGGCCGTGCCTGGTCCTGTCGGTACGCGGCCGGTCGGCGCAGGTCGCGAAGATCACGACGAAGGGTCATACGGAACGGCCCGGCGTCATCGCGCTGCCGCCGGGCATGGTGCAGGACGCGCAGGGCCGCGCCAGCTTCCTGGAGATGGACGAGCTGCGCGACGTACGGCTGAAGGACTTCCGCCGCCGCGCGGGCGAGGCGGACGGGGAACTGTGGAAGCGGATCCAGCGCCTGGCGGGCTGAGCGTGGGACGCCCGCCGGTGGCCGGGAGCACCCCATCCGGACGGCTGAGTGAAGGGGGTCGTGCAGGGGTGGTGTCCGGAGCGTAGAGCGTGATTTGTGGCGCATCTCGGCGGTGGCTCCGCGTCAGACGAGTACGCGCCGTAAATCATGCAGCGCAGGACACGACCCCGGAACGACACCCGGCACAGACAGCAACCACAACCCCGAACCCGCACCGGACGGCAACCCCGCAACGCAACCCGCACCCGAACCCGCGCCCGACGGCAACCCCGCAACCAAGACCCGCAACCAAGAAACCGCGCCCGACGGCGAACCCGCAACCCAGACCCGCACCCCCGCCGGAGGCGACACGGCGGCTACGCCCAGAGCTGCCCGTGCAGCGTCTCGATCGCTTCCTCCGTCGTCGCTGCCGTGTAGACCCCCGTCGACAGGTACTTCCAGCCGCCGTCGGCGACGATGAACGCGATGTCCGCGCTCTCGCCCGCCTTCACGGCCTTCTTGCCGACACCGATCGCGGCGTGCAGCGCTGCGCCCGTGGAGACGCCGGCGAAGATGCCCTCCAGCTGGAGGAGTTCGCGGGTACGGGTGACCGCGTCGGCCGAGCCGACGGAGAAGCGGGTGGTGAGGACCGACGCGTCGTACAGCTCGGGGACGAAGCCCTCGTCGAGGTTGCGCAGCCCGTAGACGATGTCGTCGTAGCGCGGTTCGGCCGCCACGATCTGGATGCCGGGGCGCTGTTCGCGCAGGAAGCGGCCGACGCCCATCAGCGTGCCCGTCGTGCCGAGTCCGGCCACGAAGTGCGTGATGGAGGGCAGGTCGGCGAGGATCTCGGGGCCCGTGGTCGCGTAGTGCGCGCCCGCGTTGTCGGGGTTGCCGTACTGGTAGAGCATCACCCAGGACGGGTTCTCGGCCGCCAGCTCCTTGGCCACGCGCACCGCCGTGTTGGAGCCGCCCGCCGCCGGTGAGAAGACGATCTCGGCGCCCCACATGGCGAGCAGGTCGCGCCGCTCCTGGGAGGTGTTCTCCGGCATGACGCAGACGATGCGGTAGCCCTTGAGCTTGGCCGCCATGGCGAGCGAGATGCCGGTGTTCCCGCTGGTCGGCTCCAGGATCGTGCAGCCCGGGGTGAGCCTGCCGTCCTTCTCGGCCTGTTCGACCATGTGGAGCGCGGGCCGGTCCTTGACGGAGCCGGTCGGATTGCGGTCCTCCAGCTTGGCCCAGATCCGCACGTCGTCCGAGGGCGACAGCCGCGGCAGCCGCACCAGGGGTGTGTTGCCGACGGCGGCCAGCGGGGTGTCGTACCGCATCAGACCGCGTGCGCTTCGAGGGCGCCGCCGGCCACGGCGGGCAGGATCGTCACGCTGTCGCCGTCGGAGACGGGGGTGGAGACGCCGTCGAGGAAGCGGACGTCCTCGTCGTTCAGGTAGACGTTCACGAAGCGGCGGAGCTGGTTGTCGGCGGCAGGGTCGATGAGGCGGCCGCGGATGCCGGCGTGGCGGGTGTCGAGATCGGCGAACAGCTCGGCGAGGGTGGCGCCGCTGCCCTGGACGGCCTTGGCTCCGTCGGTGTAGGTGCGGAGGATGGTCGGGATGCGGACCTCGATGGCCATGGCGTTCGGCTCCTGTCAGGGGGACGGTGCACTGTCCGGGAAGGGTGGCGCGCGGCTCGGGCCCCCGCGCGCGGGGGTGGGGCGAGTTCGGGGTGGTGCGGGTGCGGCTGGTGCCTGGAGCGGCGGGAAGCCGGGCGGGGCCGGTCAGCCGGCGGTCGCGCCGCCGGGACAGATGGCGCTGGCGAGGCGGCACAGGTCGACGTGCAGCCGCGCCACGAGCAGCGGTGTGCTCGGCGTCTTGTCGCTCACGTCCTGGGGAACCATGAGGTCATCGTATCGATTCCCGGTTCGCATCCAGGTAAGCGATCTCGACTGGTGGACGAGGCACGTTCGCCAGTTGGACGGATTGCTGGAAGCTGTCCCGGTTACGGCAGATATGTGACGGTCGGCGCGCCGGTCGTGGGGTGGGTGCTGACCTCGGCCGACACCTCGTAGACGGCGGCCAGCAGCCCGGGGGTGAGGACGTCGCGGGGTGTGCCGGACGCCACGACGCGGCCCGCCTGGAGGACGTAGAGCCGGTCGCAGTAGTACGCGGCGAGGTTCAGGTCGTGCAGGGCGAGCAGGTTGGTGGTCCCCGACCGGCTGATCAGCGTGAGGATGTCGAGCTGGTAGCGGATGTCGAGGTGGTTGGTCGGCTCGTCCAGCACGAGCAGGGCCGGCTGCTGGACCAGGGCGCGGGCGACGAGCGCGCGCTGGCGTTCGCCGCCGGACAGGGACGGGAAGGTGCGGTCGGCGAGCGGGCGGATGCCGACCCGGTCGAGCGCCGCGTCGGCCAGGGCGGCGTCCGCCGCGTTGTCCGCCTCCCAGAAGCGCTTGTGCGGGGAGCGGCCCATGGCGACGACTTCACGGACGGTGAGTTCGAAGTCGGTCTGTCCGTCCTGCGGGACGGTCGCGAGCCGCTGGGCGCGGGCCTTGTGGGTCATGGTGTGCAGATCGGCGCCGTCGAGAAGGGCGTGTCCCGCGGTGGGCCGCAACGTGCCGTAGACGCAGCGCAGGAGGGTGGTCTTGCCGCTCCCGTTGGGCCCGACGAGCCCGATCGTCTCGCCGGGGGCCGCCGTCAGGTCGACGGCATGGACGAGTTCACGGCCGTCCACGGAGTAGGACAGCCCTTCCACCCGCAGCTCGGCGCTCATGCGGGGGCTCCTTCGGGACGGCGGCGCATCAGCCACAGGAAGAACGGGCCGCCGATGAGCGCGGTGAGGACACCGACGGGGACGTCCTGCGGCGCTGCGACGGTACGGGCGGCGAGGTCGGCGACGACCAGCACCACGGCCCCGCCGAGCGCGGCGACCGGCAGCAGGCCGCGGTGTCCGGCGCCGACGACCGCGCGGGCCGCGTGCGGTACGAGCAGTCCGATGAAGCCGACGGCGCCGCTCGCCGCGACCATGACGCCGGTCACGAGCGAGGCGACGACGAAGACGGCCGCCCGGAACGCCCCGGCGTTCAGACCGAGCACGCTCGCGCCCTCCTCCCCCACCAGCAGCAGGTCGAGGGGCCGGGCCAGGGTCATCAGCAGCGCCGTCCCGGCGAGCAGGACGACGCCGGGCAGGACGAGCGTGCCCCAGCGGGCGCTGCCCAGACCGCCGAGTGTCCAGTACAGGGCCTCCTGGAACTGCTCGGGCCGGGCGGCGACGACCAGCAGGAGGGTGGTGAGCGCGGAGAGGATGTACGAGACGGTCACCCCGGCCAGGACGAGCCTGCCGCCGGTCATGGCGCCGCCCCTGCGGGCGAGGCTGTAGACGAGGGCGAGGGCGACGAGCGAGCCGGCGAAGGCGGCGGCCGGCATGGCGACGGTGGTGGTCACTCCCCCGCCGATGCCGAGGACGAGCACGGCCACGGCGCCGGTCGACGCGCCGGAGGAGATGCCGAGCAGGAACGGGTCGGCGAGCTTGTTGCGCACCAGCGCCTGGAGGACCGTCCCGACGACGGCGAGCCCCGCGCCGACGATCGCGCCGAGCAGCACCCTGGGCAGCCGTACGTCGAGGACGATGGTCCGGTACGGGCTCGGTGCGGCCCGCCCGGTGAGGGCGGCGACGACCTCGCCGGGCCCGATCCGTACGGAGCCGAGCGCGAGCCCGGCGACGACGGCGACGGCGAGCGCGGCGACGAGACAGCCGAGCACGAGCGGGTAGCGCAGCCGCCCGTGCCCTCGCGGGCCGGGCGTGACCGGTGCGCCCGATATGCCGGACGGGCCTGGCGGGGTGGTGCGGGGCACGGCGCTACTTCACAGTTCCGGGGTGGAGCTGGGCCGCGAGTTTCGCGACGGCGTCGGGGGCGCGTACGCCGAGGACGACGCTGGACAGCGGCATCACGGCGAACCGCTTGTTCTTGATCGCGGGTACGTCGGCGAGCACCGGGTCGTCGGTGAGCCGCTTCTCCTTCTGGGCGACCGTCGTCGAGCCGTAGTCGTAGATGACGACGGCCTGCGGCTTGCGGGCGACCACCTGTTCCCAGGTGGCGTCGCCGAACGACTTGTCCAGGTCGGCGAAGACGTTGGCGCCGCCCGCGCGGGTGATGAGTTCGTTGCCGATGCCGGCGCCGCCCGCGGTGAAGGCGGTCTTGTCGCCGCTGTCGTAGACGAAGACGGAGACGGGCTTGACGCCCTTGAGCTTGGCGGCCGTCCCCGCGACGGTGGCGCGGGCCCGCGCGATCCACTTGTCCGCGCGGTCGGGGACGCCGAAGGTCCGGCCGACCTCCCGTACCTCCTGGTAGACGTCGTCCATGGTGACGGCGCCCTTGGTGCAGCTCTCGATGTTGAGCCGGGTGTCGATGCCCGCGCCCTTCAGGTCGTCGCGCGCGCGGCCGTCCTTGGCGTCGAAGGCGCTGGCGTAGCCGCCGTAGACGAAGTCGGGATCGGCGGCGAGCAGCTTCTCCTTGGAGGGGTACTCCTTGGCGAGCACCGGCACGCTCTTGTACGCGGCGGCGTAGGCGGGCGAGATCGTGTCGTCCAGGTAGGCGGTGCCGACCAGGGATTTTCGCAGGCCGAGCGCGAGCATGACCTCGGTGGCGTGCTGGTTCATGGTGACGACGCGCCGGGGCGGTGCCTGGTAGGTCGTCTTCACACCGCAGTTGGTGACGGTGTAGGGGAAGCCGGGGGCGGCTGCCTTCGCGGCGCTCGCCGCCGGCTTGTCCGTCGAGCCGCACGCGGCGACCGGTACCAGCAGGGCGGGGAGCGCGGCGGCTATGAGCGCGCGGCGGAGCGTGGGCGGGACTGACGGCATGGCTGAGCACTCCTCCGGGGGGATTTCCGCGTCCCCTGGCTGGTGGAAGAAGGGCGGCAGGTCAGTTCCTGGCTGCCAAGCGGATTCGCTTGGTCACAGTGGCGGGACCGCGCCGGACTCGCACCGGCTTCCTGGCTCCTGCCGCCTCGGGTAGGGGGTCAGTCTCTCAGACGACCGTGACGTCCTCTTCGGTGACCTTGCCGTCCACGATCCGGTAGGAGCGGAACTGGAACGGGCCGAGACCGTCGCTGTCGGCGGTCGAGACCAGCACGTAGTGCGCCTCGGGCTCGTTGGCGTAGCTGATGTCCGTACGGGACGGGTACGCCTCGGTCGCGGTGTGCGAGTGGTAGACGATCACCGGGGTCTCGTCGCGGTCGTCCAGGTCGCGGTAGAGCTTCAGCAGGTCCGCCGAGTCGAATTCGTAGAAGGTGGGCGAGCGTGCCGCGTTGAGCATGGGGACGAACCGCTCGGGCCGGTCGGAGCCCTCGGGTCCCGCGACCACGCCGCAGGCTTCGTCGGGATGATCGCGGCGTGCGTGCGCGACGATCTGGTCGTACAGAGCCTGGGTGATGGTCAGCATGAGTGAAATATAGGACGGCCGAGGGCCGGGCCACCGGGTAGGCCCTACTCGACGGGTGCGTAGGCGCCCGCCTCTTCCCCGGTGGTGACGGTGCGGCGCTTGAGCAGCTGCCAGCCGCCCACCAGACCCACGGCCCACAGGGCGCCCACGTACAGGCAGACGCGCGCTTCGTGGTCGTAGGCGATCAGGCAGGTGACGAAGGCGAGGAAGGCGAGGGCGACCCAGCTCAGCACCGCGCCGCCGGGGGCCGGGAACGCGGAGGCGGGCAGCCGGCCCGCTTCGACGGCGCGGCGGTAGCGGATGTGGCTGGCGAGGATCATCATCCAGGTCCAGATGCCGGCGGCGGTGCCCACCGACGTCACGTACCCGAACGCCTTCTCGGGGACGAGGTAGTTGAGGATGACGCCGATGCCCATCAGGGCGACGGAGACGCTGATGCCGAAGGCGGGGGTGCGGCGCGAGTTGAGTCTGCCGAACGCCTTGGGCGCCTCGCTGTTGACGGCGAGCGCGCGCAGCATCCGGCCCGTCGAGTACATGCCGGAGTTGCAGGACGACAGGGCCGCCGTGAGGACGACGAAGTTGACGATGCCGGCGGCGAGCGGGATGCCGATCTTCTCGAAGGCGTAGACGAAGGGGCTGACGCCGGCGGAGAACTCGGTCCAGCGGACCACGGCGAGCAGGACGGTCAGCGAGCCGACGTAGAAGATGATGATCCGCCAGGGCAGCGTGTTGATGGCCTTGGGGAGGGTCTTCTCCGGGTTCTGCGATTCGCCTGCCGTGACGCCGACGACCTCGACGGCGAGGTAGGCGAACATCACGCCTTGCAGGGTCATCAGGCTGGAGCCGATGCCGTGCGGGAAGACCCCGCCCTGCGAGACGAGATTGCCGGGGGCCGCGGTGGCACCGGCGTCGGAGAAGCCGAGGGTGAGGACGCCGAGCCCGATGACGATCATGCCGATGATGGCGGTGACCTTGATCATCGAGAACCAGAACTCGACCTCGCCGAAGATCTTCACCGAGATCAGATTCACCCCGAAGAGCACCAGCAGGAAGACGAGCGAGCTGACCCACTGCGGGATCTGCGGGAACCAGAAGTGGATGTAGATCGCGGCGGCCGTCAGCTCGGCCATGCCGGTGACCACCCACATCAGCCAGTACGTCCAGGCGGTGGCGTAGCCGAAGAACGGGCCGAGGAACTCGCGCGCGTACTCGGCGAACGAGCCGGACACCGGGCGGTAGAGCAGCAGTTCGCCCAGCGCCCGCATGATGAAGAAGATGACGACGCCGGCGAGGGCGTACATCAGGATGATGCTCGGCCCCGCCTTGGCGATGTTGGCGCCCGCGCCCATGAACAGACCGACGCCGATCGCGCCGCCGATCGCGATCATCTGGATCTGCCGGCTGCCGAGCCCGCGTGCGTAGCCCTCGTCGTCCTCGCCCGGCCGGCCGGTCTCGTCGCTCTCGACGGGTGTGGTCATCGTGGAGTGCCCTTTCGCCGTGCGGTCAGCACTCAGGACCTATCATGGCGAAGGGTTCATTTCGGGCAACCGCGCGGCCCGTCAGGGCATCATCGTCTCCACGAGCGTCTCCTGGAGCGCGCCGAGCCACAGATACGCCATGACCATCGGCTTGCGCGGGTCGGAGTCGGGCAGCCGGTACAGCTCGCCGCCCTCGTCCTCGTCCGTGACGTCGAGCCGGGTGCCGATCGTCAGCCGCAGGTCGTTGAGGGCGCCGAGCCAGTGGGCGCACTCGTCGGGGGTCAGTTTCAGTACGGCGTCACCGGCGCCGGACGCGGTGAGCGCGTCCAGGGAGCGGACGACGGCGACCCCGTCGGCGCGCTTGCGGTCGCGCAGGTCGTTCTCCGTGAAGCGCCTGAACTCGGAGGAGAACTCCCGCAGTTCCTCGTCGTCGTCCCCGTAGGCGTCGGGAAACAGCCGGGCCAGCGCCGGGTCGGCGGGCGGTTCGCTGGGGCCTTCGGTGAACAGCGCGGCGAGCGGGTCCGTGCCCTCGGCCGGCTCGTCGGCGGGGCCGATCAGCTCCAGCAGCTGGACGGCGAGCGAGCGCAGGATGGAGATCTCGACCTCGTCGAGCGCGACGGCGGCGCCGCCGCCGGGTACGGCCTCGAAGTGCCCGGCCATCAGTCGCGGTCCTGCGTGAGGGTCGCCCACAGGCCGAAGCCGTGCATCGCCTGCACGTCGCGTTCCATCTCCTCGCGGCTGCCGCTGGACACGACGGCCCTGCCCTTGTGATGGACGTCGAGCATCAGCTTGTTCGCCTTGTCCTTGGAGTAGCCGAAGTAGGTCTGGAAGACGTACGCCACGTAACTCATGAGATTGACCGGGTCGTTGTGGACGATCGTCAGCCAGGGGACGTCCGGCTCCGGGACGACGGAGGTCTCCTGTGCGGATTCAGGGAGTTCGATCTCAGTCGGAGCAACACTCACGGTTCGGGACGACCTTCTTCTCTCGCCGGTCCTGCCGGATCTTCGCGGCGCCGCGGGCGCCCACAGGTCCATGCTGCCACCCAGGAGCCCCTGTCGCACAAACGGACCATCGAAATCGTCACTCTGACGAGTATTGGGGGTAGCATCAAAATATGAACACTCCGGACCTAGGGCTCCCGGTGGACGTGCCGTCGACCGCGCTCTTCACCGACCAGTACGAGCTGACGATGCTGCAGGCGGCACTGCGAGCGGGTACGGCCGACCGCCGCTCGGTCTTCGAGGCCTTCACCCGGCGGCTGCCCGAGGGGCGCCGCTACGGGGTCGTCGCGGGCACCGGCCGGGTCCTGGACGCCGTGGAGAACTTCCGGTTCGACGCGGACGTGCTGGGCTTCCTGCGGGAGCAGCGGATCGTCGACGAACCGACACTCGAATGGCTGGCCTCCTACCGCTTCAGCGGCGACATCTGGGGCTACCCGGAGGGCGAGGTGTACTTCCCCGGCTCGCCGATCCTGCGGGTCGAGGGTTCCTTCGCCGAGTGCGTCCTGCTGGAGACCGTGATCCTGTCGATCCTCAACCACGACTCGGCCATCGCCGCCGCGGCCTCCCGGATGTCGGCGGCGGCCGGCGGACGCGGGCTGATCGAGATGGGCGCCCGGCGTACGCACGAGCTGGCGGCCGTCGCCGCCTCGCGCGCCGCGTACGTGGGCGGCTTCGACACCACGTCCGACCTCGCCGCGGGCTTCCGCTACGGCATCCCCACCGTCGGCACGAGCGCGCACGCCTTCACCCTGCTGCACGACAGCGAGCGCGACGCGTTCCAGGCGCAGGTCGACTCGCTCGGCCGTGGCACGACGCTGCTGGTCGACACGTACGACGTGACCGAGGCGGTGCGGACGGCCGTCGAGATCGCCGGGCCCGAACTGGGCGCGGTACGGATCGACTCGGGCGACCTGCTGCTGGTCGCGCACCGGGTGCGCCAGCAGCTGGACGAGCTGGGCGCCGTCAACACCAAGATCGTGGTCACCTCCGACCTGGACGAGTACGCCATCGCCTCACTGGCGGCGGCCCCGGTCGACGCGTACGGCGTCGGTACGCAGCTGGTCACCGGCAGCGGGCAGCCCACCTGCTCGATGGTCTACAAGATCGTCGCCCGCGCGCAGTCCGCCGACCCGAAGGCGCCGCTGCAGCCCGTGGCGAAGAAGTCCACCGGCGGGAAGACCTCGATCGGCGGGCGCAAGTGGGCGGCGCGCCGGCTGGACGCCGAGGGGTACGCGGAGGCGGAGGTCCTCGGCACCGGCCCTGTCCCCGCCGACCTGCTGGACAGGCAGCTGCTGGTCGAGCTGGTCAAGGGCGGCGAAGTCGTCGCGCGCGAGCCGCTGGACGCGGTGCGCGAGCGGCACATCGCGGCCCGCGCGGGACTGCCGATGTCGGCGATCCAGCTCTCCAGGGGCGAGCCGGTCATCCCGACGGAATACATCTGACGAGCGCATATGCCCGAGGTGGGTGACCGGCCGTGTCTGAGCACAATACGTACGATGTGCGCCGGTTGCGGCATGGGCACCCGCTTCCGGGGCAGGCATCGAGACGTTGAAGAGAGGTCGATCCCCCTCCCGCAAGGCGGTCGCGAACTCTAGGCTCGAAACCACCGGTCAAGGCCGAACCCCACGTGAGGACATTTCCGCCATGCATCGCGCACTGATCGTCGTCGACGTGCAGAACGACTTCTGCGAGGGCGGCAGCCTCGCGGTGGCCGGGGGCGCCGATGTCGCCGCCGCGGTCACCGACCTGATAGGTCAGTCGACGGCCGGCTACCGCCATGTGGTGGCCACCCGCGACCACCACATCAACCCCGGCAACCACTTCGCCAAGCCCCCGGCCACGCCGGACTACGTCCACACCTGGCCGGTCCACTGCGTGGCCGGCACGGAGGGCGTGGGCTTCCATCCCAACTTCGCCCCGGCCGTCGCGTCCGGCGCGATCGACGCGGTCTTCGACAAGGGCGCGTACTCGGCCGCGTACAGCGGCTTCGAGGGCGCCGACGAGAACGGTCTGGGCCTGGCGGAGTGGCTGCGGTCGCACCATGTCACGGCGGTCGACGTGGTCGGCATCGCGACGGATCACTGCGTACGGGCCACGGCACTGGACGCGGCCCGCGAGGGCTTCGGTACGCATGTGCTGCTGGACCTGACGGCGGGTGTCGCCGAGGCGACGACCGAGCGCGCCCTTGAGGAGCTGGCCGAGGCCGGTGTCGAACTGAGCGGCAAGCCGGTGGTCCGCCCGGCCTAGGGGCGCCCCGCCCAGGTCGCTCCGCCGCCGCCGGGGGCCTTGTCGGTGGGTCTCAGTGGCCTGCCCTGGCCACGGCCGCCCGGGGCCGCAGCAGGGCCCGTATCGGCTGCCACAGCTCCTCCTGGCACTCCGGGGTGCCCCGCCACAGCAGGCCGTCCGGATGGTGCAGGACGGCCGTGATCTCGTCCAGCGTCGGTGGCTCCGCGTTACCGCGCAGATACACCGCGCGCAAGCCGAGATTCCGCAGCCTGGTCAGGGCGCGGGCGCGATTTCCGGCATGGACGAGCACCCGTACGGTGCCGCCATCGGCCGCGGGTCTCGGCAGGGTCAGTGCCACCACCACGCTGCCGTTCGGAAGCTTGCTGAAGCCTCCACCTGCCATGGTTTTCCTCTCCCCCGGGAGGCGCCGTGAGACGCCGTGTCAATAAGAGATCCGTAGACGCACCTAAACACGAACGGCCGCCGCCCGCTAGAGGGCGACGGCCGATCATGCTCTGACCTGCGGTGATACGGATTATCGGGTGGAGGGACCGACCTTGACCGTTATGGTCGACCCGCTGATCGGCTGGTCGACAATGCTGATCTTGGTGTTGGTGTCAGGAACCTGGACGCTGCCGCCCGGGTTGCCCTTGTCCCAGTAGGTGCCCTTGTGATCATCGAAGGCGGTGAGCCCGCCGAGCGGCTTGATCTTGGTCGGGACGTTGGCGTTGTGCAGCGTGAAGCCCGGCGTCGGCCACCAGCTGAAGGCCGAGTCGTACGCCTGGATCCTGTTGCGCATCACCGTGCCGTTGGACCACTTCAGCGGCTTCGGGTGGGCGTCGACCGGCAGGATGAGACCCGAACCCGGGTGGACGCTGGTGTTGTTGTCCTTCTGCGAGGTGTCCCAGTACCAGATCAACAGGCCGTTCTGGTACGGGTAGTGCTCGACCCAGCCGTCCTTCGGCGCGGTGAAGCCGAAGTTGTACGGGCCGGTCTTCAGCGTGGTGTCGTACGAGACGTACTGACGGTTCTCAGCGATGTAGTACTGGTCGTACTCCTTGCTGAAGGACTCGCCGATACGCGAGAAGCCCGCCGCGGTCCACGCCGGGTCCGCGGTCTCCGCGTTGTCGGTGAACAGCGCGGCGCCGTCGGCGTTGACGCTGATCGTGTCGGCGGCGAAGCCCTTCAGGGCCACCCCACCGTCCGTCTGGTAGCGGAAGCGCAGGTCGAACTTCTTGCCCGCGTAGGCGTCGAGCGAGTACGACAGCGGCTTGTACGTGCCCGAAGTACCGCTCAGCGCCGGCTTGTCGCTGCCGTCACGCCCGATGGGCGCACCGTCGGCGGTGCCGTCGAGCACGGTCCAGTTGGCGCCGCCGTCCGTGGACGCCTCGGCGTACAGGTAGTCGTAGCCCTCTTCGATGTCCCACCAGCCCTGGAGGTCCAGGGACGCGGTCGACTTGCCGGTCAGGTCGACGACACGCGTCAAGGTGTTCTTGAGGTTGTCGCCCGAGTCGCTCCACCACTGGGTGGCGCCCTCGGCGGGCTTCACCACGGTCGTGGTCTCCGACTTCTTGGGCAGCTCGACGACGAGCGCCTGGGGGTTCTTCGTGTTGTACTCCGAAACACCCAGCTTGGCGGTCGACTTGGTGGCCGCCTTGCCCTCGGCGTAGTTGAGCCAGCCGAGCTGCAGCTTGTCCCACGCGGTCATGTCGCCCGGCAGGTCACCGATCGCGTTCTTGCCGGTGCCCAGCCAGGAACCCGACGACATCAGGTCCCAGAACGACGTGGAGTTCTCGCCGCCCGCGGTGTCGTAGTTGTCGGGCAGGCCGAGGTCGTGGCCGTACTCGTGGGCGAAGACCCCGAGTCCGCCGTTCTCCGGCTGCATGGTGTAGTCGCCGACCCAGATGCCGGAGTTGCCGATCTGGGTACCGCCGGACTTGTTGTCCGCCGGACCAGTGGCGCCCGCGTCCGTGCCGTACGCGTACCAGCGGTGCGCCCACAGGGCGTTGGTGCCCTCGGCGCCGCCGCCCGCCGACTCGTCCTCACCGGCGTGCACGATCTGGAAGTGGTCGATGTAACCGTCGGGCTCGTTGAAGTTGCCGTCGCCGTCGTAGTCGTACCGGTCCCACTGGTCGTACTGGGCGAGGTCCGCCTTGATCTGGGCGTCGGTCTTGCCCGCGGCCTTCTGCTGCGCCGCGAAGGCGGTGACGCCGTCGCGGACGGTGTCCCAGACGTTGTTGCAGTTGGTGTCGCCGCAGTAGTTCGAGCCGTAACGGGCCTCGTTGTAGGGGACCTTGACCCAGGCGGTGACCTCACCGTCGACCGAGTAGCGCCCGGAGGACGTCTTCTCGTAGTACGTCTTCAGCGAGTTCTTCTGCTTGCCGGTCTTCTTGTCCTTGCCCTCACCGAAGTAGAGGTCCTGGAAGTGCTGCTGGTTGTAGTCGGCCTGCCAGTCGGTGGAGTTGTCCACCTTGCGGTCAGGCTCGGCTATCTCGTTGTGCTGCGGGCCGGGGGTGCCGCCGTACTTCTTGACCGGCGCCTCGGGCCCGGCGCCGTCCGGGTCGTACATCGTGGTGTCGTCGACCTGGTCGCCGAACTCCACGAGGATGGTGAAGATCTTGTCGGTCTTCTCGCGGCCCAGCTCGACGTACTTCTTGCTGCCGAGCTTCACGACCTGCGAGCCGCCGTGCTTCTCCAGCTTCGCGCGGCCGGACAGGACCTTGTCCATCGCGGCCTTGCGCTCGGCCGCCTGCTTCTTGCTGAAGGGTCCGTCGAGATCGTGGTCGACCAGGCCCTTCTGGGGCTGGGGGTCGTGCCGTTCGATCTGGGCCGATCCGGAGGTGGGGTTCGCCTCGGCCTGGGCCGGTGAGAAGGCTGACGCCGTCGCCGCGGTCGCGGCAAGGGCCACGAACACCGCCCCGAAACGTCTCGCCCGTCGATTGCTGATCACTTGATGGTTGATCCTCCCCCGCGCTCGCTGCTCGCGGACCGGGAGTTGGGGGATCCGCGCGCGTATGCGCGACATAAGTGGCGCTATTCGACCGGAGTTGGCGGAGAAAAGACAGTCTTGACTTGTGCACAGCAAGTGCACTATGTAGTAGTCCATTTCCGCTATCCGGACGTCCACCATGTCCGACACGGGCGCACTGTCCCCCGAAGTTGGGGGGTCGCGTGAATCGATGCGCCCCCCGTGCACCGGCACCGTGGGTTAGGTCACGCTTACTACACGTGCCAGTCGGGCATCCACCGTCGTAGAGTCGCTTCGTAGTGCGACCTGGTGCCGAGATACGCGAGACACCCATACAGACGTTCCGAGGGACGGATACAGCCATGCCGCGTCCGAATGCCGCACAGCTCGCCTACGGTTCCGCCACTGTCATCTGTTCGACGCTGGCCATGCTGCTTCTCTCCGGTACGACGTCCGGCATCGGCGTGGCCGTCATCGCACTGGCCGCGCTCGCGCTCGGCCTGCTCGTCGCGGTGACCGTACCGATGCCACGCCGTACGGAGGCGGCGGCGCAGGAGTCGGCGACCGCCGACAGCGCCCAGACGTCCATGGGGGCCCCTGCCTCGGCGGCTCCGGCGCCTTCTTCGCGGCGCACCCAGGTCGCCGCGGTCGGCCGGCCGCACTCCGTGCGCCGGTAGGCCCCTCTTCGCTCCGGTTCTCCGACTCCCCCAGCTCTAGGTGTTCGCTACGACGACCACCGTTCTCGCCGCCTTGTCGTGCCAGCCCTGTTTGTAGGGCCGGCTCGCCAGGATCGTGACGATGATGACGAGCCACCAGATGCAGTAGCAGCAGAGCAGCGCGGGCAGCCACAGCACGGCGGCGCGCAGCAGCGAGGCGTTCGTCTTCGGCAGCGTGCCGTCGTTGAGCATGCCCACCCGCAGTCCCAGCCAGCGCTTGCCGAGGGTCTGCCCCGACCTGCTGATCATCAGCGTGTCGTAGCCGACGTACGCGATGATCGAGATCAGCGACCAGAGCCACTGCCTGCCGGTGTTGACCTGGTCGTTGAAGTTGTCCCACTCGCTGTTGCCGTTCGACGTCGACACATGGAAGCCGCCGACCGCCAGCGAGATGATCGCCAGCGGGATCAGGATGATCAGCGCGTCGATGATCCGGGCGAGCAGCCGCCTGCCGAAGGGCGCGAGCGGCGGCATCCCGCTGAGCGGATCCGAACCGTCGCCGCCGTACGGACCGCCGCCGTAGGGGCCGCCACCGCCGGCGGGGTCTCCGCCGCCGTAGGGACCGCCCGCGTACGGGCCGCCGCCGCCGAACTCGTTCGGGTTGTACGGCGGGGGTGAGTCACCGCCGTACGGCGACCCGGGCGTCGGCTCGTGCGGGGGCTGCGGCCTCTTCCGGAACGGGTCGTCATCCGGCGACTGACCGGGCGTCGGCTGATCGTTGCTCATGAGGGCAGTGCACCGCGCGCGGAAGGCGCCCGCAACGGCAGCACCCGCCGTTCGGACGAACGGTCGTCAGCGCGAGGTCACCGGGGAGTCACCTGGCCACGAAGGTGCGGGCCGCCTTGTCGTGCCAGCACTGCCGCCACGGGCGGTCGAACAGGCACCACAGCACGTTGAAGACGCCCACGACGAGCACCCCCAGCACGCTGTAGACCAGCCAGCGGCGCAGCGCGGCGCCGAAGCCCGGGGCCTCGTGCGACTCGATGCCGCAGACCCGCAGACCGCAGAGCTTCTTGCCGAGCGTGCGGCCCCACTTCCCGGTCGGCAGCGCCTCGTAGAGGATCCCGACGACCAGCAGCGCGCCGACCAGAGCGCCGAGGTAGCCGCCGGTCGTGCCGTCGAGCAGCCAGACCGTGACCGTACGGCCGGTCTGCCTGGCCGCGTCGATCTTCTCGTCGACATGGGTCTTGGCCTTGGCCGCGAGCGGTACGGCGACGGCGCCGACGATCGCGCCCAGCACGACCGTGTCGATCAGCCGCGCCAGGAACCGCTTGCCGAGGCCCGCGGGGCGGGACGCGGCCTGGGCCTGCGCCATCTGCAGGAACGGGTCGGCGGCCGGCGGCTTCCACGGGACGACGGGCGGCTCGGCGCCGGCCGGTCCCCGCGCGGCGGCCGGTCCGGCCGGACCCGACGAGACGGCGGGGCCCGACGAGGCGGCCGGGAGCGCCGGGGTGGCGGGCGGCTGCGCCAGTTCGCGCACCTGCCGGGCCCAGGGGGCGGACGCTTCCTGCGGCCGGCGAGGCTGCTGGGACTGTGCGGGGAGCTGCGGCCGGTCCGGCGCGGGTGACGCCGCGGAGGCCGGGGGCGCTTCCTCCTCGCCCTTCGCCCGGCGGGCGGCGCGCAGGGCCCGGATGGCCATGGTGCTGTCCACGGCGGGCGGCTGGTTCCGGCCCGGGGCCTGGTCCGGGTTCTGATCCGGGTCCGCGTTCTGCGGGCGGTTCGCCTCCGGCCGGCCGGCGCCGATCCCGGCGCCGCGCCCGGGGCTGATGCCGCGTCGCATGGCGCGGATCGCGACCGTACCGTCACTCGGCGGCTCGCCTTCGCCGTCGCCGGACGCCGGCGGCGCGATGGCACGGGGCGTATGAGGCGTGTGGGGTGTACGGGGCGTGTCGGCGGCCCTCTGCGCCGGGCCGGGCACGCGGGGGTCCGGCGCACCCCAGGAGACGCGGTGGTCGCGCTCGCCGCCGAAGCCGGTCTGCCGGGAGACGTCGGCCTGCCACACGGAAGCGGGCTCCTGGCGGGGGTCCTCGGGCGGGTCCTCGTCGAAGAAGACGGGCCCGGTCTCCTCGACCGCAGGGGTGGCAGGTCCCCGCCCCGGCTGGCCCTGGGCCGCGGGATCCGGCTGCTGCGGGGCTGCGCCGCTGCCCTCGGGGGCGGGCCGGCTCGTACCGGGCACCCAGGCGGCGCCGTTCCAGTACCGGACGTACCCGGGGATCGACGGGTCCGGATAAAACCCTTCCCGGGGTGCGGTCCCACCGTCACCAGGGGGAGTAGCCACTGACCCCAACTCCGTTCCACTCACCAAGCGCCGTGTCCAAGGGAGACATTAACGAAGAACGCACCAGGCGGAAGAAAGAGACCAACACATCGACCGCATTCGGGGGTTGGCTCGCCAGGGTGTGCTATCCACCGACGTCAGTACTTCCCCGCAAAAGCCGGTCCGACCCCTTGACCCCTTTGTATCAGGTGCATGACAGTCGATGGTGAGAGCGCTCTCAAGACCAACTCCCCCACTCCCGACCCCCTCTCCTCCCCCACCCCCCGCTCCACTCCCCCCACAACCGAAGGCAGCCCCCCATGGCCCCCTTGGCACGAACTCCCCGCCGTCGTCTGCCGGCGTTCCTCGCCGCCCTGTCCCTCGCCCTGACCGGACTCGTCGGCCTCACGGCCACCTCGGCGTCCGCCGGCACCGCCCCCGTCGTTTCGGCCGACACGGCCGGTTCGGCGGCGGCCGACTGGACCACCGTCTTCCGGGACGACTTCAACGGCGCGGCCGGCACCGGCCTGAACCGGGCGGACTGGCTGTACGACCTCGGCACCAGCTACCCCGGCGGCGCCGGTAACTGGGGTACGGGCGAGATCGAGGTCTCCACCGACTCGACCGACAACGTCTACCAGGACGGCGACGGTCATATGGTGATCAAGCCGATCAAGGACGCCGCCGGGCAGTGGACCTCCGGCCGTGTCGAGACGCAACGCACCGACTTCGGCGCACCGGCCGGCGGCCAGGTCGAGATCAGCGCCTCGCTCCAGCAGCCCAACCCGGCGAGCGGGCTGGGTTACTGGCCCGCCTTCTGGGCGATGGGGGCGGACGCGCGGCCGGTCAGCGCGACCAACTGGCCGAGCATCGGCGAGCTGGACATCATGGAGGACGTCAACGGGCTCAGCCAGCACTCGACGACCTTCCACTGCGGACAGTGGGCCGGTGAGTGCCACGACCCCGACGGCATCAGCAGCGGTCTGCAGCCGTGCGACGGCTGCCAGACGGGCTACCACACGTACTCCGTCATCGTGGACCGCACGAACGCCGCTGCCGAGCAGCTGCGGTTCTACCTGGACGGGGTCCAGACGTTCGCCGTGAACCAGAGCGAGGTCTCGACCGCGACCTGGCAGGCCGCCGTCGACCACGGCTTCTTCGCCATCTTCGACGTCGCGATCGGCGGCTCGTACCCGAACAAGGTCTGCGGCTGCACCTCGCCGTCGGCCGACATCAGCTCGGGCGCGGGCATGAGCGTGGACTGGTTCGCCGTCAACGTCAGCCAGTCGTAGCGCGGTCGCGGGGGTCGGCGGGCTGTCGCGGCCGGGTGGGGTGAGGTGGCGGGTCAGTGGTGCCGCGCCGTCTCCCACAGGGCGGCGGCCACCGCCACCTCCGTACCGGCGAGACCTACCGACGAGAACAGCGTGATCTGCTCGGCGTCCGTCCTGCCCGGGGTGGCCCCCGCCAGGACGGCGCCGAGGTCCACCATCCGGTCGACCGGCAGGACGTGCGGCTCGGGGTAGCCGGCGGCCTGGGCGACCGAGTCCGTGACGAGCACCGCGGCCCGGTCGGCCAGCGCGGCGGGCACCTCGTGGCGCGAGAGGGTCTTGGGGCCGAGCGTCGTGACATGCGTGCCGGGCGCGATCCAGTCCGCTTCGAGGACGGGCACGCGGCTGTCGGTGGCGACGACGACCACGTCACGGTCGCGTACGGCCTCCTCGACCCCGGCGACGGCGCGTGCGGTGAGGCCCAGTTCGTCGGCAGCCCTGCGGGCGAAGCTCTCGGCGCGCTCGATATGACGGGCCGTCACGACGACGTCCGTGATCTGCCGGACCTCGCGCACCGCCCACAGCTGGGCCCACGCCTGGGTACCGGCGCCCACCATGCCGAGCGCGACGGGTTCGGGTCTGGCGAGGGTGTCGACGGCCACGGCGCCGATGGCGCCCGTCCGCCGCGAGCCCAGCTCCGAGCCGTGCACCAGGGCGCGCAGATCGCCGTCGTCGGAGCCCCACACGGCCACGAGCTGTTCGGCGTCGGCGCGGGTGACGTACGCACGGAAACCGAGGACGCCCTGCTCACGGAGGCGTCCGGCGGTGAAGACCAGATGGCCTCCGCCGATGTCGGCGCGCACGCGCGGTGGCGCGTGGAGGGTGCCTTCGTGTCCGGCCAGTATCGCCGCCCGTACGGCGCGTACGGCGGTCGCCGCGTCGAGCCGGGCGCGGACATCGTCATCGTTGAACAGCAGCGGAGGCACCGGCAGAGAATTTCATGCCGAAAGTCGCGTCATAGCGGCGGGGGTACGCCCTCTAAGTAGATACGGCCCGCCACTGGGCCTTCGCCCGGAGTAACGGGAGTATCTGGAGAGGAAGTGCCTCGCATGGACACCGTGGTGGAACGCGAGCTGGAAGTCGACCTGGTGCTGTCACCCGAGCGCAGTATCCCCGTACCCGCGAGGCTGACCTATCGCACGGGCGATCCGTACGCCGTGCACATCACCTTCCACATCGGCAGCGAGAATCCGGTGCACTGGACGTTCGCGCGTGAGCTGCTCGTGGAGGGCGTGTTCCGGCCGTGCGGCCACGGCGACGTACGGATCTGGCCGACGAAGGTGAGCGGCCGGGGCGTGCTGTCCCTGGCGCTGACGTCGCCGGACGGCGACGCGCTGCTCGAAGCGTCGTCGGCGGCGGTCTCGGCGTGGGTGGAGCGGACGCTGCGGATCGTGCCACCGGGTACGGAGACGGCGCAGCTCGGCATCGACGAGGGGTTGTCCCGGCTGCTGACGCCGATGCCGGCGGACGACCTGTGGCTGCGGGACCCGTGGCCGTCGGACGAGTCGGCGGACGGTGAGGTGTGAAGGGGCGCGGGTGCGGGGGGTGTTCGGGAGCGAGCCGCTGTTCGGGAGCCAGGGGCAGCGGAGAGGCGGCGGGGCGGTTCCTCTAACCTGGGGCGACCGTTTGCCGAACCGCAGGTGAAGAGGAAACAGCCATGGCGATCGCCCCTGCGTTGACAGAGCTCCGCGAGGTCTGCCAGCCGAACGCAAAGCTTCAGAGCCGCAACGGCGAACACTGGGCGGGCCGCCTGTACATGAGGCGTATCTCGCTGCACGCCACGCGACAGCTCGTGCGTACGCGGGTGACGCCCGATGCCCTGACGTGGACGATGGTGGTGTGCGGTGTCGCGGCGGGCTTCGCCCTCGCCATCCCCGGGCTGTGGGGCGCCGTGCTCGCCGCTGTGCTGTTCCAGCTCTTCCTGCTGTTCGACTGCGTGGACGGCGAAGTCGCCCGCTGGAAGGGGCAGAACAGCGCGGCGGGCATCTATGTCGACCGCCTGGGCGCGTACTTGGCCGACGCGGCGCTGCTGATCGGCGCGGGTTTCCGCGCGGCGCACGGTGGTTCGAACCTGTGGATCTCGGTCGGCCTCGCCGCCGCACTCGGCATCGTCCTGCTGAAGGCGTCCACGGACCTGGTCGACGTGGCCCGCGCGCGCCGCGGCCTGCCGGTGGCGGACGACGAGTCGACCCGCCCCCGCTCGGAGGGCCTCGCCTCGGCCCGCCGCCTGGCCTCGGCCTTCAAGATCCACCGCATCACGAACGGCATCGAGGCGTCCCTGCTGCTCCTGGTGGTCGCGGTGGCCGACGCGATGATCGGCGGCCTGGAACCGACCCGCATCGCGGTCCTGGCCATCACGGCGATCACCTGGCTCATGGTGGTCGCCCACCTGACCTCGATCCTGTCGTCGTCCCGCCTGCGCTGAGCCGCGGGGCGACGGTGCGGGAGTGGCCCGAGGGCCCGGACGCGGACCCGCGAGCGGCGCGCGAACGGTACGACGCCGACCTGGCGTCGGGCCGCGCAGCAGCCCGCGAGGCACTACGCGCCGACCTCCGCACCGCGCACTTCGGCGCCGGGGTCGTCCTACTGGTCAGTGTGCTGGCCGGTTTCCTCGTGGCTCCCGCGACCGGTCTTCTGGTGGCGGGAGCCTTCGCCGCGCTGTTCGTCGTGACTTTGGCGGTCATGCTCCTCAGAGCCCTCCCCCGCACCCAGGCGCTGCGCCGGGCCTACCTGTTCACCTTCGGCTGGGCGAACTGGCTTTAGGGCGCCGCCTCATGTCGTGAGGTTCTTCTCGAACGCCGCGATGTAGTTCGGCAGGTGGTGGTCCTTGACCGCGTCGGTCTCCGGGGCGAACAGGTCGGTGGCGACTCCCTTGACCCGGTCCTGGAGCGCAGCGACCAGCGGCATGGTCTGGTGGAGGCGGCCGGTCGCGTCGAAGTAGCGCAGCGCGTCGACGTGCGTGTACGCGGGCTCGGGCGGCAGGTGGGGGACGATGTCGTTGTTGTTGACGAAGCGGTAACACCGGTCGGCGAACGCCTTGTTGTGCGCGCCGGCCAGGAGCCGTTCGCAGGTGCGGGGCTGGCCGAAGGTGTACACGCCGTCGGCGAGCAGCCGCGGCTGCTCGAAGTACAGCCGGGCACCCGCCAGCATCGCCAGCGCCGCGCCGAGGCTGTGACCGGTGAACCAGACGCTCTGCCCCTGGTCCCGGAACTCCAGGATGCTGTCCCGGACCTGGGGATAGACGGACTGCAGGGCCTGGTGGAAGCCGTAGTGGACGAAGCCCTTGTTCCCCGGTCCCGGCACGGGCGGGGTGTTGACGTCGGTGAGCCAGTCGCGGATCTTCGCCACCTCGGTACCGCGGAACCCCGTGACGATCATCCGGTCACTGGCCATCACGTACGCCTGGGTGTCCTCGATCGGGAACGGCATCGTGTGCGTCGACTCGAAGTACCGCACCCGGCTGAATCCCCACGCGTGCGCCTGGGCCTCGATGCCGTCCTCGTCCAGCGTGGCCAGCCCGGCCGCCCGGCTCATCCAGTAGGCGTGCGCGAGAGAGTAACGGGTCGTCGCGTGGTCCAGCGCTGGAATGGTCATGGGTGTCCTTCACGAAAGCCGGCTCCGGTCGCCAGCAACGTAGCCAGACACCGACCGCGGCGAAGCCGGACGCGCCCGCGACCACTCGTACGGGCTCGGCCCGCCGCGGCGCTGACGCGGGTCAGCGGGCGCCGTCCGGGCTCCAGCGCAGCGTCATGTCGGGCAGGTTCTCCATGTTCCGGCGGCCGTCGTTGGTGTCGAGGACCGTGAAGCCGTGGAGTTCGTAGAACGCGCGGGCATCGGTGTTCTGCTGGAAGACCCTCAGCGACACCCCGTCGGGGCTGTGCCGTCTGACCTGGTCGAGCAGGAGCGTGCCGATGCCCCTGCGGCGGGCTTCCGGTCGTAGGTAGAGGTGTTCAAGCATGTCCCCCTCAAGGGCGGCGTAGCCGACGACCTCGCCGGCGCGCACCGCCACCCATGTGCGGCACGACGGGAGCACGACATCCTCGATCCACCGGGCGACCTCGTCGTGACCGCGCGTCTGCGGGGGCAGATACGGCATGGTCGCCACCCGGGACGTCAGGTGGATGCGGGCGATCACCGCCGCGTCTGCCGCGTCCGCGGGGCTGATCTCTGTCATGCCGTCGTCAGCCACGGCAGGAACCTACCGGGCGGCCGAAAACACGGGCCACCGAATAACCCGGCGGGACACCGGGCCGTTCAGAAGAGTTTGCCCGGGTTCAGCAGGCCCAGCGGGTCGAAGGTCTGCTTGATGCCTCGTTGCATCTCCAGCCCCACCGGGCCCAGTTCGCGGGACAGCCACTCCTTCTTCAGGACGCCGACGCCGTGTTCGCCCGTGATCGTGCCGCCCAGCGCCAGGCCGAGGGCCATGATCTCGTCGAACGACTCGCGTGCGCGGCGGGACTCGTCCGGGTCGGTGGGGTCGAAGCAGACGGTGGGGTGGGTGTTGCCGTCGCCCGCGTGGGCGCAGACGCCGATGGTCAGCCCGTATTTGCGGGCGACGGCGTCGATGCCCTCCAGCATGTCGCCGAGGCGTGAGCGCGGTACGCACACGTCGTCGATCATGGTCGTGCCGGTCACGGCCTCCAGGGCCGGCAGGGCGAGCCGCCGCGCCTGGAGGAGCAGGTCCGACTCGGCTGCGTTGTCGGCCGGGACCACTTCCGTCGCGCCTGCCGCCGTGCACAGTGCGCCCACGGCCGCCAGGTCGGCCGCCGGGTCCGTGGTGTCGAAGGCCGCGAGGAGCAGGGCCTCGGTGGTCTCCGGCAGGCCCATACCGGCCAGCGCGTTGACGGCGCGGACCGTCGTACGGTCCATCAGCTCCAGCAGGGACGGCGTGTGGCCGCCCTCCATGATCCGGCAGATCGCGTCGCAGGCGGCAGCGGCCGAGGGGAACTCCGCCGCGAGGGCCAGTTGCCGCGGCGGGGCCGGCTTCAGGGCCAGGACGGCCTTGACCACGACGCCGAGGCTGCCTTCCGAGCCGACGAAAAGCCGCGTCAGGTCGTACCCCGCCACGCCCTTGGCGGTGCGCCGACCCGTGCTGAGGAGGCGGCCGTCGGCGAGGACGACGTCCAGGCCGAGGACGTACTCGGCGGTCACGCCGTACTTGACGCAGCACAGCCCGCCGGACGCGGTGCCGATGTTGCCGCCGATCGTGCAGGTCTCCCAGCTCGACGGGTCGGGCGGGTAGCACAGCCCCAGCTCGCCGGCCGCGCGCGAGAGCGTGGCGTTGACGACGCCCGGCTCGACCACGGCGATCCGGTCGACCGCGTTGATCTCCAGGATCCGGTCCATCTTCACCAGGGACAGGACGACGCATCCGTCGGACGCGTTCGCCGCGCCGGACAGACCGGTACGCGCGCCCTGCGGGACGACCGGGACGCGCAGGGCGGTCGCGGTGCGCATGACGTGCTGGACCTGTTCGACCGTACGGGGCAGGACGACCACGGCGGGGGCGCCCGCCGCGCAGAAGCTCGCCATGTCGTGCGCGTACGAGGCCATGACGTCCGGATCGGTGATCAGGGCCTCTTCGGGCAGGGCCGACCGGAGTCGGGTGAGCAGATCGTCAGGATTGTCCATGATCCAAGAGTCGCACCCGGGGCCATCGGTGTGAACCCGAAAGCGATCCACAGCACAACACCGGGTGTGTTCGTCGTATTGACGCACAGTAATCCGTATGAACGCCATGAAGACGGAGCAGGTCAGGCAGGTCCGAAGGGCGGCGCTGGCAGCGGGGGTGGGCGCTGTGCTGGTCGTCGGCGTCCTCGTGTTCGTCCCCGACAAGGACGAGGGGTCGCCACCGGCGGCCGGCCCCGAGGCCAGGGCGCTGGCGGCGGCGGACGCCGGGGCGCCCGCCTCGCCGGCGGATCTGACGGCCCTCGTCCACGACAAGGAGACCCGGGTGCGCGAGCATCCCGCGGACGACCAGGCGTGGGCAGTGCTCGGCTCGGCGTACGTGGAGAGCGGGAAGCGGCGGGCGGACCCGGCGTTCTACCCGAAGGCCGAGCAGGCGCTCCGGCGCTCGCTGAAGGTGCGGACGGCCGCGCGGGGGAACACGGAGGCGCTGGTCGGGCTCGGCGCGCTCGCCAATGCCCGCAACGACTTCGCCACCGCCAAGAAGTGGGGCGAGCAGGTAGGCGCGCGGCAGCCGAAGCAGTGGGACGCGTATCCGGTGCTGATCGACGCGTACGACGGTCTCGGCGACTATCCGGCGGCCGGCAAGGCGCTGGACAAGCTCACGAAGCTGCGGTCGGGCACGCAGGTGCTGGCCCGTTCCGCCGACGTCTTCCGCACGCGCGGCTGGCGCGAGGACGCGGCGGCGAAGGCGACCGAGGCGATGGAGCGCGCCACGACCCCGACGGAGAAGGCCGCGGCCCTGCACGAGCTGGGTGAACTCGCCTGGGAGCGCGGCGAGCCGAAGGAGGCTCTGGCCCACTACGACGCGGCGCTCCAGGCGGCCAAGGACCACTACCCGTCCCTGGCCGGCCGGGCGCGGGCGCTGGCCGCGCTGGGCAGGACGGACGAGGCGTACGGCGCGTACCAGTCGGCCATCGCGCGGCTGCCGCTGCCCGAATACTCGCTGGAGCTGGGCGAGTTGTACGACGCGGCGGGGCTGGACGGCGACGCGCGGAGCCAGTACGCGGCGCTGCGGTCCCAAGTGGCGCGTGCCCAGCGGAACGGCGTGGACGAGGAGTTGGTCCTGGGCCGGTACGAGTCCGACCACGGCGACCCGCAGGCCGCGGTGGACCGGCTGACGGCGGAGTGGGGCCGCGGCCACCACAGCGTGGAGATGGCGGACGCGCTGGGCTGGGCGCTGTTCCGGGCGGGCGACGCGACGCAGGCGCTGCCGTACGCGACGAAGGCGACGGACAAGGGGCCGCAGAGCGCGCTCTTCGCGTACCACCGGGGTGAGATCGAGCGGACCCTGGGCATGACGGGCCCCGCGCGCCGCCACATCGACCAGGCGCTGCGCACCAACCCGCACTTCTCGCCGCTGCTGGCACCGAGAGCGCGGGAGGCGAGGGAAGCGCTGGGGCAGCCGGCGGCGGGCGGTCCGGCCGACATGTCGGGTGACAGCGGCGACACTTCGGCGGGTACGGCGGACACGGGTACCGGCGGCGCCCCGGGCAACGCGGCCCCGCCCGGCGCCGCCGCCTCACCGCAGGCCGATCCGCTGACGGAAGGGCCGGGGTTCGTGGCGCCGGTCGCACCACAGCCGGACGTACCGGCCCCCAAGTCCGGCGCGGCGGGACCGGCGGGACCACCGGCCCCGGCGTCGGCCCTCCGCTAGCCGCCGCACCGGCCCAGCGGCACGGCGCGGCCCGGCACACGACGAGCCTCCGACGGGAATCCCGTCGGAGGCTTCGGCGCTGTCGGTCCGGCCAGGCGTGCAGCCCGGTCAGCCGCAGGTCACTTCTTCTTGCCGCTCGAAGCGACCTGCGCAAGCGTGCTCGCCGCGGCGGATTTCTCCGACTTGGTCGCCTTCTTGCTGTTCAGGACCTTCGCGGCGGCCGTGGCTGCCTTCTTGCCGGTCGTGCCCTTGCTCTTGGGCGCCTGGGAGACCGCACTGGCTGACGCGGTCTTCTTGGCCTTGGTCGCCTTCTTGTCCTTCAGCGACTTACCGGCAGCGGTAGCGGCCTTTTCTCCGGTCTGGCTTGTCTTCTTCGCGATGACAAAAACCCCCTTCAGAGTCAGGTCTTCTACGGTTCGCGTTCTTTTGCCGTAGAGACCGAGTACCCCTCAACCGCCGGTGCACGCACGGCGGTTCTCAGAGAGCGGCGGTTCTGAGGGAGCGGGCTGCTCAGAGCGCGGCGGTGCCGATCAGCGCGTTGCGGGTGACCAGTCCCGCCAGCGCCTCCTCGCCCAGCCCCGCCGTGCCCTCGGGCCTGCGGGGCAGCACCATGTAGCGGGTCTCCGACGTGGAGTCCCAGACCGTGATCTCCGTGGCGTCGGGGAGCGTCAGCCCGAACTCGCCCAGGACCGCCCGGGGTTCGCGGACCACGCGCGAGCGGTAGGCCTCGCTCTTGTACCAGCTCGGGGACGGGCCGAGCAGCCGCAGCGGGTAGCACGAGCACAGCGTGCAGACGATGACGTTGTGGGTGTCGGGGGTGTTCTCGACGACCCGCAGCCGCTGCGGGTTCACTCCCCCGGCCGACATGCCGAGTTCGGCGACGGCCGCCGTCCCGTCGGCGAGCAGCCGGGCGCGGAAGGCGTCGTCGGTCCAGGCCCTGGCCACCACCCGGAAGCCGTTGGCGGGGGAAGCACCGGCCAGGAAGCCGTCGATGACCTCGTCCAGGGCTTCGCCCGAGACGATCCCGCGCTCCTCCAACAGGGTTTCCATGCGCCGTACCTGACGGGAGATCAGTGCGTCGTCGTGCGTACCGCTCACTGCGGATCGTCCTCCAGATAGCTCTCGAACAGGTCGAGCACGACGTGGTGTTCGCCCCGGCCCCACAGCTCGCTCGCCGCGAAGCTCACGGCGTACACCTGCTCCAGCGGCGGGTCCGCGCGCCCCTGGGAGTTGACGTCGGAGAGCGGCGACCGGCCCTCCGGCTCGACCACCGTGCCCCGCTTGCCCCGGGCGTAGCGCGGCAGGCGGGTGTGGTGCGGCGGGTCGTGGCGGCTGGTGCGTACGGCCGTACCGGGCGGGTAGCGGTCGGGGGTGCCGGCGGGGCCACGGCCGCCCGGGTCACTCATCGAGTTCCCCGGCCGCGACGACGCCCTTGCGCTCCAGCAGCGTACGGATGCCGTAGAACCAGCGCTCGTAGTACGAGGCGGCCAAGTACGCGGCGGGCGGCATGGATTCGACGGCGTCGCGGAACTCGTCGAGGTTGAAGACCTTTTCGGCGATGAGGGCCCTGTTGAGGGCGAACACCCGCGCCTCCCAGTCCGCGTGGAAGGGTTCGGTGTCGTCGGTGGTGTCGATCGGGCCGAAGCCCTGCATGCCGCCCACGTCGTTCATCCTGGCCATGGGTCGCACCCTAATCGACAGCGCGGCCCCCCACAGGTCAGTTTCCGTGGGGGGCCGCCGGTGGCCGTTCGCGAGGGTGGGGCGCGTCAGAGATTGCCGCGCTTCTCCTGCTCACGTTCGATCGCCTCGAAGAGCGCCTTGAAGTTGCCCTTGCCGAAGCCCATGGAACCGTGCCTTTCGATCATTTCGAAGAAGACTGTCGGGCGATCCTGAACGGGCTTCGTGAAGATCTGCAGGAGGTAGCCGTCCTCGTCGCGGTCGACGAGCAGTTTCAGCTCGCGCAGCGTCTCGATCGGCACCCGGGTCTCGCCCGCCCACTCGCCGAGCGTCTCGTAGTACGAGTCGGGGGTGTCCAGGAACTGGACGCCCGCCGCGCGCATCGCGCGTACGGAAGCGACGATGTCGTTCGTGGCGAGCGCGATGTGCTGGACGCCGGCGCCGCCGTAGAACTCCAGGTACTCGTCGATCTGCGACTTCTTCTTGCCCGCAGCCGGCTCGTTGATCGGGAACTTCACCTTGAGCGTGCCGTCGGCGACGACCTTCGACATGAGCGCGGAGTACTCGGTGGCGATGTCGTCGCCCACGAACTCCTTCATGTTGGTGAAGCCCATGACCTTGTTGTAGAAGCCGACCCACTCGTTCATCCGGCCGAGTTCGACGTTGCCCACGCAGTGGTCGATGGCCTGGAAGGTGCGCTTGGCGGCGGGCTCGACGATCGGGTCGGCCGCCGCGTACCCGGGCAGGTACGGGCCGTCGTAGCCGGTGCGCTGGACGAGGGTGTGCCGGGTGGTGCCGTACGTGGCGATCGCGGCGAGCACGACCGTGCCGTGGTCGTCCTTGATCTCGTACGGCTCCTGCAGCCCGGTGGCGCCGTGCTCCGTGGCGTACGCGTACGCGGCGCGCGCGTCGGGGACCTCGATGGCCAGGTCGACCACGCCGTCGCCGTGCTCGGCGACATGGCCGTCGAGGAACCGGCCCCAGTCGGAGGAGGGCCTGACGACGGACGTGAAGACGAAGCGGGCCGAACCGTTGGTCAGGACATAACTCGCGGTCTCGCGGCTGCCGTTCTCCGGGCCCGCGTAGGCGACGAGCTTCATGCCGAAGGCGGTGGAGTAGTAGTGCGCGGCCTGCTTGGCGTTTCCGACGGCGAAGACGACCGCGTCCATGCCCTTGACCGGGAAGGGATCGGCCTCGCGCGCGGTCTCAGGGGCGGTGTCGGGGGTGGGGACAGAAGCGGTGTCGGTGTGCATCGAGGTGTCTGCCATGGGCTCAGCGTCTCCCCGTTTTACAAGGTGCGCAACAGTTCTCGTATTCGCTGGGCACTTTGTACAGCGGATAGCGACAATGGCCGGGCTATCTGCACAGGGTGCCCTGCGCAGAGCTGGCCACGGGTTTTCGAGGGAGGCGGCGGGTATGGACAGCGGTTCCGGTATCGACGCGCTGGACGGCAGGCTCATCGTGCTGCTGGCACGCGAGCCGCGCATCGGCGTGCTGGAGGCCTCGCGCCGGCTGGGGGTAGCGCGCGGGACCGTACAGGCGCGGCTCGACCGGCTTCAGTCGAATGGCGTCATCAGGGGGTTCGGGCCGAACGTCGACCCGGCGGCGCTCGGCTATCCCGTCACGGCCTTCGCCACGCTGGAGATCAAGCAGGGTCAAGGCACGGACGTACGGGCCCACTTGGACACCGTGCCCGAGGTGCTCGAACTGCACACCACGACGGGGCAGGGGGACATGCTCTGCCGGCTCGTGGCGCGCTCCAACGCCGATCTTCAGCGGGTGATCGATCTGGTTGTCGGTTTTGATGGCATCGTGCGGGCCTCCACGGCGATCGTCATGGAGAACCCCGTACCGCTGCGGATCATCCCGCTGGTGGAACAGGCAGCGGCGGACGGGGACTGACCGACCGGGCCCCGAGGCGAGGAGAGCGCGTGAGCTTCTGGGCGTACCTGGGCAACCGGCACCAGCAGCTGATCACCGACGCTCTGCAGCATGTCAGCGCGGTCTTCCAGTGCATGGTCATCGCGACGGCGCTCGGGGTGCTCATCGGGGTGGTCAGCTACCGCAGCCCCTGGGCGGGCAACCTCGCGATCCTCTCCACCGCCTCCCTGCTCACGATCCCCTCGCTCGCCGCGATCGGTCTGCTGATCCCGCTGGTCGGGCTCGGCGTACCGCCCACGGTCATCACGCTGACGCTGTACGGGCTGCTGCCCATCGTCCGTAACGCCGTCGTCGGGCTGCGGGGTGTCGATCCGGCGCTGGTGGACGCGGCGAAGGGCATCGGGATGTCCCGCGCCGCCCGGATGCTCCGGGTGGAACTGCCGCTCGCCTGGCCGCCGATCCTCACCGGGATCAGGGTCTCCACCCAGATGCTGATGGGGATCGCGGCCATCGCCGCGTACGCGTCGGGCCCCGGCCTCGGCAACGAGATCTTCCGCGGGATCGCCTCGCTGGGCAGCGCCAACGCGATCAACCAGGTGCTCGCGGGGACGATCGGGATCGTCATTCTCGCGCTGCTGTTCGACGCCGCGTACATCCTGCTCGGCCGGCTGACCATTCCCAGGGGGATCCGTGCCTGACACGACCGGTTCCGCCTCCGGCCCTTCTGCCTCCACCGGTTCTGCCGCTGGCGGGTCTGCCTCCGGCGGTTCTGCTTCCACCGGTTCTGCTTCCACCGGTTCCGCCTCCGGCGGTTCCGAGGCGTCCCGTTCCTCGATGGCCGGCGCCGGGATTCAACTGGACGCCCTCACCAAGCGGTATCCGGGCACCCCCGAGCCGGCCGTCGACGCCGTCACCATGGACATCAAGCCCGGCGAGACGGTGATCCTGGTCGGCCCCTCGGGGTGCGGCAAGTCCACCACCCTGAAGATGATCAACCGGCTGATCGAGCCGACGTCCGGCCGGATCACGATCGGCGACGAGGACGTCACGTCGATCGACCCGGTGAAGCTGCGCCGCAAGGTCGGCTACGCCATCCAGTCGTCCGGTCTCTTCCCGCACATGACCGTCGCGGAGAACATCGCCCTCGTACCGAAGATGGTCGGCTGGTCCAAGGCGAAGGTGCGCGCCCGGGTCGAGGAGATGCTCGATCTGGTCGGGCTCGACGCGCGGGAGTTCCACGGCCGGTATCCGCGCCAGCTCTCCGGCGGCCAGCAGCAGCGGGTCGGGGTGGCGCGGGCCCTCGCCGCCGATCCGCCGGTGCTGCTGATGGACGAGCCGTTCGGCGCCGTCGACCCGATCACCCGTGACCATCTGCAGGACGAGCTGATCAGGCTTCAGCACGAGCTGCACAAGACGATCGTGTTCGTCACCCATGACTTCGACGAGGCGATCAAACTCGGCGACCGGATCGCCGTGCTGCGCGAGCATTCGCACATCGCGCAGTTCGACACCCCCGAGGCGATCCTCACCAACCCGGCCGACGACTTCGTCTCGGGCTTCGTGGGGGCGGGGGCGGCGCTGAAGCGGCTCAATCTGACCCGGGTACGGGAGGTCGGCGTCGCCGAGTTCCCGACGGTGTCGGTCGACGACCCGCTCGAAGCGGTCTCGGCCACGCTGCGCGCCGGACCGCACAACGAGCTGCTGATGCTGGACGGGGCGAACCGCCCGTACAAATGGCTGCGGCGCGGCGATCTGGCGCGCGCCAAGGGATCGCTCGCGCGGGCGGGACAGCTGGTGGGTGACACGGTGACCAGGGACGCGACGTTGCGCGACGCGCTGGAGGCGGTGCTCACCGACAGCGGCGGGCGGGTCGCGGTCACCGGGCGGCGCGGCGAGTACATCGGCGTCGTGGACATGGAGACGCTGATGGCCTCCGTGCAGGAGATGCTGGAGGCGGACCGCCGCGCCGCCTTCGAGCACCAGCACGAGCAGCAGGGGCTGGTAGACGGCGGTGTCGGATGAGCGCCCCGGCCAAGGTCCCCGAGCGGCCGGAGGGGCCTGAGCGGCCCGAGCGCTTCAACGACGAGGCGGAGCCGACCGCGTACGTGCCGACGGCGCCGAAGCGGCGGATCACCTGGCAGAAGCTGGTCGCCGTACCGCTGGTGGTCGCTGTCGTGCTGGCGGCGACGATCCTGTGGATCACCAACATCCAGCTGGACTCCATCGCCGAGAACTCGCTGTCGGGCGGCAACGTCCAGCTGCGGCTGTGGCAGAGCGTCCGGCTCACCGCGATCTCCACCTTCTGGGTGCTGCTCATCGCGCTGCCGGTGGGCATCGCGCTGACCCGGCGCAGGCTGACCAAGGCGGCGCCCGCGGTGACGGCCCTCGCCAACATCGGCCAGGCGACCCCGGCGATCGGGCTGCTGGCGCTGCTGGTGATCTGGCTGGGCATCGGCCCTTCGACGGCGATCACCGGCATGGTGATCTACGCCGTGCTGCCGGTGCTCTCCAACACGGTGGCCGGGCTGCGCGCCATCGACCCGGATCTGGTGGAAGCCGCGCGCGGCATCGGCATGTCGGCGGCGGGGACGCTCGGCCGGGTCGAGCTGCCGCTGGCGGTGCCGCTGATCCTCGCGGGCGTGCGGACGGCGCTGGTGCTGAACGTCGGTACGGCGACGCTGGCGACGTTCGGCGGTGGCGGCGGCCTCGGTGACCTGATCACGTCCGGGATCCAGACCCAGCGGATGCCGGTCCTGATCATCGGCTCGGTGCTGACGGTGACGCTGGCGCTGATCATCGACTGGCTGGCTTCGCTGGTCGAGGTCGTCCTCACCCCGCGCGGCCTGGAGGACGAGTGATGCGGCGCCGGCTGATCCGGTTCGCCGGGCCGGTGCTGGCCGGGGCGCTGCTGAGCGGGCCGTTGCTGTCCGGGTGCGGTCTGAAGAGCGGTTCGCCGCTGGTCGACGACGTGGTGCCGGGCAGGCTGGGCATCGGCCGGCCGCTGAAGGGCGCGTCGCTGACCGTCACGTCGAAGAACTTCAGCGAGAACATCATCCTCGGCGAGATGATCGGCCTGATCTTCAAGGCGGCGGGCGCCGAGGTACTCGACCGGACGAACCTGCCGGGCTCGATCAGCGCGCGCGAGGCGATCGTGAAGGGCGACGCGGACGCCATGTACGAGTACACGGGCACGGCCTGGATCACCTATCTGGGTAACGCGAAGCCCGTCCAGAACCCGCAGAGGCAGTGGGAGGCGGTACGGAACGCCGACGTCGCCCACGGCGTGACCTGGCTGCCGAAGTCCACGCTGAACAACACCTATTCGCTCGGGATCAGCCAGGCCAACAACAAGAAGTACAAACTCAGGACGCTCTCCCAGGTGGCGGCGCTGGCGAAGAAGAACCCGTCGGCCGTGACGATCTGTGTGGAGAACGAGTTCGCGGCGCGCGACGACGGCCTGGTCGGCATGGAGAAGGCGTACGGCATGAAGCTGCCGGCCGGCAACATCAAGAAGATGGACGCCGGAATCATCTACACCCAGGTGTCCAAGGGCGGCTCGTGCCTGCTGGGCGAGGTGTACACGACGGACGGCCGGATCAAGGCCATGCACCTGGACACCCTGGACGACGACAAGCACTTCTTCCCCATCTACGACGCGGCGCCCGCGCTGCACACGGCCACCTTCAAGAAGCACCCGGAGATCGCCCAGCTGCTCGATCCGCTGTCGAAGCGGCTGACGACACCGCTGGCGCAGGAGCTGAACGCGCAGGTGGACGTGGCGGGGCGGGATCCGCACGACGTGGCGAAGGAGTGGCTGATCAAGGCGGGGTTCATCAAGGCGGGCTGAGCCGAACGGGTGAGCCGAACGGGTGAGCCGGGGAAAGTTACAAAGAATCTCTGCAAAGAATCCTTGCAATGATGTCTTTGCAACTCTACTGTTGAGCCATGCCCGACGACAGCACCCCCGCCGACAGTCCCGACGACGACAGCGCCCGCCCCGACAGCACGCAGGAGCCCGAGCTGCACAAGCTGGATCCGCGCTCCCTGCGGGGCCTCGCCCACCCGCTGCGGATGCGCATGCTCACCAGCCTGCGCCACAACGGATCGGCGACCGCCTCCCAACTGGCCGAGGAAATGGGCGAGTCCAGCGGATCCACCAGCTACCACCTGCGCCAGCTCGCCGCCCACGGCTTCGTAGAGGACGATCCGGAGCGCGGCAAGGGCAGGGAGCGCTGGTGGAAGGCGGCCCACAGCGGCGTCATGGTCGACGCCGCGCTGTACCAGAACCCGAGCCCCGAGGTGCGCGGCGCCCTGGACGTGCTCGTCCATTCGGTCGCCACCATGCACGGCCAGGAGATCGGCACCTTCCTCGGCACCCGGCACGACTGGTCCGAGGAGTGGTCCAGCAAGGCCGATCTCAGCGACTTCACCCTGCGCATGACGCCCGGACTCCTGGGCGAGCTGGACGGCAAGATCCACGCGCTCATCGACAGCTACCGCGACCGCGCCCTGCGGGAAGCGGACGAGAACACCGCGCAGGTCCGCCTCCACGTGCACGCCTTTCCGCTGAAGAAGAACTGAAGGGACCACCGCCATGAATCCGCACACCACACTCCAGCTGCACGCCGTACGCTCCGCCGAACTGCGCGCCGATGCCGCCGCGTACGCCACGTACCGCCAGGTGGTCGGCGACCGGCAGCCGGCCCGGCTGATCCGCCCCCGACTGGGCTGGGCGCTGGTCGAGTTGGGGCTGCGCCTCGTCAACAACCCGGGAGCGGCGAGCCAGTTGGTCCGAACGGCATGAGCGCGCCGGGGGGACGCGAAACTGAGCCGAGGGCGTCACGCGTACCGCTGACCACGGTGCTGGGCGCCAACGCCGTCTCCGCCGCGGGTACCGCGGTGAGCGCGGTCGGCATTCCCTGGTTCGTCCTGCAGACCACCGGCAGCGCGGGCCGCGCGGGCGTCGTGGCCTTCTGCGCCACCCTCCCGATCGTCGTCTCCGCGGTGATCGGCGGCCCGGTGATCGACCGCATCGGACGGCGGCGGGTCTCGATCGGTACGGACGCGATCTGCGCCGTCGCCGTGGCGGCCGTACCGCTGCTCCACCGGGCCGGGATGCTGCCGTTCTGGGCGCTGTGCGCGCTGGTCGGCATCGTCGGCCTGGTCCACACACCGGGCAAGACCGCCCGCTATGTGCTCGTGCCCGACCTGGCGGCCCACGCCGGCACCACACTCCCCCGCGCCGCCAGCCTCTTCGACGCCGTCGAGCGCGGGGCCCGGATGATCGGCGCGGCCGTGGCCGGTGTGCTGATCGCGGTCCTGGGCGCGCAGTGGGCGCTGCTCGTCGACGCCGCGTCCTTCGGCGTCTCGGCGCTGCTGGTCGCCGCCGGGCTACGGGGGATACGTTCCGCCGAACCCGTCAAAGCCGCCGCACCGGTCTCGTTGCGGACGTACGGCACCGAACTGCGCGAGGGCTACGCCTACTTGCTCAAGGCACGGCTGCTGCTGGCCGTCGTCCTGATGGTGATGGTGATGAACGGCCTCGACCAGGGCTGGGTCGCCGTACTGCTGCCCGTCCACGCCGAGCAGGATCTCGGCGGCCCGACGGCGCTCGGTGTCGTCTCGGCGGTGTGGGGCGCGGGCGGACTGCTCGGGGCGCTGCTGTACGGGGCGTTCGGGCACCGCTTCTCGCGCTACGCGGTCTTCGCGGTGTGCGTGGTGCTGTGCGGCGCGCCCCGGTACGCGACGGCCGGTCTCACGGACTCCACGATCGCACTGGCCGTCACGATGGGCGCCGCCGGTCTGGCCGCGGGGGCGCTGAACCCGATCCTGACGACCGTGACGTACGAGCGGGTGCCGCAGGCGCTGCGCAGCCGGGTGTCGGGCGCGCTGACGGCGGGCGGCGAGCTGACCATGCCGCTCGGCGGCCTCACGGCGGGGCTGTTGGTCTCGGGCGCCGGGCTCGGTCCGGCACTGCTGGTGATGGGCGGCGCGTATCTGCTGGCGACCCTGAGCCCGCTGGTGTTCCCGGTGTGGCGCGGCCTCGGCGGGCGCGGCAGCGGCGACGGTCCGACCGGCGCCACCGAGAACGGCGACGGCAGGGGCGGCGACGCCGAGGTCAGCAGCTCGGGACGTGCGCTCCCCGGCCGAGCGCCCGCAGCGCGGACACCGCGCCCTTCAGCGTCGTGACGGGGATCAGCCGCATTCCCTTCGGCAGCTCGGAGCCCGCTTCCCCGCACTCCGCCTTCGGGACGACGAAGACCGTCGCCCCGTCGCGGGACGCCGCCTGAGTCTTCAGGGAGACACCGCCGACCGCGCCGACCCTGCCGGAGCTGTCGATCGTGCCCGTACCGGCGATGGTGCGGCCGCCGGTCAGATCGCCGCCCGAGCCGTTGCCGTCGAGCTTGTCGACGATGCCGAGGGCGAAGAGCAGTCCGGCGCTGGGGCCGCCGACATCGGCGAGATGGAGGCTGATGTCGACGCTCTTCGGGCTCCGGCCGAGATAGCCGAGCGCCGCGTCGACCGCGTCGTTCTGCGACTCGACCATGTCGTTGGTGTTGTGCTTCAGGATCTGCTTGTCCGACTGGCCCGCCGGATAGACGGAGTCGCGCGGCAGCACGGCGCGGTCCGTACGGAACCAGCCGTCGAGCACGTCTCCGAAGTCGACGTCCTCCGAGGGCCCGGTCGCCACGATCGTCGTCATCCGCAGCTGCCCCTTGGTCTTACGGGTGGGCGACTTCGTGATCGTGATGACCTGCTGCCCCTTGTCCGCGCCGAGCACGTCGGCGGTCAGCCCGGGTCCCGCCACGGCGTACGGCAGCGGCGCGAGACCGACGACGACGAGCAGCGCGGCGACCGGGAGGGCACACAGGGTGAGGCCGAGGGGGCGCGAGAGACGAGAGAACACGGTGCCAATCTATCGGCCGCCGCCGGTCCCCCGATCAGCGCAGTGCGTCGGCCACTTCGCGGGCGGCGTCGACCACCCGCGGACCGACCCGTTCCGGTACGGCGTCGGCGAGCATCACCACCCCCACGCTGCCCTCTATGCCGGTCACCCCGATCAGCGCGGCCGCGGCGCCGCTGGCGCCCGCCTCCAGCTCGCCGTGGGTGAGGGTGCAGCTCGGCTCGGTGAGGGTGCTGCCACGGGCGGCGAGGATGGCCTTGCCCGCGGCGCCCCGCTCCAGCGCGTGCCGGAAGCCGGCCCGGTAGGCGACGTGGTAGTCGGTCCAGGTGGGTTCGACGACGGCGACGGCCAGCGCCTCCGTACCGTCGACGAGCGTCAGATGCGCGGTGGCGCCGATGTCCTCGGCGAGCGAGCGCAACGCGGGCAGGGCGGCTTCCCGTACCAGCGGATGCACCTGCCTGCCCAGCCGCAGCACACCCAGGCCGACCCTGGCCCGGCCGCCCAAGTCGCGGCGTACCAGCGTGTGTTGTTCCAGTGTGGCGAGAAGTCGGTAGACGACGGTCCTGTTGACGCCGAGCTTGTTGGACAGCTCGGTGACGGTCAGGCCGTGGTCGGTGTCAGCGAGCAGTTTGAGGACACGCAGTCCTCTGTCGAGCGTCTGAGATGTCTCCGCGGTCACGACGCCCTCCCCCTTCGGAGTGTGTGACGGCGGCCTTCCCGCGAGGTGGCGGCACCGGTCCCACGGCGACGCACGCGAGAGGCCGCCGACAAAATCTGGCACACCGGCTGCGCTCCGAGGCTGCGTTGCCACGGCGCGTTTACATTTCCGCGAGATTATCGACCGGCACCGCTCACCGGAAGACCTCGTCCAGAATCCGGGCATCGAAGGGCAGTTGGTGGCTATTCGGGCTTCGAGTCCGACCGAATGCCGATGTTTCGTGACAATTCACAGCATGGAGGATGACAACGGGTCACCGCCGCAGGGCGACGGCGGGCGCAGCGCCACAGGACGACGGCGGCGCGCCGCCGACCGTCCCGCTCACCGCATCCGGGTGGCCCACTCCTGGACCTTCTTGATCCGCTCCCCCAGCTGCCCCGCCGTCGCCTCGGCGCTCGGCGGCCCGCCGCACACCCGGCGCAGCTCCGTGTGGATCACCCCGTGCGGCTTGCCGCTCTGGTGGACGTACGCCCCGACCATGGTGTTCAGCTGCTTGCGCAACTCCAGCAGTTCACGGTGGGAGACGACGGGCCGCCGCTCGGCGGGCAGTTCCAGCAGATCCGCCTCGTCGTCCGGCTTCTTGCGGCTGTGCGCGATCTGCCGCGCCTGCCGCTTCTGGAGCAGTATCTGCACCTGGTCGGGTTCGAGCAGCCCGGGGATGCCGAGGTAGTCCTGCTCCTCGGCGCTGCCCGGATGCGCCTGCATGCCGAACTCGGCGCCGTCGTACATGACCCGGTCGAAGACGGCGTCGGACTCCAGCGCCTCGAACGACATCTGGTCGTCCTCGCCGGTGTCCTCGTCCTGCTCCTTCTCGGCCTCCGCCATCTCCTTCTCGGACTCGGCGTACAGGTCGTCCTCGCCGGCCTTCTTGGGCTTGTCGAGCACGTGGTCGCGCTCGACCTCCATCTCGCCCGCGAAGCCGAGCAGGTTCGGGATGGTCGGCAGGAAGACGGACGCGGTCTCGCCGCGCCGCCTGGACCGTACGAAACGGCCGACGGCCTGCGCGAAGAACAGCGGCGTCGAGATCGTCGTCGCGTACACGCCCACGGCGAGCCGCGGGATGTCGACGCCCTCGGACACCATGCGGACGGCGACCATCCAGCGGTCCTCGTTCGCGTCGAAGTCCTCGATCCGCTTGGACGAACCCGTGTCGTCGGAGAGGACGACCGTCGCCTTCGTACCGGTGATCTCCTTGATCAGCTTGGCGTAGGCGCGCGCCGATTCCTGATCGCTCGCGATGACCAGGCCACCGGCGTCCGGAATGCCCTTGCGCACCTCGGTGAGCCGCTGGTCGGCGGCGCGCAGCACATTGGGCATCCAGTCGCCGCGCGGGTCGAGCGCGGTGCGCCACGCCTGCGAGATGGCGTCCTTCGTCATCGGCTCGCCGAGCCTGGCCTCGATCTCGTCGCCCGCCTTGGTGCGCCAGCGCATGTTGCCGCTGTAGCTGAGGAAGATGACCGGCCGGACGACGCCGTCGCCGAGGGCGTTGCCGTATCCGTACGTGTAGTCGGCGGCCGAGCGGCGGATGCCGTCGTTGCCTTCCTCGTACGCCACGAAGGGGATGGGGTTGGTGTCGGACCTGAACGGCGTACCGGTCAGGGCGAGCCGGCGGGTGGCGGGCTCGAACGCTTCCAGGCAGGCCTCGCCCCAGGACTTGGAGTCCCCCGCGTGGTGGATCTCGTCGAGGATGACGAGGGTCTTGCGCTGCTCGCAGCGGTTGCGGTGCAGCATGGGCCGCACGCCGACGCCCGCGTAGGTGACGGCGACGCCCTGGTACTCCTTGCTCACCGGCCCGGCGCTGTAGTCGGGGTCGAGCTTGATCCCTATCCGCGCCGCGGCATCGGCCCACTGCGTCTTCAGATGCTCGGTCGGCGCGACGACGGTCACCTGCTGCACGACGTGGTGGTGCAGCAGCCAGGAGGCGAGGGTCAGCGCGAAGGTCGTCTTCCCGGCGCCGGGGGTGGCGACGGCGAGGAAGTCACGCGGCTGCTCCTCGAGATACCGCCCCAGCGCCGTCTCCTGCCAGGCGCGCAACTTGTTGGCGGTACCCCAGGGGGCCCGGCCGGGGAAGGCGGGTGAGAGGTGATGGGAGGGGGAGGCGGAAGTAGTCACGGTCTCCGGTTCGGACGTGGGTGGCGCGGGCGGGGATTACTGCGTACGACAACCGGGCCACCCTACCGGGGGCGCGGCGCGGACCTCGTAGGAACGCGGACGGGGCCCGGGATGCGACCGGAGTCACACCGGCGGGCGGAGACCGGCCCCCGGCCGGCGCGACCACCACCAGGCCCTCCACCTGCGGCTGCCCGGACAGCGACCCGCACCCGGCCGGGCGGCCGGAGTCCCACCGGCACCCGCGACGGCCTGCGCGTGCGGTTGCCGGGTCCGTCCCCGAGAAGCCCGGAGTGGCACCCGGACCCCAGCCGGCGCGACCCGCCGCCCCGCGACCGGAGTCACACCGGCGCCGCAGGACCCTACGCCTCGTCCTGCGGCTGGAGCGTCCGTACCCGAGTGGCGACCCACACCCCCGCGAGCGCGACCGCCGCCATCGGCAGGAACACCCCGACGAAGGCGGCCGGGTGCGCGGCCGTCGCGTCCGACGCGTGCACCGTGGCTTCCCCGACCGCGCCGCCGCCGAGGGCCGCGAAGGCCACGCCGCCGACCACCAGCAGGAGGACGTTCGACAGGCCGTCGGAGATCTGCAGGGACGCGGAGTTGGCGCCCGCCTCCTCCGGCGCCGACAGCTTGAGCATCAGCACGCTCGTCGACGCGGTCACCGCGCCCATGCCGAGGCAGCCGACGCCCCACGCGACCGCGAGTGTCCAGACCGGTACGGACTCGATCAGCACGCTCGGCGCCGCGGCGACGGCCGCGGCGACCAGCACCATGCCGGCCGCCATCATCCGCTCGCGGTGCCGCTCCATGCGCGGTCGTGACTGGAGGTACGAGCCGAGCGCCCACGTCGCGCCGCCGGCCGCGAGCGAGAAGCCCGCCATCGTCGGCGACAGACCGCGCTGGGTGACCAGCATCAGCGGTACGAAGCTCTCGGCGGCGATGAACGACCCGGCCGCCACGCCGCGCAGCAGGATCACGGACGGCAGCCCGCGGGCCGCCCGCCAGGTGCCGGCCGGCAGCAGGCCGAGGACGGCGGGCACGAGCAGCGCCACCCCCGCGGCGGCCGGGAGCAGCGAGAGCCAGCGCAGATCCTGCCCGGCGTACTGGAGGAGCCCGGCGCCGAGCGAGATGCCAAGGGCGAGCCGGATCCTGGGCCGGTCGAAGGCGCGTACGGGGGCGGCGAGGTCGGCGGGGCCGGCCGCCATCCGGCGGATCGCGGGCAGGGCGAGGACCAGCGGCGCGACGATCAGGACGGGGATGGCGAGGAAGACCCACCGCCAGCCGAGGTGCTCGGTGATCGTCCCGGCGGCGAGCGGCCCGACGACGGACGGGACCACCCAGCTCGCGGCGAAGGCCGCCATGATCGAGGGCCGCAGCCGCTCGGAGTAGGCCCGGCTGACGACGACGTACAGCGCGACGATGACGAGCCCGCCGCCGAGCCCCTGGACGGCGCGGCCGAGGATGAACAGCCACATCGAGGACGCCGTCCCCGAGATGACCAGCCCGGCCGCGAAGGCGCTGATCCCGGTGGCCAGCGGCGCGAGCGGGCCGTTCCTGTCGGCCCACTGGCCGGAGAAGACCATCGCGAAGAGGCTGGTGGTGAAGTACGCGGAGAAGGCGAACGCGTACAGCGGAATGCCGTGCAGCTCCCGCGCGGCCACCGGCATCGCCGTACCGACGGCGGTCGCCTCGAAGGCGATCAGCAGGACGACCGAGACGATGCCGATGCTCAGGGCCCGATGGGTCTTCCCCAGCACCCCGCCGGTGTCGTCGACGTACTCGCGCCGCTCGGCCGGGGGAGCGAATCCCTCGACGGCGTTGGCGCGGATCACATCGGCGTGCACGACATCGGCGTCGCGCGGTTCCAGGGCGGTCATGGAGTCAGCGTAAGGGGCTCAGCGGCCGGTGACCCCTGTCGCGAGTCGGAGCACGGCTGGTCCCTTGGTCGTACGACCGGAGCCGCCGCACTGTGAACGGCGTATGGCGGTCGTATGGCAGGGCGCCGGTCACCCTTGAGCCGGACGGCACGACGGCCGTACGGTCAAGGAAGTGAAGCGCTCGGCCGTGTGCCCGAATGGCTCAGGGGCTCGTCTGCAAAGCGAGTTACGCGGGTTCGATTCCCGCCACGGCCTCCACCACGCCGAACGACCTGACCGCTCGGGGGTCCGGTCGTTCGGCGTTTTCCGCATGGCGCAGGGGCGTCATCCCGTCACTGCGGTGTGGGCGGCCGCACCGGCGCGGGCGGCCTTGGCCATGTCGATGAGCTGGTTCTCTTCGTCATGGCTGAGCGAGGTCTGGACGAGCTGACCGCCGAACTGCGCGAGCTCGGGCACGACCTTGTCGCGGGCCGCCTGCTTGACGAGCACGAAGACGGCGGCGGCGCCGGGGCGCAGGTTCTCGCTGAGCTCCCGCATGAAGTCGTCGTTGACCCCGGTGTCGGTGGCGGCCCCACCCGCGGCCCCTGCCGCTGCGCCCACGGCCGCGCCGAGGAGCGGCACGAGGAAGAGCAGCCCGATGACACTCCCCCACAGCGCCCCGCCCACGGCCCCGGTGGCGGCGTGGTTGACGGTCTGGTGCAGCTTGACCTTGCCGTCCTTGGCCCGGCGCTCGACGACGACGATGTCGTCCAGCTCGACCAGGTACTCCCGGTTCATGGACAGGAGCTTGTCCCGGACCTGCTGGGCGGTGGCGAGGTCGTCGTAGGCGACGACAAACAGATTGCTCATGGGGGCTGGCTCTCCTCATCGGACACGGCGGGGGACCCGGCGAGGACCGGACCCGATCAATCCCGTTACCAATATAGAGATAAGCCTCAAATAGGGCATTCGGAGCGGACTGCCGACTGTCGCGGCCCGCGGCCTCAGACCAGATCGGGATCCACCGTGGGCAGCGGCGGAAAGACGATCTTGTTCGCGCAGTGCAGGGCGGGCGGCAGCTTCGCGGCAACGGTCTGGAGCACCTTGCTCCCGGACCGCACATCGATACCCCCGACGGCATCGACGCTCCCCCGCAGAGCGGCCATCGGCTAACCCGGCTCCACAAGGTCGGGACGCCGGCAGTCGACGTACTGGAGTGTGCGGGGCTCGTCGGTCTCGTGCGCGACGGACGTGCCCGCCTCGGCCGCCTCGGGCACCCGCTCAGGGAACGGAAGCCGGTCCCACGCGTAATCGACCTTCACGAGCTGCCGACCTTTCCGGTGCCGGGACGCCATAGTCGCGCCGAGCCCCCCCCCCACCCCCACCGAAACCAGGGCCGCCTCTGCGCCGCCCTTGCCGGAGACTTCGTACACGACCGCGTCGTGCGCGTACTCCCGAATACCCGCGACGGCAGCCGCGTCAAGGCTCCCCCCTCAGGCCTCACGCCACGACGTCGCCGTACAGGCCGGACGCCACCCCGGCCGAGCCCCCACCACCCCCACCGCACGCCACAAGCGCCACAACAAGAACCCCGCCCCCGACGGCCGCCACCAGCCGCCTGGCTCCGCCAGGCACGATCACTCGCCCTCGGCGGGTTTGAGGGTCAACTTCGCTTCGAGCCCGCCATTGCCGGCGCAGCCGAGTTCCTGCGCCACCTTGAGCGCGACGGAGTTCACCACGACCAGATTGGCCTCGCCCAGCGCCTTTGACGCACTCTTCGGCTGATACTTGCCCCGCACCGTAGGACCGGTTTGCAACGCCGCCGCGACGATCGCCGGCTTCTTCTTCGTACTTCCGGGCAGCTTGCCGCTGACACAGTCGAAGTACAGGTCGGCGAAACCGGGCTTGGTATAGGCGCTCCGGCCCACCGCGTACCGCACAAGATCGGCGGAGGCACCCACCCCGTTCGACTCGTCCTCGGACCCGAAGCGCAGATCGATGCTGAGGTACGCATTCCCGACCCGCGTCGCATCGTCGATCGAACACGCCTGCTCGGCCGAACTGCCCGCCTTCCCCGGCACATACGTGTCAGCCAAAGCGGAAGCCGCCTTGGCGGGATCGTCTCCCGGGGAATCCGGCGCGAACTTCCTGACGCCGGTCAGGAACTCGACCGACTTCGCCGCCTCCGGGGAAACGGCACCGTGGCACGCGGCACCGGCCGCGATCGTCTTGGGCTCAGCAGGCTTGTCACCGCCGCAGCCGAGAACACCCGCCCCCAGACCCACAATCAGCCCACCCGCCCCGACCGCCCTCCATGCACGCACAGTTCACTCCTCTTCCTTCGCGGCAGTGGCGGGCTTCGGAGGCAGCCTGGCGTCGAGACCCGCACCGCCCGCGCAACCAAGTTCCTCGGCCATGCTCAGGGAGAGGGAGTGCAGCAGCGTCAGATTTGCCGCACGCACCTGGTCAGGTCCGCCCGCCGGCTCGTAACGGCCCAGTCCTTCCGCATGGTTGGTCAGCTTCCCGAACACAATTGCCGGCTTCTCGTGCGTACTGCCGTCCAACTTGGGGCTTACGCAGTCGAAATAGAGGTATGAACGCGCAATACCGATAAGAGCGGTCCGCCCCACTTCGTACGTCGCGAACGTGTCTGCCGCCGGTCCGTCTGCGGCCTTGGCAGACGTGATGCCGAAGCCGATCTGGAGATCCGGGCTGCCACCCTCCGGATTGACGATCAAGCACGCTGGTTTGGTGTCGGTCTCACTACCCTCGCCGGGCACATAGCCATCAGACAGTGCCGAGGCCGCCTTGGCGAGTGACGCGTCGGCACGACCGTTGCCGATCGGGGACAACCGCTTCTCCCCCGTCAGGAACTCCACCGAGGTGGCCGCCGACGACGACAAGCGACCGTCGCACACCTTCGTCGCGGCGATCGTCCTGGGCGAATCGTCCTCGTCATCGCCCCCTCCACAGCCGAGAAGAACAGCGCTCAAAGCACACGTCAAGGCGCCGGTCCGAATCACTCGCCGCACGTTCACACTCATCCCTCGCACTCGATACCCGTCCACGTCGCGCCAGAGATCTCAACCCACCTCAGGACTGTTCCCCTGTTGTCCTCCGCGCTGGTTTCCGGTGTTGTAGCCCAGAGTCGCCGCCTGAACGAGGTCCTCACCGAGCGTCCCATTCACATCAATCCCGTGGCGTTGGACGTAAGCCCCCATCGCGGCCTGGGAATTCACTTCTCCGGCTATGTAGACGTCGGTCTCCGCCTCGTGGAGGCGGGCGTCGTGCTCGTCGCTGTAGTGGTCGGCGGAGGCGTCGAGCCAGCCGCCCGTGATCTGGCTGGCGTACTGCTCGACCACTCCTTGGCCGTTGTCCAGGGCGAGAGGCACCAGAACCGCGGCAACTCCGGCTGCGGGCGCCGTGATCGGCAGGAACGCCGCGCCTACCCCGACCGCCGCCCCCACCCCCAGATCGACCCAGCCGGACCGCTGATCCACCGCCTTGGAGTAGTC
The DNA here is from genome assembly GCF_036084755.1 of Streptomyces sp. NBC_00370. NCBI lineage: Bacteria > Bacillati > Actinomycetota > Actinomycetes > Kitasatosporales > Streptomycetaceae > Streptomyces > Streptomyces sp. NBC_00370. Next base: position 3,225,014 of record NZ_CP107968.1, read on the forward strand.
GTCGGCCTCCTTGGCACCCTCCGCCGCGATCTGTGCCACCCGGGAGTGATCAAGGACCCCCTGCGTCTCCGCCCCGATCCGCACCGCTTCGCGCGCCGCTCCGGCGTCCAGGCCGTGCGGCCCCGTCTGCGCTTCGAGCACCGAACTGGTGTAGACGCTTTGGGCGTGACTGACGTCGGCATATGCATCCGGGTGCTGGCCGAGCGAGCTGAGGAATTTACGGGCGTCGACCTTCTCGAACTCGGCGTGACCATGGCTGCCCGGAGGCGGCTCAAAACTGCTGCCGTCCGCCCTGTCGGCGAGACCCCAGTCGATGTCGTCGATGTACGCAGCGCCCATGCGGCCCAGGCTGTCCGACAGCGCCTCCTGCGACTTCAACAGTCCTGCGTCGCCGCCGTACTTCACGACAACCTGTTCCATGATCGTGGCTGCGTCGTCGCTCCGTACAAGCGTGGCGTGCGGGTCGTCGTAGGCGTGGCCCAGCGTCGCCGACTCCAGCGCGTGACCGAACGAGTCGGTCGTCGCGTTCATGTACTTTTTCATGACGTCCGGGTCGGTGCTGGCCGAGTCGTTGAACGACTCGTAGTCCTTGTCGGCGAAGAAGTCGAGATAGCTGTTGACCGGCTTGCCGTCGGAGTCCTTGAGACCGCCAGTCGCTACCGTGCCGTCCTCGTTGTACGCCTGCGGTGAATCCATGAAGAACTGCTTTGACGCCTCCGGGCTGTGCCCGAGCGCCTCCAGCACCCCGTTCACCGGGTCGTACCCGGCACCGTTCAGGCCTGACGGGTTGTACGGATTCGTCACCAGACCGTTCAGCATCTTGTTGTCGGCGAACATCATGGGGTCCTTGGCGTGCAGCGCCACCACATGCTCGGCGATCGGGTCGAGGAACTTCGCGTCGTAGTTCCCGTACCGGAGAAGTCCGCTGAGCAGCTGGTACCCGTACGGGCTGGTGTTGTTGTACATGGAGTTGGGGGTCAGCGGTATGTGCTGGGTGCCGAGCTTCCGCAGCTCGTCTGACCAGCGCTGACCCCACTTGCCGTCGTCACCCTTCGGCACGGACGTGGCCGTGGCGAGGTTGAGCCCCATGTTCTTCTGCAACGCCTGGACGTCCTTCAGCCGTTGCTTGTCCAGCTTCCCGTCGGGATACGTATCACCCGACAGCTGCCCGAAGAACTCCAGCGCCTTCTTGGGCCCGCCGACACCGTCGTAGAAGTTCCTGGAGAACACCACAGACTTGTTGTTGTCGGCCAGCAGCTCGTTGAGCTGCAGCAGTTCGGTGTGACTGAGGTCGCGGCCCTTCTTCGCCAGATCGACGGCGCGCTGCGCCTCCTCTGCGTCCAGGCTGGTGAACTTGGGCCCGCTGAAGTTGTGCTGGTCCCCGGTGATGTTGGCCTTGAGCGCGTTGGCCGTCGACACGTCCGCGTCGTCACAGGTCTCCACGATGGCATCGACGCGCTTCTGGAACGCGGCGATCTTGGCGTCCTGCTCCTTGAGGGAGGCGAAGTAACCCGGGCTCAGTCCGGCTCCGGGCTGGTTCTCCACCGGATCGACCGCCCTGACCTTCCCGTGGGGACCGACGATCAGATCCTGTGACCCGGCTTCGGTCTCGGCGAGGTGCCTGAGATCGTCCTTGGCCTTCTTGAACGCCGCATAGCCGTCGTTGAGGATCTGCATGATCCCCTTGGCTGCCTTCGCCGCGTCGTCGAACTCCTTGGCCGTCTTGTCGATGAACGGCTTCGTCACATCGGCGTTGATTCCACGCCAGTACTCGTCCTTGGCCTTGTCGCCCATCGTTGAATGGGCTTCTTTGGCCAGCGTCTCGAGCCGGGTACTCATCTCCGACCAGTCGTCCGCCGCCGCCTTCATCTTGTCGAGCGGGGCGAGATACACATCGTTGTACGACAACACGGCTTCCCCGCTCTCTATTTGAAGTATTCGTCTATCTTGGAGACACCGAGTGCCGCCTGAATCTTCTTCTCCTGCTTTTCATGCGACGAGGCACTGTAGTCAAGATGGTTGGAGATGTTGGCACAGGCGTCGAGCAGCGTGCGGAGCTGCGAGTCCCAGGTGTCGTGCACGGTACTCATGGCGGCACCGGTCAGAAACGCACTGACCGTCATCATCTGCGCCGCTTCAGCGGTGGACTGCTCCGCCACATTGCCGACGACCTTGAGCTCGTCGTAGAGCTTGTACGCGGCAGACCCGAGCGTGCCGAGCTTGTCCTGATTCACATCCAGGTTCGCGTTGCTGACGCCGCCCCCGCCGGAATCGGCCGGGGCGCTGTTCAGTCGCATGCTGACGTTGTCCGTGGCTGTGCTGCGGGCAGACGCCCACTCTTTGTCGAACGACATGCGTTCGTTCCCCCGTAAGTGAGTTCGCGTCGACCCACAGGGCGACGCCTGCGGCCCGCCGGATGTTCCAACGCCGTTACCCGGCGTCCGGGGCGGGTCGGAGGGGCGGGTTGGCGGTGAGGCCCGCGTTGTTCTCGCATTGGAGTTTGGTCGCGACCTTGAGGGCCACCGAGTTGAGCACCGTCAGGTTGGCCTCGTTTATCTGACGCTGAGTGCCCTTCGGCTCGTTCCGGTGCTGACTGAGCGCTGCGTTCGACAGGATCGAGTTCACGATGGCCGGCTGCTTCGCCGTACTGCCCTTGAACTTGGGGCTCACGCAGTCGAAATAGAGGTACGCCCAGTCAGAGTTGACGAACGCGGCACGGCCTAGTTCGTACCGGGTGTGTTCCGAGAAAGTCTGCCTGTCGGCTTCCTCGGCCGTGGCGAAGTTGAACTGCACGCGTACGTCGGAAGTGCCGACCGTCTTGAGGTTGGGGACGGCACACGCGGTTGTCGTCCGCACATGAAGGTCGTCGGCGTCGACCCCGGCAACGTATCCGTCCGCCAGATCGGCGGCACTCCCCGAGAGGTCGGCCTCGCTGCCGCTGGACGGCAGGTACTCCTTCGAACCCGTCAGGAAATCCAGCGACTTCGCGGCCTGCGGCGAAAGCGCCCCGCCGCAGACCTTGGACGCCGAAATCGTCTTCTGCGAACCGTCGTCGTCACCGCTGCAGCCGAGAACGCCTGCCCCGAGACCGACAACCAGCCCGGCGGCCCCGACTGCCCTCCGTGCGCGCACGTCAATTCCTATCGATCAGCTTGAACCATCGCCTGCCACCATCAGCCTCAGCCGGTCTGGGACTGATTTCCCTGCTGAACCTCCCGGAGATTTCCGGTGTTGTATCCGTCCTGGGCGCTCTGCCGCAGATCCTCTGCGAAGTTGCCGTTGCCGACATGGTTGAGGTTGTGCCGGTCGATGAAGACGCTGGCGGGGACCTCGACGTTCTCCTCGCCCGCCTTGAAGACCGCGGCGCGCTCCTGGTGGGCCTTGTCGCCGAGACCGTCCGTGTACTTGTCCTGCGAAGCGTCCGACCAGTCGCCCATCATCTGACCCGCGTACTGCTCGATGACTCCCTGGCCGTTCTCCACAGCGAGCGGAACGAGGACCGCCGCCGCGCCGGCGGCCGGCGCCGAGATCGGCAGGAACGCGGCGCCTGCCCCCACGGCCGCGCCGACGCCCAGATCGATCCAGCCCGACTTCTTCTCCATGGCCTTCGAGTAGTCCTCGGCGGTCTTGCCGTACTCGGCCCCGATCTGGTCCGCGCGGGACTGGTCGAGGATGCCCTGCGTCTGCGCACCGATGTTCACCGCGTGCCGCGCGAGACCCTCGTTGGTGATCGTGCCGTCCGGATTCACTTGTGCCTCAAGCACCGAAGTGGTGTAGATCCGCTGGGCGTCGGTGACAGAGGCGTAGGCGTCGGGATGCTGGCCGAGCGAACTCAGGAACCCGCGGGCGTCGGCGCGACCGAACTCGGCGTGCGAGCCGGTGTTCTTGCCCGGTGCGAAGACGCTGTCGTCGGCGTTCTTGTCGAGTCCCCAGTCCAAGTCGTCGATGTATCCGGCCCCCATGTTGCCGAGGCTGTCGGACAACGACTCCTGCTTCTTGAGCAGTTCGGCGTCGCCGCCGTACTGCGCCACGACTTTCTCCATCACCTTGGCGCCGTCGTCGGTCCGTATCAGCGCGGCGTTCGGGTCGTCGTACGAGTGGCCCAGGGTTGCCGACTCCAGGGCGTGGCCGAGGCTGTCGTAGCCGAACTTGTTGCTCTCGCCGCCGTCGACGACGTCCTTCGGCCAGTCCCGGTCCTTCGTGAAGTAGTCGAAGGCATCGAGCTTCTTGTCGTCCGTCGTGTCACCGGGCGTCAGGTCGATACTGCTGTTGAAGAAGTCGGCGGACGCCTTGGGGTTGTGGCCGAGTGACTCCATGAACCCTTCCATCGGGTCGCGCCCGATGTCGGTCCCGCTCCAATTCAGATGTGTCATGCCGCCGAGGCTGGACGTCCAGAACATGCTGGGCTTGCCCATGCCGTTCTTCGTCATCTTGTTCTCCGTGACCACCAGCGCGTCGCCGTAGTCGTGGAGGAACTTGGAGTCGAAGTTCCCGTACCGCATCAGGTTGCTCATGACCTGGAAGCCGTACGGCGACGTCGCCCGCGTGCGGATCGGGTCGTCCCCCGCGTTGATGATGTCGGTCTTCCACTGGTTCATCGCCGGGCTGTCCGAGTGCGTGGCACTGGCCAGCGTCAGGCTCCAGTTCTTCTGGAGTTCCTTGAGCATGTCCTGGTGGTCGGCGCCGAGCCGCGAGCCGTCACTCGGGTCGCCCATGTCGGCCCAGAACTCCAGGTTTCCCTTCGCACCGACATCCAGCGCGAACTGCTCGGCGAAGTACTGGTCGCCCTTGTTGTCCGTGAGGAACTTGTTGAGCCGCTGGATCTCGGCGGGAGTCGCGTCATCCCCCTTGGCCACGATCGCCGCCGCCGCTTTGGCGTCCTCGGCGTCCTGCGCCTTGGACGCCGCCTTCAGGGAGTTGTAGTCGGTCCCCGAGAAGTCGTTCTTGTCCTTGCCCACGAGCGTACGCAGCGCACGCGACGCGATCTCGTCCGCGTCGTTGGCCCGGTCGACGGCCGACTTGATGGCGGACCTGGTGGCCTCGAACTGCTCTTGCGTGGGCTTGGGACCGTCGTAGTCCTTGGGCCTGCGGTCCGGGTGGATCAGATAGCTGACGACACCGTCGGGGTCTATTCGTATCCCCTTGGCGGGAGCCTCGTCCACGACCGTGCCGAGGCTCTTCTTGGCCTCCGCGAACTCGGTGTGCGCATCCCGAAGAATGTTGCGGATGCTGCTCGCTTCCGTCTTCGCGTCACCGAATTCCTTGGCCGTCTTCCGCACGAAATCGCGGGTGACGCCGGCGTTCTCCCCTGCCCAATCAGCTTTGTCGGCCTTCGCCTTCATGTCGCCTGCCGATTCCTCGATCGTGGCAAGCTTCGTGATCGTCGCGTCCCAGTCTTTCACCGCTCCGTCGAGACCGCTCAGGTTCGCATGAAGGACCTGCTCAAATTTCAACATGCGCGGCCCTCACTTGAAGTGCTTGTTGATCTGGGACATGGAAAAGTTGCTGATCAGGGTCTCTTCGTGGTTCTTGTGGCTGACCACGGTGTCTTCGAGATGATTGTGGATATGGGCGCAGGCGCTCAGCAGGGTCTCCGCTTGGCTCCGCCAGGTGTCCCAGGCGGCCCAGAGGGCGGAACCGGTGGCGAAGCCGTCCGAGTTGAGCGCGTTGGCTGCGGTGTCCGTCTTCGCGCCCGCGTGGAACGCGTCGGTCTCGAAGCTGTGGAAGAGCCCTTGGGCGTCATTCCCGATGGACCGCAGATCAGGCGAGGTGACCTTGTAGTCGGCGGCTCCCCCACCGCCTCCCCCGCCCCCGTCGCCACGGGCCGCGCTGTCGAGCCGCATCTTGGTGTTGTCGGCGGCAGCGCTTCGGACAGACGCCCATTCTTCGTCGAACGACATGATTTCCCCGTTGGTGAGAATCGAACTGGTCGCACCGTGTCTGTCGGTTCCCTCGACAGGCACGGGCACTGCTACTGCCGCGGTGGCGGTGGCGTGGGTGGTGAGGTGGGGGGTCCGGCCGGCGGGGGGCCGTATTGAGGTGCGCCGCCGCCGTATTGGGGTGCGCTCCCGTACTGCGGCGGGCTGCCCTGCTGGGGCGGGCCGTAGCCGTACGGGGACGGGCCCTGGGGCGGCGGGTACGAGGCGTACGGCGGCGGGGGCGGAGGCGTGGCGGCGGCCTGGCGGCGCGAGTTGACCCGCAGGGCCACGGCCGCGGCGGCGATGACGACGACCACGCCGATACCGATGCCCACCCACAGACCGGTGTTCCCGCCACTGTCGGACGCCGCGACGGCGGCCGGCTGCGTCGTGCTGTCGCCCTTGGGCCCGGCTGCGGGCTGGGAGGCGGGCGCGGAGGGCGACTTGGACGCGGCGGCGGCGAGGTCGGGGAGAGGGTACTCGTCGGCGGGACCGGGGTCGCCGGGATCGTTCAGGGCCTGGAGGGGGCGTACGGCGCCGTAGCCGAGCCCGTCACTGCGCTTGGCGCCGTCTTCGGCGCCACCGGCGGTGTTGAGCATGACGCGAAGTACTTGGTTGTTCGTCCAGTCCGGATGCTTGGACCAGATGACAGCGGCAGAGGCGGAGGTGAGGGCCGTTGCGGAGCTGGTGCCGCTGCCCTCGCAGATCTCGCTACCGCCCGCACAGGCATTGAAGATGTCCTCACCGGGCGCCGAAATGTCCACCTGGGGACCAAAGTTGGACACCGGGAGATGCGCGGCCTTCTTAGTGAGGCCGCCGACGCCGACAACGCCCGGCGTCGCTGCGGGGAATTCCGGGCGGTTGCCCGTTTTTGCGCCATTACCTGCTGCGGCAAAAACGAGCGCATCATGGCCGAGGGCGTACTTCACGGCGTCATCAAGTTCAGGGCCGCCTGCGACATTTCCGACCGAAACATTGATGACTTTCGCATGATGGTCGACGGCGAACCGGATCGCCTTGCTCATGCTCTGCGCGAAGTTGTCCTTGATTCCCCCCTTGCCGAAGCGCTCCTTTGCGTAAGGCACGCGGACGGGCAGAATCTTGGCACCCGGCGCGAGACCGTAGGACCCGTTCAACGCCCCCCGCTCACCCGTGGCCGCAATCAGCGCGGCCATTCCGGTGCCGTGGTTGTCGATGTCGTTGCTCTCATCTCCCGGGAGCCCGGACAGGTCCTCTCCCTTCAGGACCTGTCCGCGAAGGTCGGCGATGGAGTCATCCACACCCGAGTCCAGCACCGCGACTGTGACCCCACGGCCCGTGCTGATTTTCCACACAGCGGAGGCTTCCATGGCGTCCAGATGCCATTGCCGCTGACGCACCGTGTCCGCATGCGCGGGGGCTGCTGCCGTAGCGAACAGCAACAGCCCCAGGGCGGACGCGACAGCAGACTTGGATCCGAGCGACCGCCCGCGACTACTACGCATTTCCCCTCAACCCACTCGGTACGGACGAGATCAGTCGATGACAGGTGGCACAATCCGACGGTCGCCCTGCTGCCAGGTCTCTTCGTCCTCTGTCAGGTAGTCGGGACGCTCGCCGTGCTCCTCCTCGCCGTGCCCGCCTCGACCACGGCCCGCTCCGGCCATGCCGCCGCGCCCCATCGCTCCGGATCCCGAGCCTGTGCCCGTACCCGATCCTGATGTCGCACCGCGGACCAGTCCTGACCCACCAGGAGTGAACGGCCGCGCACTGTTCCTTCCGCCCGCCTGGGGACGGCCGCCGACCACACCGCCGGTCTCGGAGGCGAGCCGACGCCCGCCCGCCATACCGCTGCCGGCGCCGCCGGCGCCACCGTGGCCCATACCGCCACCGGCCATGCCACGGCCCATCATCTGTCGGCCGTTGCCCTCTTCGCCGCCGATCACCATGCCGCGCGGGATCCTGTTCGGCGGGCGGCCGGAAGGAGACTGCACCGGGCGTCCGCCGACGATTCCGGACTCACGTCCCAGCGGCGTACGCGAGTTGAGCCCACCGGTACCGAGCGCCGGCGGCCGGCCACCGGCACCGCCGGGAAACGTTCGTCCCGGGGCCATCGCCCCGGGCCTCCCGCCGCCCTGCTGGCCGTACGAGCCGCCGAAGGCGGGTGGTATGGCTCCGGGCGGCGGCAGCGGCGGACCCTCCGGGCGGGGAGCCACCTGGTTCATGTTGGGTGGAGGCGTCGTCGAGTGCGCCGACGGCAGCGTCCCGGGAGGCGCTGTGTCCACACTGTCGATGCCCAGGTGCACAGGTGGATCCTGCGGCACATGCCCCTTGTTCGGGACGTCGTGCGAGCCGCCGTGGCTGCCGCCTACGGGCACGCCAAGTGCACTGTCGCTGCCAGGAGGCTGGTAGTGCTTCGACCCGCCGGAAGAACCACCGTCGGAGTACATGGCGTTGCCGACCGCGCCTCCCATGCCTCCACCCGTGTATGCGGAACGCTCAGCACCCACATAGCTCTCGGGCTGGCGCCAATCGTCGCCCAAGTAACCCGCCGGCGGCGGAAACGTCGGCGGTTCGAACCTGTTTATCTGCGTACCCGACTGTACGTACGTCTGCGCCAGCTTCTGCATCTGCTGCGCCGCCTGGAGCCGTGTCGACTCCAACTGCGCCTCCGCACCCGTCGCCTTGGTGTGGTACGTCGCGGTCAGCGTCTGTCTGTCCGGGTCGTGCCGGTTCGCCGGGTCCTTCAGGGCGTCCAAGTTGGTGTTGGCCGTCTTGAGGGCCGCCTTGGCGTCGTCCGTGTCCGACTGCGGCGGCATGTTGGCGTGCGCCTCGGCGATGGCCTGGGAGACGTCTTCCATCCACTTGCCGGCGTTGCTCGCGTACTCCGACAGGTTCAAGGTGGCGCTGGCCGTCTGGTCGCCCCAGTCCTTGAAGGCCTCGGCTCCCGTGCCTTCCCAATTGACCAGCTGGACCCGGGTCTTGAGCTCGTCACCGATGTCGTAGATGGTCTTCGCCGCCGCCGTCAGCTTCCCCGCGAGGCTCATCGCCGTACTCATGTCGGCCGAGGACAACAGGGCCCTCAGCTGTTCATGCGTCATGGACTCGAAGGGCGTGCTTCCCGGTCCTGACTTCCCTCCGTCTGGTGCCTCAGGCATGTCTCGTCATCCCCCTGTGTGCCCACTGGCTGATCTGAATTCGCTGCCACCGTGGTGTTTGGCATACGGATCACGCGACTGGTCATAGTGCGCGTCGATCTGTGTGTTCAGCGCCTGCATCTTCTGCTTGACGTCGTCGTCGAGGTTGTCGTAACTCGCCTGCGACGCCAGTACCGCGAGGTGCATGCTCTCGATCTGCAGGCCCAATACCTTCGACAGAGTCTCCAGTTGGTCATGGACCGTGCTGTAGGCCGCGTACAAGAACTCCGCCTCCGCGAAATCGCCGCCCAACTTGGCGCGCGCGATGCGGTCCTGGCCCATCTTGGTGGGGGCCGCCTGCGAGTCGTTCAGGATGTTCAGTAGTTCGTCGACGCGGCTCTTGAACGAGTCCATCGCCGTGAGGTCGACCATCATGTCCATGGCGTTCTGCGCCATCGACTCGACCATCCCGAAGATGCCACCCGGTCCCGCCGGCGCTCCTCCGCCTGCCCCGTTGTCCAGCACTGCGCTTCCTCCCCGTTGCCCGACCGCTGCATCGATCACTGTAGCGAGCACCGGCGACAACGCGCATCCCAACATTGCAGATGCAACGGGATTCATACGGTCACGAGTTGGGAACAGCCACCGCTGCCTGCGGGCGGATCGGGAGTCTGCTGACCGGGCGGCCCGTTGCGGCGCGGACGGCGGAGGCGACCGCTGCCGGGGATGTGACCACCGGGGCCGCGCTCGCCGGTTTGGCGCCGAAGGGGGCCACCACGTCGCGTTCTTCGACCAGTTTGACGATGCGAATGTCCGGGGCGTCCAGCGACGTCGGCAGGGCGTAGCCCGTCAGGTCCGGGCGGCGGACCAGGCCGCGGGTGGTGCGGAGGTTCTCCGTCAGGGCCGTGCCGATGCCCTGGGTGATGCCCGCCTCGATACGGGTGGCGAGCTGCGCCGGGTTGAGTACGCGGCCGACGTCCTGCGCGACCGCCATCTCCACCACCCGGATCGAGCCGAGTTCGATGTCGACGTCCACGACCGCGCGGATCGCGCAGAACGCCAGGCCCACGAACGCGTCGCCCTGGCCCGAGCCGTCGAGGGGTTCGGTGGGGTGGGGGCGGCACTGGGCCGTCGCCCACAATTCCTTGCCGTCCATCGCCTCCATGACGGTGGTGGACAGCACGCCGTCGTACGAGGTGATCTTGCCGTCGGTGATCTGCAGCAGTTCGGTCGACATGCCGAACTTGTGGGCCAGCGGCTGGAGCAGCTGCGTACGGACCATCTTGGCCGCCCGCTCCACCGCACCGCCCGACACCCAGGTGTGTCTGCCGTGCGCGGCGGCGCCCGCCGGGGGCTGGTCGGTGTCGACCGACGCGACGTGGACCTCGTCGATGCCGAGCGTCTCCTGCACGATCTGCCGGGCCAGCGTGGAGAAGCCCTGGCCCGTCTCGACGGCGGCGCAGATGACGGTGGCGATGCCGTCGTGGACCTTGACCGTGGCCGTGGAGACCTCGTCGGCGCCTTCGGCGCCGAGCATGTGGACCATGCCGAGCGCGTAGCCGACGCCGCGCCGTACCGCACCCGGTTCGCCCGCGCCCTCCGGGCCGCCGGGCAGCAGCCAGGCCGCTTCCGGGGTGTCCTTGGGCAGCGGCGGCAGCGGGTAGTCGCGTACGGCGCGCAGCAGTTCGGCGACGGGCGCCGGGCAGGTCACCGTCTGGCTGGTGGGGAGGATGTCGCCGGTGGCGAGGGCGTTGCGCAGCCGCAACTCGGCGGGGTCGATGCCGAGTTTGGCGGCCAGCTTGTCCATCTGGCCCTCGTAGGCCGCGCAGACCTGCATGGCGCCTTCGCCGCGTACGTGACCGGAGGGCGGGTTGTTGGTGCGTACGGCCCAGCCTTCGATGAAGGCGTGCGGTACGACGTACGGACCGCAGGCGAACGCGACGGCCGCGGCCAGGGATTCGGACGACGAGTCGGCGTAGGCGCCCGCGTCGAGCAGGATCTGGGCCTCGACCTTGACCAGCCGGCCCTCGGTGTCCGCGTGGTGGCGGTAGCGCAGCAGGGTGGGGTGGCGGTGCGCGTGGCCGAGGAAGGACTCCTCGCGGGTGGCGGCGAGTTTGACGGGGCAGCCGGTGCGCAGGGCGAGCAGGCCGAGCGGGATCTGGAAGCCGGGGTCCTCGCGGTCGCCGGTGGCGCCGGGGACGCCGGTCACGACGAGCTTCACCCGGTCCTGGTCGAGGCCGAAGCAGGCGGCGGCGAGGTCGCGGTCGGTGTGCGGGTCGGTGGAGGCGGTGTAGATCTCCACGCCGCCGTCGGGGCGCGGTACGGCGAGGCCGGCCTCGGCGCCGATGGGCGCGGGGTCCTGGCGGCCGATGCGGTACAGGCCCTCGACGACGACCTCGCCCTGGATGTCGGGGTCGCCGTAGCGCAGCGGGATGTGCCGGATCAGATTGCCGTCGGGGTGCAGCGGTTCGGCGGCGAACGCCTTCTCCGGGTCGGTGACCGGGTCGAGTACTTCGTACTCGACGGCGATGGCCGCGGCGGCGAGCCGCGCGGTGTCGGGGTGGTCGGCGGCGACGGCGGCGATGGCCTCGCCGTGGTGGCGTACGACCTCGGAGGCGAAGACGGGGCGGTCGACGACGTGTCTGCCGTACGCCGGGTCGCCGAGGACGTCCTCGTGGGTCACCACGGCCCGTACGCCGGGCATTTCGGCCGCGGCGGCCGTGTCGATCGACACGATGCGCGCGTGCGGGTGCGGGGAGCGCAGGATGGCGGCCCACAGCAGGCCCTCGGCCCACAGGTCGGCGGCGTAGGGGAAGGTGCCCTCGGTCTTGGCGCGGGCGTCGGCGGGCGGCAGCGAGGCGCCGAGGCCGTGCGCCGGCGGTTCCTGCTGGGGACCTTCGAGCGTCGGGGCCTCGGTGGCCGCGTCGTTGCTCACGCCATGCCTCCGTCGTGCGAGTTCGGGTGCGGTGCCTGGGCGCTGCCCGCCCCTGCCGGTGCCTGGTGCGGGATGCGGGCTTCCTCGGAGGCGGCGGCAGCGGCTTCGGAGCTCGCCGCGCGTTCCGCGACGACCTCGTTCACCGCGTCGAGCACCCCGCGGTAGCCGGAGCAGCGGCAGAGGTTGCCGCAGAGGGCCTGGCGGGTCTCCAGCTCGCTGGGGGCGTGGTTGCCTTCCAGCAGGTCGTGGACGGTCATGGCCATGCCGGGGATGCAGAAGCCGCACTGGACGGCGCCGCAGTTGGCCAGCGCCCGCTGGACGTCGGACGGTTCGCCGTCCACGGCGAGGCCTTCGACCGTACGCACTTCGGAGCCCGCCGCGGTGGCGGCGGGTACGAGGCAGGAGGCGACGAGCCTGCCGTCCACCTGGACGTTGCACGCGCCGCATTCGCCCTGCGAGCAGCCGTCCTTGGCGCCGGCGAGGCCGAGGCGCTCGCGCAGTACGTACAGCAGCGATTCGCCGATCCAGGCGTCGGTGACGGGCCGGTCGGCGCCGTTGACCCGCAGGACGTAGGAGTTCGCGGCGTGTTCGGCGCTGTCGTTGCTGCTGGTGAGGGGGGCGGCCTCGGGCTCGGGTTCCGGAAGCGGCTCCTGGAGCGGCTCCTGGAGGGGCTCCTGAACCGGCTCCTGGAGGGATTCGGGTTCGGGGCCCGCCTCCTGGTCGGGTACGGCTTCCTCGACGCCGGGCTCGGCCGCCTCGGGCTGCGGCTCCGGCTCCGGCTGCGTCGCCCACGGGGCGGGAGCGCCGCCCGGCAGGGTCGCGGGCGCCGAGCCCGCGCTCCAGGGGGACGTGTGCAACCCGGAGCTGTACTCGCCCGATTCGTCCAGCAGGTCGCCCTCGGCGACCGGGATCCGCCACTGTCCCGTGACGTCGGCGGGCCGCTCGCCGGTGTCCTGTCCTGCGCCCGCCGCGCCGAAGTCCCACTGCCCCGTCACATAGCCGTCGTGCACGGCCTGCGCCGGGTGGTGGCCGGCCGCCGGGTGGTGCTCGGCGCCCGGCTCGGGCCAGCGCACACCGCCCGTGTCGCCCTGGTCCAGGGGCTGCTGGGCCCAGCTGCCCGCCACCGACGGGTCGGGCGTCAGGGGCACGATCTGCGGGGGTACGTATCCGTGGCCCGGCGCCGCCAGCGGGGCGTCCATGGCGTCCTCGGGCGGCAGCTGCACGAACGCGGTCGCCTCGGCGTCGTACTCGCCGCCGTGCGGTACGGGCCGCCAGCCGCCCTGTTCGTCGGGGCCCTGCCCGGGGCCCGGGCCCGACCTGGGACCGGAGCCGGAATTCTCTTCGGTGGTCACGACAGCGCCCTCCCCAGTGCTCGTCGGGCCAGGGCTGCGACGGTACGCCGCAGATGCAGTACGGCGGGCGCCGGGGCGGGGGGCTCTCCGCCGTCGGCCGGCGGCGCCGGGTCCGGGATGCAGGCCGCCGCCACGTACTCGCCGAAGGCCACCAGGGCCTCCTGGGCGAGCCCGCGTGCGCCGTCCCAGTCGATCAGTGAAGCGATCCAGCGCTCCGCCTCAAGGGGGCGCAGGGGCATCGGTGCGATCGCGCCGACGGCGCAGCGCACTCCGCGGCGCGCCGGGTCGAGCACGACGGCCACCGAGGCGGTGGCGCGGCCGGGGCCCGTGCGGCCGGTGGCCTTGAGGAAGACTTGGGGGGCGTGCAGCAGCGGGACGCGTACGAAGCCGATGAGTTCGGCCGGCTCCAGCATCTCGCGGCCCGCCAGCAGATGGGTCGCCGGGATCTCGCGCCGGGAGCCGCCGGGGCCGGCGACGACGAGATCGGCCTCCAGGGCGGCCAGGACCGGCAGGGCGTCGCCGGTGGGGGCCGCGGTGGCGATGTTGCCGCCGAGGGTGCCCGCGTTACGGATCTGGGGCGGCCCCGCGGCGCGCGCGGACGCGGCGAGCGCGGGGATGAGGGCGGCGAAGTCGGGCCTGCCCATGCGCGCGTGGGTGAGCCCGGCCCCGAGGAGGGCGTGGCCGTCCTGGTAGTGCCAGCCGCGCAGCTCGCTGATCCTGCCGAGGCCGACGAGTCCCGCGGGCCGCAGCAGGCCCTTGTTGACCGATGCCATCAGGTCCGTGCCACCCGCGACGGGTACGGCGGCAGGCATGGCAGTCAGCGCCGCCACGGCCTCGTCGAGCGAGGCCGGCAGCGTCACGGACTGCGCCGTCTGCGGTGCGTGCGTGGTCAACCCAGCTGCCCCTTTCCGGTGTCCCGGCTGTCCCGCCTGTGTGCCGTACCGTACGTGCTCACAGGCCGGACGTGGCAACTCTGGCACATGTTGAGGGCCGCCCGACGCGAGGGTCCACGAAGGGCGTATCCGTCCCGGACCAGGGTGTAGGTCCGCTTTCGCCCGCCTTCGGCGGCACACCCGGAATGCCACCCTTCGGCAGTCCTTGTACGACTTATCCTCACGGTTCCGGCGCGGACTTCGTCAGCCGCGCGGGGGCTGTCCCTCGCGCGGACGGCCGAGCACACCGGGCCGCCGCTGCCACGGCAACGGACCGCCGGGCGGCCGGTATCCGACGCCGAGGACGTCCAACCGCGCGTAGTGCGTGGCCATCCGCCGCTCGAACCCGGCGAAGTCGCGGTCGGCGGACGCGGGCAGCGCCGACCAGGCGACCTCGGCGAACGCGGCGAGCCGCGGGAAGACCTGGTAGTCGACGCGGGAGCGGTCCTGCATCACCTCGGTCCAGACGTTGGCCTGGGTACCGAGGACGTGCGCGGCCTCGGCATCGGTGAGTTCGGCAGGTACGGGCTCGAAGCGGTAGACGTCCTCCAGCGTGCGGACGTACCCGATGGGAATCGGCTCGTCGTCGCCCGCCGCCTGCCGGTGGTCCAGGTAGACGTGCTGCTCCGGGCACATGACGACGTCGTGGCCCGCCCTGGCCGCCGCGATGCCGCCGGAGTATCCGCGCCACGAGGAAACGGCGGCGCCCGGTGCGAGTCCGCCTTCCAGGATCTCGTCCCAGCCGATGAGCCGCCGGCCCCTGACGCCGAGCCAGCTGTCGAAGTGCCGGATGAACCAGGACTGCAACTCGTCCTCGTTCGCGAGGCCCTGTTCCTGAATCCGCTCCTGGGCGGTCGGTGAGTCCTTCCACTGCTCCTTGGGGCATTCGTCGCCGCCGACGTGGATGAAGGTCGAAGGGAACAGCTCCAGGATTTCCTCGAACACGTCCTCGTAGAACCGGAGGGTGATGTCAGTGGGGGCGAGTACGTTCGGAGTCACGCCCCAGTTGTCCCAGACGGTGAGGGAGGTCGTGTCGATGACGTCGGTGTTGCCCAGTTCCGGATACGCGGCGATGGCTGCCTGCGAGTGCCCGGGGATGTCGATTTCGGGGACGACGGCGATATGCCGTTCGGCCGCGTAGGCGACGATCTCGCGGATGTCGTCCTGCGTGTAATAACCGCCGTGCGGCTTCTCGTCCCACAAGTCGGAAGCGCGGTGGCCCCATTTGGTGCGTGAGCGCCAGGCCGCGGTCTCCGTCAGCCTGGGCTTGCTCCTGATCTCTATCCGCCACCCCTGGTCGTCGGAGAGGTGGAAGTGAAAGACATTCAGTTTGTGGGCGGCGAGCAGATCGAGATAGCGCAGCACGCCGTCCTTGGGCATGAAGTGCCGTGCCACGTCGAGCATCAGGCCGCGCCAGGCGAAGCGGGGGCTGTCCTCGACGGTGCCCACCGGCAGTTCCCAGCCACGCCCGGGGGTGACGGGCGCGCTCCGGTACGCCTCGGGGCCCAGCAGTTGACGGAGCGTCTGGGCGCCCCAGAAGACACCGGCCGCGCTGCCGCCCTCGATCGTGACGTCCCGCGCCGGGCCGGTCCCGTCCGCTGCGGGGACGGTGAGGCGGTAGCCCTCGGGGCCTGACGCCCGCTCGACGTCCGGGCTGATGCTCAGTACGATCCGGGCGGCCCCGACCGCGCCGTCCACCCCGACCGCGCCGCCCACCCCGACCGCGCCGTCCACCCCGCCCGCGCCATCCACCCCGCCCGCGCCGCCGGCTTCTTCGGGCTCCAGCGGCAGTCCCGTCGCCGCGCCGACGCTCGCCCGCAGCCAGCGCGCGACGCCCTCGGTGCCGGGCCCGGCCGTGAGCCGCGTCCCCGCGTCGACGGCCAGCCGTCCGGTCCCCTCCGTACGGACGGTGCGGGCGGCCGGTATGAGATCCGCCGCTGTCGCGGCAGAAGTCCCGGAAGAGGTCACGGCGGTCATGTTCATCAGTCCTTCACCCGAGGTACGGACGCGAGATACGCATGCGCACGGCCCTCGGGGACGCGCAGACACACGCGTCCCCGAGGGCCGTCACCAGACGGAAGAGCAACAGCTACGTCACTACTTCTTGCTGCTGTCCTTGCCGCCCTTGCCCTTGTCCTTGTCCCCGCCGGGGCCCATGGACTCGTAGATCTCCTTGCACATGGGGCAGACCGGGTACTTCTTGGGGTCGCGCCCCGGTACCCAGACCTTGCCGCACAGTGCCACCACGGGAGTGCCCTCCAGGGCGCTCGCCATGATCTTGTCCTTCTGAACGTAGTGGGCGAAGCGCTCGTGGTCGCCGTCGCCGTGCGACACCTGTGGTGTCGGCTCCACGAGGGTGCCCGTACCTGCCCCGCGCTCGGGCTCAAGAGTGCTCATAGTCGTCAAGGGTACCCACGCATGAGCCGACCCGGCCTCTCCGGGGCCGTGCTCTCCGCAGCCGGCCGCTCACCCATCGCTCAGGTCAGTTGAGCGACGGGTCGTCGGGATACGTCGCGATCATGGCCAGTTCGCCGCGCTGCCTGCGCAGCACCGCGCGCCACAGCCCCTCGGGGCGCGGGGACGACACGTCGCCGGGCTCCGACTCCACGACGTACCAGGCGCCCCGCTTCAGTTCGTCCTCCAGCTGGCCGGGGCCCCAGCCCGCGTACCCGGCGAAGATCCGCAGCGAGCCGAGCGCCTTCACCAGCAGCTCCGGCGGGGTCTCCAGATCGACGAGACCGATCGCGCCGTACACCCTGCGCCAGCCGAGCGGCCCCTCGTCGCCGGGGATCACGGCGAGGCCGAGCGCCGAGTCGAGCGAGACGGGACCGCCCTGGAAGACGACACCCGGTTCACCCGCGTGGTCGGCCCAGCTCTCCAGGATGTCCCCGACGTCCACGGGGGTGGGCCGGTTGAGGACCACGCCGAGCGAGCCCTTGCCGTCGTGGTCGAGCAGGAGGACGACGGCGCGGTCGAAATTCGGGTCGGCGAGGGCGGGTGCGGCAACGAGCAGCCGCCCTGTGAGCGAGGACACCTCCGTCATGCGAGCCATGATCTCGCACATTGGCCTTATCCGGGGCACGAGATGCAGAGTGTGCGTGCGCGCAGCTCAGGGCGCACCGTCGCACCGGGAGCGCACAGCCGCTCCCGGAACCGCCCGGTCACTGTCAGCCAGTGATCACGAACAGAACGTGTTATGCCCAATTCATTACACCTTTGGGGCCTCCTCGGCCTTACGGGACAGGGGCCTTGGCCCCTTACCCTTTTCCTTGGCCACCCGCCCGCCCACTCCGGAACGCGAGATTCATGACCGGCACAGACGATGTAATGCTTGTCCACGGTGGGACCCCGCTGGAGGGCGAGATCCGCGTCCGCGGCGCGAAGAACCTGGTGCCGAAGGCCATGGTGGCCGCGCTGCTCGGGAGCGGTCCGAGCCGGCTGCGCAACGTGCCCGACATCCGCGACGTGCGTGTCGTACGGGGGCTGCTGCAGCTGCACGGGGTGACGGTCCGCCCGGGTGACGAGCCCGGCGAGCTGATCCTCGACCCCACCCATGTCGAGAGCGCCAATGTCGCCGACATCGACGCGCACGCGGGCTCCTCGCGTATCCCGATCCTGTTCTGCGGGCCGCTGCTGCACCGGCTGGGACACGCCTTCATCCCCGGTCTCGGCGGCTGTGACATCGGCGGCCGGCCGATCGACTTCCACTTCGACGTGCTGCGCCAGTTCGGCGCGACGATCGAGAAGCGGGCCGACGGCCAGTATCTGGAGGCCCCGCAGCGGTTGCGCGGCACCAAGATCCGGCTGCCGTACCCGTCGGTGGGTTCGACGGAGCAGGTGCTGCTGACCGCCGTGCTGGCGGAGGGTGTCACGGAGCTGTCGAACGCGGCGGTGGAGCCGGAGATCGAGGACCTCATCTGCGTCCTGCAGAAGATGGGCGCGATCATCTCCATGGACACCGACCGGACGATCCGGATCACCGGGGTCGACCGGCTGGAGGGCTACAACCACCGGGCCATCCCGGACCGGCTGGAAGCCGCGTCCTGGGCCTCGGCCGCGCTGGCCACCGAGGGCAACATCTACGTCCACGGCGCGCAGCAGCGGTCGATGATGACGTTCCTCAACACGTACCGCAAGGTCGGCGGCGCCTTCGAGATCGACGACAAGGGCATCCGCTTCTGGCATCCGGGCGGCTCGCTCAACGCCATCGCGCTGGAGACGGACGTCCATCCGGGGTTCCAGACCGACTGGCAGCAGCCGCTGGTGGTGGCGCTGACCCAGGCGTCGGGGCTGTCGATCATCCACGAGACGGTCTACGAGTCGCGGCTGGGCTTCACGTCGGCGCTGAACCAGATGGGTGCGCACATCCAGCTCTACCGGGAGTGCCTCGGCGGTTCGCACTGCCGCTTCGGGCAGCGCAACTTCCTGCACTCGGCGGTCGTCTCGGGGCCGACCCGGCTGCAGGGCGCGGATCTGGTCATCCCCGACCTGCGCGGCGGTTTCTCGTACCTGATCGCCGCGCTGGCGGCGCAGGGCACGTCACGGGTGCACGGCATCGACCTGATCAACCGCGGCTACGAGAACTTCATGGACAAGCTCATCGAGCTGGGCGCGAAGGTCGAGCTGCCGGGCGGCGCGCTGGTATGACCGTCCGTCACGGCCGGTGTACGGCTTTCTGACGGGCGAACGACACAGGGGCGGCCACCTGAGAAGGTGGCCGCCCCTGCGTACTGCTGTGGTGCTTTTACTGCGTACCGGCCGTACTGGCCGGTACTGCCTTGGGTTACTTCCCCTTGGCGGCTTCCTTGAGCTTGGAGCCCGCGGAGACCTTCACGCTGTAGCCGGCCGGGATCTGGATCGGGTCGCCGGTCTGCGGGTTACGAGCGGTGCGAGCGGCACGGTGGGTGCGCTCGAAGGTCAGGAAGCCGGGGATGGTGACCTTCTCGTCGCCCTTGGCGACGATTTCGCCCACGGTCTCGGCGAGGGCGGCCAGCACGGCGTCGGCGTCCTTGCGAGTCACCTCGGCGCGGTCGGCCAGGGCGGCCACCAGCTCACTGCGGTTCATGTTGTTACTCCCGTGTTCTTCTTGCCTGTGAGGCGTGAGATCGAAGCCGATGCTGCCAGGGCCCTCGGACAGTCCCCGGACCCGGGTCTGCTGACAGACCCTCGCGCCCGAATACGCATCCTGCCCCCACCAGCGGCGGGAAAGCCAATCCGGCACCCACCGGCGTCACTCCTGTGGAGACACCTTGGGAACCCCTTAGCCCCCTGAAGGCCCTGAAACCTCCGAGGAGTGGCGGGCTCATGGTCCGCCACCCTAGACGGGGCCCAGCGGCCCCGCGAATCGCGACGCGCCGGACAGATCGGGCAGAGCGGACGTGTCAGGCGGACACCGAGGTGGCCACCGTCACACCTGCCGCTTTCGCGGCTTCCCGAACGGCACCCGCGACCGCTCCCGCGACCTTGTCGTTGAAGACCGAGGGAACGATGTAGTTGGGGTTCAGTTCGCCCTCGGTGACGACATCGGCGAGGGCCTTGGCAGCGGCCAGCATCATTTCGGTGTTGACCGTACGCGACTGGGCGTCCAGCAGGCCGCGGAAGACGCCGGGGAAGACCAGCACGTTGTTGATCTGGTTGGGGAAGTCGGAGCGGCCCGTGGCCACGACAGCGGCCGTCTCGCGGGCGATCCCGGGGTCCACCTCGGGGTCCGGGTTGGCCAGCGCGAAGACGATCGCCCCTTCGGCCATGGCGGCCACGTCGGCGCCGTCCAGCACGTTGGGGGCCGAGACGCCGATGAAGACGTCAGCGCCGACCACGGCCTCCTTCAGGGTGCCGGTGATGCCCTCGGGGTTGGTGTTGTCCGCCACCCAGCGCAGCGGCGACTCGGGGGCCGCCTCGACGAGGTCGGCGCGGCCCGCGTGCACGACACCGTGGATGTCGGCGACGACGGCGTGCTTGACGCCCGCCGCGATGAGCAGCTTCAGGATGGCCGTACCCGCCGCGCCCGCGCCGGACATGACGACCCGTACGTCACCGAACTCCTTGCCGACCACGCGCAGCGCGTTGGTCAGGGCGGCGAGCACCACGATGGCCGTGCCGTGCTGGTCGTCATGGAAGACCGGGATGTCCAGGGCCTCGCGGAGTCTCGCCTCGATCTCGAAGCAACGGGGCGCCGAGATGTCTTCGAGGTTGATGCCGGCGAAGCCGGGGGCGATGGCCTTGACGATCTCGACGATGGCGTCGGTGTCCTGGGTGTCCAGGCAGATCGGCCAGGCGTCGATGCCGGCGAAGCGCTTGAACAGGGCCGCCTTGCCCTCCATGACGGGCAGCGCCGCCATGGGGCCGATGTTGCCGAGGCCCAGCACGGCCGAGCCGTCGGTGACGACGGCGACGGAGTTGCGCTTGATGGTGAGGCGTCTGGCGTCCTCGGGGTTCTGCGCGATCGCCATGCAGACCCGGGCCACTCCCGGCGTGTAGATCATCGAGAGATCGTCACGGTTGCGGATGGGGTGCTTGGACTGCATCTCGATCTTGCCGCCGAGGTGCATCAGGAACGTACGGTCGGAGACCTTGCCGAGCACGACCCCCTCGATGCCCCGCAGCTGCTCCACGATCTGGTCCGCGTGCCCGGTGGAGCTCGCGGCGATCGTGACGTCGATCCGGAGCTTCTCGTGCCCGGACGCCGTCACGTCGAGGCCGGTCACCGAGCCGCCGGAGGACTCCACGGCTGTGGTGAGCTGCGACACCGCTGTACCGCTAGCGGGCACTTCCAGACGGACCGTCATCGAGTACGAGACGCTTGGCGCCGTTGCCATGCCGAGTTCCTCTGCTTTCCCTGAGCCTCATTGCCACTCCGCCCGACCGACGTCGCGCGGAGCCTTCCGATCGTCGCACCTACCACCCGGTAATCGGTAAAGTCCAACTTTTTCGGAAAGCATTTTCCGTCAGGCGAGAGAGCGTAACAGCGGCGCCTCCAACAGAAGCAGGCCCCCACCGCTTCGCGGTGAGGGCCCGTTGTCGTGCTGGTGAAGAACTGTCGTACCGGTGAAGAAGAAGGTGGCACCGACCCGCCATGCTCGCCTCGCGGCAAGTGGTCGCTCGAAGCGACGAAGGTTGGGCCCGGGGGCTTGGATCGAGTCGGTGCCACTACCAATCTAACAAAACACTCCGGGAAGTGATCCCCTCCGCGCGAGTTGACTCGAAGTCAATCCCGCAGGAGGTCGGGTACTCCCTCCGCGTCGGGTTCGTCGCGGGCCGCCGAAACGACCGTGAGCTGCTGCGTCGCCCTGGTCAGCGCCACATAGAGCACCCGCAGCCCCGCCGGTGACTCGTCCGCGATCTCGGCCGGCGAGACCACCACCGTCGCGTCGTACTCCAGCCCCTTGGCCTCCAGGCTGCCCAGGGCGACGACCCGTCCGCCGAGCCCGGCGAGCCAGCGCGCCGCCTGTTCGCGCCGGTGCATCGCGACGACGACACCCACCGTGCCGTCGACCCGCTCCAGCAGCCGGGCCGCCTCGTCCCGTACGGCCGAGGCGAGGTCGTCGTCCCGCACGACGCTGAAGCGCGGCTGTACGCCGGTGGAGCGCACGGCGGTCGGCGACTCCATCCCCGGCATGGCGAGCGCCAGCACCTTCGCGGCCAGTTCGGCGATCTCGGCGGGGTTGCGGTAGTTGACGGTCAGGGTGAACTTGCGGCGCGGCCGGGTGCCGAGCGCCTCGTCGCGCGCCTCGGCCGCCTCCTCGGGGTCCGACCAGGACGACTGGGCGGCGTCGCCGACCACCGTCCAGGTGGCGTGCCTGCCCCTGCGGCCGACCATCCGCCACTGCATGGGGGTGAGGTCCTGAGCCTCGTCGACGATGACATGCGCGTATTCGGTGCGCTCCGCCGCCAGCCGCTCGGCGCGCTCGCGCTGCGACTCCTCGCGCTGGGGCATCAGCTCCTCGAGCCCGGTGAGCTGGTCCAGCGGGTCGAGTTCCCTGCGCTGCTTGCGCAGTCTGGGCGGTGCGCCCAGCAGCGTCTCCAGCTCGTCCAGGATCGCCACGTCGTGCACGGAGAGCGGTCCGGTGCCGTCCGGGCCCACCCGCCGCAGCGAGCGCGCGAGCCGGCGGATCTCGCCCTGGCCCAGGATGCGCCGGGCCCAGCGGCCGAGCCGCCGCTCGTCGGCCATGGCGGCGAGCACCCCGCGCGGGGTCAGCTCGGGCCACCAGGCGTCCACGAACTCCAGGAAGCTGTCCTCGGACGTGACGTCGTCGTCGAAGCCGCCGCGCAGCTCCGCCGCCAGCTCCGCGTCGCCGCGCGACGCGTACTCGCCGGCCCGGGCGGCGGCGCCCGACTTCGCCCACAGGGCGTCGAGCAGCAGCTTGCGGGCGCGCGGCCGTAGCAGGTTGACGGGGGCCGTGCCGCCGAGCACGGACTGCCGGATGCGGTTCAGCTCGTCGGCCTCCAGCTCCAGCCTGCGGCCGAACGCGACGACCCTGAGCCGGTCGCTGGCCACGGGCCTGCCGGGCGTCTCGTCGCCGTCGTCACCGGCCGCGCCGGACGCCTCGGTCTCACCGAAGGCCAGCTGTCCCGCCCCGGGCGCCTGCTGACGCCCCTGGGCGCCGCCCCTGCCCCGGCCACGCGCGCCCCGGCCTCCCTGGTCACCGGCGTGCGGCGCGGGCTCCAGCGCGCCCCTGGCGGCCTTGCGCAGCACCTTCAGCATGTTCGCGGAGCCCTTGATCCGGGCCACGGCCGGATCGTCGTACGCCGTGGCCTCCGCGCCGTCCACCAGCGAGCCGACCGCGCGGATCGCGACCTGCCCCTCCTCGCCGAGCGAGGGCAGCACGCCTTCGGTGTACGCGACGAGCAGCGGCGTCGGTGAGACGACGAGGATGCCGCCCGCGTACCTGCGCCTGTCCTGGTAGAGCAGATACGCGGCGCGGTGCAGCGCGACGGCGGTCTTGCCGGTGCCGGGGCCGCCCGCGACCTCGGTCACGGAAGCGGCGGGGGCCCTGATCACCAGGTCCTGCTCGGCCTGGATCGAGGAGACGATGTCCCGCATGGTGTGGCTGCGGGCCTGGCCGAGCGCGGCCATCAGCGCGCCGTCCCCGATGACGGGCAGCGCGCCGCCGTCCAGCGAGGCGGTCAGCTCGGGCCGCATCAGGTCGTCCTCGACGCCGAGGACCTTGCGGCCCTTGGAGCGGATGACCCTGCGCCGTACGACACGGCCGGGGTCGACGGGCGTGGAGCGGTAGAACGGGGCCGCCGCCGGCGCGCGCCAGTCGATGACCAGCGGTGAGTAGTCGGAGTCGAGGACCCCGATCCGGCCGATGTGCAGCGTCTCGGCGATGTCCGCCGTGTTGTCGGGGCGTACGGCTTCGTCGGCCGGCTCGACCGAGGTGTACGCGCCGTCGGGGCCCTTGTCGCCGTCCTTGCCCGGGAGCAGGTCGATCCGGCCGAAGAGGAAGTCCTCGAACTCGTTGTTGAGCCGGCTCAGGTGGATACCGGCCCTGAAGACCTGGGCGTCCCTTTCGGCGAGTGCGCCGGGCGTGCCGACCTGGCCACGCTTGGCTGCGTCCTTCATCAGGAACTCCGCCTCGTGGATCTTCTCCTCGAGGCGGCGGTAGACCTGATCCAGATGGTCCTGTTCGACACCGATCTCGCGGTCGCGCACGGAGTCGTTCCCCGTGTCGCGTCCGGGATCGGAGGCGGGTCCTGCGGATTCAACAGCGGCATCCTGCGCGGCCACCGAGGCCCCCTTCGTGACGTGCGTCGGGCAGCCGTCAACCGTACGCGAAGGGGGCGGGTATGTCAGGCGCCGACCTGGACCAAACGCTTGCCGTCGAATGTCCGTACGTCGAAGTGGTCGATGTCGTTGGGCTGGATGGCCGCACCGCCGTGGATGTACAGCGGCTTCTGCGCCACCTCGTGCGGGCTGCTGGGGATGCCGTACCCCCACTGCGGCACCGACCAGGAGGAGACGACCTGCTCGTCGCCCGACTTGGAGACGGCCACCAGACTGCACTTGAGCGGTCCTTTGACGTTCTTCAGCTCAAGAACGGCGTTGGTGCCCCAGCCGCGCTCCTCGAACCCGATGGTGGCGCTGACCTTGGTCGCCGGGTCGGTGCCCGAGACCTTGTCCGGCATCTTGGCGAAGGCCTCGGCGTCGGTGGGACCACCGGACGGCTGGACCACGGCCTCGTTGCGGACCGGGTCGTCGCCCGAGGTCGCGACGATCGCGATCGTCGGACCGCCGATGATCAGCGCGGCGGCGGCGGCGATCAGGTAGAACCCGCGCCTCTTGCGCTGCGCCCGCTTGACGGCGACCTCGTCGACCAGCCGGTTCAGCAGCTGGTCGCTGGGCTTCACCGAGACGGACGGGGTCGGCGGCAGCGGCACGGCCCGCGGCGGGAAGCCGCCCTGCCGCGGGAACGGGTCGGCGGCCGGGGCCTGCGGCTCGGCGGTGGCGAAGGTTTCCGGGGTGTCGGCGAGCATGGCCAGCATCGGTTCCATGCCCGAGAACTCGGCCATGTTCGCCGTGCACAGTTCGCACGCCGCGAGATGCGCTTCGAAGGCGACGGCATCGGCCTCGTCAAGAATGCCGAGCACGTAGGAGGCGACCGCGTCGTGCACAGTGCCCTCGCCGTCCAGTCCGTACTGATCGTGCGTGGTCATGCCGAGACCCCCCTCTCCTCCAGAGCGAGCTTCATGGAACGCAGTGCGTAGAACACCCGTGAACGCACGGTCCCGCTGGGAATGCCGAGCGTCTCGGCAGCCTCGTTGACCGTGCGCCCCTTGAAGTACGTCTCTACGAGCACTTCCCTGTGCGCCGGGGTCAAATCTTCGAGCGCATCTGAGAGCGTCATCAGCCACAACGCCTTGTCGATCTCGTCCTCCGCGGGCATGACCTCCAGCGGCGACGGATCGACCTCCTGCGGCCGGGCCTGCCGGCTGCGGTGGCCGTCGATGACGATACGTCGAGCTACCGTCACCAGCCAGGGGCGGACAGAGCCGGTAGCCCGATTGAGCTGACCGGCGTTCTTCCAGGCACGGATGAGCGTCTCCTGCACGACGTCCTCGGCACGCTGGCGGTCGCCCGCCACGAGACGCAGCACATAAGCCAGCAACGGTCCGGCATGTTCCCGGTACAGGGCGCGCATCAGCTCTTCGTCAGGGACGGAGAGGTCGGTGCGCGGTGCCTCGCTCCGGTGTCGGGCCCGTTGAGGACGGTCATCGGCCACGGCCGCATCCTTGCGCACCTGAACCTCCCGGTCGAGACCTTCTTGACTGCTTCTCCCCCATCACTACGGAGGAACATCAAGTAGCACTCAACGGCGGGCGGAAAACTTTTCAGGTTCTTGACGGCGCGACGCCCCCGTCGGACGCCCCGACAGGTACGCCGGTCAGGTACGGGCCAGTGCGGCCCTGCGCCGGTGCCGGGCGACCCGCTCGCGGTTTCCGCACACCTCGCTGGAGCACCAGCGCCTGCGCCGGCCGCGCGATGTGTCCAGATACACACGCCGGCAGCTGTCGCCCTCGCACTCCCGCAGCCCCGCTCCGGCCTCCGGATCGGTCAGCAGCTCCACCGCGTCCCTCGCCACGGCGGCGAGCAGCGCCTCACAGGCCGGTGCGGCGCTCAGCGCCCGTACGAGCGCGCCGCCGGTGTCCCGTACCGCCCTGATCCCCGGCGGCGCCCCCGCGGCCAGCTCGTTGATCCGCTCCAGGGCCTGCGGCGCCTGCCTGCCGTCGATCTCGGCGCGTACGAGCTGCCCGACGCTGTCGCGCAGCTCGGCGAACCGGCCGACCCAGCGGGCGTCGACGCCCGTGAGGGCGGTGCCCGCCGGCACGAGCCCCGAGGCTGTCAGCCAGTGGGCGAGCTGGTCGGCGTCGGTGAGCTGTGAGTGTCCCTTGGCCGTCGGTTCCTCGGTGGCCACCAGATCGAGGCAGATCCGCCCGGAGTCGAACCGCCATTCGTACGAGCTCATGCCCGCCGCCATGTCCCTGCCACCGCCTCGGGTTCACCTGTGGTGCCGGCCCGTTCACTCTCAGAGTGCCTTCCCCGTGGCACGGCCGGTACCCCGCCACCCGAAGCGGCAAGCGGCCCTACTCGTCCGAAACGGCCAGCCGGTAGCCGCGTTTGACGACCGTCTGGATCAGCCGCGGGTCGCCGAGCGAGGTGCGCAGCCGGGCCATCGCGGTCTCGACTGCGTGCTCGTCGCGGCCGGCGCCGGGCAGCGCACGCAGCAGCTCGGCGCGCGGGACGACCCAGCCGGGCCGCCGGGCCAGCGCCCCGAGCAGCGCCATCCCCGCGGGCGGTACGGGGCGCAGCTCGCCGTCGAGCAGCACGGCGTGCCCGCGGATCTCCAGCCGCCGCGCGGCGACCTGGAGCGTACGGGCGCGGCCCGGCAGTTCGTCGCAGAGCACCTGGACGAGCGGGCCCAAGCGGAAACGTTCCGGCTGGACGGTTCCGATGCCCCGCTCCCGCAGCGGCGTGGCGGTGACGGACCCGACGCACGCCGGCAGTACGTCCCCCTTCAGCGCGTCGAGCAGTCCGGCCAGTTGGCCCCGTTCCTCGGCGCGCGAGAGCAGCGCGGTGGCGGCGGGCGCGCTGGTGAAGGTGACAGCGTCCAGGGCGCGCGCCACGGTCGCCTCGATGAGCCGGTCGACCGGGGCCAGATCCTCCGGGGGCATCCAGCGGTAGACGGGGACGACGACGACATCGGCGCCCCCGGCCTCCAGCGCCTCGACGAACCCGGGCAGCGGTACGCCGTGCAGTTGGAGCGCGATCCGGCGGTGCGCGACGCCCTCGTCGAGCAGCCGGTCCAGTACCTCGGCCATCGACTCGGAGGCGGGTGACCAGGTCTCGGTGAGTCCCGCGGCCCGGATGGCGCCCTTCACCTTGGGCCCGCGGGCGAGCAGTTCGACGCCGCCGAGACAGTCCAGCAGCTCCTGCCTGTCGCCCCAGCCGCCGGCCGCTTCCAGCCAGCCGCGGAAGCCGATCGCCGTGGTCGCCACGACCACGTCGGGCGTCTTGGCGATCAGCTCCTCGGTGGCGGCGCGCAGCTCCGTGTCGTCGGCGAGCGGCAGGATCCGCAGGGCGGGTGCGTGGAGCACGGCGCCGCCACGGCGTTCGATGAGCGCGCCGAACTCCTCGGCGCGTCTGGCTGCGGTGACTCCGATGGTGAATCCGGCGAGGGGGCCGTGCGGCTGGTCGTTCATGATGACCATTTTCCCGTCCCGCTCGCGGTACGGGTGTTTCGGGTGGGTTACTGCGGACCTGGCGCCCGAGCGGCGGGCCGTACGGATGCCCGTACAGCCCACCGGAGCGGCCCGCCCGCCTCGTACGGCCCGCCCCGCGCGGCCCGTCAGCGTTTGTGCGTGTGCGAGCCGCCGGCGGCCGGCTGCGGCTCCCGGGGGGCGGGCGGCTTGCCGCCGCCCTTCGCCCTGCCGGACTTGACGCCGTTCGGCCACAGCCGCGGTCTGCGCTTGGCCGCCAGGTCCTCCACCCACCCGACGGCGATGATCATGATCCCTATCATCGGCCAGATCAGGATCAGCGGCAGCGTGGAGTACGAGGCGTCCAGCGCGCCGTTGAACCGGTCCATGCCCGGCACGTTGTAGAGCTGGTCCAGCAGCGGGAACGTCGCCATGATCAGCAGGTTGTGCCAGAGATAGATCGTCACGGCCCGGTTGTTGGCGAGGGTGATCACCGAGTCGTACGAGGCCAGCCTGCCCGGGAGTTTCTGCCAGGACGGCGAGTACTGGAGCAGGATGGCGACGAACCCGAGCGACCAGATCGCCTGCACCAGCGGCATCTCGTCGAAGTTCCACCCCTCGTCGCCCAGATGCCCCTGCGCCCACCAGAGGGCGAAGGCCATCGCGAAGGCGGCGAGCGAGACCGTGATGTAGCGCGGGACCTTCTTGAACAGGCCGTCGTTGTGGGCGAAGCCGAGCACCCAGCAGCTGCCGTAGACCCCGAAGTCCGTGAGCGCCAGACCGGTTTCACCGGGGATGTTCACCACACCCGTGGTGATCACGGCCGTGAGGGCGATCGGGAAGGCCAGCGCCGCCCACGGCACCTTGCGGAAGGCCCACAGCAGGAGCGGGGACGCCAGCACGAACCAGAGATAGGCCCGGATGTACCAGAGCGGTCCGGCCGCCTGGTCGGCCCAGCTGGAGTCCATCCAGCTCACCGGGGACCCGGCCGGGTCCGGATACGGCGGCGCGCCCAGCGGGAAGATCCAGTTGGCGAGCTTGATCAGGCCCCAGATGCCCTCGTCCCTGGCCGGCTTGAAGCCGGAGACGAAGAGCAGCGGCACGATCAGCAGGGCGAACGCCCACATCGGCGGCAGCAGCCTGCGCAGTCGGCCCCGGATGACGCTCCACGAGGTGCGCTGCGAGAGCGACCTGGCCATCAGCGAGCCGGCCAGCGCGAACATCACGCCCATGGAGGGGAAGAGGATCGTCAGCCAGGCCCAGCCGAAGATGTGGAAGACGACGACCCGCACCAGCGCGACGGCCCGCAGCAGATCCAGGTAGCGGTCACGGCCCGACGCCTTGGGCGCCTCGCCCTCGGCGGCCACGGGTGGCTGCGCGAGCGTCGGGTCGGGGCCCCTGGGCCCCGCCTTGTGCCGCGCGTGCGGCACGGGCCCCGGCCGCTGGACGTACGGCGCCGTCGGCCCGGCGGTCGGATAGGGCGCGGGCGCCCCGGCGCTCGGGTAGGGCGCGGCCGTGCCGCCTGCTTCGTAGGGGGTGGTCATCCCACCGGCCTCCTGTCGGCGCCCGCACTGTGACCGCGCTGGGTGGGGATCGAGCCGGGGGCCTGGACGGCGCCGGTACGGCGGAGCTTCTGCCAGCGCAGCCGGCCGCCGGTGAGCGCGGTGATCCAGGACTGCACCAGCACGACGTACATGAGCTGGCGGTACAGGACCTGTTGGAGCGGCAGCGAGATCAGATGCACCATACGTTCCTTGTCGAGCCGGAACGCGTACGCGGCGCAGATCGCCTGGAACGCCAGGACGCCGAGCCAGGCGATGATGGTCTTCTCCGTGGGCCCGAAGATCAGGCCGTAGATCAGGAAGAGGTCGATCAGCGGCGCGAGCAGCGGCGCCACGATCATGAACAGCGCGATCAGTGGCAGGCCGACCCGGCCGAAGCGTCCCGAAGGCCCCCGCTCGATGAAGGAGCGGCGGTGCTTCCAGATCGCCTGCATCGTGCCGTAACTCCAGCGGTACCGCTGGGACCACAGCTGCTGTACGGACTCCGGCGCCTCGGTCCAGGCACGCGCCTTCTCGGCGTAGACGACACGCCAGCCGTCGCGGTGCATGGCGATGGTGATGTCGGTGTCCTCGGCGAGGGTGTCCTCGCTCATCCCGCCGACCCGCTCCAGCGCGGTGCGCCGGAAGGCGCCGATCGCGCCCGGGATGGTGGGCATGATCTGCAGCAGGTCGTACATGCGGCGGTCGAGGTTGAAGCCCATCACGTACTCGATGTGCTGCCAGGCCCCGATGAGCGAGTTGCGGTTGCCGACCTTGGCGTTGCCGGCGACGGCGCCGACGCGCGGGTCGCCGAAGGGCTGCACCAGCTCACGCACGGTGGCAGGTTCGAAGACGGTGTCGCCGTCCATCATCACGACCAGGTCGTAACTGGCGTGCGCGATGCCGTTGTTGAGCGCGGCCGGCTTGCCCGCGTTCTCCTGGCGTACGACGTGTACGTTCGGCAGCCACATCGCCTCGACGATGTCCGCCGTACCGTCCGTTGAGCCGTCGTCGATGACGATGACCTCGATCGGATGGTCGCTCTGCATCAGCGAGTTGACCGTCTTGGCTATGCATTCCCGCTCGTTGTACGCGGGGACGAGGACCGAGACGGGTTCGGTGATGCGGGCGCCCCAGCGGAACCTGCGGCGGCGCACCTTGCGCGAGTGCGCGAAGGACAGCACCAGCATCAGCCCGAAGCGCAGGATGACCAGGAAGCCGACCACCGAGAGCCCGGCGATCAGGACGTCGGTGCCCCGGTCGGCGAAGCTGACGGCGCCGATGAACGCGCGGCCCTTCCACTTGTCGATGCCGGTGACCGGCGTGTGGGCGCTGGGCGCGCCGAGCGCCTGGGTCACCGTGTCGAAGGAGTAGCCGTCCTTCTGCATCTGCGGCAGGAACGTCTCGAGCGCCTTGACGGTCTGGGACCTGTCACCGCCGGAGTCGTGCATCAGGACGACGGCGCCGTCGCCGTGCTTCGGCGTCGCGTTCTCGATGATCTTCGAGACGCCGGGGCGCTGCCAGTCCTCACTGTCGGTGCTGTCGAGCACCGTGATGTAGCCCAGGGTGCCGATGTACTGCGTCACCGGCCAGGACTTGTTGTCCATGGCGTCGGCGAACGAGGAGTACGGCGGCCGGAAGAGCGAGGAGCGGATCCCGGCGGCGCCGGCGAGCGCCAGCTGCGTCTGCGACAGCTCCCACTTGATACGGGACGCCGACTGGTAGGAGAGGTCGGGATGGTCGAAGGTGTGCACCCCGACCTCGTGCCCCTCGGCCACCATGCGCCTGACCAGCTCGGGGTGTTGCGAGGTCATCGTGCCCGTGACGAAGAAGGTCGCGTGCGCGCCGTACTTCTTCAGCACGTCGAGGACCTGGGGCGACCAGGTCGGGTCCGGGCCGTCGTCGAAGGTGAGGACAAGTTTGTGCTTCGGTATGGTCAGCGACTTGGGCTTGGCCGTCTTGTCGCGCGAATCGATGACGGGGCCGCCTTCGATGATGTCGTCGGGCACCTGGCTGATGGAGGCAGGTGGCCGCACCCGGTGGTCCGGGATGATCTCGTTGTGCACGTAGCCGCGCAGCAACATCATCGCCACCAGGCCGACGAGCAGAAAGGTCGGAAGCAGGTACCTCATGGGCAGCCTGCGTCTCCTGACGGGGCCGCCGCTGCGCTTACGGCCCCGCGTGCCGGTTGAAGTCATCTACTGAGCGCCTTCCGCGGCCATGGCCTGGGGGTCGCCGGCCGGCGGGCCCGCGGGTTCGGTACCCGCGTCCGTCGTCTCGACAGGCGGTGTCGGGGTGTCCGGCGGCGTCTCGACCGGCGGTGTGGTCTCCGGCGGAGCGTCCGTCGTCGTCGGACCACCCGGGTCGGAACCGCCCGCCGGCACGGAGTTGCCCGGATCGGGCTTCCCCGGCGCTCCGGCGGTCTGCTTCGGCGGCTTCGCCGAACCCGACGCGCCGGGGGCGGGAATACCCGAGGCCCCGGTCGTCGCGCTGGCCGAAGACCCCGGGATCGGGGAGCCGTTGGAGTCCGTCGGCACCGGCAGCGAAGGACCGCCCGGCAGCACGCCGTCGGCCGCGCTGCCCGAGGGAGCGGGCTTCTCGACCTTGACGGAGTCCGACTTCTTGTCGACCTTGACCCCGGGTATGTTCAGCCACGGCGCGCTCGAGTTGCCGCCCATCAGCGCGACGACCAGCGTCACCGCGTAGCAGGCGCAGACCGCTGCCAGGATCCAGCCGGCCCGGCGGAACTTCTTGCTCCGACGCCCGGAAGCGTCGACAAAAACGGGCCCGTCGGAGCTTTCCTGATCTACATCTTCCGCAGAACCTGATTTCTGCGGGTGCTTCGGGCCCGAAGGCAGCTCGGAGAGCTGACGCCCCAGACCGTCGAGTTCGATGGTGACATCGCTCGGCTCATGCATATGCCCCGTGCGGGCATTCTCTCGCCAGTTTTCCACAGGTGTGCACATCCCCCACTTAATGTCCCATGGGTGCGTGCACGGCTGACCGGAAATGCCGACGATCAGGCCCCCACCTGACCGACCGCCCCCTACCACACTGCACCCGGACCACGAATGTAGCGCACGCCAGTGATGCCGGTAGTTCTGCTTGACAGGTTGCTGTGCATCAATGCTGTGACAAGGATGCGTGCAACCATCCGGGGGCGACTTCTTACTGACAAGTATTTATCTCAACTGCGGCCGTGGTGACAGGAATTGGTTTCTTCGGACCACTTCTGTCCCTTCCGTTCACTGTGGTCGAGGTCACCGGCTATTCGACCGGCAGTCGATCATTGTTCACGGTGTTACCCGACGTCACAGTGGCACGGCGACACTCGCGACGATCCAGGGCCCAGGCACGTGCAGCAGCCCGCACAACGCGGTGGACCGCTCCCGGCGTCCCGTCTTGCCCTCAGCGGGAGTTGCGGATGATTCCACCCGTACACCGGCAGAGCGGTCATCGTTCCGCAAACAGCCCAGGCTCGGGAATCACTCGCCAAAAATCGAGAAATCGAAATTCGGAAATTCCGATTGAAATTCCAGGTTCAGCGATCTGACTGAACACTCCCCCGATCAGCTTGAGCACTTGACGACCCGAGCCCCGAGCCATGTGCGTTCGAAGCTCTCCACGTAGGGCGTGGCAAGCATGCCGTCCGCAGTGGGGCGGACATGCAGGACAGGCGCATTCACCGCAGGCTGACCATAGATATGGGGAGTGATAAGTAATTCGTCGTCCGCACGATAGATGGAGTTGTACAACGCGGCACGGTGTAGGCGGAGTTCGACGCCGACCAGGGCAGTGACCGGTCGAAGGAGGACAAGTGCCTTGCGGATGCGGGCCGCCATGGCATCGCCGTTTCCGTCGTTGTCACCGCGCGAGGCCGCCTCGGGGTTGTCGGGGTCACCGAGCAGTAATCGGACCTTGACCCCTTCACTCGCTTTGCCGGCGAGAGTGCGGGTGATCCCGAGGTCTTCGGCAAGGAACAGTGCGCTGTGGGCGAGGATGCCGATTTCGCGTTCGGCGCACGAGAAGTGTCTGAGCCAGGTTTCACGCGGCACGGCCCAGCGGTGGGGATAGACCGTACGAATCTCGCCGCCAAGGGGGACGCGGGGGCGGAGGCGCCCGGCGGTGGGCCACAGTTCGTGCTCGTTGCGGCCGACCAGGGCGGCGAGCGCGACGCGGTTACGCGAGTAGGGGAGGCGCCCCGCACACCACCGCTCCACGGTCTTGGGATCAACCAGGAGTCGCGCGGCGACATCGGCGTAGTCGAGGCCGGCGGACATCAGGGCACGACGGAGCACGTCGTTCACGCTGTCCCCCTTGTTCAGGATGCGAACGACCTCAGCGTAGCCAAGAAATCCCTAGACGTCCCTCAAGACGCGGTGTCCGCGACTCGACATCGAGCAGACCCTCGTGGCACAGGTTCAATGCCGCGAAGGAGCACCGATCTTGATGGATTCCAACTGTTGCCCGAACAGCTGGACGGGGGCACGGCGATGACCGCCGAAGGTCCGACCACGGTCCGCGAAGAACGTCCGTCCGTTGTCACTAAAATGTGGCCGCGCAGCCCTCGATCAGTAGGCAAAGCACGTCAGTTCGTCGCCGAACACCTTGACGCATGGGGACTACCGCAGCTCACGGAGACTGCCGAGTTGATCGTCTCCGAGTTGGTCACGAACGCTGTCAATCACGCGCACCCGCCCAACGGGCGTTTGATCGCGACGCAGTTCCAACGGCTTCGGGCCGGTGTACGGATCGAGGTGCACGACGCCAACGACAGCAAGCCGGAGCTTCGAGAAGCGTCCACGGACGCCGAATCCGGGCGGGGTTTGGCTTTGGTGGATGCACTCACCGATGGGCAATGGGGAGTGAGTGACCGGAATGGGCCCGGCAAATCGGTCTGGGCGATGTGCACTGACAACAACGCGCCAGAGAGCTCTCAGTGATCATCCGCAATGAGTGGACTGATGAGCATCGCGGCATACACCGTTGTCGGGCGACTGCCCGACGAGAAGAGGACGGTACGAGTGGGCTCGCGGGCAACACCGTGGGGCGCGTACAAGACCATCACAGACGCCTTGCGCCGCCGCATCACCGAGGGAGAGTTCCCACCGGGTACCCAACTGCTCAGTGAGGCCGAACTCGGGTCGGAGTACGGAGTCGCGCGCAACACGGTGCGGAGAGCGCTCGCAGACCTTGAGAACGAAGGCTTACTCGTCACCATGCCCGGACGCGGACGCCTCGCCTCGTCGCCGGACAGTCCGCAGTCCCCGGCACCGGCTTTCCGCCGTATATCGACGGACCTGCGCGCCACGATCGAGCGCGGTGAGCTACGACGAGGCGACGTGCTTCCCAGCGAGGCCGATCTGACGAAGGACTACGGCGTCTCTCGCTGGACCGCCCGGCAAGCCTTCACCGTGTTGGAGGACGCAGGACTGATCGAGACGCGTCAGGGGAGAGGACGCTTCGTGAAGTGACCCGACAACGGTAGCCTCGACGCGTGAAATCTGTCCCATGGTGGCAACAACTCGCCGAGCACCTGCTCGCAGAGCCGCTTCCGCGCCGCTGGGCGCACACTCAAGGCGTCGGCCGTAAAGCCGAGACCATCGCACACATCGTGGGCGATGAGGCCGATCTGCTGATCGCTTCCGCATGGCTGCACGACATTGGCTACGCTCCCAAGCTCGTAGCGACAGGTTTTCACCCTCTCGACGGAGCCCGCTTCCTCCGTGACACCGAACACGCCGACCTCCGCGTGTGCTCGCTGGTCGCCTATCATTCCTGCGCCCATATCGAGGCCCGCAACCGCAGCCTCGGCGGTGAACTCGCCGCGGAGTTCGAACCTGTCGAAGGGCTGCTCGCCGACGCCCTGATCTATTGCGACATGACCACAACACCGGACGGCGAGCCGGTCAACGTCGAGAAACGACTGTCCGAGATCCTGACGCGCTACGGCCCCACGGATGTCGTCGCCGAATCCATCACCGAGGCGACCTCACACATCGTGGATTCAGCACGGCGCGTCGAGACTCTCCTCGTCAGATGACCGCACGCCGCGAACGGACCAGTTTCCCCTGTTCGTCGCGGTTCCAGTGGCAGCCGGCACTATCGAGAAACTCGATCTCCACCGGCTCAGGCTCGACGTACGAGCGCAGCCATTCGCTCGGTGCGGGACGGCGTACGGTCTGGCCGGGCGGAACGAGACCGATGAACTCGGTGCGGGACTCTTCTCCGGCCGGCGCGGGCAGCGGGAGGTCGACCTCGTATATGGGCATGTCACTCGCATTGTGGACGTGCAGCGCCAGGTCTCGGGTGCCGTCGTCCCGACGGTACGCCTCGACCCACGCGCTGACTCGCGCCGCCTGAGCGCGGCGGGCTTCTTCGTCGCGCTCTGCCTCGCGGCGGTGTTCACGCCGGAGAAGAACGAATCCCGTGCCGAAGGCACCGACGGTGCCGATGGAGGAGAAGACGTCGGCTGCCGTGTTGAGCCAGTCGTCACCCAAGCTGGGGAAGCCCCTCGCCTTGCACGTACGCCTCGACGCGCCGGCGCATGGAGCGGTCCATCTTCAGTTCGTCCACCTTGTGGCGTGGCACCCACGCCACTTCGCGAGACTCGTCGCTCGGGGTCGGATCACCACTGAGGTACCGCGCGGTGAAGACGATGGAGAATTCCTGCCGTACCTCGTCATTACTGGTGTAGTGGATGACATGCCGCGGATCGGTGTAGATCCCGACCAGTCCGTTGATCTGGCAGTGAATTCCGGTCTCTTCGAGGGTTTCGCGCACCGCAGTTTGCGTGATGGATTCTCCAAAATCCATTGCGCCGCCGGGCACAGCCCAGTTTCCGTTGTCGCTACGGCGGATCATGAGAATGTGTCCCGCGTCGTCGGTCACGACGACATTCGCTGACGGGACGATGCTGTTGGCCGTAGGCGCGCTCGGATCGTCGAAGTAGTCGAATCGCGTCGGCATTTCCCTCGTCACTCCATTTCCTGCGCTCGACCCCAGACCTGCTCGAAACTCTCCACGTAGTTGGTGACCATGCTGCCCCCGGCGACCTTGCGCAGATGGATCACCGGGGCCTGCGCCGCCGGGAAGCCGTAGATGTGGGTGTTGACGAGCAGTTGATCGTCCGCCCGATAGATCGAGTTGTACAGGATCGTCTCGTGCAGCCGGAAGTCGATGCCCTCGACGTTCCGTAACCGCCTGTACATCACGAGAGCGTTTCTGATCTTCGCGGCCATGGCGTCTTCAAGGCCCTCGTCCGTGCCTCGCTGGGCCACGGCGGCGCTGTTGGGGTCACCGAGCAGTATCCGCACCCGTACGCCCGTATCGGCCTTGGCGCGTAAGACCCTGTGGATACCGGAGTCCTCGGACAGGAAGAGGCCGCTGAAGACCAGGACACCGATCTCGTGCTCCGCCGTCTCGAACATGCGCCGCCACAGGTCGGACGGCACTGACCAGCGGTGCGGATAGACAGTGACGATCTCACTCTCGGACGCGCCCGCGATCTGATCAGGCGTCAGCGCGTCCGGCCACAGATAGGTCTCGTCCAGGCCAAGCTGCGCGGCGACGGCGTACCGATGCCGCCGGTACGGCGTACGGCCGGTCGTGACCCAACGCTCGACGGTCTTGGCGTCCACGTCGATCGTGGTCGCCAACTCGTCCAGGGTGAGCCCGCGTTCGAGTAACGCGGCACGGAGGCGCTCATTCTGCATGCATCAACCTCAAGACGTCACGAGACGACACCACGATAGGCGGGACGTCTCGCACACGTCCAGCCATGTAGTGATGACGTACCGCACTCGGGGCGCACTGTGCGTGATGTCGCCGTCGGGCCGGCCCCGGAGGCCCGGACACGACTGAGGCCCCGCTGCCGGGTGGGCAGCGGGGCCTCGGCCTCACATGGGGTTTGTGGAGATGGCGGGAATCGAACCCGCGTCCAACGGTGCGGAATCAGGACTTCTCCGAGCGCAGTCCGCTGCGATTTTCTCGGCCCCGGAGATCACGCGGACAAGTCTCCGACGGGCTCAGTCACTGTTTGATTTCCCTGCAAGTCCCGTGACCGGGCCTACAGGTTTAGTCCCCTAGCTGATGCCAGGATCCGGGTCGGGAACACTCCCGGGCTGACACTCCGCGGAGTCTTCGCTAGCTGCTAATTAGGCAGCAAGTGCGAAGGCGGAGGAATCGCGCTTAGAATTGGCGATTGTTTTTTGCGACATATGGTTAACGAGATCATTGCCGCTTTCTCGGCTCGCTTCCCCTGCTTCGACATCCGCTGTCGAAACCGATCATCCCCATGTTTTGTTTTCAACTCGTGCACCCGCTACGAGGTGCACGACCCATCGTACGTGATCAACAGGGCCGAGGGCCACCGTATTCCCACCAGGGGCGCGCGGCGTCAGGCCTGCTGCTTGCGCTTGACCGCCGAGACGGCCCGGTCCGTCTCGCGCCGGTCCTGCCGCTCCCGCAGCGTCTGGCGCTTGTCGTACTCCTTCTTGCCCTTGGCCAGCGCGATCTCGACCTTGGCCCGGCCGTCCTTGAAGTACAGGGCGAGGGGCACGATCGTGTGACCCGATTCCTGCGACTTGGACTCCAGCTTGTCGATCTCGGCCCGGTGCATCAGCAGCTTGCGCTTACGCCGTGCGGTGTGGTTCGTCCACGTTCCCTGGCTGTACTCAGGAACATGGACATGGTGGAGCCATGCCTCATGTCCGTCAATCTGGACGAACCCGTCCGTCAACGACGCCCGCCCCTGACGCAGCGACTTCACTTCCGTGCCCGTGAGCACGAGACCGCACTCG
The DNA here is from genome assembly GCF_036084755.1 of Streptomyces sp. NBC_00370. Taxonomy (NCBI): domain Bacteria; kingdom Bacillati; phylum Actinomycetota; class Actinomycetes; order Kitasatosporales; family Streptomycetaceae; genus Streptomyces; species Streptomyces sp. NBC_00370. Next base: position 3,262,803 of record NZ_CP107968.1, read on the forward strand.
TAGGTGTCGAGAATCAGGTAGTCGTGCCGCGCCTTCTTGTTCTGGGCGATGATTTTGCGCCCTTTTTCCTTTGCCATAGTCCTGCCATTTTCTCACTACGGCGCAACTTCTTTACGCCGTGCCGCCGAGGCCGCTGAGGACCGTCTGCGCCTGCTGTCCGGCATGGTCGCTCGCCGCGAGATCCGGGGTGATTCCCCTGCCGTCGACCGTATGCCCCGCGGGCGTGCGGTAATGGCCGACGGTCAGCTCGGCGACCGAGCCGTCCGGCAGCGTGCTCGGCATCTGGACCGAGCCCTTGCCGAACGTACGCGAGCCGACGGTGATGGATCGTCCGCGGTCCTGGAGGGCGCCGGTGACCAGCTCGGCCGCGCTCATCGTGCCGCTGTCGACCAGCACCACCACGGGGCGTCCGGTGTCGCCGCCCGGGTCCGCGTACAACGCCCGCTGGGCGCCTTTTATGTCGTACGTCGCGACGAGGCCGCCGTCGAGGAAGGCCGAAGCGGCCTTGACCGCCTCCGAGACCAGCCCGCCGCCGTTGCCCCGCAGGTCGAGCAGTATGCCGGCGCCGCGCGGCGCGTCCCGTACGGCGTCGCGCACCTGCTCGCCCGAGCCCTTCGTGAACGCGTCGACCTTGATCATCCGGGCCCCGCCGGTCAGCTTGCCGACCGTGACGGACTCGGTCGACAGCCGGGCGCGGCGCAGCGTACGGGTCCAGCGGTGTCCCGCGCGCTCAAGACCGAGGACGACGGGAGTACCGGCGCCGGCGCTCTTGCCCGCCCCGCCCTCCCCCAGCGCGTCGCCGCGCAGCAGCGCCATCACGTCCGTGACGGGCCGGCTGGCCACATCCGCGCCGTCGATGTCCCTGACCGTGTCGCCCGCCCTGATACCGGCTCCCGCGGCGGGGCCGCCGGGGTGCACCCGGGTGACTTCCATCAGCCCCCCGGCCGTACGCCGGGCGCTGAGGCCCACTCCGGTGTACTCACCGTCGAGGGCCTGCTCGAACTCCTCGTACTCGCCCTTGTCGTACACGGCGCCCCAGCGGTCCCCGCTGCGGCTGACGACCTCCTCGGCCGCTTCCGTGCCCGACTTGCCGTCGGCCATCGCCTTGGCCGCAGCCGCGGCGACCTCGCCGCTGTCGACCGTCGAGGCGACGGCGCGCGTCGGGATGACGGGCGGCGTCGAATCGGCCTGCGGCAGGGAGTTGGTCGCGGCGGCGGTGGCGAGCGCACTCGCGAACACCAATGTCAGGACCGCCCCGCGGCGGACTCCGCGGGGCCCGAAATGGGGTGACTCCGATCCGGACATGGCGTTGAGTCTAGGACAACGCAGCGCGACGGACCGGAGCTTGGCGACACCACGCCAGGGGCGCTTGTCACACCCTGAGGTACTTGCGCAGTGCGACGAGAGCCGCAACTGCCGGCATCAGCAGACCGATCGCGAGCACCAGCGGCAGCTTCGAGAACACCGCGTCCCAGCCGATGAACCTGACGAGCTCCATCTTGTGGGACAGGTCGAGACCGCTGTCGATCAGGAAGTACCGCCCCAGCATGAGCATTCCGCACGCGACCACACCGCCGATCAGTCCGGCGAACGCGGCCTCCATGATGAACGGCGTCTGGATGTAGAAGCTGGAGGCGCCGACGAGCCGCATGATGCCGGTCTCGCGCCGTCTGCTGAACGCCGACACCCGCACGGTGTTGACGATCAGCATCAGCGCGATCACCAGCATCAGCGCCATGACACAGAGCGCGGCGATGTTCATGCCGTTCATCAGCGAGAAGAGGTTCTGCAGGATGTCGCGCTGGTCCTGGACGGACTGCACGCCGTCCCGGCCGGCGAAGGCGGTCGCCACCACCTTGTACTTCTCGGGGTCCTTGAGCTTGACGCGGAAGGACTCCTCCATCTGGTCCGGGGTGATCGTGCTGGCGAAGGCCGTGTCGCCGTACTGCTCCCGGTAGTGCTTGTACGCCTCGTCGGAGTCCTCGTGGTGGACGGACTCGACGATGTTGCTCATCTTCTTCAGATCGGCCTCGATCTGGGCCTTCTGCTCGCCTGTGACCGCGCCCTTGGTGCACGCGGGATCGCTCGCCGCATCGCCCTTGTTGCACAGGAAGATGGAGACGTTGACCTTGTCGTACCAGTAGTCCTTCATCGTGCTGACCTGCTCGCGCATGAGCAGCGCGCCGCCGAACAGGGCGAGCGAGAGGGCTACGGAGATGACGACTGCGAAGGTCATCGTGAGGTTACGGCGGAGACCTACACCGATCTCCGACAGGACGAACTGGGCGCGCATGGCGTCCTTTCAGCTTTGGACGGTCAGTGCTCGACGGGCAGCGTCAGTGCTGGTAGCCGTAGACGCCGCGTACCTGGTCGCGCACGAGCCGGCCGCCTTCGAGCTCGATCACACGCTTGCGCATCTGGTCGACGATGTTCTGGTCGTGGGTGGCCATCACGACGGTCGTACCGGTGCGGTTGATCCGGTCCAGCAGCTTCATGATGCCGACGGAGGTCTGCGGGTCCAGGTTGCCGGTGGGCTCGTCCGCGATCAGCAGCATGGGGCGGTTGACGAAGGCCCGCGCGATGGCGACGCGCTGCTGCTCACCACCGGACAGCTCACCGGGCATCCGGTCTTCCTTGCCGCCGAGGCCGACCAGGTCGAGGACCTGGGGCACGGCCTTGCGGGTCTCCCCGCGCGGCTTGCCGATGACCTCCTGCGCGAACGCCACGTTCTCGGCGACGGTCTTGTTGGGCAGCAGCCGGAAGTCCTGGAAGACGGTGCCGAGCTGGCGGCGCATCTGCGGCACCTTCCAGTTGGACAGCCGCGCGAGGTCCTTGCCGAGCACATGGACCATGCCGTGACTCGTGCGCTCCTCGCGCAGGACGAGTCTGAGGAAGGTCGACTTGCCGGAACCGGACGAACCGACCAGGAAGACGAACTCCCCCTTCTCGATCTCAAGGGAGACATCGCGCAACGCGGGACGGTTCTGCTTCGGGTAAGTCTTGGAGACGTTGTCGAATCGGATCACGAGATGCACCACGGTCGGCCGGGAGTAGGTGAGCGTGACCTTACGCGACCCGGACTGGCCCGCGCAGTCCGCGACCGGAGTTGGGCGGATTATCACGAATGTGGGGCGCCCGCCACCCCTGGCGGACCGTACGGAATCGGGTCGGCCGCGCCGAATCCGGCGGGAACTGGCACAGTGGTAAGGGGAACGGTCGCGTTTCCCGGAGCGTTGTGCGGAGAAGGAACACTGTCTGCGGCTGACGCCGCGCGGTGAGGAGGAAAGCGCATGACCTACGACAGATTGGTGTGCGCCAACTGCGCGGGGCCCGTGAGCGAGGGCCGCTGCCGCGTTTGCCGTGCCAGCAGGGAGCGGCTCCAGCAGGAAGGCGGGCCGTTGAGCGGGCTGAGCCCGGTGGCGCTGCTGAGCATGCTGCTGCTTCTGCTGGCCGCCGTGGCACTGGTGGCGACGCACCAGACCGCCTGAGCGCTGCCTGCGCGCCGCGCGCACTGCCGCGCACTGCCGGATTTCGCAGAAGGGCCCGGACGCCTCGCGTCCGGGCCCTTCTGTCAGCTGTACCGCTCGCTGTGAGTTACGTCTCCACTCAGGCGGCCGTGCCGCCACCGCGGTTCATGCGGGGCAGGAAACGGAAGCCCACGCCGCCGGCGATCATCACCGCGGCGCCGATGAGCAGGAACGAGGTCTCGCCGGCACCGGTCTCGGCCAGCTCGTCCTTGGCCGCACCCTGCTGCACGGGCTTGGAGCCCACGGAGTCGGTGTCGGTGTTGTCCGCGCACTCCACGCCGTCCAGCGAGACGGTGCAGGTGCCCGGGTCCGCGCTGTTGCCGCCGCCACCGGTACCCGCGCCCTGGGTGGGCGAGGTGCTGGGCTCGGACGGCTTGGTCGGCTCGTCGGTCGGGGAGCCGGTGGGCGGCTCCTCGGTCGGCGGCTCCTCCGTGGGCGGCTCCTCGGTCGGGGGCTCCTCGGTGGGAGGCTCCTCCGTCGGGGGCTCCTCGGTGGGAGGCTCCTCGGTCGGCGGCTCCTCGGTCGGAGGCTCCTCGGTGGGCGGGTCGGGAATCGTGGTCGGCGGGCCGGTCGGGTCGTCGTCCGCCAGCGCGCCACCGGCGCCCAGCTGTACGGTCGTGGCGCCCACCTTGGCGGAGGCGCCGAGGTCGACGAGGCCGGCGGCCGACGCCGCGCCCGCCGCTGTCAGCGAAGCACCCGCGGCGATCACTGCGCCGGCCGCTACGCGCGCCACGCGGATCCGCGTCTTCTTGGTCATCTGCCTGGTACCCCCAGTAGCTTCATTCGTCATTGGTGCAGCGTCCGGGGCAGCGGCTGCTGGGGGTCTGTTCACTGGTCTCCCCCGCCCGCACGCGCCCCAGGAATACGCATGCCACGCGCCAGCTTTCCCAGTTTTCATATACGCGTCAAGGCGGTTGCGCGCGCGATGACCCGAATCGCGACGGTTGTCCGGCAGGCCCTGATGTAACTGTGACACAAAGAGGAACTGCCGCTTCCAGAGCGGCAGTTCCTCGGTCGACTTGGTGGCCGGCCGATGTCGGCCGGCGGGGAGATCAGCGGTCGTGCTGCTTGCGCCAGCGAATTCCGGCTTCGAGGAAGCCGTCGATCTCGCCGTCAAGTACCGCCTGCGGGTTGCCCACTTCGAAGTCCGTGCGCAGGTCCTTGACCATCTGGTACGGGTGCAGGACGTACGAACGCATCTGGTTTCCCCAGGAGTTGCCGCCGTCGCCCTTGAGGGCGTCCATCTCGGCCTGCTCCTCCTGACGGCGCCTTTCGAGCAGCTTCGCCTGGAGGACGTTCATCGCACTCGCCTTGTTCTGGATCTGCGAGCGCTCGTTCTGGCAGGAGACGACGATGCCGGTCGGGATGTGGGTGATCCGCACCGCCGAGTCGGTGGTGTTGACGCCCTGTCCGCCGGGGCCCGAGGCGCGGTAGACGTCCACGCGCAGTTCGGACTCGTCGACCTCGACATGGTCGCTGGACTCGACGACGGGCAGCACCTCGACGCCGGCGAAGGAGGTCTGCCTGCGGCCCTGGTTGTCGAACGGCGAGATGCGCACCAGCCGGTGGGTGCCCTGCTCGACGGAGAGCGTGCCGTACGCGTAGGGCGCCTTGACCACGAAGGTGGTCGACTTGATGCCGGCCTCTTCGGCGAACGACGTCTCGTAGACCTCGGTGCCGTAGTTGTGCCGCTCGGCCCAGCGCAGATACATCCGCTGCAGCTGCTCGGCGAAGTCGGCGGCGTCCACGCCGCCCGCCTCGGCGCGGATGTTGACCAGCGCCTCGCGCTCGTCGTACTGGCCGGAGAGGAGGGTGCGGACCTCCATCTCGTCCAGCGCCTTGCGCACCGCCTCCAGCTCGGACTCGGCCTCGGCGCGGGCGTCCGCGTCGTGCTCTGAGTCGGCGAGCTCGAAAAGGATCTCCAGGTCGTCGATGCGCCCGCGCAGCGTCTCCGTCTTGCGGACCTCGGCCTGCAGATGGGACAGCTTGCTGGTGATCTTCTGCGCCGCATCGGGGTCGTCCCACAGGGAAGGAACGGCCGCCTGCTCCTCGAGCACGGCGATCTCGGCCCGCAACCGGTCCAGGTCAAGGACGGCCTCGATCGACCCCATGGTCGAGGAGAGGGACTTCAGCTCTTCGGATACATCGACGACTGCCACGGGTCCAGCGTAACGGCTGAGCGGAAGAACCCCTCCCCCCGCTGCCCCACCGCTGTCCCCGGCCCGTACGACGGGCCGTCCGGCACCCCTTACCGCAGGGCCGTACTACGGCGCCGGCGAGGTCGTCTGCTTGGAGTCCTGCGGGCTCCCGCCGCCGTCGTCGCTCGTCGCCAGCCAGCCGCCCACGCCGAGCGCCGCGACCACCAGGACGGCTGCGGCGCCGAGGGTGATCCGGCGCTTGCGCACGGCTCCCGCCTTGTGCCGGGCCGAGCCGGGACGGCGCTGGCTGCTGCTGCGCGGCGCGCGGGCCGTACCGCGCGCGCCGCCCGCCAGCTCGTCGGGGCCCGGCACGCGCATGCTCGTGTGGGTGTCCCGGTTGGAGTCGGGAGAGGCGCCGGGGACCAGCGGTACGGCGCCCCTGCGGCGCGGTTCGCCGGTCTCGGCGGTACCGGGACGCGGCTCCTCGTGCGGCTGCTCGGTGGGCTCCGCGTCGGGCTCGTCCACGTCCAGCGGCGGGATGCCGGTGAGCAGCGGCTGCAGTTCGCGCAGCCGGGCGCCGAGTTCCGAGGCGCGCAGCCGGGATGCGGGGGCCTTGGCCAGGCACTGGACGAGGAGCTGCCACAGCTCCTCGGGGATGCCGGGCAGCGGGACGACGGACTCCGTCACATGGCGGCGCAGGACGGCGCCGGGGTGGCCGCCGCCGAACGGCGTGAATCCGGCGAGGAGTTCGTACAGGACGGTGGCCAGGGCGTAGATGTCGACGGCGGCGCGCGGCGGCAGCCCCTCGACGATCTCGGGCGCCAGATAGTCGGGGGTGCCGATGATCCGGGACGCCTTGGTGCGCCGGGGGGTGTCGATCAGCTTGGCGACACCGAAGTCGGTGAGCAGCGCGGGGTGTGCGCCGCCGGGGCCCAGCGGGCCTTCCATGTCGAGCAGGATGTTCTCGGGCTTGACGTCACGGTGGACGATCCCGGCCGCGTGGGCGGCGGCGAGGCCGTCGGCGACGTCGGCGACGATCGCGACCGCCGCCTCGGGCGCCAGCCTGCGCTCCCGGTCGAGACGGGTGCGCAGGTCGGTGCCGCGTACGAGTTCCATGACGAGCGCGAGGTCGTTGCCGTCCACGACGAGATCGCGTACGGCGACCACCCGGGGGTGGTCGAGGCCCAGCAGGGCGGTGCGCTCCTGGACGAAGCGGCCGACCAGCTCCTGGTCGGACGCGAGGTCCTCGCGCAACAGCTTGATGGCGACGGCGCCCTCGGGCCCCTCGCCCAGCCACACCGTGCCGGCGCTGCCGCGTCCCAGAATCTGGTGTGCGGTGTACCGGCTGCCGATATTCCGTGCCAAGACTGCTCCCTCAGCGGCTGGCTTTGCCATCAAAGTACGCGTGTATCGGGGTGTTCCGTGCCCACGACGGCGCCAACCTTCACTTCTACGGGCGAATTACCCCCGCAGAAGTCGACATAGCTACAGCGTCAGTGCATGGCCGGGACGTCAGTTCGTCCCGCTCGCACTGCCGAGGTCGGAGATCCAGCCCGACACCTTCGAGATGCCGTCGCCGATCGCCTGCCAGTAGCCCTCGCCCTGGTCGACCCAGTCCTGGAGGGGGGTCAGTTCCCAGACGAGCCAGCCGGCGACCACGATCAGCACGATCACGACCAGACAGCCCTTGAGGCAGCCGAGGCCGGGGATCCGCATCGGGTTGGCGCTGCGCTGCCGGGACTCGCGCGGCGGGCGGGGGGCCGGCTGCTGGGGCCGTTGCTGCTGCGGCGGCGCGTACTGCTGTTGCTGCGGGGGCGGTGCGTACCGCTGCTGCTGGGGCTGCGCCTGCGGCGCGTACTGCTGCTGCGGCGGGTACTGCTGCTGCCGCTGCGGCGGTCGCTGCTGCTGGCCCCTGCCGCCCTGCCCCTGGCCCTGGCCTTGGTAGCCCTGGCCCTGGCCGCCCTGCGGCGGCTGCTGGCGGTGCGGGCGGTGGCGCAGCGGGTCCTGGCTCGGGTCGAGGTACTGGACCTGCGTCTGCTCGTTGCGGTCGCGTGCCGCCTGGAGCTGGCTCTGCCAGGGGTGCGGGCCCTCGGGCTCCGCGGGCACCGGGGGCATCCCCGGCGGGTTTCCGGGCGGTGCGCCGGCCCCGGTGGACGGCATGACGCTCGTCGCGCCGTTGGGGTCGTACGAACCGGCGTTGCTCGGCAGGACCTGCGTCGGGTCGGCGGCGCCCGGCATCTCGGGCACCGTCGCGGGTGACGGGTCGGGGGCGAGCAGCGCGGCCACGCCGAGGGCGGCGTCGATCTGGGCCGGGGTGGAGTGCACCCCGATGCCGGAGGCGACGGTGCGCAGGGCCGTGGCGAGGTTGGTGGCGCTGGGCCGCTGGTCGGGGTCCTTGCGCAGGCAGCGCTCGATGACGGTCCACAGCGGTTCGGGCACGGTGCTGGGGCGGCGCGGCTCCTCGCTGAGATGGCGGTGGAGCACTTCGAGCGCGGTCGCGCCGGAGAACGGCGGGCGTCCGGTGACCAGTTCGTAGAGCAGGATGCCGGCGCCGTAGATGTCGACGGCCGAGGTCTGCGGCCGGCCTTCGGCCGATTCCGGTGCGACGTAGGCGGGCGTGCCGACGAATTCGTGGGTCCGGGTCAGCCCCGGGGAGTCGGCGAGGCGCGCGATGCCGAAGTCGGTCAGCATCGGGTGCATCTGCTCGCCGTCTATTTTGAGCAGTACGTTGGCCGGTTTCAGGTCCCGGTGCACGACGCCCTGCGCGTGGCTGGCGCCGAGCGCGTCGGCGATCTGCGCGGTGAGCAGCGAGGCGGCGACCGGGCTGAAGGGGCCGTTGTCCCTGAGGTAGCGGTGCAGGTCGGGGCCGTCGACGAGGTCCATGACCAGGGCGAGCAGATCGCCCTCCACGACCAGGTCGCGGGTGCGCACGATGTTGGGGTGGGTGAGCCGCAGCAGGACGGAGCGCTCGCGCAGGAACCGCATCACCACGTCCGCGTCGTTCGCCAGCTCCTCCTTGAGGACCTTGATCGCGACGGTCTCGCCGGGCTGGCCCGCGACGGCCGCCTCGGCGCCCGCGGTCTCCCGCTGGCTGGCCCGCCAGACGGTGCCCGTGGCGCCGCGTCCCAGCGGTTCCTCGAGCAGGTACTTGCTGCCTACCGGCCGCACGTCATGCGCTCCCTGCTGATCGTGATCGCTCCATGGTCCCCGTCGTCCAGGGTGTCCGGCCCACTTTAGTGCCGCCGAACGTGTCGTTCGTAGGTCGGAAAGACGCCGGGGCCGCCCGGATGGTTGCCGAACGGCCGTTCCCAGGGTGACAGGGATGATCCCAAGCAGGCACTTTTGCACCCACAGCCGACCAATCAAGATCACTTAATTGTGGCCCCCGGGCGTGTTGTCAGTGGCAGGTGCGAGGATGCCCCCAGCACGTGACGGGTGGAGTTGGGGATCACACCGGACGTGCCGACCTGTACCGGACGACGCGTCCGTGCGTGGTGGGGGGAATCACAGGGCAGTTCCCCTGCCGCGCACCCCGCGCAGAAGGGACCGCTGACGGCGATGCAGATCCGGCTGACCGTCCTCGCGCCGCGCAGCGGCCACGCTGTCGGGCAGGTGTGTGACGTGCTCGTCACCGCCCCCGCAGGTACGGCGCTCGCCGCCGTCGCGTCCGCTCTCGCCACCGCGGTCTCGGGTCCTGACGCATCAAATTCGGTCATTCTCTACGCGGGCCGTGAGCGGCTCGACGGGCAGCGCTGCGCCCTGGGTGAGCCGCCGCTGATCGACGGGGCCGTGCTGTCGCTCCAGGTCCCCGGTGACGACGACATCCCGACGGAGTCCGCGCCCGCCCAGCTCCATGTGGTGGCGGGGCCCGACGCGGGCGGTGTCCATCTGCTGCACGGCGGGCAGATCCGGATCGGCCGCTCGGCCGACGCAGACGTCCCGCTGGACGACCCGGACGTCTCGCGGCTGCACTGCGCGGTGACGGTCGCCGACGACGGCACGATCTCGGTCGCCGACCTCGGCTCCACGAACGGCACGGCGCTGGACGGCGTCGAGGTGGGCCGGCTGCCCGTCCCGCTGCCGCCCGGCGCGCTGCTGCGGCTCGGCGAGTCCGCGCTGCGGCTCACCAGGGGCGAGCGCGCGGTCGCGCTGCCGACCGCCCCGGACGGCGAGGGACATCTGCGCGTCGCGCGCCCCGCGGCCGAGGAGGAGGCCCGGCAGGGCCGCCCGCCGTACGGGTCCGACGCGGGCCCGGGTGCCGCGCCGGTGCCGGGCGGCCACGGCGGGGGGCGTACGGTCCCGGCGTTCAACCCCGGCTCCCCCACCGAGACCCACGGCAGCGGCACCGACTTCTCGTCGGCGGCCAGGGACGCCGCCGTTAGAGACGCGGCAGCCAGGGAAGCGGCGGCCAGGGACACGTCCGGGTGGGACACCGGCAGCAGGGACACCGGGCCGCACACCGGGCAGTACGGCAGCGCGCCGGGCTCCCCCCGGGTGCCGGAGCCGCGTATCCCCGACCCACGGGCGGGCGACGGCACACCGGCGCACAGCAGAGCGGCGGCGGCCGACCCGGCGGATCCCGCCGACGGCGCGCAGTCGCACAGCAGGGACCCGGGCTCGCGCCGCCAGGGCACGCCCACGCGCGGCACGGAGCTGTCGGAAGCGGCGGCCAGGCGGCGCGGCGGTCTCGGCGCCTGGGCGCGGCGGCTGGCCGGCGGCCGTGACGACGTACCGGAAGCGGTGCCGGGACCCCGGCGGGCCGTGTCCGAAGGCCCGGTGCGCCGGGCGGAGCTGTGGCCGGATCCGGCCGAGATCCTGCTGACGGCGCTCGGCCCCGGGCCCCGGCTCTGGGAGCGCGACAGCCGGCACCCGGAGGCGCTTGTCGTCCGGCTCGGCACGGCCGACGGACGGGACCAGGGCGCGGCGGCAGCCGTGCCGGTGACGGCCGGGCTGCGCGCCGCCGGGTCGCTCGGTCTTGCCGGGCCGAGGGAGCGGCTGACCGGCCTCGCGCGGTCGGTGGTGGCCCAGCTCGCGGCCCTGCACTCACCGTCCGATCTGGAGATCGTCCTGATCAGCACGGACCGGGCCAGGAGCGTGGAGCAGCATCGCGATGAGTGGGGCTGGCTCGGCTGGCTGCCGCATCTGCGGCCCGCCCACGGCCAGGACTGCCGGCTGCTGCTGGCCTACGACCGGGACCAGGCCGCCGCCAGGACGGCCGAGCTGTCCCGGCGTCTCGACGACGGACCGCTGGGCCCCGGCTGGGCATCGGCGTCGCCCGCCGCTGTGGCCGAGGCCGCCGCCGCGCACACCGGGCCCCGTACGGTCCTGATCGTCGACGGCGATCCCGGCTCCGCCGCGCTGCGCGAGGCGACGGCCCGGCTGGCCGGCGCCGGTTCGGCCGTCGGTATCCATCTGCTCTGCCTCGCCGAGACCCCGGCCGCCTCGTCCCTCTTCCCGATCGCGGCGGCCTACGAGGCGGCGTGCGCTGCCTCGCTGCCCTTCCGCGAGTGCGGCACGGTCGCGCTGCTGAGCGGTGATGTGGCGACGGCGCTGCGGCTGCTGCGTACGGCCGCCGTGGGCCGGGGCGGCGGCGAGGGGACGGTCGCGGTGGTGGACGCGGTCTCGCCGGCCTGGGCCGAGCGCTTCGGCCGCGCGCTGGCCCCGCTGCGTACGACCGCGGGGCCGCACGACCGGAGTCCGGCCGCCGCGCTGCCTCAATCAGCCAGGCTGCTGGACGAGTTGGGGCTCGCGAGGGCCACCCCCGCCTCGCTGATGGCGCGTTGGGCCTCGGCCGCCGACAGCACGGGCGACTGCACCGCGGTGCTGGGCGCCGGGCCGCGCGGCCCGGTGAGCGTGGATCTGACCGTGGAGGGCCCGCATCTGCTGATCGAGGGCCCGGCGGGCAGCGGCCGTACGGAACTGCTCCGCTCGGTCGCCGCCTCGCTGGCGGCTGCCGGGCGGCCCGACCGGCTCGGTCTGCTGCTGGTGGACGGCGCGGGCGGCCAGCGCGGCGGGGAAGGCCTCGGGGTCTGTACCGAACTCCCCCATGTCACCGAGCACCTGATCGCCTCCGACCCGCTGCGGATGCGGGAGTTCGCGCAGGCGCTCGGCGCCGAACTGAAGCGCAGGGCCGAGCTGTTGGGCCACCTCGACTTCGCCGAGTGGCACACCGGGCGGGAGGTCTCCGACCGGATGATCGGCCAGCGCCCGCCGAGCGACCAGCGCGGCGACATCGAGACGCCGGGCTCGGGCAGCACGATGCGGCTCAGGACGACCTCCGGCCGGACGGCGCCCGCGCAGCCCGGCGCCGCGGGCTCACCCACCCCGCTCCCCCGGCTCGTGGTCCTGGTGGACGATTTCGACGCGCTGGTGGCGCCCGCGCTCGGCAGCCCCGGCCGCCCGGCGGCGGGCTCCGTCGTACGGGCTCTTGAGGCGGTCGCCAGGGACGGCGAGCGGCTCGGGGTGCATCTGGTGGCGGCTTCCGCTTCCCCGGACCGGACGAGCGACACGGACCTCGCGCAGCGCACCCGGCTGCGGGCCGTGCTGGACGCGCCGCCCACCGCTCCGGGACCGGACGACCCGGCGCCCGGCCGGGGCAGGCTCGGCTATCCGGACGGCCGGGTGGTCCCGTTCCAGGGCGGCCGGGTCACCGGCCGGATCCCCCGTACGGCCACCCTGCGGCCGACGGTGCTGCCGCTGGAGTGGGAGCGCATGGGCGACCCGCCGACCCGGCGCCCGGTAAGGGAGTTGGGCAACGGGCCGACCGATCTGGCCCTGCTGGCCAGCGCGTTGGAGCGCGCGGCCCGCTCGGTCGACGCGGTGCCGGTCGCACCGCTGACACCGGCCCATCCGTGAAGATCGCCGGGTAAGGCCGTCGTCCACCGCAGTATTCGCGGTCGAACGGCGCGTCGAGCCACGTCACGAGCCCATTACGATCAACGAGTTGACCGCGGGCACAGTATTGCGGCCCCTGGGTACCCGGCGTAGGACTGTCGGCACGGACCGACGGCAACGCCGGTTCCGCATGCGTAGATTCGTACGCGCACGGGAGAGACGGGGAAGTAATGCGCACAACTCGTAAGGCACGCAGGGCTCTTGGCACCCGCAGAGCGGCAGTGGCACTGGTGGCCGCAGGCGCTGTGGCGCTGACCGGATGCGGTGGCTCGGACGACGACGGAGGAGGTGGCAAGGCGTCGGGCGACAGCGCGAGCAAGGAGCCGTCGGCCGCGGGCGTCCAACTGCCGAAGCTGGACGGCGTGAAGCTGGAGATCGCCGCGGTCTGGACAGGGCCCGAGCAGGCGAACTTCACCAAGGTCCTCAAGGAGTTCCAGAACAGGACAGGCGCGACGGTCACCTTCGTGCCCGCGCAGGACCCGATCGTGAACTTCCTCGGTACGAAGATCGCCGGCGGCAGCCCGCCCGATCTGGCGATGCTCCCGCAGGTCGGCGCGATCCAGCAGGCCGTGGAGAAGAAGTGGGTCAAGCCCGCGGGCCCCGAGGCCAAGGCGGAGCTGGCGAAGAACTACAGCAAGGGCTGGCAGGACCTCGGCGCCGTGGACGGCACGCAGTACGGCGTGTACTTCAAGGCCGCCAACAAGTCGCTCGTCTGGTACAACAACGCGGCCTTCCAGAACGCGGGCGCCACGGTCCCGAAGACCTGGAAGGAGTTCCTCTCGACCGCCGAGACGATCTCTGCCTCCGGTGTCACCCCGGTCTCGGTGGCGGGCGCCGACGGCTGGACCCTCACCGACTGGTTCGAGAACGTCTACCTCTCCCAGGCGGGTCCCGAGAAATACGACCAGCTCGCCCAGCACAAGATCAAGTGGACCGATCCTTCCGTCAAGGACGCGCTGACGACGCTCGGCCAGCTCTTCGGCAAGCCGAGCCTGATCTCCGGCGGCGCCGACGGCGCGCTGCAGACGGAGTTCCCCGCCTCGGTCACCCAGACCTTCACCGGTGGTGACGCGCCGAAGGCGGCCATGGTCGCCGCCGCCGACTTCGCCGGGGCGAACGTCGCCGAGACGGACGCCAAGGTCGGTACGGACGCGAAGATCTTCCCGTTCCCCGCTGCCGGCACCACGCCGCCCGTGGTCACCGGCGGTGACGCGGCCGTGGTCCTGAAGGACTCCAAGGGCGCGCAGGCGCTGCTGACCTTCCTCGCCTCGACCGACGCGGCGAAGATCTGGGCCGAGGCCGGCGGTTTCGTGTCGCCGAACAAGGCGCTGGACGGCGCCGCCTACCCCAACGACGTCCAGCGGGGCATCGCGAAGGCCCTCATCGACGCGGGTGACGACTTCCGCTTCGACATGTCCGACCAGATGCCGCAGTCGTTCGGCGGTACGCCCGGCAAGGGCGAGTGGAAGGACCTGCAGGACTTCCTGAAGAACCCGAAGGACGTCGCGGGGACCCAGCAGCAGCTGGAGTCCGACGCGGCCAAGGCGTTCAAGAGCTGACGGCATGACTGCTGTGGTCACGGAAGGCGTCGGCGAGAAGCCGGCGCCTTCCGGCGGAGGCAAACGTAAGAGCGTGACAGGCACACGTAAAACGATCGCGGTCGGCTTCCTGCTGCCCGCGCTGGTGCTGCTCGGCGCGCTCGTGGTCTACCCGATCGGGTTCTCGGTCTACCGGTCCTTCTTCGACAAGTCCGGCAGCGGTTTCGCGGGCTTCGACAACTACGTGGAGATATTCACCGACGACACGATCCTGACCGCGGTCAAGAACAATGTGATCTGGGTGATCGTGGCGCCCGTCGTGGCCACCGCCCTCGGTCTCATCTTCGCCGTGCTCACCGAACGGGTGCGCTGGGGAACGGCCTTCAAGCTGGTCATCTTCATGCCGATGGCGATCTCGATGCTCGCATCGGGCATCATCTTCCGGCTGGTCTACGAGCAGGACCCGGCGCGCGGTGTCGCCAACGCCGTCTGGGTGGGCGTGCACGACACGTTCGCCGAGTCGGCCGGCTACCCCAAGGCGCATCCGCTGCCGGTCCATCCGCTGAAGGCGGGCGGCGGCGGATCATTCGTCACCAAACAGCCGGTCGAGGCCGGCAGCCCCGTCCAGCTGCCGCTCGTCGGCGTGGCACCCGGGAAGATGCCGTCCGACGCGAAGCCCGCCGAGGCGGCCAAGCCGGCCGACGGCAAGATCACCGGTACGGCGTGGCTGGACTTCACCCCCGGTGGCGGCGGCAAGCCCAACATCATCGACAACAAGGAACTCGGCCTCAAGGGCATCAAGGTGGAGGCCGTCAAGAACGGCAAGGTCGTCGCGACGGCCACGGCCGCCGACAACGGCACCTTCAGCCTCCCCGACTCGGCGGCGGGCGCCCAACTGCGGCTGCCCGCCTCCAACTTCCGCGAGCCCTACAACGGCGTCGACTGGCTGGGGCCCAATCTGGTCACCCCCGCCATCATCGGCAGCTATCTGTGGATGTGGGCCGGGTTCGCGATGGTCCTGATCGCCGCCGGTCTCGCGGGCATGCCCCGTGAGCTGCTGGAGGCGGCGCGGGTCGACGGGGCCAACGAGTGGCAGGTGTTCCGCCGGATCACCGTGCCGCTGCTGGCGCCGGTGCTCGCCGTCGTCATGGTCACCCTGATGATCAACGTGCTGAAGATCTTCGACCTGGTCTTCATCATCGCGCCGGGCTCCTCGCAGGACGACGCGAACGTGCTGGCCCTCCAGCTCTACCGCTCGTCGTTCGGCACGGACGCCGATCTCGGCGTGGGCAGCGCCATCGCCGTCCTGCTGCTCCTGCTGGTCATCCCGGTGATGCTCTTCAACGTACGACGCATGAGAAGGGAGACGCGCCGATGACCGCGGCCGACGGTGTGGTCAAGGCGGAACAGTCCCTCCCGGCCCGGATAGCCGCCCGGCTGGGCGGTGGTGCGGTGCGCGTGGTCCTGATCCTGGTCGGCCTGTTCTGGCTGATGCCGACGATCGGGCTGCTGATCTCCTCGCTGCGTGACTCCAAGGACATCAACGCGAGCGGCTGGTGGAAGGTCTTCACCGCACCCAGTCAGCTGACCACCGAGAACTACTCACACCTCCTCGACAACGACATCATCACCAACTCGCTGCTCTCCACCGTGCTGATCACGGTCCCCGCGACGCTCCTCGTCGTGGTGATCGGGTCGCTCGCCGGCTACGCCTTCGCGTGGATGGACTTCCCGGGCCGCGACTGGTGGTTCCTGGTGGTCGTCGGACTGCTGGTGGTCCCGGTCCAGGTGGCGCTGGTCCCGGTCTCCAAACTGTTCGGCGAGATAGGCATCTTCGAGACGACCTTCGGTGTCGTGATCTTCCACGTCGCCTTCGGCCTGCCCTTCGCGATCTTCCTGCTGCGTAACTTCTTCGCGGAGATCCCGCGGGAGCTGCTGGAGGCGGCGCGGCTCGACGGGGCAGGTGAGATCCGGCTGTTCACCCGGGTCGTGATGCCGCTCGGCGGTCCGGCCATCGCCTCGCTCGGCATCTTCCAGTTCCTCTGGGTCTGGAACGACATGCTGGTCGCGCTGGTCTTCGCCGACTCGAAGAACCCGCCGATCACCGTGGCGCTGCAGCAGCAGGTACGGCAGTTCGGCAACAACGTCGACGTGCTGGCGCCCGGCGCCTTCCTGTCGATGGTGATCCCGCTGATCGTGTTCTTCGCGTTCCAGCGCCAGTTCGTCTCCGGTGTGATGGCGGGCGCCGTCAAGTAGCGGACGCGCCCTCACACATACAGGTGAGGGCTCACACCTGCGGGTGACAGTACGGGGGGCCGGTCAGGGCGACCGGTCCCCCGTATGCCATGGCCCGCGTAACCAGGCCGCCGCCCGCGCCGTTCCAGAGCCATGCCCCGGTTCAGTGTCATCGTCCCCGCCTACCAGGTCCAGGCGTACCTCACGGAGTCCCTCCGGTCGGTACTGACCCAGTCCTACGACGATCTCGAACTCATCGCCGTGGACGACTGCTCGCCCGACGCGTGCGGTGCGATCGTCGACGAGTTCGCAGCGGAGGACCGCCGGGTCGTCGCGGTCCACCTCCCCGCCAACGGCGGTCTCGGGCCCGCGCGCAACGCCGGGATCGCGCGGGCGACCGGTGACTATCTGATCTTCCTCGACGGCGACGACACGCTCGTGCCCGGCGCGCTCCAGGCGATCACGGACCGGCTCAAGGAGACGGGCGGGCCCGACGTCCTGGTCCACGACCACGCCCGTACGTACTGGACGGGCGAGAGCGTACGGGGCGGTGTCGTCGCACCGCTCACCGAGGAGGGCCCCGCCGCCTTCCAGCTCGCGAACCGGCCCGCCCTGCTGACCACGCTGCTCGCCGCCTGGAACAAGGCGTACCGGCGGGAGTTCATCGAGCGCGAGGGCGTCACCTTCCCGCCGGGCCGGCACGCGGACATCGCCTGGGCCTACCCCGTGCTGATGACGGCCGGCACGATCGCGACGCTGGACCGCGTCTGCGTACGGGACCGCAGGCACCGCACCGCGCGCGAGCGCACGCATCTGGACCTCTTCGCCCAGTACGACCGGGTCTTCGCCTTCCTCGACGAGCGGCCCGAACTCGCCCGCTGGCGCCCGGTCCTGCACCGCCGCATGCTCGACCACTTCGCGGCGCTGGCCGCGACGGAGGGCCAGATGTCACGCCGTGCCGAGTTCTTCCGCAGGGCCCGCGCCCACCACCGCCGCTACCGCACCCCCGGCGCCGCCCGGCTGCGCCACGCGCTGCTGCGGCTCGGTGCGCACCGGACGTATCTGACGCTCCGGGCCGCACGCCAACTGCGCGGCCACGCCGGGCGGTTGACCGCCGGGCTCGGCCGGCTGGCCCGTACGGCGGCGCTGCGGCTGCACTACCGCGTACAGCGGCAGCTTCCCGTACGCTCCGACCGAGCCGTGTTCGCGGCGCACGGCGGTTACGCCGGTGATCCGGCGGCCATCGAGGAGAAGGTGCGCGAGCTGGTGCCGCGCGTGCGTACCGCCTGGCTGGTGGAACCGGCGCTCCAGCACACCGTCCCCACCGGGACGCGGCGGCTGCGCCCCGGCACCTTCGGCTACTGGACGGCGCTGGCGCGCTCCCGCTACCTCGTCACCAACACCGCCCTGCCGCTGGCCAAGCGGCCCGGACAGCTCCTGCTCCAGACGCATCCGGGCACCCCGCTCAAGTCCGTCGGCCTCGACCTGCTGGACCGGCCCGCTGCGGCCGGGCCGGCCGACATCGCGCGGCTCCTGGACGACGCGGACACCTGGGACTTCTCCCTCTCGGCCAACCGCCACTCCACCCTGGTGCGGGAGAAGGCTTTCCCGGCGGGCTTCACGACGCTCGAATACGGCCACCCGCGCAACGACGTCTTCCAGCGGGCGACCGCCGCCGACGTGGCGCGGCTGCGCGAGACGCTGGGCATCCCGGAGGGGTACACCGCCGTGCTGTACGCGCCCACCCGGCGCGACTACCGGCGCAGCCACTACCTGCCGCTCGCCCTGGAGCGCGTCGTCCGGTGCCTCGGCCCGCGCTTCGTGCTGCTGACCCGGGCGCACCCCGGCTACGGCGAGCCGCTGCCGCACGCGCCGCACCCGAGGATCATCGACGTCTCGGCGCACCCGTCCGTCGAGACGCTGTGCCTGGCGTCGGACGCGCTGGTCACGGACTACTCGTCGCTGATGTTCGACTACGCCAACCTGGACCGGCCCATCGTCATCCACTGCGACGACCAGCCGGCCTACGAGGCGGCCCGGGGCACCTACTTCGACCTGCGGGCGTTCCCGCCGGGCGCGGTCGCCCGCACCGAGGACGAGCTGATCGACATCTTCACCAGCGACCACTGGCGCGGCTCGCGCTCCAGCCAGCTGCGGACGGCGTTCCGCACCCGCTTCTGTCCGTACGACGACGGGCAGGCCGCCGAGCGCGTGGTGCGCCATGTCTTCCTGGGCGAGACGGCCGGGCTGCCCGTACCGCTGCCGCAGGAGGAGCGCAGGCCGGCGCCTCGGCCGGTGTTCCTGCCGCACCAGACGCACCCGGCGCCGGCCCGTGCGGCGACGGCCTACGGGGAGAGCCGCGAGGCGCTCAGCCTCGACTGAGCGCGGCCACCGCCGACGACGCCAGGTCGTCGAGATAGCCCTTGGGCAGCTTGTTGCGCACCACCACGAGCCGCCAGTACAGCGGCCCGACCGTCAGGTCCAGCAGCCGGTCGGGCTCCGTGGCCGCGGGCAGCTCGCCGCGCTCGACCGCCTCACGGACGATGACGGCGGCGATGCCGCGCTGGCCGTCCGTGAGGGCCGCCTTGATGGTGTCGGCGATCTCGGGGTGCCGGGCCGACTCCACCAGCAGATCGGGAATGACCTGCGAGGCCACCGGGTGGCGCAGCGCGTGCGAGCCCACTTCCAGCAGCGCGCGCACGTCCCCGTAGAGCGATCCGGTCGCCGGGGCGGGCAACCCCTGGTCGGCGAAGACGGACATCAGGTCGAGGACCAGCGCCAGTTTGGACTTCCAGCGGCGGTAGACGGCCGTCTTGCCGACACCCGCCCTGCGCGCGATGCCCTCGATCGACATCCGGGCGAATCCGACGGCTGCCAGCTCCTCGAAGACGGCGGCGCGGATGGCGTCGGTCACGTCTTCCCGGAGCACGGCTGCTCCTGCGGGGACGCGGCGTGAGGTGCGCGGGTCCGGGCTCATAGGACTTGAGCATACCTTGACGACGGAACGGTTGCGTTGCGACGTAAAACCGTCCTACTCTCAGCGTTGCGACGATACGGATCCGTTCCATCGCAACATCCGTCACTCCCGGCCGTCGCCCGCGAAGACTCAGCTACGTCGAAAGCGACTCCAGTGAGCGAGACGATCGCACGGACCCATCCCCCCACCCCGCCACGGCCCGCAACGGCCGACGAGGAACTGGACCCGGCGGCGCTGGCCGCGAAGTACGGTCTGTCCGTCAGCGGGGCCCGCCCGACGCTGACCAGCTACGCACGGCAGCTGTGGTCACGGCGGCACTTCATCACCGCCTTCGCCACGGCGAAGCTGACGGCGCAGTACAGCCAGGCGAAGCTCGGCCAGATCTGGCAGATCATGACGCCGCTGCTCAACGCGCTGGTCTACTACTTCATCTTCGGGGTGCTGCTCGGCACCAAGAAGGGCGTCGAGGACTTCATCCCGTTCCTGGTGACGGGCGTGTTCATCTGGAGCTTCATCTCCAGCGCCGTCACCGCCGGCACCCGGGCGATCTCGTCCAACACCGGGCTCGTACGGGCCCTGCACTTCCCGCGCGCCGCGCTGCCGATCTCGCTGGCGCTGCAACAGCTCCAGCAGCTGCTCTTCTCGCTCTGCGCGCTGTTCGCGATCCTGCTCGCCTTCGGGCAGTACCCGACCTTCAGCTGGCTGCTTGCCGTGCCGGCGCTGCTGTTCATGTCGATGTTCGCGACGGGCCTGTCGATGATCGTGGCGCGGCTCGGCGCGAAGACGCCGGACATCGCGCAGCTCACGCCGTTCGTGCTGCGCACGTGGATGTACATCTCCGGCGTGATGTACAGCATCGACAACGTGATCGACAAGGTGCCGCACGCGGTCGGCGTGGCCCTGGACTGCAACCCGACAGCGATCTACATCGACCTGATGCGCTACGCGCTGATCAGCAGCTTCGGCCCCGACAAGCTGCCGCCGCACGTGTGGCCGCTGGCCTTCGGCTGGGCGGTGCTGCTGGGATTCGGCGGGTTCCTGTTCTTCTGGAAGGCCGAGGAGGAGTACGGACGTGGCTGAGACGACGCCCAACGACACGTTCCCGGCCGACCGGGTCCCCACCGTCATCGTGGACGACGTCCACATCACGTACAAGGTGCACGGCACCCGGGGCGGCAGAGGGGCCGCGACCTCCGCCCTCAGCCGGATCGTCTCGCGGCGCGGCGCCCCCGGCGTGCGGGAGGTGCTGGCGGTACGCGGGGTGAGCTTCGCCGCGTACAAGGGCGAGGCCATCGGGCTCATCGGCTCCAACGGCTCGGGCAAGTCGACCCTGCTCAAGGCGGTGGCCGGACTGCTGCCGCCGTCGCGGGGCAAGATCTACACCCAGGGCCAGCCCTCGCTCCTCGGCGTCAACGCGGCGCTCATGGGCGATCTGACCGGCGAACGAAACGTGGTGCTCGGCGGGCTCGCGATGGGCATGTCGCGCCAGCAGGTGCGCGAACGCTACGACGACATCGTGGAGTTCTCCGGGATCAACGACAAGGGCGACTTCATCTCGCTGCCGATGCGCACCTACTCCTCGGGCATGGGCGCCCGGCTGCGGTTCTCCATCGCCGCGGCCAAGAACCACGAGGTGCTGCTCATCGACGAGGCCCTGTCGACCGGCGACGCCAGGTTCCAGAAGCGCAGCAAGGAGCGGATCGAGGAACTGCGCGAGGAGGCCGGCACGGTCTTCCTCGTCAGCCACAGCAACAAGACGATCACCGAGACGTGTGACCGCGCCCTGTGGCTGGA
The DNA here is from genome assembly GCF_036084755.1 of Streptomyces sp. NBC_00370. Lineage (NCBI taxonomy): Bacteria > Bacillati > Actinomycetota > Actinomycetes > Kitasatosporales > Streptomycetaceae > Streptomyces > Streptomyces sp. NBC_00370. Next base: position 3,283,906 of record NZ_CP107968.1, read on the forward strand.
GTCGGGGACGCTGCGCATGGACGGCCCGGCGGCGGACGTCGTCGCGGCGTACGAGCAGTTCACCGGCGGGCCCGCCGCAGCGGGCAAGAAGAAGAAATAGCGACAAAACGGTCTAGGCTGCCGGTCGATGACAAACCGTCGGACCGGCACGACCGGCATCCCAGTCCCCGTTTCCGTAGCGCCGCCGCCCGGCTTCGGGCCGCTGCTGACCGTCGGTTTCGACGGCAGGCCGGCCGCCGCAGGCGCGCGCCCCTGGCTCGCGCTCGGCGGGGTCTGGGCGGTGACCAGGGCGGCGATGGCCGTCCTGCTCGTCCAGGACGACCTCGGCGGTGGCGGGGTCAGCGCCGAGGTGTACGACCTCTACCGGGGCTGGTACGGGCAGCTCAGCCACGGCGCTTTCCCTTCGGGCGACGCCAGTTGGCAGTACCCGCCGGGGGCGGGCGCCGTGCTCCTGTCGCCCGCGCTGCTGCCGTGGTTCACGTACTTCCAGGCGTTCGTCGCGCTGACGCTGCTCGCCGACGCGGTCGTCACCTGCGCGCTCGCCCGTGCGGGCCGCGGCTCGGGATCACCGCTCGACGGGGCCTGGGCCGACCAGGCGGGCGCGGGCGCCGGCGCCGCGGGGGCCTGGCTGTGGGTGTGCGGGCTGCCGCTGCTGCTGCACATCCCGCTCGCCCGGTACGACGTGCAGGTCACCGCGCTCGCCGTCCTCGCCCTGCTGGCGCAGCGCCGCCGGCCGCGGCTCGGCGGCACGCTCGCCGGGATCGGCGCGCTGGCGAAGGTCTGGCCGGTGCTGACCCTGCTGGGCACGGCCCCCGGCCGCACCACCCGGGCGGTGTGGACATCGGCGGCGGTCAGCGCGGGCGCGCTGTTCGCGGTGCTGGCGCTCTTCTTCTCGCACCCGCTGGACTTCCTGCGGCAGCAGGACGGCCGCGGCGTGCAGATCGAGTCGGTCGGCGGCACGGCCCTGTCGCTGGCGAAGCTGGCCGGCTGGTCCGGCACGGTCTCCTACCGGTACGGGGCCTTCGAGTTCACCGGACCCCAGGTGCCGGACGTGGCCAGGGCTGCGCTGCTGCTGACCGCGCTCGCCTTCTGCTGGCTGCTGCTGTGGCGGGTGCGGGCGGCGCGCTGGACGGCGGCCACGCCCTTCGACGCGGCACTGACCGCCGTACTGCTGTTCACCGTCACCAGCCGGGTGATCAGCCCGCAGTATCTGATCTGGCTGCTGGGCCTGGCAGCGGTCTGCCTCACCTCACGGCACACCACCCAGCGCCCGGTGGCCCTGCTCCTGCTGCCCGCCTCGGCGCTGAGCGCACTCGCCTTCCCGCTGCTCTACGGGGACGTCATGGCGGTCACCCCGCTCGGCTGCGCGGTCGTGGCGACCAGGAACGCACTCCTGCTGGCCGCGACGGCACTGTCCTGCCGCCGGCTGTGGGCGGGCGGTCGCCCGCGTAAGGAACTGGGCCTGCACCTGCGCTGACGGAGCAGCACCGACAGGGGAAAAGCGGAAGGCGCCCGGCGGTGTGCCGGGCGCCTCCCCTCGCGTCAGCTGTGGGTGCGCAGCAGCGTCCGCATCGTGCGCATCGCGACCGACAGGTTCGCCAGGTCGAACGAGTCCGAGCTCTGGATCTCCTCCAGCGTCGAACGCGAACGGCCCAGGATCGCCGCGTTCTTCTCCTCCCAGGCCTTGAACCGCTCCTCGGGGCTGGCACTCGCGTCACCGGCCGACAGCACGTCCGCCGTCAGCGCGGCGTGCGCCGAGTACAGGTCCTCGCGGATGGAGGCGCGGGCCATGGACTGCCAGCGGTCCGCGCGCGGCAGCTCGATGATCCTGTCCATCAGCTGACTGATCCGCAGCCGGTCCCCGAGGTCGTAGTACACCTCGGCGACATCCAGCGGGTCCTGCTCGGTGCGCTCGGCGATGGCGACGATGTCGAGCGTCGGGAAGGCCGAGGAGAACCCGGCCACCCGCAGGGCCAGTTCCTCCGGGACCCCGGCCCCTGTCAGCTCCTCCAGGAGCTTCTGGTACCACTCCAGCTCGGCACCGAGCAGCAGCGTGGGCAGCTTCGCCCAGACCCGCGCGACGCCCTCGGCGAAGAACTCGATCGTCCCTGCGATCTCCAGCGGCTGCGGCCTGTTGCCCAGCAGCCAGCGCGTACCGCGCTCGACGAGCCGGCGCGAGTGCAGCCTGATCCGGGTCTGGACGCCGGCGTCGACCTTGTTGTCCAGCGCCTCGACCTCGTCCCAGACCCCGCTCAGACCGAAGATCTCCCTGGCCGCCGTCTGGGCCCTGACGATCTCCTCGATCGAGGCGCCCGTCTCCTCCCGCAGCCGGTGCAGGAAGGTCGAACCGCCGGAGTTGACGGTGTCGTTGACGAGCACCGTCGTGACGATCTCGCGGCGCAGCGCGTGCGCGTCGATCTGCTCGGCGTACCGCTCCTGGAGCGGCACCGGGAAGTACGCGTGCAGCAGCTTGCGCAGGTACGGGTCGTCGGGGAGCCCGGTGTGGATCAGCTCGTCCGCGACGGTGATCTTGGTGTAGGCGAGCAGCACCGCCAGCTCGGGCTGGGAGAGCCCCTTGCCCGCGCTGAGCAGTTCGCGCACCTGCCGGTCGGTGGGCAGGAACTCCAGCGCCCTGTTGAGGTGTCCGTCCCTGCTCAGCCGGCGCATGTAGCGCTGGTGGGCGTGGAGGAGCGAGGGCGACTGGGCGACGGCGTTGGCGAGGGCCGTGTTCTGCGCGTAGTTGTTGCGCAGCACGAGCCCGCCGACCTCGTCGGTCATCGCCGCGAGCAGCTTGTTGCGCTGCTTGACGGTCATGTCACCGCTGGTGACCAGGCCGTTGAGCAGGATCTTGATGTTCACCTCGTGGTCGGAGGTGTCCACGCCCGCGCTGTTGTCGATGGCGTCGGTGTTGACCTTGCCGCCCTCGCCGCCCGCCCCGCGCCGGGCGAACTCGATCCGGCCGAGCTGGGTCAGACCGAGGTTGCCGCCCTCGCCGACGACCTTCGCCCGCAGGTCCTCGCCGTTGACCCGGATCGCGTCGTTGGCCTTGTCGCCGACGTCCGCGTGGGTCTCGGTCGTGGCCTTCACATACGTACCGATGCCGCCGTTCCACAGCAGGTCGACCGGGGCCTGGAAGATCGCCTTCATCAGGTCGGCCGGCGTCAGCTTCGTGACCCCTTCGTCGATACCGAGGGCCTCACGCACCTGCGCGTTGACCGGGATCGACTTGGCCGTACGGGGATGGATACCGCCGCCCTGCGACAGCAGCTTCTTGTCGTAGTCGGCCCAGGACGAGCGCGGCAGCTCGAAGAGCCGGCGGCGCTCCGCGTACGACGTCGCGGCGTCCGGCTTCGGGTCGATGAAGATGTGCCGGTGGTCGAAGGCGGCGACCAGCCGGATGTGCTCGGAGAGCAGCATCCCGTTGCCGAACACGTCACCGGACATGTCGCCGACGCCGACGACCGTGAAGTCCTCGGACTGCACGTCGTGGCCCAGCTCGCGGAAGTGCCGCTCGACGGACTCCCAGGCGCCGCGGGCCGTGATGCCCATGCCCTTGTGGTCGTAGCCGGCGCTGCCGCCGGAGGCGAAGGCGTCACCGAGCCAGAAGTTGTACGCGACGGCGACTTCGTTGGCGATGTCGGAGAAGCTGGCCGTGCCCTTGTCGGCGGCGACGACCAGATAGGTGTCGTCCTCGTCGTGCCGGACCACGTCGGTCGGCGGCACGACCTCGCCCGCCACGAGATTGTCCGTGATGTCGAGCAGCGCCGAGATGAAGATCTTGTACGAGGCGATGCCCTCGGCCAGCCAGGCGTCCCGGTCCTCGGCCGGGTCGGGCAGCTGCTTGGCGACGAAGCCGCCCTTGGCGCCGACCGGCACGATCACGGTGTTCTTCACCATCTGGGCCTTGACCAGGCCAAGGATCTCCGTACGGAAGTCCTCACGCCGGTCGGACCAGCGCAGCCCGCCACGGGCGACCTTGCCGAAGCGCAGATGGACGCCCTCGACGCGCGGCGAGTACACCCAGATCTCGTACGCGGGACGCGGCGCCGGCAGGTCGGGGATGGCCTGCGGGTCGAACTTCACCGAGACGTAGCTGTGCTGCTTGCCGTCGTCCCTGAGCTGGAAGAAGTTGGTCCGCAGCGTGGCCTTGATGAGGGTGAGGAACGAGCGCAGGATCCGGTCCTCGTCCAGGCTCGCGACCTGGTCGAGGGCTCCGTCCAGCTCCTCCATCACACCGTCGATCAGCTCCGTGCCGGCGCGCTGGCGGCCCGGCGACATCCGGGCCTCGAAGAGCGAGACGAGCAGCCGGGCGGTGTGGACGTTGTTGCAGAGGGTGTCCTCCATGTAGTCCTGGCTGAACGTGGACCCGGACTGGCGCAGGTACTTCGCGTAGGCCCGCAGGACCATCGCCTGGCGCCAGTTGAGGCCCGCCCGCAGGACGAGGGAGTTGAAGCCGTCGTTCTCCGCGGCGCCGGTCCACACGGCCGCGAAGGCGTCCTGGAACCGCTCGCGCGCGTCCTCGGCGAGATGGGCGCTGCCCGCCGCGCTCTTGGGCAGCCGCAGACCGAAGTCGTAGATCCAGGCGAGGGAGCGGTCGGTGCAGCGCAGCTCGTACGGGCGCTCGTCGACGACCTCGACACCGAGGCGCTGGAGGACCGGCAGGACGGCGGAGAGCGAGACCTGCTCACCCGTCCGGTAGATCTTGAAGCGGCGCTCGTCGGCGGCGGCGCCGACGGGCTCGTACAGCGAGAGGGCGAAGTCCTTCTCGGTCCTGGCGAGCGCTTCGAGATGGACGAGGTCGGCGACGGCCGAGCGCGGCGAGTGGTCGGCCTTGTACCCCTCGGGGAACGCGTTCCCGTAGCTGCGCAGCAGCCCCGCCGCGCGCTCCTCGCCGCATTCGGCGTTCAGCGCGTCGGCGAAGGCGTCGGCCCAGGAGCGGGCGGCCTCGACGAGCCTGGCCTCGATGCGGTCGGCGTCGGCCTCGGTCAGTTCCGTCAGCTCGGTGCCGGTCGGTACGCGCACGACGAAGTGCAGCCGGGAGAGGATCGACTCGGTGTTCCAGGCGGTGAAGTCGACGCTGGTGCCGCCGAGTTCGTCCTTGAGGATGTCGATGAGCCGCAGCCGGACCCCGGTGGTGTAGCGGTCGCGCGGCAGATAGATCAGGGCGGAGTAGTAGCGCCCGTACTCGTCCTGGCGGAGGAAGAGCCGCAGCCGCCTGCGCTCCTGGAGGTACAGCACGCTCGTGGCGATGGTCCGCAGCTGGTCGGCGGGCGTCTGGAACAGCTCGTCGCGCGGGTACGTCTCCATGATCTGCATCAGGTCGCGGCCATCATGGCTGTTCGGGGAGAACCCCGCGCCTTCCAGCACCTCGGCGACCTTGCGGCGGACCACCGGCACCCGGCGTACGGACTCGATGTACGCGGCGGACGAGAACAGCCCGAGGAACCGGCGCTCCCCGATGACGTTGCCCTTGGAGTCGAACTTCTTGACGCCCACGTAGTCGAGGTAGCTGGGGCGGTGCACGGTGGCGCGGCTGTTGGCCTTGGTGAGGATGAGCAGATTGTGCTCGCGGGCCTTGGCACGGGCGTCGGCGGGCAGCCTGCTGAAGGAGTGGCTGGCCGGGTGGTCCTCGTCGTCGCCGTGCTGCGGGTCGGCGCGCAGGATGCCGAGGCCGGTGCCCGCCACCGCGGTCAGCGCGTCGGCCTCGGTCAGCTCGTACTCGCGGTAGCCGAGGAAGGTGAAGTGGTCGGCGGCGAGCCAGCGGAGCAGTTCGCCCGCCTCCTCGACCTCTTCCGCGCGCAGATCGTCGGCCATCGGCTCGCCGGGCAGCTCCTCGGCGACGCGCAGCGCGGCTTCGCGCATCTTCTCCCAGTCCTCGACGGCCTCGCGGACGTCGGACAGGACGCGCAGCAGATCGGCGGTCATCTGCTTGAGGTCGGCGCGGTCGGTCTCGCGGTCGACCTCGACATGGATCCAGGACTCGACGTGGGTGTCGTGCGGGCGCTGTGTCCCGGGCGGCAGACCGCCGGGCAGCACCTCCAGCAGCTTGCCGGTGATGTCGCGGCGCACGGTGATCTGCGGGTGCACGACGGCGTGGATGCCTCGGCCCTGGCGGGAGAGTTCGTTGGTGACGGAGTCCACGAGGAAGGGCATGTCGTCGGTCACGACCTCGACGACGGAGTGCGAGCAGAGCCAGCCGTCCTCCTCGACGGTCGGCGTGTGCACCCGTACGTTGGCCGTGCCCTGGGGGCGATTCTCGGCCAGTCGGTAGTGGGAGAGCGCGGCCCCGAAGACGTCGACCGGGTCGCGGTCGGCCAGGTCCTCCTGGGCCGTGTGCAGGTAGTAGCGCTGGAGGTAGGCGAACAGCGTGTCCTCGCCGGGTCCGCCCCCGCTGTCGGTTCCCCCCGCCGGGCTGTTCTCAGCGACCCGGGCCGCCCGGGTGAGCAGTTCGGCCTTGGCTTCGTCCAGCTTGGTCTGCATGTTCTTCTCTGGCTCCTGTCGCGCGCCGTTGCGTGACGTCGGTGAAAGAAGCGGCACGACGCCACGACGCGGGGTTTCCGGTCGGGGACGACGTTATGCCGCGATGAGAGATGTCCGGGACGTTATTGGCCAATTTTGGCTTCGGGTCCGGATCCGGGGGACCAGCGATCACCCGGACGCTGTGGCGCTCCGGGCGTGCACCGGGGGCTTCGCTGCCCCCTCGGCGTATCGCGCTGATCACGGCCCCAAGGCTATCCCTCTTCACAGGGGCGCGGTCACGAGCCGCATGTGTACAAAAGCGGGCCCGAACTTTGACACTCTGGACAGCGACACGGAGTCGGGCGCGTCCCGTCCGGCACACCGCCCGGAGGCGGTCGACCGGCGACCGGCCGGCGGCTCCCGCCGGCCGGTCGAGGCGAACGGCTCAGCTCGCCAGGCGCAGGGCCGTGTCCACGGCTTCCCTCAGGCTGTCCACGACCGGCACCCCCGCGGCCTCCAGGCTCGCCCTGCTGTTCGAGCCCCCGGTGTACAGGACGGCGCGCGCGCCCACGTGCTCGGCGGCCAGCGCGTCGTCCAGCGCGTCCCCGATCACGACCGTCCGCGTGGCCGATATGGCGCCGCCCTCGGCGAGCGCGGCCAGATGGCGCTCCATGTGCTCGGCCTTGCTGCCGCCCGACGGTCCCGTACGCCCGTCGACCCGGACGAAGTGCCCCTCGATCCCGTGGCCCCGGACCACCGGCACCAGCTCCTCGTGCCCGTACATGCTCAGCAGCGACTGGCTGCGGCCCGCCGCCCGCCACTGTGTCAGCAGCTCCTCGACACCCTGGGTGAGCCCGCAGGCGGCGCGCCGCTCCGTGTAGTGGCGATGGAAGGTCTCGTCCATGAGCAGCCATTCGGCCGCCGTGGGACGGCGGCCCATCAGCCGCTCGTAGAAGACCGGCACCGGTACGCAGTACAGCTCGCGGTAGCGGTCGAGGGTGATCGTCTCCAGACCGATCTCGGCGAACGCGGCGTTGGTCGCGCCGATGATCGCCTGCATGTCGTCGAACAGCGTGCCGTTCCAGTCCCAGACCAGATGTGTGGTGTGCGTCCCCATGCCGAAAACGGTACCGGCAGGGTCTGACAGCGGGCACCCGGGCGGGCGGGTCAGGCGATGAGGTTGGGGATCTCCTGGACGCCGTACCAGAGCAGTTCGTGGTCCTCGGCGCCGTCGACGGTGAAGCGGGCGTCGTCGTCGCCGTGGTCCGCGGCGCCGAGCGCCGCAGCGGCCGCTGTCACGTCCGCGTCCGCCTCGTCCGCGTCGACGTGCACGGCGGCCGCGGCCGTCATCGACACGGCGGCGGCGATCCGCACCTCGCCGAGCGCGGCTGCGTCCAGCCCCCGGTCGGGGTCGGAGACCGCTTCCCTGTCCGGTACGTCGACGGCGACGACCACGCGCCGGCGCGCGATGTCGGGGGCGGCGGCGAGCCGGCGCAGCGAGGCCGCCGCGGCCCGGTTGAGGGCCGCGTACTCCAGCTCCTCGATGTCGTCGGAGACGTACCACTCGCGCAGTCCCGGGGTCACGGCGTAGGCGGTCAGCGGTCCGGGGCCCAGCTCGCCCGTCTTGTGCGCCTCGGCGAGGCCGGGAAGCGTCAGGGGGACGTAGACGCGCATGAGCGGACCGCTTTCGTAGTCTTTCGTGGCCGGGTGGAACGCCGGAAGAACGTCTAAGGATACGTGCGACGGTCCCTCTTCGGGGTGACGCGGACGGAGCACCCCGGCGTCCACCGGGTGCCGCGTCCGGCCCTCGGGCCTGGCCCGATACGGCGGTCCCGCCACTCGGATAGGTGATACTGCCCGGCCTTGCTCCGTGCGCGCACCGGCCTTGCGATGCTCCCTCCGCGCCCCGTAGAAGATGCCCACACAAGTTACCGCCCGGTATTCGGCCGGGCGGGCAGAACGGGGGCGATCTGCGTGAGCACGACAGGCACCAACAACCGAACCGACAACCGGTCCGACAACCGACCCGGCACCCGCACCGGCGGCGCCGACGCCACGGCGGCGCGGGTGGTCGCGGGAGCGCGGCCCCCGGGCCGGCGCGATCCGCGCAGGCCCGGCACCGGATCCCCGCGGCGGCGCCCGCACCTCCCGCCGCACCAGCTGTTCGCCGAGCGGCTGCTCGCCGTCCTCAGCGGCCGGAAGCCGGTGCACTGGATGCTCGGCCAGACGGTCGGCGAAGCGTACGAGCAGCTTGTCCTGCTCGCACCCGGCACCCCGCTCAGGGCGACCGGCACCCTGCCGGTGGTCAGGGCCTGCCGGGGCTTCTCGCCACGCGACGGCGTCATCGAGGCGGCCGCCAGCATCGCGGCGGGCGAGCAGGTGCGGGCCATGGCCTTCCGGCTGGAACAGGGCGCCGATCTGCGCTGGCGCTGCGCGGCGGTGGAGATCGGCGGCGTACGGGTCTGATCCGGCCCGACCGGCTCGGACCGGTCGGGCCGGCGCCCGAGGGCCCGGGAACAGACCACAGGGCCGGGACACGCCCCGAAGGACGTGCGCCCGGCCCTGTGGACCCAGCTCGCTGCCGGCTACTTCTTGCGGCGGCGGCCACCGGTCGTCTTCTGCGCCTTGCGCCGCTCGGCGCGCGTCAGACCGTCCGACGTGGACCGCGTCGGACCGCCGGCCTCGGCGCTCTGGAAGTCGCCCTCGACGACGCCGCCCTCACCGTCCACCGTGGGGGCGGAGAAGTGCAGCCGGTCGGGGCGCTGCGGCGCGTCGAGACCCTTGGCGCGGATCTCGGGACGGCCGGAGCCCGCCGGTACGGCGTCCTCCTTGACCAGCGAGGTGCGCTCGGCCTCGTCCTGCACCGGCACCTCCTCGACCTGCTGCTCGACCTGGACCTCCAGGTTGAACAGGTAGCCGACGGACTCTTCCTTGATGCCGTCCATCATGGCGTTGAACATGTCGAAGCCCTCGCGCTGGTACTCGACCAGCGGGTCCTTCTGGGCCATCGCCCGCAGGCCGATGCCCTCCTGGAGATAGTCCATCTCGTAGAGGTGCTCGCGCCACTTGCGGTCCAGCACGGAGAGCACCACACGCCGCTCCAGCTCACGCATGATGTCCGAGCCGAGCTGCGCCTCGCGCTCCTCGTACTGCTCGTGGCAGTCGTCCTTGATGGACTCGGCGATGAACTCGGAGGTGATGCCCGCGCGGTCGCCCGCCGCGTCCTCCAGCTCGTCGACCGTGACCTTCACCGGGTAGAGCTGCTTGAACGCGCCCCACAGCCGGTCGAGGTCCCACTCCTCGGCGAAGCCCTCGACGGTCTCCGCCTGGATGTACGCGTCGATCGTGTCGTCCATGAAGTGCCTGACCTGCTCGTGCAGGTCCTCGCCCTCCAGGACGCGGCGGCGCTCGCCGTAGATGACCTCGCGCTGGCGGTTCAGCACCTCGTCGTACTTGAGGACGTTCTTACGCGTTTCGAAGTTCTGCTGCTCGACCTGCGACTGCGCGGAAGCGATGGCGCGGGTCACCATCTTGTTCTCGATGGGGACGTCGTCGGGGACGTTGGCCATCGACATCACGCGCTCGACCATCTGCGCCTTGAACAGCCGCATCAGGTCGTCGCCGAGCGACAGGTAGAACCGGGACTCGCCGGGGTCGCCCTGACGTCCGGAACGGCCGCGCAGCTGGTTGTCGATACGCCGCGACTCGTGCCGCTCCGTACCGAGGACGTAGAGCCCGCCGAGGTCCTTGACCTCTTCGAACTCGGCCTTGACCGCGCCCTCGGCCCGCTCCAGCGCCGCCGGCAGGGCGGCCGCCCACTCCTCGACGTGCTCGACGGGGTCGAGGCCGCGCTGGCGCAGCTCCGCCTCGGCGAGGTCGTCGGGGTTGCCGCCGAGTTTGATGTCCGTACCACGGCCGGCCATGTTCGTGGCGACCGTGACAGCGCCCTTGCGGCCGGCCTGGGCGATGATCGTCGCCTCCCGGTCGTGCTGCTTGGCGTTGAGCACCTCGTGCTGCACACCGCGCTTGCTGAGCTGCTGCGAGAGGTACTCGGACTTCTCGACCGAGGTGGTGCCGACCAGGATCGGCTGGCCCTTCTCGTGCTTCTCGGCGATGTCGTCGACGACGGCGGCGAACTTGGCGACCTCGGTGCGGTAGATCAGGTCGGACTGGTCCATGCGGACCATGGGCCGGTTCGTCTGGATCGGCACCACGCCCAGCTTGTAGATCTGGTGGAACTCCGCGGCCTCCGTCATGGCCGTACCGGTCATGCCGGAGAGCTTGCCGTAGAGGCGGAAGAAGTTCTGCAGGGTGATCGTGGCGAGGGTCTGGTTCTCGTCCTTGATGTCCACCCCTTCCTTCGCCTCGATCGCCTGGTGCATGCCCTCGTTGTAGCGGCGGCCCGCGAGGATACGGCCGGTGTGCTCGTCGACGATCATGACTTCGCCGTCGATGACGACGTAGTCCTTGTCGTTCTTGAAGAGTTCCTTGGCCTTGATGGCGTTGTTCAGATAACCGACGAGCGGGGTGTTCACCGACTCGTACAGGTTGTCGATGCCCAGCCAGTCCTCGACCTTCGACACACCGGGCTCGTGGATGGCGACGGTGCGCTTCTTCTCGTCGACCTCGTAGTCGCCGGTCTCCTCGATGCCCTTGAGCTGGTTGCCCGCCTCGCCCCTGGACAGCCGGGTGACGAGCTTGGCGAAGTCGCCGTACCACTTCGTGGCCTGGTCGGCGGGGCCGGAGATGATCAGCGGCGTACGGGCCTCGTCCACGAGGATCGAGTCGACCTCGTCCACGATCGCGTAGTTGTGACCGCGCTGGACCAGCTCGTCCTGCGACCACGCCATGTTGTCGCGGAGGTAGTCGAAGCCGAATTCGTTGTTCGTCCCGTACGTGATGTCACAGGCATACTGCTCGCGGCGCTGCGCGGGCGACATGTTGGCGAGGATGCAGCCGACCTCAAGTCCCAGGAACTTGTGGACGCGGCCCATCAGCTCGGAGTCACGCTCGGCCAGGTAGTCGTTCACCGTGATCAGGTGGACGCCCTTGCCGGTGAGCGCGTTGAGGTAGGCGGGGAGCGTACTGACGAGGGTCTTGCCCTCGCCGGTCTTCATCTCGGCGACATGGCCGAAGTGCAGCGCGGCGCCACCGGCCAGCTGGACGTCGTAATGACGCTGGCCGAGGACTCGCTTGGACGCCTCACGGACGGTCGCGAACGCCTCGGGAAGCAGATCGTCCAGACTCTCACCGTCGGCGTAGCGCTCTTTGTACTCGTCGGTGAGCGCCCTCAACTCGGCGTCGGAGAGGTTGACGAAGTCCTCTTCGATGGAGTTGACCTGGTCCGCGATGCGGTGCAGTTTGCGCAGGATCTTGCCTTCGCCTGCACGCATGAGCTTGTTGAAGACGGACACTGAGGTTGGTCTCCTTGCCGGTCGGGCCTGGCACTGGATCGTGTATGGACACGGGCACGGGCACGGCAGGCGGACCCCACCGCATCGGCCATCGTAAGCGAGGACCGGGCTGCGCCGGGAGGGCCGCCGTCGAAGGGGCCTGCTGTTACCCGTATCAAGAACGCGCGGAACGCACGGAAGGTGCCGGTGAGATACGAAAAGTGCTCGCATCCGGCGATCTCCGACAGCAGAATCCGAGTATGGAACCCCTCACCCTCACCAGCCCCCGACTGCTGTTGCGCACGCTGACACCGGACGACGTCGACGCGGTCCACACGATCTGCCAGGACCCGGAGATCCAGCGCTGGGTGACGATTCCCTCACCGTACGAACGGCAGCACGCGCAGTACTTCGTCGAGCAGCTCGTCCCGGACGGCTGGCAGACCGGGACGATGTGCACCTTCGGGGTATTTCCCATAGGCGGGGGGCCGCTGATGGGCGCGGTGAACGCGCACAGCCAGTCCGGTATCTGGGAGACCGGCTACTGGACGGCGAAGGAGTACCGGGGGCGCGGCTTCACCACGGAGGCCGTGACCGCCGTGGCCCGCTGGGTCTTCACCGCGCTGGCCGCCGAGCGCCTGGAGTGGCGGGCCGAGGTCGGCAACACCGGCTCGCGTGCCGTCGCCGAGAAGGCCGGCTTCGTGATGGAGGGCGTGCTGCGGGCCGCCCTGCTCAACCGGGGGACGCTGCGGGACGTCCGGATAGGCTCGCTGCTCCCGTCCGACCTGGGACTGCCGGGCCCGCACCCGTACCTGCCGTCGGACGCGGCGTAACCGCCAGGCCCGTTGTCAGTGGCGGCGTCTATCGTGCCCATCATGACGACTGTGCCGCCCGCCGCCGCCGAGCTGTCCGCCGACGAGGCCCGCCGAATCGCGCTGCGCGCGCAGGGATTCATCGGCGCCCCCGACCGCCGTGGCGGCGTGCGGGGAGTGCTGCGCCATCTCGGCGCCGTCCAGCTGGACACGATCTCGGTGCTGGCGCGCTCGCACGAGCTGGTGCCTTACGCGCGCCTGGGCGCCGTCGGCCGCAAACCGGTCGAGGACGCGTACTGGACGGCGGCGCCCACCCCGCCGCACGCGTTCGAGTACTGGTCGCACGCGGCCTGTGTGCTGCCCATCGAGGAGTGGCCCCACTTCGCCTTCCGGCGCCGCTCCTACCGCTCCCGTCCGCACTGGAACCACGCCCTGACGGACGGGGTGTACGAGACGGTGATCAAGCAGCTGCGCGACGAGGGCCCGCTGACGGCGACGGAACTGGGCGGCGCCAAGAACGGCGGCCTGTGGTGGGACTGGTCGGAGTCGAAGGTCGCCGTCGAGCGCGCGCTGATGTTCGGTGAGGTCGTGTGCACGGGCCGGCGCGGCTGGAAGCGGGTGTACGACCTCGCGGAGCGCGCCGTGCCGGACGCGCTCCTGCACGACGACCTGGACGACGCGGAGTGCGTGCGCCGGCTGGTGCGGCTCGCCGGCCGCTCGCTCGGTGTGGGGACGCGCGCGGACATCGCCGACTACCACCGGCTGAAGGGTGAGTGGGTCGACGCGGTGATCGCCGACTGCGGTCTGGTGCCGGTGACCGTCGAGGGTTGGGGGAAGCCGGCCTGGGCCGATCCGGAGGCGCTGGCGAGCGTCCCGCGCGGACGGCACCGTACGACACTGCTGTCGCCGTTCGACTCGCTGATCTGGGAGCGGGCCCGTACCGAGCGGATCTTCGGCTTCACGCACCGGCTGGAGGCGTATGTGCCCAAGCCGAAGCGGATCTACGGCTACTTCGCCATGCCGCTGCTGGCGGGCGGCCGGCTGCTCGGCCGGGTCGACCCGGCCCGTGAGGGCAGCACGCTGGTGGCGAAGCAGGTCTCGCTGGAGGGCCCCAAGGCGGTCGCGCCGATGGCGCAGGCGCTGCTGGAGGCCGCCCGGTGGGTGGGGTGCGACGCGGTACGGATCGAGCGGGTCGACCGCTCGGAGCTGACGGCGGAGCTGGTCCGCGCGGTCGCCTGACCCCGCCGGCCGTCACATGACCGCGGCGGCCCTCACCGGATTTCGAGGATCTTCTCCCGCATCGCGTAGACCACGGCCTCCATGCGGGAGTGCAGTTGCAGCTTCTCCAGGATGTTGCGCACGTGGTTCTTCACGGTGTTCTCGGAGATGAACAGCTGTTTGGCGATGTCCCGGTTGTTCATGCCCGTGGCGACGAGTTTGAGGACTTCCAGCTCCCGCTCGGTCAGCCGCGGCGCGGGCACGAGTCTGCGCTCGTCGGTGCGCTGGATCATCGACTTGAACTCGGTCAGCAGCTTGGACGCCATGGACGGGCTGATCTGCGACTGGCCGTCGGCGACGGCCCGGATCGCGGTGGCCACCTCGTCGGTGGAGATCTCCTTCAGGAGATAGCCGGTGGCGCCAGCCTTGATCGCGTCGTAGAGGTCGGCCTCCTCGTCGCTGATCGTCAGCATGATGATCTTGGCGCTGGGGGCCACCTCCTTGATGGAGGTGCAGGCCTCGATACCGCCGCGCTTGGGCATCCGCACGTCCATCAGCACGATGTCCGGCAGCAGGTCGGCGGCCTTGTCGACGGCCTCCGCCCCGTCGCCCGCCTCGCCCACGACCTGGATGTCCTCCTCCTGGGCGAGGACGATCTCCAGACCACGGCGGAACAGCGCGTGGTCGTCGACGACGAGGACCCGGATGGGTTCCTTGCGGGACCCTTCCCGTTCCGCGTCGGCGTCGGGCCCCGTACCAACGACCGTCTCGTCGGCACTGTGCGCGTGCACCGGCCCGAAGCTGTCCGCCATCGTTCCTCCACCTGAAGGTCGTGGTCCGCATTCGGATGAGCCGGCCAACCGCTGTTCGCAGACCACCTGTTGTCTTGCGACGCCATGATTTCATGCCTGGGCGGCGGTTATTGGTGCCTCGCTCGCACAGAGGTGCCCCCGAGGTCGTAATGAGCACTCAGGGGCACCTTCGGAACCGGCAGATCTCAGCCGATTCCCCGCCGTGTCTCAGCCGTGTCTCAGCCGTTCACACGCCCTTCTCAGCCGCCGAGATGGCCGCCGGCGCCCTCCGCGTCGGAACCGGCCAGCGGGTCGGTCCTGAGGTGGATCACGCCGTAGTCGTACGCGTGGCGCCGGTAGACGACGCTGGGTTCCTTGGTGTCGGAATCGACGAAGAGGTAGAAGTCGTGTCCGACCAGCTCCATCTCCTCAAGGGCCTGGTCGAGCGTCATCGGCGCCGCGACATGGTTCTTCTCCCGTACCACCAGGGGACCTTCGCCCTGCACCTGCAGGGAACCGACCATCGTGGTCGGGACGGCGTGCGCCGCCTCTTCGGCCGCGGTCTCGCCGTCGCTGTTCAACTCGGCCACGCCGGGGACGACATCGACGACCTCGGCGGCGGACAGCCGGCCGGCGCCGCGACGGTTGTGGCGCTTCTCGTTCTGCTTGCGCAGCCGCGCCTCCAGCTTGCCGGTGGCCAGGTCCAAAGCCGCGTACGGGTCGCCTGCCGCGGCCTCCGCCCGGATCACCGGACCACGCGAGCGCAGGGTGATCTCCACCCGGTCACAGCGGTCCGCCTGACGGGGGTTGTGTTCCTTGGACACCTCGACGTCCAGGCTGATCACCTTGCCGTCGAGCTTCTGGATCTTCTCCAGCTTCAGCTTCTCGGCCACGTGCTTGCGGAACCGCTCAGGCACCTCTGTCTTGCGGCCCTTGACGACGATGTCCACGCAGAACTCCGTTCCCGGATCGCCCCGCTTCGCTGCGGGGCGTCCCCACTGTTGCACCAGACCCCAGTTGTCACCGGAGTCTCGGACTTGGTGACTTTCACCTCCCCTTCCCCATCGGCAAGGTCTCCACCCCAAGAAGCGAGGAACTCCGTTAATGACGGCTGTACCGGCTTTCGCCAAGCCTTACAACCGAACATAGCCCTCCTGGAGGGGTGTCGGCACCCGCTACCAGCGCGTACGCCCGTTCAGGTGTTTCTCTGCCCGGTTTACCTGCGGAGATGCAAAATACTGATCAGTTCCGGTTTATTTCGAAGGACAGGGGCGGTGCGGCGATCACCGCGGCGCTCACCTGACCGAATCCCGGAATGCCCGGCCGTATCGCGGAATGCAGGGCGCGGGCCGCCTCGGCCAGTGACGCGCCGGTCGTCATGACGTCGTCCACGAGGACCGCTCTGCCGCTCTCCAGGAGCCTCGCGCCGCCCACGGCGACCTCCAGCGCCCCGGACAGGTTCGCCTGCCTCTGACGGGCACCGAGGCCCGCCTGATCGGCCACCACCCGGCGCTGCCGCAGCACCGGAAGCACCCGGGCGTCCCGGCCGGCCCGCCGCAGCTCACCCGCGGCCGCCAGCGCGATCCGGCGCGCCGCGTCATGCCCGCGCGCCGCCACCGCGCGCCGCGTCGAAGGCATCGGGACCAGCAGCAGCGGCCCCACGCCCGTACCCGGCGGCACAGCGGCCTCCACGGCCCCGGCCAGAGCCCTGCCCAGCGGCCCCGCGAGGCCGAGCGCGCCGCGCTCCTTGTGCGCGAGCAGCACCGCCCGTACCGCGTCCTCGTACGGCGCCGCTGCGTGGACCGCCGGCAGCCCGGCCGGCTCCGGCACCGGCCGCACCCGGCACGGCCACATCCCGTACAGCGCCCGGCCGCAGTCCTCGCACAGCGCCGTCCGGGGACTGCCGCAGCCCCCACAGGCGACCGGGAGCACCAGACCGCTGATCTCTCGCCACCAGCCCCGCATGGCATTCACTGTGCCAACCCCGGGAGGATCCGGCCAGCCCTGTGGACAACCCTCTCGACGACCCCGTGAACAGCCCGGCTCACCCGGGATAGACAGGCGAGGAGCCCGTCTCCACCATGGTCTGCCAATTGGCGCCCGACGGCAGCTGGACGATCCCCGCGTCCTGCGAGTCGGCCATCACCGGCTGCTCGTCGTTGTCGGCGGCGGCGATGGCCGTCACCTGGTTCAGCCCCGGCAGCACCCCGGCCGCCGACGTCGACCCGTCGGTCTGCATGTAACGCACCTGCTGCACACCGCCGGACTCCTTGCCGACGACGACCAGCCGGCTGGGACCCGCCCAGGACACCGCGGTCACCGTCTCCATCTGCGGCGCCGCGGACTGCAGTTCCACCACGGACACCGTCTCGTCCGCGCCCGAGCCGTGCCGCTCCACCCGGCCGATCTCCAGGCTCGTCCGGCCCTCCTGCGTCAGCAGCAGCGCGATCCGCACCCCGTCGGCCGACACCCGCAGCGCCTCGATCCGCCGCCCGTCGAGCCCGTCGACCGGGACCTCCTTCGGCGGTGCCACGCCCCCGGCGAACCGCAGCAGCCGCGGCTTCGCCGGATCCCGGTCGGCGACCCACAGGTCACCGCCGCCGTCCCAGCTCGGCGCGGAGAGCCGGTCCTTGGGCTGCTTGGCCGCGCTGCTCAGCAGCGGCTCCACCGGATCGCCGTCGTTGACGATCGACGTCACGTACAGCGATTTGCCGCCGCCGCCCACCCCGGCGGCGCGCCGCTCGTCGCGTGCGACGGCGACCGTGTCCAGCTTCGTCCTGCCGTCACCGAACGGCCCGGCCACCGGGTCGGGGACGACCGGGTCGGAACCGTCGATCTTCAGCTGCGCCAACCGCCCCTGGGCGTTGACGAAGTACGGGTCCTCGCCGCCCGTGCCCTGGTCGGGCGCGAACTCCGCGGCCTGGTCCTCGCTCAGCACGCACAACGACGAACCGCCCGCGAGCAGTTCGATCTGCCCGACCCGGGTCGACGTCAGGTCCCGCAGGGTGAAGAACAGTTGCGCCGCCATCTTCCGGCACTGCGCCCGGCCCGCCTTCGCCGCGCTCTCGTTGAGCGGCACCTTCAGCGCGTTCCGGTCGTCGAACTCCAGCGATCTGGTGCCGCGCGCCAGCTGCGTACCCGTCGGGAACGGCGAATCGACCACCGGCTTCAGCCAGTTCGTCGGCCCGTCGAGCAGCGACTTGACGGCCTGCGTGAACGGGTCCATCCGGGTCGTGGGATCTATCCGCTGCCGGATGTAGACCGGATCGGCGACCAGCTGCTTACGGCCGGAGGCGAAGTAGTACTTGTCCACGGAGCGGTAGTTGCGCTGGAAGTCGTACTCACCGAGCACCAGCCCCGGCGGCAGTTGGTCGATGCGCCACTCCTTGGTGTCGCCCGTCTTCTGCTGCACGAGATGGATGGTGCCCTTGTACGAGGTCGGTGTGACCGGCTGGTACGAGTGCGCGGAGTCCACCTCGGCGATCCGCTCGCCGTACAGCGGGTACTTCAGCCCCGAACCACCGCCCTGCCCCGTCCCGTCCGCGTCCGCGCGGTCGGGTGCGTCCTGCAGCACCGTCGTGCTGTCCTCGGGACGCCAGTCCTTCGACGCCTGCTTCGTCAGATACTTCCTGGCCATCGCGAAGTCGGGGTCGTCACTCGTCATCGCCTCCAGGAAGCCGTCCACGATCTCGTCGGGACCCGCCTTCTCCTTGGGCGGCACCGCGTACACCCGCACCTGGGACTCCCCGTGCGGGGACTGCGTGACCGGCTCCACGTCACCGCTGTGCGGGATCGTGGCGCAGCCGGCCAGTGTCAGGGACACCGCCGCCAGCAGAACCGGCAGGCGCGGCACGCCCCTTGTGCCTCCCCGGCGGCGGTCAGCGCCCACGAGTCGTGTCCTCCCGCTCCGATGCCCGGCGTGCAGTGTCACGTTCACCTACAGCATCGCGCACGGAGTCGTCGGCGGACCCGTCGCCCGCCCGCTCGCCCGTCGGCCGCGCGACCACCCGCGAGCCGTTGCCGGGCAGCGCCGCCGGGTCGACCGACGTCGCGTTGCGGTCCGGCTGGGGCGGCACCGGCAGCGCCGAGCGGTCCAGCCTCGGCTGGGCCGGCACGCTCGCCAGCCGGTGCGGGTTCTCCTGGGCGTCGCCGACCGCCGACCGCTCGCGGTTGCGCCGCGAGTCCTCGGGTTCCAGGGGTATGGGTGAGCCGCGCAGCGACTCGTCCGCCGTGCGCGGCAGGGTCAGCCGGAACTGCGAACCGCCGCCCGGCTCCCCCCACGCCTGGAGCCAGCCGCCGTGCAGCCGCGCGTCCTCGACGGCGATGGACAGACCGAGTCCGGTGCCGCCCGTGGTGCGCGCCCTGGCCGGGTCGGCGCGCCAGAAGCGGTTGAACACCCGGGTCGCCTCACCGGGCTTCAGGCCCACGCCGTAGTCGCGTACGGCGACGGCGACCGCCCCGCCCGCGACGGCCATCCTGACCACGACGTCCCTGCCCTCGCCGTGCTCCACGGCGTTGACGACGAGATTGCGCAGCACCCGCTCGACCCGGCGGGCATCAGCCTCGGCGACCACGGGCTGCTCGTCACCGACGACCCGGATCCGGGTGCCCTTGCGCTCGGCCAGCGGCTCGGCGCCGCCGATGACCCGCCGTACGACCTCGCGCAGATCTATCGGCTCGGCCTCCAGCGCCGCCGCGCCCGCGTCGAAGCGGCTGATCTCCAGCAGGTCCGACAGCAGCGACTCGAAACGGTCGAGCTGGTCCCCGAGCAGCTCCGCGGAGCGGGCCGTCACCGGGTCGAAGTCCATCCGCGCGTCATGGATGACGTCGGCCGCCATCCGCACCGTCGTCAGCGGCGTCCGCAGCTCGTGCGAGACGTCGGAGACGAAGCGCCGCTGCATCCTGGACAGCTCCTCCAGCTGCTGGATCTTGAGCTGGAGGTTCTGCGCCATCTTGTTGAACGCCTCGCCGAGCCGCGCGATGTCGTCCTCGCCGGTGACCTTCATCCGCTCCTGGAGGCGCCCCGCGGAAAGCCGCTCGGCGATGCCGGCTGCCATCCGTACGGGGGTGACGACCTGCCGGACCACCAGCCAGGCGATGGCACCGAGCAGCACGACGACGAACAGACCCGCCGTCGCGAGGGTGCCCTTGACCAGGTTGAGGGACTGCTCCTCCTGGTTCAGCGGGAAGAGGTAGTACAGCTCGTAGGAATTGCGGTCGACGTCGTTGAGCCGCTTGCCGATGATCAGGCCGGGCTCCGGCTTCCGCGCGTCGGACGCGTCCGTGTACTTGATCTGGGCGTACCGCTCGAACTCGCCCTTGCCGCCGCCGACCTGGGCCCGCAGATCCGCCGGGATGCTGCCGAAGTCCACCCCGCCCGAGGCGCGCGGCGCACGGTTGGTGGATCCGGGGTCCGTCGCGTCGCCGCTGAGCGCCACCACGTTGAAGGCACCGGGGCCACCGCTGGCGAGCTGCTCGACCAGCTCGGTCCGCCAGGAGTTACGGCCCGGCGTACCGCCCGAGCCGCTGTCGCCCCTGGTACCCGGCGCAGCGGGCGCGTCGGCCTTCTCCTGCGCCACGGTGAAACCACCGGCCGCCTGGCTCTGCGCCGCCTTCTCCTTGGCCTCCAGCAGGCCGTTGCGCACCTGCCCGATGACCACGAACCCGAGCAGCAGCACCACACCGAGCGACATCAGCAGCGTCGCCGCGACGACCCGCAGCTGGATGTTGCGCCGCCACAGCCGCACGGCGGGCAGCAGCGGCCGCCTCACCCAGCGCACCAGGAGCCGCACGACGGGCCCGCCGGGCGCACCGTCCTGGAGCAGCCTGCCGGGCCGGCCGAACCAGGCGGACACCCGTCCGGAACCGGCAGTCCGCCCCGTACGGACTCCCGGCCCCCCGGGCTTCGGAGCAGCGCTGCCGCCGGACATGTCAGCTCGGTCCTGCCTTGTAGCCGACACCACGGACGGTCACCACGATCTCGGGCCGCTCCGGGTCCTTCTCGACCTTGGAACGCAGCCGCTGCACATGGACATTGACCAGTCGGGTGTCCGCGGCGTGCCGGTACCCCCACACCTGCTCCAGCAGCACCTCACGGGTGAACACCTGCCACGGCTTACGGGCCAGCGCGACGAGCAGGTCGAACTCCAGCGGCGTCAGAGCGATGGACTGCCCCTCCCGCTTCACCGAGTGCCCTGCCACATCGATGACCAGATCGCCGATGGTCAGCTGCTCCGGAGCCGGCTCCTCGGACCTGCGCAGCCGCGCCCTGATGCGCGCCACCAGCTCCTTGGGCTTGAACGGCTTGACGATGTAGTCATCGGCGCCGGACTCAAGACCGACAACCACGTCGACGGTGTCGCTCTTGGCCGTCAGCATGACGATCGGCACCCCGGACTCGGCCCGGATGAGCCGGCACACCTCGATGCCGTCCCGGCCGGGAAGCATGAGATCCAGCAGCACCAGATCAGGCTTCGCCTCACGGAATGCGGCAAGCGCTTTGTCGCCGTCCGCCACGAACGACGGCTCGAACCCTTCACCACGCAGCACAATCCCGAGCATCTCGGCCAGTGCGGTGTCGTCATCGACGACGAGGACGCGTCCCTTCATATCGACATCATCCCATTTTCATTTCCGTTGCGTAGACATGCGTGATTTGTCTCACTGAACAGCGACGACGTGCACCGATGAACGGGGCTCACTCCCCATCGCCCCCACACGGTAGTGGAGTGAACAGGGTTTATGGATGTTCGGACCGCAAACGGGACGCCTGCGGGCAGCCCCGTCAACCGGTCGTCACTCGACGTGACCTGGCCGCCAGCTCGACGAGCGCGGCCCCCGTCACCGGCGAGAGCACCCCGTGCTCGGTCACGATCGCCGTCACCAACTCCGGCGGCGTGATGTCGAACGCCGGGTTGTACGCCTGCGTCCCCAGCGGCGCGACCGGCATCCCGGTCGCCTCCGCCCCCGCCGACGCGAGCTGCGGCGCCGTGAGCTCCGTCACCTCCTGCCCAGGCCGCTGCTCCACCTCGATCGACGCCCCGTCCGGCGTCTCCAGGTCGATCGTCGTGGTCGGGGCGACCACGACGAACGGCACATTGTGGTACTTGGCGAGCACGGCGAGCGGATAGCTCCCCACCTTGTTCGCCACCGAACCGTCGGCCGCGATCCGGTCCGCGCCCACCAGGACCGCGTCGACCTCCCCCGCCGCGAACAGCGAACCGGCGGCGTTGTCCGTGAGCAGCGTGTACGCCATCCCGCTGCGCGCCGCCTCGTACGCCGTCAGCCGGGAGCCCTGGAGCAGCGGACGCGTCTCGTCCACCCACAGCCGCCGCAGCCGGCCCGCCCGGTGCGCGGACAGCGCGACGGCGAACGCCGTACCGTCCCCGCCCGAGACGAGCGCCCCGGTGTTGCAGTGCGTCAGGATCCGGTGGTTGCCGCCCGGCAGCAGCTCGTCAAGCAGCGTCAGCCCGGCCTCCGCCATCTGGGCGCTGGCCTGCGCGTCCTCCTGGTGCAGCAGCCTCGCCTCGGCGAGCGCGGCAGCCGCCGCCTGCTCCAGATCCGCGCCCTTGTCCGCAGCGGCCCGGTACGCGTCGCGGGCCCGCCGTACGCCGAGGCCGAGATTGACCGCGGTGGGCCGCGCCTGCGCCAGGATCTCCGCTGCGTCCTCCACGTCGAAGCCCCGCGCCGCCGCGAGCGCCACCCCGTAGGCACCGGCGATCCCCAGCACCGGCGCACCCCGCACGACGAGCGTCCGGATCGCCTGCACCAAGGCAGGCACGTCCGTACAGACGAACTCCGCTTCTTCGACCGGCAGTCTCGTCTGGTCGAGGAGGACCAGCACGGGCCCCTCCGGCGGCTCGTCCCAGCGAAGCGTGGGGAGCATGGACGGCTCTGCGCCGACGGGCTTCTGTACGTACTGATCAGCCATCCGCCCAGTCTGCCCGCTCCGGCACCGACATTGAAGGCAACGAGTGGCGGGGAACAGGGTGATAAGGAGATACCGCGCCCGGCCCACCAGGCACCCACGCGTGGCACGATGGCTGCCAGCCCGCCGCCCGGTACGCGAAAGGACGCTCCCGCAGCGCCCGATCGCCGAGCCGGCCCCGCAACCAATCCACGAGGTGGACGACCGTGAACGACACTCCGGGCTGGGCATCGCCCGGATCTGCCCCGTCCGACGGCCAGAACAGCGGCGTGCCCCGCCCCGCCGGCCCCACCGACGAGGCCGGTTCGCCTCCTGGCTGGTCCGCGACCCAGCCGCCACCAGGACAGTGGGCCCCGCCGAGCCAGCAGGGCGCGGGTCCCGTCCCGCAGCCCAGGCCCGCACCGGGCTGGGGCGGCGCCCCGGGCCCCGGCGGCCCTGGCGGCCCCGGCCCCTTCTGGGGACGGCCGCCGGCGGCCAAGCCCGGCGTGATCCCGCTCCGCCCGCTCGGCGTCGGCGAACTCCTCGACGGAGCCGTCTCCACGGCGCGCGCCCACTGGCGCATCGTGCTCGGCGTGACCATCGCCGTCGCCGTGGTCACCCAGATCTGCGACCTGCTCGCCCAGCACTACCTGCTGCCCGACCCGACCGAGATCGACCCGAACGCCTCGCCGTCCGAGGCGCTGAACCAGGCCGTCGACTCCATGCAGTCGAGCCTGCTCGCCCTCGTACCCTCCGTTGTCATCACCCTGATCGGCACGCTCTTCACCACGGCCGTGCTGACCGTGGTGATCAGCCGGTCCGTACTGGGCCGCTCCGTGTCGCTCTCCGAAGCCTGGCACGAGGCCAGGCCCCGGATCCCGCAACTGCTCGGGCTGACCGTGCTGCTGCCGGTGATGTACGCCGCCATCCTCGGCGTCGGCATCCTGCCCGGGGTGCTGGTGGGCACACTGGCCGGAGGCGGCGGCGGAGCAGCCGCGCTCGCCGTCCTCGGCGGACTCGCCGCCTCGGTCGTGGTCGTATGGCTCTGGGTGCGCCTCACCCTCGCGTCCCCCGCCCTGATGCTGGAGCGCCAAGGCATCCTGCCGTCGCTGCGCCGCTCCGCCAAGCTCGTACGCGGAGCCTGGTGGCGCACCTTCGGCATCCTGCTGCTCACCCTGGTGCTGACCTTCATGGTCTCCATGATCATCGCCGTGCCGTTCAGCCTGATCGCCTCGGCCGTGGACGGTGAGAGCCTCGACGGGCTGTTCAGCAGCACCACGCCCGACTTCGGCTGGCCCTTCATGATCATCACCGGTATCGGATCCGTGATCGCCGCCGCGATCACCTACCCCATCTCCGCCGGCGTGACCGTGCTCCTCTACGTGGACCAGCGCATCCGGCGCGAGGCCCTCGACCTGGAGCTGGCCCGCGCCGCCGGCCTCACACCGGACGGCAACGGCCGTCCGGACCAGGGTCCTTCGGGGTACTGACACGGTGTCCATCACGGGGGAGACGGCAGCGGCATGGCTCATGGCGGGCGCGCGGGGCGACATCCCGGTGGACACCCCGCGCGACCCGGCCCGTGAAGCTGCCAGACGCGAACTGTCCAAGCCGCTGTACCACCAGAACGACCCCAGCCTCCTCCGCCGCGCACTGGACCGGTTCTGGGACTGGGTCGACGACCTCTTCAACTCCGCCTCCGGCGCGACCCCCGGCGGCACACTCGGACTCATCGCCGTCGCCGTACTCGTCCTCGCGCTGGCAGCCGCCCTCTGGTGGCGCCTCGGCACCCCCCGCCGCATACCCGGCACTGCGGGGACGCTCTTCGACGAGGGCCCCCGCAGCGCCGCCGAGCACCGCACCGCGGCGGAAGCACACGCGGCGGCCGGACGCTGGAACCAGGCCCTCCAGGAACGGATGCGAGCCGTCGTCCGCTCCCTGGAGGAACGGGCCCTGCTCGACCCGCGTCCCGGCCGCACCGCCGTCGAAGCAGCCCTCGACGCCGGACACCCGCTCCCCGCACACGCCGACCGACTCCGAACCGCAGCCCGCGAGTTCGACGCCGTCACATACGGCGGCCGCACAGCCGACCAGGACGCATACCTGCGGATGCGGGAACTCGACCTCGCTCTGCAACGGGCAAAGCCCCAACTGAGCCCGGCAGCCGCCGGAGCGGGGGGAACCGCCCCATGACCTCCCTGACCGACCCCGCTCCCCCCGTCGCCGCGCCCCCGGCCACATCCATCTCCCCGACGGCCCGGCAGATCTGGACCCGAGGCCGCGGACTCCTGCTGGCCCTCGTCATCCTCCTGATCGCCGGCATCACCTTGGCCGCCCTGAACTCCGGTGAGAAGCACGGCCGGCTCGACCCACGCTCCGCCGACCAGTTCGGCAGCCGCGCCACCGCCGAACTCCTCAAGGCCAGTGGCGTCTCCGTCGATGTCGCCACCACACTCCGCGAAGCCACAGCGGCCACCGGCCCGGACACCACACTCCTGGTGACCACACCCGACCTGCTGACTCCCGCTCAGCAACGGTCGCTGCACAACGCGACAGCGTCCTCCGGAGGCCGCACCGTCCTCCTCGGCGCCGGACCCGCCTCGGTCGGCATACTCGCCCCCGGCGTCCGCACGGACGCTCCCGCCCAGGTCTCCGCCCGCGCCCCCCGCTGCGCCCTCCCCGCCGCCCGCCGCGCGGGCACCGTCGACATCGGCGGCGAGCGCTACACGACGGACAGCACAACCGACGACACCAGCAGGACGAACGCCTGCTACCCGAGCGACGGACTGCCCAGCCTGCTCATCACCGGCACGGGGACGGACACCGACGCCGGCACAGCCGACACCGTGCTGCTCGGCTCGCCCGACCTCCTCTACAACGAACGCCTCGACAAGCAGGGCAACGCGTCGCTGGCCCTTCAACTCCTCGGCTCCCGGCCTCATCTCGTCTGGTACCTCCCCTCGCTCACTGATCCCTCGGCAAACAGCAACGGCGATGACGGCGAAAAGAGCTTCATCGACCTCATCCCTTCCGGCTGGCTCTGGGGCACCCTCCAGCTCTTCTTCGCCGCGATACTCGCCGCCGTCTGGCGAGCACGCAGGCTGGGCCCGCTCGTCCCGGAACGGCTCCCCGTAGCGATCCGCGCCTCGGAAGCCACCGAGGGCCGCGCCCGCCTCTACCGCAAGACCAACGCCAGGGACCGCGCGGCAACGGCACTGCGCTCGGCGACCAGGGAACGGCTCGCCTCTCTTCTCGGCGTCCCGCCTGCGGACGCCCACTCCCCCCACGTCCTGACAGCCGCCGTCTCCGCGCGGCTCCCCCACGCCTCCGTGAACCCGTCAGCTCTGCTGTTCGGCCAGGCACCGGCCGAGGACGCCGCTCTCGTCCGCCTGGCCGACCAACTCGACGCCCTCGAAAGAGAGGTACGCACCTCATGAGTGCCCCGACCCCTGAGACCGCTGTGAACTCGGACAGCGCCCGCGCTTCCCTGGAGGCCCTGCGCACCGAGATCGCGAAGGCGGTGGTCGGCCAGGACTCCGCCGTCACCGGTCTTGTCGTCGCTCTCCTGTGTCGGGGTCACGTCCTGCTCGAAGGAGTCCCCGGAGTCGCGAAGACCCTCCTGGTACGAGCACTCGCAGCCTCCCTCGAACTCGACACGAAGCGCGTCCAGTTCACCCCCGATCTGATGCCCAGCGACGTCACCGGCTCGCTCATCTACGACTCCAGGACCGCAGAGTTCTCCTTCCAGCCCGGTCCCGTCTTCACCAATCTGCTGCTGGCCGACGAGATCAACCGCACCCCGCCCAAGACCCAGTCGTCACTGCTGGAGGCAATGGAGGAGCGGCAGGTCACCGTCGACGGCACCCCGCGCCCGCTGCCCGACCCGTTCCTCGTCGCGGCGACCCAGAACCCCGTCGAGTACGAAGGCACCTACCCCCTCCCGGAAGCCCAACTGGACCGCTTCCTCCTCAAGCTCACCGTCCCGCTGCCGGGCCGCGAGGACGAGATCAACGTCCTCACCCGCCATGCGGACGGCTTCAACCCGCGCGATCTCAAAGCCGCCGGGATAGGCCCCGTCGCAGGCCCCGCAGACCTGGAAGCAGCCCGCGCCGCCGTCGCCAAGACATCGGTCTCACCCGAGATCGCCGGCTATGTGGTCGATATCTGCCGTGCCACCCGTGAATCCCCCTCACTCACACTCGGCGTCTCGCCCCGAGGCGCCACCGCCCTGCTCTCCACCGCCAGGGCCTGGGCCTGGCTCACCGGCCGGGACTACGTCACCCCCGACGACGTGAAAGCCCTCGCCCTCCCCACGCTGCGCCACCGCGTCCAACTCCGCCCTGAGGCCGAGATGGAGGGAGTCACAGCGGACTCCGTCATCACCGCGCTCCTCGCCCATGTCCCCGTCCCCCGATGAGGCGATGACCCATGGCCCTCACCGGACGAACCGCGCTACTGGCGGCCCTCGGCTCCATCCCCGTGGGCCTCTTCGCCCCCAGCTGGACCGGGATCCTTGCCGTCGAAGCCCCCCTGTCCCTCGCAATTCTGTGCGACTACGCCCTGGCCGCGCCAGTGCAAAAGCTCCAATTCACCCGAAGCGGTGACACCTCAGTTCGACTCGGTGACGGCGCCGAGGTACAGCTCACCGTCACCAACCCCTCCCGCCGCCCTCTCCGCGCCCAACTCCGCGACGCCTGGCCGCCGAGCAGCTGGCAGGCAGGCACCGAACAGGCCGCGTCCCGCCACACCTTGACCGTGCCGGCAGGCGAACGCCGCAGACTCACCACACTGCTGCGCCCCAACCGCCGCGGCGACCGGCGCGCGGACCGCGTCACGGTGCGCTCGGTAGGACCGCTCGGCCTCGCGGCCCGGCAGGGCAACCACCAGGTGCCGTGGACGGTCCGCGTGCTGCCGCCCTTCACCAGCCGCAAGCACCTGCCGTCACGACTGGCCAGGCTCCGCGAACTCGACGGCCGCACCAGCGTCCTCACCCGCGGCGAGGGCACCGAATTCGACAGCCTGCGCTCGTACGTACCCGGGGACGACACCCGCTCCATCGACTGGCGGGCCACCGCACGCCAGTCAGCGGTCGCCGTACGCACCTGGCGCCCCGAACGCGACCGGCACATCCTCGTCGTCCTCGACACCGGCCGGACGTCGGCCGGCCGCGTCGGCGACATCCCGCGCCTGGACGCCTCGATGGACGCGACACTCCTGCTGGCCGCACTCGCGTCACGCGCGGGCGACAGGGTGGACCTGCTGGCCTACGACCGCAGGATCCGGGCCCAGGTGGCCCGCAGGTCGGGGGGTGACGTGCTGCCCGCCCTGGTGGCCGCGATGGCCACGCTCGAACCCGAACTGGTGGAGACGGATGCCCGCGGCCTCACGTCAGCGGTACTGAGAAACGCCAGGCGAGGTTCGCTGGTCGTACTGCTGACGACACTCGACGCGGCAGCGATCGAGGAAGGCCTGCTGCCCGTACTCCCCCAACTCACCCAGCGGCACACGGTCGTCGTGGCGTCGGTGGCCGACCCGCACGTAGAGGAAATGGCCGGCGGACGCGGAACAGTGGACACGGTCTACGAAGCAGCAGCAGGCAGCCAGGCCCAGGCCGGCCGACGCCGCACAGCGGAGCAGTTGCAGCGATACGGCGTGACGGTCGTTGACGCCACACCGGAGAAGCTGGCCCCGGCGCTGGCGGATGCATACCTGGCATTGAAGGCGGCGGGTCGGCTGTAGCGGGCCCTAGGCCCGAAAGGGCCGGGCCGGGCTGGACAACTTGTTTTTGAACGCAGAAAAGCCCCCGCACCGTGAAGGTGCAGGGGCTTCCCTGATTTATCTAAAGATTGTTCGGCGGCGTCCTACTCTCCCACAGGGTCCCCCCTGCAGTACCATCGGCGCAATGAGGCTTAGCTTCCGGGTTCGGAATGTAACCGGGCGTTTCCCTCACGCAATGACCACCGAAACACTATGAAGTTGAACCACCGGATATGAACACAGCTGTTCGTTACTTCAGAACTAACACAGTGGACGCGAGCAACTGAGGACAAGCCCTCGGCCTATTAGTACCAGTCAGCTCCAACCGTTACCGGTCTTCCACATCTGGCCTATCAACCCAGTCGTCTACTGGGAGCCTTAACCCCTCAAAGGGGGTGGGAGTCCTCATCTCGAAGCAGGCTTCCCGCTTAGATGCTTTCAGCGGTTATCCCTCCCGAACGTAGCCAACCAGCCATGCCCTTGGCAGGACAACTGGCACACCAGAGGTTCGTCCGTCCCGGTCCTCTCGTACTAGGGACAGCCCTTCTCAAGACTCCTACGCGCACAGCGGATAGGGACCGAACTGTCTCACGACGTTCTAAACCCAGCTCGCGTACCGCTTTAATGGGCGAACAGCCCAACCCTTGGGACCGACTCCAGCCCCAGGATGCGACGAGCCGACATCGAGGTGCCAAACCATCCCGTCGATATGGACTCTTGGGGAAGATCAGCCTGTTATCCCCGGGGTACCTTTTATCCGTTGAGCGACGGCGCTTCCACAAGCCACCGCCGGATCACTAGTCCCGACTTTCGTCCCTGCTCGACCCGTCGGTCTCACAGTCAAGCTCCCTTGTGCACTTACACTCAACACCTGATTACCAACCAGGCTGAGGGAACCTTTGGGCGCCTCCGTTACTCTTTAGGAGGCAACCGCCCCAGTTAAACTACCCATCAGACACTGTCCCTGATCCGGATCACGGACCCAGGTTAGACATCCAGCACGACCAGAGTGGTATTTCAACGACGACTCCACCTGAACTGGCGTCCAAGCTTCACAGTCTCCCACCTATCCTACACAAGCCGAACCGAACACCAATATCAAACTGTAGTAAAGGTCCCGGGGTCTTTCCGTCCTGCTGCGCGAAACGAGCATCTTTACTCGTAGTGCAATTTCACCGGGCCTATGGTTGAGACAGTCGAGAAGTCGTTACGCCATTCGTGCAGGTCGGAACTTACCCGACAAGGAATTTCGCTACCTTAGGATGGTTATAGTTACCACCGCCGTTTACTGGCGCTTAAGTTCTCAGCTTCGCCACACCGAAATGTGACTAACCGGTCCCCTTAACGTTCCAGCACCGGGCAGGCGTCAGTCCGTATACATCGCCTTACGGCTTCGCACGGACCTGTGTTTTTAGTAAACAGTCGCTTCTCGCTGGTCTCTGCGGCCACCCCAAGCTCACACCGTAAAGATGATCACCAGGAATGGCCCCCCTTCTCCCGAAGTTACGGGGGCATTTTGCCGAGTTCCTTAACCATAGTTCACCCGAACGCCTCGGTATTCTCTACCTGACCACCTGAGTCGGTTTAGGGTACGGGCCGCCATGAAACTCGCTAGAGGCTTTTCTCGACAGCATAGGATCATCCACTTCACCACAATCGGCTCGGCATCAGGTCTCAGACTTAATGTTGTGCGGATTTACCTACACAACGCCCTACACCCTTACCCCGGGACAACCACCGCCCGGGCTGGACTACCTTCCTGCGTCACCCCATCGCTTACCTACTACCACCTTGGACCGGCGGCTCCACCACTCCCCTTTGCCCGAAGGCTCCAGGACGGCTTCACGGCCTTAGCATTAATGGGTTCAGTACTGGGCGTTTCAAAGCGGGTACCGGAATATCAACCGGTTATCCATCGACTACGCCTGTCGGCCTCGCCTTAGGTCCCGACTTACCCTGGGCAGATCAGCTTGACCCAGGAACCCTTAGTCAATCGGCGCACACGTTTCCCACGTGTGTATCGCTACTCATGCCTGCATTCTCACTCGTGAACCGTCCACCCCTCGCTTCCGCGGAGGCTTCACCCGGCACACGACGCTCCCCTACCCATCCCAACGGGCGTTGGCCCTCATGCTGGAATGACACGACTTCGGCGGTACGCTTGAGCCCCGCTACATTGTCGGCGCGGAATCACTTGACCAGTGAGCTATTACGCACTCTTTCAAGGGTGGCTGCTTCTAAGCCAACCTCCTGGTTGTCTCTGCGACTCCACATCCTTTCCCACTTAGCGTACGCTTAGGGGCCTTAGTCGATGCTCTGGGCTGTTTCCCTCTCGACCATGGAGCTTATCCCCCACAGTCTCACTGCCGCGCTCTCACTTACCGGCATTCGGAGTTTGGCTAAGGTCAGTAACCCGGTAGGGCCCATCGCCTATCCAGTGCTCTACCTCCGGCAAGAAACACACGACGCTGCACCTAAATGCATTTCGGGGAGAACCAGCTATCACGGAGTTTGATTGGCCTTTCACCCCTAACCACAGGTCATCCCCCAGGTTTTCAACCCTGGTGGGTTCGGTCCTCCACGACCTCTTACAGCCGCTTCAACCTGCCCATGGCTAGATCACTCCGCTTCGGGTCTTGAGCGCGCTACTATGTCGCCCTATTCGGACTCGCTTTCGCTACGGCTTCCCCACACGGGTTAACCTCGCAACACACCGCAAACTCGCAGGCTCATTCTTCAAAAGGCACGCAGTCACGACG